>NZ_LN850107.1:0-1234185 GCF_900070365.1 Alloactinosynnema sp. L-07 | reverse complement strand
AGATCAGCTCGGACCGTCAGCGCACCAGTTCGTTGGCCAGGAGGTCCATCAGGAGGCCGTCGTGCCAAGTGCTGTCTGGGCCACGCTCGTACTCCCGCATGATGCCGACCGGCCGGAACCCGACTTTGGTGCAGCAGCGGATCATTGCCGCGTTGTCAGCTGCCGGGTCGATGACCGGACGGTGATAGCCGTGGGTGTCGATGAGATGGCAGGCCAGTGTACGTATGGCGTCGGCGCCCAGCCCCCTGCCGTGCACGGTGGGATCAAGAAAGATGTCGATGCCGGCGTGCCGGTAGTCCTGGACAGTTGGGCGGAGGGCGACCGAGGCACCACGCAGCACGGTCATGACCATGGAACTTACGCGAGCCTGGCCGCACGGGTCGCGGAAACCACCACCCCGAAACACAGCAAGGCGGCCCAGGTTCCCCCGAAGGAGACCCGGGCCGCCAGGCCGTCTACAAGAATCCGCGCTGTTTCTAGAGCTTCTGCTCCGCGGGTTCGGTGATGTCGCTCGAATTGGAGTCGTCGCGGCGGGTTTTGATGAGGCTCGCGACGGTGGTGATCACGAGGACGCTGACGATCACCGAAAGCGACACCTCGATGCCGATAGTGGGCACCGAGAGCGCCTCGCCGCCGTTGATGAACGGCAGGGTGTTGGTGTGCAAGGCCTCAAGGACGAGTTTCACGCCGATGAAACCAAGGATGACCGCCAGGCCGACCGACAGGTAGACCAGCTTCTTGAGCAGGCCGCCGAGCAGGAAGTACAGCTGGCGCAGGCCCATGAGTGCGAAGGCGTTGGCGGTGAAGACCAGGAACGGTTCCTTGGTCAGACCGAAGATCGCCGGGATCGAGTCCACCGCGAAGAGCAGGTCGGCGGTGCCGATGGCGATCATGACGATGAACATCGGGGTGACGAAGCGCTTGCCGTCGAGCTTCACGAAGGACTTGGCGCCGTGGTAGTTGTCGGTGACCGGGAAGACGCGGCGCGTCAGCTTGGTCATCGCGTTCTCCTGGTACTCCTCGTCCTCGCCCATGCCGGTACGAGCCAGCTGCCAGGCGGTGTAGACCAGGAAAAGACCGAAGAGATAGAAGACCCAGCTGAACTTCGCGATCGCCACCGCGCCGACGGCGATGAAGATGCCGCGCATCACCAAGGCGATCACAATGCCGACCAGCAGGACTCGGTGCTGGTGGATCTTCGGCACCGAGAAGGCCGACATGATGATCAGGAAGATGAACAGGTTGTCGACCGAGAGGGAGTATTCGGTGATGTAGCCCGCGAAGAACTCACCCGCGTACTGCGCACCGGAGAAAGCCCAGATCGCGGCGCCGAAGGCGATCGCGCAGGCGATGTAGAACCCGACCCACCGCCCGGCCTCACCGACGGTGACCTCGTGCGGTTTGCGGTCGACGATGAACAGGTCGATCGCGAACAACACGATCAAGCCGCCGATGGTGGCGAGCCAAGCCCAGGCAGGGACTACCATTGATCAAACCTCCGGTGTACGGGCGCATGCCGACAACCGGAGGTCTCTTCCGCCGATCCGCCGACTTGCGGCTGGATCGACCACCGGCCCCGGGATCCCGAGGGATCCGTGCTGACGAGACCGGTGCGAAGGAATACTCCCCTCCGACACTTGCTGTGGGTCGATTCTTCCCTGTCCAGGTCAAACGCACCAGACGGGCCCCCTGTTCCACCCATTGGTGTACGTCACAGTCCCGCTGTCCCGCCTCCCCGGAATTCTTAGGCCGGGTCGCCTACCAGGGTCCAGGCTGCGATAGGTGGGCAACCGTGGTCGGCTGCCGTCACGGTCCCCTTAGGTGACGGCTGGATGCGCGCATCCGCTGGTCAATAGGCTGCTGGGAGCGTTCTCAGGTTGGGTCCAATACGGTTCTGACGTGCCCAGTCTTCCCCGAATCCGGCCGCGCCAGGCGATCACCGCCGTTCTGGTCGTCGCCGTCGCCGTCGCAGGCGTTGTCTGGCTGAATCGGACGGACGAACCACCCGCCGTCCGCACCAGCGACGCCATGGTCGACCTGCCGTCCGCCCAGGCGGGCGTCGCCGCTGTGTCTCTCGACACCACCCTCTACCTGCCAGAACAGACCCCCGCCCCGGCGGTGCTGGTCGCCCACGGGTTCGGCGGCAGCAAGCAGAGCGTCGACTCCGACGCCCGCGAGCTGGCCCAGCGCGGATTCGTGGTGCTGGCCTGGTCGGCGCGCGGGTTCGGCCGCAGCGGCGGCCAGATCGCGCTGAACTCCCCGGACGCGGAGGTCGCCGACGCCCGCGGTCTGGTCGACTGGCTGGCCAAGCGCCCCGAGGTGCAGCTCGACGGCGCCGACGACCCCAGGGTCGGGGTGACCGGCGGGTCCTACGGCGGCGCGCTGTCGCTGCTGCTCGCGGGCACCGACAAGCGGGTCGACGCGCTGGCCCCAGTGATGACCTACAACGACCTGAGCCAGGCGCTGCTGCCGAACTCGGCCACCACCGGCGCGGTCGCGGGCTCGCCGTCGGCCAACGCCTTCGCTGCCGACGGGGTGTTCAAGCGGTCCTGGGCGGGCATCTTCTTCGCCGCGGGCATGGGCGCGGCCGGGCTGGCCAACCCCACCACCGAGGCCACCGAGGCGGGCACCGACGAGGACCGCGAAAGCGGCGCGGTGCCGGGCGCCGCCCCGATCGACACCGGGGCGAGCGAGCGCGGGCCCCGGATCCAGGGTGACGGCAACCCGTGCGGGCGGTTCGTCGAGGCGGTGTGTCGGGCATACGCGCAGGTCGCGACCACCGGGCGGGCCAACCAGCAGACCATCGACCTGCTCAAGTCGGTCTCCCCCGCCTCCGTCGCCGACAAGATCACCCAGCCGACGATGCTGGTGCAGGGCGAGCAGGACACCCTGTTCGGCCTCGACCAGTCCGACGCCAGCGCCCGGCAGATCAGCGCGGCGGGCGGCAAGGTCAAGCTCGTCTGGTTCACCGGCGGCCACGACGGCGGCAGGCCAGGCAAGGACCTGCGCGCCGAGATCGCCGACTGGTTCGACTTCCACCTGCGCGGGCGCGGCACCGACCCGGGCACCCCGTTCGAGTACGCCGTCCAGGGCGCGCTGCGGGCACAGGGGGCGCCGTCGGTGCGCACCGTGACCGCGGCGGCCTACCCGGGGCTCGGCGGCGACGCGAGCACCGAGCGGCGGCGGATCGCGGTCAACGGCGAGCCGCAGACCGTGGTCAACCCGCCCGGCGGCAATCCGGCCTCGATCAGCAGCATGCCCGGCCTCGGCGCGGTCATCAGCGGCTCGTCGCGGCTGTCCGGCCGGGTGTCGATCGACCTGCCCGGCCAGTCCGCCCGGTTCGCCAGCGCGCCGCTGTCGCAGCAGTTGCTGATCGCGGGCGCGAGCACGGCCAAGCTGCGGGTCTCGACCATGCCGAACCTCCCCGCGCCCGACGGCGCGGTGCTGTTCGCCAAGCTCTACGACGTCGGCCCGGACGGGATCCGCACGCTGCCGGGGTCGGCGGTGTCGGCCTTCCGGGTGCCGAACCTCCCCGCCGACGGCACGCCGGTCGAGGTGACGGTGTCGCTGCCCGGCATCGTCCGTCCGATCGAGACCGACCACCGGATCGAGCTGGTGGTCAGCACGACCGACCAGGCCTACGCGACGCCCGCGCAGCCCGCCGCTTACAAGATCGAGATGGCCGACCCACAGCTGGCGGTGCCGGTGGTGCCCGGCGCGCGGTCGAGCACCGCGCCCCCGTCCGGGCCGCTGATCGGGATCGCGATCGTGCTCGGGCTCGGCGTGCTCGCCGCCATCGTCGGCGCGATCCGCAGACGGCGTGAGGACGACGTCGACGCCGAGCTGACCGACGTGCCGCTGGTGATCGAGAACCTGTCGAAGTCCTACCCGGGCGGCCTCAAGGCGGTCGACTCGCTGTCGTTCCGGGTCGAGCGCGGCCAGGTCCTTGGCCTGCTCGGGCCCAACGGCGCGGGCAAGACCACGACCCTGCGGATGCTGATGGGCCTGATCTCGCCCAGCGGCGGCCACATCCGGGTGTTCGGCCACAAGATCTACCCCGGCGCCCCGGTGCTTTCGCGGATCGGCTCGTTCGTCGAGGGGGCGGGCTTCCTGCCGCACCTGTCCGGCCGGGCCAACCTGGAGCTGTACTGGGCGGCCACCGGGCGCCCGCTGGAGCGGGCCCACTTCGGTGAGGCGCTGGAGATCGCGGGCCTGGGCGGGGCGGTCGACCGCAAGGTCCGCACCTACAGCCAGGGCATGCGGCAGCGGCTGGCCATCGCCCAGGCGATGCTCGGCTTCCCGGACCTGATGGTGTTGGACGAGCCGACCAACGGACTCGACCCGCCGCAGATCCACCAGATGCGCGAGGTGCTGCGCCGCTACGCGTCCACCGGGCGCACGGTGCTGGTGTCGAGCCACCTGCTGGCCGAGGTCGAGCAGACTTGCGACCACGTGGTCGTCATGCACCGCGGCAAGCTGGTCGCCTCCGGCGCGGTCGACGAGATCGTCGCGGGCGGCGGCGAGGCCACCTTCCGGGTCGACGACCCGGCGTCGGCGTCCGAGGCGCTGCGCGGGGTCACCGGGGTCAACGCGGTCACCATCGAGGGCGACCTCGTACACGCCGACCTCGACGGCCTGCCCCGCTCGGCGGCGCTGACCGTGCTGGTCAAGGCGGGGGTCGCGGTCGAACAGGCCGGTCCGCGCCGCAGACTCGAAGACGCGTTCCTTCAGCTGGTCGGAGATGGGTCATGAGCGAGCTCGCGAGCGAATCAATGTCACAGTGTTTGGAACGCGACCGAGCGCGCGAGGTGACCCGATGACGGATAACGGCCATAAGGAAGGGCCTGTGGTGGTGAGCGGTCGGGAGACGGTCAGCACGGTCCACACCGACCCTGGCGCGATCGACGACATGGAGGTGGCGGCCGGACTGGAGTCCACGTCGTTCGGTGCCGACGGCGCCGTCGAGGGCTTCACCTCCCGCCGCACCCTGCCGCTGCGCGTGGAGCTGGTCCGCCAGCTCCGGCGCAGGCGCACGCAGTTCCTCATCGGGTTCCTGGTGCTGCTGCCGTTCCTGCTGTGGGCGGCCTTCGAGTTCGGCACGTCGTCCAACGCCAACCGGTCCGGCGGGTTCGTCGACCTGGCCACCGCGTCGGCGCCGAACTTCGTCGTGTTCGTCCTGTTCGCCACCGGCGGCTTCCTGCTCCCGATGATCGTCGCGCTGTTCTTCGGCGACACGGTGGCGTCCGAGGCGTCGTGGTCGAGCCTGAAGTACCTGATGTCGATGCCGGTCCCACGGCACCGGTTGCTGCGGCAGAAGGCGATCTCGTCGGGTCTGCTGTCGCTGCTGTGTCTGGTGCTGCTGCCCGCGGTTTCGCTGGTGGTCGGCATCGTCTTCTACGGCACCGGCGAGGCGGTCAGCCCGATGGGCGACGCGGTGTCCTTTGAGGACTCGCTGCTGGCGATGGTGTTCGCGGTCATCTATATCTCGATCAACCTGCTGTGGGTGGCCGGCCTGGCCCTGTTCCTGTCGGTCACCACCGACGCCCCCCTCGGCGCGGTCGGCGGCGCGGTCCTGGTCTCGATCCTGTCCCAGATCCTCGACCAGATCACCGCGCTCGGGAACATCCGCGACTACCTGCCGACGCACTTCTCGTTCGCCTGGTCGGACCTGATCTCCACCGACATCGACTGGTCGAACATGACCAAGGGCGCGTTCTCCGCGGTGGTCTACGCGGGGGTGTTCTTCTTCCTGGCCTCGCGCCGCTTCCGGACGAAGGACATCACGAGCTGATTCGGCACGCCACGAACGCCGCTGCCGGGGCGGTCTGAAAGGATCGCCCTGTGGCAGAGGTCGACTACTACGAGCTACTCGGCGTCCGCAGGGACGCGTCGGTTGGGGAGATCAAGTCGGCGTATCGGGCGCTGGCGAAGGTCATGCACCCCGACGCGGGTGGCACGGCGGGGACGTTCCGGCTGTTGAAGGCCGCGTACGAGACGCTGGTCGACTCGCGCAAGCGGGCCGAGTACGACCTTGGCGAGCCCGCGGCGGCGCCGGAGTCGCCGCGGCCGCGGGCGCGCAGGCGGATGTACCGCGACGAGCCCGCGTATACCCCGCGCGGGTGCGACCTGCCGCCGTCATCGCTGTCGTGGTGGCACCTGACCAAGCACCAGCCGCGGATCGGGTATGTGCGGACGCCGGGCCACGCGCCCGCGGCGGCCGCGCTCGTCGGGGGTGCGCTGCTGGCCATCCCGCTGCTGCTGCCGCCACTGTCGACACCCGTGCTGGTGACGTGGTTGACGCTCTTGGTCGGCGCGCTGGCGGCGACAGCGGTCCTGCTGCGCGCCTATGTGACCGCCGCGCGCGGACACAAGGCGGCCCTGGCCGAGTTCGGCGAGCGGACGGTGTTCGGCGAGGCCGACGAGGAGCCGGTCGGCGAGCGGCTGACCGCCGAGCTGCTGGTCAACTACCTGGCCCGGCTCCCCGGCGCGCGGGTGTTCCACGGGCTGTCGCGGCCGGGTTCGGTGTTCGCCGACATCGACCATGCCGTCCTCTGTGGACACAGGCTGGTGCTGGTCGAGTCGAAACTGTGGCTGCCCGGCCACTACGAGATCGACGAGGACGGTTCGATCTGGCGCAACGAGCACCCGTTCCGCGGCGGCACGACGAACCTGTTCGCCGCCGTCGCCGCATTCCAGGACCACCTGCCCGACGTGGACGTTCGCGGGGTGCTGCTGCTCTACCCCAACCGGCGGGGCCGGCTGACCGCTGACGACACGCCAGGACTCGGCGTCAGCGCGATGGTGCCCGACCAGTTCGTCCGCGACATCGGCGACTGGCTGTCGGTGGACTGCGCGACCGTCGACCAGCGGGTGCTGCGGGCCGTGCGGGCCCGCGTGATCCGCGAACCCGACGCCGCCACCGCTTAACCGTTTAGCGCCTCGGCGAGGGGTCCGAGTCTGTCGAGCACTCCAACTCGCTCAGCGATCGCGGCGAAGTGGGCCCGCTGCTCGGGCGAGTGCTGCCGCACTTCGGCGGCGAGCCTGGTCAGGCCTGCCTTGTCCAGGTTCCTCAGCACCGGCAGCACTGCCTCGCCCAGTTCGTCGGACGCCTCGGCGAAGACGCGGGCGACCTCGGCGACCTTGGCGTCGGGGATCATCGCGAAGATCTCGGCGAAGCGGTCCTCGACCTCACTGAACGCGGCCGTGCGCAGGATCGCCTCGGTGTCGAGGGCCTCGACCGTCGCCTTGAGCGCCGACGCCGGGAGTTCGCCGATGAAGCGGCCCATCGTCACGTAGTCGCCGCGGCGGGCCAGTTCGGTGCCGACCGCGACGACCGGGCCCGCGGGCAGGGCGGCGAGCACGCCCGCGGCGCGGCGGGGGTCGAGTTCGGCGGCGACGTCGGCCAGGAAGTCGACCGGGAGCCTGCCCGCGATGTCGATGGCGCGCTCGGGCTCCAGGACCCCCGCGACCCGCGCGCACAGCAGCGGTCCGAACGCCTTCTGCGCCACCGCGGCCGTCACCCCGGTCGGGACCAGCTTGCTGGCCGCCGCGATGCGCTCGAAGACGGCACGGTTGGCGTCGAAGAGCACGTCGGTGGCCTTCTCCCGCAGCACGCGCAGGTCGGACACCGGCAGGTCGGCGAGGTAGGCGAACCGCTCCGGCTGGTCGCCGAGGAGGCGGGCCAGCTTGGCGATCTCGGTGGCGGCGGTCACAGCCCGATCACCTTCCGCACGACCGGCCGGATCAACCGCGGCACGTGGCTCAGGGAGGCCTCGGTTGCCTGCATCAGATGCTCGGTCTGGCGCCTGCGCGCGGTGCGCACGGCCCCCGCCAGGTCCCAAAGAGCGTCGGCGTCGAGCTCCTCGACGCTCGCGGGCAGGGTCCCGCGCAGCTGCTTGCGCAGTTCGGCGACCGCGTCGTCGCCACGTTCATCAGTCACTTCGACCTCCATTGGCGTACCAACGGTACGTCATGGTGGGTGGTCACAGACCGCGACGCTCCGGTCGTTACCAACGGTTACATTGCAATGTGAGACATATTTGTGTCACCTCGGCGCAAAAATCACACACTGTTGTCACAACCGCCTCCGGCCTGCGATATGTCTGCGACGGACCGAAGCGATCAGCGGGGCGCTAGGGCCTTTGGTCCCTGTCCGTCGAACAATTACACAAATAGCGTGCGTGCACTTCCGCATCACAGCCAGTGAACGTGAGACCCCCCGATGCATGTATTCATCAGCTACGCCCGACGCGACCAAGCATCGATCTCGCAACTGCGCGCGGACTTCGAACGACTCGGCCACTACGTCTGGTTCGACCGGGAAAGCCACGGCGGACAGGACTGGTGGGACGACGTCCTGGCCCACGTGCGCGGCTGCGTGGTCTTCGTCTTCGCCATCTCCCCCGACTCGGTCCGCTCCAAGGCCTGTCTGGCCGAGCTGCGCTACGCCGAGGCCCTCAAGCGGCCCGTGCTGCCCGTGGTGGTCCGCCGCGTGCCCAAGTCCGAGATCCCCGATGGGCTGACCGCCGGGCTGGTCGACTACTCCGACCGGTCGGCCGAGACCGCGATCGCCCTGCTCAAGGCGTTCAACGCGCTGCCGATGGCCAAACCGCTGCCGCAGCGCATGCCCGCCGAACCCGAGATCCCCACCTCCTATCTCAACGCCTACCTCGACCGCATCGACGCCGACGAGATCGCCGACGCGGACCAGGTCGAGCTGCTCGCCGCGCTGAAGGTGCGACTGGGCGACGAGCAGGAGCGCGCCGACGTCTGGGACCTGCTGGTGCGGCTGCGCGGCAGGCCGGGGCTGACCCGCCAGGTGGCCGACGAGATCGAGCAGGTGCTCGCCCCCGGCTGGCAGCCCGACCCGCACGAGCGGTTCGAGGCCCGCTACTGGGACGGCCAGGTGTGGACGACGCTGGTCGTGCAGAACGGACAGGAGTTCAACGACCGGAGCAAGCCGCCGCAGGTCAACCCGCCGCGCCCGCGCGGCGAGAAGACCGACGAGCTGGTCATGCCCTCCGCCCCCGTGCGCCGCGAGCCCGCCGCGGTGGCGGTCAAGGCCAAGCGCCGGGTGCTGCCGTGGGTGGTGGCCGGGGCGGTCGTCGCGGCGGCCGGAGGGGTGACGGGCGGGCTGCTAGTGTTCGGCAGCTCCTCGGCCGACCCCGAGGCCGCGACCCGGATCGCCCGCAACTTCGTCGACGCGGTCAACACCCGAGACGACAAAGCGATGCAGCGTTATGTCTGCGCGCGGGACCTCAAGGAGAACAGCCACCTCTACGGCGCGTTCTTCGACACCGCCAATGTCACGCTGGAGAGCGTCAACATCGACGGTGCCGATCCGAGGTTCACCATCCTGGCCGCCCGCACCACTGGCAACTCGTCGGTAACATTGAACATCCCACTCGCCGACGAGAACGGCGAGTGGCGGGTGTGCGACATCAGTAAGGCGCTCTCTGGGCGCTGACGCGCGGTGGGCGGAGTAGTCATGCAGGTGTTCGTCAGCCACGCTGAGCCGGAGCGGGACCTCGCGGCGAAGCTGCGGGCCGACCTGGCGGGCATGGGCAACCAGGTCGCGTTCGACCGCGGCGTGTCGACCGGTCCGACCTGGTGGGACGGCGTCCTGCGGCGAATCCAGCGCTGCGACGCGGTGATCTTCGTGCTCTCCCCCGACTCGCTGCGCTCGCCCGGCTGCATGGCGTCGGTGCGCTACGCCCGGCAGCTGCGCAGGCCGGTGCTGACGGTGCGGGCACACCCGATGGCGGTCCCGGCCGAGCTGGTCGACACCGAGGTGTTCGACCCCGTGGTCGCGGGCGCCGACCGGGCCCGCGCGCTGCGCATGGCCCTGCTCAGCCTCCCGCCCGCGCCGCACCTGCCCGATCCGCTGCCCCGCCCGCCGCTGGTGCCGTATCTCGACGCGTACTTCGAGCTGCTGGACCAGCCCTCGATCGAACGCGCCGAGCAGCACGCCATGCTGGCCGAGCTGCGCCAACGCATGCGCGACCAGTCCGAACAAGCCGCGGTGTGGAGCCTGCTGGCCCAACTGCGCGGCCGCTCGGACGTGGCGCCCGGGGTCGCGGAGGAACTGGAGAAGATGCTCGCCCCCGGCTGGCGCCCGGACCCGGAAGGCCGCGTCGAGCGCCGGTACTGGGACGGCCAGGCGTGGACGACCCTGGTCCGCCACGACGGCCGCGAGTTCAACGAACGCCGGGTCCCGCCGCCGGACGCGAGCTGGCCGAGCCAGAGGATCCCCGCGGTGACCGGCACGTCCGCGGTGGCAGGCGCGGCGAGTCGGATCGACCGACGCAAACTGCTCGCAGGCGCGGTGGCGCTCGTGCTGGCGGCCGGTGTGGTCGTCGGGAGCGTGCTGTTCTTCCGCGAAGAGCCGGTGAGTCCGATCAGGACGGCGCGGGTGTTCGTGGACGCGGTGAACGTCCAGGACACCAAGGCGTTGGCGGGGGTGACGTGCGCGTCGGACAAGAACCGCACGGATCAGGTGTTCCTGGCGGGCGGCTTCCGGCTCACCCTGGAGAGTGTGGACGGAGAGTCCGACCGGCCGACGTTCACCGTCCTGGCCACCGACATGAGCACCGGCGGGGTGGACCGGCGGACGTTCCCACTGATCCAAGAGGACGGCGAATGGCGCGTCTGCTCGCTGTAGTGGATCACGCGCAGCGGGTGTCGGGCGCGGGCAGGGTCAAGGAGATCAGGTAGTCGTCAAGGATCCCTGCCAAGGTGGGTCGGTGAGCCGGTATCAGGTGTTACGGCCGTTTCGTCACCTGAAACGCGTCAGCCGATTGTGCGGGTTGCGGGTCGCGGGGGTTGAGGGTCTCATTGGGACATGATCAGCAATCGGCAGCCCGCCCGGATGCGGGCCTTGGGCATGGAGTTGGCGGCGGCTCGGGTCCACACGGGCAAGACGACAAAGCAAGCGGCCAAAGGAATCGGCACATCGCCATCGACCGTAAATCGCACGGAGAAGGCAAACCGTGTCGCACCTGCCACTGATGTGGCTGGCCTATTGGCCCTCTACGGGATAACCGGGCCAGACCGACAGAGAATCCTTGAGTTGGCGGAGAACCTGGACGCCAACGAGTGGCTGGAAACCGGCGACCGCCTTCCCCGGCTGCTGCCCGTCTTGGCGGGCTTCGAGTCGCAGGCGAGGACGCTACTCGAGTTCTCCCCGAGCCTGATCCCTGGGCTGCTGCAGACGCCCGCCTACATCAGGGCCCTTCACGCAGCCGCAGGCGTCTTCGGCGCGGAGCAAGACGCGAAGGTTGAGGCACGGCTCGACCGGCAACAGATCCTGGCCAAACTTGCCGCGCCCCACTACACCGCGATCATCGATGAGGCGGCGCTTCGGCGCCCGTGCGGCGGACCCGAAGTCATGGTCCAGCAGATCAATTGGCTGATCGGCCGGGCACAGCTGCCACACATCCGCATTCATGTCATCCCGTTCCGGCACGGGACTCACCCCAACCCCGGCCCGTATTTGTGGATGGGATTCGCGAGCCAGTCACCTATCGTCTACGTCGAGCACTTCGGCGTGGCGGGGTTCATCGATGCGCCTGATCGCATCAAGAAGTTCGAAGATCTGACTGCTACCCTGATGGGGTTCGCGCTGGGGTCCGCCGATACGGTGAACTTCCTGACCAGGATGGCGGCCGATTTCGAACGGAGCTGAAACAGGGTGCACGCAGTGTGGCGGAAGTCGAGCTTCAGCGAACCGAACGAAGCCAACTGCGTCGAGATCGCCTTCGCCACGGATGTCCGGGTGCGGGATTCCAAGAACCCTGATGGCGGCACGCTCCGCATTCCTGAGGCCTCGTGGTCGCCCCAGGCCCTAGTGGCGAGGTTTCCTGTTGCCTAGGTAGTCCCCCACCACCGCCGCTCCCAGCCCGTCCAGGTCCGGATGGATCACCCGACCCCGGCCGCGCCTCGCGATCATGTCGACGAACTTGGCGAGGTTCTCGTCCTCGCCCAGCATGAAGACCGTTACCGATGCGCCCAGTTTGGCCAGTGCGTCGACTTCCGTCAGGGTCTTGGACAGCGTCCGGGGGGTTGTGGGGTACATGAACTCGGCGTGGCCGTCGGGTTCCAGGTGTGCCGTGGGCTCGCCATCGGTCACCACCAGGACCACCGGGTTCGCGTCCGGGTTGCGGCGCAGGTGTCTGCCCGCGAGCAGGAGCGCGTGGTGCAGGTTCGTGCCCTGTTCCCACACCCCCTCCATCGCCGTCAGCTCATCGATGTCCACTGTGGACGCGTGGCGACCGAAGGTGATCAGCTGGAGCTCATCCGAGCGGAAGCGGGTGCTCACGAGGTGGTGCAGCGCGAGCGCCGTTCGCTTCATCGGGACCCAGCGGCCGTCCTGGACCATCGACCACGACGTGTCGACGCACAGTGCGATCGCCGCTCGCGCGCGTTGCTCGGTCTCGATGACCTCGACGTCCGACACATCGATCCGGACATCCCCGCCGGTCGACGCCGTCCGCAGCACGGCGTTGCGGACGGTGCGGGAGACCTCCCAGGGTTCCGAGTCGCCGAACGTCCACGGGCGGGAGGCACCGGTGGGTTCTCCGGCCGCGCCCGCGCGGGCGGTGTCACGTTCTCCCCGACGCGACCGCAGGGTTCCGATCACATCGGACAGTGCTGTCTCGCCCAGGCGACGCAAAGCCTTGGGGGACAAGTGGAGTGAGCCGTCAGCCGCACGTTCCAGCAGGCCCTGGTCGCGCAGTTCGCGCTCCAGCTCGGACAGGCGGCGGGCGTCGACGCCTGCGTCGTCGCCGAGTTGGCGGGACAGGGCCTCCAAGTCGATGTCCTCCAGGCGGGCACCCGGATAGGACTGGGCCAGCTGTTCGGCCAAGGCGTCCAACTCGGCCAGGTCGGCCATCGCCTGCGCGCCCTCGCCGAGGCCGAGCGGGTCTTGGCCGCGGAAGCGGGCCGACGACGTCCAGTCCTCCCCCGGACGCAGCGCGCGCAGGTTGGCATCCAATGTGGACACTTGGTCGGCGAGGCGCGGGTCGCCGAAGGCGGCGGCCATCAACTCGGACAGCTCGGCGCGCTGCTGGGCGCTCATCGAGTTCATCATGCGCTGGGCGGCGGCGGCTCGGGCGGCCAGCGCGTCGATCAGTTCTTCGACGGTGCGCGGGTTCTCGGGGAAGAAGTCGCCGTGGGCGGCCATGAAGCGGTCGAACTTGTCGGTCGTGTCCTCGCCGCGCAGGTGCGACAGCAGCAGGTCGTTCAGGTCGGCGATCATCCGGCGGATGCGTTCGGCGTCCTCCGGAGTGACGTCGCTGAGCGCCTGTTTCATCCCCTGGAACCGCGACTCCATCAGCTCTTGGCCGAGCTTGTCGCGGATGCGCTGATACGCCTGACGAGCCTGCTCGGACCGCCAGTCGTAGTCGGCCAGTTCGCGCACGGCCGCCGCCGTCCCCGGGGGCAGCGCGTCAAGCTGGGTCTCGCGGAAGCGGGCGTCGTCGGACGGATCGGGGAACAGCGCCGTCCGCTCGGCCGCCAGCGCCTCGTCGAGCAGGGCGCGGACCTCGCTCAGTGTGCCGTCGAGGTTGTGGCGGCGCTGGATGCGGGCGCGGCGCTCCCAGAGCCTGCGGGTCAGCTCGTCGAGGCCCGCGGTGTCACCAGTGCCCCGGCGCAGTAGCTCCTCGAGGGCGGACCGGGGCGACGAGCCGTCCATGACGTCGCGGCCGAGCTGTTCGAGGGCCTCGCGCAGGTCGACCGGCGGCGCCAGTGGATCCGGGCCATCGTGCCACGGTCCATAGTGGAATCCGCGGGTCATGGCCCATACACCGCCGCGCCCGCGGTGGCGTCCTTGGCGACCTTCCGCGTCAGGAACAGGTATTCCAGGGCCAGCTCGACCGCCGAGGCGATCCGGCCGGGGCTGTCGTCTGGCCGCACGTCCACCCGGCCCGCGACCTCGTGCAGCAGCGGCAGCTCCGGCAGCGCGGCGAGCACCTCCGCGCCCGGCACCCGCTCCCCCGTGGCCACCAGCGTGCCGTCGGCGATGACGTCGACCAGCGGCCGCAGGTCGAGTCCGGCGAAGCGGTCGCGGGCGGTCTCGGCGACCGCGCGGCGCAGCAGGTGGGTGAGGTGTTCGGTCTCGCGGCCTTCCTCGCCGGACTCGAACTCCAGCTTGCCGCGCAGCACGTCCGGCACCGAGTCCAGGTCGATCGGCCGGGCCACCGCGGGCTCCTCGCCGATCAGGGCCGACCGGCGCAGCGCGGCGGCCGCCACCGTCTCGGCCGCGGCGACGGCGAAGCGGGCCGACACCCCCGAGCGCTGGTCGATGGCACTGGAGTCGCGCAGGTTGCGCACGAATCGGGCCAGCACCTCCAGCAGCGGGTCGCCCACCTCGGCCACCAGGTGCGCCTCCTGGCGGACCATGGCCACCTCATCGGCGACGGTGGTCGGGTAGTGGGTGCGGACCTCGGCGCCGAACCGGTCCTTGAGCGGGGTGATGATCCGGCCGCGGTTGGTGTAGTCCTCTGGGTTGGCCGTGGCCACCAGCAGCACGTCCAGCGGCAGCCGCAGTGTGTAGCCGCGGACCTGGATGTCGCGCTCCTCCATGACGTTGAGCAGCGCGACCTGGATCCGCTCGGCAAGGTCGGGCAGCTCGTTGACCGCCACGATGCCCCGGTGGGCGCGCGGGACGAGTCCGAAGTGGATGGTCTCGGGGTCGCCGAGGGTGCGGCCCTGGGCGACCTTGACCGGGTCGACGTCGCCGATCAGGTCGCCGACGGAGGTGTCGGGGGTGGCCAGCTTCTCGGTGTAGCGCTCGTCGCGGTGGCGCCACGTGACCGGCAGGTCGTCGCCCAACTCGGCGGCGCGGCGGATCGAGGCCGGGGTGATCGGGGCCAGCGGGTGCTCACCGAGTTCGGCGCCCTCGATGACCGGGGTCCACTCGTCGAGCAGGCCGACGAGGGTGCGCAGCAGCCGGGTCTTGCCCTGGCCGCGTTCGCCGAGCAGGACAATGTCATGAGCCGCCAACAGCGCGCGTTCGAGCTGGGGCAGCACGGTCTGGCCGAAACCGACGATGCCCGGCCACGGGTCGCGGCCCGCCCGCAGCGCGGCGAGCAGGTTGTCGCGGATCTCGGCCTTGACGCCCTTTGGCTCGTGCCCGGCGGCGCGCAGGGCACCGGCGGTGCGGGGAAACTCTTTCGAAGACAGAGCGGGGACGGTCACACCCCGACGCTACGCAGAATCGCCGGGTTGGTCGACATGGAGCCGCTCCAGGTCAGTGCCCGGCGCGGATCTCGGCGCGCTGTTCGCGGTACTTGACCCATTCGTACACGATCAGTGCCACCAGCAGCGCCGCCAGAACCGCCAGCGAGACCAGGGCGGGCAGCAGCGCCATCAGCGGTACCACCGCCACGAGCAGCGCCCCGAGCGCGATCCGGTGGGTCTTGATCATCCGGTTGCACCGCCACGACACCGCGGCCTGAGCCAGCAAATACAGCGCCGTACCGCCGAACATCGCCCACAGCGGCGGGCCGTAGAGCGGATCGGACAGCGTGTGCCCGCTGTCGCCCGCAACGTAGTTGAGGACCTTCTTCATCCCCAGCGCGAGCATCACGATGCCGACGACCATCGGCAGGTGCAGGTAGCTGAACGCGCTGCGGCCCATCCGCGTGCGCTCCTCACCCGCCGCCTCGTGCAGGGCGTGCTCGGACAGGTGCGCGTGGGTGTCGAAGTAGGCCCACCACAGGCAGGCCGACACGGTCAGCCCCAGCGCGGCGGCGATGACGATCGGCAGCGAGATCGGCAGCAGATTGACCCCGACACCGATGGCCACGATCGACTCGCCAAGCGCGATGAGCAGGATCAGCCCGTGCCGCTCGGCGAAGTGCTTGGCCGACTCGATGCGCCACCCGCGCACGCCGATGGCGACGGTGCCGCCGTAGTCGGCCACGATCGCGGCGACCCACAGCAGCGCCTGCGCGGTGCCCGAGGTGTGCGCGGCGATGAGCAGCAGGACCGTGCCGCCCGCCATGGTCGCGCCGAAGCGGACGAGCTGGGCGCGCAGAGCCGCGTCGCCGTGCGCGACGATCCAGAACAGCCACAGGTGCACCAGCCGGACCAGCAGGTAGCCGAAGGCGAACACGGTCGGCCCGTGCAGCCCGCCGGGCAGGTCCGCGAACGACTCCGGGATGGCGATGGCGACGCCGAACATGGCGCCCATCGCCACGAGCATCGCCGTTCGGGCCAGCCCCTCGTCGGCCTGGACCAGATTGGACAACCACGAGTAGCCGACCCAGCACCACCAGACCACGGCCAGCAGCAGCGCGCCGCGGCCCAGGCCTGACCAGGTCGGTTCCTGGGCCATGAACGCGGTGACCTGGGTCAACGCGAAGACGAAGACCAGGTCGAAGAAGAGTTCGAGGTTGGTGGCCGTCGAACTCTCAGCCATCCTCTTCATCCCCGTGGACCTTGCGGACTTGCTCATGGGGGCAATAGTGCACCGGACGGGTGTCGTAAATTGGTCCGGGTGTTGATGAGACTGCGATGGGATCCCGAACCCGCGGACTGGGCCGACGGGATCCGGGCCACCGTGCCGTTCGCCCGCTGGAGCCGGTGGTTCGCGCTGGCGCTCGCGGTCGGCTCGGTCGTGCTGTTCCTCATCGGACAAACCGGACCCGCGGTGTTCGGCCTGGCGAGCGCGCTGGTCATCGCCATGCTGCCCGCCCTCGACGTGTGGCTGGCGTTCCGCCGCGACCCGATCGCGGGTCGGACGGTCACCGCCGATGTCGATGGTCACACCATCCGGATGATGACCGCGGACGGCACCGCGTACAGCGACATCCAGCTGGCTGAGCTGACCGGCTGGGCCGAGACGGAGCGGAACTTTGTCTTGCGCACCGGATCTCGCGGCTTCCACCCGCTGCCTGGCCGCGCGTTCGACAGCACCGAGGACCTCGACCGCTTCCGGGACCTGCTCGTGAGCACCATCGGACCCGCGGGCGGGAGCTGAGAGTCCGGGCCCTGGAGCCGTCGCGTAGCCTTGGGCACCGTGTCAACTCCGAGTGCGACATTCGCGGTATGGGTTTCCGCTTGGCTCAACGGTTCCGCCGCCCCTGACGACGTCCTCGACGCCCTGCTGCACTGGGCCGAACTGCACGACGTGGTCGCCGTCGACGAACCCACCGCCACCGCGCTCGACGTCCCGGTCCGCGGCGAGGCGGGCGGGCAGGTGGCCGGGCTCCTCGCCGCGCTGCGCCGGGCCGACGTGACCGGCGGCAGGCTGGTCCTGCCGGTGGCGGGCGACGTGCGCGGCCTGGGTGGCCGCAGCGAGTTCGCGGGCACCGCGCTGCACGCCGGTGAGGCCGTGGTCCTGCACGGCGCCGCCCTGGGCCTGGTCCCTGAGCCGGTCGCCGACGGCGTCCTGCGCTGGACCGTCTTCGACATCGGCGACGCCCCCGCCGCCGAGCACCTGCCCCTCGGCGAGGCCGAGCACGAGCTGACCGGCGCCATGCGCGTGGCCGCGGGCGTGCTGACCGAACTGGGCGTGGCCAAGCACCGGGCGGGCGTGCGCGAGGAGATCACCGCGCGCGTGGCCCACCGCTCCAACGCGCCATGGCCGGAGGGCACTCCCCCGCGTGCGCTGCGGGTCCTGCAGCGCGCCAACGAGGTCTCGGCGATCCTGGACCTGGCCGCCGAGGACGCCCCCGGCAACGCCGTGTCCGGCTCGGCCGCCCGCCGCCGCGCCGAGGCGCTGCGCCCCCTGAACGACGCGGTGCGCGTCGCGCGGCTCGCGGCGGTCGAGGAAGCGGTGCGGGTCTTCTCCGACCACGCCGACAAGCACTGACCCACCGCGTTCGGCTGCAGGCGGCAGGCGGCCGCCACCCCGCCGACCCGTCCACTGGTTTGGGTCTGGTGAAGGGCGATCCGGAAAACGCCGAATCAGCCGTGAAACGCGGCTTCTCGGACACGGAGCTAATGCCGGGGTCGCCGCGGAAGATTCTTGCGTGCACGAAGCAAATGTCGAAGATCGACGCTTATTGCCATCACACCCATGATCCTGTCCGTTCAACCGAGCGGCACACACCGGCTCCCACCTGGCCTTAAGGGTTTTACCGCGACACGCGGGGCGATCCATAACTCGGTGCTATGGGATGTTGAGATGAGCGATCCCGTGGCGGTTCGCCCAGGATGGGCACATTGAACCAACCGCTGTTACCGGAGTCACACCATGACCGCTCAACTAGTCGATCGGAAGTCGGGGCCTCGACCGCTCGCGCTCGATACCACCCATCTCGGTGCGCTGCAGATGGTCGCGCGCGGTGAAGTGGGCGCGTACGGCACGACATCGGCGCTGCGCCACCGCACCGACGACCTGAGCGCGCTCATGGTCAGTGCCCTGTTCACCCTGCGGCGGGACGGTTTCATCGGGTTCGCCGCCACGGCCGACCCGCGCGACGGCTGGGTGGTCGCGGAGCTGACCTCGGCGGGCGATCGCCTGCTCGACATCTGGCTGCGCCGTGGCCGCCGCTCCCCCGCCGACGCCGCCCGCACCCGCGACTGGTTCGTGCTGCTGCGCTGCGCCCAGCGCGGCGATCTCGGGATGACCGAGACCAATGAGGTCACCGACCGGGGCGAGCCGATCAACAGCAGGCTCACCACCCGGCTTCGGGAACTGATCAACGCGGGCCACCTGGTCATCGGTGCCACCCGCCTGCGCGACTGCCGGCTGGTCACGCTCAGCGAGACCGGCCGGGTGCTCCACAACAGACTCGACATATCCCAGACGACGAGCGGGTGATGATCATGTCGATCATCCCCGACCCTCGCGGCGATGTGTGCTGGGGAACCAGCGCGACATATCGCGGACGGGCACATCTGGTTCCGGTAAGCCGCACGGTGGGCCTGTGCGGCATGCCGGTGGACGCTCGCTTCCGCGCGCGTCCAGGCGAACCACTGATGTGCCCGGAGTGCGCGATCGCGTATGTCACGGCTGTGTTCCCAGCCCGGGCTGCCGCGTCAGACCTTCGGCACGAGGTCCGACTGCGCGCCTAGCCGCCAACCGGGGTGGCGCGGCGGATCCCTGCACCGCCGCGCCACCCCATTTTTTTGATCTGTGGATCCCACCAACTTTGGCATGCCCACATAGCGATGGTGCGTACCCAACTACGTCGGCCGCTTCGGCGGTTCGCAGCACGCCACCGCGCACGGTTCGCCGTTGCGGGTGCAGCCCGCGATCGTGAAGTCCGACAGCTTGCGGACCGGCGCGTCCGCCGTGTGCTCGCGAATCAACTCGACCACCAACTCCGCGAAGCGCGGGTCGGCGCTTGGGGTCGCGGCGCGGGCGAAGTCGATGCCCAGTTCCTTGGCTTTGTCCCTGGCCTCGGTGTCGAGGTCCCACACGACCTCCAGATGGTCGCTGACGAACCCGACCGGACAGACCACGACCGCCTTGGCGTCGAGGGTATCCAGATGCTCGACGATGTCCGGGGCCAGCCACGGAATCCGCGGCGGTCCGGACCGCGACTGCCACACCACGTCGTACTCCGGCGCGCCCAGTTCGGCGGCGACGAGGCGGGCGGCCTCGGCGACCTGGCGGGAGTACCGCCGTCCGCCTTCCTCCGGCGGGCCGCCCGCGCGGTCGGCCGAGTCCGGAACCGAGTGCGCGGTGAAGACCAGCCGGGTCTCGGCGGGCAGGCTCGACGCGGCTTCGCGGACCGCGTCGGCGAACGCGCCGATGAACAGCGGGTGGTCGAAGAACTGGCGCAGCTTGACCAGCTCGGGCGCGTCGGGCACCGCCGCGCGGGCCCGGGCGATGTCCTCGTCGTACTGGCGGCAGGCCGAGTAGCCGCCGTAGGCGCTGGTCGGGAACACCAGGGCGGTCTCGACCCCGTCGGCCTTCATCTGGGCCAGGGTGTCCTCGACCAGCGGGTGCCAGTTGCGGTTGCCGAAGTAGATCGGCAGGTCGATGCCCTGGCGCTCCAGCTCGGCGCGGACGGACTCGATGGCCTCGCGGTTGAGCCGGTTGATCGGGGAGACGCCGCCGAAGTGCTGATAGTGCGCCTCGACCTCGTCGAGGCGCTCGGGCGGCACACCGCGGCCCCGCGTGACGTTCTCCAGGAACGGGCGAACGTCTTGCGGGGCCTCGGGGCCGCCGAACGACAGCCAGAGCAGTGCGTCGACCATGATCGTTGAGGTTAGAGCCCCAGCGCGTGCACGCCGCCGTCGACCCAGACCATCGAGCCGGTGGTGGCGGGCAGCCAGTCGGAGAGCAGCGCGCAGACCGACTTGGCGACCGGGGTCGCGTCGTCGACGTCCCAGCCGAGCGGGGCGCGGTCCTTCCAGCCCGACTCCAGGTCGGCGAACCCGGGAATCGACTTCGCGGCCATCGTGCGGACCGGGCCCGCGGCGACCAGGTTGACCCGGATGCCCTGCGGACCGAGTTCACGCGCGAGGTAGCGGTTGATCGACTCGAAGGCGGCCTTGGCTACGCCCATCCAGTTGTAGGCGGGCCACGCGACGCGCGCGTCGAAGTCGAGGCCGACGACCGACGAGCCGGGGCCGAGCAGCGGCAGCAGCGCCTTGGTGAGCGCCTTGTACGAGTACGCGGAGACGTTGACCGCGACACTCACGTCCTCCCACGGCGCGTCCATGAACGGGGCGCCGAGGCAGGACTGCGGGGCGAAGCCGATGGCGTGCACAACGCCGTCGAGCCCGTCGACGTGCTCACGAACCCGGTCGGCCAGCGTGTCGAGGTGCTCGGCGTTCTGCACGTCAAGCTCGATCACCGGCGCGGGCTGCGGCAGCCGCTGCGCGATGCGCTGCACCAGGCTCATCCGGCCGAAGCCGGTGAGGATCACGGTGGCGCCCTGCTCCTGGGCGGCCTTGGCGACGTGGAACGCGATCGACGAGTCGGTGATCACGCCGGTGATCAGCAGCCGCTTGCCTTCGAGCAGTCCGGACATCGGGGGTCTTCCTCCTGGGGTTGTTCGTCAGTGGCCCATGCCGACGCCGCCGTCGACCGGCAGCACGGCGCCGTTGATATAGCCCGCGGCGTCGGAGGCCAGGAAGGTGACCGCGGCCGCGACCTCCTCGACCTGGCCGTAGCGGGCGGCGGGGACACTGCCGAGGATCTGCTTCTTGCGGTCATCGGAGAGCGCGTCGGTCATGTCGGTCTGGATGAACCCGGGCGCCACCACGTTCGCCGTGATGTTCCGCGAGCCGAGTTCACGGGCGATCGACCGGGCCATCCCGACCAACCCCGCCTTGCTCGCCGCGTAGTTCACCTGCCCAGGCGCGCCCAGCAGGCCGACGACCGAGGAGATGTAGATGATCCGCCCGAACCGCGCCTTGAGCATCCCCCGCGTCGCCCGCTTGGTGACCCGGTAGGCCCCGGTGAGGTTGGCGTCGATGACCCGGGTGAACTTCTCCTCGTCCATGCGCATGAGGAGGGTGTCATCGGTGATACCGGCGTTGGCCACGAGAATCTCGACGGGCCCATGCGCGGCCTCGACCTCAGCGAACGCGGCGTCGATGGCGGCGGTGTCGGTCACATCGGCCTGAACCCCGAGCATCCCCTCCGGCGCCCCCGACCCCCGGTGCGTGATCGCGACCTTGTCCCCCTGCGCGAGGAACGCCTGCGCGATGGCGAGGCCGATGCCTCGGTTGCCACCGGTGACCAGTACCGACCGTGCCATTCCGCTCCCCATCCGCCCACTCACCATGTCGTCCCGTGGAGGCTATCTGGCTACCGTCCCGTAGCCGTCGCTGGCCTATGGGCTGTTGGTCACAGCTCTGACCAGGCACTGACGGCTAGGACAGGTCCCGTTCCCGCACAAGTGTGGACACCGCCAACCTCCGCCGCACATCGTTGTTCGCCAACGCGTCCACGATCACCGCGACCCCGTCAGCGGGCAACGAGCGCACCCTGGTGGAGCTCGCGACTGGACGCCAAGTTCGACGGTCGGCACCGGGTGCGAGATCAACCTCGACTCGGGGCGGGACATGGAAGCGATCGTTCAGCCGCAACAAGCCACCGTCAAACGCACGCCGCGAACCCGTCCCGACGCCGCGGACCTGTCACAGACGCCCGGGATGACCGACTCGACCCGCAGCGAACGCAAGGGCCCGAACGGAACGGCCTGTTTGGGTGGTTCGCCTTGATTCGGGGTAAATGGGCCTAAACTCGCGGTGCGGGTGAGGCTCCGTGACCTCGCCTTTTGACCCGCACAGGCCCATTTTCGGGGTCCCCGAATCAAGGCGAACCACCCAAACAGGCGCCCACCAGCCAAACCGGCCACACCGGCCAACCAGGCCAACCAGGCCTAGTCGGGTTTCACATCCCGAAACACGATCCAACGCATCGCGCAGTACATATAGACCGCCTCACACGCCCCCGCAGCCATGCGGGCCAAGTGATACTCGACGCCCAAAGCCGCCAGACCGCTACCCACGCCAAGGATCCACAAGAGGTAGTTGATGATCACAACCACCACATAGGTCACCGCCTGCGGCCCCATCGGCGCGTGGGAGCGGAAGTTGAAGGCGCGGTTGAGGACATAGCTCAGTCCGAACGCGACCGCGTAGCCCACCGTGATACTCAGCCACAGTGCCCAACCCAGTCCACTATGGAGCACCGTCAACAGCGCCAAGTCCACCAGAAACGTGAACCCGTTGATGACGCCGAAGCCGAGCAGGCTGGGCGGCACGAGACGCGAGAGGCCGAAGGGCAGGCGGCGGACCGTGGCTTCCATGAGGGTGTGGAAACGCTCGCCGCGAGACACGGCGGGTGAAGCGGGATGCATGCCGCCAGCCTCCCAGCCAAAGGTGGCCGGGAGGCGTCCTGCGGGTTGCTCAGACGTGGGGGCAGGTGTCGCGGTACTCGGAGATGACTCTGCTCGGTTGCGGCGGCGGGCACAGGAACGGCTCGTAGCGGGTGTCGTCGTCGATGAACCGCTTGAGCCACGACACCGTGAACTTTCCGACTGTCGGCGTCGCCGAGTTCGTGACGAAATGGTTCGCGTCGTTCATTTCCAGATACGCTTTCTCGCCGCCCAATGACTGATAGAACGGCTCGGAATGCGCGCTTGGCGGCGCGACCCCGTCGTTCTCGGCGCCGATGACCATGGTCGGCACGCGCACCGACGACCAGTTCTTGTTCCTGCTCCACCCGGTCAGCGGCACCGCCGCCCGGAGGCTGGGGCGCTGGGCCGCGGCGTGGAGGGCTCCGCCGCCGCCCATGGAGTGGCCCATGACGCCGAGGCGGGTCGCGTCGATCCGGTCGCGGACCGGGCTGGACTTTGTCAGGTAGTCGAGCGCGGCGAGCAGCTGGGCGCCGCGGGCGTCTGGCGAGTCGAAGATGCCGTTGGTCTTGATGGTGATCACCACGAACCCGTGCGACGCCACGCGGGGGCCGAACCAGGCGATCGCGCTCTCACCCTCGGTGAAGCCAGGCGCGACGGCGATCGCGCCGAACCTGCCCTGGCTCATATCGGTCGGATAGGTGATGGTTCCGCCGCCGAACCCGCCGCTGGGCCTGGCCGCCGTCTGATTCACCGCGAACGGACCACGCGCGGCCTCCAGCACCGCCACCGTCGGGTCCGGCCCGCGCTGATAGGGATTGCCCGCGGCCGAGGCTTCGAGTCCGATCACGCCTGCCGCGACGACCGCTCCCGCCACGGCGACAATTCGCAGTTTCACGCAACCACTCCTTACCCGGTGAAATGAGGTTTGAGCGGAGCGTATTGACGAAATCACCTTCCGGAAACAATGGGAAGAAAAGCCATAACCCAAACGACAAGTAATCGATCGACGGTTGTCGCGGCCTGATGAATCAGGGCAGGCGCTGACCGATCATCAGGGCACTGCCTGCCGCGATCAACGCGGCCAGAGTCCCGAGCATCATCCACGGTCGGCTCGCGTCGGCTTCCTTGATCTCGTAGCCGATCTGCTCGCCCAGGGTGTCGTAGACCTTGCGGAGCTGCTCGGCGGTCGCGGCCTTGTAGAAGTCGCCGCCGGAGAGGTTGGCGATCTCCTCCATGGCGACGTCATCGACCGGCACCGCCTGGACACGGCCCTCGATGTCGACGGTGCCGTCCTTGGTGCCGAACGAGATCGTGGTGATCGGGATCTTGCGCTCTGCGGCTGCCTTCGCGGCGGTGTAGGAGCCCCGGGGATCGTCCTCGTTCTCGGTCGGGATCGTCTGCTTGCCGTCCGACATCAGCACGATACGGGCGGGCGGCGGTCCCTCCGGACCGCCCACGACCTGTGAGAACCCCTCGATGGCCTGCAACGCGGCGAAGATCGCCTCGCCGGTGGCGGTCGACTGGGCCAGCTTGAGGTTGTCGATGGCCCTGGCCACGCCCGTGCGATCGGTCGTCGGGGCGACGAGCACCGTCGCGGTCCCGGCGAAGGTGATCAGCCCGAGGTTGACCCCCGGGGTGAGCCCCTCGGCGAACGACTTGGCCGCGACCTGGGCGGCCTTGAGCCGGGTCGGCGCGACGTCGGTGGCCTCCATCGACAGCGACACGTCGATCACCAGCAACACCGTGGCCCGGTTGCGCGGCACCTTCTGCTGCGCGGTCGGACCGGCCATGGCCGTGGTCAGCAGCATCAGGCCGATGATCAGCACGATGGCGGGGACGTGACGGATCCAGCCCTGGCGGGCGGGCGCGACCTTCTCCAGCAGTTCCAGGTTGGTGAACCGCATCGTCCGCTTGCGCAGCGCGCGCTGCAGCAGCACATAGCCGACCACCAGCGCGGCGACGCCGACGAGCAGCAAGAACCACCACGGATGCGCGAAATTGCGAAGACTCATGACGCCCCCTCGCAGGCTCGGTCACGCCGCTCGCGGTCGCCCTGTGTCAATGATTCGCTCGCAAGCTCGCTCATGCCACGCCTCCCGACCAGCGGCGCTTGCGCGCGACGACGAAGCGGACGGTGTCGGCGATCCAGTCGGAGTCGGTGCGCAGCACCAGATGTCCCCCGCCCGCCTTGCGGATGCCCCTGGCCACGGCCTCGCGGTGTTCGGCCGCCGCCGCACCGAACTCCTTGCGCAGTAGGGCTGTCGCGGTGACCTCCCGCTGCCGTCCCGTCTCCGGGTCGGCCAGCACGACGGTGCCGACATCGGGCAGATCGATGTCGCGCGGGTCGACCACCTCGACGCCGATCAGCTCGTGGCGCAGCGACAGCGCGCGCAGCGGGCGCTCCCAGTCGGTGGAGCCGAGGAAGTCGGAGATCACCACGGCCAGCCCGCGCCTGCGCGGTGGCCTGCGCAACTGCTCGATCGCGTCGCTGAGGTCGCCGCGCACGCCCACGGCCGCGCGAGGGGTCTCGGCGACCTTACGCACCAGGCTCCGCGCGTGGGCCAGGCCGCCGCGCGCCGGGATGCGGATCATCTTCTCGCCGGTGGAGATCAGCGCGCCGACCCGGTTGCCACCGCCGCGCGTGAGGTGGGCGATCGCGGCGACGGCGGCCACGGCGAGGTCGCGCTTCTCGCAGGCCGCCGTGCCGAAGTCGAGGCTGGCGGACAGGTCGACCACCAGCCAGGTCTCCAGCTCGCGGTCGGCGACGGTCTCGCGGATGTGCGGGACCGTGGTGCGCGCGGTGACCGCCCAGTCCATCCGGCGCACGTCGTCGCCGGGCTGGTAGGGCCGGGCCTCCCCCGGCTCGGAGCCGGGACCGGGCACCAGGCCCAGGTGGTTGCCCTGCAGCAGCCCGTCGAGCCTGCGTCGCACGTCGATCTCCAGCAGCCGCAGGCCCGCTTCCATCCGGTCGCCCTGCAGCACCGGCGGCGCCCAGTTCGGGCGCTCGCCCTCAGCGGCCTTGTGCCTGCTCACGGCCTGCCGGCCACCCCGGCCGGTGCCGGGTGCCCGCTGGGCGCCTGCGGCCGAGCGGAGACCTGCGGGAGCGGCACGGTCTGCAGCACCCTGGAGATCATGTGGTCGATCGGGACACCGTCGGCGAGCGCGTCGTAGGACAGCACGAGCCGGTGGCGCAGCACGTCGGGCACCACGTCGACCACGTCCTGCGGCAGCACGTAGTCGCGGCCGCGGACCAGCGCCAGCGCGCGGGACGCCGCCACGATGCCCAGGCTGGCGCGCGGCGACGCACCATAGGCGATCCAGCCCGCGACGTCGGTCAGGCCGTGCTCGGCGGGCGTGCGGGTGGCCAGCACGAGCCGGACGGTGTAGTCGACCAACGCGTGGTGGACGAAGACGCGGGAGGCCACGCCCTGCAGCCGGACCAGTTCGGCTGGGCTGAGGATCTGGCTGGCCTCCGGCGGGTTCACACCCATCCGGTAGACGATCTCGCGCTCCTCCTCCGCCGTCGGGTACTCGACGATGATCTTGAAGAGGAAGCGGTCCCGCTGCGCCTCGGGAAGCGGGTAGACGCCTTCGTTCTCGATCGGGTTCTGGGTGGCCAGCACCAGGAACGGGTCAGGCATCGGAAAGGTCTGGCCGCCGATGGACACGTGCCGCTCGGCCATGACCTCCAGCATCGCCGACTGGACCTTGGCCGGGGCGCGGTTGATCTCGTCGGCGAGGACGAAGTTGGCCACGACCGGGCCGAGTTCGACGTCGAAGCGCTCGTTGGCCTGGCGGTAGATGCGGGTGCCGAGGATGTCGGCGGGCACCAGGTCGGGGGTGAACTGCACGCGGGAGAACGAGCCGCCGACGACCCTGGCGAAGGTCTCCACGGCGAGGGTCTTGGCCACGCCCGGCACGCCTTCGAGCAGCAGGTGGCCCTTGGCCAGCAGGCCGACGAGCATCCGCTCGACCAGCCGGTCCTGCCCGACGATGACGCGCTTGACCTCGAACACGGTGCGTTCGAGCAGTTGCGCGTCGCGCGCGGGCGTCGCGCCCTCGGTCGCGAGCTCGACCTGCCCTGGCTCGGTCACCAGCAATCCTCCCCGTTAGTCATTCCACCGCCGTCCAGCCAACCCCATCAGCGGTATGAGCCCTGTGAACTCACTCGCCGAACCGCGCCAAGTCCGCCGGGGTGTCCACATCGGCCGCCTCGGCGCCCGCCGCGGGCAGCCGGGCCGGGTCCAGTCCGCTGAGGACACGGCGCAGCGCGGCCCCGGCGGGGAACTCGGGCATCGCGGCGCGCAAAGGGCCCAGCGGCCACGCGCTGAGCAGCCATTGGTCGCGGCCGTCGGCGTCGACCAGCACCACGCCGGTCGACCCGACGGCGGCGAGCAGCCGTGCGACGGTCTCGGCTGACACCAGTGGCAGGTCGGCCGCCAGGACCACCACGACATCGGCCGTATCGATCTTGGACAGTCCGGCGGCCAGTGCGGCGACCGGACCGGAGCCGGGCTCGTCCTCCAGCGTCCAGACCACTGGCACGGGCACCGGCCGCTCCGGGCCGACCACGACGATCCGGTCCGCGCCCGCCACGGCGGTGACGGCGGCGGCCAGCATGCTGCGGCCGCCGACCTCCAGCGCGGGCTTGTCCACCCCGCCGAGCCGGGTCGCGCGCCCGCCCGCGAGCACGATCGCCGCCCAGGTCATAGCGTGACCCTAAATCAGTAGGCGGCACTGGATACCGTTGATCCATGCCGACCTTCACCACGATCCACGATGTCCCGATCGCGCTGCTCGACGAGCACGGGCCCGAGTTGGCCACCGATCGCGACGTCACAGACCTGTTCGGGGAGCTGTGGGAGCACAAGCCCGACGTGGTCGTGGTGCCGACGAGCCGCCTGGCCACCGACTTCTTCGAACTGCGCACCCGGGTCGCGGGCGAGATCATGCAGAAGTTCGCCAACTACCGCCTGCGGTTGGTGGTCCTCGGCGACATCACCGACCACGTCACGGCGAGCAAGTCGCTGGCGGATCTGGTCCGCGAGTCCAACCAAGGCGAACACATCTGGTTCCTGCCGACGCTCGATGCTCTCACCGAGCGGCTGGGCCGGTAGCTGTCGGTGGGGCCTGCCACCCTCAGGCGCATGGACATCACCCGCGCGGAAGCCTCGGCCGCCGTCGGCGCCCTGGGCTGGCGGCACGTGCTGAACACCCTCACCACCACGGTCACGGTCGGCTCGCTGGCCGAGGCTGCCGAAGTGGCCGTCGCCGTGGCTGGGGTTGGTGACCGGCTGCGCGTGGATCTGCGACCGGACCGGGTGATCTTGCGGTTACAGACGCCGGAGACCATGTCGGTGACCAGTGCCGACGTCGAAGCCGCCCGCCGCATCTCCCGCGCGGTGGCCACCGAGCCGCACGCGGGCACACAGTCGCTGGAGTACGCGATCGACGCGCTCGACATCGGTGCCGTCCGCCCATTCTGGCGCGCGGTCCTCGGCTATGTCGACGAGCCCGCGCCGGGGACCGGGCTGCTGGACCCGCTCGGACAGTCCCCCGCCGTCTGGTTCCAGCAGATGGACGCGCCGCGTCCGCAGCGCAACCGGATCCACCTCGACATCTCCGTCGCCCACGACGAGGCCGAGGCGCGCATCGCGGCGGCGCTCGCCGCGGGCGGCCGACTGCTCTCCGAAGACGAGGCCCCGGCGTTCTGGGTGCTGGCCGACGGTGAGGGCAACGAGGCGTGCGTGTCGACGTGGCAGGGACGGGACTGACGGGAACATTGTCCTGATTCTCAGCCGCGGATGCCCCAAGGGCTCGACTCGACGAGTACTGCCGCTCCGGGTCGCCTTTCGCTGTGCTGACCTCATCCGACCCGCTCTGGCTCGTGAGGTCTACCAGCGCACGGCGGGATTCCTCGGTCTCGCACCGCTCTGATCTACCCGTCCGACGCCGAGGTCAGAGCAATCTGGTGGCATAAGGGACGATGCCGCCGTAACGGACCGGGGCGATGCGCACCCGTGAACCCGAGTACGGCGCCTCGACCATCTGGTTGTTGCCGATGTACATGGCGACGTGGTGGATGCGGCCACGGGTGGCCCAGAACAACATGTCGCCGGGGGCCATCTGGTTGAGCGGGACACGACGGCCTGAGGTGGCCTGGTAGCCGCTGTAGTGCGGCAGGCGAATGCCGACACCTGCGAAGGCGTAGATCATCAGGCCGGAGCAGTCGAAGCCGACCTTGTTGTAGTCGCCGTAGGAGTCGGCGACGCCGCCGTCGTGGATGCCCCTGGTCGGGCCGTTGCCGTTGCCGCCGCCCCACGCGTACTGGACACCGAGTTGGGACAGGGCGCGGTTGATCACGATCTGCGCGCGGTCGCCGGACGGGCGGTTGATCACCGGCCGTGGCTGACCGGCCACCGCGGCGTTCGCGGCGTCCTCGCGCTGCTTGGCCGCGAGCCAGTCCTGGTAGCGCTTGCGCTGGCTCTCCAGGCCGCCGACCTTGGCCTGGGCGTCGTTGAGTTGGCGCTCGTAGTCGGCGCGGGCGGCTTCCAGCTGCTCGGACTTGGCCGCCTGGTCGCGCTGGGCCTGCTGGGCGGTCGCGGTGGCCGCGTCGGCGTCGCGCTTGGCCTGCTCGGCCTCGGCTTGGCGCTTGTTCGCCTCGTCCAGGGCGGCCCTGGCCAGCGAGTCCTTGTTCGCCTTGACCGTGCGGGCGCGCTCCATCGACTCCAGCGCGTCGAGTTCGCTGCCACTGACGGCGTTGAGCAGCTGGGCCCTGGCCAGCAGGTCCTCGGGGCTCTTGGCGCCGATATAGGCCGACATCGAGCCCATCGTCGTGCCCTGTTTGTAGCTGCCCGCGGCGAAGTCGTCGAGCTGCTTGCGGGCGGTGTCGATGTCGCGGCCCGCGCCGTCGGCCTCCCGCTTGGCGGCCTCGGCGTCGGCCTTTGCCTTGGCGGCGGTGTCAACCGCGGTCTCTAGGTCGACGAGGGCCTTGTTGGCGTCCTCCATCTTGGCCTCGACATCGGCCTGCAGATCCATCAGCCGGGCCTCGGCCTGGGCGAGCTGGTTGGTCAGCTCACCGACCCTGCCCGCCTTGGCCTTGGCGTCGGCGCGGCTGGTCTTCAGCTCGGAGTCGCTGGGGTTCGGCGGTGGCGGCGGCACGGCCGCGGCCACGCCGGTGGTCGCGTTGAGCATCACCAGAATGAGCGAGGCCAAGATCAGGCCCAGACTGCGGCCTCTGCGTACCGGCACGGCTCCCCACCTCCCAGCGCGGGCGGCTCCCCCCGCCCACTTCGTCGATCAAGTTCGATCTCCGCCGAACCGGCGGAAAACGGACTGAATACACGAGGACTGTGCCAGTTGGACACCACTGGCACCAGTCGCAACACGCGGAACATACTTACCTTCGGCAACTTTCCCGTCAGGGACACGCCCAGTAACACTGACATCAATCGAACGGCCAGACCTTGCACACAATGGGTGACACGACCGGCGGGGCGCTGTGACTGCGCGTGCCCAGGACTGGGACGATGGTGCGGTGACCAAGGGAACCAGGACCGCGGCGGCGGTCGCGGGCGTCGGCCTCGCCGCCGTCGTGGCGGGCATGTTTCTGCCGTGGTTCCGGTCGGGCACGGTGCTGCGGGACAGCTTCCAGATAATCGGCGTGATCAAGTCTCTCGGGTTCCTTCGCGGGGATACCCTGGAGCTGCTGCTCTACGCCTGGTTCGCGATCATCCCGGTGGTCACGCTGAGCGTTGTCGCGTACACGCTCGGGTTGTCCCGGACGGCCGCAACGATCTGCGCTTTCCTGGCGATATTCACCGGAACCATTTCGGGTGGCGCGACCGTCGAAAGCGGTGGCGGGGAAACCTCGCTCGGCATCGCAGGCACCGGACCGACGGTCACCTTGATCGGCTCGTTGGTGGCTCTCGTCGGAGCCGTGGGCATCTTCGTAGGCCGGCGCAGGAGCGCACGCAGGATCGCAGGAGGGGAACCGTGACCTATCCAGGCTCGGGCGGACAATGGCCGCCGAACGACCCGTATCAGCAGGGTGGCCAGCACCCGCAGCAGCCGGGTGGGTATCAGCAGGGGGGATACCAGCAGCCGGGCTACCCGCAGCAGGGCGGCTACCCGCAGACCCAGGGCTACCCGCAGACCGGCCCGCAGCCGACGCAGGGGTACCCGCAGACGGGCCCGCAGCCGACCCAGGCCTACGGCGGGTACGGCCAGCAGCAGGCATACGGCCAGCAGCCCTACGGCTACCCCGTGCCGCCCGAGCAGCCGAAGAAGCGCAAGGGCCTGGTCATCGGCATCGTGGCCGCGGTCGTCGCGGTCGCGGCGGGCGGCGGCGTGACGTGGTGGGCGCTCAACCGGGGCAGCACACCCTCAGGCGCCGAGAGCCCGACCGCGGCGGCGACCAGCCTGGTCAACGCCATCGGCCAGGGTGACGTCGCGGGCCTGCTCACGGGCCTGGCGCCCGCCGAGCGCGACCTGATGACGACGCTGAACTCGGAGACCACCAAGGAGCTGCAGCGCCTGGATGTCTACAAGAAGGACGTCGACCCGAACAAGATCCAGGGCTTCGAACTCAAGACCGAGGGCCTGAAGTTCGATGAGGCGGGCGCGGAGAAGGTCAACGACCACCTAACCATCACCAAGCTGATCGAGGGCAAGGTCACCATCAGCTCCGACGCGAGCAAGCTCCCCTTCACCGAGGAGTTCATCGAGCTGGCCTTCCCGCGCGGGATGAACGCCAAGCCGGAGACCGAGACCATCGACATCGCCGATGTGGTCAAGGACAACGACGGTGAGCCCATCCGGATCGCCACGGTGAACGTCGACGGCGAGTGGTACCCGAGCCTCTTCTACACGATCGCCGACTACGGCCTGCAGGACAGCAAGAAGAAGTGGCCCAAGACCTCGATCCCGGCCAAGGGCGCCGACTCCCCCGAAGCCGCCGTGCGCGGGCTGGCCGACGCCGCGCTCGACGCCGACATCGCCCGGGTCATCGAACTGCTGCCGCCCGACGAGATGGCCGTCATTCACGACCTCGGCCCGATGATCGTCGACATGGCGAAGGGCGAGGCCGAGCCGTCCGGGGTCAAGATCACCAAGTTGGAGACCGAGACGGTCGACGTCGAGGGCGCCACCAAGGTCCTGCTCAAGGAGTTCGAGGCGGAGAAGGACGGCGAGAAGGTCCGCGTCACCAAGGACGGCGAGTGCTACGCCGCCGAGGTCGATGGCGAGAAGGAGCAGTTCTGCGCCGACGACGCCGCCACCCAGATCGGCGGCAAGCGCATGGACCCCGACGCCAAGAAGGCACTCACCAACCTGGTCAAGGGCATGATCGCCAACACCGGCGTGGTGACCACCAAGGTCGACGGCAAGTGGTACGTCAGCCCGATCCGCTCGATCACCGACATCCAGGTCACCGCGCTCAAGAGCCTGGAGCCCGAGGACATCAAGGCCCTGTTCAAGCTGGCCGAGTAACGGCGGCTTACTTGACCGGACAAGAATCGCCCCCGGCCAGGTAAGGCGAGTCGCGCGTGGAACCCCTGCCACCCGGCGGGGGTTCCTGCGTTTCAGCCTCGGATCAATGCCAGCGGGTCGGCGCGGATGCCGAACCGCTGCCGCAGCACTCGGCGGGCCGCGTGAACGCCGCACATGCCGTGCACGCCCGGCCCCGGCGCGGTCGACGACGAGCACAGGTACACGCCGGGGATCGGGGTGCGGTACGGATCCCAGCGCGGGACCGGCCGGAACACGGTCTGCCGCAGGGTCACCGCGCCCGCGGCGATGTCGCCGCCGACATAGTTCGGGTTGTGCGTGCCCGCGTCGGCCGCGGTGATCACGTTCCGGGCCAGGACCAGGTCGCGGAAGCCAGGGGCGAACCGCTCGATCTGGGCCGTGACCGCCTCCCCGAGATCGCGCGTGGACCCGTTGGGGACGTGGGCGTAGGACCACAGGGTGTGCTTGCCCTCGGGCGCGCGGCCTGGATCGACGACGCCGGGCTGGCCGACGAGGACGTATGGCCGGTCCGGGTGGGTGCCCGCCGCGACGGCACGCTCGGCCGCGACGGCCTCGGCGCGGTCGCCGACCAGGTGCAGGGTGCCCGCGCGGGCGAGATCCGGCGCCGCCCACGGAACCGGGCCGGACAGGGCGTAGTCGACCTTGCACGCTCCCCCGCCGTAGCGGAACGCGGTAAGCCACCTCAGGTACCGCGCGGGCAGCGGCGCCATCCTGGCCAGCGCGGCCGGTGCCACGTCGAGCACCACCGCGTGGGCCCGCACCTGGTCGAGACTCTCGATCCGGCTCCCGGTGACGATCTTGCCGCCGCACGCGCGCAGCTCGGCCGCCAGCGCGTCCACAATGGACTGACTGCCGCCGCGCGGGATCGGCCAGCCGACGGCGTGGCCGAGGGTGGCGAGCATCAGGCCCGCGCCCGCGGGAGCGAGAGCGCGCGGCGGCGCGATGGCGTGGGCGCTGACCCCGGTGAGCAGCGCGGGTGCGACGTCGCCGCGGAAGCGCGCGCCCCACAGGGCCGAGCCCTGTTCGGCCATCCGCAGACCGAACCGGGCCGCCGTCACCAGGCCGGGCGGCACACCACGCAGGTCGGACATGCCTACATCGACCAGGCCCGGCCAGTCGCGCACGAGCGGCCCCAGCAGCGACCGCCACGCCCGGCCGTCGCGGCCGAGGCCGTCCGCGGTGCGGTCGAGGTCGCGCCACGCCACGCCCGCCCGACCGCCGTCGAGCGGGTGCGCGTAGGACACCTCGGGCACCAGCAGCTCGACCCCGCGCGCGGCGAGGTCGAACGCCCGGAAGAACGGCGACGCCAGCCCCATGGGATGAGCGAACGAACACACGTCGTGTCTGAATCCGGGCAGGGTCAGCTCCGCGGTCCGGGCGCCGCCGCCGACGGTGTCGGCCGCCTCGTGCACCTCGACGGCCAGCCCGGCCTTGGCCAGCACCAGCGCGGCGGCCAGTCCGTTCGGCCCGGCACCGACGACGACGGCGTCCATGTCCCTCGATTCCTCAGACCAGCGCCTGCTCGGCCGCCAGCTTCGCGTAGAGCGGGTCCGACCGCAGCAGTTCCCCGTGCGATCCCACCCCGGTGGCCGCGCCGTCGGCGAGCACCACGATCTGCTCGGCGGCCAGCACGGTGGAGAGCCGGTGGGCCACGACGACGACCGTGGTGGTGGCCGCGATGTCGCGCACCACCTCTCGCAGCGCCGCCTCGTTGACCGCGTCGAGCTGGGACGTCGCCTCGTCGAGCATCAGCAGCCGCGGCTCGCGCAGCAGCGCGCGGGCGATGGCCACCCGCTGCCGTTCCCCGCCGGACAACGACACGCCACGATGGGCGATCGGCGCGTCGAGATCGTCGCCGAGCCTGCGCAACAGGGGTTCCAGACGGGTGATCCGCAGGACGTCCCGAAGGGCTTCCTCGGTGGCCTCCGGCGCGGCGTAGGTCAGGTTCTCCCGCAAGGTTCCGGCCAGGACGGCGGCGTCCTGCTCCACGTAGCCGATCTGCGCCCGCAGCTCGGCGAGGTCCCAGTCGCGCAAGTCGCGGCCGTCGAGCCTGATGGTCCCCGCGGTGGGCTCGTAGAAGCGCTCCACCAGGTTGAGCACCGTGGTCTTCCCGGACCCGGACGGGCCGACCAGTGCGGTCAGCGACGCCTTGGGCACATCGAGGCTGAACCCGTTCAGTGCCGTGTCCGCCCGGCCGGGATAGGCGAAGGTGACCTTCTCGAACGTCAGCGCGGCCGGTGTCCGGCCGCCCGCGCGTCCACTGTCCTCGATGTCCTCGATGGGGAGCTGGGTCACCTCGCCGATCCGGGTGACCGCGGCGCGGCCCGCCTGGATGTAGGCGCTCGCGTTGACCAGCTGCGACAGCGGCGCGGTCAAGTAGGCGACATACAGAAGGAAGGCCACCAGGTCGGCGACGGTCATCGAGCCCGCAGCGACCCTGGCGCCGCCCACGCCGAGCACGACCAGGAACGCCACCTGGATGGCCAGCCCGGTGGTCGTGCCCGCCACGGATCCCCACTTGGCCAGCGCGACACCCTGTTCGTAGGCCGAGCGGGAGGCCCGGTCGACCCGCTCCTCCTCGGCCCGCTCCGCGCCGGACGCCTTGACCGTGGTGAACGCGCCGAGGCCGCGTTCGAGTGCGGCGCCGATCTCGCCGACCGACGCCTGAGCGCGCAGCGCGGCCTCGCGGATGCGCGGCATGATCAGCCACACGATCCCGCCGAGCACCGCCACCACGGCCGCCGTGGTGACCAGCAGGATCAGGTCCACCACACCCATGAACACCAGGGCGCCCACCAGCAGCACGGCCCCGGTGAGCACCTGCACGGCGACCTGGGCGGCGACCTGGCGCAGGACGGCGGTGTCCGAGGTGACCCTGGCCAGCAGATCGCCGGGCTGCTGGGTGCGCATCCCCGGCACCGACAGCCGCAGGACATGGCGCACCAGCGAACGGCGACCGGACAGCGTGACGTTCTCCGCCGACCGCATCAGCAGGTAGTTGCCCACACCCAGCATCAGCGCGGCGACCAGGACCAGCACGGTCAGCTTGACCAGCGCGCCGGTCATCCCGGCCTGTGCCGCAAGCGCCTCGATCACGAGCTTGGCGGCGAGCGGCTGCAGCAGACCGAGGGCACTGGATCCCACCAGCAGCACCGTGCCGATGATCAGCGGGACGCGGTGCGGGCGCAGGTGGTCGGCGAAGAACCGGAACGTCGACGGCGGCTCAGACATCGCTGGCCGCCCGGTACACCGACACGGTCATCGGCTCGGCGCCGGTGAAGGGGTTGCCCCAGAAGTCGGCGTGCCTGTCGACGAGTTCCAGGCCCGCCGACCGCGCGTAGTGGTCGGTCTCCTCCGCGGTGGTCAGCCTGCTCAGCTCGGCGGCCACGCGGGCGCGGCCGTCGTCGAAGAAGATGTGCGCCAGGTGCCAGAGCCGGTTGTCCAGGTCGACGGTGGAGTAGGACAGCAGGCCCGTGTCCGGTGCCGGGTACGGCACGAAGAACGAGTCGCGCGGCTTGCCCTGGTTGAGCGCCTCGGCGATCGCCGGGTTGTGTGTCTCGATCACCAGCCGCCCGCCTGGGGCCAGGCGCCGCGCGGCGGCCTTCACGGCGCGGCGCTGTTCCTCGGGGTCCAGCAGCATCGACAGGGTCCCGCACACGCAGTAGACCAGCCCGTAGCTCCGCCCGTCGGTGTAGTCGCGGATGTCGGCGTGGACCGCCGCGACCGGCCGGTCGCCGACCGCGGCGCGCAACACGTCGAGCATCTCGGGCGAGGAATCCACCCCCACCACCTCGCCGACCCGCTCGGACAGCGGTACCGCGACGCGACCGGTGCCGACGCCGAACTCCAGCGTCGGCGAGCCGTCGCCGGGGTGCAGGGCGGCCAGGAAGGCCACCGCCTGGTCGACACCGGCGTCGGCCGGGAACAGCCGGTCGTAGAACCCGGCGAACTGCCTGCCGTAGCCGATGTCGGGCACCGCGGTCATGCTTCCTCCTCAAGCGAGACGAACTGGGACACGAGCAGGTACTCCGGTTCAGGTGTGTCGTCGTAGCCGGTGGCCCTGGCGATCACGAACTGGAACCCCTTGGGGGTGACGGGATGCTCGCCGCGCACCGCGAGTTCGACCGAGTCGCGCAGCACCTGGTACGCGGCGGTCGTGGTGATGTCGAAGTCCTTGCGCGCCAAGTAGATGATCAGCTCGTTGCACACGTCGAACATCGCCTTGTCCTGCCTGCGGTCGGGGAACCACAGGGCCTGCACCAGCCGCCTGCGCGGGATCCGGGTCGTTTCCGACCACGAGGTCTGGTCGCCGTCGGCGGTGAGCACCCGGTGCAGCACATGGAAGTCGTGCTGGGCGGGCTCTGGGGCGAAGAACCGCCAGTTCGCGATCACCAGGCCGGTCAGGTCGTAGCGGCGGAAGCGGTCGAAAATCTGGTGCGGGTGCTGGCTGAGCACCGTCACGCCGAACCACGCCGCCAGCGCGCCGGTCAGCGCGGTGCCCGCCAATCCCTTGCCATCAGGACGCATCGTCGCCCTCCAGGCCGTCGATGAACCGCTCGATCAGCCCCGCCACGGTGCCCGCGCCGGTCTCGTCGCTGAGCATCTGGTCGTGGTCGAAGCCCTCGATGGTGTGCCGCTCGGCTCTGGGCGCCGCGGCGGCCATCTCGTCGTGCAGCTCGATCTGCACCGGGTCGGTGGCGGCGGTGTGGCCCGCGGTGATCACCAGCATCGGCGCGCCGACCTCGGGAAGTTCGCCGTCGAAGTTCTCGAACTCGCCCTTGATCACCTTCCATTCCCGCGCCGCGCCGCTCCACAGGCGGTGGTCGCGGTACTGGGCCAGGGACAGCTCCCGCACGTGCGCGGGCAGCGTGTCCACCCACTTGGGCGGCTGCAACAGGATGCCGAGCCCCGCCTTCATCGACGCGGGCATCAGCGAGAGCGCGTTGGTGAGCCCGTCTGCGCCCTGTGCCTGCCTGGCGGACCGGCGCAGTTCGGCGGGGTGGCTGGAGTCGACCAGCCCGACGCCGATCACCGTGGCGCCCAGGGTGTGCGCCGCGCGCATGGCGAGGTAGCCGCCGAGTGAGTGTCCGATGAGGACGACCGGCCTGCCGTCGGCGACGGCCTTGGCCAGGTCGACCAGGTCCGCGACCGCGGTGTCGGTGGTGAAGTCGGCCTTGGCCCGGCTGGGTCCATAGCCCGCGCGGTGATAGGTGACGGTGGTGAACCGCTCGGCGAGCCGGGTGGTGATCCACTCCCAGTGTTCGGCCGTGGCGCACAGGCCGTTCTCCAACACCACCACCGGGCCGTCGCCGTCGCCGATCCGCCGGTAGGACAGCACGTTCCCCGAACTCGCGTCGAGCGTGCGCTCATCGCCGCGGCCCGCGACGACCATGGCCGCGCGGCGGGCGCGCACCACCTGGGCGGTGGTGAGGAAGGCGCCGATCAGCGCCGCGCACAGGGCGGGCAGGGTGTCGTCCCGCCGCTGTCCTCGCGCGTCGGCGCGCGGACCGGAGGCGTAGAGCACGGCGGGATAGGTGGAGGTGAACGACCAGAAGAACCGGCCGAGTCCCATGACCCAGGCGTTGGCCAGGTGGAAGGCGCCCGCCGAACCGAGCACCAGCGGCGCGACGCGACCGCGCGCGGCGAAGACCAGCGGGAATCCGCATTCCATGGCCAGCACGCCGTGCGCGAGCAGGCGCGTCGCCTTGGGATGGCGCTCGAACAGACGCCAGACGTTCGGCTCGCCGTAGGTCAGGGTGCGGGTGATGCCGGGCAGCGCGCGGCCGGTGCGCCAGGTCTGGCTCGGCAGCTTCGCCCAGCCGGAGACGGTGTAGGACAGCACCGACTGCAGCGCGATGAACCACAGGCAGGAGTCGACGACGGCGGGCCTGCGGTCGCCGATCCTGGCCACGGTCGCCAGCGACTGCACCAGGAACGACACCTGGTCGGCGCCGTCGGTGCCGTAGAGGTGGCGAGCGTACAGGGCCAGTTGCGACCCGGCGAGCACCCCGTTCGCGGCCACCTTGGCGCCTTTGGGCAACGGCAGCCACAGCGCCGCAGCCGCGGCGACCCTGGCCACGTGCAGCGCCCGCGTCACGTCGCGGCGCGCGACCAGGTCGAGCACCTTGGTCAGCCGGGGTGAGCGGGTCACGAACCCCGTGCGGGTCACGTCCCAGTTGTTGGGTCCGCCCCAGTCGCGGTCCTTGGCTCTGGCCAGGTATTCCAGGCTCGACACCAGGTGGGTGATCGAGCCGAGTCGCTCGGTCGCGGTCAGCACCGCCGCCCGCGGCATCGCCGCGCGCAGTCCCGGCCGCAGGTATTTCGACAGTCCTCGCACGACGAATCAGCTCCTCAGGTCAGCGGGAGTGGAAGAGTCGAGTGGGCCGGTGCGCCGCGGACGCACCGGCCCGGCCCGTTACTGCGGCAACGGGTTCTGGTGGCCGATCGCGCGGCCGATCTGGTACCCGGCGTAGAACGCGCCTGCCACGCCCGCCACGACGGCGACGCCCGCGGCGATGCCGACGATGGTCGCGGGCGTCGCCAGGACCGGCGACGCCGCACCGACTGTCATCGGGACGTCGGCGCGCAGCGGAATGTCGGCGAACACCGCCGACGCGTTGACCTTCTCAAGCACAGAGGACACACTTCACCCCCTCTCGGAATTCGTCTCATTGATTCGGAAAGCGAAGGAATCGCCTACTGCGGCAACACGACCGAGCCTTCGGCCATGTTGCGGGCGATGCCATACATGTATCCGGCGTGGAACGCGACCGCCGAGATGGCGATGCCCAGCGCGACGGCGGTCGGCGTGGCCATGACCGGGGTCATGCCCGACAGGGACCGCGCGCCGGTCTGCGCGTCGAGGTCGCCGAACAGATCAGGCGAGATCTCGTTGGCGTGGCGAACGAGCGTGCTCATGTGTCACCTCCTTTCGTGGTTCCGGTGCGTCACCTTGGAACGGGGACGCGCTCGGCGGCGGGCGTCCGCCAGCCGCCCACGCGGCACGATGGCCGCGCGAGCCGGGGAGAGGATGCGACTGGGTCGGTCAGTGCCAGACGAGGAAGTCGGGCACGGTCGCCACGACGGACGGGAGGACCGGATCGGGCACGGGCACCGGCCCCTGGCACACGCATCCGCCCCACATGAACGCGCCGGTCGTTCCGCCACCGTCCGGCGTGGTGGGGTCCGCGGGCTCGTCGGCCGAGGCGATACCCGCGCCGACCAACGTCGCCAGCGCGGCGGCGGCGAGGCCGAAGGTCATCCGGCGCATGGTCCCTGCATTCATAGTTGGCCCTTTCCGGTCGTCTACCCGAAGTCTGCGCGACCGAGCGCGTCGAGATCCGGGTTCAGGACGTCAACAAGCGGACCGGTCCTTGTCAGCAAAGGGACTCAGATCCAGCCGCGGCGCGCGGCCTCGGCCCCGGCCTCGAACCGGCTGCCCGCGTCGAGCCGGTCCATCAGCCGGGCGATGCGCCGACGCAGGTGCCGCACGGACACCCCGAGCATCCTGGCCGCGCCGTCGTCGGTGCCGCCGGAGGCCATGTGCGCGAGGACCTGCCGGTCCTCGTCGGTGAGGTCCGGCTCGGTCGTGCGCTCGACCCAGGGCAGTTCCCGCGCGTCGTCCCAGATGCGCTGGAAGAGGCGGAGGAATCCGGTGATCAGGCCGGGCTGGCGCACGATCAGCGCGCCTTTGCCGCTGTCGGCCGGGTCGATCGGCACCACCGCGACCTTGCCGTCCATGACGATCATCCGCTCAAGGGCGACGTCGCTGACCCGGTACTGCGCACCCGCCTCACCCAGTTCCCGCAGGTAGGCGCGGTTGACCTCGTCGGAGAGGACGGCGGCGTCGTAGATCACCCGCATGTCCAGCCCACGGCGCAGGCCGCGCAGGTCCAGCGGCTTGCTCGCGGCCAGGGCCTCAGCGGACTGCGGTCCCCCCGGCTGGACGGCGAACACGCTGATCCTGGTGAAGAACGACAGGTCCTCCAACGCCGCGCGGACCGCGCCGAGGTCTTCGATCCGCTCGATTCCGTTGTCGGCCGAGGGGCCAGCGCGCCGTTCGTGGCGGGCCGCGAGTTCGGCCACCTCCGCGCGGGTCGCGCCGACCCTGCGGTGCTCGCGCAGCAACGCGTCCTCGATCCGCTCGATCAGTTCGCCGAGCGCGGCACCCGGACTGAGCAGCGCGACCGGCCCGGCACCGTCGCGCCGCGCGACGCCGAGCGCGACCAGCGCCGAGATCGCCTTGTCCACCACCTCGACGTCGATGCCGAACCGCGCGGCCAGGTCGGCCAGTCCGCAGGCGGGCTCGTCCAGCAGCACCCGGTACACCTGCTCGGTCCGCTCGTCGAACCCCAGATCGCGCAGTGTCATAGGTCACCTCTCGTGTCCGCCCGATGACATCCCGTGTCAGCAACAGGCCATCGCGGGCCATGGAGCGGCAGCCCCGCATGGTCGAAAGTGGAGGGCGTGACTGGTTCTCGGGCGGCGCTGCGGCGAACCGCGCCCGGCGGTAGCGCGCCGATCATGATCGGCGCCCGGCTGGCCGCGGAACTTGGTCCGTCGGCCACCGTCGTCGTCTGCGAGGACACCGCCGAACTGGTGATCGAATCGACCGAACTGTCGCCTGCCGAGTTGGTGGCCCGGCTGACCGCGCTGCTGACCGACCACCGCTTCGCCGCCTGGGAGCTGACACGCCGACAGCATGGGCGACAACCAGCGGATTCGTCGGCGATCCCGGATAAATAGTCGGATCCGACTACCGACCCTCAGGCCGGTCCGCCCCATCACCCTTAGCCCGCCCGGCCCAAACAGCACCGTCCGGAATCGAGCGAACACACATCCGTTCGGCCGTGTCAGCGCTCGGCCTCGAGGAATTCCAGTCGGTTGCCCACCGGGTCGTCGGTGTGGAACCGCCCGCGGCCGGGGATCTCCGCCGGATCGGCCCACCGCACGGGCGACCCCGCCTGGATCAGCGCCGAACCGACGGCGTCGATGTCCACGACGAACGCGGGATGAGCCTTGCGCGCGGCGCGGAAGTCGGACTCGACGCCGACATGCAGTTCCCCGCCGCCGGGCACGGCGAACCAGCAGCCGCCTCTGGCGGCCAGCAGGGGCGGTTTGGGCAGCTCATGCCACCCGAGCACGCCGGTGTAGAACGCGCGCATCCGGTCCTCCGCGCCCTCCGGACACGCGATCTGGACGTGATGGATCACATTCGACCTCCCTGGCGTGCCCACTTGAACCGGCTAGCAGGACAAGCGTACTGTTTGTCGCGTGGGCCTGTCGATGCGCGCTCCGAGCGGGTGCGCGAGACTCAGGGCCCGAACCTGACTGACTTGCGCCGCCACTGGAGTTGGACGTGACTACTGCTAGCAAGGACAGCTTCGGCGCCCGTGCCACGCTGACCGTCGGCGATGCCTCGTACGAGGTGTTCCGGCTCGACGCCGTGGAGGGTGCCGAGCGCCTGCCCTACAGCTTGAAGATCCTGCTGGAGAACCTGCTCCGCACCGAGGACGGCGCGAACATCACCGCCGACCACGTGCGCGCCCTGGCGGGCTGGGACCCGGCGGCCGAGCCGTCGACGGAGATCCAGTTCACCCCCGGCCGCGTGGTCATGCAGGACTTCACCGGCGTGCCGTGTGTGGTCGACCTGGCCACCATGCGTGAGGCCGTCACCGCGCTGGGCGGCGACCCGTCGAAGGTCAACCCGCTGGCCCCGGCCGAGCTGGTCATCGACCACTCGGTCATCGCCGACATCTTCGGCCGCCCGGACGCCTTCGAGACCAACGTGGACCTGGAGTACGAGCGCAACAAGGAGCGCTACCAGTTCCTGCGCTGGGGCCAGACCGCCTTCGACGAGTTCAAGGTCGTCCCCCCGGGCACCGGCATCGTCCACCAGGTCAACATCGAGCACCTGGCCCGCGTGGTCATGGTCCGCGACGGCATCGCCTACCCGGACACCGTGGTCGGCACCGACTCGCACACCACCATGGTCAACGGCCTTGGCGTGCTGGGCTGGGGCGTCGGCGGCATCGAGGCCGAGGCCGCCATGCTCGGCCAGCCGGTCTCGATGCTGATCCCGCGCGTGGTCGGCTTCAAGCTGCACGGCGAGCTGCCCGCGGGCGCCACCGCCACCGACCTGGTGCTGACGATCACCGAGATGCTGCGCAAGCAGGGCGTCGTCGGCAAGTTCGTCGAGTTCTACGGCTCGGGCGTCACCGCCGTCCCGCTGGCCAACCGCGCCACCATCGGCAACATGAGCCCCGAGTTCGGCTCCACCGCGGCGATCTTCCCGGTCGACCAGGAGACCATCGACTACCTGCGCTTCACCGGCCGTAGCGAAGAGCAGGTCGCGCTCGTCGAGGCTTACGCCAAGCAGCAGGGCCTCTGGCACGACCCGTCCTTCGAGCCGGTCTTCTCCGAGACGCTGGAGCTGGACCTGGCCACGGTCGTCCCGTCCATCGCGGGCCCGAAGCGGCCGCAGGACCGCATCGAGCTGACCGACGCGAAGTCGGCTTTCCGCGCCGCGCTCGGTGCCTACATCGCCCACGAGGAGAGCGCGCCGCTGTCCGCTGTGGACGAGTCTTCGGACGAGTCGTTCCCCGCCAGTGACGCCCCCGCGCACGGCTCGGGTGGCAACGGCGACGGCAAGCCGTTCGACTACCACTCGGCGGCCGCGGGCGCCGAGGGCCGGGTGTCGAAGCCGACCACGGTCACCTTGGACGGCAACACCTTCGAACTCGACCACGGTGCCGTCGCGATCGCCGCGATCACCTCGTGCACCAACACGTCCAACCCGTCGGTCATGATCGGCGCTGCACTGCTGGCGAAGAAGGCCGTCGAGCGCGGCTTGGCCCGCAAGCCGTGGGTCAAGACCACGCTGGCGCCGGGTTCCAAGGTCGTCATGGACTACTACGACCGCGCGGGCCTGACCCCGTACCTGGACAAGCTGGGCTTCAACCTCGTCGGGTACGGCTGCACCACGTGCATCGGCAACTCCGGTCCGCTGCAGGACGAGATCTCGGCCGGTGTTCAGGAAGCCGACCTCGCGGTGGTGTCGGTGCTGTCCGGCAACCGCAACTTCGAGGGCCGGATCAACCCGGACATCAAGATGAACTACCTGGCCTCCCCGCCGCTGGTGGTGGCCTACGCGCTGGCCGGGTCGATGGACATCGACATCACCACCGAGCCGCTGGGCACGGGCTCCGACGGCGAGCCGGTGTTCCTGGCCGACATCTGGCCGACGCCGCAGGAGATCTCCGACACCATCACCGCGGCGCTGTCGGCGGAGAGCTTCGCCGACAGCTACAAGGACGTCTTCGCGGGCGACCAGCGCTGGCAGTCGCTGCCGACGCCGACCGGCAAGACCTTCGAGTGGGACGCGGAGTCGACCTACGTCCGCAAGCCCCCGTACTTCGACGGCATGACGATGGAGACCACCCCTGTCACCGACATCGCGGGCGCCCGCGTGCTCGCGCTGCTGGGCGACTCGGTCACCACCGACCACATCTCCCCCGCGGGCGCCATCAAGCAGGACACCCCGGCGGGCAAGTACCTCACCGAGCACGGCGTCGAGCGCAAGGACTTCAACTCCTACGGCTCGCGGCGCGGCAACCACGAGGTCATGATCCGCGGCACCTTCGCCAACATCCGGCTGCGCAACCTGCTGCTCGACGACGTCCAGGGTGGCTACACCCGCGACTTCACCAAGGATGGCGAGCAGGCCTTCATCTACGACGCGGCGCAGAACTACGCGGCGGCGGGGATCGGTCTGGTCGTGCTGGCGGGCAAGGAGTACGGCTCGGGCTCGTCGCGCGACTGGGCGGCCAAGGGCACCTCGCTGCTGGGTGTGCGCGCGGTCATCGCGGAGTCGTTCGAGCGCATCCACCGGTCGAACCTGATCGGCATGGGCGTGCTTCCGATGCAGTTCCCGGAAGGCCAGACCGCGGCGTCGCTTGGCCTGGACGGCACGGAGACCTTCGCCATCTCGGGCGTCACCGGGCTGAACGAGGGCACCACCCCGCGCACGCTCAAGGTCGTCGCCACCAAGGCGGACGGGTCCACTGTGGAGTTCGACGCGGTCCTGCGCATCGACACCCCCGGTGAGGCCGACTACTACCGCAACGGCGGCATCATGCAGTACGTGTTGCGCAAGATGGTCACGAGCTAGCACAGCTCACCGAGCGGGGGCCGTCCGTCGGGCGGCCCCCGCTTCGCGTCTGGGGGAAACATTGACTACCGCACTGGTGATCGCGGGCCTGATCATGATGGTCGGGGCCGCAGTCCAGGGCACCATCGGCTTCGGTCTGAACCTGATCGCCGGGCCGATCCTGGCTCTGCTCGACCCGATGCTCGTCCCCGTCCCGGTCCTGTTCGCGGGCACCGCCTTGGCCGCCATGATGATGACCCGCGAACGCGGTCACATCGAGTGGTCCGGCGTCGGGTGGGCGATGCTGGGCAGGCTGCCGGGCAATCTGCTCGGCGTGCTGGCACTGGCGACGCTGCCCGCGAGCGGGTTCAACCTGGTGATCGGCACGAGCGTGCTGGTGTGCGTGGCACTGTCGGTGATCACCTGGAAGCCACAGCCGACCCGCCCCGCGCTCGTGGTGGCGGGCACCGCCTCGGGCGCCTTCGGCACGATCGCGTCGATCGGCGGCCCGCCCATCGCGCTGGTCTACCAGAACCAGTCCGGCCCCACGATCCGCTCGACGCTGAGCGCGTTCTTCCTGCTCGCCTCGATCTCGTCGCTGATCACGCTCGCCGCGGCCGGTCACGTCGAGGTCAGACACCTGACCGCGGCGGCGTTCCTGGTGCCGTTCCTGTTCGCGGGCTTGCTGATCTCGGGCCCACTGCGCAAGCACGTCGAGGGCCCGCGCCTGCGCGTCGGCGTCCTCGCGGTCGCCAGCGCGAGCGCGCTGCTGCTTATCGGGCGGAGCCTGCTGGGCTGAGCACGAAGATCTTGATCTCCCGGTCGGTCCGGGTGGCGTAGAGGTCGTAGGCGGGCCACGTTCGGGTCATGACCTGCCAGAGCGCCTGCCGCTCCTCGCCTTCGGCGACCCTGGCCGTCACCGCGTGCTGCCGTCCGCGGATGTTGACCGAGGCGGCGGGGTTGGCGGCCAGGTTGAATGTCCAGACCGGCGGCTTCGGTTTGCCCCAGTTGGAACCCGCGATCAGGTAGTCGCCGTCGTGGGGGACGTAGAGCAGCGGTGTGGACCGCGGCTGCCCGGACTTGCGGCCCGCGACGGTGAGGACCAGTTCCGGCAGTCCCGCCATGCCGAGCATGGTCACGCGCCCCTTGGTCACCTTGCCCAGGAACCGGTCGAAGCCAACGATGGCGGGCGCGAGCCTCGGCAACCATGGCTGCTTTCCGAGGCCGCGGGCGATCGGGGTGAGCGGGTTCATGACCGCAACCTACCCACAAGATCAGGCGAAGGTCAGCCCCGGCGTCGACATCGGTGGCCAATCGGTGGCCCAGGGGCGGGCCTGTTCGAGTTGGGCGGCCAACCGCAGCAGGGTCGCCTCCCCGCTGCCCAGCAGGTGGACGCCGATGGGGAGGCCGCCCGCGGTTCGGAACAGCGGCACGCTCATCGCCGCCCGGCCGGTCAGGTTGGCGGTGATCAGGGGGAACGCCACGAATCCGGCCGCGACGCGTTCGGTCTCGGTGGGGTCGTCGCCTGCCATCGCGCCCAGGAACGGGGGTGGCTGAGCCAGGGTCGGCGACAGCCACAGGTCGAAGTCGGCCATCGCGGCGGCGACCTCGCGGGTGAACCGCTGGATGGTCGTGGCGGCCAGCAGCAGATCGCCGCCGGTCACCTGTCGTCCGCGCTCCCAGTAGAGCTGGGTCAGCGGTTCCAGGTCGCCGGGGGCGGGCTCGCGGCCAAGCTCGGCCGCCCGGCAGCGGATCGCCCAGTCGAGGGAGGCCCCGTACATCCGGCCGATCGCGGTGCCGACATCCGGCGTCAGCTCTGTCAGGTCGCGTTCGAAGACGTGGTGGCCGAGCGACTCCAGCAGGTCGACGGCGGCGTCGAGGGCGGCGAGGCAGTCGGGGTGCACCGGGTGGCCTTCGGGGGTTCGGCGGGTCACCGCGATCCGCAGCCTGCCCGGCGACCGACCCACCTCAGCGGCCCACGCGCCGTCATGGGGCGACGCGCGATACGGGTCGCCGGGTGCGGGACCCGCGGTGACGTCGAGCAGTGCGGCGCTGTCGCGCACGGTTCTGGTGAGGACATGGTCGGTGAGCAACCCGAGGAACGCGTCGCCGTAGCGGGGCCCGAGTGGATTGCGCGCGCGGGCGGGCTTGAGCCCGAACAGCCCGCAACACGACGCGGGGATACGCAGCGACCCACCCACGTCATTGCCGTGAGCGACCGGCACCATGCCCGCGGCCACGGCGGCGGCCGACCCACCGCTGGAGCCACCGGGGGTACGGGTGAGGTCCCACGGGTTCGCCGTCGGCCCATACAGCCGGGGTTCCACGGTCGGGACCATGCCGAACTCCGGAACGTTGGTCTTGCCCATCACCACGAACCCCGCCACCCGCAACCTGCGCACATACTCCTGATCACCGGAAGAAACATGGCCCCGCAAGAACGCCGAGCCCTCGGAACACGGCATCCCATCAACCTCGGCGAACAAATCCTTGATCAGAATCGGCACACCGGCGAACGGCCGATCCGGATCCATCCGACACGCGGTGTCGACCGCCCGCTCATACCCGGTCGCGATCACCGCGTTGAGCATCGGATCAAGCGACTCAATCCGCTCGATCGCGTCACGAACCAACTCGACCGGCCGCACCACCCGCAGATGGACCAGCTCGGCCAAACTCACCGCGTCGAACTTGGCCGTACGGCACCCCGGCGCCGCCGGACCATCGCCGGACTCGGTGCCAACCGCCGCCACTTCCGGCGACTCACCCATCCGGCCAGTGTGGACTCGCAGCGGGGGCCGGTCCTATGGCCTTTCGTACCGACCTGGTGTGCCGAGCCCGCGCCCAGCGCGGTCCTTCGTCGCGCGGCAGCCAACGCACGGACCGGACCACATACTCGGCAGGCTCGTCCGCACCTCGCCCGCGTCCGGTGTCATCGCGCCGACGACGCACCGCAGGAGGGTGGTCTTGCCCGACCCGTTCGGCCCCGTCACCGCGACCGCCGACCCTGCTCGACCGCGAGACTGATCCCGTCGAGCAGGGTCGCCTAGCCGCTGGTCAGCCCGACGTCCAGCCGTGCCAGACCACCCACCCCCGGTTATTCAGCCTTCGCCAGCGACAGCGCGAACCGCCCCTCGGTGTCGGTCCACCAGTTGGTCAACGAGAACCCGGCGGCGGAAAGTTCCTCGGCCACGCCCGCGCGTCGGAACTTCGCCGAGATCTCGGTGCGCAGTTCCTCGCCCTCGGCGAAGGACACCTCAAGATCCAGGCCCGCGATCCGCACCCGCTGCCCGCGGGTCGAGCGCAGGCGCATCTCGATCCACTCGTTCTCCGCGTCCCACAACGCGACGTGGGTGAACGCGTCGACGTCGAAGTCGGCGTCTAGTTCGCGGTTGAGGACGTGCAGCACGTTCTTGTTGAACTCGGCCGTGACGCCTGCCGCATCGTCATAGGCGGCGACGACCGTGGCCTCGTCCTTCACCAGGTCGGTCCCCAGCAGCAGCCACTCCCCCGGCTTCAACACCCCGCGCACCGACGCCAGGAACCGCGCGCGCTCGTCGGGCAGCAGGTTGCCGATCGTGCCACCGAGGAAGGCCACCAGCCGGGCGGGCTCGCCCGGCAGCAGATCCAGGTGCTCGGTGAAGTCCCCGACCACACCGTTGACCTGGGCGTTCGGGTACTCGACGCTCAGCGCCGCCGACGCTTCGCGCAGGGCGGACTCGGACACGTCGAGGACGACGATCTGGTTCAGGGTCTCGTGCAGGGAGTCCAGCAGCAGCCGGGTCTTCTCCGACGAACCCGAACCCAACTCCACCAGCGTGTGCGCGCCCGTCACCTCCGCGATCTCCCGGGCGCGGGTGGCCAGGATCTCGCGTTCGGCGCGGGTCGGGTAGTACTCGGGCAGTCGGGTGATCTGTTCGAACAGCTCACTGCCGCGTGTGTCGTAGAACCACTTGGGCGGTAACGACTTCGGCGTGGCGGTCAGTCCGGAGAGGACATCGGCGGCCAGTGATCGGGCGGCGTGGTCGTCGGGCAGGTGGATGTCCACCACGGCTTCGGTCGTGTTCACTGCGTTCCCCTCAAGCGAATTGTCCAGGGCGCGCACGCGCACCTGGTCGAGCGTGGCGGTCACCAGCAGTCCGTCGCCCAGCGACGCCCAGTCGGGCGAGTCGTCCCAGGGTTCGGAGGCGAGGACCACGGAGTCACCGCGGTGCAGGACGGACAGGGAGTGCCACCAGGTGGTGGCGTAGAGCGTGTGGCCGTCGGTGAGCAGGAAGTTGAGTCGGGAGTCGGGCGCGAGGTCGCCCAATTCGGCCGCGAGGCCCGCGAGCACGTCACCGGGGTCGGCGCCGGAACGCAGCCGGTGGCGCAGCAGTGCCCAGACGAAGGCGCTGTCGGTCGGCGCGTCGAGCGTCATCAAGTCCACTGCGGACAGTTCGCCGGCGAGTTCCTCGACGCTGTGCGGCCAGCCCTTGACCCGGCCGTTGTGGCTGAACAGCCAGCGCCCGTCGGTGAACGGCGCGCACGCCGCGTCGCACACCGGCATGCCGACGGTGGCCGAGCGGACCGCCGCGACCACCGCCGTGCTCGACACGCCTGCGGCCACCGCCGCGAACGACTCGTCCGTCCACATCGGAACCGCGCGCCGGTAGCGGACCACGGAACCGTCCACGTACCAACCGACGCCGAACCCGTCGACGTTGACCGAACCGCCGCCGCGCATGTCCAGCGGCGCCCACGCCTGCTTGCGCAACCCACCGGGCGGGTCGAACAGCAGAGTGGACAAGGGCACGGCGGGGCCTAGGTAACCCAGATGGCGGCACATGTCAGCCGACCTCGCCGGGCCGCGGGTCTCGCGCGCATCTGAAGCCTGCGAAGATCTGCCTGCGGATCGGGTGGTCCCAGTTGCGGAACGTGCCCCGCACCGCCGACGCGTCCGTGCCGAACGAGCCGCCGCGCAGCATCTTGTAGTCGCCGCCGAAGAACACCTCGGAGTACTCCTGGTATGGGAACGCGGCGAATCCCGGATAGGCGTGGAAGTCGGAGTCGACCCACTCCCACACGTCGCCGATCAGCTGCCGCACGCCCAGCGGCGACTCACCCGCCGGATACGACCCGACCGGCGCGGGCCGCAGGTGCCGCTGACCGAGGTTCGCGTGTTCCGGGGCCGGATCGTCGTCGCCCCACGGATAACGTCGGGACCGTCCGGTCGCCGGGTCGAAGCGGGCCGCCTTCTCCCACTCCGGCTCGGTCGGCAGCCGCTTGCCCGCCCACCGCGCGTAGGCGTCCGCCTCGTGGAAGCACACGTGCACCACGGGTTCGTTCACCGGAACCGGTTCCACGACACCGAACCGCGTGCGGACCCAGCCGTCGCCGTCACGTTCCCAGAACCGGGGCGCCACCAGCTTGGCCCTGATCCGGTGCGCCCAGCCGGACTCGCTCCACCAGCGTTCGTCGTCGTAGCCGCCCGCGTCGATGAACGCCAGGTAGTCGCCGTTGCTGACCGGGACGGTGTCGATGAAGAACGGGTCGACGCGCGTGCGGAACGCGGGACGCTCGTTGTCCAGTGCCCACGGCTCGGTCGAGGTGCCCATGGTGAACTCGCCGCCGGGCACCAGCACCTCCCGTCGGGCGGGCGGGGTGGCGGGCGCCGGGTCCGGAGCGGTGAGCACCGGGGCGCCGATCCGCAGCTGGTGGGTGGCCAGCATCGTCTCGTCGTGCTGCTGCTCGTGCTGGACGATCATGCCGAAGACGAACCCCTGGTCGACCAGCGGCGAGCCCTCCAGCGGCACCCGGTCGAGCACCTCGAGCACCTTGTCGCGCACCTCCCGCACATAGCCGCGGGTCTCGGCTGGCGAGAGCAGCGGCAGGGCGGGCCGATCCGCGCGGGCGTGCTGGAACGCGTCGTAGAGGTGGTCGATGTCGGCGCGCACCGGCTCGCGCCCGCCCACATCGCGCACCAGCCACAGTTCCTCCTGGTTGCCGATGTGCGCCAGGTCCCACACCAGCGGCGACATCAGCTTCGAGTGCTGGCGCACCAGGTCGCCCTCGTCGACGGCCTCGGTGAGCGCGGTGCTGCGCTCGCGGGAGCGCCGCAGCTGGTCGGCTACCTTGCCGCGCAGGTCTTCGGTGCTGGTCACGACGTCCTCCCGGTGGTGCGGTCGTGCAGGCGGTCCAGATCGGCGGCGATGAGACGCTGGTACTCCGGTCTCAGGCACAGCCGATCGACGGCCGCTCTTCCCAGGTCGATCAGGCCACGGGCGGCCGCCGCGATCGGCCGGTCGGCCAGGCCGTTCATGGCGGCCTCGACCCAGCGGTCGGCGACCGGCGCGCACGCCTGGGCCACGGCGTCGACCGTGGCGCGGTCGGCGGTCAGTGCGGTGATCAGCGCCGCGGGCGTGACCCAGCCCGACCCTTCCTGGGCGTCGAGGTAGCGCACCTCGAAGTAGCCCTGCGGTCGGACCGCCGGGAACAGCGTGGAGATGTGATAGTCCAGATCGGCGGTGGTGGGCGGTGTGGACAGTGCCCCGGCGATCCAGTCGGCGAAGGTCACCCCTGGCGGGGCGTCCCAGCATTCGCCCGGTCCGCGCACGCACAGCAGCGGCGTGTCGAGCACGTGTCTGGTCCAGGTGTTGATCGGATCGTCGCTGAGCGGCAGTGGCGTGGTGCGGACCGGGTCGCAGCCGAACACCGCACGCGCGCGGGCCGACGCCCAGCCCGTGGGGTGGCCCGCCAGTTCCGGGGAGTTCGCGAACAGCGCCAGCAGCACCGGGCCCATCGATGTGATCGCGTTCCAGCGGGCGGGCACGTCCTCGGGTTCGCCGACGTCGACGCAGACCTGCAGGCCCGCCGTCGCGCACATCATGGCGATGCCGTCGGGCCCGATCGGCTCGAACGCGCGCTCCATCGCCGCGTAGCGGGGGGTGTCGAGGACCCGGCGCGGGGTCCGGAACGGATCGGTCCCCCTGGCACCGAACTCCAGGCCCGCTTCGTCTAACAGCCGGGCGAGGTGGTGGTGGTCGGCGATCACCGCGTCAAGCAGGTGATCGAAGCGGGGGGCGGGTAATGAGGAGATCTCCACCTGGCCGCCGGGTTCAACGGTGACCGGGGAGCCCGCGGGGAGAGGAAGTTGGGGACTGTCGGGATCCAGCGTGCGGGGCGTGTGTGGCCCCAGGGCGGCGACCAAGGCCGCGGGCTCGAGTCGCCGCCGGGGATCGTCGCGATGGTGGACGGTCCATTCCAGCTCGACGCCCACCAGGTTCGGTGGACCATGTTTGAAACAGACCGAGGCGACGTACGCCTCGGCCTCCACGCGGGCCCGCAACCGCTTTCCGTCGGGCCCCGTGGTCTCCGGTTCGCGCAGTGCGGTCAGGAGGGATCACCCCTTCGTCCATGCCTCCGAACGGCTTGAAATCGAAGCTACACGCGGCCACCGACAGTCGCACGACGCCGAATTGCCGACGTAAGGGTCTGTTCATGGACCTTGGGAGTGATACCCAATACGTACGTACGGATTGCTTCCGGCCGGCTTGGCTGACACCATCGTCCGGTGCCCAGGGTGAGCCAGGACCATCTCGACGCGCGCCGCCGCCAGATCCTCGACGGGGCGCGGTCCTGTTTCGCGCGCCACGGCTACGAGGGTGCGACCGTACGCCGTCTGGAAGAGGCTACCGGGTTGTCCCGGGGTGCGATCTTCCACCACTTCCGCGACAAGGAGTCGCTGTTCCTGGCCTTGGCCGAGGACGACGTGCTGCGGATGACCGAGGTCGTGGCCCAGCAGGGCCTCGTCCAGGTCATGCGCGACCTGCTCGCGGGCCCGACCGACACCGGCGGCGAGTCCCCGGCCGACTGGCTGGGCACCCGCCTGGAGGTCTCCCGGCGGCTGCGCACCGACCCGGAGTTCCGCGGCCGGTGGGCCGAGCGGTCCGAGCAGCTCACCATCGCCACCCGCAACCGCCTGCTCCGCCAGCGCGAGGCGGGCAAGCTGCGCGACGACATCGACGTGACGGTGCTCACCGCGTTCCTGGAGCTGGTGCTGGAGGGCGTGGTCTCGCATTTGGCCATGGGCCTGCCCGCCGACGACCTGGAGCCGGTGTTGGACCTGGTGGAGGAATCGGTCCGCCGACACCGACGCGCCGGATAAGCGCGCGAAAACCGGCTCGGGTTCCCTAGAATGGGGACATTCAGTACGTGAATAACGAGGAGTGCAGTTCACCGTGCGCAAAGCGCAGTCCCCGGGCCGCAGTAGCGGGCCGGGAGAGAGTCCCGGCGACCATACCGACCCGGAAGCCGGGTGTACTTCCCGGTGACCGGTCCCCTGTTCAGCGTCCTCGGCCTGCTGGCCGTCGCCGCCCTCACCCTCGGAACGGCGCTCTTCGTCGCGGCCGAGTTCTCCCTGACCACCCTCGAACGCAGCCAGGTCGACCACCACGTCGCCCAGGTCGGTGACCGGCGGGCCCACGCCATCGCCAAGGCGCACCGGACGCTGTCGTTCCAGCTCTCCGGCGCCCAACTCGGCATCACGATCACCACGCTGATCACCGGATACATCGCCGAGCCCGCCATCGCCGAGCTGATCGAGCCGCTGCTCACCCTGGTCGGCCTGCCCACGGCCGCGGCCGACGCGGTCGCCATCGCCATCGCATTGCTGCTGGCCACGTCGCTGTCGATGGTGTTCGGCGAGCTCGTGCCCAAGAACCTGGCGATCGCCAAGCCGCTGGCCACCGCGCGTGCCGTCGCCGGTGCGCAGGCGGTGTTCTCCTCGGGCCTGCGCTGGCTGATCAGCGCGCTCAACGGCTCGGCCAACTGGATCGTGCGGCGCCTGGGCGTCGAGCCGCAGGAGGAACTGCGGTCGGCGCGCTCGCCGCAGGAACTCGGTGGCCTGGTCCGCTCCAGCGCGGCGCTCGGCACGCTCGACACCGGCACGGCCACGCTGCTGAGCCGGTCGCTGCGCTTCGGCGACCGCACGGCCGACGAGTTGATGACCCCGCGCGTTCAGGTGCAGGCGCTGCGCGCGGACGCCGCCGTGGTCGACCTGATCGACCTGGCCAGGGCCACCGGCTTCTCCCGGTTCCCGGTGTACGGCGGCGACCTGGACGAGATCCGCGGCGTCGTGCACGTCAAGCAGGTGTTCAGCGTGCCGAGCGCGATGCGGGCCACCACCAAGGTGTCCGCGCTGGCCCGGCCGGTGCCGACGGTCCCGGAGACGCTCGACGGCGACGTGCTGCTCGACCGGCTGCGCGGCTCCGGCCTGCAGGTGGCGATCGTGGTCGACGAGTACGGCGGCACCGCCGGGATCGTCACCCTTGAGGACCTGATCGAGGAGATCGTCGGCGACGTGCGCGACGAGCACGACCGCGGCGAGGTCAACCCGGTCCGCCCGCTGGGCAAGGACAGTTGGATGGTCTCCGGCCTGCTGCGCGACGACGAACTCGCCGAGGCGACGGGTCTGCGGATGCCGCACGGCGAGTACGAGACCGTCGCGGGCTTCGTGCTGACGAGGCTCGGCCGAATCCCATCGGTCAACGACGAGATCCGCTTCGACGGCTGGCGGATCACGGTGATGCGGATGGACCGCCACCGGGTCGCCGAGCTGCGCGTGGCCAAGGTGCAGAAGGAGGTGTCGGCGTGAGTGACGTACTCGCTTTGTTCGTGACGATCCTTCTGTTGCTGGGCAACGGTTTCTTCGTCGGCGCCGAGTTCGCCATCATCACCGCGCGCCGCGACCGGCTGGAGTCGCTGGCCCGCGACGGCCACGCCAGGGCGGCCGTGGCGATCGAGGCCGGCCGGGAGCTGCCGCTGCTGATCGCGGGCGCCCAACTGGGCATCACGGTCTGCTCGCTCGGCCTTGGCGCGCTGTCGGAGCCGGTGATCGCGAGTCTGCTCGAAGCGCCGTTCCGCTCCCTCGACATCCCGCCCGCGGTGCTGCACGGCGTCGCGTTCGCCATCGCCCTGGGCATCGTGGTCACGCTGCACACGGTGATCGGCGAGATGGTGCCGAAGAACCTCGCCATCGCGGGGCCGGAGGGCGCGGCGATGGCGCTGGTGCCGATCCACTTCGCGTTCTGCAAGCTGGTCCGGCCGCTGCTGGGCCTGTTCACCGTGGCCTCGACGTTCATCCTCAAGCTCTTCAAGGTCGAGCCGAAGGACGAACTGGAGAGCGCCTACACCCCCGACGAGTTGGCCACGCTGATCGCCGAGTCCCGGCGTGAGGGCCTGCTGGACGCCTCGGAGCACCGGCGGCTCACCAACACGCTGTCGTCGGTCGAGCGGACCGTCGCCGACGTGATGGTCCCGCTGGACCGGATCAAGACGGTGCCGTTCCCGCCGACGGTCGGCGACATCGACCAGGCGGTCGGAGAGACCGGCTTCTCCCGGTTCCCGGTGCGCACCGACGACGGCGGGCTCGGCGGGTACGTCCACGTCAAGGATGTCCTCGACCAGATCGACGCCGACCCGGCCACCCGACTGCCCGCGACCAGGATCCGCGCCCTGCCGCAGGTGCCCGCCGACTCCCGGGTCGACGAGGCGCTCAGCGCGCTGCGCCGGGCGCACAGCCACCTGGCGATGGCGGTCGCGGCGGACCGTACGGTGCTCGGCGTGATCGCGTTGGAGGACCTGGTCGAGGAGTACGTGGGAACCGTGCGGGACGGGACGCACATCGCCAACGGTGGCTGAGCCGACCGTGCTGGCCGAACCCGTCTGGCAAGCCAGGCGGGACCTCCACGCGCGCCGCATGCGCGCGTGGACGGTGCCCCACCAGCAGCGCCGGGTCCGCGGCGAGAAGCACCCGGTCCTGGACTTCCTGTTCACCTACTACTCGCACCGGCCCGCGCAGCTGGAGCGCTGGCACCCCGGTCCCGGCGTGGTGCTGGCGGGCGAGTCGGCGCGGGAGTACCTGCGCTGGCCCGCCTACACCGAGACCCCGGACGGCGTCACGGTCGACGTCGCGGCGCTGCCGGAGTCGCGGCGGCGGTCGGCCCGGTTCATCCGCGACCTGCTGTCGGCCACGGCGTCCCGCGCGCCCCGGCTGGGCTGCTTCGGCCTGCACGAGTGGGCCATGGTCTACCGGCAGCCCGCCACGCAGGTCCGGCACGTCGACTGGCCGCTACGGCTGGGCGCAGCGGGCACCGACGCGGTGGTGGAGACCCAGACGATCAAGTGCAGCCACTTCGACGCGTTCCGCTTCTTCACCGAGCCCGCGCGGCCGCTCAACACCCTGGATCCCAGCCGGGACAAGCAGATCGCCCTCGAACAGCCTGGCTGCCTGCACGCGACCATGGACCTGTTCAAGTGGGCGTACAAGCTCGACCCGTACACCCCGTCCGACCTGCTGGCCGACTGCTTCGACCTGGCCTCCGACGTCCGTGAGCTCGACATGCGGGCCAGTCCGTACGACCTGTCCGACCTCGGCTACGAACCGGTGATGATCGAGACCGAGCGCGGCCGGGCCGACTACGTCCGCGCCCAGGCCGAGTTCACCCGCCGCGCGAAACCCTTGCGGGCCAATCTGATCGCGCTTTGTGACGATCTGTTGAGCGACTTCACGGACCGTCAACCCTATTGACGCAAGAGTTTCACCTAATAGAGTGCCCCCACCGAGCGCGCACCGGGTGTGCTCGAAAGGGATGCGATGTCTCGACAACGTGGGCACCCCCGCCGTGCGCGGTGGGCGATCCTGCTCCCGGGGCTGATCGTGCTCATGATCGCCCTCTGGTTCGGCGGAAACTGGCTGCGCTACGCCGCTGACCAGCGCGCCGTCGAACGCGGCCGGGAGTGCGCCGGCGGTCCGGCCGCGCTCAAGGTCGTGGTGACACCGTCAGTCGAGACGCCCATGCGCGAGATCGCGAAGCGGTGGAACGCATCCGGCCCCGTGCTCGGCGACCACTGCCTTAAGGTCAACATCTCCTCCGCCGACTCCGCCGTCGTCCTCGCCGGGCTGACCAGCGAATGGTCAGTCCGCGAACTCGGCGACCGCCCGCACGCGTGGCTGCCAGAGTCCTCCATCTGGACCGACCGGCTCAGCGCCGTCGACGACGCCCTGCTCGGCTCGGCGCCGGACACTGTCGGGGGCAGCCCGGTCGTGCTGGCCGCGCCGCAGGAAGCCGCGACCACCCTGTCGAAGTCCATGGCGTTCAGCTGGGCCGACATCGTCACCCTGACCTCCGACCCCGGCGGCTGGACCCGGTTCGGCAAGTCGGGTTGGGGCCGGATCACCATGGCCCTGCCCTCCCCCGCGGCCAACCCGGCGACCGGCCTCGCGGTGCAGGCGGTGTTGTCCGGTGTCGGCAAGCAGAGCCCGCTGACACAGGACGTCCTCGCCCGGCCCGAGGTCACCGACGCGATTGGGAAGCTGGCCGCGGGCCAGCCCGCGGGCGTCCCGGAGACCACCCGCGACGCGCTGATCAGCTTGGGCGACACCGAGACGATGGAGTCGGCGCCGTTCAGCATGGTCCCGGTCCTGGAGGTCGACCTGCACCGGCGCAACCTCGCCGCCGACGGCAGACCCGCGGCCCGGCACCCGCTGTCCGAGATCGTCGCCACCGGCCCGGTACCCACCGCCGACTTCCCGTTCGTCCGGCTCGCGGGCATCGACCAGGTGCTCGCCGACGCCGCGGACCAGTTCCGCCAGTTCATCCTCGCCCCCGACCAGCAGCGCGACCTCGCCCGCGCGGGCCTGCGCACGGCGTCCTCGCGCGAGCGGCCGTCGGACTCGGTGTCGATGACCTGGCCGGACCTGCCGCCCGCGACGGCCCCGGCGAACTCCAAGACCACCCAGCAGCTCGCCGCGACCTGGGCGGCGGCCACCGAGGGCGGCCGGATCGTGACCCTGCTGGTCGACGTGTCGAAGTCGATGTCCGGCGACGGCGGCGACGGCCGGAGCCGGATCGACCGGGTCAAGGAGTCGCTGCACGGGTACGCGGACTACACGGTGTCGGGATCGGTCGGGCTGTGGCGGTTCTCCCGCGCGCTCGACAAAACCAAGGCCTACCAGCAGCTGGTCCCCATCGGCCCCATCGCCGAACGCCGCGCGGCACTGCACCGCGCGATCGACACGCTGGCGCCCACCGGGGCGACCGACCTGTACGAGAGCATCGCGGCGGCCTACAAGTCGGCGACCTCGACTTATGTGGCCGACAAGCGCAACGAGATCGTGGTGATCACCGACGGCGGCACCGACGGGCCGATGACCCTGGCCGAGCTGACCGCCCTGATCAAGTCCGTGGACGACCCGAAGAAGCCGGTGGCCGTCAGCGTGATCGCCTTCGGCCCCGGCCACAACCGCGCCGCACTGCGGGAACTGACCAAACTCACCAACGGCACGGTGTCGACCTTGACCGACGCCCGCGGCATCCAGGCCGCACTCGGCCAACTCTCCGCCCGCCGCGGCTGATCGCTCCCCTAGAGCATTAGCGACCAGACGTAGAAATTCGGGGGCGGCGGGAACGGCCCGCGGATCACCCCCAGAAGACGTCCGGGTCGGGGCCGATGCGCACGCCGTTGTCCAGCGCGGCCAGTTCGGCGCGGTCGGTGTCGGTCAGCTCGAAGTCGAACACGTCGATGTTGGCCCGGATCCGCTCCGGGGTGACCGACTTGGGAATGACGATGTTGCCCAGGTCCAGGTGCCACCGCAGCAGCACCTGCGCCGCCGATTTCCCGTGCCGCGCACCGATGCCGACGACCGTCTTGTCGTCGAGCAGCTTGCCCTGGCCCAGCGGGCTCCACGCCTCGGTCGCGATGCCGTGCTCGGCGTGGATGGCGCGCAGTTCGGCCTGCGGCAGGTTGGGGTGCAGCTCGATCTGGTTGACCGAGGGCACGGTGCCGGTCTCGGCGAAGAGGCGGTCCAAGTGCGACTTGTGGAAGTTGGACACCCCGATGGACCGGGCCCGGCCGTCTTCCTTGATCTTCTCCAGCGCGCGCCACGAGTCGACGTACTTGTCCTGTTCCGGCGCGGGCCAGTGGATCAGGTACAGGTCGACGTAGTCGAGCTTGAGCTTGTCCAGGCTCGCGTCGAAGGCGCGCAGGGCCTGGTCGTAGCCCTGGTCGGAGTTCCAGAGCTTGGTGGTGACGAACAGCTCTTCCCGCGCCACCCCGGACGCGGCGATCGCGGCACCGGTCCCCACCTCGTTGCCGTAGATGGCCGCGGTGTCGACGCTGCGGTAGCCGGCCTCGATGGCGGTGGCCACCGCGGTCACGGCGACGTCGTCGGGCACCTGCCAGACGCCGAAGCCGAGCTGCGGGATGGTGGTGCCGTCGTTGAGCTTCACTTCCGACATGCGGTGGTTTCCTCCCGAGTGGAATTACCCTCACTGTGGACAACTCGGACGGGCGATCATTATTCCCCGATAGCATCGCCACCGTGGGTGATCAGGTGGTGGAGATCTATACCGATGGCGCGTGCGTGCCCAATCCCGGCCCGGGCGGCTGGGGCGCGGTGCTGCGCTACGGCGACCGCGAACGCGACCTCTGCGGCGGCGAGGCGGAGCGCACGACCAACAACCGGATGGAACTGATGGCGCCGATCCAGGCGTTGGAGACGCTGTCGCGTGCGTGTCGGGTGGACGTCTACACCGACAGCACCTACGTCCGCAACGGCATCACCAAATGGATGACCACCTGGAAAGCGAACGGGTGGCAGACCTCGGCCAAGACCCCGGTCGCCAACGAGGACCTGTGGAAGCGCCTGGAAGCGGCGGCGGAGCGCCATGAGGTCGAGTGGCACTGGGTGAAGGGCCACGCCGGCCACCCGGAGAACGAACGCGCCGACCGCCTCGCCCTCGAAGGCCTCCAAGCAGCAGTCAAAGCGGCCCAACAGTCCGGAACCTAAGGGGACCGGGGCGGCAGCCGACCACGGCTACCGCCCCGACCGCACCTAAACCTCGTAAGGCGACCAAACTTAGAGGTTCGGGGAGGCGGAATAGGTGTCCAGGGGCGGGCAGGAGCAGACCAGGTTGCGGTCGCCCTTGGCGCCGTCGATACGGCGAACCGGGGGCCAGATCTTGTTGGCCGTGACGCCCGCCGGGAACACCGCTTCCTCGCGGCTGTACGGGTGGTCCCACTTGCCCGCGATCGACGCGGCCGTGTGCGGGGCGTTGACCAGCGGGTTGTCCTCGGCGGGCCAGTCCCCCGCCGCGACCCGGTCGACCTCGCCCTTGATGGCGATCATGGCCTCGCAGAAGCGATCGATCTCGGCGAGGTCCTCCGACTCGGTCGGCTCCACCATCAGCGTGCCCGCGACCGGGAACGACATGGTCGGGGCGTGCAGGCCGTAGTCGGCAAGGCGCTTGGCCACGTCGTCGACGGTGATGCCGGTGGCCTTGGTCAGCGGGCGCAGGTCGAGGATGCACTCGTGGGCGACGAAACCGCCCTCGCCGGTGTACAGCACCGGGAAGTGCTCATCGAGCCGACGCGCGATGTAGTTGGCCGACGCGACCGCGGTCAGGGTCGCGCGGCGCAGGCCGTCGGCGCCCATCATCCGGACGTAGGCCCAGGAGATCGGCAGGATCGACGCGCTGCCCCAGGGGGCGGCGCTGATCGGCCCGACACCGGTGGGCGGGCCCGCGGTGGGCTGCAGCGGGTGGTTGGGCAGGAACGGCGCCAGGTGCGACTTGACACCGATCGGGCCGACACCGGGACCGCCGCCGCCGTGCGGGATGCAGAAGGTCTTGTGCAGGTTCAGGTGCGAGACATCCGAACCGAACTTGCCGTAGCGCGCGAGTCCGATGAGGGCGTTGAGGTTCGCACCGTCCACATAGACCTGACCGCCCGCGTCGTGCACCAGGCCGCAGACCTCGCGCACGGTGTCCTCGTACACGCCGTGGGTGGACGGGTAGGTGATCATGATGGCGGCGAGGTCGGCCTTGTGCTCCTCGACGCTGGCGCGCAGGTGGTCGAGGTCGATGTTGCCCGAGTCGTCGCACTTGACGACCGCGACCCGCATGCCCGCCATGACCGCGCTGGCGGCGTTGGTGCCGTGCGCGCTCGACGGGATCAGGCAGACGTCACGCTCGCCGTGGCCCTGCGAGCGGTGGTAGGCGCGGATGGCCAGCAGGCCCGCGAACTCGCCCTGGCTGCCCGCGTTGGGCTGCAGGCTGACCGCGTCGTAGCCGGTGACCTGGGCCAGCCAGCCCTCCAGGTCGGTGACGACCCGCAGGATGCCCTCGGCCTGGTCGGCCGGGGCGAACGGGTGCAGGTCGGCGAAGGCGGGCCAGGTGATCGGCTCCATCTCCGCGGTGGCGTTGAGCTTCATCGTGCAGGAGCCCAGTGGGATCATGCTGCGGTCGAGCGCGACGTCCTTGTCGGACAGGGCGCGCAGGTAGCGCAGCAGCGCGGTCTCCGAGCGGTGCGTGCTGAACACCGGGTGGGTCAGGTACTCCGACGTGCGGACCAGCGCGGCCGGGATGGCGTCGGCGGTGTCGATGTCGAGCGCGTCGGCGTCGGCGGTCACGCCGAAGGCCTGCCAGACCAGCGCCAGCGTCTCGCGCGAGGTGGTCTCGTCGCAGGCGATGCCGACGTGGTCGGCGTCGACCAGCCGCAGGTTGACACCCAGGTCGCGGGCGGCGGCGACGATGTCGGCGGCGGTGCCGTGCACGCGCGCCAGGACGGTGTCGAAGAAGTCGCCGTGGACGATGTCGATCCCGCCGTTGTGCAGCCCGGCGGCGAGGACCGTCGCCATCCGGTGTGCCCTGGTCGCGATGGCCTTCAGACCGTCGGGGCCGTGGTAGACCGCGTACATCGACGCGACCACGGCGAGCAGCACCTGCGCGGTGCAGATGTTCGAGGTGGCCTTCTCCCGGCGGATGTGCTGCTCCCGGGTCTGCAGCGCCAGCCGGTAGGCCAGGTTGCCGTCGGCGTCGGTGCTCACGCCGACCAGGCGGCCGGGCAGCTGCCGCTCCAGGCCCGCGCTGACGGCCATGTACCCGGCGTGCGGTCCGCCGAAGCCCATCGGCACGCCGAAGCGCTGCGTGGTGCCGACGACGACGTCGGCGCCGATCTCGCCCGGCGCGCGCAGCAGGGTCAGCGACAGCAGGTCGGCGGTGACGGCGACCTTCGCGCCGCGCTCGTGCGCCTCGGCGATCAGGCCTGCGTGGTCACGCACGGCGCCGCTGGCACCCGGGTACGACAGCAGGACGCCGAAGAAGTCGCCTGCGGGCAGCCCGTCGGCCAGGTCCGCGACGACGATCTCGATGCCCAGCGGCTCCGCGCGGGTCTCGATGACCGCGATGGTCTGCGGGAAGGTGTCGGCGTCGATGACGAACCGCGCCGACTTCGACTTGCCCGCGCGCCGCACCAGCGTCATCGCCTCGGCGGCCGCGGTCGACTCGTCGAGCATCGAGGCGTTGGCGGTGGGCAGACCGGCCAGGTCGGCGACCATGGTCTGGAAGTTGATGAGCGCCTCAAGCCTGCCCTGGGAGATCTCGGGCTGGTACGGCGTGTAGGCGGTGTACCAGGCGGGGCTCTCCAGCACGTTGCGGCGGATCACCGGCGGGGTGACGGTGCCGTAGTAGCCCAGGCCGATCATCTGGGTGAGCGTCTGGTTGCGGGCCGCCAGCTCACGCAGCTCGGCCAGCGAGCCCTGCTCCGTGGCGGGCGCGGGCAGGTCGATGGCGAGTTCGCCGTCGCGGATGGACTCCGGCACCGCGCGCTGGGCCAGTTCCTCCAGCGACCCGACGCCGATGACGTCGAGGATCCGGGCCAGCTCGGCCGGACGGGGACCGACGTGGCGGTCGGCGAACAGGGTGCCGTGCTCGAGCGCGGCGAGGGGGATCCGTGTCATCAGTGCAGCTCCTCCGGCGAACGGGGTCGGGCCTGAAGCGGGTGGGGTGCCCGCTAGCCCTCCCCCTCTGTCCGTGCCCGTTGAACCCGGGCGCCTGAGAGCTTCGCCCGAACATCCGGACTTGCACCTTCGGCGGGGCCGCCCGAGGGCAGCCCGCTTTCCAGAGGCGTCTCGCCCACGCGGTCCTTTTGCCTGAGAGGTTCCGGGGAGGATTTGCTCCTTCGGCGTCGAGTCGGTCGGGTGACCGCTCGATCTCTCCCGCGTGGGTTCAGCGACGACTGCCCTTGAGTCTAGACGGACGGGTCGCTAACTCATTTGCCCAGAGTGCTGTGTCCAGGTTCCACTTGCCGAATGGATACCGCAGCGGCACTCTCCGCGTTCGACCGGCAACTCAGGCGTGAACTTCCGCCCGGCGACGACGCCACCACGGTCGAACGGGAGCTGCGGCTGATCCGCCATGTCAGCACGGCCGCGCACAGCTGGCAGGGTGTGGTGTGGACCGATCTAGACGAGGCCACCGCCGACGCGGCCATCGCCGCCGAACTGCCGCGGATCACCGGGGACTATGAGTGGAAGTACTACAGCCACGACCAGCCCGCCGATCTCCCGGACCGGCTCGTCGCGGCCGGACTGGTGCCCGACGACCTGGAGGCGGTGCTCGTCGCCGAGGCCGCCGAGGTCCCCGACTTCGCCCCGCCCGCCGGGGTCGAGATCGTCGACGCGACCACCCCGGCGGGCATCTCGCAGGCCACGGAACTGCACCAACGCGTCTTCGACAAGGACATGACCAAGCTGCGCGCCCAACTGCTGGCAGCGGCACCCGGCACGCTCGACGTGGTGTTGGCCGTCGCGGATGGCGAGGTCGTGTGCGCGGCGCGGACCGACTACTACGTGGGCACAGACTTCGCCGGCCTGTGGGGCGGCGGCACGCTGCCCGAGTGGCGCGGCAAAGGGGTCTACAAAGCCGTGGTCAGCCACCGCGCCCGCCGCGCCCAAGCTCGCGGGTTCCGCTACCTACAGGTCGACGCCCTGCCCACGAGCGAGCCGATCCTGCGCCGGGCAGGATTCACCAGGCTGACCTCGACCAGGCCGTTCACCCGCACCTAACCGACGTTTCTGGCTTTCCGGCGTTGGGTCAGCTCGTCCTCGGAGTGGTGCGGCAGCTCGACGCCGTCGGCACGCTCGGCCGGGAACTCGTGGATGGTGCCGCTGATCTCCCGGATCGCGCCGGAGACCGCGATGCCGAAGACGCCCTGACCGCCCTGGAGCAGGTCGACGACCTCCTCTGGCGACGTGCACTCGTAGACCGTGGTGCCGTCGCTGAACAGCGTGATCCGGGCCAGGTCGCGCACCCCGTGCTTGCGCAGGGTCTCGACGGCGACGCGGATGTTCTGCAGCGAGACGCCGGTGTCGAGCAGGCGCTTGACGACCTTGAGCACCAGGACGTCCTTGAACGAGTAGAGCCGCTGGGAACCCGAGCCGTGCGCGCCGCGCACAGTGGGAACGACCAGGTCAGTGCGGGCCCAGTAGTCGAGCTGCCGGTAGGTGATGCCCGCGATCTGGCACGCGGCAGGACCCCGGTAGCCGACGAACTCGTCGGGCAGTGAGGCATCCGGGAACAGTTCGCCCTGCTCTCCGGTATCAGCCCCGACGGGACCTTCCTCGAACACGCTGCCTCCCCTCGTCCGGCCACACTGGCCGTCGAACGAGACCGCCCGCTCCACTGTGGGGAACCGCCGGCCATGCGTATCGACCGGTCCTGGGTGCCTCTGCGGCGGTCGGACCGGCGATGCGCTATAGCTGACGGTAAGTCGGGCACGCGGACAGGTCAACGCGACGCGCGGGTGCGCGACACGCCGGTTCCGCGCGCAAGGGTCCGCATCGGGGCCGGACCACTATGTGTCAGCGCCTCGGAAGTCCTCGGGGGAGACCGAGTCGAGGAACTCGCGGAACTTCTCGACCTCGTCCTCCTGCTCGTCCGGGATGATCAGCCCGGCTTCCTGCAGCACGGAGTCCTCGGCGTGGATCGGTACGCCGACCCGCAGCGCCAAGGCTACCGAGTCGCTCGGGCGGGCCGAGACGCGCACGTCGCCGTCGAAGACGAGCTCGGCGAAGAACGTGCCTTCGCGCAGGTCGGTGATGCGGACCTGCTCCAATTCGCGGCCCAGCGCGCCGATCACGTCCTTGAGCAGGTCGTGGGTGAGCGGCCGGGCGGGCCGCACCCCCTGCTGCTCCAGAGCGATCGCGGTCGCCTCGACCGATCCGATCCAGATCGGGAGGTACCTTTCACCTTCCGTCTCGCGCAGCAACAAGATCGGCTGGTTCGCGGGCAACTCCACCCGCACTCCCACGACGCGCATCTCGCTCATCGGGCTCGCCTCCCTCCGCTCGCTGGGGCGTCCGGCGTCCCGTTCCCTTTCGAGGATCGCTCATCGCCTAGCTCGACGCTACCCGCCATCCGGTCCGAACGCCCGACTATCTCACGGTGATCAGATCACAATGAATAGATGGACAGAACCGGTTTTACCTGCTGATCATCCGTCGAAGACCGGCCTGGACGAGCAGTGAGTGCAAGCCCACCGCCAGTGTGCCGAGTTCCCGTGTCACCGCGTCCGCGCGCTCGCGGGCCGACGGGTCGCGCTGCCGGTAGAGCGGCGCCACGACCTGCTCGACCAGTCCGAGTTCCCGGTCGGCCGCGGCCCGGAACGCCCGCAGGTGCCGCGGCTCGATGCCGTACTCGGCCAGGTCCGCGGCCAGCCGGGCCACCCGCACCGCGTCACCGTCGTAGAAACCGCCGTCGTCGGCGGCGAGCAGACCGTACTGTTCCAACTCGTCGAGCAACTCGATCTCGACGGTCGCCTTCGCCGCGACCTCGGCCCTGGTCAGCCGCAGTGCCGGGGCCTCGTCGACATCCAGGGTGTCCGATACTTCCGTGGGCACCGCGCTTAGTTGCCTGGCCACGGCTGCCAGCGGCGGCGCGCCGCCGCGGTCGGCCTGGTCGAGCTGATCCTTGATCACCCGCAGCGGCAGGTAGTGGTCGCGCTGGGCGGCGAGGACGAACCGCAGCCGCGCGATGTCGTCCTCGGTGAACCGCCGATACCCAGACGGCGTGCGCTGCGGGGTGACGAGACCTTCGGCCTCGAGGAACCGGATCTTGGAGATCGTCACGTCCGGGAACTCGGGGCGGAGTCGTTCGAGCACCGCCCCGATGTTCCACCCGTCACGGGCAGGCCGCCCGGCCGCCGTCACGGTTCGACTGCCTACGCGCCCGCGCCGGGTCCGGTCAGGAAGACCAGGCGGAACTTGCCGATCTGGACCTCGTCGCCACCGGCGAGCACGGCCTGGTCGACCGGCTCGCGGTTGACGTAGGTGCCGTTGAGGCTGCCGACGTCGATCACCACGAACTCGCCACCCTCGCGGCGGAATTCCGCGTGACGGCGGGAGACGGTGACGTCGTCGAGGAAGATGTCGCTGTCGGGGTGCCGACCCGCGCTGGTGGTGTCGCGGTCGAGCAGGAAGCGTGACCCCGCGTTCGGGCCGCGCTTGACCACCAGGAGGGCCGATCCGGCGGGCAGGGCGTCGACGCCCGCCACCGCGGGTTCGGGGGCCGGGGCCTGGGTGCCCTCGGCTTCGGAGAGGAAGTCGGCCCGGAAAACGGAAGTCCGCTCCGGAGACTGCTCCGGCGGGACGCCGGGCCCGTCGTTCGTGCTCACCTGAGCTCCTCCTGCTGTTCTGATCCGCTGAACAGTGTCAACGTACCGTGCGCGATCAGCACCCGGGATGGTGGCACCCCCGAGAGCACTCGGCCGAACGAAGATCGTCTCACGCCGACCCGGTCCGGCGCAGTGCGGCCCTGGTCTGCACCAGGTAGAGCAGCCCCGACCAGAGGAACAGCGCCCCGCCCCAGATGGCCAGCGCGTAGGAGACCGGACGGACCACCGTGGCCAGGGTCGACTCCCCTTCGGCCAGCAGGAGCAGTGGGAAGGCGTACATCAGGTTGAACGTGGCCGCCTTGCCGATGTAGGTCACCTCGGGCGGGCCGAAGCCGTTGCGCCGCAGCACCGCGATGCAGCCCGCCACCACGACGTCCCGCGCGACGAGGGCGGCGGCCACCCACCAGGGCACGATGTCGCGGATGACGAAGGCGACGATCGTGGCCAGGGTGTAGAGCCGGTCGGCCGCGGGGTCGAGCAGGGCGCCGAGCTTGCTGGACTGGTCGAGCCAGCGCGCGATCTTGCCGTCAAGCCAGTCGGTGAACCCGCCGAACATCAGGATGCCGATCGCCCACGCGTCCGCGCGCGGGACCAGCAGCAAGTACAGGAAGACGGGCACCCCGGCGAGCCTGAGCATGCTCAGCACGTTGGGGATGGTCAGCACCCGGTCGGAGAGTGCGTCCCGTGCGGGTTCGGCCATAGGCCGAGAGCGTAATGGCCGGTCGCTCAGGTGCGGCGGCGCGACCAACCTTGCTCGTCAAGCGCGGCGGCGCTCAGCGCGCACGGCCGTCCGAAGGTGTCGAGGCCGACCCAGCGCAGGCGACCCGCGGAGCCTTCCAGGACGTAGGCGCGGCCTTTGCTCCAGACCACGGAGCATGGCGCGGTGGGAAGTTTCCGGTGAGTGCGGACGCCGGGTTTTACGGCGATGTCGTTCACGCTGTTTTCCGTTCGGCACGATGTGGGGTCCAGCCCTGCCGTTCGAGCGCTGATCGGCTCAGCGACTGCGGCCTGCCGTATTGGTCGAATCCGACCCAGAACGCGTATCCGTCCACTGCTTCCAGGACGTAGGCGCGCCCGCGGCTCCACACGACGCTGCAGGGCAGGGTGGGCAGTCTACGCGGACGCAACGGCGTCGCCGCCGCGGGTCGCCCCGCTTCGGGCCCACCGCCTGAGATCGCGTCGTCGCTCATCTCCGCCCACCTCCGCCAGGACTGTCGAACCCCGATGCGCCTTCGTTAGCCTGTTTACATAGTGGCCGCCTGATCGGTGCATTAGCTCCATCTATCGGCTGACAGGGCGACATTCCGCACACCGGAAGGGGATCCGTGGCACTGGCGCGACGCCTTGCCGCCGTGGTCGGTGTCGAGCACGTGCTGACCGATCCGGCGGTGTGTGCCGGGTTCGCGACCGACTGGACGGGGCGATATCGGGGATCGGCGGCGCTGGTGGTCCGGCCGGCGGATCGTGATCAGGTCGCCGGGGTCCTGAGCGAGTGTCAGGAGTCCGGGGTCGCTGTGGTGCCCCAGGGCGGCAATACGGGCCTTGTGGGCGGCGGTGTCCCCCACAACGGTGAAGTTCTGCTGAACCTGACGCGGCTGGACTCGCTCGGCCCGGTCGACCGGGCCGCCCGCCAGGTCACCGCGGGTGCGGGCGTCCGGTTGTCGGCGCTGCGGGCGCACGCGGGGGACGCGGGCCTGGACTTCGCCGTCGACATCGCCGCGCGGGACAGCGCGACGGTCGGCGGGATGGTGGCGACGAACGCCGGTGGGCTGCGGGTGCTGCGGTGGGGATCGATGCGGGAGCAGGTGGCGGGCGTCGAGGCCGTGCTCGCCGACGGGAGCCGCGTCGGGTCGCTCGCGGGGCTGGGCAAGGACAGCACGGGCTACGACCTGGCGGGTGGCCTGATCGGCAGCGAGGGCACGCTTGCGGTGATCACCGCCGTGCGGCTGCGGCTGGTTCCTTCGGTCGCTCGCCGAGCGACCGCGACGCTGGCTTTCGCCAGTACAGCCGACGCGGTGGCCGCGGTGTCCGAGTTGCGCGCGGTGCCGTCGTTGACCTCGGCCGAGGTCTTCTACGACGACGGGCTGCGGCTGGTCTGCGCGCACCGCGACCTCGCTCCGCCGTTCCCCACGGCGTACCCGGTTTACCTACTGGTGGAGTGCGCTGACGACGCGGATCCCACCGAGGCACTGGGGGCCGCGGTGGCCGACATCCCTGGCGTGCTGGACACGGCGCTCGCGGTGGACGAGGCCGCGCGGCGGACACTGTGGACACACCGCGAGGCGCACACCGAGACGGTGAATTCCCTTGGCACACCGCTGAAACTGGACGTCGGCGTCCCGGTGGCGCACGCCGCGGCGTTCGAACGGGAGATCCGGGCGGCGGTCGCCTCGGGCACATTAGTCCTTTTCGGACACTTGGCCGAGGGGAACTTCCACGTCAACGTCGTCGGCGCCGACGACGAGGAGCGGATCACCGAGACCATCCTGCGCGCCGCCGCCGCGCACGGCGGAACGATCTCCGCCGAGCACGGCGTCGGGGTGGCCAAAGCGGCCTGGCTGAGCCTGACCCGCTCCCCCGCCGAGCGTGACCTCTACGCCGCGATCAAGCACGCCTGGGATCCCCGCGGCGTGCTCAATCCGGGCGTCCTCATTCCCCGCTGAAGTTCGGCGGCCTGCGCTCCAGGAAGGCCTGGACGGCCTCGCCGAGGTCCTTGCTGGGCAGGAACGCGGAGTTCCACGTGGCGACGTAGCGCAGGCCATCGGCGACGCGGGCGTCGCGCTGGTGGCCGAGGACGTCCTTGGTGCCCTGCACGACCAGCGGCGGGTTCGCGGCGATGTCGGCGGCGAGTTCCCGCGCGGCGGCGAGCAGTTCGGCCTGGTCGGCGTAGACGTCGTTGACCAGGCCGATCGAGCGGGCCCGGTCGGCGTCGATGTCCTTGCCGGTGAAGGCCAGCTCGCGCAGGTGGCCCTCGCCGATGATCCCGGCCAGCCGCTGCAGGCTGCCCAGGTCGGCCACGATGGCGACCTTGACCTCGCGCACGCTGAACTTGGCGTCGGCGGAGGCGACCCGGATGTCGGCGGCGGCGATGACGTCCACGCCGCCGCCGATGCACCATCCGCTGACCGCGGCGATGACCGGCTTGCGGCACGCGGCAACGGCGGTGACGGAGTCCTGCAGGTCACGGATGATGCCGAGGAACTTGGTACGCGGGCCCGCGAGCGCCTCCCCGCTGAGCATCCCGGCCCAGTCGCCCATCATCGCGGGCAGGTCGAGGCCATACGAGAAGTTCGCGCCGCTGCCGGTGAGCACGATCGCGCGCACGTCCGGGTCGGCGTCGAGCTGGTTGAACACGATGGGCAGCTCGCGCCAGAAGTCGGGGCCCATCGCGTTGCCCTTGCCGGGGCCGAGCAGGGTTACCTCGGCGACGTGGTCGGCCACGTCGACCTTGAGCGAGACCAGATTCTCCGTCATGCACCCATTATTACTCATCAGTAACAACTTGTCCCGCGCGCGTTCTACTCCGAGTGGCGTTGCCCACGCTGTGCGGTTCGCCCGATCGTGTCAGCCTGGGTTTGCCAAGCTTGTCGTGGACGCGGGGTAGGTTCCGAGTCCGTACCGAGAGTGGATGGGAGACCCGCCGTGGCAGGGCAAACAGCGATGTCAACGCCGATCTTCGACGAACTGCTGCGCGAGATGGCGGCGGGCACCGCTCCGGCCCCGGCGAAGGACGAGCAGCCCAAGCAGCCGGAGCCCGACGCCACCGCAGGTGCCGGACGCCGCAGGCGACCCGATTAGCGCTACCGCCGAGTAACATCGCCCTATGCCCGCTGAGTTCGTCCGATCCTTCCAAGTAGGCGGTCACACGCTGCGCTACACCGAGTTCGGCGTGGGCGACCGGCTGGTGGTGCTCACCCACGGCCAGCTCATGACCCGCCGCATGCAGGCGCCGTTGGCCCGCGCCCTGGCCGAGACCGGCTTGCGGGTGGTCACCCTGGACCTGCTCGGCCACGGCGAGTCCGATCGGCCGACCCGTTCCTGGGAATACTCGATGACAACCTGGGCCACCCAGGTCGTCGCCCTGCTCGACCACCTCGGCGTCGACCGGGCCGTCATCGGCGGAACCTCATTGGGCGCGAACGTGTCCCTGGAGGTCGCGGTCGCGGCCCCGGACCGCGTCGAGAGCCTGATCATCGAGATGCCGGTGCTGGACAACGCGATCGTGGCGGGCCTGATCGCCTTCGCCCCGCTGCTGTTCACCGCCCGCTTCCTCCCCCAAGCCGTACGCGGCGTCGCCTGGGCCGCGGCCCGCGTGCCCAGCGGCAACCAGTGGGTCGACGTCGTCACCGACACCTTGCGACAGGAGCCCGCCGCGATGGCGGCCGCCGTCCACGGGATCTTCTTCGGCCGCATCGCCCCGCCCAAGTCCCTGCGCCTCGGGATCACCGCCCCCGCCTTGGTGATCGGCCACCGCCGCGACCCCATTCACCCGTTCGGGGACGCCGACATGCTTGCGGGTGAACTGTCGAACTCGACTTTCGTGGAGGCCGAGAGCCCACTTGAGCTGCGGTTGCGACCACGGCGCCTCACCGGCGTGATCCAGGACTTCCTCGCGGGCGTTTCATAATCGTTTGACATACCCCGCACACTTGCGGGCACACTCGTGTCATGACTCTGGGGGAGACTCATAGCACGCTGCGTGCCCTGGCCCACCCGCTGCGGCTGCGCATCCTGACCATGCTGACCACCACCGCCATGAGCGCGGCCGAGGTGGCCAGGGAAGTCGGCCACAGCCAGCCCAACATCAGCTACCACCTGCGCAAGCTCCTTGACGCGAGCATGGTCGAGATGGTCGAGGAAGTCCCGATCCGCGGCGGCATCGCCAAGCGCTACCGCAGCACGACGCTTGACCACGCCGCCCCGACAGCATCGGCGACCGACGCCGAGATCTGGGTGGACCCAGCCCTCTGGCGAGATACCGTCAGCCGCGCCCGAGAGTTGACCCACCGCCTTCACAACGCGGCCCAGGCGCCGCACACGCCGGGCACGGTGCCGGTTCGGGCGGCGAGCATGTTGGACATGGACTGCCGCTAGGGGAGCTTCGCCGTTCGGTGCGGCTTGATGCGGTGGGTGCCTGACTGGTGCGGGCGGGCTGCTGAGGCGGTGGGCGCCTGTTTGGGTGGTTCGCCTTGATTCGGGGACCCCGAAAATGGGCCTGTGCGGGTCAAAAGGCGAGGTCAAGGAGCCGCACCCGCACCGCGAGTTTAGGCCCATTTACCCCGAATCAAGGCGAACCACCCAAACAGGCCGTTCCGTTGTGCCCCTAGCGTTTGCCGTCATCACCTCGCTCCTCGCTCCATGTCCATGCCGATGGCGCATGCCCCTTGCCTCACCCCATTGGCCCTTCGGCCTAGCCCTTGCCCTTCGGGCCCTGGCCTCTTCGCCCCATCACTCGCCGCTCGCGCCTAACCCCTGATCCTCGCCCCCGGCCCTTGCCTGTCGGCCTGTCGGTCCGTCACCGCTCGGCCCTCTGCGTTCGCCCGTTGCCTTTGCCCTCTGCCCCTCGCCGCCTCGGCCTTTGCCTTTGGCCCGTCGGCCCTCTTGCCCTCTTCCCACCTCCGCACCCTCCTCACCGCACAAACCGCCCGAGCAGCATCGGGTGAAGCTGGGTGATCCCGCTTTGTCTGGGGGGACGACGGCCCTAAGCTGCTTGGCGTGTGGGGTGCCTTATCCGCCACCGCTTTTTCCCCACAGGGCCGTCGTAGGGGCCCCAGGCAAAGCGGGATCACCCAGCTTCACCCGATGGTGCGGACAGCACCACCGAAGCCCGGCGCACTTGCTCGGTGGACCTCGCGGCGGTGCCGGAATTCACCGAGATCACCTTCACCCTACGATGCTCCGCATGCTCGAACCATTGCGGCACAGCATGTTTCGCAGGCTCACGATCGGCAGGGTGACGACCTTCCTCGGCAACTCCGTGGCGCCTATCGCGTTGGCGTTCGCGGTGTTGGACTTGACGCACTCGGTTATCGCGTTGGGGCTGGTGGTGGGGGCCAGGTCGATCGCCAATGTGTTGTTGCTGCTCATGGGGGGTGTGCTGGCTGACCGGTTGCCGCGGTCGGTGATCCTTCAGGGGGCGAGTCTGGCGGCGGCGGTGTCGCAGGCGATGACCGCGGCGGCTGTGCTTATGGGGTTCGCGAACATTCCCCTTCTGGTCGTCCTCAGCGTCATCAACGGGGCGGTCTCGGCTGTCTCGCTCCCGGCGGCTTCGGCGTTGACGCCGCAGACGGTGCCCAAGGCGCTGTTGCGGCAGGCCAACGCGGTGGTGCGGATGGGGATCAACACCGCGATGATCACCGGGGCGTCGATGGGGGGCATGGTCGCGGCGCTGGCTGGGCCTGGGTGGGCTATCGGGGGCACCGCCGTGGTGTTCCTGATCGCGTCGTTCTTCTACGCGCGGGTGGATGCTCCGGAGATCGATGAGGACGCGCCGACGCGGCCGTGGGCGGACATTCGGTCCGGGTGGCGGGAGTTCACCGCGCGGGCGTGGGTGTGGACTGTTGTGGCGGCACTCATGGTGATCAACGCGGTCATGACCGGGGGCATCTTCGTGCTCGGTCCGTCCATCGCCGACAGCACGATCGGGCGGTTGGCCTGGGGGTTCGTGCTGGGCGCGCAGACGGTGGGGGCGTTGATCGGCGGGATCGTGGCGACTCGGTGGCAGCCGCGACGGGCGCTGTTGTTCGGGACGGCGCTGATCGGGGTTCAGGCGGTTCCGCTGCTGTTCCTCGCGCACGCGCCCGCGGTGGTGCCGCTGCTGGTCGTGATGTTCGTCGGCGGGATGGCGATCGAGCAGTTCGGGATCGCTTGGGACGTTTCGCTGCAGGAGAACGTGGCGCCGGACCGGCTCGCCCGCGTGTACTCCTATGACGCCGTGGGGTCGTTCATCGCGATCCCGGTCGGCGAGATGGCTGCGGGTCCGCTGGCCAAGGCTTTCGGCGTGTCCGCCACCCTGACCGGGGGCGCGGTGCTCGTCGTCGTCGCGGTGGCGGCGGCCGCGTTCGCGCCCAGTGTGCGGTCACTCGTGCGGCATCCGGACGTCCAGAAGCCGGTCGAGCGCGCCCGCTCCTGACGCCGTCAGCCGGACGGCTCGCGACGAGCCGACGCGCACGACCCATTCCCGCTCCATCAGCGCCGTGCACAGGGCCGCTCCGGCGGCGCCCGCGAGGTGGGGGCGGCGTTCGGTCCAGTCGAGGCACGCGCGGGCGGTCGGTCTGGTTTTGGACCTGAGCGCATCGGGATCTATGCCCAGCTCACCGACCAGCCACGATCCACCCTGGGCGGTCAGCGCGAGATCGGCGTCGCGGTCCAGCAGTTGGCGTTCTGCCATGGCGTCGGTGAGGGCCACGCCGAGGGTGCCCGCCAGGTGGTCGTAGCAGGTGCGGGCGGCGGCCATGGCCCGGTTCGCGATGGCCACGCGCAGGGACGACGGGGCCGCCGTCGGAGCGGTTCGGCTCACCAGCTGCTCGACAAGCGATGCGACAGACGTGTCCGCGAGGCGGACGTACCGGTGTCGACCTTGGCGTTCCTCGACCAGCAGGCCGCCGCGAACGAGCTTGTCCAGGTGTTCGCTGGCCGTCGACCGGGCGACCCCGGCCGAGCGGGCCAGTTCCCCCGCCGTCCACGCCCGGCCGTCGAGCAGGGCGAGGCAGAACCCGGCGCGGGTCTCGTCGGACAGCAAGCCCGCAACCGCGGCTAGTTCGGCTGCTCCTGTCACGCCCACAAGCATCCACCCGCGACTGTTCGGCCAGGACCGAACTATTTGATCCCGGCCGCGTCCATCCCCCGCAATTCGCGCTTGAGGTCGTGGATCTCGTCGCGCAGGCGGGCGGCGAGTTCGAACTGGAGGTCGCGGGCGGCGTTCATCATCTGGTCGGTGAGTTGTTGCACCAGGTCCGCCAGTTCGGCGCGGGGCATGGACTTGACGTCCTTGTCGCCGATGACTCCGGCGCTGCGGGCGTTGCCCGGCTCCCCCGCCGCCCGCTTGCCGCGGGAGGCGTTGCGGCCGGAGCCGCCCACGGGAACGTCCTCGTCCTCGGCCTCGGTGAGCACGCGATCGAGGATGTCGGCGATCTTCTTGCGCAGTGGCTGCGGGTCGAGGCCGCGTTCGGTGTTGTACGCGACTTGCTTGGCACGCCTGCGGTTCGTCTCGTCGATGGCGTGCCGCATCGAGTCGGTGATCCGGTCGGCGTACATGTGGACCTGGCCGGACACGTTTCGCGCGGCGCGGCCGATCGTCTGGATCAGGGATGTGCCGCTACGCAGGAAGCCTTCCTTGTCGGCGTCGAGGATGGCGACCAGCGAGACCTCAGGAAGGTCGAGGCCCTCGCGCAGCAGGTTGATGCCGACCAGGACGTCGTAGTCGCCGAGGCGGAGCTGGCGCAGCAGCTCGATCCGGCGCAGGGTGTCGACCTCGGAGTGCAGGTACCGCACCCGGATGCCCAGCTCCAGCAGATAGTCCGTCAGGTCCTCGGACATCTTCTTCGTCAGCGTGGTGACCAGGACGCGCTCGTCGCGTTCGGCGCGGACGCGGATCTCGTGCACCAGGTCGTCGATCTGGCCCTCGGTCGGCTTGATGATCACCTCGGGGTCGACCAGGCCGGTCGGCCGGATGACCTGCTCGACGAACTCGCCGCCCGCCTGGCCCATCTCGTACGGTCCGGGGGTGGCCGACAGATACACCGTCTGGCCGATCCGGTCGGCGAACTCCTCCCAGGTCAACGGCCGGTTGTCGACGGCGCTGGGCAGCCGGAAGCCGTGTTCGACCAGGTTGCGCTTGCGCGACATGTCGCCCTCGTACATGCCGCCGATCTGCGGCACCGTCACGTGCGACTCGTCGATGACGAGGAGGAAGTCGTCGGGGAAGTAGTCGATCAGGGTGGCGGGGGCGGTGCCCCCGGCGCGGCCGTCGATGTGGCGGGAGTAGTTCTCGATGCCGGAGCAGAATCCGACCTGGCGCATCATCTCGACGTCGTAGCTGGTGCGCATGCGCAGCCGCTGGGCCTCCAGCAGCTTGCCTTGCCGCTCCAGCGTGGCCAGTCGCTCCTCCAGTTCGGACTCGATGTCGCGGATCGCCCGCTCCAGCCGCTCCGGGCCCGCCACGTAGTGCGTCGCGGGGAAGATGCGCAGTTCGTCGACCTCGCTGACGATGTCGCCGGTCAGCGGGTGCAGGTAGTAGAGCTTGTCGATCTCGTCGCCGAAGAACTCGATCCGGATGGCCAGTTCCTCATAGGCCGGGATGATCTCGACGGTGTCGCCACGAACCCGGAACGTGCCGCGGGCGAAGGACATGTCGTTGCGCGTGTACTGCACGTCGACCAGGGCGCGCAGGAACACGTCCCGCTCGACCTCGGCGCCGACCTTGAGCGCGACCGAGCGGTCCAAATAGGACTGTGGGGTGCCGAGGCCGTAGATGCACGACACCGAGGCCACCACGATGACGTCACGCCGCGACAGCAGGCTCATCGTGGCCGAGTGGCGCAGCCGCTCGACGTCGTCGTTGATCGACGAGTCCTTCTCGATGTAGGTGTCGGTCTGCGGGATGTACGCCTCGGGCTGGTAGTAGTCGTAGTAGCTGACGAAGTACTCCACGGCGTTGTCCGGGAAGAACTCGCGCAGCTCGTTGGCCAACTGCGCGGCCAGCGTCTTGTTCGGCGCCATGACCAGGGTCGGCCGCTGCACCCGCTCGATCAGCCAGGCCGCGGTCGCCGACTTGCCCGTACCGGTGGCGCCGAGCAGCACGATGTCCTGCTCGTTGGCCTTGATGCGCTTCTCCAGCTCATCGATGGCGACTGGCTGGTCGCCCGCGGGCTGGTAGTCGGCGACCATGCGGAACCGGCCGCCCGCGCGCGGGATGTCGCTGACGGGGCGGTGCTCGGAGTGCGCGAGGACTGGGTGCTCGGTCGGGAATGCCACACGAACGAGGCTACGCGGCCCCACCGACATTCTCAGCGACGAGCCTGCGCAGCTCCGCACCCACCCTGGCCAGCGGCTCCGTGCTGCCCTGCGCGCGGCAGATCAACAACGCGCCCTCGATGCCCGCGATCGCCAAAGTCGCCAGCGATGCCGCCCGAGCGGCAGGCACACCGCGCCGAGCGATCGCCTCGGCGAGCAGCGATTCCCACCGCCCGAACGCGACCCCCGCCGCCGTGCGCGCCGAGGCGGTCTCGTCTGAGGAAAGCGCCGCCGCCGCGACCGGGCAGCCATCCTGAAAGCCCGCCGCGGTGAGCGCCGACGTCCAATAGTCGACGAACGCGGCGATGGCCTTCTCGGCGTCGTCGTCGAGCAGCCGCTCCAGCAGCCCGCTGATGAACGTGCCGCCGCGCTCGGTCGCGGCAAGCGCCAGCTCTTCTTTGCCGCCGGGGAAATGGTGGTAGATCGACCCGCGCGAGACCCCGCTGTGCTCGACCACGTCCCGCAGCGACGTGTCGGCCACCCCGCGGACCCGGAACAGCGTGACCGCGCTGTCGATCATCGCCTCGCGGGGAGCCCTAGGCATCGATACGCTCCAAGCGGGCCGGGACGTACTTGTGCCATGGCGTGCCCGCCAGCCAGTCGCGGTGGTGCAGCGAGGTCAGCTCGTTGGGCGCCACGCCCGGTCCGCCGTCGAGGCCGAGCCCGTTGGGCAGCGAGATGTGCCCGGCCTGCATCGTGTCGGACACCTCGACCACCGCGTCGGCCTGCCCGCGCTCAGTGACCACGCGCAGGGTGTCGCCGGTGGTGACGCCGAGCCCGTCGGCGTCGGCCGGGCTCAGCCGCAGCGCGCCGTCGCGGTCGCGGCGCCGCCAGCCCGGGTCGCGGATGATCGTGTTCGCGGTAAACGCGCGACGCTCCCCCGCCGACAGCACGAACGGGAACTCCTCGGTGACCCAGGAACTCGGCTCGTCGGCCAGAGCGCGGGTCCGCTCGACCAGTTCGGGGATGTCGAGGGTGAACCGCTGGTCGGGCCTGCGCACGTAGTCCCACGCGTGCTCGTAGTCGTCCAGGGTGAACACCACGCCCTCACCGCAAAGCACCGCGTCGAACAGCTTGTCCCCTGGTTCGAATCCGGATCCGGTGAACCCCGCTCGGCGCACGGACGCCGGGTTGGCCAGCGCGCAGAGCTGCGCGGCGCCCCACAGCGACGCCGTGCCCTCGGCGCCCTCCGGCAGTGTCGGGCCGAGGGTCTCCCGCAGCAGGTACGGCGCCAGCGGCATGAGCTTGGGGTTGGCGCCCACGGTCAGGAAGAACGCCGCCGCGTACTGCTTGCGCCCGCGGCGCGCGGCGCGGCGCAGCGGCGCGAGCACGGACTCGCCGACCACGCCGAGCGCGCGGATCACCCTGGCGTAGATCTCCGGCTCCGACAGCGTGCCCGTCAGCGGCGCCATGACCGGTTTGCGCAGGTGGAAGACGTTGCGCGGGAAGTCGACGTTGAAGAACGTGCACTCCCACTTCTCGAACTGGCTCGACGCGGGCAGCACGTAGTCGGCCTGCTTGGCCGTCTCGGTCATCGCGATGTCGACGACGACGGTCAGATCGAGCGAACGCATGGCCGCGCGGAAGCTCGCCGAGTCGGCCAGCGAGTGCGCCGGGTTGACGCTGTCGATCCACATCGCCCGGAATCGGTCGGGGTGGTCGGTGAGGATCTCTTCGGCGATGGAGTTGCACGGGACCAGCCCGGCGATGATCCGCGCGCCGGTCACCGGGGTGCGCCTGCTCGGCCCGCCCGGCTTGCCCGGTCCGCCGCGGGCGACCTTGGCGGCCTGCGGGCTCAGCGCCGCGCCGATCCGGGACGCGAGCGCGTCCGGCAGGACCGAGGGCAGCCGGACCACCGCGCCCGACACCATGTCCTTCGCGGTGCCGACGAGCATGTCCAGACCACTCTTTGGCTTGCGGGATCCGCCGGAACCGGGCGCCCCGCCCGCGAGCGGGGCGAAGGACGAGTGCAGGAACATCGCGCCCGGCTTGGCGAAGTTGCCGGTCAGGATCCAGAGCAGCTTGTTCAGATAGGACGAAAGCGTGCTGTGCGGGGCCTGCTGGATGCCGAGGTCCTCATAGGTGCAGACGCTCTTGGCCGCACCGATGCGCCGCGCGGTCTCGCGCAGCAGGGCTTCCTCGACCCCACAGCGGGCCGCGTAGTCGGCCACGTCCACCGCCCGCAGGGTGTCGATGATCGTCTCGCCGCCGGACGTGTGGCGGTCGATGAACGCGTGGTCGACCAGGTCCTCCTGGACCAGGATCGCGCCGAGCGCGGCCAGACACCACGCGTCGGTCCCCGGCCTGACCTGCAGGTGGATGTCGGCCATCGCCGCGGACTCGCTGCGGCGCGGGTCGATGACGACCATGGCCCGCTCCGGGTCGGCGGCCAGCGCCTTGAGCACCGGGCGGGCGCGCGGGAAGCTGTGCGACTGCCACGGGTTCTTGCCGACGAACACCACGACCTCGGCGTGCTCGAAGTCGCCCTTGGTGTGACCGCCGTAGAGCCTGCCGTCGACGTACATCTCGCCGGTCTTCTCCTGGGCGAGCGCGTTCGACTGGTACCGCGCGCCGATCGCACCCTGCAGCGCCTTGTTGTAGGTGGCGCCGAGGTGGTTGCCCTGGCCGCCGCCACCGTAGAAGAAGATCTTGTCGCCGCCGTGCTCGTCACGGATCGCGGTGAGCCGGGTGGCGATCTCGGCGATCGCGGTGTCCCAGCTGATCTCCTCGTACTCGCCGTCGGGGGTACGGCGCAACGGGCTGGTCAGGCGGACGGTCCGGCTCTGGTAGTGGTCGAGCCGCAGCGCCTTCTCACAGGTGTAGCCCTCGGAGCCGGGGTGGGCCTTGTCGCCGCGGATCTTGGCCAGGGACCGGTCCTCGACCTGCACCTCGATGCCGCAGTTGCACTCGCAGAGGATGCAGGCGGACTTTTGCCACTCGGTCACGGGTACCTCCAGGGGCGTCTATGACAGTCGTCATAATCGCCGACGCCGGAGGTCGCGTCAACCGGTCAGCAGGAACAGTCACAGCAGCTGCAGCAGTCGCAATCGCAGTCGCACGACTCGCGGGGCTTGCCGCTCCACGGCCCCGGATACGGGTCGCGGCAGCACATCTGGCAGGTCCCGCACTCGTACAGGCAGGCCACACACCCGAGAACCACGCCGCGCCGCTTGGGCGGGATCTCCAGCGTCGGCCAGCGCCAGCACAGGCAGCTGGAGGGCTTGCGGTGGCCGCCGTGGCGATGCGGCGGCGGCGGTGGCGGGCCCTGCGGCCCAGGGGCGCCCTGGGGTGGGCGGTACTGCTGATAGCCGCCCGGGGGCAGGGGTGGCCCTGGGCGCTGCCAGCCGCCGGGCGGGACGTCGTGGACCGACATCCCGTGGACCCGGAACGCCCGGTCGACCGCGACGCCGAGTTCGTGCACGAGCAGCGCGTGGACCAGCGCGGAGTCGCGCAGGTCGGCCTCGGCCAAGGCGAGCCGGACACCGAACACGGCGTCGTCACACAGCCTGCGTGCCTCGATCAGGGTGGTGCCGGTCCCGGTCAGCGGATTCCAGGCACCTGCCGCGGCGTCGGCGTCCAGGTCCTCGACGGCGTCGATGAGATGGGCGACCCGGCCGAACAGCCTGCCCGCCTCGCTCAGGGGCGCGACGTTCCCCGGCTTGCCCGCGAGCACGGCGGTGTGGGCGAACGCGGCGGCCGTCGCGGTCTCGGTCGGCTCGGTCGCGGTGAGCACCGAGGCGCCGAGCCCAAGACCCGATTCCAGTTCACCCTGACGCCCGACCGCGTCGAGCAGGACCGCGGTCGGGAAGCCGATGTCCGCGCCGGTCACCCCGCCCTGGCGGGCCCAGCGGTCGGCGATCTTGCGGGCCGCGCCCGCCACGGGCCGCAGGCCGAAGACGCCGTCGCCGTCCTCCACGTGATCACGGACTTTGGCCGAAGCCAGCACCAGTGACACAGCCGCGGCGAGGCGCGCCCCCGAGCCCTCGGCGACCGACGCGGAACGCATCCCGCGCAGCGCGCATGGTCCCGCCGTGCGGCGGGCGGCGGCCGGTATCTGGGCCTCGACCAGCGCGGAGATCACCAGGCCGTCGTAATTGGTGACGGTGCGGGCGAACTGGCCGTGATCGTCACGCAGGGCGAGGCAGAGGCCGCAGAGGTGGGCAAGCCAGGTCTTGGCGAGGTCGCCCGGCAGACGGTGGCGGCAGGGCCGCAGGATCCCGAACATCAGCAGGAACAATCGCAGCAGCAGCCGTCACAACAGCAGCTATCGCAGCCCGAGCAGTCCGCACAGCTGCATGAGGAACAGTCGCAGTTGCGGCACCAGCCAGACCTGGGCTCGCCGGTCCAGGGGTCGTGGAACTCCTCGGCGCAGCAGTACTGGCAGGTCACACACATCGCCAGGGCGACGCCGCAGCCCGCCAGCGTGCCGCGCGACTTGCCTCTGCGCGGGCCGTGCGGCGGCATTCCGGGCGGCGGGTATCCCGGCGGCTGATACCCCGGCGGCGGCTGCTGCCAGCCGGGCGGGGGCGGCCGGTGGCCGGGCTGCGGGGGCTGGCCGTGGCCGTGGAGCAGGCCCTGCGGGTGGCCGAACGTCCGCACGACCGCGGTGTCGAGCTCATGCGCGAGCAGCCGGTGGACGAGCTTCGCGTCGGTGAACTCGGCTTCCTTGAGCGCCAGCCGGACCCCGAGCACGGCGTCGTCACAGAGTCGCCGAGCCTCGGAAAGGCTGGTGCCGGTCGCGGTCAGCGGGTTCCAGGCGCCCGCGGCGGCGTCGGCGTCGATGTCCTCGACGGCGTCGAGCAGGTGCGCGACCCGGCCGAAGAGCCGACCCGCCTCGCTCAGCGGCGCCACGTTCCCCGGCCTGCCCGCCAGCACGGCGGTGTGGGCGAACGCCGCGGCCGTCGCGGTCTCGGTCGGCTCGGTCGCACTCAGCACCGACGCGCCCAGGCCCAGCCCCGATTCCAGCTCACCCTGGCGGCCCACGGCGTCGAGCAGCACGGCGGTGGAGAACCCGATCCGCTCCCCCGTCGCCGAGCCCTGCCGGGCCCAGCGGGTGGCGATGCGCCGCGCGACTCCGGCGACCGGAGCGCGGCGGAACACGCCGTCGCCGTCGCCTACGTGGTCGCGCACCTTGGCCGAGGCCAGCACCAGCGACACAGCCGCGGCGAGCCGGGCGCCGTCACCCTCCGCGACCGGCGCCGGGCGCATCCCTCGAAGGGGGCACGGCCCGGCGACCCGGCGACCGCCGACGACGGTCGACTGTGCCTCCACAAGCGCGGAGATCACCAGGCCGTCGTAGTTCGTCACCGTCCGGGCGAGATGCCCGTGGTCGTCGCGCAAGGCAAGGCACAGTCCACAAAGGTGGGCCATCCACGAAGTACGCAGCGTGGCGGAAAGCCGGTGACGACAAGGGCGGATGATTCCGAACATCGACTCGACTGTCCCTTCGCGATCACCGAACCAGGCGCGCGCGGAGCCTAGCGGGATTCACCCGTTCGGATGGCGAAAACCCTCGGAAAGCACTGGGCGAAGTCGTGTCCGATAGGCACGATGGCGACATGGCCGCGAACTTCCCGGTGCCCGTCCCGATCGCCCGTCGCGACGACACCCACCACGAGGTGCATCCGCCCAAGGTGGAGCTGTTCGACCTGGCCGCGATGACGAACACCGACCCGAAGGGCTTCGTCCGCGCGGTCGACGAGTACCGGCGCACCGACCACGGCCTGCTGATGGCCCGCCCGGTCGACAGCCACCGCCGCATCGCCTACTTCGAGTCGCTGCTACTGCCCGAGTTGGGCCTGCGGGTGTCGAAGTGGCGCGCGAAACCCGGCTACGACCTGGGCCACGACTTCTACATCGACGTCGTCGACATCACCGACGGCCCGGTCTGGCGCACCGTCGACCTGTATCTCGACGTGCTCGTGCGCACCGGCCGCGACCTGCGCGTGGAGGACACCGACGAACTGCTGGCGGCTCTGGGCGCCCGGCTCATCGACCGCTCGGCTGCCCAGCGCGCGCTGGAGCGGACCCACGACGCGGTCGACGGCATCGCCTATCACGGCTACGACGTCGACGCCTGGCTGCGCACGCTCGGAATCACCACGATCTGGCGAACCCAATAGTGGAGAACCGGCAGCCTCGTCAACAGTGCGTAGTCCGCCGGTGACAAAATTCCCCTGATAGATATCGAAGTGCACACGACTCGTGACATAACGAATCGACCCTGATGATCACTGCCTGAACTCGGCCGACTACGCTCTGGCCGGTGGGCACCGCCATCACGCCGCAACTGGTCGACATCGTCGACACGGTGACCGCGGTACGAAGCTTCTCGTCCGGGATGTCGCGCACTCTCGGGACGTGCCAGGTCGAGCGCTGGGGCCTGCGGCTGGAGTGCCCGACGCCGGAGGACCCGTTCTCCGACACCGAGGTCACCTGGCTGCTGCCCGACCACAATCTCCGCCTCACCCAGCAGAAACCCCGCTCCCGGCACGCGCGCGGCGGCCCGAGCGTGCTCACCGCGGTGCGAATCCTGCGGGACGGCCGCTACTGGCGCACCACGGACCTGCTACTCGGCCTTGCCGCCCCCGGCGGCACGTCGGCCCGGATCGTGCGCTCGGAGGAGTTCGCCGCCGCGGTCGCGGGCCGCGTCCTGCGCGTCGGCGACGCGGACCTCGCGCTGTGCACGGTGCACAAGACGCTCGAAGAACTGAGCCGAGTCCGCCACGACCTGTCGTCCTGGCTGGCGTTCAAGCACATCTTCGAGGTCTGGCCTCCCTATTAGGGTGTCCAGCGAGCCTGGGTCGCCCACGTCTCGGCGCGCGGCAGGGCTTGGGCGAACCACGGTTCCTTGGCGTCGCCGTAGGCCGGGATCGCGTCGAACTGGCCCGTCAGTCCGCGCTTGACCTGCTCGTATTCGTCGCGGGCCGCGGTGTCGGCGCGGAGCCAGGCAGGCATCAGCAGGGCATAGCGCCACCCCGGTGACCCCTGCTCGCGGACATGCACGTTGGCCCAGCGCAGCGGGTCGGCGCCGACGTGGGTGCGCTTGCGCCAGCCCGCCGGGTCGCCGCCGAGCGGGTACGGCGTGTCCTGGTCGAACCCCGGCAGATACGGGAAGCCCGCCGCGCCCAGCGGCTCGACCAGTTTCTCGGCGTCGTCGAGGTTCGCCACCGTCACCTGGAAATCCAGCACATCCTTGGCCGCCAATCCGAGCACCGAGGTCGAGCCGATGTGGTCGACCCGCGTGGCGACCGAGCCCGCCGCGAGGCGCAGCCGGGCCAGTGCCCGCTCGGCCTGCGCGGGCCATGTGGGGTCGGCGTCGACCAGCCGAGGAGCGCCGCGCGGGGTGTGTCGGTGCAGCCGGACGTTGGCCTCGAACCGCACCAGCCGGTCGGCCCACAGCTCGTCGACCGCGGCCAGCACCTTGTCCTGCGCGCCGCCGTTGTCCAGCCACACGTCCGCCACCGCGCGGCGGGCCGCCTCGGTGGCCTGCGCGGCCACGCGGGCCCGAGCGTCGGCCTCGGCCAGTCCACGCGAGTGCACCAGTCGGTGGACTCGCACCTCCACGGGCGCGTCCACGATCACCACGAGGTGATAGGCGGCCGCGAGTCCACCCTCGACCAGCAGCGGGATGTCGTGCACGACCACCGCGTCGGCGGGCGCGGCGGCGAGCAGCTCCGCGGTCCGCGCGCCGATCTTGGGGTGCACGATCGAGTTCAGCAGCCCACGCGAGTCCGCGTCGGCGAACGCGATCTTGGCCAGCCCGGCCCGGTCGAGCGTTCCGTCGGTGGTCAAGATGCCTTTGCCGAAGGCCGCCGCCAGCTCGACCAGGCCGTCGGTGCCCGGCTCGACCACCTCGCGGGCGATCTTGTCCGAATCGATGACCCAGGCGCCGTGCTCGGCCAGCCGACCGGCCACAGTGGACTTGCCGGATCCGATTCCACCGGTGAGGCCGACCTTCAACATGCCGACAGTCTGTCAGGCGCCTTACGATCCATCTCATGCTGGCGGCGCTGACAGGAATGGGTCTCTCGGCCGCCGCGGGGCTCAACGCCTACATCCCGATCCTGATCGTCGGACTGCTGTCGAACTTCACCGACGCCGTCCACCTGCCCAAGGACTTCGCCTGGCTGGGCAACGGCTGGGTGCTCGGTGTCGTCGGCGTGCTGCTGGCCGCCGAGTTCGTGCTGGACAAGGTGCCGGTGGTCGACAGCGTCAACGACACCATCCAGACCGCCATCCGCCCGGCCTCCGGCGGCATCGTCTTCAGCGCGACCCAGGCCGCCTCGGAGATCGACAACTCGACCTGGATGAGTGAACACCCGTGGGTCGGCTGGCTGCTCGGCATCGTCATCGCGCTGATCGTGCACGTCATGAAGTCCACCGCCCGGCCGGTGATCAACGCGACGACCGTGGGCGCGGGCGGGCCCGTGGTCAGCGCGGTCGAGGACGCCGGTTCGGTCGGGTTGAGCTTCGTGGCGATCTTCCTGCCGATCCTGGTGATCGCGTTCCTGATCGCCCTGGCGTTCATGGCGGTGTGGACCTTCCGCAAAGTGCGCGCCTTCAGAGCCCGCAACCGGCGGCGTCCCGTCCCCGGATAGTGGCGACACGCCCGGCGAATTCCGGCGTTCGCACACGGTGAGTGGCTACGGTGGCCCGCAACACCGTCACCCACACGGAGGACCGATGCGCGGCGCCCGGCATCCTGGACGGCATCGGCTCGGCACGCCCGGGCTGGTGCACTGCATGGCGCACGCTTCCGTAGCCGACGCGCTCACCGAGTACCGCAGGACGTGGTGGTCGACGCTGCTGCTCCCCGCCCGCCACAGCCTCGCCGGGCTGCGCCGCCGCGCCGTGGCCGCCGCCATGGAACGCGCGTGGGCCCCCGCTATTGGCTGAGCTTCGCCAGCATGTCGAGGATGAACTTCTCCACCTTGTCCCGATCGATGTCCAGCGTCGCGAGCGGGGAATCGTCCAGTTCGAACAGCGCCAGCAGCTGGTGCTCGGTGCCGATGTAGTTGTGGCCCAGCCGCAGCGCCTCCCGGACCGACAGCTCCATGGCCTTCTTGCCCGCAGGCGCGAACGGGACCAACGGGCCGGGATCGTCCGCCCCTGACTCGGGGAACACCAGGGCGGCCCGGATCTTGTCCGCGTCGAATCCCTGCTCGGCCAGGGCGACCATCGCCATGCTGGTCGGGGCCGCGAGCAGGCCGAGGACCAGGTGCTCCGGCTGGATCTTGGGGTGATGGGCAGCGCGCGCCTCTTCCTGCGCGGTGACGACGACCGCGCGCGCCTTCTCCGTGTAGCGGGTGAACATGTTCGGGTCGTCCTTGGGGACCGACCGCTGCTGCGCGGCCTGCTTGGTCACCCCCATGCTCTGTCCGATGTCGGTCCAGGACGCGCCGGAGCGGCGGGCCTGGTCGACGAAGTGGCCGATGAGGTGGTCGGCGAGTTCGCCGAGGTGTTGAGCGGTGAGGACGGCCGCGGAGAGCTGGTCCAGCGGGCTGTCGTCGGAATACGCCGCGCGAATGGTGCTGATCAGGTCATCGAGTCGTGGTTGTTCCATGCGTCAACTGTAGATTGACGCACCCCGGATCGTCAATCTTAAGTTGACGATCCGGGGTTTCACGTCAGGAGGCCGCCCCCGCGTGTTCGCTGTTGCCCGCGCCGTGGGACTTGCCCGGCGCGCGGACCCCGTTGACCGTCGAGGTGTCGAACGCGAAGGTGATCACCGCGGTGGCGATCGCGTCCGCGTTGACGTCGAGTGCGTGCACGTTCACGTTGCCGTCGAGGTCGTACAGCGCGTTCAGCTGCGCGTACAGCGCGGCGTTGGCACCGTCGGCGACAGGGGTGAAGCTGTCGCACGGCTGGTGGTAGCACGGGTCGTAGGCCGCGCCCGCGACACCGCCGTACCGCCCGGCCTGCGCGGCCGTCTTCACGCCCTCGGCGCCGGTGAACAACCCGCCAGCCGGGATGCCGACGGCGATGAACGGCCCGTAGTCCGACCGACCGGAGAACTCCGTGTCGTCCTTGGGCAGCCCTCGGTCGGCGTAGAACTTCTCGAAGACGTCCTCGATCTGCGCCGACCCCGGCGGGATGAACCCGGGCGGCGCGGTGCCACCGGAGTTGTCGCCGTCGTAGATGCCGAAGAAGTAGTTCGGCGAGCCGACCATGTCGAAGTTCAGGTACAGCGCGATCTTGTCCTGCTCGGCCTGCGGCAGGGTATCGATGTAGTGCTCGGAGCCCAGGAGACCTTCCTCCTCAGCACCCCACCACGCGAACCGGACCTTGGCGTTGGGCTTGACCTTCGACATCTGCTCGGCGACCTCAAGGATGGCCGCGGACCCGGTGCCGTTGTCGTTGATGGCCGGGCCGTCCTGGACACCGTCGAGGTGCGCGCCCGCCATGACCACGTTGTTCGGGTTGCCCTCGTCGCTCTCGGCGAAGACGTTCCACGACGTGCGGGTCTCGGACAGGAAGTCGACCTTCACCCGGACCGTGCGCGGGCCGGGTGCGGCGAGCGCGTTGCCGGTGGCGAAGGTCGCGAACACGACGGGGATCGCCAGGCCGGGCGTGGCACCGATCGGCGTGACCAGGCCGGTGCGACCAGGCTGGCCCTCATTGAACAGGATCACCGCTGAGGCGCCCGCGGCTTGCGCGTTGAGCGTCTTGACGCTGAACCCGCAGGTCCCGCGTTGCAGCAGCGCGACGTTGCCCGCGGGGAAGCCTGCGAAGTCGGCGGCCTCGCAGCCACTGGAGTTGGAGTTCGGCGCTGGAGGCGGCGGCAGGACCACGTCAACCGGGGTCACCGTACCGGTCGCCTGACCGATGAACGTCGGCACGAAGCCGTTGCGGTTGAAGTCGGTGCCGTCCACGTAGCTGATCGGGGTGGGACTGAGCTGCACCAGCTCGGAGTTCTCCTCGAAGTAGGGGAACTCGAAGGCCTGGACGGTCGGGGCGTACCCGGCGGCGGTGAGCCGGTCGACGATGTAGTCGACCGACGCGGCGTAGCCGGGCCTGCCCGCGGCACGGTCGCCGCCGTTGGCGTCGGAGATCGCCTGCAGCGCTCGCAGGTGTTCCAGGACGCCCTCGACCGTGACGGCCTTGGTCAGCTTCTGGGGTGAGTTGTTGTTCGGGTCGGCGGCGGCGGGACCAGCGGCCGTCACGGAGGCGACAAGCGCCCCGACGGCCAGCAGGCTCAGCCATGTCCGCTTGTGGGCGCGGATCGACATCGAGCTCCCTCCAAAGGTCTGTGACGCGAGTCACCCAATGAGGGTCTCTCTTACACCCGGAAGCGTTACAAAAAGGACAGTGAAATACCCGAGGGCCCCACACCGTGATGGTGTGGGGCCCTCGGGTGAATCTCAGCGGCTAGCTCACACGCCGCCAGACAGCTTCTCGCGCAGTGCGGCGAGCTGCTCGTCGCTGGCGAGGGTGCCGCCACTCTGGGCGGGCTTGTCGCCGCCACCGGTGGAGGAGTAGTTCTGCTCGCCACCAGCGGCCGCGGCGGCGCCTTCGCCCGCCTCGGCGGCCTCGGCGTCGGCCTCGGCGGCCTTGACGATCTGCTTCATGTGCTGCTCGTAACGAGTGTGGGCGTCGGCGTACTGACGCTCCCACTCCTCACGCTGCTTCTCGAAGCCTTCCTGCCATTCCTGGGTGTCGGGGTCGAAGCCCTCGGGGTAGATGTAGTTACCCTCGGCGTCGTACTCCGCGGCCATGCCGTACTGAGTCGGGTCGAACTCGGTGTCGGCGGTGAAGCCCTCGTTGGCCTGCTTGAGCGACAGCGAGATCCGGCGACGCTCCAGGTCGATGTCGATGACCTTGACCATGACGTCGTTGCCGACCTGCACGACCTGCTCGGGGATCTCCACGTGGCGCTCGGCCAGCTCGGAGATGTGCACCAGGCCCTCGATGCCCTCGTCCACCCGGACGAACGCGCCGAACGGAACCAGCTTGGTGACCTTGCCCGGCACGATCTGGCCGATCGCGTGGGTGCGGGCGAACTGGCGCCACGGGTCTTCCTGCGTCGCCTTGAGCGAGAGCGACACGCGCTCGCGCTCCATGTCGACGTCGAGGACCTCGACGGTGACTTCCTGGCCGACCTCGACAACCTCCGACGGGTGGTCGATGTGCTTCCAGGACAGCTCCGAGACGTGCACCAGGCCGTCGACGCCACCGAGGTCCACGAACGCACCGAAGTTGACGATCGAGGACACGACGCCCTTGCGGACCTGGCCCTTCTGCAGCTGGTTGAGGAACTCGCTGCGCACCTCGGACTGGGTCTGCTCCAGCCACGCGCGGCGCGAAAGGACCACGTTGTTGCGGTTCTTGTCCAGCTCGATGATCTTCGCCTCGAGCTCGCGGCCCACATACGGCTGCAGGTCGCGCACGCGGCGCATCTCCACCAGCGAAGCCGGGAGGAAGCCACGCAGGCCGATGTCGAGGATGAGGCCACCCTTGACGACCTCGATGACCGTGCCCTTGACCGGCTCGTCCGACTCCTTGAGCGCCTCGATCGTGCCCCAGGCCCGCTCGTACTGAGCGCGCTTCTTGGACAGGATCAGGCGGCCCTCCTTGTCCTCCTTCTGGAGAACCAGGGCCTCGACCTCATCGCCGACCTTGACCACATCGGCGGGATCGACATCATGCTTGATCGACAACTCACGCGAGGGGATGACGCCCTCGGTCTTGTAGCCGATGTCGAGCAGGACCTCGTCCCGGTCGACCTTGACAATCGTGCCCTCGACGATGTCGCCATCGTTGAAGTACTTGATCGTCGCGTCGATAGCGGCGAGGAATTCCTCCTCAGAGGCGAAGTCGTTGATGGCGACCTGCTGCTTCGGCGCGGTGACAGCCGGGACAATGGTGGTGTCGGTGGACATTAGGTAGGTGGCTCCGGTACGGATTGGGTTGCGGTGCGTGGCTGGGTGTCTAGCGGGTATGGCGTGGCTTCTGTGCACTGGAACGCCGCGCGACCCAAGCATGATTCCCAGCGAGGCGAAACCCAAGTCAGCGCGATACCACTGCGCGCCGGTATCCTACGCGGCCGCTCGACGGCCGAGCAAACCCGGGGTAGGTCCGAGAATGCGGACTCCGCCCTGGTGACAGGATGTCACGATGGCCAACCCCAGCGCCGAGAAAGCCCTAGGCACGACCGGTGTCGCCCGGGTGCCGGTGGGCTCGGCCGAATCCGTCGCCGCGAACATCGCGTGGTGGGACGCCGACGCCGACGACTACCACGCCGAACACGGTGAGTTCCTCGGCGTCGCCGACTTCGTCTGGTGCCCGGAGGCCCTGCGCGAGGAGGACGCCCGCCTGCTCGGCGACGTCGCCGGGCGGGACGTGCTGGAGGTCGGCTGCGGCTCGGCGCCGTGTGCGCGCTGGCTGGCCGCCGAGGGCGCGCGGGTGGTCGGGCTGGACCTGTCGACCGGGATGCTGCGCTATGCCGCCGCCGCGAACGTCGCCACCGGCATCACGGTGCCGCTGATCAGGGGAAACGCCGAGCGGCTGCCGTTCGCCGACGGCTCGTTCGACCTGGCCTGCTCGGCGTTCGGCGCGGTCCCGTTCGTCGCCGACGTCGGCGCGGTGTTCAGTGAGGTCGCGCGGGTGCTGCGGCCGGGCGGGACGTGGACGTTCGCGGTGACCCACCCGATGCGGTGGATCTTCCCCGACGATCCGGGTCCGGACGGCCTGCGGGTCACGGGCTCGTATTTCGACCGCACGCCGTATGTGGAAGTCGACGCCTCCGGCACACCCACCTACGTCGAGCACCACCGCACGCTCGGTGACTATGTGCGCGCGCTGTCCGGCGCCGGGTTCACCCTGTTCGATCTGGTCGAGCCCGAGTGGCCGGAGGGCCACACCCAGGAGTGGGGCCAGTGGAGCCCGCTGCGCGGGGAACGGTTCCCCGGGACCGCGATCTTCCGGTGCCGCCGGTGACAGCGGCGCTTCTGCGCGCCCAGTCAGCCTGGTTCGCCTGCCTGGACCCTCTGCTGCCGTCCGCGGTCGAGCCGCCCGCGGGCGAGGTGGTCCAGCCCGACGGCTCCCCGGCCGTGGGCGTGCTCGTCCGCACCCTGCTGGAACCCGGAACCCCACAGACCCTGTGGTCGGCCATGGACGTCACCGAACTCCACCCGATCATGGGCGACACCGACGACTTGGACCCTCTCCTGCGTGCCGCGCGGCCCACGCTGCGGGACGCGGCGGACTCCAGTTTCGTCGTCATCTGGCCCAGCCGGGACATCCGAGCGGCCCGGGCGCTGCTGGCGCACGGCTTGGTCCCCCTGTCCGTGCTCGCCGCGCGCACCGCCCACGCCGGTCCGGTCGCGGAGGTGCCCGGCCTGTCGATCCGTCGGGCCGGAACAGCCGACCTGCCCGCCCTGACGGAGTCGGCCATGGCCGAACTGACCTACTCCCACCAGGTCGGCGGCGCGTTCCTGCGCCCGAACGCCCCAGCGATCAAACGAGCCGCGCTGAGCACACATCTGCTCCAAGGCGACCCGGTGTGGATCGCCGAGCGCGACGGCAGGGTGGTCGGGCATGCCGAGGGCTGGCATACCGACTCGGTCCCCGGCTCGTGGGCGGAGACGCGGGTGCGCCACGGGCGGTGGGGGTACGTGAACTGCCTGTCGGTCCGCGCGGACGCGCGGGGGACGGGGGTCGGCCGGGCGCTGATGGATGTCGTGCACGCGGAACTGCTGGGTGAGCCGTCGGTCGGGGCGTTCCTCTATTACAACCCGCCGAATCCGGTGTCCCCCGCGTTCTGGTCCCGCCAGGGTTACCGTCCCTTGTGGACAGTCTGGGAGATCCGCCCGGCGTCAGCGCTACGCTGAGCGGTCTCTGCTGGCGAGTCCGAGAAATGACCAGTTCACCCGCGCCGTGCCCCATCGGGCCAAACGACCGTCACGACAAGACCGCGCGCGCGAGCCGCGTCCACAACGTCGGCGGTCCCGCCGTACCCGCCGGAGGGACCACCGTCCCACACAGCGACCATTGCGTCCACGTTGTCGAGCACGCACTCGCTCGCCGCCATGTAGGCATCGCGGTTGGACTCCGCGAACGGCATCACGCGGACCGTCGTCGCTTTGCCTACCAGGTCATCGAAGTCGGCCGAGTTGTCGGGCTTGACCTTGCGGTCGCGGTAGTCGGCGGCAGGCAGGACCACTTCGACAGCGCCGCCCATGTCCAGCACGACGCGGGCGAACACTTGGTCCGCACCGCGCGCCAGGCACGTCACGCCCACAAGGCCGGGGCCGACGTACGAGCTCAGCGCCGCGCGGATCTCTTCGGCGACGAGTGGCACGGTGTCGTCGCTGAGGTTGCTGTGTCCGGTGATGCCGATGCGCACGTGCGGAAGTCCTCTCCGTCAGGGCTCACGAACTGGTTCGATCATCTTCGCGCCGTTGCTTTCGCCTTCAGGCGCAGTTTGTCGCGCAGCTGAATCAGCCGCTAGTTCTTTCCGTGGTCACGACCCTGACTGCCAACCAGGTCGGCAATTCCATCCCTGGCGTTGCGCATCGCAGGCACGACGGCGTACGGCGCGGACTCCCGGTGAAAGTCGCGCAGTTTCGCACCGACCCGCCCGGATGCCCACGATTCGGCCAGCGGGAGCACTTGGTCGATCAATTCAGCGGCCTCGTTGGCGTCGCCGCTGATCAGGTGCGTGCGGGCCAAGCCGATCATGTCGAACGCGCGGTTGCGGGTCTTGCTGGGATGGCGCAGTTCCAGTGCGCGGCCAATGTGTTCCTGTGCGGCGTGGACGTATCGCCTGTCGTGTTGGGCTAGGTCGCGGAAGCGTGCGCCGATGACACCGGCCAACTCGGCTGCGTCGAGCCCTCGCACAGTCGGGAGGTTGCTGTCGCCCTCATACACACCCTCCCCGTGGTGATCCTCCGCCAGAGCGACTGTGCGCGTGAACGCCCGGACATCCCCGCGTTGCGCGTACGCCCATGCCTCACGGGTAGCAAGCGCCGCCCGCAACCGTGGCGTTCCGCAACGCCGTGTCGCGTACTGGGCGAGCTGTACCACCTCCAGACCGTCGTCCGGTCGGCCGAGGTCGAAGCACTGTCGTGCCAGCGACGACAATGCGACCGCGGCGAGTGCGTCATCACCAGCTACGTGGGCGAGTTGGGCAGACAAGATGAAGTACCGCTGCGCTGGTGCGTGTTCGCCCCCGTCCCAGGCCATCGATGCCGCGATATCCGCCAATTCAGCACCGACGCGGAACGCGCGCACCGTTTCCGGTGTTCCTTGCGGAGCACCGCGCAACCGGCTGATGTGGGCTTTCAGCTGGGCCACGACTGCCGAACGGGCGAGCGCACCGTTGCCGCTGTGCCAGGCGCGCAGGTTGGCGGTGAGGTGCTCGGCACCCTCCAACTCGCACACGGTGAACGCGCTTCCGTGCGCCGAGCCGCCTGCCGCCCTGACCAGCCGTAGGAACGGTTCCAGTTCGGCGAGCAAAGCGGTCCCGGTCACGGTCACGGCATTTGTGAGTACTGAGCGGCGGTTGGGCGGCATCAGGTCATCCTGGGTGAGTGCGATCGCCAGTTCTACCGCCGATGCGGCATCCCACGTACTGGGCCGCGCGAAGGAATCGACAGCCCATATTGCCGGACGGCTCGCGGTCGTGAAGAACCCAAGGGCCGCATCGTCGAGTGCGCCAAGCACTTGCCGCAGCGCCGACCGGTAGTACGCGCCGGGCCAGCGCACCGCGCCGCGTTCCCACCGTGCGACGGCGCGGGCGTCGAGGTCGAACCGCTCACCGGTGGTTTCCCACAGCCAGGCGTTGACCGCCTCAGCCAGCTCCGCGCGGCTCATCGGCTCGCCCGAGACCCGCCGCGACGGGGTTCGTTCGCGCGCGGCGCGGAGCTGGGTGTTGGGCTCGAACACCTGCCGAGTGTAACCGAGCAAGTTCGGAGCGTCAGCGCCCCGATTTGCCCCGCGATGCCCCCGGATGCCACTTGATCTGCGCTCCCGTTCACAGCGTCGCGCACCGACGCTGATCACCATGAACTCCGTGCCGTCCGGTGCGGAGTGACGATTGGAGGATCAGTGACAGCCACCGTGGAGCCGGCAGTACCGGTCATCGTGCGAGACCCGCGCGACTACGTGACCGCCGAAGTATGGGATCGTGAGGTTCGGCTGATCATGCGCGACCACGACTTCGACCGTGACTTGGCCGAACGCACATTCGGACAGACGATCGCCTATCTCGTCACGACGGCAGAGAAGCCGCGGACGCCGATGGGGCCAACTCCACAGGTCGACAAAGGCGTCCACTCGTTCGTGCTGGACACGCCCCGCTACGTGGACTTCTGCATGGAACACGCTGGACGGTACCTGCACCACGTGCCACACCTCCCGGAGGAACGGGGCAGTCAGCCAAAGGTTCTACACCACACCATCGAGACCATCCGCGCCGCCGGGTTTCCGCTGGACACTGAGTTGTGGAACGCCCAAGACGTGGATTGCCACCAGTGCTACGCCTGCTGCTCGAACAGCCCAAAGAAGTAGTTGGCCGTACCTTCGCCCCCGCGCCCCGTCACAGGGGCGCGGGGGTGAGAAACGTCAGGAAGGCAAACTATGGTCACTCCGACCCAGGCATGGGACCGCTTCGCCCAGAGGGCCACCCCGCGCCGGGCCGCGAACGCGGCTGGAGCCACTAGCTGGCTGAACTGGACCCAGTACCCGGACCACGGTCCTGACGAGTCCGTCCTCGGCTTGGTCGACGGCAAGCGAGTGGTCGAGTTGGGCTCGGGTTCCGGCGACAACCTCGCGCACCTGGTCAGTCTCGGGGCCACGGGGGTGGGGGTAGACATCGCCCCCAGCCGGACGGCCGTTGCGACCACAGTCTGGGGGCATCTTTCAGGCGTCGACTTCGTCACCGCTGACGCAGCCGACTACCTCGCCGCCAACCTTGGCGGCTTTGACATCGTTTACTCGATCTTCGGCGCGCTCTGGTTCACCGACCCTAAGCTGCTCCTGCCCCGCGTGCGCGACGCACTTGTGCCGGGCGGGGTGCTGGTGTTCTCACACCTGCCCGCCTGCGCCGCCGGGCAGTCAGTCAACCGGGTGATCACTCAGCACCACCTGTCTGCCGAACTGTGGGTGAACAAGTTGCTCGCCAGCGGATTCGAGCGGGCGACCGCAAACACTGTCGCCTCGCCGACCACCGCCGAAGATCAACGCGGCACCCTCCTCGTGCGGGCATACCGGCCGGACGCCGACTCAGTGCCACGATGACGCTCGACATGGGCTAGGACCGCCTGTCGGCCTACCGATGGAGGTTGCACTCACGTTGCCCAACCCAACCATGCGTGCCACTATTTAGACTGACCAGTCAGTTCAAATGGAGGTCCCATGGAGGTCGTCGCCGATCGTGTCGCGGTCACCGGCACGCACGGGCCGTTGCTCGCGGCGACCTCGTTGCGGGTCGGGCCGGGTGAGTTGGCCGTGGTGGCGGGCGACCCGTACGCCGGGCACACCGCCTTCGGGCTCGCGCTGACCGGCCGGATCGCCCCATCCGCTGGGTCGATCGCACCAAAGGGCGCTGAGCTGCGCAAACGCTCGGTCCTGATCGACGCCCCCGGGGTGACGGAGCCGGAACCTGGGCTGTCGGTGGGCGACGTGATCACCGAGGAGCTGGCGCTGAGCCGGGTGCGCGGGCGCAAGTCGCACCGGCTGTTGCTCGACCGGTACGGCCTCGACCCGCGCGATCGGTTCGAATCGGTGGCGCCCGCCGTGCGGACCGCGCTGCTGGCCGACCTGGCGAAACCGGGGACCGATCTGCTCGTCCTCGACACGCCCGATCGGCACACCGCCGACACCGCTGACTGGTGGCCCACCGCGCTCGCCCAAGCCCAGGCTGGACGCGCGGTCGTCGTGCTCTGCGGCACCGCGGCCGCCGAGCGGCTCCCCCTTGTCCCGGCCCGCCTCGGCGAGCACTTCCAACCCGCGCCCCTGGAGATGCTGTCGTGAACACCGTGCGCCTCGCGTTGACCGAATTGCGCCGGGTCACCTCGGGCAGGCTGCCCAAGCTCGCCGTGCTCGCCCTGGTGCTGGTCCCGCTGCTCTACGGCTCGCTCTACCTCTACGCCAACGCCGACCCGTACGACCGGCTCGACCACATCCCGGCCGCGCTGGTCATGTCCGACACCGGCGTGGCGACCGCTGACGGCACCCGGCTCAACGCAGGCCGCAAGGTCGCCGACAAGCTCAAGGAGTCCGGCGCGTTCGAGTGGCACGAGGTGAGCGCCGCCGACGCCGAGGCCGGGGTGCGCGACGGCCGGTACACCTTCTCCTTGACGCTGCCCGCCGACTTCTCCGCCGCGCTGACGTCCACTTCGGACTTCACGCCGCGGCAGGGGCTGATGACGGTGACCACCAACGACGCCAACAACTATCTCGTCGGCACGATCGCCGACCGGGTGGTCAGCGAGGTGCGGCGGTCGGTGGCCACGGAGGTCGGGCAGGAGGCGGCCGAGAAGTTCCTGATCGGGTTCGGCACGGTCTACCAGCGCACGCGGGAGGCCGCCGACGGCGCCGCGCGGCTCACCGATGGCGCGAACCAGGCGAACACGGGCGCGACCAAGCTCGCCGACGGCACGCGGCAGCTCCTCGACGGCGCGCAGCGGCTGGCCGACGGCACCGCGAGCGCGGCGACCGGCGCGACGGAGCTGTCGTCCGGTCTCGGCACGCTGCAGGACAAGACCAAGGACCTGCCCGCGCAGACCTCGAAGCTGGCGACCGGCGCCCGCCAGGTCGCCGACGGCAACGAGCAGGTCGCGGCCAAGGGCGAAGAGGTCGCGGGCGCCGCGCAGGGCGTGGTGGACCAGCTCGACGGCGCCGAGTCGCGGCTGACCGACCGGCTGCGGTCGCTGGGCTTGTCCGAGGCGCAGGTGACCCAGGCGATCACCGAGTTGCACGGGCTACGCGCGCCGGTCGACGCGGCGAACACCCGCGTGCGGACCGCGTCGACTCAGCTCCGCACGCTGGCCAACGGCGCCGACCAGGTGGCCGACGGCGCGGAGACACTCGCCGCGGCGACACCCGCGCTCACTGAGGGAATCGGCAAGGCCGCGACTGGAGCCAAGCAACTGGCCGACGGCTCGGCCCAGCTCCGCGACGGCGCCGCGACCCTGCGCGACGGTGAACGCACCGCGGCCGACGGCGCGTCCCAACTCGCCGACGGCACTCGTGCGTTGGCCGACGGCTCGACGCGGCTGCGGGACGGCCTCACCGCGGGCCTCGGCTCGATCCCCCACCCCGACGACGCCACCCGCGACGCCACGGCGCGCACCATAGGCGACCCGGTGGCGATCCGCGCGGTCGGCGAGAACGGCGCGGGCTCCTACGGTGCGGGTTTGGCCCCGTTCTTCCTGGGGCTGGCGGCGTGGATCGGCGCGTTCGTGCTGTTCCTGCTGCTGCGCCCACTGTCGCCGCGCGCACTGGCCGCTGGGTATCCCGCGCTGCCGACCGCGATCGCGGGGTGGCTGCCCGCCGCGCTGCTCGGATTGGCCCAGGTCACGCTGATGTTCGCGGCGGTGACGACGCTGATCGGCATCCATCCGGCCCGGCCGCTGGCCACCCTCGGCTTCCTGATGCTCACGTCGATGGCGTTCATCGCGATCGTGCACGCGCTCAACGCGTATTTCGGCGCGGTGGGCAAGTTCATCGCACTCGTGGTGCTGATCTTGCAGTTGATCAGCGCGGGCGGCACCTTCCCCTGGCAGACTCTGCCCGAGGCGCTCTACCCCCTGCACAAGGCGCTGCCCATGGGCTACGTGGTCGACGGTCTGCGACACCTGATGTATGGCGGTCCACCGTCGGGCGTCGTTGTCGATGTTGCGGTGTTGGCGGCGTACCTGATCGGAGGGCTCGCGGTGTCCACTGTGGCCGCACGGCGGAATCGAGTGTGGACGGCGACGCGGCTGCGCCCGGAACTGGTCCTGTGACCAACCGGCCCGCCCGCACGGACGTCACCAAGCGCAAGCTCTTCGAGGCCACCTTGCGCCTGGTCGGCACGCGCGGCGTCGGTGGGCTGACGGTGGACGAGATCGCCGCCGAGGCCGGGGTGGCGAAGGGAACGGTCTACTACAACTTCGGCAGCAAGGACGGCCTGATCGAGGCCCTGCTCCGCTTCGGTGTCGACCTGCTGGCCGAACGGATCCGCGGCGCGGAGTCCCTCGACGCGGCCGACACCGTCGCGCACCTGGTTGACGGGATGCTGGGATTCTGCGCGGACTATCCGACCTTCGCCCAACTCCTGGTCAGCGAACTGTGGCGGACGCCTGGGCAGTGGCAGCAGACGCTGTCGCTGGTCCGGGAGCAGGTGACGTCGATCATCCGAGCGCAGTTGCAGCGGCTCGGCGACTTGGGCGAACTGCCGGACGGGGTTCGGGTGCCCACAGCTTCTTCGGCGCTGTTCGGGACGGTGCTGGTGGTCGCGCTGGACTGGCAGGTCTTCACCCCGGAGCAGTCCCGCGCCGAGGTCCGCGACTCGGTGCTGCTGCTCTTACGCGGGCTGCGCGGCACTTAGCCGACGCGGGCCACACCGATCTGGTGGACGCCGGGGGCGCGCCCCGCGAGGCCTCGGCGGACGGCGTCCAGCACGCTTTCGGCTATCTCCTGCTGGGTCAGCCAGCGGGAGGCTCCGCGTTCGGTCATGGTGCCCAGGACCACCTGCTGCGTCGGGTGGTCGATGACCGGGTCCGGGGTGCCCCGCACCGGGTCCGCCGCAGAGTGCACCTCCACGACCGGCGCTTCCGGCGACAACAGCGGTACGACGGCGCGCAGGATCGGTTCCCGGGAGTGGCCGTCGACCCACGCGACCAATAGGTCGGCTTCGCCGCCCAGGGCCCGGCCCGCGCGGGCGGCGACGTCTTCGGGATCCGACCAGTCCGCCTCGACCCACAAGGCCCGGCCGACGCCGCCCTCGGCGGGCAGGGGGGCGTATCGCCTGCTGGGGACCACCACGTGCCAGCCCTCGGCGATGAGGGCGGACGTGCAGTGGGTGAGCATGCCGGTGCCGCCCAGGATGAGTGCCCGCCGAATCGCCATGGCCGTCTCCCTCCGGGGAAACCTCAGGCTAACCGCTGCGCGTGGGGTACCGCTCGTGGTGGACGACCTCGTCGAGCGGCAGCCGGGAGCGCCAGCCGTGGCGTTCGAGGTCGGGCACCTCGTGCAGCCGCGCCACCGGGCCCAGGCAGAGCCAGGCGACCGGTCGCACGGAACCGGGGATACCCAGCAAGCCGCGCAAGTAGTCCTCGCGGTAGAAACTCACCCAGCCCACGCCCAGTCCCTCGGCGGTCGCGGCGAGCCACAGGTTCTGGATGGCCAAGCACACCGAGTACAGACCCGCGTCGGCGATGGCGTGCCTGCCGAGCACCGACGGCGAACCCCGGTCGGGGTCGTAGGTGACCACGACGGACAGGGTCGACTCCAGGATGCCGTCGATCTTGATCCGTTCGAACGTCTTCGCGCGCTCGCCGCTCAGGGTCGCGGCGTAGGTGGCGCGCTCGTCGTGGACGTGCCGGTGGAAGGCCGCGCGGGTGTCGGGGTCGCGCACGACCACGAAGTCCCACGGCTGGCTCATCCCGACGCTCGGCGCGGCGTGCGCGGCGCCGAGCACGCGTCGCAGCACCGTGTCGTCGAGCGGTTCGCCGGTGAACTCCGCGCGCACGTCCCTGCGGCGGTTGATTACCTCGTAGACATCCACGGCGGGCAGCGTAGTTCGGCTCCGCCGCGGCGCGGCGATGACAGATATCACCACGCGGGTCCGCCCACCCCCAGGAGAGCGGACCCGCGCGGCTACTCCGCGAGCGTCGCGTAGACGATGACGTTGTCGCGGTAGCTCTTGGCGGCCGGGTCGAACGACCCGCCGCAGGTGATCAGCCGCAGTTCGGCCGCGTCGGTCTCGCCGTAGACCTTCTCGGTCGGGAACTCCGTCTTGGCCACGCGCTCGACCAGCCGGACCACGAACACCGCGACGCCGCCGTCCTGGCGGGTCACGACCACTTCGTCGCCGGGAGCCAGTTCGCGCAGGCGGTGGAAGATCCCCGGCTTCCCGCCGCCGTCGACGTGGCCGAGCACGACCGCTGGGCCGATCTCCCCCGGCCGCGGCCCGTGCTGGTACCAGCCCGCCTGCATCGGCTGCTCGACCGGTGGCACCTGCACGGTCTCGTCCGGGTTCAGGCCCAGTGAGACCACAGTGGACACCGCGCCGATCTTCGGGATCTCGATGGACGCTGGTTCGGCGACCCGGTCGGTCTCCTCGGCGACCACCTGTTCGGCCGACGCCGACGAGGTGACCGTCCCGGCGGGAGACGGCGGCGCGGGAGCACCGCCGCAGCCCGCCACGATCAGCAAGAGCGCGGCCAGCGCCCCGAGGATGATGCGGCGCATCACGAAACCGGACCGCCGCCGGTCTCCGGCGCGCCCTTGGGCGTGACCGAAGCCTTGACCGGGGTGCGCGCGACGACGGTCAGCTTGGCGGACAGCTTCGCGCCCGCGCACGACACGGTGACGGTGTGGGTGCCGGGCTTGGTGCCCGATGGCACGATCGCCGTCGCCGACATCCGCATCTCGTCCTCGATCACCGTCGCCGCCCGCGCGCCGCCCGCGAGGCGGACACCAGTCACGGTGACGTCCGAGCCGCAGCTGGCGGCGTGCCACCACAGCGTGACCTTGTGGCCCGCGACGGCCTTGCCGGGGAAGATCTTGAGCTGGCCTGGGTCGACCTTGATGTTGTCGTTCGCGCCAGGCACGTGGACGGTGAGCACGCTCTCGATCTTCTTGCCCCCGCAGGTGAAGGCGACCTGGTACACGCCGGACTTGGCGGACTTCTTGACGTGTCCGGTGCCCGCGAACGATCGCTTGCCGTCTGCCCCGTCCTTGGCCGCGATGGTGAGCGAGTTCAGCACCGGCGAGGTGATCACCGCGGCGGTGAAGGCGGGGTCGGTGCACCAGCCGTCGAGCGGGACGGTGCCGCCCGGCTTGGCGACGTAGGACTGACCGCCGAAGCTGAGGCCGCCTTCGACGGTGGCGGCCTGCGCCCCCGGCGCGAGGACGGTCAGCGCGGCGGCGGCGATGCCGATTCCGAGAACAGTGCGACGAGACATGTGAAGCTCCCCAGGTGCTGTCCGCGCTCCCAGCGCGGTTTGTGGACTGACAGCACGGACACGCCCGGACCGGTCCGGCGGTTGCCAAGGTCATGGCAAGTTGCGACGTTCGGCTCGACTTCGGCGACCAGCGCAACCTGGCACGTGATCGGGCGTCTTTACGACTTCATGGACACCCACCGGATGACGTAGTTCGATGGCTCGCGTGGGAGTTCCAGTGAGCGAAGTCGTCAGAGTCCACGCGGGCGAGGATCCGCCCGCCGAGTGGACGGCCAGCCTGTTCCTCGCGGGACCGACACCGCGATCACCCGAGGTGCCCTCGTGGCGGCCCGCCGCGCTCGCCGAGATCGAGCGGACGTGGGACCGCCCCGGCAAGCTGGTGGTGTTCATCCCGGAGCCGCGCGGCGCGGTCTGGCCGGTCTACGACGACCAGCGCACGTGGGAGCTCCACTGGGGCGACCGCGCCGACGTCGTCCTGTTCTGGATCGCCCGCGGCCCCGGGATGCCCGCGCTGACGACGAACGACGAGTTCGGGCGGTGGAAGGACAGCGGCCGGGTCGTCCTGGGCACCCCGCCCGACGCCGAGCGCGTGCGCTACCAGCGCGAGTACGCCCGCGAGGCACACGTCCCGCTGTCGGACACCCTCCCGGACACGATCGCGGCGGCCATGAAGTCCATTGAGGACGGAGCGTCCCGGCGCGGCGGCGCGCGCGACGTGCCGCTGCTGGTGTGGCGCACCCCGTCGTTCCAGCACTGGCTGCGCGCGCACGAGGCGGCGGGCAACGACCTGCGCGGCGGCCGTCTGGAGTGGACGTTCCGGGTCGGCCCGGACCGGGACATCGTGTTCCTGTGGGCGTTCCACGCCCAAATCCATGTCGCGGCCGAAGATCGGGTGAAGACCAACGAGATCGTCCTGTCCCGCCCGGACGTCGCCGCGGTCCTCGCCTACCGCCGCGCGCCCGAGTTGATGGACACTCGCGTGGTCCTGGTCCGCGAGTTCCGCTCCCCCACCGTCTCCCCCGACGGCTTCGTGCACGAACTGCCCAGCGGTTCGAGCCACCGCCCGATGCCGCCGGTCGAGGTCGCCGCGCTGGAACTGGCCGAGGAGACGGGGCTGGACCTGCCGTTGAACCGGTTCCGCGCCCACCACGCCCGCCAGCTCGCAGCGACGTTCAGCGCCCATCGGCAGCACTTGTTCTCGGTGGAGCTGACCGCCGACGAACTGGACCGCATCGACCCGGCCGCCCGCGGCGTTCCCGGCCACAGCGAGCGCACCTACCCCGAGGTCTGGCGCCTCGGCGACCTCGTCAGCGACCCCAGGGCCGACTGGACGACCCTGGGCGCGCTGATGGAAGTACTAGTGAGCGGCCTCGTTCCAGGAGCGGCCGAAGCCGACTGAGACGTCCAGCGGGACCTGGAGCTGGTACGCGCCGCCCATCTGAGTGCGGACCAGGGTCTCCACCGGCTCCCGTTCGCCCTTGGCCACGTCAAGGACCAACTCGTCGTGGACCTGGAGCAGCATGCGGCTGCGCAGCCCCGATGACCTGAGTTCCTTTTGCACGCCGAGCATCGCGACCTTGATGATGTCGGCGGCGCTGCCCTGGATGGGCGCGTTGAGCGCCATGCGTTCGGCCATCTCGCGGCGCTGGCGGTTGTCGCTGGTCAGGTCCGGGAGGTAGCGGCGGCGGCCGAAGATGGTCTCGGTGTAGCCGTCCTTGCGGGCCTGGGCGACGATCTCCTGGAGGTAGTCGCGGACGCCGCCGAAGCCCGCGAAGTACTCGTCCATCAGACCGCGGGCCTCCTCGGTGGAGATCCGCAGCTGCTGGGAGAGCCCGTAGGCCGACAGACCGTAGGCGAGCCCGTAGTTCATCGCCTTGATCTTGGCGCGCTGTTCGCTGGTGACCGCGGCGGGCTCGACCCCGAACACGCGCGCCGCGGTGGCGGCGTGGAAGTCGTGGCCGGACTGGAAGGCGGCGATCAGGGCCGCGTCGGCGGACAGGTGGGCCATGATCCGCATCTCGATCTGGCTGTAGTCGGCGGTGAGCAGCTCCGCGCAGTCCGGGCCGACGATGAAGGCGTCGCGGATGGTGCGGCCTTCCTCGGTGCGGATGGGGATGTTCTGCAGGTTCGGCTCGGTCGAGGAGAGCCTGCCGGTGGCCGCGATGGTCTGGTTGAACGTGGTGTGGATGCGGCCGTCGTCGGCGACGGACTTGAGCAAGCCCTCGACGGTGATCTTGAGGCGCATCGCGTCGCGATGTTCGAGCAGGTGTTCCAGGAACGGGTGTTCGGTCTGGGCGAAGAGGGTGGTCAGGGCCTCGGCGTCGGTCGTGTAGCCGGTCTTGGTCTTCTTCGTCTTCGGCATCGCGAGCTCGTCGAACAGCACCACCTGGAGCTGCTTGGGCGAACCCAGGTTGATCTCCTTGCCGATGACCTGGAACGCGGCCTGCTCGGCCTCCCTGACCCGGTTGGCGAAGTGCGACTCCAGGGTGCCCAGCTTCTCGGTGTCGACGGCGATGCCGACGGCCTCCAACTCGGCGAGGACCTGGAGCAGGGGCAGCTCCATCTCCCCCAGCAGCGAGTACTGGCCCGCGTCGCGCAGCGCGGTGTCCAGGGCGTCGGCGAGTTCGGCGATGGCGCGGGCCCGCAGGATCTCGCCCGCGGCGAGCTTGCGCTCGTCGTCGCCTTCCTCGTCCAGCAGGGACAGCTGCTGCTCGCCGTCGCCGTCCTCGACGCGCAGTTCGCGCTTGAGGTAGCGCAGGACGAGGTCGTCGAGGCTGAACGTGCGCTGACCAGGGCGGACCAGGTAGGCCGCGAGCGCGGTATCGGTGGTCAGGCCCGCGAGGGTCCAGCCGCGGTGGCGCAGCGCGTGCAAGGCGCGCTTGACGTCGTGGGCGAGCTTGGGGACGTCCGGGTCGGCGAGCCAGTCGCGGAAGGCGCGCTCGTCGTCCTCGTTGAGGGTGGCGACGTCGACGTAGACGCCTTGGCCCGCCGCGTCGCACAGTGCCACCGAGCGCAGCTCGACCGCCTGCCCGGACACGCCGGTTGCCACGTCGCGGAACGACAGGCCGATCCGGGTGCCCTTCGGCGCGTGCTTGACCAGCCACGCGGGCAGCGCGCCCGCCTCCAGCGCGCCGCCGCTGACCTCGAAGCCCTCGTCGGCCTCCGGCTCGGCGCTGCTCAGCGTCGCGAACAGCCGGTCGCGCAGGACGCGGAACTCCAGTTCGTCGAACAACCGGTGCACGGCGTCGCGGTCCCAGGGGCGCACGCCAAGCTCGTCGGGACCCAGTTCCAGCGGCACGTCGCGGACCAGCTCAGTGAGCTGGCGGTTGAGCATGACGCTGGACAGGTTCTCCCGCAGCGAGTCGCCGATCTTGCCCTTGACCTCGTCGACCCGGTCGATCAGCTCGTTGAGCGAGCCGAACTGCTGGATCCACTTGGTGATCGTCTTCTCGCCGACGCCGGGCACCTTGGGCAGGTTGTCGCTCGGGTCGCCCCGCAGCGCGGCGAAGTCGGGGTACTGGGTGGGGGTCACGCCGTACTTGGCGAGAACCGCCTCCGGGGTGAACCGGGCCAGCTCGGAGACGCCCTTCACCGGGTAGAGCACGGTGACGTTGTCGTTGACCAGCTGCAGCGCGTCACGGTCGCCGGTACAGATCGCGACATCGAACCCGTCGGCCACGGCCTGCGTGGTGAGCGTGGCGATGAGGTCGTCGGCCTCGTAGTTGTCCTTCGACATCGTCGGGATGTTCAGCGCGGCCAGGACTTCCTCGATGAGGCTGACCTGGCCCTTGAACTCGTCGGGGCTGGTGCTGCGGTTGGCCTTGTACTCGGCGTAGGTCTCGGTGCGGAACGTCTTGCGCGAGACGTCGAAGCAGACCGCCAGGTGCGTCGGCGCCTCGTCGCGCAGCAGGTTGATCAGCATCGAGGTGAAGCCGTAGACGGCGTTGGTGTGCTGGCCGGTGCCGGTGGAGAAGTTCTCCTTCGGCAGCGCGAAGAACGCCCGGTAAGCCATCGAGTGGCCGTCGATAAGAAGCAATCGACGGGTGTCGGTGGTGGCGACGGGCTTGGTCCGGGTTTCGGTCTGCGCGGGCACCCGGCGAGTCTAGGCTGAGGCACCGACAGCCTCGCCCAGAGTGGGGGTCAGTCGACCATGCGTCACCCATCGGAGGTTTTCCGTGAGCACGATCGACCCGACGAAGATTCCCGGCCTGCGCCCGGAGGTCGCCGACCAGCTGCTGGCCGACAAGCTCGGCATCGAGGTCACCGAGTGGGAACCGAGCAGGCTCGTGGCGACCATGCCGGTCAAGGGCAACCTCCAGCCCTACGGCCTGCTCCACGGTGGCGCCAACGCGGTGCTGGCCGAGACCCTGGGCTCGATCGGCGCCGCGCTCAACGCGCCGGAGGGCAAACTGGTCGTCGGCCTGGAACTGTCCTGCACCCACCACCGCGCGGCCCGCGACGGCCTGGTCACCGCGGTGTGCACGCCGCTGCACGTGGGCCGGTCGACGTCGACCTTCGAGATCGTGATCACCGAGGACAACACGGGCAAGCGCACCTGCACCGCCCGCCTCACGTGTGTCGCGCTCGACCGCGCCCCCGGCGACAAATGAGACGACTCGCCCTTGCCGCGGCGCTGGTACTGACCGCCTGCGGCTCCCCCACTGTGGTGTCCACGCCGACGACGACGGAGACTCCCCCGCCGGATCCCCTGACGGTGTGCGCGAACCAGCTCGACTACTGGGTCGGGCAGAAGCTCGCGGGCGTCACCGACACCTACGAATACCAGGCGATGGGGCTGACGGGCGACCAGTACGAGGTTTTCATCCCACTGGCCGACGAGGCGATCCGCCAGCGGGACGCAGGCGTGCTGCGGGACGGGTGGGTGCGGGAGCAGGCGACGGAGAAGTGCCGGGGCATCCTCGCGAAGGCCGACCCGTCGGCGCCGGGCTGGCCGTGATCAGCGGCGCGCGGCCAGTTCGGCGAGCACAGCGGGCGACCAGGCGAACGGGGGCACGCTGAGCAGGCCGCCATCGGGGTTCTTGGAATCCCGCACGCGCACAGTGGTGGCGAAGGAGACCTCAACGCAGCTCGCCTGCCCGCCGCCGCTAAAGCTCGACTTCCGCCACTGTGCGCGCATGCCGTTTCAGCCCCACTCGTAGTCGACCGCCATCCTGGTCAGAAAGTTCACCGAATCGGCGGACCCCAACGCGAACTCGACCAGCCTAGCAGCCAGATCTTGGAACATCCCCGCGTCTGAGGGCGCATCGAGGAAGCCCGACGCGCCTTCATGTTCCACGTAAACGATCGGCGGGACACCGCGAAACCCCATGAGCGCGAATTGACCCGGGTTCCGATATCCGCCGAGCCGGAACGGGATCACGCGAAGGTTGATGTTCGGCTGCTGCGCCTTCCCGATCAGCCAATGGATTTGCTGCGCCATCACCTCTGCCCCACCGAATGGCCTGCGCAAAGCGGCCTCATCAATGATTGCCGTGTAGGTCGGCGCGGTGCGCTTGCTCAGCACATTCTGGCGGTCCAGGCGAGCCTCGACCATCGCGTCTTGGTCGGCACCCGTGATGCCACAGGCAGCGTGGATAGCCCTGGCGTAGGCGGGTGTCTGAAAGAGACCCGGCACTTCGGCAGGCGCGAAGTCAAGTAGCGAGGTCGCTCGCGACTCGAAGGCCATCAGCGCAGGCAGCAGGCGGGGCAACCGGTCGCATGACTCCAGCCATTCGCTGGCTTCCAGATTGTGGGCGAGGTCCAAGATTCTTTCCCTGTCCGGCCCTGTCACCCCGTAAAGCGCTAGCAGGCCCGCCACATCCGTGATCGGCGAGACGCGCTTGGCGTTCTCGGTCCGATTAACTGTCGTCGGCGAGGACCCGATTCCCTTCGCCGCTTCCTTGGTCGTCTTCCCGTCATACACACGGGCTGCCGCCAACTCCATACCCAAGGCCCGCATCCGAGCGGGCAACCGGTTACTGATCATGTGCTCATGACACCGGACCAGCCGATGAACAGCAACCGGACCGATCGGCTGAACGATTTCGGCACATGAAACGGCGAAGGCCGCACCCCGTGGGATGCGGCCTTCGCTCGATCTGAAACCTCTAATCCTCGCCGAGGTAGGCGGCGCGGACGCGGGTGTCGGCCAGCAGGTCGTGACCCTGGCCTTCCAGCGTCGTGCGGCCCAGGTCGACCACGTAGCCGCGGTCGGACAAGGCCAGGGCGGCCAGCGCGTTCTGCTCGACCAAGAGGATCGTCGTCCCCTGGGACTGCAGCTCGGAAATGGTGTCGAAGATGCGCTGGGTCATGATCGGCGACAGGCCCATGGAGGGCTCGTCGAGCATGAGCAGTCGCGGCTTGGACATCATCGCCCGGCCGATGGCGAGCATCTGCTGCTCACCGCCGGAGAACAGGCCCGCCTTCTGGTTGCGTCGTTCACCGAGGACCGGGAACAGCTCGTAGACCCGGTGCATGTCCTGCTCGACGCCGTTGTCCCGGCGGACGTAGGCGCCGAGTTGCAGGTTCTCCTCGACGGTCATCCGGCCGAAGAGCCTGCGGCCCTCCGGACAGTGCGACACGCCCTTCTCCAGGATCTCGTGCGCGGCCGCGTTGGCGATCGACCTCCCCTCGAAGAGGATCTCGCCCGCCTTGGGCCGGAGCAGACCGGAGATGGTGCGCAGCGTGGTGGTCTTGCCCGCGCCGTTGCTGCCGATGAGGCTGACGATCTGGCCCTCTTCGACGGAGAACGAGACGTCGCGAACGGCTTCGATGGCGCCGTAGGCGACGCTGAGGTTGCGTACCTCGAGCAGTGCGGTCACCGCTGTCCTCCCTCTTCCCGGCGGATGGGCTCCATCACCTGGGTGCGCTCCGAAATCGTCTCGATCACCGATGTGCGCTCAGCCGGGGATTCCTCCGCGTACTGGCGCACCTCGGCCTGGACTTCCTCCGGCGGTTTGCCAAGGTATGCCTCGATGACCCGCGGATCGCCGCGGACCACCTCGGGCGCGCCCTCCACCAGCAGTTGGCCCTGCACGAGGACCGACACGTGGTCGCACAGCGAGAAGATGAACTTCGTGTCGTGCTCGATGACCACCACGGCGATGCCCAGCTCGCGGATCGCGAAGATCAGCTGGCGGGCCGCTTCGGTCTCCTGCGGGTTCATGCCCGCGGTGGGCTCGTCGAGCAGGAGCACCGCCGGGTCGGTGGCCAGCGCGCGGGCGATCTCAAGCCGACGCTGGTCACCGTATGGCAGGTTGCGCGCGAGCTCGTCGTCCAAACCGGACAGTCCGACGAACTCGAGCAGCTCCAGCCCACGCGCCTTGGCCGCGGCTTCGCCCTTCTTGAAGGCGGGGCCGTGGAACAGCGACGCGACCGGGCCCTGCTTCATCCGCGCGTGCCGTCCCACCAGGACGTTCTCCAGCGCGGTCATGCTGGGGAACAGCCGGATGTTCTGGAACGTGCGGGCCACACCGGCCACCGTCACCGCGGCCGGGTCGCTGGGCAGGGTGCGCCCGTGCAGCTTCACCGTGCCCCGGGTCGGGGTGTAGAGACCGGTGAGGCAGTTGAAGAACGTGGTCTTGCCTGCGCCGTTGGGGCCGATCAGCCCGAGGATCTGGCCCTCGTGCAGCTCGATGTTGACGTCCTTGAGGGCGGTGAGACCGCCGAAGACCATCGAGACGTCGGTGGCGGACAACACTGGAGCCGTCATCGGGCCACCTCCGCTTTCGCGCCACCCGGGGTGTCATCGGTGACGTTGAGTTCACTGATGGGGACGCCTTCGGCGCCCTCGTTGGCCAACTCCGCTCTCCGGTGCTTGTCGGGCACCAGGCCCTGCGGCCGGAAGCGCATGATCAGCACCAGCGCGAATCCGAACAGGATCAGGCGGTAGTCGGAGAACTCACGCAGTTTCTCCGGCAGCACCAGCAGCAGCGCGGCACCGAGCACGGCACCGGGGATCGACCCCATGCCGCCCAGGATGACCGCCGCCAGCAGCGTCACCGACTCGATGAACTGGAAGCTGTCATAGGCCACTGTGGACGTCTTGTGCGCGAACACCGCGCCCGCCAGACCGGCCAGCGTGGCACCGATCAGGAAGGCGAGGATCTTGGCCTGGCCGGTCTTGATGCCCATGGCCCGCGCCGCGTCCTCGTCCTCGCGGATCGCGATCCAGGCACGGCCGATCCGCGAGTTCTTCAGGTTCGCGAACACGACCATGACCAGCGCGACGAGCACGATGATCAGCACGTAGTACAGGACGCCGGACGGCAGCTCGATCGAGCCGATGGTCAGCCCCTCGTCGAAGGACTGGCCGAACCAGTTGATCGGCGGCACGCCGGGGATGGCGTTGGCGCCGCCGGTGAGCCCGCCGATGTCGTTCTGCGCCGACTTCTTGAAGATCTCACCGAAGGCGAGCGTCACGATCGCCAGGTAGTCACCGCGCACGCGCAGCGTCGGCGAGCCGACCACCGCGCCGAAGATGCCCGCCACGATCGCGGCGATGATCGCCGCGACCACGAACGGCAGCTCGATGCCCGCCTTGGCCGCGACCGCCCCGGAGAAGTTCGCCGCGACGAACGCGCCGATACCCAGGAACGCGACATAACCGAGGTCGAGCAGACCCGCGAGACCGACCACGATGTTCAGACCGATCGCGGTGGCGGCGTAGATGCCGATGTTGGCCGCGGTGGTCATCCAGTAGTCGGTGCCCGCCTCGGTGAACGGCAGCGCCAGCGCGCACGCCAGCAGCACGATGATGCTGAACCACTTGTGGTCGTCGGAGAGCCGGGAGATCCAGGTGGTGAGCCCGATCCCGTGCAGCGCGCCCAGGGCACCGGCGAGGAAGCCCAGCAGTGACAGGAAGATCGGTCCCGCGTACGGGTTGCCGACACCGCCCTGGCCACCCGCGTTGAGCAGCATCGCCACGACCAGCAGCAAGGCGACGAACGCCACGATCAGCGCCACGTAGGCCACCAGGGTCGGGACCTTGGTGTTCCAGTGCGGGATCGGCTCGACGGTGCTCGCCTTGGTGGCCAGGATGACCAGCACGGCGGCGATGATGCCCACGATGCCGCCGAAAGCGACATTGCCCTCGGCGGCGGTGATCGCGCCGAAGCCGCCGCCGTCGCCGAGGATGAACGCGGTGTTCACCGCGGCCACGGCCAGCAGGCCCCAGCCCAGCGAGCGCTGGATCCGGGTGCGAGCCGGGATCGGCGCGAAGGTCACGACCAGCAGAGCCACGCCGAGGATCAAGGTGTGCAGGCGGAACCCGCTCACCGCGAACGGCAGGTCGAAGAACTGCAGCGTCGCCTTGTCCGGGTAGGGACCGTCGTTGAGGGTGAAGGTCGCCCACGGCAGCAGCGCCGCGATGATCCCGAGAACGCCACCCGCGATGATCATGGGTCGCGCCATCGAGGGCTTGACAAGCTCATTGAGGCTCACGCGCGCACCCTTTCCGGCTCACCGAACAGGCCCTGCGGCCGGAAGACCAGCACGACGATGAGGATGACGAAGATCCACACCAGGTCGTACTGCGTGCCGCCCCACATGTACTGGCCGGACAGCGTCTTGACCAGACCGATGGCGAACCCGCCGATCACGGCGCCCTTGATCGAACCGACGCCGCCCAGCACCGCCGCGGTGAACGCGAAGATGCCGTAGAGGAACCCGACCTCGGTGTCGACGTTGGTGATCTGGATGCCGTACAGCACACCCGCGATACCCGCCAGTGCCGCGCCGATGACGAAGGTCAGCACGATCGTGCGGTTCGGGTTGACGCCCATGAGCCGGGCGGTGTCCGGGTCCTGCGCGGTGGCTCGCATGGCGCGACCCATCCGCGACCTGGTGATGTAGGTCTGCAGGATCACCGCGCCGATGATCGAGACGGCGATCATGAGCAGCGCCGTCGAGCCGATCGTGATGGAGCCGCCGAAGACGTCGAAGCTGAACGTCTTGTCGACGAAGATGCGGGGGAAGGGGACCGGTGCGGTCGCGCCCGGGTACCACAGGCGGACCGCTTCCTTGAGGATCACCGAGACACCGAGCGCGGTGATCAGCGGTGCCAGGCGCGGCGCGTTGCGCAGCGGCCGGTAGGCGAACCGCTCCATGATCACCGCGAGTATCACGGCGACAAGCGCACCACCGAGCGCCATGAGCGGCAGCGCGAACCACCAGTCGCTCTTGAGACCCTCGGGAAGGACGTATGAATAGGTGGCGAGGGATGCGAATCCGCCCACCATGAAGACCTCGCCGTGGGCGAAGTTGATCAACTGGATAATGCCGTACACCATCGTGTAGCCCAGCGCGATGAGCGCGATCAAACCGCCCAGCACGAGGCCGTTAATGAGCTGCTGTAGCAGCGTGGCCACGTCTACCTCCAAAAGCGGCGGGGGCAAGCATGTTCGCCTACCCCCGCCACATCCGACTTATTGGGACCAGAACTTAGCTATCAGCCGCCGAACGTTCCGGTCTCGTCGGCCACCCACTTGCCCGCCGACACCTTGTAGACGGTGAGCAGCTTGTTGGTGCTGTCGCCGTACTCGTCGAACTTGATGTCACCGGTCGCGCCCTGAGCCGAGTAGGACTGGACGTTCTTGATCACGTCAGCGCGCTTCGAGTCGCTCCAGTCGCCGCCTTCGACGGCCTTGGCGAGCGAGCCGATGATGGCGTTGGTGGCGTCGTAGGAGAAGGCGCCGTACGCGCTGAAGTCGTCCTTGAAGCCCTTGGCCTTGTACGCGTCGATGAACGCCTTCGCGCTGGGCAGGGTGTCGGTGGGGGCGCCGACCGACGTGGCCAGGTCGCCTTCCTTACCGCCGAGGTCGATGTACTTCTGGTCGTAGATGCCGTCGCCGCCCATGACCGGGACGTTCAGACCGGCGTCCTTGGCCTGCTTCGACAGCGGGCCCGCCTGCGGGTACTCGCCGCCGTAGTAGATGGCGTCGGGGTTGGAACCCTTGATCGTGGCGATGACGCCCGCGAAGTCGGTGTCCTTCTCGCCGACCTTGGCCGACGCCACGATCTTGGCGCCGTCCTTCTCGGCCTGCTTCTTGAACTCCGCCGCGAGGCCCTCACCGTAGGTCTTGCCGTCGGTGATGATCGCGATGGACTTCTTGCCCGCCTTGCCGACCAGGTACTTGGCCGCGAACGGGCCCTGGAGGTCGTCAGTGGCGCAGACGCGGAAGTACGTCTCGAACGCGCGCTTGGGCGCGGTGCCGTAGTCGGCGCCGCGGGTCAGCGCCGGGTTGGTGTTGGCGGGCGAGATCTGAACGATGTTCTTGCCCTTGAGAATCGGCTGCACGCTCTGCGCGACCGAGGAGTTCAGCGTTCCGACGACGCCGACCACGTTCGCGTTCGAGGAGAGCCGAGTAGCGGCCTGCGCGCCGACCTGAGCCGTGGCCTGGTCGTCCTCGGTCTGCACAGCGAGCTTGTAGCCCTTGACAGCGCACTTCTCGTTGGCCTGATCGGCCGCGAGCTGCGCGGAGTTCTTAATGCCGAGGCCAAGCGCGGACAGACCACCGGACTGCGGCGCGATGACGCCGATGACCAAGGTGCCCTTGCTCTGGTCGCAGCTCTGGTTGCCCCCGCCTGCACCGGTCTCGGTCTTGTTGGTGCCACAGGCTGCGAGCAACAACGCGCCAGCGACCAGCACACCGGCCTTCACCGTCTGGTTTCGCACGTGATGTCCCTTCTCCGCTTCTGTCCGACGATGCCGTACAGCATGTCGAACCTAGCCCTCATACCTTTGGAGGGTTGGGGCGGAAAGTAGTGACCTAACGAGGTGTAGTCACGCGCCTAGGCTGCTCGTGACCAGACTGCAACGAAAGTGTGTGGTGATGTTGGCCCTGTTTTGGATCGTTCGGACAGGTGGTCGAGCGGGCGGGGTCCTGGCCATACGCTGCGATAGTGCCGAGCCGCAAGCAGGTACTCAGCTGGGTGGGCGCCGTCGCCCTGGTCGGGGGCGCGGTGCTCATTCTGCGTACTCCGAGTGACGAACCCGAGGCCGAACGGCCGTCTCCTCCACCGTCGGTTCCGATCGTGCGGGTGACGAAGTACGCCGCCGACACGGTTCTGCTGCCCGAGCCGGGACGGGTGCCCGACCAGCCGCGCGACCTGCGCGCGGTCCCGGGGCCGGGACGCCTGCGCGTGTCGTGGGCGGGCTCGCGGACGGCCGGGTACGAGGTGCGGTGGGCCGAGGGCGATCAGGTCAGGACCCGGCTGGTCGTGACCCCGGAAGCGCAGCTCGACCGCCTGGCCGACGGCACGGAATACCAGGTGGAGGTGCGCGCGGTCGACCACTTCGGCCAGCGCTCGACCCCAGCCCGGATCGAGGCGAGCCCCGGGCGCGGCGACGTCGGCTGGCGCAACGGCCTGACCGGCCTGCTCGACGACTTCGGCGACGACAGCACCGTCCTGGCCGACGTGCCGGGCTCGCGGTGGCACCTGTCGGGCTACCGGGGCTGTGTCGACATCGGACAGCGCGGCCCCGGCGAGGCAGGGCTGCCGATCGACCTGGGCTGCGGCGCCGATGAGGCGGTCCTGCGGGCCCGCCAGCCACTGCGACTCGCCGAGGACGGCGCCGGGGTGCTGGCCCGGTTCGCCGCGCTGACCGACGCCGCCGGACCCGGCGGGCGACTCACCTTGGACCTGGTCCCCGGCAGGCCCGACCGGATCGGCGCGGTCCGGTCCGCCCCGCACCCCGGCGAGGACCCGACGCTGCCCGACGGCGCGATCCGGGCGATCGTCGACGACACGGGCGCGCGGGTGAACACCGGCGCGGGCCTGGACTGGCTCACCGCCACCGACCAGCCCGCCATCGCGCCGCCGCGCGGGGCGGGCGTGCTGCACCTGATCGAGGTCCGGCTGACCACGCGCGGGGTGTTCGTCCAGCAGGACGGGGTCACCATCGCGGTCTCGGGGGCGCTGCCGCGCTGGCAGGAGGCGTCCGCGCTGGTCGGGGTCCGCGGCCCGCAAGGCAGGCGGGCGCGGGTGCACCTCGCGGCGGCCGGGTTCACCGGCCCGTCCGCCCCGGTGCCGCAGGTCATCGAGGTCCCGGTCAACGTGGCGACCCGCCAGGTCCAGACCCCGGAGTCGGCCGCGCCGGACTTCGGGATCAACCGCCGCCCCCTGACCGGCGCCCTGGCCGCGAAGATCGTGGTCACCATGACGACCTCAGGCGGCATGGACGCCACCGCGACGACGATCCAGCTGGGCGATCGGCTGCTCCCCGCCGCACCTGCCGTCCCTGGCAGACCGCCGGTGTCCGCCGGAGCCGCGGTCACGGTGATCGCCGACGTGCCGCCCGACCTGCTGGGGTCGCAGGGCCCGGCGACCCTGAGCCCGTTCGTCGTGCGCGCCCCGGGAGCAGGCGCCGGGGCGGTGGTCCAGGAGAGCTACCTTGAGCTGACACCGGCACCGTCGGCGGCGCCCCAGACCACCACCCAGCCCCGCCGCACCGATCGCAACCGCCCAGGTCAAGCCGCCCTCCCGGTGGCCACGGTCGACCTCGGCGACTCCGCGGGCACGCCGCTGCCCACCCCCACGGTCACCCCGGAGGGCCGACTGGTGGTGACGATCGACCTGGCGGGCGCCCCGGCGCAGTGGGACACCGGCTCGGTGGGTGGTGTGCAGGGCCTGCAACTGTGGCTCGACGGCACGCTGGTCGCGGGCCTGCCCACGTCGATCGGCGGCCCGTCCCCGGGCGGCCGCTACACGATCCCGATGGGCCTGAGTGGACTGACACCGGGGCGGCATGTGCTGGAAACACGGGTGATCGGGGTGGACGGGAGCCAGTCGTCCACCCTGCAGAGCTTCATCGTCGTCTAGTGCTGTGTCCATGAGCGTTGTCGGGCTATCGGCGGATCCAGGTTTCCGCTGGGCGTGCCGCCGGAATGCCGCTCGTACTGGGTGTACTTGGGCTTTCCGCCCATGCGGCCAGGGGCCGCTCGGGCGCGGATAGCGCGTGCCGGACTCGCAGGGCGGCGCCTAGGTGATGTTCTCCACCACGGCTTCGGCGACGGCCTTCATCGTCGTACGCCGGTCCATCGCGGTGCGCTGGATCCACCGGAACGCCTCGGGCTCGGACAGCCCCTGCTTGCTCATCAGCAGCCCCTTGGCCCGCTCGATGACCTTGCGCGTCTCCAGCCGCTCGGTGAGCCCGGCGACCTCGGTCTCCAGGGCCTGCAACTCGGAGAACCGGCTGACCGCGAGCTCGATCGCGGGCACCAGATCATGCTTGGCGAACGGCTTGACCAGATAAGCCATCGCCCCAGCGTCCCGCGCCCGCTCCACCAGCTCCCGCTGACTGAACGCCGTCAACATCACCACCGGCGCGATCCGCTCCCCCGCGATCGTCGTCGCCGCGTCGATCCCATCCATCTTGGGCATCTTGACGTCGAGGATCACCAGGTCGGGCTTGAGTTCACCGGCCAGCCGCACAGCCTCTTCGCCGTCGGCGGCCTCACCCGCGACCTCGTACCCCTCTTCCCGCAACATCTCGACCAGGTCAAGCCGGATGAGCGCCTCGTCCTCCGCCACCAGCACCCGACGGGGCGCGGCGGCTTGGGCCTCGGTAGCCAGCTCGGTCACCGGGGTCCTCCTTGCTGCCAGGAAACGGGGAACCTGAAGCCTACCGCCGCGTACCCCTTGACCACGTACCCGGCGACGTGACACCCCCGACATCACCCCAACGCCCCAACCTCCGCGCGAGCCGTCCGACTGATCGCGTAGAGTGCTCAGCCGACGCCCCCGTAGCCCAACCGGCAGAGGCAGCGGACTCAAAATCCGTCCAGTGTCAGTTCGACTCTGACCGGGGGCACGTACAGCATCTACACAAGCAGGGTCTGCCGTCGGAGCAGGCGCTGCTGGTGTTTTGATCAGGTTCGTTGATCCTTTCCGCCGTTTCGGCGATGTGGGGTAGTTGGTCTGCGGGTAGCCGGATGGCGATGTCGACGGCTCGGTTCGGCGTCGTCGGCCGCGTCTAGTTTGAGTGATGGCGCCGAGGGTGGCGATCCGTTCGGCTCCATTGACCTTGACGAGGTGCTCAACAAGACTGAACCCTCTGTGATCTGGTTCACATAACCAGGGAGGCGGTCATGGGCGAGGGGCACCCGGCCTTGATCGGTGCGCTGGATCGGCTGCACGCGCGAAGACTGCTGCAGCGGGCGGGCGTACTCGAGGAGGCGGTCACCCCGCTCGGTTCGGACACGCGGGAGGTGGCCGACCTGCTCGGCGACACGGCCGCCGACGAGAGCCTGGCGAGCCTGGCGCAGCGGCTGGGCAAGAAACCCGACGATGTCCGGGCGGAGGCCGCGGGGTACCTGCGCGAGATGTCCGCGACCCACGGCGACAGGGCGGGCGACACGTGGAGCCGGTTCAGTCAGTGGCTGATGCGCGCGCACGATGTGTATGTCGATGACGAGTCGGTCAGTCGGCTGCGGGCCCTGGACCGCAAGCATTCGCTGCTGTTCCTGTTTTCCCACCGCTCCTATCTCGACGGAACGATGGTCCCGGAGGTGGTCAGCTCCCGCGGAATCTCGCCCGCATACACCTTCGGTGGCGCGAACCTGAAGTTCTTCCCGGTGGGCAACTGGATCAGCCGGGCGGGCGTCATCTTCATCCGGCGCAACACGTCCGACATGCCGGTGTACCGGTGGGCGCTGCGCAACTACATCGCTCAGCTGGTGCGCAACCGGGCGAACCTGGCTTGGTCGATCGAGGGCGGCCGCACCCGGACCGGCAAGCTGCGCCCGCCGGTGTTCGGGATCCTGCGCTACATCGCTGACGCGGTGGACGCCGTCGGCGCCGCGGAGGCTCTGGTCGTGCCGGTGTCGATCGTCTACGACCAACTGCACGAGGTCGCCATGATGACCACGGAGGCGCGTGGTGGCAGCAAACGGCCCGAGGACCTGCGCTGGCTGGTCAACTTCGCCCGCGAGCAGCGCCAGCGCCTCGGCCGCGCCTACCTGGACTTCGGTGAGCCGTTCTCGCTCAGCGAGCGGCTGGCGGAACTGCGGGCGGACGAGGCGGCGGCGCCGCACGTGATCGAGCGGGTCGCGCTGGACGTGTGCCACCGGATCAACCGGGCCACACCGGTCACCCCGACCGCGGTGGTCAGCCTGGCGATGCTGGGCGCGGACCGCGCGTTGTCGCTGGACGAGGTGCTGGCGACGGTCGCTCCACTGGCCGACTATTTGAGCAGCCGCAGTTGGCCGGTGGCCGGGGCGGCGAACTTGACCGACCGTTCGACGATCCGCCGCGCACTGCAGGAGATGACCTCCTCCGGCGTGCTCACCTGCTACGAGGGCGGCACCGAGACGGTGTGGGGCATCGCGCCGGACAGGCATCTGGTTGCCGCGTTCTACCGCAACACCGCGATCCACGTTCTGGTCGAGCGGGCGATCGGCGAGTTGGCGCTGCTCGCCGCGGCCGAGGATTCAGCGGTCGAGGGCACCGGCGAGGTGGCGCGGACCGCGCGCGGGGAGGCCCTGCGGCTGCGCGAGCTGCTCAAGTTCGAGTTCTTCTTCTCCGGCCGCGACGAGTTCGGTCACGAACTGCGCGAGGAACTGGCCCTCTTCGGCGACGCCAAGGTCGAGTTCGACCCGGCGGATCTGCGGCTGCGGCTGGAACGGGCTCGGCCACATGTCGCGCACCTGGTGCTGCGTCCGTACCTGGACGCCTACCACGTGGTGGCCGACCGGCTGGCCGCGTGGGACGACGAGTTCGAGGAGAAGCGCTTCCTCGACGAGTGCCTGCGAGTGGGCCGCCAGTGGGCGCTGCAGCGGCGAGTGGCAAGTGACGAGTCGGTGACGCTGGAGCTGTTCCGGACGGCGCTGCGCCTGGCCCGACACCGTGATCTGATCGACTCGGCGGAGCCGCATCTGGCCAAGCGCCGCAAGGACTTCCTGGCCGAGATCCGGGAGGCGGCCCGCCGTGCGGGAGTCGTCGCGCAGCTTGCCAGGGCGAGCAGCCGATGATCACACCTGAAGACGTGGTCGCGTCCATCCATAGTGGACCGGGTGGTCCGCGGATCGGAGCGTTCTTCGACCTCGACGGCACAGTCGTGGCGGGCTACACGGCCAGTGCGTTCTGGAACGACCGGCTGCGCAGCCGTGACATCGGCGTCGGCGAGTTCACCAGGACAATGGTCGCGGCGCTGGACGGCAACCTGCTTGGCGGCAACCCGACCAAGATCGGTGATGTGAGCGTCGGGGGCCTGCGCGGACGCGGTGAGGACGAACTGGTCGAACTGGGCGAGCGGCTGTTCGTGCAGAAGACCGCGGGCACCATCCGTCCGCAGGCCCGCGACCTGGTCCGGGCGCACCTGAAGATGGGGCACACGGTGGCCTTCGCTTCGGCGGCGACCCGGTTCCAGATCGAGCCGATCGCCGCTGATCTGGGCGTGACTCACGTGTTGTGCACCGAATTGGAGACCGAGGACGGCATCCTCACCGGGCGCCTGGCCGGGAAGATGCTGTGGGGTGAGCCGAAGGCGCGGGCGGTGCGGCAGTTCGCGCGGGACAAGGGAATCGACCTCGCCGCCAGCCACGCCTACGCCAACGGCGACGAGGATGTGGCGTTTCTCGCCTCGGCAGGCCTGCCGTACGCGATCAACCCGCACCGCGGCTTGCTGGACGCGGCGGCGCTGCAGAAGTGGCCGGTGCTGAGGCTTCGCGAGCCGAGGAAGGCGGGGCTGCGTTCGGTGCTGGGCACGGTCGGCGCGCTGGCCGGGCTCAACGTCGGCCTCGGGGTCGGCGCCGCGCTCGGCATCCTCAACCGTGACCGCAAGTTCGGCATCAACACCGGCATCCCGCTGGCATGCGACTCGGCGCTGGCGCTGGCCGGGGTGAAGCTGAACGTGATCGGCGAGCACAACCTGTGGCGGGCGCGGCCGTCGATCTTCATCGGCAACCACCAGAGCTCGCTTGATTCAATTGTGATGGGTTCCTTGCTGCGCAAGGATTTCACCGCGGTCGGCAAGAAGGAGGCGCAGTACGATCCACGGACGCTGATCGGCGGATTGCTGCTCGACCCGGCGTTCATCGATCGCTCCAACCCGGAGAAGGCCATCGCGGAGCTGGACAAGCTCGGTGAGCGGATCCGCTCGGGCACGTCGATCGTGATCTTCCCGGAGGGCGCCCGGGCGCCGACTCCGGCGCTGGCGCGGTTCAAAAAGGGCGCGTTCCACATCGCTATCCAGGCGGGCGTGCCGATGGTGCCCATCGTGTTGCGCAACACCGGCGAGCTGATGTGGCGCCGGTCCAAACTGGTGCACCCTGGCACCGTCGAAGTGTGCGTGCTCGACCCGATCCCGACCGATGACTGGAAGGTCGAGGACCTGGACCGGATCACCGCCGAGGTGCGGCAGAAGTTCGTTGACACGCTTGAGAAGTGGCCGGATCGAGAGGGAGATTGATGGCTGGCAGGATGCCCAGTGTCGCGGTGCTCGGCGGCGGGTCGTGGGGTACGACCGTCGCTTCGCTGGCGGCGCGAAACACCGACACAGTCCTGTGGGCGCGTGACCCGGCGACGGTCGCGGACATCAATGACAACCACCGCAATTCCCGCTATCTCAACGACTTGCCGCTCACCGAGGCGCTCCGCGCGACCGCGGAGCTGGCCGAGGCGGTAGGCAAGGCGGACGTGATCGTGCTCGGAGTCCCGTCGCAGCACAGCCGTTCGGTGCTGGAGCAGGTCGCCGAGCACGTGCGGCCGTGGGTACCGGTGGTGAGCCTGGTGAAGGGCCTGGAGCAGGGCACCCGGAAGCGGATGACCGAGATCGTCAACGAGATCCTGCCGGGGCATCCGGCCGGTGTGCTGGCCGGGCCGAACATCGCGCGCGAGGTGGTGCAGGGTTACGCGGCCGCGGCGACCATCGCCATGCCGGAGCAGCAGCAGGCCTCGATGCTGCAGGATCTGTTCCGTACCACGCGTTTCCGGGTCTACACCACCACTGACGTGATCGGCGTGGAGTACGCCGGGTCGCTGAAGAACGTGTTCGCCATCGCGGTCGGCATCGGCGACGGCCTGGAGGCAGGGGACAACACCAGGGCGATGGTGATCACCCGTGCGCTGCGTGAACTGACCCGCCTCGGCGTCGCACTCGGCGGGCAGGCCGACACGTTCGCGGGGCTGTCCGGCATGGGCGACCTGATCGCCACCTGCACCAGCCCGCTCAGTCGCAACAGGACGGTTGGAGTCGGTCTGGCGCAAGGGAAGTCGCTGGATCAGATCGCGCAGGAGATGAACCAGGTCGCCGAGGGCGTCAAGACCGTCGCCACCGTGATGAAGCTGGCCGCCGAGCGCGGGATCGACATGCCGATCGCCCGCGAGATGGATGCGGTGATCAACCACGGGCAGCCGGTCGAGGACACCTACCGTGGCCTGCTGCGCAAGGCGCCCGGCCACGAGGTGCACGGGGAGGAGTGGTGACCGGACCGCTTTCGACCAACGAGGAGGCCTGGGCCGCCGCCTCCGGGTGGAACACCAGCGACCGGATGAACGAGATCGAGGCGCTGTTGTGGCGCTCGGAACGGCATCCGCGGCTGTCCTCCACGATCACCTCGGTGCTGATCTACGACCAGGTCCCGGACTGGGACCGGTTCTTCGCCGCGCACGATTGGGCCAGCCTGCTGATCGCGCGCTGCCGCCAGCGGGTGCTCGAACCCGCCCTGCCGGTCGGCCCGCCCGCCTGGGTGCCGGACGAGAACTTCCAGCTCGACTACCACGTCCGGCGTACCCGCCTGCCCGCCCCGGGCGGCCTGGCCGCACTGCTGGAACTGGCCCAGTCACTGGCGATGACGCCGTTCGACCGCACCCGCCCGCTTTGGGAGGGCACCCTGGTCGAGGGATTCGACGGCGAAAAGGCCGCCTACGTGCTGAAGCTGCACCACTCACTCACCGACGGGATGGGCGGCATCCAGCTGATGACCATGGTGCAGAGCCGCACCCGCGAGCACACCCCGAACAAGCCGCTGCCCGCGGATCCGTTGACCGCCAGGGAAACCATGGACGCCTCCGGGCTGGCAACGGTCGAGCTGACCGAGCAGGCCCGGCGGGTGCCCGGCGTGCTGTGGCGCGCGCTGTCGATGGGCGTGTACGCCGCGACGCACCCGTCGGAGGTGCTCAGCGATGCGGTCAGATTCGCCGGGTCGATGCGCCGCACCCTCTCGCCACCACCCGCGGCGCCGTCCCCGCTGCTGACCAACCGGTCCGGCACATCCTGGAAGTTCGGTGTGCTGGAGTGCGGGCTGGCGGAGCTGCGTTCGGCGGCGAAGGCGGCCGGTGGATCGCTCAACGACGCCTATGTCGCCGCTCTGCTCGGCGGGTTGCGGCGCTACCACGACCGGCACGGCACGTCGATCGACGAACTGCCGATGGCGATGCCGGTCAGCCTGCGCAAGGCCGACGATCCGTTGGGCGGCAACAAGTTCGCCGGTGCGTTCTTCGCCGCGCCGGTCGGTGTGGAGGACCCGGCGGAGCGGATCGCCACCATCCGCGGCACCGTGCTCTCGCTGCGCACCGAACCCGCATTGGACACCTTCTCGATGGTCGCGCCGGTGCTGAACCGGATTCCGTCGGCGGTCGGCGGGTTCGTCTACGACCAGATCGGCAGCGCGGCCGACCTGTCCGCGTCCAACATCCCGGGCGTACCGCACCCGGTGTACATGGCCGGAGCGAAGGTGGAGCGGCTGTTCCCGTTCGGCCCGCTGCCAGGCGTCGCGGTGATGGCGGCGATGGTCTCGCATGCCGGGGTCTGCTGCTTCGGCATCAATATGGACGGTAGCGCGGTCCAGGATCCGGACGTGATGATGGAATGTCTGGACGAGGGCCTGCGCGAGGTGCTCGAGCTATCCACCGTGGAGGGCCGATGACGGAGCATGTGGAGGGTCGGTTCACCGGTACCGCGGGCGGCACCATCCACTGGCAGGGCTGGACCGGCCCGGACGCCAACGACGCCAAGGCCGTCGTGGTGATCTCGCACGGCATCGCCGAGCACGCGCCTTTACGGCCACAGCATGGGCGGCCTGATCGCCCTGCAGTGCACCACCGGCAACCCCGCCGACCTGGCCGGACTGATCCTCTCCGGCCCGGCGGTGGAGATCGCCGTCGGCTCCAAGCGCGGCGTTGAGATCCCGATCGAGCGGACCAACCGCACCGCGAGTGCCCGGGGAGAACGGGCCCGGATAGAGCCCCACCAGAGACCACCGCCATAGGCCAGATCATCGATCCGACGTCCGAAGAAGGCAGCGATGGGTCGCAGGCGAACTCCTTCCAGGGTGGCCGCGATGAGGTCCACGACGGTCGCCGTCACGATGGCGCGGCGTATCGACCGGCTCCACACGGCGGCAGCCAGTGCTGCCGGCCACCAGTGGCGCAGCAGCAGCGACGACTCCTGGCGCAGTGCCCAGCCCAATCCCCGCGCGGAGATCTGGCCCACGAGTCGAGGCGTGATCACCGGATCGGGGAGGCTGGTGGCCAAGGACCTGGCGCCGCGCGCAAGGCAGACGGCGGCGATCGGCACGGACCAGCGTCGGCGGACGAGCAGCGCACCGGCCGCCAGCGCCATCGCAGGCGACAATTGCGCCACCGCCGTGTGAGCGCCGTGCCGCTGTGCGAGCACGGCACCACCGGTGCCGTAGGCGAACTTGCGTCCCAGCCACCCGGTCAGGGTCGGTCGCGTGTCGTGTCGAGCAAGCACGGAGGGGTCGTAACGGACCGTGTGGCCCGCGGCGACGAGCCGCCACACCAGGTCGACGTCTTCCCCGATGCGCAGGTCGCCGTCGAACCCGTCGGCCAGCAGATCAACGCGACCGACGACGCACGCGCTGGGCAGCCAGGCGACCGCGGCGCCGGGGCGCACGGAGCAGGCGCGAACTCCCAGGTCGAGCGAGGATGCGGACTCGTCGTACCGCTCGTGCCATCGTGGCCGCGCGGAGCGCGCGACGCTGACGACCCGAGGCCCCACCAGGGCGACGCATGGATCGGCGAAGTGCTGTGCGAGGCGCATCAGGGCGTCAGCCGTGACGTCAACGTCGGAGTCGACGAACGCGACGTACGGCGTCTGGACGGTCGCGAGCCCGGCGTTCCGCGCGCCCGCCGGTCCCAGGTTGACCTGAAGTGGGACAAGTCGCGCACCATGGCGCGCCGCCACCGTGGCGACGGCCTCCGGGGCTTTCGAGCCATCGTCGACAACGACTGTGGGAAGCGGGTGGAGTGCTGCCAGGGCACGGTCCAACTGTTCGGGCCGGTCCCGCACCGGGATCACCACCGTCATCGAGTCGGCCGGGACCATCGCAAGCAGGACGGGGTCGGCGACGTTGGCGTCGAGGAGTCGTCGCGCGAGGGCGCCGCTCCGGGGGTCGACCACCCGAACCCGGTCTCGGTCGATCAGCCCCATCGCGCCGCTGCTGAGCCGGATGGCGCGCAACGGCGAGCCCCCGACCAGCACGCGACCATCGCCCAACCGTGTGACGTCGTCGCGGATGCGGACCTCGAACCCGTCCGGGAGCCGGGCCGCGGCTGACGTGGTCATGACGCGAAGCCGCCGTCGGCGTGCACGACACCGCCGTTCACGACCCGACCCGCCAGCGAGGCGCAGAAGGCGATCGTGGCGGCGATCTCGGCGGGGTCGATCGGTCGCCGGATCAGCTGGTGCCCCGCGAGTTCCGCGGCCGTGACGCCGTAGAGGTCGGCGGTCGCCTGCAGCATGGGCGTGTCGGTGGAGCCGGGCGAGACGGCGCAGGCCGTGACGCCGGTGGCCGCCAAGTCGGCGGCCAGGCCCTTCACGATGCCGACCACCGCGTGCTTGACGGCGTTGTAGGCGGCCAGGTGGAACATGCCGTGGGTGCCTGCCGCCGACGCGACGGCCACGAACCGGCAACCGGACGGGTCGGCGCCTGCCAGCATCGCGGGCACGGTGACGGCGGCGGTGTTCCAGACACCCTTGGCGTCCACGTCCCACAGCAGGTCCAGGTCTGCCTCGGCCGTCTCCCACAGCGGTGCGCCGCCACGGATGACCGCGGCGGAGGCGACGGCCACGTCGAGCCGGTGCCAGCGGTCGATCGTGTGCGTGACGGCCTCGGCCAGGGCAGCGCGGTCGCGGACGTCCGCGACGTGGGCGAGCACGGTGTCTCCGTGGGCGGCGGCCACGGCGTCGAGGTCAGCGCGAGTGGCCAGCGGGGCGCCCTCGCAGGAGTCCACTGCCGTGACCCGATAGCCGTCGGCGACCAGTCGCGCGACGGTCGCCGCTCCGATCCCGCGGGCCGCTCCGGTGACGATCGCCACCCGGCTCATGTCGCGCGCGCCAAGACGTCGCGCACCATCCGCGCGAGGAGCCGGGAGCCTTCCTCCGCCGTGGCGCCAGTCGGATCGCCCAGCACCCCGTTGGCGGAGACGGCACGCACGCCGCGCGTGATGAGGGTTGGCAGGATCTCTTGCAGGGGCTGAGTGTTTCCCGCCTCGGACCGGTCGAGGCGCACCGAGTCCGGTCGCAGGTGCAGCATCAGCGAGGTCTCGGTGCGACCGGCATGCAGATCGACCTCCTCCGTCGCGCACGGCGCCCAGGTGACATCGTGGCCTTCGTCCACCAGTTGGCGGACGGCGCCGTCCAGGGCCCGCAGGTTGCCACCGTGGGCGTTGACGAACAGCACGCGTCGCGTCCACGTCCGCATGGACCGGACCAGCTCGACCAGCATGAGACGCAGGGCATCGGTGCCGACGGAGCTGGTGCCCGGGAACGCCTGGTGCTCGCCGCTGGAGCCGTAGACGACCGCAGGCGCCACCCAGGCCCCCTCCAGAGCCGCGGCCACACCCCGCGCCACGCCGGTCGCGATCGCGGTGTCCGTGTCGAGCGGCAGGTGGGGTCCGTGCTGCTCGATCGACCCGACCGGCACCAGCACGAGATCGACCTGGGCCAGCTCGGGCCAGGTGGCGTCCGCGATCTGACCGGTCATCCGCCTGCGACCTCCGGAGTCCGTACGCCGAGAGTGCGGTGGAATCCCGCGGGCACCAGCACGTGCTCGGGGGTCAGCTCGTCGACCGAGGCGACACCCAGGCCCATGAGCGCCGAGTCGATGCCGCCGCGCAATACGTCGAGGACGTTCTCAACGCCCGCTTGACCGTTGGCCGCGAGACCCCACAGGTAGGCGCGGCCGATCATCACGGCCCGGGCGCCGAGAGCGACAGCTTTGACGACGTCGGAGCCGCGGCGAATGCCGCCGTCCATCACGACATCGAGGTCGTGACCGACAGCGTCGGCGATCGGCTTGACCATCCGGATCGCGGCAGGCGTGCCGTCGAGGTTGTTGCCGCCGTGGTTGGAGACAGAAAGGCCGGAGACCCCCACGTCGCGGGCGCGGATGGCGTCGTCGACGCGACAGACCCCCTTGAGCAGGAACGGCGTCCCACTGATCTGGGCCCACTGCTCGCGCATCCACGCGACGTCCTCCCAGGAGGGCGGCGGGGTGGTCATCCATTCGTAGTACGCCGTGAAGAACGTCGGCGCCTCTCCACCGAGAGGTGCCAGGTTGGGTGCGGTGAGGTCGGGGATATGGCCGGTGCGCCCGAACTGGTAGAGCCAGCGCGGTTTGGTGAGGACTTTCGGCGCCATTCGGACCATCGTCTTGAGGTCGACCTTCTCCGGGATCTCGGGACTCCCCCAGTCGCGGCCCATCGAGAACGACCAGTCGAGGGTGGCGATCAGGCCCACCACACCGGCCGCGTGCGCGCGCCGCATCCGCTGGACCACTACGTCGCGGTCGCCGGTCCAGTACATCTGGAAGAACGTCGCCGCTCCGGTGGCCGTGACCTCCTCGACGGACTTGGAGGCGAAATTCGACAACCCCATCACCGTTCCCCGCGCGGCGGCCGCGCGGGCGACGGCCACCTCGCCATCGGGGTGCACCGCCTGGACGCCGGTCGGGCTGATGAGGACCGGCAGCGAGATCTCCTGGCCCAGCACCGTTGTGGCCATCGATCGCTCTGCCCACTGACCAGCGACGTGCGGAGCGAACCCGAGTTCGCGGAACGCTGCTTCGTTGTCGCTCATCGTCTGGCCACGCTCGGAGCCCGCCACGAGGGCGCCGTACACCGGGGCGGGCAACTTCTTCCGTGCACGTCGTTGGGCGACGGCGACGGACTCGAACCAGGGGTTCTGTTTCCAGGGGTTCTCGAGCTTCACGAGCAGCAGCCGTTCTCGGGCGAGTAGTCGGCGAGCGGGCTCTCCGAGCACGCGGACACGGGAGGCCGGGTCATCAGTTTGAGCATCACCGGCTGGTTGCGCGTCGGACCGGTCTTGGAGTGGTCCTGGCTCGCGGCGGGAATGGTTCGCGCCCCGGCGAGCGCGGTTTCGCCATAGCCCCGCACGCATTCGGGATCGGGCCCGTCGAGCGGCAGCCCGGTGAAGAACTTGGCAGCCATGCAACCACCGCGACACGAGTCGAAGAACGTGCACTTCGCGCACGCGCCACCGGTCTGCGGCGAGCGCAGCTCGGTGAACAGCTCGGAGGTCTGCCACACCCGCTGGAATCCACCGTCGGCCAGGAGGTTGCCCGCCAGGAAATTGGCGTGGATCGCGAACGGGCACGCATACACGTCACCGATCGGGTCGATCAAGCACACCACGCGGCCCGCGCCGCACAGGTTCAGGCCCGGCAGGCTTTCGCCGAACGCGGCGAGGTGGAAGAACGAGTCACCGGTCAGGACGTCCTCGCCGTGCGCCATCAGCCAGTCGTAGAGCACCTTCTGCTGCTCGGGCCGGGGATGCAGCTCGTCCCACACATCCGCCCCGCGCCCCGAGGGGCGCAGCCGCGTCAGGCGCAGCGTCGCGCCGAACCGGTCCGCCAGGGCCTTGAACTCGTCGAGCTGCCCGATGTTCTCGCGGGTGCAGACGACCGAGATCTTCGCGTCTTTGAAACCCGCGTCGTGGAGGTTCCGCAGCGCGGTGAGCGCGGTGTCGTACGACCCTGGCCCCCGCACGTAGTCGTTGACTTCCGCGGTCGCGCCGTCCAGGGAGATCTGAACGTCGATGTAGTCGGTCGACGCCAGGAACCGCGCTCGCTCGGGAGTGATCCGCACGCCGTTGGTGGAGAACTTCACGCCGACCTGGTGGTCGACGGCGTACTCCAGCAGGTGCCAGAAATCCGGCCGGATCGTGGGCTCGCCACCGCCGATGTTGACGTAGAACACCTGCATCCGCCGCAGTTCGTCGATCACCGCCTCGCACTGCTCGGTACTCAGCTCACGCGGGTCGCGCTTGCCCGATGACGAGAGGCAGTGTGCGCACGCGAGGTTGCACGCGTAGGTGAGCTCCCACGTCAGGCAGATCGGCGCGTCCAGTCCGAGCTCGAACTGATCGATGAGGGAGCCGCCCAAGGGACGTTCGCGCACCGCGGTCATGTGGTCACCTCCTCGGCGCGCGGGCGAATCATGTCGGTGGCGGCCAGAGCGCGCAGCGCCGCGACGTACGCCGCGTGCTGGGCCTCGGGAACGCCTGCGGCTATCAGGGCCGACCGCACGTCCGGGCGCTCACCGAGCGCCCGGACCACTGACACCAACCGCGGGCGCTTGAGGAAGGTGAGCTTGCGGTTGCCGAAGTGGTAGGCCAGCGCACCGAAGGGTTCGGGACGCAGCGCCACCGACGGGGACAGTGTCCACGCCTGCCCCAGCATCGGGTCGAGCAGGAGGTCCGGCATCAGTAAACGCCACACATGCCGTCGATCGAGACCTCCTCGATGAGGTCTTCCGCGACGAGTTCCTCGCCTGCGTCCTCGGTGTCCTGCGGTGGGTTCATGTCAGCCGGGTTCATGGTGTTCCCTTCCTGCGGTGAGTCAGAGTGCGACGTTGACTGACTTGTTCTGGGTGTAGAGGTCGATCGCGCCTTCGCCGAGTTCGCGGCCCCACCCGGATTCCTTGAAGCCGCCGAAGGGCATGGCGGCGTCGAAGGCGTTGTGGCAGTTGATCCACACGGTGCCCGCGTTGATCTCGCGAGCGGTGCGGTGGGCCTTGGCGACGTCGCGGGTCCAGACACTCGCGGCGAGACCGAACGGCGTGTCGTTCGCCTGCCGACGGACTCCCTCCCGCGCGCTGAAGGGGGTGGCGACCACGACCGGCCCGAAGATCTCCTCGCGGTAGACGCTGAAGGAGTCCTGGACGTCCACCAGCACGGTCGGCTCCACGTAGAAGCCCTCGTCGCCGTGGCGGCCACCGCCGGTGAGTGCACGGGCTCCGTCATTGAGGCCTGCCTCGATGAAGCCGGTCACGCGCGCCAATTGGGTGCCGTCGATCAGCGGTCCCACCTCCGAGGTCGGGTCCAGGCCTGGCCCGAGCTTGCTCGCGCCTGCCACCTCGGCGACGGCCTGTGTGAACTCCTCGAAGATCGAGTCCTCCACGAGGAGGCGGGTGCCCGAGGTGCAGGCTTGGCCGTGGTTGAACAGGAAACCGCTCGCTGTTCCCGGGACCGCGACATTGAGGTCGGCGTCGGCGTAGACCACCTGGGGGCTCTTGCCCCCGAGTTCCAGCGAGACCTTCTTGAGGTTGCCGCGAGCGGCGTCGACGACGAGCTTGCCCACCTCGGTCGACCCGGTGAAGGCGATCTTGTCGACGTCCATGTGCGCGGCGAGCGAGGCGCCTGCGTCGCCGTAGCCGGTGACCACGTTGAACACTCCGTCGGGCAGACCCGCGTCGGCCATCACCTGGGCCAACAGCAGCGCGGACAGCGGGGTCTGCTCGGCGGGCTTGAGCACCGTCGTGTTGCCGCACGCCAGCGCGGCGGGCACCTTGAAGGCGGCCATGAGCAGCGGGAAGTTCCAAGGCACGATGCCGCCGCAGACACCCACGGGCTGGCGCAGCGTGTAGGCGTGCCACTGGGCGCCGGGCGCCCAAGGGACGGAGACCGGGATCGTTCGACCCTCGATCTTGGTCGCCCAGCCCGCGTAGTACGCGAACAACTCGGCCACCCACAGCACGTCGACGGCTTGGGCGACGGCAGCCGACTTTCCGTTGTCGAGCGATTCGAGCTGGGCGAACTCCTCGGCCCGATCCCGGATCGCCTCACTGATCTGGAACAGCAGACGCTGGCGCTGGGCCGGTGTCCAGAGGCTCCATTCGCCATCGAAGGCCATGCGCGCGGCCTTGACGGCCCGGTCGATGTCCTCCGCGCCGCCGAGGGCGGCGGTCGTGAGGACTCGTCCCGTGGCGGGGTCGACCGTGTCGAACGTTTCGCCGCTCGCCGCGTCGACCCATTCTCCGCCGATGAACAACTGCTTCGGGGTACCCAGGAAGTCGCGTACGGCCGGGATGACCGAAGCGTGTAGGTCGGGAAGAACAAACGTCATGGATGCCTCCGGGTGCGGCGACCCCGCCTCCTGCGAGGTCCGTGCGACCAGGATCACTCCCGACCGCGAGCGCCGGTGTTCAGTCTCTGGACAGTCCCGGGACGTCAGTACGTCGTGATGCGCAGGGTTCTCATGCGCGCATACAGGGTCGTGCGGGAAATGCCCAGTTCTTCGGCCGCGCGGACTTTGTTGCCGTCGGCGGCTTTGAGGGCCGTGACGATCACGTCCCGCTCGGCTTGATCCAACGCCGTCAGCGGGTGGTCCAGCGACGTCGAACGGTATTGCTCGGGAAGATCTCGCACGGTGAGGGCGCCCACGGACCGTTGCTGTGCCAGGTAGCTGATCACGGCCTTGAGCTCCCAGAGGTTCCCCGGCCAGGACTGGGCGGCGAGGGCCTGGATGAGGCTGGGAGCCAGGTGCAGCGCCCGATTCGGCGCCACCTCGCTCAACATCGCCGCGGCCAGCCCGGGGATGTCTTTGCGCCGGGTGGCGAGGGGGACGAGTTCCTCGCGGATCATCGCCATCCCGGCCAACGCGGCCGCGCGGCCGGTGAGGCCCGCGATCGGACCTGCCGTGAGGATCAGGTCAGGGCGCGGGTCACGATCGACCCAGTCGACGACGAGGTCGAGCAACTCGCTGGACAACAGGTCGATTCCGTCTACGCACACCGTCCCCTTCGGACGCCGCATCGCCTCCTCGAACTCGCAGGCCCACTCCGCGCCGCCTTCGAGGAGCGCGGCCGCTGGTCGCATGACCTTCAACGGGGGATGCTCGGCGGCCAACTCTCTTGCTCGCGTGGAACGTCCGGTACCTGGTACGCCGGTGACCATGCGGGGAGCGCCGACCTCCTTGAGTTTCGTCTGGGATCGGTGCAGTACCGCCCGTGCCCGATCGCCGCTCACGCGGTCCACCCGCAAGAGCGCGCCACGACACGCGCCACCCACGCGCGAGATTTCGATGCTGACGGCGACACCGGCCTCCAGCGTGAGCTCCACTGTCTGTTCCTCGCGCGGCGACTCTTCGGCAAGGGCGCGAAGCAGCGCGATGTCGCCAGGACTGAGCAAATCGTTGGCGGCGTGGTTCGACAGCACGATGTCCTCGCCAATGGCCAGGATCGCTCGACGCCGCAGGCCTGCCGCACCTTGGAACGCCAAAAGCAGGCTTTTCTCCGAGGTGCGACTGCCGTCCAGGAGACGCTGCTCGATGTCGTGGACCGCCCGGGAGATCAGCGGCGGCAAGAGCGGGCTGGCCTGGTCGACAATCGCCGTGATGTCGAGGACGCCTTCGATGCGCTTGGTGAGCGGATGCCTGATCGGGTGGCCGTAGCAGCTGAAACCCTGAAGGGATTTCGCGAAGTGCTCGTGCCCGCTGATGCTGATGCCCTGCCGGGTGACCATGACGGTGCCCAGCGCGTTGGTGCCGATGTTCTCCTCGAGGAGGCAGGCACCGAGCGTGACATTGAGAGCGTCGAAGCCACATTCGAGGCGCGGGTCGTCGAACCACCGACGGACGACTCGACAGTCGCGGTCCACCAGCAGCGTGCAGTAGTTGCTCCCCCGCAGGTTCTCCTCCAGCTCCTCGAGAACCGGCATCGCGCCCACCAGCAGCGAACTGCGCAGGTCGACGTCGTGGGCCGCCGTGTCGAACTCGGCGGACGGGTCGAGACCGGACATGGTCGCGCGCTGCCAGGACAGCGCGATGTCTTCGCGGACGCCTGCGCCCGCTGGCCCAGCGGGCCGATGCGAGTCCATAGGGCTGGCTCCCTTCGGGCTGTTATCGCCGTCACACAGTGTGACCCGCGCCGTGAACTCGACTTGTCCAGACTTTGAACAGAGTTTGTTCCTCAATCTTGCGATGATGTGGTCCCCATCACAACTTAGGAGGACCCGTGAAGACCATCGCCGCGGTCGTCTACGAGCCCGGGAAGCCGATCGAGATCGAGGAACTCGACCTTGACGGTCCCCAGGCCGGGGAGGTGCTGATTCGCTACACGCACGCTGGGCTGTGCCATTCCGATGTGCACGTCGCCCACGGCGACATCCAAGCGCGGCTCCCCATGGTGCTGGGCCACGAGGGCGCCGGAATCATCGAGGAAGTCGGCCCCGGTGTCACCCGCGTAAAGGTCGGGGACCACGTTGTCTGCTCGTTCATCCCCAACTGCGGCACCTGTCGCTATTGCGCGAACGGCCAGCAGTCGATCTGCGACATGGGCGCGACGATCCTCGAGGGCTACCTGCCGGGCGATCGCTTCCCGATCTCTGGCCCGCGCGGCCAGTACGGCGCCATGTGCATGCTGGGCACGTTCAGCCAGTGGGGCGTGATCCACCAGAACTCCTGCGTCAAGGTCGATGACGACCTCCCGCTGGAGAAGGCTGTGCTCGTCGGCTGCGGCGTGCCGACCGGATGGGGTTCCGCGGTCAACACCGCCAAGGTCCAGCCCGGTGACACGGTCGCCGTCTACGGCATCGGCGGCATCGGCATCAACGCCGTGCAGGGCGCCCGCCTTGCGGGCGCCAAGAACATCGTCGCCATCGACCCCCTGGAGAACAAGCGGGAAAAGGCGATGGAGCTCGGCGCCACGCACGCGTTCGCCGACGCCGCGCAGGCACAGGACAAGATCGTTGAGCTGACCCGCGGACAAGGGGCCGATTCCGCGATCCTGACGCCCGACCTGTTGACCGCCGAGATCGTCACCAGCGGGTTCAACGCCATCGGCAAGGGCGGCACCGTGGTCGTGACCGGACTGAACAAGCTCGACGAGCAGACAATTCAGCTGCCAGGCTCGATCTTGACTCTGTTCCGCAAGACCATCAAGGGCAGCCTCTTCGGCGACTGCAACCCCACCGTGGACATCCCCAAGATCCTCGGCCTGTACCAGAGCGGCGACCTCAAGCTGGACGAGATCATCACCCGCACATACCGCCTCGACCAGGTCAACGAGGGCTACGACGACCTCCTCGCGGGCAAGAACGTGCGCGGCGTCGTCGTCCACGAGCACTGAGTGGCCAACCAGCCGTCACTGTCGACGGGTGCGGCAGGCGCTGCCGCACCCATGGACGCGGTCGCCCGGACCGACGAGGCCCAGATCCTCGAAGCCGCGCTGCTCAGCGGCACACACGTGCTGCTCGAAGGGCCTCCCGGCACCGGCAAGTCCACCCTGCTGCGGCAGGTCGCTCGCGAACGTGAGATCCCGTTCGTCCTCGTGGAGGGCAACTCGGAACTCACTCCGGCCCGCCTCATCGGCCATTTCGACCCGGCACTGGTCCTGGACCGCGGCTACGTCGCGGAGATCTTCGAGGACGGACCCCTGCTCGACGCCATGAGAAGAGGAGGCCTCCTCTACGTCGAAGAGCTCAATCGCATTCCCGAGGAGACCCTGAACGTTCTCCTGGCCGCGATGTCCGAGAAGGAGATCGCCGTACCCCGGCTGGGACGCATCGTCGCAGCTGCGGGCTTCGGGCTCGTCGCGGCCATGAATCCCTTCGACACGGTGGGCACGGCACGCGTCTCCAGCGCGCTGTACGACCGGACATGCCGCATTTCCATGGGATACCAGTCGGCCGAGGCGGAGCGCGACATCGTCTCGCTGCACGCCCCCGGCATCGACGCGTCTTGGCGGAACAAAGTGGTCGCACTCGTGCGTGCCTCTCGTGAGCACGACGCTCTCGAATGGGGATCGTCGGTGCGGGGCGCCATCGACATCGCCCGCATCGCGGTCGAGCTGGCAAGGCTGCGCGGGGTGGCGGTGAACGATTGGCACGTGGGTCTGGCCGCGGCCAAGGTCTCACTCAGCGGTCGGATCCGGCTCCACGACTCCGCAGGCCGGAGCCCTGAGGACGTCGTGTTGGAGATGTATGAACGCGTCTTCGGTCCCGAGCCTGCCCAGAACGCGGCAGACCCCGACCCCGAGGCGTCGCCCGAGGGAACGCTGAGCCCGTCGACCCCGACGGGCTCACCTCAGCCGACGCACAGCCCACATGCGCGTGACCGCCCCCGCGGCGAGCGCACGACCGGCCGCTCGGACCTGGCGCGCAACCCGCGCTTCGCCGAGTTGTCCCCGGAGGTGGGCGTCCTGGACCAGGACGCCTTGAACTCGGCCCTGGCCGAACACGCCGACGAGACGCTCACGCTGATCGTCGAGATGTCGCTGGCGACCGACGACGCTCTGCGCAGCCAGGTGCGCCGACTGGCCCCTCGACTGATCCTGGAACAGACGCGGCGCGGCCTGCCGAAGTCCTCGGGTATCGCGAGGAGGCGCATCCGCCGTGCCGTGGACGGAGGCGACATCGACCTCGACCGATCCATGGACCGGGTGCTCGGCGCGCGAGCGGAAGGTCGCAGCCCGAGGCTCGACGAGCTCCTCGTCAGCGACTGGGCGAGGCCAGAGCTCGCGCTGTGTCTGGTGATCGACAGGTCAGGCTCGATGAACGGCGCCCGGCTGACGACGGCCGCGGTGGCGGCAGCCGCCTGCGCCAGCCTGACGCCTCGAGAGCACGCGGTGATCACCTTCGCGGCCCACGTGGGTGTGCTCAAGCCGATGAACGAGCGGAGACCGGCGAGTGAGACGGTGGCGTCGATCTTGTCGTTGCGCGGACACGGGACGACGTCGCTATCCGCCGCGCTCGACGAGGCTCACTCGCAGCTGGGCAAAGCCGGCGCGCGCCGCAAGGTCACCCTGCTCCTGTCGGACTGTCGGGCAACGGAGGAGTCCGGGGCCGTAGCCGCGGCGTTGGGGTTGCAGGAGCTGATTATCCTGGCCCCGGGCGACGACGTCGAGGCAGCCCGGCAGTTGGCCCGCGCCGCGGGTGGGACCTGGGCTCCCGTCGACACCGTCTTGGACGTACCACGGCTGCTGAACCGCCTGATGGCGGACGACCGCGTCTAGTGCTACCCGCAGACCGCCTCAAGCTCGGGGAACTGGTCGCCTGGCTCACCTCCGACGGCCACGCAGATCCCGAACCGCCGGGCGGTCCTGGTCTCGCCGGACCATGATTCCTTCGGCGGCATGATTTCGTTCGAAACGATCGTGGAAATCCATATGTCGCGAGTCGTTCGATCAAGGCAGGCCTGAGTCGCGCAATTCGACTGTTAAGAGTTAAGGGTTTCCTTAAGGTATTTCCGCACGCAGACTCACGACCCACAGAAAGCGCCGCAGTTCAGGAAGGTGCGCAGTCGTGGGTAGAAGAATCGCGCTCAATATCATTATCGCGCTCGCCGCGTCGAGTGTCGCAATTGTCGCCGCGCCGGTGGCCAATGCCGAACAACCGGGCCGCGCATATGTCGAGAACGTCGCCGACGGCGATATTGTCGATCAGTACATCGTGACCTACAAGCCACAGTCGCAGGCGCGTCGGGACAAGGCCAAGCGAGTCGCGTCGCAGCGTGCGGCGGGCACCAAGCACGGCGTCGCCGTCGAGGAGCTCCGGGACACCGCGCTCGGCAGTCAGGTGGTGCGGACCGACCGCGGGCTCGACGCGGCCCAGGCGCGGGGCTTCCTGCGCACGCTGGCCGCGCAGCCCGATGTCGAGGCGGTCGAACCGGACTCGCGGTTCTATCCGACGTACTCGCCGAACGACACCTACTACGGCGACCAGTGGCACTACTGGGAGTCCACCGCGGGCATGCGCCTGCCGACGGCGTGGGACACCGCGAACGGCGCGGGGTCGGTCGTCGCCGTGATCGACACCGGTCGGACGTTCCACCCCGACCTTGACGCGAACACGCTGCCCGGCTACGACTTCATCAGCTCGTCGAGCGCGGCCCGCGACGGCAATGGCCGCGACTCCAACCCGCAGGACCAGGGCGACTGGGTGCCCAACGCCGGTGACTGCGGCGTGGGCAGCAACCCGAGCGACTCCTCCTGGCACGGCACGCACGTCGCGGGCACCATCGCCGCGGTGACCGGCAACGGGTCAGGTGTCGCGGGTGTCGCCCCGAACGCCAAGGTCCTGCACGCGAGGGTCCTGGGGTTCTGCGGCGGCGCGCTGTCCGACATCGCCGACGCGATCATCTGGGCCTCCGGCGGCTCCGTCCCGGGCGTCCCGGCCAACGCGAACCCGGCCAAGGTCATCAACATGAGTCTCGGTGGCGGCGGCGCGTGCGGCACGACCTACCAGAACGCGATCAACTCCGCGGTCGGCCGCGGCTCGTCGGTCATCGTCGCTGCCGGCAACAGCAACATCGACGCGGCCAACACGCGGCCCGCCAACTGCGGCGGCGTGATCACCGTCGCCGCGACCGACCGCCAGGGCAACCGGGCGTCGTACTCGAACTACGGCGCGGTGATCGACGTCTCCGCCCCCGGCGGCGAGACCGCGACGGCCACCAACGGTGTCCTGTCCGCGATGAACGCGGGCACCACCACGCCCGGCGGGTCGACCTACGAGTACTACCAGGGCACGAGCATGGCGACGCCGCACGTGGCCGGGCTGGTCGCGCTGATGCTGGGCGAGAAGTCGATGTCCCCGGCGAGCGTGGAGAGTTCCCTGAAGGCCAACTCGCGGCCACTGCCCGGATCGTGCTCCGGCGGGTGCGGCGCGGGCCTGGTCGACGCGGCGGCGACGATCGCCTCGCTCGGCGGCGGCTCCGGCCAGGTCCTCGCCAACCCCGGCTTCGAGTCGGGCAACACCAGCTGGACCGCCAGCAGCGGCGTGATCACCACCGACGCCACCTACCCGGCGCGGACCGGCTCGTGGAAGGCCTGGCTGTGCGGCTACGGCGCGACGCACACCGACACCGTCGACCAGACCGTCAGCATCCCGTCCGGCGCGACGTCGTCAACGCTGTCGTTCTACCTGCGGATCGACTCCGCGGAGACCGGAACGACCGTCTACGACACGCTCAAGGTACAGATCCTCAGCACCTCGGGCGCCGTGCTCGGATCCGTCACCTACTCCAACGCGGACGAGAACACCGCGTACGCGCTGAAGTCGATCAACATGAACTCCTACATCGGGCAGACGGTGAAGATCCGGTTCACCGCCACCGAGGACGCCGACCTGCAGACGTCGTTCGTCATCGACGACACCGCGTTGACATACAGCTGACCAAGTCCCGCGGACGGCGGCACCCCTGCCCGGGGTGCCGCCGTCTCGGTCCGCGGACCCCAGGCCTTTCCCTACTCTAGGTGGCGCAGCTAACGTGGCTCATCGTGAGAACTCCCCGGTCGGCGAGCGGGACGGGCTCTGAGCCGGGCCCGAGCTTCGCTTTCACGCTGCGCAAGGCGATTCGGGAGCGTGGGATCAGCATGGAGCGGATCTGTGAACGGCTCCGCGAGCGTGGCACCCCGGTCAGCGTCGCCACCTTGAGCTACTGGCAGTCCGGCCGCAGCCAGCCGGAACGCGCGGCGTCGCTGGCCGCGGTCGAGCAACTCGAGCAGCTGCTCAACCTGCGGACGGGCGACCTGCTCGGCATGTTGTCCGCCCCGCGGCCACGCGGCCGGTCGGTCAACCGCGAAGCCATCGACGTGGCGGCGCTGTGGCCGGAGCCGGAGGCAGTGCACAGCGCCCTCGCCAACGTCGACACCAGCTGGGACACGCGGCTGAGCAGGGTCAGCCTGCACGACCGGATCGTGATCGGGCCGGACGGCACCGAACAGACCCAGTCCATCCGCCAGGTGCTGCGCGCCGAGGAGGACGGCGTCGACCGGTGGGTCGTGATCTATGAGGTCGATGAGCCAGGTGGGCCGATGCCCCTGATCCGTCCCGTGTGGAACTGCTCGCTCGGCACGGTGAACGTCGACCAGGCCACCGGGCTGCTCGTGACCGAGCTGGTTTTCCCGCATCCGTTGGCACGCGGGGAATCCATCCTCACCGAGCACGCGCTGGACAACCCGCCGGGGCAGCCGCTGTCGGTGCAACACGAGCGCCGCTGCAGGCTCCTCGTCCGGGAACTGCTGCTGGAGGTGCGTTTCGACCGGGCCGCCCTGCCCGCCAGGATCGTGCAGTACAGCGTGATCGCCGACCACGAGCGGGTCAAGACGTTGAGCTTGGACGCGGAAGGGTCCGTACACGCCCTGGCCACCGACTTCGGGCCAGGCCGCTACGGCATCCGCTGGGAGTGGGACTAGGAGCCTCCGCGACCAGCTCCATCACCAGGCATACCTGCGCCAGCCCAGGTCAGACCAGGCCTGACCTGGGCTGGGTCGGATTCGGCGTGCTCTTGATGAAGTCGAGAAGGCGGGTGGCCGCAGGCGCGAGATCACGGTCGCTGCGCCACGTGAGGCCCACCGTGCGGCGGGCGGCCGGGGTGTTCAGGGCGATCCCGATGGTGCCGGAAAGTCCGGCGAACTGCTCCGGTACCAGGGCAACGCCGAGTCCGGCCGCGACAAGACCCTCGATGGTCGCGAAGTCCGCGCTCTCAAAGGAGACGGTGGGTGAGACGCCCGCTTCGGTGAGGAGCTTGTCGAGCTGGGTTCGGAAGCCGAAGCCGACCGGTGTGGTCACCAGTTCCTCGCCCGCCAGCTCTTCGAGTCCGATCCGGCGCCGGGCGCGCAGGCGGTGGGTGGGCGGGACGACGAGGATGAGCCGGTCCTGCTGCAGTGCGAGCCAGCCGTGGTTCGGGCCCGGCCGGGATGAGGTGATGGCGAGTTCCGCGGCGCCGGTTTCCAGGTCGCGCAGGATCTCGTGGGCCGGTTCCTGGGTCAGCAGCACCTTGATCTTGGGTGCGTGCTGGTGGAAGGCCCGGAGCAGCCGCGGCACCAGCGAGGTGGCCATCGAGTCGAGGAAGGCGAGTCGAACGGTGCCGGTGTCCGGGTCGAGCCGACTTTCCAGCTCGGCGACCATCCGCTGGTATCGCGCGATGATCTCGCGGGCCGCGGTCACGACGAGGTCGCCGTTGGGATTGGCCCGCACACCGTGCGGAACGCGTTCGAACAATCGGGCGCCGAGTTCGGATTCGACGCGGGCGAGTGCTCGGGACAGCGTGGGCTGCGGCACTTTGAGGACGGCCGCGGTGTCGGTCACATGCCGGTAGTCAGCCAGGGCGACGAGCCAGGCGAGGTCACGCAGCAACATCGCCACATCATACGGCAAACGCATGATGTGGCGCTGTTTCACTCATTGGACGCATTGACTTACCGGCACGAGAGTCGGTCGGGTGAACACGCTCCTGCCGCCAAGGCCCGTCGAACACCTAGGCCATCAGTCCGGTACCGGTCCCTACCGCCGCGTCGTCTTCGCGCTCTTCACCGCGGGCATAGCGACTTTCGCCCTGCTCTACAGCACCCAGGCGCTGCTTCCCGAACTGGCGAACGGGTTCGGCGTCACCCCGGCGCAGAGCACCCTCGCGCTGTCGCTGACCACGGCCAGTCTCGCCATCGCGATCATCGTGGTGGGGCCGGTGTCGGACCGGTTCGGCCGGACCGCTTTCATCCACGTCTCGCTCGCGGCCGCCGCGGTGATCGCCGTGGCCTGCGCGTTGGCGCCGACCTGGCAGCTTTTCCTTGCGCTGCGCCTTGTCGAAGGTGTCGCGCTGGCCGGTCTGCCGTCGGTCGCCACCGCGTACCTGCGTGAGGAGCTCCACCCCGCCACCCACGCCCGCGCGGCGGGCTTGTACGTCGGTGGCACCGCGCTGGGCGGAATGGCCGGACGGCTGGTGACCGCGCCGATCGCGGAGGCCGCCGGATGGCGGTGGTCGATGGTCGCGGTGGCGGCGCTCGGCCTCGGCTGCGCGCTGACCGTGCGACTCCTGCTCCCGCCCTCCCGCCGGTTCACCGCGGCCCCCGCGGGCGGCCGGGCGGCACTCGCGCGGTTGCGCGGGGCGGTCTCCGACCCCGGGCTGCTCGCCCTCTACGGCATCGGCGCGTGCGTCGTAGGCGCGTTCGTCGCCGTCCTCAACACGATCGGATTCCGGCTCGCGGGCGCTCCGTTCCACATGGGACTCACCGCCGCGGGGATGGTCTTCCTCGTCTACCCGCTCGGGACCGTCAGCTCCACTGTGGCCGGTCGACTGGCCGACAAGCTGGGGCGGCGATCGGTCGTTCCGCTGGGGTGCATGCTGGCCGTCTTCGGCCTCCTGCTGACCCTTCCGGCCACCGTACCGACTGTCGTCGCAGGTCTGGCGCTGCTCACCGCGGGCTTCTTCATCGTCCACGGCGTCACCAGCGGGTGGGTCCCGGCCCGCGCCCACGCGGGCGGCGTCGCCACCGGCCAAGCGGCCTCGCTCTACCTGTTCGCCTACTACCTCGGGTCATCCGCGTTCGGCACCCTCGCCGCCCACGCCTGGTCGACAGCGGGGTGGCCGACCGTCGTCGGCCTGTCGCTCGCGCTGCTGGCGGTCACCGGCGTGCTGGCCCGCGTGCTGCACAGAACACCACCGCTCACCAGCGGACGCTCAGCGCAGGAGCGCGACAGCGTCGCCTTGTAGGTGATCACCAGCAGGCGCGGGTCTTCTCGGCCGCCGAGTCTGGTCAAGGGGGACCTCCTCCGGCCTGCCGCGATCGTCCTGGTCGAGCAGGCCGGTGCGGTCCTCAGAAGCACCCACGGGACTCCTTGAACGCGTCGGCGAGCGACCCGGCGGTCGCGTCGATCATCGAACCGCCGGTCGCGGTGGCGACCCGGCTGAGCTCCGCGGCGTCGGCGTCGCCGAACAGGATCGGGAACAGCGGGCCGACCGGGCCTCGGGCCTGTCGCGCGGCGAGGAACGCGTCGGCGGTGTCTCCGGCGTTGTTGAGGCCGTCGGTCATCAGCACGACCGACACCTGCGTTCCGGGGCGGGCGGCGCGGACCTTGACACCGATGTCGTACGCGGCGCCCACCGCCGACCAGATCGCGGTGTGGTCGCCGAAGTTCTCGACGGCGATCATGTCGCGCAGGGCGGCCATGTCCTGTTCGCCCGCGACCGCGAACTCACGTTGATCGAGCACGCCGTCGGCGAATTTCAGCACACTCATACGCTCGCCTTGGTGGAACCGGACGAAGCTGCTCTCCCCCGCGCCGGTCAACTCGTTGAACGCGGCGCGCAGCTCGGCGATGCGGTCCCCGCGCATGGAGCCGGAATAGTCGAGCACGAACACCACGTGCCGCCGGGCCGGGTCGCCGTGGCCCGGTTGGCCGTAATTGTCCAGGAGCGTCTTGATGACGTCGAGGTCGTCGGGGTAGTACAGGGCGGTGCCGACGGACCGGGCGAGCCGGTCGCTGCGCGGCACGTCGGGGTTGATCGGCCTGCGCGCGGTGTTGTCCATGATCCACCGCTGGGCGGACTCGGCGCGCAGCCACGTCGTGACCTTCTCGTAGGCGGCGTGGTGGGCGTCGTCGAGCAGCAGCAGCGGATGGTCGGCGAGCACGATCCCGTCGGCCGGGTAGACGATCCGCAGCGGCTCGGGCAGCTTGCCGCTCGCGTTGAGTTCCAACAGGACCGACTCGGTGGCGATCAGTCCGTCGAGCCCGCCGGGCGAGGTGAACCGCTCGGCGGCGTCGGCGGAGCTGTCGGTCGCCACCGTGTGCCCGGTGCGGAACCCGCTGAGCCGGTCGCACCGCACGTCCTCGACGCGCAGCGCCTGCCCGGTGTCCGCCGCCGCCGTGGCCACGCCGACCAGCGCGGACAGGCCGGAGCCGCTGTGCCGGGGATCGCCCATGGCGAACCGCAGCTCACCGGCCGCGGCGAGGTCGGCGATCGTCGCCCAGGTCGGGTTCGGGCCGCGCGCGGCGACCTTGTCGGCGACAGCGCCGGTGACGCCGATGACCACCGGCGAGGTCATGATCGCCGTGCTGGGCGGCAGGTTCCTCGGCGGCCGCTGGGCGCGCAGCCGCAGGTCGAGGTACTTGTCGGAGGACAGCCAGGCCAGGTCGTAGCCCGATCCGCCCGCGGCGATGTCCGCGCTGGCGTCGACGGTGGCCCGGTATTCCAGGCTCAGCTCGATCCCGGTCTCCGCGCGGAGGTCGGCGAGCAGCGGTTCCACGTCGCGCATCTCCGGACTCGCCAGCACCCGCAACCGGATCCGTTCGCCCGCGGGCGTGCAGCTCACCCCCGCGAGGACCACGACCATGCCGAGCACGCAGGCCAGCACCCGCGCGGGCAACGTCATTTCGGGCACGTCTTGGTGTCGGCGAGCACCTGGTCGATCATCGCCTCCAGCAGGGGTCCCCCAGGAATCCGTACAGGTTCCACCGCGCCTCGTGGCGCGCGGTCACTGATCACATCGCTTGCGTAGTCGACCCGTTACGGGTCGGGCACCTTGCCGCCCATTCATCGATGCATCTATAGTACTAGTTAGCTAGTTAAATGGAGGTGGCAATGTGATCGAGTTTCACCTGGACGGCGGCTCCGGGCTCTCGCCCTACCAACAGCTCGTCCAGCAGGTGCGTCACGCGCTGCGGCTGGGACTGCTGGAGGTCGGCGACCAGCTGCCGAAGGTCAAGGACGTCGTGGCGAGCCTGGCGATCAATCCGAACACCGTGCTCAAGGCCTATCGGGAGCTGGAGCACGACGGGCTCGTCTCGGCCCGACCGGGGGTGGGGACGTTCGTGACGGCGACCCTCAACGGGGCCCCGCTCGCCGTGCTCGGGCCGCTGCGGCAGGACCTGCGGCGGTGGCTGGCCAAGGCCCGCCGCGCGGGCGTCGACGACGAAAGCATCGAGGCGCTGTTCCTGGCCACGTTTCGCACCGCCGCCAGAGAGGAAATAGCGTGACCGTGCTGCGCGCCCGGGGACTGGGCAAGAAGTACAAGCGCAAGTGGGCGCTGACCGGCTGCACGATCGAGATCGAGGCCGGACACGTGACCGGACTTGTCGGACCCAACGGCGCGGGCAAGTCGACGCTGCTGAACCTCGCGTCCGGGATGCTCACGCCGAGCACCGGCACGATCGAGGTGTGCGGCGGAGTGCCGGGCAGCGGTCCGGCCCAGCTCGCCAAGGTCGGCTACGTCGCGCAGAGCACGCCGGTCTACGCGGGTCTGACCGTCGAGGACCACCTCCGCCTCGGCGCCCATCTCAACCCCAACTGGGACGACAAGCTGGCCCAGCGCCGGATCGAACGGATCGGGCTGGACCCGGGACAGCGGGCGGGCAGGTTGTCCGGCGGCCAGCGCGCGCAGCTCGCGCTCACGCTGGGCATCGCGAAGCGACCCGCGCTGCTGCTGCTCGACGAACCGGTCGCCGCGCTCGACCCGCTCGCCCGGCGGGAGTTCCTGCGGGACCTGATGGAGGCGGTCGCCGAGCACGAGCTCAGCGTCGTGCTGTCCTCCCATCTGGTCGCCGACCTCGAACGCGTCTGCGACCACCTGATCGTGCTGGTGGACTCCCAGGTGCGGATCATGGGCGAGGTCGAGGACCTGCTGGCCACCCAACACCGGCTCAGCGGGCCGCGGCGCGACCTCGACACCCTGCCCGCGGACCAGCACGTCATCTCCGCGAGCCACACCGACCGCCAGACCATCGCCGTCGTCCGCACCGACGCGCCGATCCTCGACCCCACGTGGACCGTCGGCGCCCTCACGCTGGAGGACCTGGTCCTCGAGTACATGGGCAACCCGGTCGCCGTCCGCCCCGCCCTGGAGGTCCTCCGATGATCTGGCTGACTTGGCGCCAGTTCCGTGTCCAGGCCGCGTCGGTGTACGCGGGCCTCGCCGTGATCGCGGTGATCCTGGTGATCACCGGGCAGGATCTGGCAGGCCGCACGGATTACTCGAACCTGGACGTGCTCTACCAGGGCGGCCTGATCACGCTGTACCTGCTGCCCGCGGTCCTCGGCGTCTTCTGGGGCGTGCCGATGGTGACCCGCGAGCTGGAGACCGGGACCCACGCGCTGGTGTGGAACCAGAGCGTCACCCGCTCCCGCTGGCTGACGACCAAACTCGGCATCGCCGTGCCCGCGGCCATGGTCGCGGCGGGGCTGCTGAGCCTGGCGGTCAGCTGGTGGGCAGGCCCGATCGACGCGCTCGCGAGCCAGACCGCGGACAGCTCCCTGCCCAGCCGCATCTCGCCAGTGGTGTTCGCCGCGCGGGGACTGGTCCCCATCGGCTACGCCGCGTTCGCGCTGGTCCTCGGCGTCACCATCGCAATGGTGCTGCGCCGCACGGTCGCCGCCATGGCCGTCACCCTCGTCGCGCTCACGGCGGTGCAGCTGGCCGTCCCCTTGCTGGTCCGCCCGAACCTACTGCCCGCCACGGAGCAGACGGTGACGATCAGCATCGACAACGTCACGCAGATCAGCGGGACTCAGGCAGGGGTGATCGATTACATCGCGATGGCCGAACCCGCGGGTGTGTGGGGGCTGAGCAACGTGACCGTGGACGCCGCGGGCAACGCGGTCACCCCGCTGCCCGACACGTTCCAGCAGTGCATGCCGAAACCGGATCGGGGCGAAGGCCCGCCGAGCGGCCAAACGCTCGCGAAGTGCTTCGCGCTGCTCAACGACCTCGGCTACCGGCAGCACCTAGTCTACCAGCCGGGCAGCCGCTTCTGGCCGCTGCAGTGGATCGAGACGGCGATCCTGCTCGCGCTGTCCGGCCTGCTGACCTGGTTCTGCTTCCGGCGCCTGCGCCATCTGTCCTGATCATCCCTGGGGGCAGGGCGTCGTCGGCCTGCCCCCAGGGATCGCAGTCAGGACAGCGGGATCCGCTTCACAGTGCCGGTTCCCGGGCAGACGCCGCAGTCGGTGACGTACGCGGCACCGTCCTTGATCGCGATGCCGCCGGGGCCGGTCAGGTCGGTGGTGACGATCTCGTGGGAGCCGTCCCGCTTGACCTTGATCAATGCGCCGGTCAGGTCGCCGGAGAGCAAGCCGTTGTGGGCGACCTCCAGGACATAGAGGGAGCCACGGCGGTCGAAGGCCAGGTCGATGATGTTGGTGAAACCGCCTGCCACGACGGTCGGCTGCTCGCCGGGCACCACGCGGAACACGCTGGCTTTGCCCACTGGGAACGGGAATCCGGTGAGCTGGCTGACGTAGTACGCGCCGTCCGGGCCGGTGACGACCCCGGTGGGCACGGCCTGCGCCGGGATCTGGGTGCCGGGCGGCAGCCCGAGGAACGGCGGCGCGTCGACCAGCTGGCTCGGGAACGAGGCCAGGGTGGTGATGCCGCCGTCCCGGTTGACGCGCACGAGGGTGTTGCCCGCCGAGTCGGCGACGGCCGCGCCCGCCGACGTGATGGCCACCGAGTTCGGGTTGCCGCCGTCCGGGTCGGTCTGGGTGGCGTAGCCGGTGATGTCTGCCAGTCGGGTGACCTGGCCGCGGTTGGCTGCCAGCAGCCAACCTGCGTTCTGACCCGCGCCGGGAAGCGTGGGTCGGTGCTCGGCGCGGACGGCGAGCCCGGCGGTGAACACCGGGACGCCGCCGACGACCGCGACGTCGGAGGGGCCGATGGCCGAGGCGCCGTCGGCTCCGGCGATGGAGGGCAGACCCGTCACCACGCGGCGCTGGTGGCCGTAGCCGACCTTGGTGATCGCGCCGGTCGCGCCGTAGCACACCTCCGCGGCCGTCTCACCGGGGAAGCACGGCGCGGTGCCGCCCGTGCCCGCCTCGGCGACATACAGCGACCCGTCCGCGGCGAAGGCCAGGCCACGCGGGTTGTCCAGGCCGGTGGCGATCGTGGTGACCCCCGTGTTGGCCGAGGCGACCGCGGGGGCTAACAGGGTGACGAGGATCGCGGCGCCGATGGCCTGCCCGACCCTGCCTCGAGTGATCATTGGAGTCCCTTCCGAGCATGTTCGTCCACTTAGGACTGGCAAGAGATCTGCCTGCCGCGGAGGCTACTGCGGCAACCGCCTTTGCCTGCCCCACTTGGACACCCGGAACTGGACACCGCACTCGCCGATGTCGGGTTTCGCACTGCTGGGTCGCTGTGATCGGAGGCGCTGTCCTCGGTTGGACAGCGCGGTCTCGACCTATCGGAACGCCGAGACTACTTGTCAGCGACCGAGTTCGACGTTGTCCAGGACGCCGAGGGCGTCGGGGACGAGCACCGCCGCCGAGAAGTAGGCACTGACCAGGTAGGAGATCACCGCCTTCTCGTTGATGCCCATGAAGCGGATGTTCAAGCCGGGCTCGAACTCGTCGGGCAGGGCGGCCGGGGTCAGACCGATGACCCCTTGATCCTCCTCGCCGGTGCGCATCACCAGGATGGAACTGGTGTTGGTGTTGGTGATCGGGATCTTGTCGCAGGGCAGCACCGGCACGCCTCGCCACGCCATCACCGGGGTGCCGTCGACCTCTGTGGTGGTGGGGTAGATGCCGCGCTTGGTGCACTCGCGGCCGAAGGCGGCGATGGTGCGCGGATGCGCCAGAAAGAACCGGGACTTGCGGCGCCTGCACAGCAGTTCGTCCATGTCGTCGGGGGTGGGTGGGCCGGTGCGGGTGTGGATGCGCTGGCGGAGATCGGCGTTGTGCAGCAGGCCGAACTCGCGGTTGTTGATCAGCTCGCGTTCCTGGCGCTCGCGCAGCGCCTCCACGGTGAGCCGCAACTGCTGCTCGGTCTGGTTCATCGGCTGGTTGTAGAGGTCTGCGACCCGGGAGTGGACCCGCAGGACCGTCTGGGCGACGCTGAGTTCGTACTCCCTCGGCGAGGTCTCGTAGTCGACGAAGGTGCCCGGCAGCTCCGCCTCCCCGGCGTGGCCCGCCGACAGCGCGATCTCGGCCTCACCGTACTTGTTCTGCGACAGCACCGGCCTGGACCGGAACGCTTCCAGGTGCGCCCGCAGCGGTTCCGACCGCTGGGCGAGCTCGTCAAGCGCCCGCTCCGCCAGGACCAGGACCGTGCACGCGGTCGTGGCCGTCACGCTGAACGGCCAGGTATCGCCGTTCTGATGGCTGACATGGTCGCCGTCGGCCAGCACACCCAGCACGACATCGTCGTCGTACATGCCGGTGCCCAGCTTGTCCGCCCTGCCGTGCGCGATCAGGCAGATCCGGTCGGCCGGATCCCCCGCCCGGATGATGACCTCGCCCGCGGCGAACTCCTGCTGCACGAACCGGTCGGCCAGCGCGGCCAGGGTCTCCTCGTCGTCGAAGTCGTGCAGCAGCGGCAACTCGCGCAATTCCTGCGGGATCACCCGGACCCGCGCGCCGACGTTGGTGAACTCGACACTGCCGTCGCCGACGGTGTAGGTCAGCCGCTGGTTCACGCGATACGTGCCGCCCGCGACGGTCACCCACGGCAGCATCTTCAGCAGCCAGCGCGGCGAGATGCCTTGCATCTGCGGCTCGGACTTGGTCGTCGTGGCCAGGTTGCGGGCAGCCTTGGTGCTCAGGCTGAGCTGAGCGTGCCCATTCAGGCTGACGTCGGGTTCTGTCACGGTCACAACGCATCACCAATCCGTTGGGTACTACCTGCGGCCGGGGTGAATAGCCAACGGAATTAAAACATTCACACCGCGCCGTGACCATGACACGAAAGTGGGTTCCGGCTCGATCCATCACCCTGTCGAGTGACTAGTCCTCGAAGATCATCAGTGCTAGTTTCGGTGCTGTCGCCCCAAACCGGGGCCGCTCGCCGACACGGCCGGGAATTCCTCCCAGCCGGTTAGGCCTATTTCGATATCGGCTTTCTCGTCGACCCTCACAGTTCGATAGGAGTATTCGCCGGTGACCGACATTCTTGACCCGGAAACCGAACAAACACAATTGAGTCTGAGCACGGCGGCGGCGCGAAATCTCGCGACGACCACCAAGTCGGTTCCCCAGATGCAGGGCATCAGCTCCCGCTGGCTGCTGCGCACCCTGCCGTGGGTGGAGGCCAAGGGCGGCGCCTACCGGGTCAACCGCCGCCGCACCCACACTGTCGGCGACGGGCGCGTCGAGTTCGTCACCACCGGGGCCGAGGTCCGGGTGATCCCCGAGGAGCTGCGCGAACTGGCCCCGCTGCGCGGATTCGACGACGCGGAGGTGCTCGCCGAGCTGGCCAACCGCTTCGAGCAACGCGAGTACGCCGCAGGCGAGTCCATTGTGGAGCAGGGTGGGTCGGTCGACCGGCTCGTCCTCATCGCCCACGGCAAGGTGCACAAGCTGGCCACGGGCGACTACGGCGACCGAACGACGCTGGGCGTGCTGGCCGACGGCGATCACATCGGCGACGAGATCCTGTCGACGGCCGAGGCGACGTGGGCGTACACCGCGCACACCGCCACCCGCTGCACCGCGCTGATCCTGTCCAAGGCCGACTTCCTGGCGCTGAACGCGCGTTCGGAGGCCCTGCGCGCGCAGCTGGCGTGGCACCGGGAGTTCACGGCAGGCGCCCAGGACGAGCACGGCGAGGCCGCCATCGAACTGGCCGCGGGCCACCGAGGTGAGCCCGAGCTGCCCGGCACGTTCGTCGACTACGAACTCACGCCGCGGGAGTACGAGCTCAGCGTCGCCCAGACCGTGCTGCGCGTGCACACCAGGGTCTCCGACCTCTACAACGACCCGATGAACCAGGCCGAGCAGCAGTTGCGCCTGACCATCGAGGCACTTCGCGAGCGCCAGGAACGGGAACTGGTGAACAACCGCGAGTTCGGCCTGCTGCACAACGCCGATCTCGGCCAGCGCATCCACACCCGCGGCGGCCCGCCCACCCCCGACGACATGGACGAGCTGCTGGCCACGGTGTGGAAGGAACCCACGGCGTTCCTGGCCCACCCCAAGGCCATCGCCGCGTTCGGCCAGGCGTGCAGCAGGCGCGGGGTCTACCCGCAGCACGTCGACATGAACGGCCAGATGGTGCCCGCGTGGCGCGGTGTGCCGGTGCTGCCCTGCGGCAAGATCCCGATCAGCGACCGCGGCACCACCTCGATCATGCTGCTGCGCACCGGTGAGGACCGCCAGGGCGTGATCGGCCTGCACCAGACCGGGCTGCCCGACGAGTACCGCCCTGGCCTGTCCGTGCGGAACATGGGCACCGACGCCAAGGCGATCACCTCCTACCTGGTCACCGCGTACTACTCCGCCGCCGTCCTGATGCCCGACGCGCTGGGCATCCTCGAAGACGTCGAACTCGGCCGCGCCGACTGACCCACGGGTCATCGATCCAACATCCGCACCACCGTTGAAGGAGTTCCCCAAAATGACCACGACGCGGTCTTTCTCCGATGCCCCCGCCCAGCCGGTGCTGCGCAGCGACTACCAGCGCTCGGTCGCGACGTACTGGAACAACGAGAAGGACCCGGTGAACCTGCGGCTGGGCGACGTCGACGGCCTCTACCACCACCACTACGGCCTCGGCGACTACGACCCCGCGGTGCTCACCGGCCCGGTTGAGGGTCGCGAGCAGGCGATCATCGCCGAGATGCACCGCCTGGAGACCGCTCAGGCCGACGTCCTGCTCGACCACCTCGGCGAGATCCCGGCGACCGGCGGGCTCATGGACGGCGGGTCCGGCCGGGGCGGCACGTCGTTCATGGCCAACAAGCGGTTCGGCTGCCGGGTCGACGGCGTCTCGATCTCGGAGTCCCAGGTCGAGTTCGCCAATTCCCAGGCCGTCGACCGCGGCGTCGCCGACCAGGTCCGGTTCCACTTCCGCAACATGCTCGACACCGGCTTCGAAACCGGGTCGATGAACGGCATCTGGACCAACGAGACGACCATGTACGTCGACCTGGACGACCTCTACGCCGAGTTCGCCCGGCTGATCCCGTTCGGTGGCCGCTACGTCTGCATCACCGGCTGCTACAACGACGTCACCGGCGGGCGGTCCAAGGCGGTCAGCCAGATCGACCAGCACTACACCTGCAACATCCATCCGCGCAGCAAGTACTTCGAAGCCTTGGCCCGCAACAACTTCGTGCCCATCAATGTCGTCGACCTGACCGCCGCCACGATCCCCTACTGGGAACTGCGGGCCCAGTCCTCGGTCGCCACCGGAATCGAAGACCCGTTCCTCACCGCGTATCGCGAAGGCAGCTTCCACTACCTCCTCATCGCCGCCGACCGGATCTGAGGCCGCCGACCATGTCCGTGTTGTCCCGTCTGTTCGCCCCCCTCGCGACCGACGACCTGGCCAGGCAAGCGGCGGCCGTGCTCGCGGACATGGACACGGCCCCGGCGGGCGAACTCGCCGCGCTGCTCGCCGGGGCCGGTCTGGCGCGAACGCCGTCCACTGTGTTCCCGCCGATCGAGAACCCGACCTCGCTGGGCATGTCGGCGGTCCTGCTCCCATTGCTTCTCGCGGCCAGGCTGCGCGAGGAAGCCGAGGATCCCGAGCCCGCAGACGACGATGACGCGATCCCGGAGCTGTTCTGCCCCGGCCCGGTGCGGGACAACCCCGCGCTCGGCGAGGAGGTCAACGACCGGATGGTCGAGTGGGCCGGGCAGGTCGGGATCTATCCCGGGCGCGAAGACCACCTGCGGGCCTGCGGGTTCGGCAGGCTGGTCATGCTCACCCACCCCGGCACCGACGACCCGGATCGGCTGCTGGCTGCCACCAAGGTCGTTGTGGCCGAGTGGGCCGCCGACGACTACTACCTCGACGAAGAGGAGATGGGCGCCGACCCTCAGCTCGCCGCCGCGCGGCTCGGGGTGCTCTACGGCGTGGTCGACCCGGTCGTGCTCCCCCAGCGCTACCAGCACGAACTCGATCGGTTCATCAAGGAGGAACCGATCGCCCACGCCTTCCGCACCGGCATGGAACACCTGGCGAAGTACACCACCGCGCCGCAAATGGGCCGGTTCCAGCACCAGATGGCGATCCTGTTCACCGCGCTGGGCCAGAACGCGAGCTGGCGCAACACCGGCAGGCGGCCCGCGGTCTGGGAGTACCTGATGCACCGCCATCACAACAGCTATCTGCCGCCGATGCTCCTGGTCGACGCGGTGGCGGGGTACGAGCTGCCCGCCCAGGAGTTCTTCGACCCGGCGGTGCGCCGCGCGTTCACCATGGCCGGGACCGCCGCCGTGCTGATCAACGACCTGCACTCGATGAGCAAGGAGGCCGACAACGACATCAGCCTGCCGATCGCGCTCATGGAGGAGGAGGGCTGCACGCCGCGGCAGGCGGTCAAGCGCACCGTGGAGATCCACAACGAGCTGATGAAGCGCTTCGTCGCCGAGGCGGCCGCGCTCAGCCTGAAGGGCACACCGATGTTGCAGCGCTTCCTGGCCGACACGTGGGCCTGGTGCGGCGGCAGCCGGGAATGGCACGCCACCACCAAGCGCTACCACGCCGAGAACGCCGCCACCAGCGCCGCGTAGCACCCAGCCATCCACCTGCACCGCTGACAGCGCCACGCTGTCAGCGGTGCAGGCGTTCGGCCAGCCAGGTCAGCGCGAGTGGGTAGCGGTAGTCGATCGCGCCGTGTCCGGCGTCGAAGAGTTCGAAGTGGACCCGGTCGTCCGGAACGCCGATCTTCGCCAGTTCCGCGCGGAACGCCTGGGCGCCAAGGTCCAGATACCACTCGTCGCTGGTGCCCGCGTCGATCCAGATCGAGTGCACAGAGCGCAGAGCGTCGGCGTGAGGCGCGACCATGCGAACCGGATCCCAAGCCAGCCAGCGGTTCCACTGGTCCGGGCGCAGGACGCCCGTTGCCGGGTCGAACGGGAGTTCAGGGGTGCCGTCCACGCTCGGGGAGAAGCACGAGGACAGGCACATCATCTCGATGAGGACGGCGTCCTCCGGCTTGGTGAAGGCCGGGCGGGACCGGAAGTCGGCGTGCCAGCGGGTGATGTCGCCGTCGTAGGCGCGCAGGGCGCGGACGGCCTTGGCGATATCGGGGATATAGCTCAGCTCGTAGAGGGTGTCGCCCGCGTGGGTGGCGAGGGCGCCGAACACGTCCGGGCGCAGCATCGGGGTGATCATCGCGCCGAAGCCGCCGGAGGACTTCCCCGCGATCGCGCGCGAGTCGCGGTCGGAGATGGTGCGATAGTGCTCGTCCACCCACGGCACGACCTCATCACACAGATAGGAGTGGTACGGGCCGGTGCCCGGCGAGTCGACGAACTGGGAGCCGCCCAGCGCGGTCCAGGCGTCGACGTACACCACGACGCAGCCGGGCACGCCGCCCGCGAAAGCGGCGTCGGCGGTCTCGATGAACGGCTGCCGGAACGGGGTCCGGTTGGCCCACATCGACACCGACCCGGTGTACCCCTGGATCACGTAGACGGCGGGGTACCGGATGTCGGGATCGTCGTCGTAGCCCGGCGGAACGTATACCCACAGCGGCCGCTCGTGCGGATCACCCAGCGGGTTGTCGCGCAGCAGATCGGAGGTGATGGTGTTGCGGTCGAGGCGACCGGCGAGTTCGACGTCCCAGGGCAGCATGCCGCCAGTCAACCACCGGTGGGCGGGGAATTCACGTCAGCGAAACCAGCGAGGGCGAAAGCTGTCCTATGCGAAGCGCGGACCTGGGCATGTTGTCCTTGGGAGGCGCGTGGTGGGTCAGGCCGCCGCTTGGTCGGTGTTGGGGGCTACGCCGCTGTCGGGTTGGGCTAGCCACCATGGGTTCTTTCGGGCCCAATCGATGGTTTTGGCTAGGCCGTCGCGTAGGTCGGTTGTGCAGTGCCAGCCGAGGGCGTTTCGGATCTTGTTCGTATCTGGGACGCGTCGTTGTAGGTCCTGGTAGCGGGCGCCTAGGTGGATGCGGGTGTCGATCGGGACTATCGCGTCGGTGTTGGTGAGTTCGGCGACCAGGTTGATTACCTCGGCGACCGTCGTTTCGACTGAGCTGCCGACGTTGAAGCACTCTCCTATCGCGGCGTCGCTGTTTCCTGCCGTGATGGTGGCGTCGATCGCGTCTTGGACGTAGGTGAAGCAGCGGGTTTGGACGCCGTTGTCGTAGACGACCTGGGGTTGGGCGTTGAGGGCTCGGTGGACGCTTCGGCTGACGACGAACGCCGGGCGTTGGCGTGGGCCGTAGACATTGAAGTAGCGGACGATGGCTGTCTTCAGTCCACGGTCGCGGGCGTAGGCGAAGGCCAGGTGCTCCCCCAGTGCCTTGCTTGAGGAGTAGCACCAGCGGTCGACGGCGGTGCTTCCCAGCACCCGGTCGTCGTCTTCCCGCCACGGGACGGCCGGGTTCTTGCCGAATACCTCGCTGGTGCTGGCCACGACGACTTTCGCGTCTGCCTTCGACGCTAGATCCAACACGTTTCGGGTGCCCAGCAAGTTGATGTCGATGACGTCGACTGGGCTGGCGAGGTAGCGGTCGACGCCGACGACGGCGGCCATGTGGTAGACGGTGTCGACGCCGCTCTTCACGACCTCGGTCAGGGCCGCCGCGTCGCGGACGTCGCCTGCCACGTATCGGACTGACGCGGGTGGTGTCTGGTCGGGTGGGGGTGTGCCGCCGTCGAACACGGTGACATCGTCGCCGCGTCGGACCAGCTCATCGACCAGGTGGCTGCCCAGGAATCCGCATCCGCCGGTGACCACAACCCGCGCCATGACCGCTACCTCCCCGTCCCGGTGCCGACCTTCGCGGACATTTTCCCCTGACCGGACAACGAATTCATGGGTCACCCATTCTCGGAATGTGACGGGGCGGCGCTCGACCAGCCTGTCAACGGCACATGAGCCGCGCATCTCCGGTGATGCCCTGCCCGCGCTTTCCCGTGGCGCAGGGCCGATCGGGTATGCGCTGGTCGCGCCGACCGCACCGCAATCCAGAAGGTGCAAGGCAAAACCTGCCGTACGACGATGATCGGAGTCCCACGACCCCAAGGGGAGCCCTCCGGTGCCTGCGCGACTCTCTCAGCTCGACCCGAGCCCGGCCGTCGAGGTCGCCGACCGCGTCACCGCCTCGGCGCGGACGACCGAGTCTCGGGTGAGCCCCGTCGACATCGACGGGTGGATCAAGGGCAAGCGTGACCAGCCGTTCGAGAGCACCGTGATCACGCTGGACGAACTGGCCGAGCCAACGGGCTGGCGCACCGCCGACACCGGGAACCTCGAACACCACACCGGCCGGTTCTACACCGTCGAAGGACTGCACGTCACCACAAACCATGGCCACGTCGGCGAGTGGTGGCAACCCATCCTGGTCCAGCGTGACATCGCCATCCTCGGCATCATCGCCAAGGAGTTCGACGGCGTCCTGCACTTCCTGTTGCAGGCCAAGATGGAGCCCGGGAACGTCGATATGGTGCAGCTGTCGCCGACGGTCCAGGCGACGTCGAGCAACTACCTTGGCGTGCACGGCGGCAGGCCCGCGCGCTATGTCGACTACTTCCGGGAACCAGGTCGTGGCCGCACGGTGGTCGACATCCTCCAGTCGGAGCAGGGTTCCTGGTTCCACTTGAAGCGCAACCGAAACGTCGTGGTCGAGGTCACCGACGACGTGCCGGTCCACGAGGACTTTTGCTGGCTGACGCTCGGCCAGATCCGCCTGCTGCTTCAGCAGCCCAACGTCATCAACATGGACGCCCGGACGGTGCTCGGGTGCCTGCCCATCGCGGGCCCGGCGGGCGGGGGCACGTTCGGCAGCGCGGAGTCGGGCGGCAGGCACACCATGACCGAGGTGCTCAGTTGGTTCACCGGCCGCAAGAGCGAGCACGAGCTGTCCGCCCGCCTGGTCCCGATGAACTCCGTGGTCGGGTGGCGGCGCGACGCCGACCGGATTTCCCCTGCGGGGCACGGAAACTTCAGTATCGTGGGGGTGCGGACCCACGCCGAGACCCGCGAGGTCCACAGCTGGCAGCAGCCCCTGTTGGCACCGCATGGCGTCGGCCTGGCCGGGCTGGTCGTCCGGCACATCGGCGGGATGCCGCACGCGCTGGTGCGGGCCGAGGTCCTGCCGGGCAACCGCGACACCGTGGAGATCGGTCCCACGGTGCGGTTCATGATGGAGGACTACCCCCACACCCCGGCCGACCGTCGCCCGGAGTTCCTCGACTACCTTCTGTCGGCCCGAAAAGGCGTCCGCTATGACGTCGTCCAGTCCGAAGAGGGCGGTCGGTTCCTGCACGCCGAGACCCGCTACCTCGTGGTGCAGGACGACGACTTCCCGCTCGAAGTGCCGCCGGACTTCCTCTGGGCCACCGCCGAGCAGCTGATGGCGCTGCAACGACACAGCTACAACCTCAGCATCGAGGCCCGCACCCTGCTCCTCTGCCTGAACAACCTGTGACCGAAAGGAATGTCGGCACCGATGACCACCTACGTTTGGGACCACCGGCGGGAGTACGAGAACGAGCGCGAGGACATCCTCGACGCGGTCGACACCGTGTTCCGCTCCGACCAGCTCATCCTCGGTGAGAGCGTGCGGGGCTTCGAGAACGAGTTCGCCGCCTACCACGGCGTCGCGCACTGCGTCGGGGTCGACAACGGCACCAACGCGGTCAAGCTCGGTCTCCAGGCGATCGGGGTCGGCCCCGGCGACGAGGTCGTCACCGTCTCCAACACCGCGGCGCCGACCGTGCTGGCCATCGACGCCGTGGGCGCCAAGCCGGTGTTCGTCGACATCGATCCCGACACGTACCTCATGGACACCGACCAGGTGGCCGGGGTGATCACCGACCGCACCAAGTGCCTGCTCCCGGTGCACCTCTACGGGCAGTGCGTGGACCTCGACCCGCTGGAGCGGCTGGCGGCCCAGCACGGCCTCAAGATCCTGGAGGACTGCGCCCAGGCGCACGGCGCGCGGCGAAACGGCCGGATGGCGGGGACGACCGGTGCCGCGGCCGCGTTCTCCTTCTACCCCACCAAGGTCCTCGGCGCGTACGGCGACGCGGGCGCGGTGATCACCTCCGACGACGAGGCCGAGCAGCGGCTGCGCAAGCTGCGGCGCTACGGCATGGAGAAGCAGTACTACGTCGTCACCACGCCCGGCCACAACTCCCGACTCGACGAGGTGCACGCGGAGATCCTGCGCCGCAAGCTGCGCAGGCTCGACACCTACATCGCCGACCGCCGGGCGGTGGCCCAGCGCTATGCCGACGGACTCGGCGACACCGAGCTGGTCCTGCCCCAGATCGCCGACGGCAACGACCACGTCTACTACATCTACGTGGTGCGCCACCCCGCGCGGGACGAGATCCTCAAGGCGCTCAAGGAACTCGACTTCGAATTCAACATCAGCTACCCGTGGCCGATCCACACCATGACCGGATTCGCCCACCTTGGCCACTCCGTCGGCGAGCTCCCGGTGACCGAGCGGGTCGCCGACGAGATCTTCTCCCTGCCGATGTACCCGACGCTGCCGGAAGACCTCCAGGAAAAGATCATCACCGCCCTGCGCGACATCCTCGGCCGCGGCTGACGATCTCAATCTAGCCGGAAGGACTGTCATGCGGGTTCTCTTCGTTACCAACCCTTTCAGGGCACACCTGTACGTACAGGTTCCGCTGGCGTGGGCGCTGCGCACCGCGGGCCACGAGGTCGTCATCGCGGGCCCGCCGGATCTGGCCGACGCGATCGCGCGCACCGGGCTGCCCGGCGTCGCGATCGGCGACATGCTCAACCTGGAAGCGATGATGGCGGGCGGGGTGCCCAGCGACGACCCGATCCGGATGACGCCGGGCGACCCCGCGGGCCCCTGCGACCCGCGGGGGCTGAGCACCGGCAAGTCGGTCCAGGGCGACTTCGGCTGGGGCGATCCGCATATCGAGCTGGAGGACCTCACCGTCGGCGTGCGGATGGCGTTCTTCCCGGAGTCGACCTTCGACGACCTGGTGGGCTTCGCCCGCCAGTGGAAGCCGGATCTGGTGATCACCGACCCGACCGCCCTGCCCGGCGCGGTCGCGGCCAGGGTCGTCGGCGCGGCCCACGCCCGGATGACGCTCAACGTCGACCGGATCGGGCAGCTGCGCGCGGCTTGCGGGCCGCGGTTCGACACCGCGGGCGACCCGATGCGGGACTGGCTGGAGCCGATCCTGGGCCGCTACGGGTGCGAGTTCGACGAGTCCGTGGTGCTCGGGAAGTGGACGATCTCGCCCGCGCCGTCCTGGATCGGGCAGCCCGATGGCGTGCACTACGTCCCGGTGCGCGGGGTGCCGTTCAACGGTCCCGCCGCCACCCCGCGGTGGGTGTACGAGCCGCCGACGCGCAAGCGGGTCTGCATCACCCAGGGCATCTCGCACCGGGACGCCACCCTCAGCGGCGGGTCGTCCGCCCAGGACCTGCTCGACGCGGTGGCCGACCTCGACGCCGAGGTGATCGCCACGCTCAACGCCCAGCAGCTCGGGTCGGCGACGCTGCCAGACAACGTCCGGGCCGTCGACTTCGTCCCGTTCACCTCGCTGCTGCCGTCGTGCTCGGCGTTCGTCCACGAGGGCGGCGTCGGCAGCCTGGCCTCGGCGCTGGAGTACGGCGTCCCGCAGATCATCGTGCCCAACGACTTCAAGGTCGAGAAGTGGTGGGGCCCGGTCGCCATCGCGCACGGGCTGGAGGAGCGCGGCGCCGGGGTCTACGCGGGCAACTCCACCACGTTCACCGCCGACGTGCTGCGCGACAGCCTCAAGCGCGTCCTGGACGACCCGTCCCACGCCGCGAACGCCGCCCGGCTGCGCACCGAGGTGCGGGCCACCCCGAGCCCGAACGACGTCGTGCCCGCGCTGGAGAAGCTGACCGCCGAACACCGTCCCTGACCTGGAGGGCACCATGAACGTCATCGAGTGCACCGCGTGCCGCATCTGCGGCAACCGGACCCTGCTGCCCGTGCTCGACCTGGGCACCCAGGCGCTGACCGGCATCTTCCCCAAGCCGGGCGTGGAGGTGCCGACCGCGCCGCTGGAAGTGGTCAAGTGCTCCCCCGACGGCTGCGGGCTCGTGCAGCTCAAGCACACCGCCGACCTCTCCCTCATGTACGGCGTCCACTATGGATACCGCTCCGGCATCCGCCCGTTCATGATCAACTATCTGCACGACAAGGTCGCCACCCTCACCGGCCTGGTCGACCTCGACGCGGGCGACGTGGTCGTCGACATCGGCAGCAACGACTCGACGCTGCTGCAGGGCTACCGCACCGAGGGCCTCACCAGGGTCGGCATCGACCCGACCGGCGACAAGTGGCGCCAGTACTACCCGGACAGTGTCGACCTGATCCCGGACTTCTTCTCCAAGGACGTCTACGCCGAGAAGTTCGGCGACCGCAAAGCCAAGATCGTCACCTCCATCGCGATGTACTACGACCTGCCCGACCCGACCGGGTTCATGTCCGACGTGCGCGACATCCTCACCGACGACGGCGTGTGGATGGTCGAGATGACCGACCTGGCCTCCACGATCGAGGCCTTGGCCTACGACGCGGTCTGCCAGGAACACCTGGAGTACTACACGCTGCGCCAGATCGAGTGGATGGCCGACCGCGTGGGCCTCACCGTGTCCTCGGCCGAGCTCACCGAGGCCAACGGCGGCAGCCTGTGCCTCACCCTGGTCAAGGACCCCAGCCGCCACAAGATCGACACCGCGGCGATCGAGCGGGCCCGCGAGCGCGAGGCCGAACTCCGGCTGGACTCGATGGCCACCTACGAGACCTTCGCCCGCCGCGTCACCGACCACCGCGACGAACTGCGCGCCTTCCTCGACGACTCGAAAGCGGCGGGCAAGCTGACCCTGGGATACGGGGCATCGACCAAGGGCAACGTGACGCTGCAGTACTGCGGGGTCACCACCGACGACCTGCCGTGCATCGGCGAGGTCAGCCCGGAGAAGCACGGCTGCGTCACCCCCGGCTCCGGCATCCCCATCGTCTCCGAGGAGGACGCCAAGGCCCTCAAGCCCGACCAGCTGCTGATCCTCCCCTGGGCCTACCGCGACGGTTTCGTCGAACGCGAGCAGGAGTTCCTCGCGCGGGGCGGCAAGTTCGTCGTCCCCCTGCCGACGGTCTCCGAGATCTGACGAAGGGCTGGCACCAGTGACCGAATGCCGGGTGTGCGGCGGCACCGTCGAGGAGTTCCTGGACCTCGGACGCCAACCCCTCGCCGACGCCTTCCTGCTCCCCGAGGACATCGACGGGGAGTACTTCGACCGCCTCGCCATCGGCCGGTGCACCACCTGCACCATGGTCCAGCTCACCGAAGAGGTCCAGCGCGAACGGGTGTTCCACGACGACTACCCCTATCACTCCTCCGGGTCGTCGGTGATGGCAGAACACTTCACCCGGACCGCGCTGGGCCTGCTCACCACCGAACTCACCAAGCCGGACGCGTTCTTCGTCGAGATCGGCTGCAACGACGGCTCCCTGCTGCGCACCCTGGCCGAGTCCGGCATCCGTCACCTGGGCTTCGAGCCCGCGGGCGGGGTGGCCCGACTCGCCAGGGAACGCGGCGTCCGCGTCCGGCCCGACTTCTTCGAGGAGTCCACCGCGGCGGACGTCTTCGCGACCGAAGGTGCCGCCGACGTCATCTACTCGACCGACACCATCAGTCAGATCCCTTACGTGGCATCGCTGCTTGGCGGTGTGGACGCCCTGCTGAGTCCGGACGGTGTCTTCGTCTTCGAGGACCCCTACCTGTGGGACGTGATCGAGAAGACGTCCTTCGACCAGGTCTGCAACGAGCGCTTCTTCCTGTTCTCGGTCCGGTCCGTCCGAGCGATGGCCGAGCGGTTCGGGTTCGACTTGGTCGATGTCGAGCGATTGGCGGCCTACGGCGGAGGAATGCGCTACACCCTCGCCCGGACGGGAGCCCGCACCCCGACACCAGCGGTCGCCCGACTGCTCGCCGAAGAAGGCGGCCAAGCGGAACTCAAGGCGCTCACCGACTTCGCCGCCTCGGTCACGCGGATCCGCGACAACCTCATCGACCTGCTCAGGACCTTGAAAGCGGACGGCAAGACGATCGTCGGCTACGGCGCCACCGCCAAGAGTTCAGCGGTCACCAACTTCTGCGGAATAGGCCCGGACCTGGTCTCGTTCGTGTGCGACACCACCCCGGCCAAGCAAGGCAGGCTGACCCCAGGCGTCCACCTCCCGGTCCGGCCACCGACGGCCTTCGCCGACCCGTACCCGGACTACGCGCTCCTGTTCGCGTGGAACCACGCCGAGGAGATCACCGCCAAGGAACAGGAGTTCCGCGCCGCGGGCGGCAAATGGATCATGTACGTACCCGAGGTCCGCGTGCTCTAGAAGGTCGATATGAGAACGGCCCCCGACCTGAGTCGGGGGCCGTTCCTCATTCAAGGATCACAGCGTGAGCGTCCAGGTGTCGATCGTGCCGACGTCCTGTGCCGCGGCGTCCTGGACTCGCAACGTCCAAGTCCCGTCGCGGACCTCCGACGACAGGTTCACCGTGTACACCTTGTCGATGTTGTCCGTGCTCGACCCCGTCCGGTTGTGCAGGACATAAGCGGTCCCGTCCGGCGCCACCAGGCTGACGACCAGGTCACCGATGTAGGTGTGCCGGATGTGCACCTCGGCCGTCGAGGTCGCCGATGCGTTGCCCGAGCAGCCGGAGATCACGATGGTCGAGGTCACCGTCGTGTTGTCCGGAATCGCCACATCCGTGCCGTTGGTGCCCGCGCAGCCGCCCGCGATCGCGACCGTCAGGGTGAACGTGGTGCTCCTGACGGCCGAGGCGGCGGTGCCGGTGATGGTCACCGAGTAGGTGCCCGCCGGAGTCGACGCCGAGGTGGCGACCGTGGCGGTGGTGGAGCCGCCCGCGGTGACCGAGGTGGGGTTGAACGACGCGGTCGCGCCCGCGGGCAGACCGGTCGCGGAGAAGGACACCGACTCCGCGGTGCCGGACACGACCGCCGTGCTGACCGTCGTGGTCGCCGACGAGCCCTGGATCACCGTCGCCGACGCCGGGGACGCCGACAGCGAGAAGTCGTTGCTTGGCGTGCCCGCGGGCCGGATCTGGTAGATGCCGAGACCGTAGGTGGCCGCCGTCAGCACCGTCTGACCCGCCGACACCGACGGCTCCAGGTCCGTCACCGGGACCAGCGGCATGCCAGTGCCGACCGGCGACCAGTTCGCGCCGCCGTTGGTGGAGGTGAAGGCGCCGACGTCGGTGCCCACGTACAGGATGTTGCGGTTCTGCGGGTCCAGCACGATGTCGTTGACCGGCGCGTCGGGCAGGTTGCCCGAGATCGCCTGGTAGGTCGACCCGCCGTTGGTGGTGCGGAAGACCTGCGCGGCGCTGGAACCGTTGCGGTAGCCCGACACCGTGATGTAGGCCAGGTTGGCGTCGGTCGGGTCGACGGTCACCCTGGTCATGTACCGGCTGGGCAGGCCCGCGGTGATGTCGGTCCAGGTCGAGCCCGTGTTGCGGGTGACCCACAGCTTGCCGTCGTCGGTGCCCGCGTAGATCACCGCGGCGTTCGACTTGGCCACCCCGATGGCGCTGACCGTGCCCCAGGAGGTGACGGCCAGGTTCGGGCTGATCACCGAGAAGCCCGCGGCCGAGTTGGTCGAGCGGTTCACCCGGTTGCCCGCGAAGTAGACCGTCGACGGGGTGGTCGGGTCGAGCGCCACCGGGGACAGCCAGTTCCACCGATCGGAGGTGGCCGCGCCGAACGCCGACATCGAGTTGCCGCCGTTGGTGGAGCGGCCGCAGGAGCCGTTCTGCGAGCAGGCGTACACCTTGAGGTGGTTGGTCGGGTCGATCACGTTGGCCAGGCCGTCACCGCCGTAGTACGAGCCCCAGCCCGCCCACGACCGCACCGATCCGTTGTCCTGCAGGCCGCCGTTGATCCGCGTCGGGTCCTGTTGGGACACTCCAACGGTGTAGAACTGCATGTTCGCCAGGTTGCCGCTCTTGGTCCACGAGCCGCTGAGCGAGCCGTTCTGGGTCGAGCGGTAGATGCCGCCGTCGTTGCCGAGGTAGACCTTGTTGGCCACGTTCGGGTCGAACGCGAGCGCGTGCTGGTCGACGTGGAAGGAAGAGCTGTTGCTGGTCCAGCTCGTGCCCGCGTTGGTCGACTCCAGCATCGGCACGCCGGGCACCCAGATGTGCTGCGCGGCCAGCGGGTCGACGAAGATCCGGCCGAACCACCAGCCGAAGGTGGACTGCGAGCCGCTCAGCGTGGACGAGCTGGTCACCTGGGTCCAACTCGCGCCCTTGTTGGTGGAGGTCCAGAAGCCGAGGAAGTTGCCAGGGGTGTTCGCGGCGATGGCGTAGAGCCGGTTCGGGTCGCTCTTGGCGACCGCGACGCCCATGCGGCCCAGGTTCGAGCTGGACGCGGGCAGGCCGCCCGCCAGCCGGGTCCAGGTGGCGCCGCCGTCGGTCGACTTGTGGATACCGGAGCCGACGCCGCCGTAGACGCGACCCGCGGGGGTGCGCGTGTGGTCCCACATCGAGGTGTAGATCGTGTTGGAGTCGTCGGGGCTGATCGAGACGTCGATCGAGCCGGTGGTGTCGTTGGCGCCCGCCAGCACCTGCTGCCAGGTCGTGCCGCCGTCCTCGGTGCGGTAGAGGCCGCGCGCGCCGCCGGGCTGGTAGAGCTTGCCCGCTGCGGCGACGAAGAGGCGGTTGGAGTTGTTGGGGTCGATCGAGATCCGGCCGATCCGGTCGGTGCCGGTCAGGCCCATCGACAGCCAGGTGCTGCCGCCGTCGGTCGACTTGTAGACGCCGTTGCCGGGGAAGGAGTACGACGCGGAGCCGGGGTTGCCCTCGCCGGTGCCGACGTAGATCGTTCCGTTGGCCGCGACCGCGACCGCGCCGACGCTCTGCGGCAGGGTCGGACCCCAGGAGTAGCTGAAGGTGCTGCCGCCGTCGGTGCTCTTCCACAGCCCGCCGGACGCCGCGCCCGCGTAGATCGTGTTGGCGCGCGTGGGATCGGTGGCCAGGTCGGAGACGCGTCCGCCGAGGCCGGGGCCCAGCGACTGCCAGGCCGCGGCCTGCGCCTGGCTCTGGATCGCCGCGCGACTGTGGCCTGCCTGCAGCGACTTGGCGTGCCCCTGCGCCCTGGACAGGTTGCCCGCCAGATCGACTGTGGGGTCAGGGAAAAGCCGCTGTCGGGCGAACCACTCGTCGGCACCGACCGGACCGGTGGCCTGGTCGGGGTCGATCGCGGCGATCCCGATGACCCGGTCGGCCTCATTCGGCGTCGCGGCAGCGGGCAACACGGTCATTCCCAATACCAATAATGGGAACAGAGATTTTCTGGAGAGTCTCATCGACGCCCTTTCCCTCGCGAAATACGGCGTGTGCAGGACGCCGGCGCCATGATCGGGCACGGAGGGACACGGCGGACAGGGCCGAATCGGGCAATTCACCTACGGGTTTTTGCCGCAGTTGCCATTGTGTTCGGCCAGGGCGGTGTGCCACCGTTCCCCGGCCGCGGTGGCACGCCGCGGCTTGTCTTCGTTGGCAGGAGCGGCAACCGCCATGCACAGCAGCGGTCTCGGACGCGCCATGGGCGCGATCGCCGTGGTCGCGGTCTTCGGCGCGCTACTGGTCCTGTTGGTGTCTGGGTCGCTGCACATGCCAGGCCTGCCCCCGCCGGTCACCCCCGACCTGGTGCCGGATCCCTTGTCGACACAGGGATACCGCCAATCGGTCGAACTGGGTGGTCTGGCCAGAGCAACGCTGAACTCCGCGCTGGTGTGCTTGATCGCGGTGCCGTTGAGCGTGCTTGTCGCGGCCACGGCCGGGTTCGCGCTCACCCAGGTGTCGCCGCGGACCGCGCGGGTGGTGATCGGGCTGTCGCTGGTGGCGCTGATGGTGCCCGCGATCGCCCTGCTTGTGCCCAGGTTCGCGCTGTTCCGGGCGCTGGACCTGACCGGTACCCTGGCCCCGCTGATCGCGCCCGCGCTGATCGCCACCTCGCCGCTGTACCCGCTGGTCTACTACCTGGCGTTCCGCGCGGTGCCCGCCGAGCTGTACGACGCGTGCCGGTTGGAGGACATGTCGCCCTTGCGGATCTGGTGGCAGGTCGGGATGCCGCTGGTGCGGCCGGTGACCGCCGGCGTCGCGGCACTGACGTTCGTGCTCACCTGGTCGAACTTCCTCGACCCGCTGGTGTTCCTCTACGAGCGCGACACCTTCACCCTGCCGCTCGCGCTGCGGTCGCTGGCCACGCTCGACCCGACCGACTTCCCGGTCTTCCTCGCGGGCGCCGTCTTGGCGACCGTGCCCGCACTGATGGTGTTCGCCGTGGCCCAACGAGGTCTGCGGCTCAGGAAAGGACAAGGGGAATGAGATTCGCGCGCTCGCTGGCACTGCTCATGGCGACGGCGACCGTGGCGTCGGCCTGCTCGGCCGAGGTGGCCGCTGGACCAGCCGGGTCGGTGAGCCTGCTGGTCTTCGGCGACCCCAACGAGCTGGCCGCGTACCGCGAACTCGAGGCCGCCTACGAGCTCGCGGTGCCCGGCGCGGACCTGCGGCTGATCGAGGCGAGCGACCGCAAGGACCTGATCACCAAGCTGTCCACGTCGATCTCCGGCGGCAACCCGCCGGACCTGTTCCTGATGAACTACCGGTTCTACGGCCAGTTCGCCAAGCGCGACGCCATCGAGCCGGTGCAGGAGCGGCTCGACCAGTCCAAGGCGATCCGTGCCGCGGACTTCTACCCGCAGGCGCTGTCGGCGTTCCAGATCGACGGCAAGCAGCTGTGCATGCCGCAGAACGTGTCCAGCCTGGTCGTGTACTACAACCGGACCCTGTTCGCCAAGTACGGCATCGCCGAGCCGAAGCCGGGCTGGGGCTGGCCCGACATGGTGGCCACCGCGGCCGGGCTGACCCGCGACGCCAACGGCGACGTGGCCAAGGGCGCCGACCCGGACGCCGCGCCGGGCACCCCCGCGCCAACCGGTCCGCCTCCGGCCACCTACGGCCTCGGCGTGTCCCCCGAGGTCATCCGGCTCGCGCCGTTCGTGTGGTCCAACGGCGGCACCCTGTTCGACGATGAGCGGCGGCCGACCCGGTTCGCCTTGGACGGTCCGGCGATCGAGGCGCTGTCGGAGTTCATCGACCTGCGCGGCCGCCACGGCGTCGTGCCCACAGACCAGGAGGTGGAGAGCGAGGACGACGAGGCCAGGTTCGCCGCGGGCAAACTCGGCATGCTGATGTCGTCGCGCCGCTCGACCACCACCTTCCGCAAGATCACCGGCTTCGAGTGGGACGTGGCGCCGCTGCCGGTGCACAAGTCCCCCGCCACCGTCCTGCACAGCGACGCGTACTGCGTCACGAAGGGCTCGAAGAACAAGTCCGGCGCCTGGCGGTTCGTGGAGTACGCGCTGGGCAAGGAAGGCGCCGCGATCATGGCGAGGACCGGCCGGACCGTTCCGTCCACTGTGGAGGTTTCCCGGTCGCCCGCGTTCCTCGACGCGACCAAGCCGCCGCGCAGCGCCGCGGTGTTCCTCGACTCCATCGCCACGATCCGGGCCACCCCGACGATCTCGACGTGGCCGGAGATCGAGGACGTGGCCAACGGCATCCTGGAGAACGCCCTCTACTACGGCCACCAGCCCCAGGAAGTCGCGCGTCAACTAGACGAGCAGACCAGGTCACTGTTCGAGCGCGGACGATGAGCCTGGATCTGGAGTCCGTGCGCGCGGCCCACGGTGGCACCGAGACACTCAGCGGCATCGACCTGACGGCGGCGAAAGGCGAGCTGCTGGTGCTGCTGGGGCCGTCCGGCGCGGGCAAGTCCACGCTGCTGCGGGTGATCGCGGGCCTGCACCCGACCGCGGCGGGCGTCGTGCGCATCGCGGGCCGGGACGTCACCGCGCTGAGCCCCGGCGAGCGCGACGTGTCGATGGTGTTCCAGTCCTACGCGCTGTTCCCGCACTTGAGCGTGATCGACAACATCGGGTTCGGCCTCCGCGCCCGCGGCGTCAGCCGGACCGAGGCGCGTCGGCGATCGCAGGAGGCCGCCACCGTGGCGGGGTGTGATCAGGTGCTCCCCCGCAGACCGGACCAGCTCTCCGGCGGCGAACGCCAACGCGTCGCACTGGCCAGGGCGCTGGTGCGCGAGCCCGCACTGTTCCTACTGGACGAGCCATTGTCCAATTTGGACGCCGAGTCGAGAGTGCGGACCAGAGTGGAACTCCGCGCCCTGCACGACCGGGTCGGGGCGACGATGGTGCACGTCACCCACGACCAGACCGAGGCCCTGGCCATCGCCGACCGGATAGCGGTACTGCACGACGGCCGGATCGAGCAGATCGGCACCCCCGACGAGATCTGGCGGCGACCCGCCACCACCTTCGTCGCGGGTTTCGTCGGCTCCCCCGCGATGAACCTCCTGCCCGGCGACGGCCCGTGGCGGGTTCCCGGCGGCCACCGGATCGGCATCCGGCCGGAGGCCGTACGACTGGCGGCTACCGGCTCTGGGCACGCCGCGACGGTCACGGGGATGGAGGTGATCGGCGAGGACGCGTGGGTCCGCCTGCGCATCGGCGACCACCCGCTGGTCGCCCGGGTCCCCGCGAGTTCTCGCCCGGAACCCGGCGCGGCGGTGGTGGCGAACGCTACGGACGCCGACCTGCACGCGTTCGACGTCGACGGAAAGCGGGTCCCTTAGGTGCCCGGCCACAGCCGACCGAGAAACGCCGACCTGGCCGAGACGGACCCGGCGACACCGGACCTGACACAGATGGGCGGCGAAGCATCACCAAAACATGTGGTGCCTGACCGCGTGCCGTCCGGCGGTGGAGCACGGCGGCGGCGGTTGTCTCGGCGTGGGCAGCTTGGGTTGATGCTCGCGCCGTACCTGGTCGGGCTTGTGCTGCTGGTGCTGGGCCCGTCCCTGGTCACCTTCGCCCTCGCGTTCGCCGACTACGACCTGATCGGCGCCGTCGAGTGGGTCGGTGTCGCCAACTTCGTCGAACTGGCGGGCAGTCCCGCCTTTCACGCCGCCCTGTCCAACTCGCTGGGGTTCGCCGCGGTCGCCGTGCCGCTCCGGCTGTTGCTCGCGTTCGGGTTGGCCCTGCTGCTGTACCGCCGCGCCCCCGGCGTGGGGACCGCGCGGACCGCGGTCACCCTGCCCGCCGCCGTGCCGGAGGTCGCCTACGGGCTGTTATGGCTGTGGCTGCTGAACCCCATGTACGGCCCGATCAACCAGATCCTGCGCACCTTCGCCGAGCCCGACTCGATCCCCAACTGGCTCACCGACCCGACCGACGCGCGCGCCGGAATCATCCTGATGAGTCTGTTCACCATCGGTGAGACGTTCATCGTCCTGCTCGTCGCCCGCCGCGCGGTGCCCGCGGAGGTCTATGAGATGGCCGCCATCGAGGGCGCCACCGGCTGGTACCTCCTGCGTCGGGTGACGCTGCCGCTGATGGCGCCGGTGCTCGGGTTGCTGCTGCTGCGGGACACGATCTTGAGCTTCCAGTTCTCGTTCGTCCCCGCACTCGTGGTCACCGAGGGTGGCCCACCGCCCTACGCCACCACGTACCTGCCGCTCTTCGTCTACCGCAACGCCTTCGAGTACCTACGGTACGGCTACGCGGCGGCCGCGACCCTGGTCATGCTCCTGTGCACGGGTGCGGCGGTGTTCCTCCAGTGGCGCCTGATCCGCCGGTATCACGCCCGCTACACCACCCACCGGTAACGCCGTTCCGGCCTGCCTGTCCCGCCGTACCGCAGCCGGACAACAGCCCGCCCGGTGTCCACGAAGTGTTCCAGGTACCGCCGAGCACTGGCCCGCGAGAGAGCAGCGACGACAGCGCACTCCGCGGCTGACATGTCCTCGTCCGCCGATCGCAGCGCCCGCGCCACCAGGTCGCCGGTTTCGGCGGTCAGCCCCTTGGGCAACGCCGAAGTCCCGCCGGGTCGAGCGCCGAACACTTTGTCCACATCGGACTGGCCAGCGGTCGACAACGCGCTCAATCGGGTGTGCAGGGCGGCGAAGTGCTGGAGTTGATCATAGAGCGCCGAGTAGGAGAACGGCTTGATCAGGTAGTGCAGGACGCCGCTGCGCATGGCCCGGCGAACCGTGTCCACGTCGGTCGCGGCGCTGATGACGATCACGTCCGGGTCGACCGACGACCCGCTGCGCAGCTCGCGCAGCACGGCGATGCCGTCCATGTCCGGCAGGTAGATGTCCAGCAGCACCAGGTCGGGCCGCAGTCGGTCGACCGCCCGCACCGTGTCCGCCCCCGTGTGGGCGACCCCCACAACGGTGAAACCCGGCGTGCGGGCGACGTAGCCGCTGTGCACCTTGGCGACCATGAAGTCGTCGTCGACCACCAGGACGCGGATCATGGCGTCACCGGCAAAGTCGCGGTGAAGACCGCTCCGTCCGCGTTGTGCACCGTCACCGAACCCGATCTGCGCACACACGCCTGCCGGGTCAGCGCGAGACCGAGTCCGCGCTGGCCGCCCTCCTCGGCGGCCTTGGTGGTGAACCCGTTGCGGAAGATCTCCTCCGCCAGGTCCGGGGCCACCCCTGGCCCGGAGTCGCGCACCACGACCCGGACGACCTCCGTGTGCGCCACGTCCACCTCGATCCACCCGCCCGGACCCGGCAGCGCGTCGAGCGCGTTGTCGACCAGGTTCCCCAGCACCGTCACCAGGTCGGCCGAGAGCCGCTCATCGACCTCGCCGAGCCGCGCCGAGTCGGCCAGGCGCAGGTCGACGCCCTGTTCGGCGGCAAGGCTGGCCTTGGCGATGAGCAGGGCGGCCACCGACGGGTCGGCGATGCGGGTGCTGACCTCGGCGTGCCAGCGGTCCATGGTCGTGCTGACCCGGGTGACGAACCGGCGCACCTCGTCGTACTCCCCCAGCTCGATCAGGCCGGAGATGGTGTGCAGCCGGTTGGAGAACTCGTGCGCCTGCGCGCGCAGGGTGTCGGTGATGTTGCGGTTGGCCGCCAGCTCGTCGCGCAGCCGCACCAACTCGGTCCGGTCCCGCAGGGTGACCACGGCGCCGAGGCCGCGGGTGCCGATCGAGATCGGCACCCGGTTCATCACCAGGACCCGCCCTTTGCGCAGCACGATCTGGTCGGACCCGGCGGCCCGGCCGGTAAGCACGTCGAGCAGCCGCCCATTGAGATCCAGGTCGGCCACCGCCGACCCGACCACCCGGTCGGGCAGCGACAGCAGGGTGCGGGCCTGGTCGTTGACCAGGGTGATCCGGTGCTGCGGGTCAAGGCCGACGACACCCTCGCGGATGCCGTGCAGCATCGCCTCGCGGTGCTCGACCAAGCCGGTGATCTCGGCGGGCTCCAGCCCCAGGGTCTGTCGCTTGACCCACCACGCCAGCCAGAACGACCCGACGACGCCCAGCGCGGTGGCGATGCCGAGCAGCACGAGCACGTCGGCGGGCGAGTCGACCATGGCCTGCCACACGCTGGGCAGGTCCTGGCCCGCCGCGACGATGCCGATCACGTCGCCCGCCAGGCCCATGACCGGCACGTGCGCCACCATCGCCCCGTCCACCTCGCCAACCCACGAGCGGCCCGACGTGATCGTGCTGTCGCCGATGGGCAGCGGCTCGCCGTTCTGCCGGGGGTCCGGCGAGGTCAGCACCGTGCGGTCCGGCCGGGCGATGATGACGAAGCTGGCCCCGGACTGGCTGCGGGCCGACTCGGCGAACGGCGCGAGCATCTCGTGCCGGGCCCGGTCGGCCAGGGAGAACCGCAGGCCCTGGTTGGCCGCGACGTCCTCGGCCAACCCGAGCATCCGCCTGCCCTCGGTGTCCCGGAAGCTCTGCCCGACCTGCGCGAGGCTCACCGCGGCCACCGCCACGAGCAGCACCAGCACGCTGAGCAGCTGCAACACCAGCAGCTGGCGGGCGAGCGAGCCCTTCTTACCCATGCGCTCACCTCCTGGCCACGGCGCGTGCGTCAGCAGAGAGAGTGTGACCCTAACCCGGTGGCTCCAGCCGTGAGCAAAACGAGCAAATCGACCGATGCGCACGCAACCGTGACGCCACGCCCGCCGCGCCGCACGATTCGGGGCACTCGACGAGAGAGGCAGGGATCACAGTGAGGTCACGCAGAATCATTCCGCTATTGGCGGCGCTGGTGGCGGTCACGGGCGTGACGGCGTGCAACACCGCGGAGAGCGAGTCGGCGGCCAAGGTCACCGGCCTGCGGCTGATGGTGCCCAACACCCCCGGCGGCGGCTACGACATCACCGCGCGCACCGCGGCCAAGGCGATGGAAGAGGCCGGGCTGGCCCGCAACGTCGAGGTCTTCAACCTGCCGGGCGCGGGCGGCACGGTCGGCCTGGGCCGCCTGGTCAGCGAGAAGGGCAACGGCAAGCTCATCATGCAGATGGGCCTGGGCGTCGTGGGCAGCGTCTACACGAACAAGTCGCCGTCGACCCTGCAGGAGACCACGCCGATCGCCCGGCTGATCGAGGAGCCCGACATCATCGTGGTGTCGAAGAACTCCAAGTACACCAGCATCAAGCAGCTCATCGAGGCGTGGAAGGCCGACCCGGGCAAGGTGCCGGTCGGCGGCGGGTCCTCCCCCGGCGGGCCGGACCACCTGGCGCCGATGCTGGTGGCCAAGGCGATCGGCCTGGAGCCGAAGGCGGTCAACTACGTGCCGTTCGACGGCGGCGGCGAGCTGCTGGCCTCGGTGCTCGGCGACAAGGTCGCCTTCGGCGTCTCCGGCGTCGGTGAGTACGCCGACCAGGTCAAGGCGGGCGAGCTGCGGGTGCTGGCCGTGACCGGGCCGAAGCGGGTGTCCGGGATCGACGCGCCGACGCTCAAGGAGTCCGGTGTGGACGTCGAGTTCACCAACTGGCGCGGAGTCGTCGCGCCGCCCGGGATCAGCGACCAGGACCGCGACGCGCTGGTCGCCCTCTACAAGTCGCTGCACGAGTCGAAGGCGTGGAAGGACGCGCTGAGCAAGAACGGCTGGCAGGACGCGTTCATCACCGGCCCCGAGTTCGCCACGTTCCTCAAGTCGGAGAACGACCGGGTTGGCTTGGTGCTCAAGGATCTGGGCCTGACCGCATGACGACGACCGTCGAGGTGCGCCGCCGCTCGTGGCTGCGGCAGCACTCTGAGTTGGGCGTCGCGGTCTTTCTGGCCGGGTTGGGCGCGTTGGTCCTCGCCGACGCGCTCACCCTGCCGACCGACTTCGCCCAGCGCGGACCGGTGGGGCCCGCCGCCGTGCCGACAATGGTCGGCGGCGGGCTGATCGCCATCGCGATAGCGCTGGCGGTGAATGTGCTGCGCGGCGGGCGTGGACAGGCGGAGTCCGGTGAGGACGTCGACCTGTCCACGCCCCCGGACTGGCGCACGGTCGGACTGCTCGCCGCGGCGTTCCTGGCGAACATCGCCCTGATCGACACGGTCGGCTTCCCGATCTCCGGGGCCGTGCAGTTCTGGGGCGCGGCCTACGCGTTGGGCAGCAGGAAGTACGTGCGGGACGCGGTCGTCGCGGTGACGCTGTCGGTAGGCACCTACGTGGTCTTCCACGGCCTGCTCGGCGTCACCCTGCCGGGCGGTCCGCTGACGGGACTGGTGTGACGTGAGTACCTTCGAGAACCTGCTCGCGGGCTTCGGCACCGCGCTGACCCCCACGCACCTGCTGCTCGCCGCCGTCGGTGTCCTGCTCGGCACCGCGATCGGCGTGCTGCCCGGGATCGGCCCGGCTATGGCGGTGGCGCTGCTGCTGCCGGTCACCTACGGCATCGAGCCGACCGGCGCGTTCATCATGTTCGCCGGGATCTACTTCGGCGGAATGTTCGGCGGGTCGACCACGTCGATCCTGCTGAACACCCCCGGCGAGACGGCCTCGGTGGTGGCGGCGATCGACGGGCATCCGATGGCCCGCAAGGGCCGCGGCCCGCAGGCCCTCGCCGCGGCGGCGATCGGCCACTTCATCGGCGGCATCGTCGGCACCACGCTGCTCGTGCTGCTGGCGCCGACCGTGGCGAAACTGGCCGTCGACATCGGCGCGCCGGACTACTTCGCCGTGATGGTGCTCGCGTTCATCGCGGTGACCTCGGTACTCGGCACGTCCCGGGTGCGCGGGTTCGCCTCGCTGGGCATCGGGCTGGCCATCGGCCTGGTCGGGCTCGACCCGATCACCGGCCAGGCCCGGCTGACCTTCGGCTCGCTGCACCTGGCCGACGGCATCGACGTCGTGGTCGTCGCGGTCGGCCTGTTCGCCGTCGGCGAGGCGCTGTGGGTGGCCGCGCACCTGCGGCGGACCACCGGCACGGTCATCCCGGTCGGGCGGCCGTGGATGGACCGCGCCGACATCCGCCGGTCCTGGAAGCCGTGGCTGCGGGGCCCGCTGATCGGCTTCCCGTTCGGCGCGGTGCCCGCGGGCGGCGCGGAGATCCCGACGTTCCTGTCGTATGTGACCGAACGGAAGCTGTCCAAGCACCCCGAGGAGTTCGGCCACGGCGCCATCGAGGGCGTCGCCGGACCGGAGGCCACCGCGAGCGCGTCGGCCGCGGGCACGCTGACCTCGATGCTGACGCTCGGTCTGCCGACCACGGCGACCGCGGCGGTGATGCTGGCGGCGTTCCAGCAGTACGGGATCCAGCCCGGCCCGCTGCTGTTCGCCCGTGAGCCGGAGCTGGTGTGGGCGCTGATCGCGAGCCTGTTCATCGGCACGGTGCTGCTGCTGGTGCTGAACCTGCCGCTGGCCCCGATGTGGGCGAAGCTGCTGCGGATCCCCCGGCCCTATCTGTACTCGGGAATCCTGTTCTTCGCCGCCGTCGGCGCGTACGCGGTCAGCGCGGACGTGCTGGACCTGGTGTTGTTGTTCGTGATCGGCCTGGTCGGCTTCATGATGCGCCGCTTCGGCCTGCCGGTCCTCCCCGCGATCATCGGCGTCATTCTCGGCCCGAACGCCGAACAGCAGCTGCGTCGAGCGCTGCAACTCAGCGACGGGGAACTGTCAGGACTGGTGAACACGACGTTCTCGGTCACCATCTACGCGGTGATCGCCCTGATCCTGCTGTGGCCTCTGATCCGCCGGATGCTCCCCGCGCGGACCAAGGAGAAGGAGACAGTCGACGCCTAGTGCCCCGAGTCGGAGGTTCGGCGCCAGATCCGGTGATCCGCGTGGTGGCTGGGCACGCCGCGCGGGAGGTCTAGTACCGGGTGTACTTGGCCTTTCGCGCGGTGTGGCCAGGCGCCGCGCGGGCGCCGGAGGTGGTGTCGAACTTCCGGCTCGGGGCACTAGAGTTCCCTGCCCGGACGGACGCCGTCGCACATCACCGTGTGCGACGGCGTCCGTCCGCTCGGTGCGAATCCCGTGGTGACCGGCTGATTCGAACCTCAGGGTGGCGCGGTCCCGTTTGACGGCGTGCCATGGTGGGGTATCCCTTGGTCCCTGGCACCACTTGGTCGGAGGGCCGCGATGACCGTCTCCGGATCGACTTCCCTGCCCCCGACGCTCGGGGTGGAGGAGGAGTTCCTGCTGGTCGACGCGGTCAGCGGGATGCCCGCCCCGAAGGGGGACGAGGTCATCCGGCACGCCGCAAAGGTGTTCGGGGTCGAGTTGGGGCAGGAGTTGGCGCTGGCCCAGCTCGAGATCCGCACTGGGGTGTGCCAAACCCTCGCCGATGCCCACGCCCAGCTGCGTGACCTGCGGAAAGTCGCCACCGCGGCGGCCAGGGCGGTCAGCTGCGAGGCGCTGGCGGCCGGGGTGCCGGTGGTGGGCGGGCCGGAGATCGAGACGTCGACCGACGGGCGGTACGGGCTGCTGGTCGACGGGTACCGGCAGCTCGCGGCCGAGCAGTCCATCTGCGGCTGCCATGTCCACGTGGCCGTGCCCGACCCGGAGACAGCGGTACGGGTTTGCAACCACCTGCGGCCGTGGCTGCCAGTGCTGGGCCTGCTGACCGCGAACTCGCCGATCGCGGCGGGGCGGGACACCGGGTACGCGAGCTGGCGCACGATCGTGTGGTCGCGGTGGCCGAGTTCGGGCCCGCCGCCATACTTCGAGTCCGCCGCCCACCACCGCGAGACGGTCGCCATGCTGCGCGAGTCGGGCGCGGCGAGTGACGGGCGGATGGTCTATTGGGATGTCCGCCCGTCCGCCCACCTGCCCACTGTCGAGGTCCGGGTCGCCGACGTGGCCGGGACCGCGGCGGAGGCCGTGCTGCTGGCCGCGCTCGTGCGCGGGCTGGTGGCCACCGCCCTGACCGAGCTGCGCCGGGGTCGGCGGGCGCCGCGGGTGCCGGTCGAGGTGCTGCGGGCCGCGGGGTGGCGGGCCGCGCGCGACGGGATCACCGGGCAAGCGCTCGACGTGCTCACCGGGCGGCTGGTCCCGGCGCGGACCCTGGTGGACCGGCTGCTGGAGCGGACCAAGAGCGCATTGGCCCAGTTCGGCGACCTCGACACCGTCACCGGCCTGCTCGCCGACCTGGACCGCACCGGCACCGGGGCGATGCGGCAGCGGGCCGCGTTCGCCCGCGCGGGACAGCTACGCGACGTCATCGACCAGTGCGCCGTGGACGGCGCCGCCCGCCCGGTCCAGCACACCTAGCCCGAACTGTCCGATGAGGACAGCCGCTATCCTTGCGGTCCGTGCGGGTACTGGTGGTCGAGGACGACGAGGACATGCGGTTCGCGGTGGTCGGGGCGCTGCGCAAGGCGGGCAGGCCGTCGACGCCTACCTGGTCGACCTCAAGCCCATCACACCCGGCCTGACCTGCTGAGATCGTTCCGGCGCGCGGATCGCGGCGGCCCGGTTGATGATGGCCGGGTGACCACACTCGAGGCCGCCCGGCCGGTATCCGGCCCGCCCGTGCTCAGTCCCGCTCAGCGCACCGTCGTGTTCACCGCCATCGCCATGGGCATGCTGCTCGCCGCGCTCGACCAGACGATCGTGGGCACGGCGCTGCCCACGATCGTGGCCGACCTGGGCGGCGCGGCGCACATGTCGTGGGTGGTCACGGCGTATCTCCTGGCCGAGACGGTGGCCACGGCGCTGGTCGGCAAGTTCGGCGACCAGTTCGGCCGCAAGGTCGTCTTCCAGGCCTCCACCGTGATCTTCACCGTCGGCTCGCTGCTGTGCGGGCTGGCCGACAGCATGACCCTGCTCATCGCCTGGCGGGCGCTGCAGGGCATCGGCGCGGGCGGGCTGATGGTCACCGCCATGGCGCTGATCGCCGACGTGATCCCGCTGCGCGAGCGAGGCCGCTACCAGGGCGCGATCGGCGCGGTGTTCGGCGTCTCGACCGTGATCGGTCCGCTGCTCGGCGGGCTGTTCACCGACCACATGTCATGGCGGTGGGCCTTCTACGTCAACGTGCCGCTCGCGGTGGCCGTCATCGTGGTGTCCGCCCGCGCGATCCCGACGATCCGGGCGGCGGCCAAGCCGATCATCGACTACCTGGGCATCGTACTGATCGCCGCCGGGTCGAGCGCGCTGATCCTGGCCACCAGTTGGGGCGGCAGCGAATACGCGTGGGACTCGCCGGTGATCATCGGGCTGTTCGTGGGCGGCGCGGTCGCGCTGGGGCTGTTCTGCCTGGCGGAGACGAAGGCCAAGGAGCCGATGCTGCCGATGCGGCTGTTCGGCAACCCGGTGTTCACCGTGTGCTCGGTGCTCAGCTTCGTCGTCGGGTTCGCGATGCTCGGCGCGATGATCTTCCTGCCCACCTACCTGCAGTACGTCGACGGCGAGTCGGCGACCGGGTCCGGGCTGCGGCTGCTGCCGATGATCGTCGGCCTGCTCGCCGCGTCGATCTTCAGCGGCACCGTGGTGAGCAAGACCGGGCAGTACCGACTGTTCCCGATCGCCGGGTCGCTGGTGATGGGGGTCGGGCTGTTCCTGCTGTCGCTGATGGACCGCGATACCGGGTTCTGGCTGACCTCGCTGTACATGCTGGTGCTCGGCCTGGGCATCGGCCTGTGCATGCAGGTGCTGACGATCGCTGTGCAGAACACCGTCGACTACGCCGACCTGGGCGCGGCGACCTCCGGGGTCTCGTTCTTCCGCACCCTGGGCAGCGCGTTCGGCACCGCCGTCTTCGGCACGATCTACGCCAACCAGCTCACCCCGAACCTCACCGAGGGCGTCACCGCGGCGGCTGTCCAGACCGGCGCCGACCCGCGGGCGCTGGCCGCAGCCGCGCAGAGCCCGAAAGGCGTGCACGACCTGCCCGCCGCGCAGGCCGGTCCGATCATCGACGCCTACGCCGACGCGCTGCACACGGTGTTCCTGTGGACGGTCCCCGTGGCCGTGATCGGGTTCCTGATCTCGCTGTTCCTCAAACAGGTCGAGCTGCGCGACCCGGCCAGGGCGTCCTCGACCGACGTCGGCGAGGGATTCGCCGCACCCACGACGAGCGAGTCGGCCGCGGTGCTGGAGTCCTCGGTCTGCTCGGTCCTGCGCGGCTTCGGCCCCGACGACGCCCACCGGATCCGCGAGCGGTCCGGCACCCGGCTCGACCCGGCGGGCGCGTGGGCGGTGGTGCAGGTCCAGGTCTACGCGACGGCGGTGGGCGAGGCCGCGCTCGCCGACATCGCCAGGGGCAGGCGGATGCCGCCCGAGGTGCTCGAACCGGTGTTCCACCGGATGGTGCACGAGGGCTACCTGACCCGCCACGACGGCGTCTACGTCCATACCCCGGCGGGCGCGGGGGAATTCGACCTCATCAGCGCCGCCTGGGCCGACTGGATCCACGAACACATCCGCCGCGACGCCGCCGACGACCGCCCCGAAGTCCGAGCGGCGGTGTACTCCATCGCGCGCAGACTGGTCACCGAGGACGTCGCCGAGTCGTCAGGGCGCGAGTTGGCCCGCGTCTAGCGAGCCTGCCACCACCGGGAGCAGACCAGACCACCTGAGCGGCGCCTTGCCCGATCGGTGGCGGGGTGGTTGGTTGATCGTGCCCTGGAACCGAGTGGACGAGGTGCCCGATGACGGTGACGCTGGACCCGAAGACGACGGCCGTGGTGCTCATCGAGTACCAGAACGACTTCACCAGCGAAGGCGGCGTGCTGCACGGTGCGGTGGCCGGGGTCATGGCCGAGACCGGCATGCTGGGCAACACCGTCGCCGTCGTCGACGCCGCGCGGAAGGCGGGGGTGACGATCATGCACGCGCCGATCACGTTCGCCGACGGCTACACCGAGATCTCCGCGCACCCGTACGGCATTCTGAAGGGTGTCGTGGACGGCAACGCCTTCGTCAAGGGCGGCTGGGGTGCCGCGATCGTCGACGACCTGGCTCCGCACGACGGCGACATCGTCGTCGAGGGCAAGCGGGGCCTCGACACCTTCGCGTCGACGAATCTCGACTTCATGTTGCGCAGCAAGGGGATCACCACCATCGTGCTCGGCGGCTTCCTCACCAACTGCTGTGTGGAATCCACGATGCGCAGCGGCTATGAGAACGGCTACCGGGTCATCACCTTGACCGACTGTGTCGCCGCCACCTCGCAGGCCGAGCACGACAACGCACTCACCTACGACTATCCGATGTTCTCGCTGCCGGTCACCTCCGACGAAGTCATCGCCGCGTTGCAGAACTAGCGGCGACGGCGGGCGGCGGAGGCGGCGGCGCCTCCGCCCAGGATCAGCACGAGTGCCGTCAGACCCCAGCGGCGTTTCTCCTCGGTACGGGTCTGGTAGTCCTTGGGCGCCGGGGCGGTCGGCGTGGCGGTCCGGTAGGGCTTGCGGGTCGGCGCGGGCGGATTCGGGGCAGGCGTGGGCGGTGGCGTCGGTGAAGTCGGCGCGGTGGTGGTCGGCGGTGGCGTGGTCGGTGACGTCGTCGGTGGCTGAGTGGTCGTCGTCGGCGGCCGAGTAGTCGTGGCGGGCGGGGGTGCCGGGATCGGGGCCGCGGTCGTGGTGCGCGGCGGTGTCGTTGTGGGCGGAACCGGAACCGGAACCGTTGGCGGCGGTGGCGGCGGCGGCGGGGCGGGCAGGCAGCCCGCGGCGTCGGTGTGGTCGACGGTGGGCTTGCTGACCAACTCGGCGACGGCAGGCGGGCGCAGAGTGACGTGGAACCAGACGCTGTGGCCGCGATAGTCGTTGGCCAGCACGTAAAGCGTCCCGTCGGAGGCGCGGGCCGCCGCACCGTAGCTGGTGCCCTGGCCGACGCTGGGTGAGCGGGTCGGGCGGACTTCCCCGGTGCGCGGGTCGAGCGTCACAAGCTTGCCGTGGGCGGCCACCCCGTAGAGCAGGCCATCCGGTCCGAAGTCGAAGTCGTCGACCGAGCGGGCCAGTCCCCCCGGCCACAGCCACACGTGGGAGACGACCGTCAGATACCGGGCGCTGCGGGGATCGACGTCGACCACATACAGTCCCGTGTCGTCGCGCAGGTACCAACGCGTCCCGGATACGGTACCAGCCAGCGCTTGCAGCGGGTGCGGCCATCCCCGCAACGGTCCTTTGTCGACAGTCGTGCCGTCGCGGGCGATGGTGACCACGTGGCCGCCGTCGGGGAACGGACCGGATCGGCCGCGGGTGGCCAGTCCGTAGACGGTGTCGCCCGCCGTGCCGATGGCGTTGACCTTGAACCCGAGCTCCGCGATCGTGCGCACCCTGCCGCCGGGAAGGTCCACCGCGACCAGGGTCGACAGGCCGCGGCCGTTGCTCTGGACCTGCAGCGCGAGACAGGCCGCGGGGGCGGCGGCCGCGGTCGGGCCCACCGACAGGACGGCGGCGCTGATCCCGATCACCAGGACCAGACGCCATCCGCGCCGGTTCACCGCAGCCGTTCCTGGGCGGTTTGGAACGCGTCGGGACCCACCTTGGCGCCGCCGCTATAGGGGTTCTGCAGTTGCTGGGTGGCGAAAAGCAGCAGTGCCAGGGTCCCGGCCAGGATCGACACGATGATGATGTGGGTGACCGGCCGCGGCCCGCCGAACATCACCGGCAGGGCGACCGACAGGATGCTGCCGACGATCAGCGCGAACCACACGACGCCGCTGACGCCGTCGCTGCCCGCGGTGTCGAGGCGGGCCTGCCTGGCCTGGTAGACGTGCCAGAGTTGGCTCGCCGCCTCGGTTTTGCGGCCGGTCTGCCACTCGTCGGACACCGTCGCCGACGACACGGACTTGCGCAGGTCGTCGAGCTGGGTCCAGCCGTCCCCGCCCACCTCAGTGCCATCGACCATGGCGGGCCACTCCGTGTCGGCGACCGTCACGGCGTACGCGCGGGCGAGGTCCTGGACGTCGGTCTTGATCGGGTCGGGCAGCGAGTCGGCGGCCCAGTAGGCCGCGACGAGGCTGTCGGCCTCCTGGTAGGCACCGTCCTCGGCGGCGCTCACCCCGTCGAACAGGGAGATCAGGACGAAGGCGAGCAGGACCGCGTGCAGGCCGCCGACGATGGTGAACACCTGGCCCGCGGCCTCGTTGTTCTCCACGATGCCGTCGGTCTCACCGATGCGCCGGACCAGATAGGCCACCAGCGCCGCGATCGCCGCCGCGCCCACGACCCACAGGCCACCCGCCACATAGATGTTCATCGGCCCACCTCACGTAAGTCCACTGCTGTTTCCCTTTCCTGGCAAGCCAACGGGTGCAGGATGCCGGCTCCCGCGTCAGTGATCCCGGCGGGTGGCCAGTCGAGCCAGCGCGCCCAGTTCGGCGGCGGCTCGGGGCACGGGATCGGCCATCGCCAATTCGTTGAGCGCGGCGGCGAGTTCGTCCTCGGCACGCTGTTCGGCCCAGGTCCGGCCGCCCGCCAGGTCGATGAGACCCGCGGCGCGCCGAGCCTGCTCGTCGGTGAGTGGCGTGTCGCCCGCGTAGAGGTCGGCCAGGTCGCGGCCCGCCTGGGTGCCCGAGGTGAGCGCGGCGACCACGGGCAGCGACTTCTTGTGGCTGACCAGATCCGAGTGCACCGGCTTGCCGGTCACCGCGGGCACACCCCAGACCCCAAGCAGGTCGTCGGCGCTCTGGAACGCCACGCCCAGGTGTCTGCCGAACGCGCCGAGCCTGCCCGCCCTGGCCTGGTCGGCCCGGCCGAACAGGGCGCCCAGCGTGCACGACGCGGCGAGCAGCGCCCCCGTCTTCGCCTCGACCATGCGCAGGCACTCCACCATGGTCACGTCGGCCCGGGCCTCGAAGGCGATGTCGTTGCCCTGGCCGTCGATCAGCTCCTGCACGCAGGCGGCTAGCAGCCGGGTGGCCGGTTCGGCGGCCGGGTGGCCCGCGGCGGCCAGCACGTCCATCGCCAGGGTCAGCGCCGAGTCCCCGGCCAGGATCGCCGCGCTGGTGCCGAACACTGTCCACGCGGTAGGCCGGTGGCGCCGAGTCAGGTCGCCGTCGATCACGTCGTCGTGCAGCAGCGAGAAGTTGTGCACCAGCTCGACGGCCACCGCGGCCGGGATCGCCTCGGCTGGGTCACCGCCGACGGCCTCGGCCGCGCACAGCACCAGCGCGGGCCGCAGCGCCTTGCCGCTGTCGGCGTCGGTGGGCTCGCCGTCGGCGTCCCACCAGCCGAGGTGGTAGCCGGTGATGTGCCGCATCGACCCCGGCATGGAGTCCACCGCGGCCCGAAGCGCGGGCGTGCCGAGGTCCCGGCACGCGGCGAGCACGTCGGTGGCCGACCGGGCCGCGGTGGCGTCGTTGATGGTGGTCATGTCAGCGGCCGATTTCGACGTTCTCCAGCACACCGAGCGCGTCGGGGACGAGCACGGCGGCGGAGTAGTAGGCGCTGACGAGGTAGGAGATGATCGCCTTCTCGTTGACGCCCATGAACTTCACGTTGAGCCCCGGCTGGTACTCGTCGGGCAGGCCCGTGCGGTGCAGGCCGATCACGCCCTCGTCCTGCTCGCCGGTGCGCAGCACCAGGATCGAGCTGATGCCGCCGTCGGTGATCGGGATCTTGTCGCAGGGCAGGATCGGCACCCCGCGCCACGCCTGCGCGGGCTTGCCGTCCACGACCGTGCCCTCCGGGTAGAGCCCGCGCGCGGTGCACTCGCGGCCGAACGCGGCGATGGTGCGCGGGTGGGCCAGGAAGAAGCGGGACTTGCGGCGGCGCGACAGCAGTTCGTCCATGTCGTCCGGGGTGGGCGGGCCGGTGCGGGTGTGCAGGCGCTGCTTGAGGTCGGCGTTGTGCAGCAGGCCGAAGTCGCGGTTGTTGATCAGCTCGTGCTCCTGGCGCTCCCGCAGCGCCTCGATGGTCAGCCGGAGCTGCTGGTCGACCTGGTTCATCGGGTCGTTGTAGAGGTCGGCGACCCGCGAGTGCACCCGCAGCACGGTCTGGGCGACGCTCAGCTCGAACTCGCGCGGGCTGGTCTCGTAGTCGACGAACGTGCCGGGCAGGTCGTACTCGCCCGACTGCCCGGAGGCCAGATCGATCGCGGCCTCGCCGTGCTTGTTCTGCGGCTTACCCGCGCTGTCAAGGATCTTGGCGACCTGCGCCCGCAGCGCGTCGGACCGCTCGGTCACCTCGGCGAACACGGAGCTGGGCAGCGCGAGCACGATGCACTTGGTCAGCGCCTTGGCGGTGAACTCCCAGATGTCGTCGGCGCGCAGCAGGGACCGGTCGCCGAAGTAGTCGCCGTCGGCCAGGCCGCCGAGCACCACCGGGTCGCCGTAGGCGCCGCTGCCGACCTTCTCCACCTTGCCGTGCGCGATCAGGTACACGTGGTCGACGGCGTGGCCGAACTCCACGATCACCTCGCCCGCGGCGAACTCGCGCTGCACGAACCGATCGGCCAGCGAGGAGAGCACGGCGTCGTCGTCGAACCCGCGCAGCACCGGCAGCTCGCACAGCTCCTGCGGGACCACCCGGACGTCGGCACCGGTGTTGGTGAAGGTGACCCGGCCGTCGCCGATGGCGTAGCTCAGCCGCCGGTTGACCCGGTACGCGCCGCCCTTGGCCTCGATCCACGGCAGCATCTTGAGCAGCCAGCGCGGCGAGATGCCCTGCATCTGCGGCACGGACTTGGTGGTGGTGGCCAGTTTCCTGGCCGCCGCGGTGCCGAGGCTGAGCTGACCGGCATCGGTTTCTGTCGTCGTCACAACGTTCCTATCTGTTCTCTGCAAAGGGGTCAGCGCGAGGCGAGCTGGGCGACCAGACGGGCCGCCGAGGTGCCAAGGCCCGTGGGTCCGAACGGGATGGTGGGCGGCGTGGGCGTGCTGTGGCGGCGGAGATCGGCCTCGCCGTAACGCGCGACGGTGCGATGCCACTCCAAGATCCCCGACATCCACTCCTTCAGGTCCTCGGCGTGCTGGAGCAGAATCGACCGGGTCGGCTCGGCGATGGCGAACTCGGCGAGCATGGCGGGCAGGTCGTGGTCGGCGATCTGCTGGAACTGCCGCATCCGGTCGTTCATCAGGTCGGCGACCACGTCGCGCGCGGCCATCCGGTCGATGCCGAGGAACTTCTCCACGACCAGGACCATGTTGTGCAGTTCGCCCTCGTACTGGATCTCCTTCTGATAGGAGAAGAGGTCGTTGGTGAAGCACGCGTAGTCCTGCGCCGCGGTGTCGAGTTCGTGCAGCACCCGGTTCTGGTACAGCTCGGGGGCCACGTCGTCGGAGTGCGCGAGCCGGGCCAGGGCCGCGGTCAGGTCCGAGCCGAAGGTCTTGCGCCGCATCTCGATGTAGTCGACCGGGTCCGGGACCCGGTTGTGGATCTGGTTCTCCAGCTCCCACACCCAGCTGTTGAGCATGTCCTCGACCGCGGTGCGGAACACCTGCCGCGAGTGGCCCGACATCGGCCCGGCCGTGCGGCGCCACAGGTCGGCGAGGCCGCGGTCCAACGGGGTCACCGGCTCGGGCGTCGCGCCCGCGTCCAGCGGCATGAACAGCGAGAACCGCGCGGTGGTCGCCTTGGCCGCGGCCAGGTCGCGCCGGGCGCCGAAGACGACCGGGTAGTAGTCGTCGCCGTAGGTGCCCCACGTCAGCCAGTCGCCGGACAGGTCGAGCTGGTCGGCTCCGGAGTCGGCGTGGATCATGGCCGCGCAGTGGACCAGGTCATAGCCGAGGAACTTCTCCCGGTTCCACACGCCCTCGCCGAAGAACCCCATCCGCTCGGCCCACTCGGCGGCGTTGATCCTGGCCTGGGCCAGGTGCGGGCTGGTCCGCACCGGGTATGGCATGTGGAACTCGGGCAGCGGCAGGTGCCCGACCTGGGCGAACGGCACATGTGAGAACTGCGCCGAGCGGCGGGTCAGGCCCAGCGCGGCGGGCGACAGCGAGAACGTGCCGAGACCCGTCGGTCCACCTAGGACAGTCCCGGTTCCCGAGACGGGCCCCTGGTTCATGTACCGGCTGGACTTGGCGTGCCACTCGTGTCCGCCCGCCTGCCAGTCCTGCAGGCCCTTCACATACAGCCCGACCGCGAGCTGCTCGTGCGGCGGTACGGCGTTCTCGGCCAGCAGTGCGGGCACCTCGACCAGCGCGGTGGTCTCGAACTGGTGCAGCCGGGAGGTCAGCAGCTCGTTGGTCAGCTCTGCGGCGTCCTGAGTGGACAGACCGAGGAACTTCTCGAACACCAGGACAGCGTTGGAGTTCTCACCTTCCCGCTGGACCTCGCGCTCGTAGGAGAACAGGTCGTTGCGCAGGTGCACCGCGTCGGAGAAGGTGTCCGACAGCACCCGCAGCGGCCTGCTGTGCGCGATCGCCGTCGGGATCTCCGCGTGCGCGGCGAACTCGACCAGGTTGGCCGACCACGGGGCGCCACCGACCCGGCGGCGCATCTGGATGTACTCGATCGGGTTGGCGATGCGGCCCTTGTCGATGTTGTCCAGCTCCCACATCGACTCGACCATCAGGTTGTGGGTGCTGGTGATGAACCGCTCGCGCCACGCGTCCGACATCGCGGGCACCGTGCGCGCCCAGAGGTCGAGCAGGCCCGCCTCGGCCGGGTTGCCCGGCTTAGGCGGGGTCTGACCGGTCCTGGTCATGAACCGTTCGAGGTTGTCCAGGTATTCCCGCGCGCCCTTGAGGTCGCGGGAGTACTTGAACTGTTCGAGGAAGTGGTCGTCGAAGAAGAAGACCCAGACATACCAGTCGGTGATGAGGTCCAGGGTCGGCCCGTCGCAGTCGGGATGGGTGTAGGCGCACATGAGCGCGTAGTCCATCCCGGCCAGCGCCGCCTCGTCCCACACAACGCCGCCGCCGGGTTTGGGCGCGTCGAGCATGCCCATGTCCTTCGCCCACGCCATGCTGTGCGCCCGGGTGGCTTCGAGATTCGGGTTGAGCCGCGCCGGGTAGGCGACATAGAAGTCGGGCAGCGTGAATGCCTGCTGCATCGTCAACTCAGCCTTCGAGTCCGATTTGGACGCTCTCCAGGACGCCCAGCGCGTCGGGGACGAGCACGGCGGCGGAGTAGTAGGCGCTGACCAGGTAGGAGATGATCGCCTTCTCGTTCATGCCCATGAACCGGACGTTGAGGCCGGGCTGGTACTCGTCGGGCAGACCGATCTGGTGCAGCCCGACGACACCCTGGGTCTGCTCGCCGGTCCGCATCAGCATGATCGAGCTGGTGCGGGTGTCCGTCACCGGGATCTTGTTGCACGGGAACAGCGGCACGCCGCGCCAGGACGGCACGCGGTGCCCGTCAAGGTCGACGCTGCTCGGGTAGATCCCGCGCTTGGTGCACTCGTGACCGAAGGCTGCGATGGCCTTGGGGTGGGCGATGAAGAACGCTGGTTCCTTCCACACCAGGGCCAGCAGCTCGTCCATGTCGTCCGGGGTCGGCGGGCCACTGCGGGTGTGGATGCGCTGCTTGGGGAAGGCGTTGTGCAGCAGGCCGAAGTCGCGGTTGTTGACGATCTCGTATTCCTGGCGCTCGCGCAGCGCCTCGACGGTCAGGCGTAGCTGCTGCTCGACCTGGTTCATCGGGTCGTTGTAGAGGTCGGACACCCGGGAGTGCACCCGCAGTACGGTCTGGGCGACGCTCAGCTCGTACTCGCGCGGGGTGGTCTCGTAGTCGACGAAGGTGCCCGGCAGGTCCAGTTCGCCCGCGTGGCCGGAGGCGACCTCGATGGCGGCCTCGCCATGGGAGTTCTGCGCTCGGGCCGGGTTGTCCCGGAACCGCGCCACGTGCGCGGCCAGCGCGTCGGACTGGGCGATCAGGTCCTCGAACGAGCTCTGCGACAGCGACAGCACGGTGCAGGAGGTGACCGCCTTGACGGTGTACTCCCAGTGGTCGTCGTCCTCGATGATCGCCTGGTAGGTGAAGTGGTCGCCGTCGGCGAGGGTCTCCAGCACGGTCTCGTCGTCGTACTCGCCCGCGCCGATCTTGTTCACCTTGCCGTGCGCGATGAGCACGACCTGGTCGGCCGGGCTGCCCGCGGCCACGAGGACGTCGCCGGGCGCGTACTCCTGCTGCACGAACCGGCCCGCGAGCGCGGCCAGCACCTCTTCGTCGTCGAAGTCGTGCAGCAGCTGCAACTCGCGCAGTTCCTGCGGGATGACCCGGAAGTCCGCGCCGGTGTGGGTGAAGGTGACCCGGCCGTCGCCGACGGTGTAGCTGAGCCTGCGGTTGACCCGGTAGGCGCCGCCGGAGACCTGGACCCACGGCAGCAGCTTGAGCAGCCAGCGGGAGGTGATCCCCTGCATCTGCGGGACGGACTTGGTCGTGGTCGCGAGGTTGCGCGCGGCCGCGGTGCCGAGGCTCAACTGCGGCGCGACACCATTCGGATTGGATTCCGACTGCACCGAATCCGTCATTGTCACGACATGCACCACCATTTCATAAATACGGGAATCAGACTGGAACTTCATTTCGATAAACGCCAGGACAAAGCGTTGCGAGGACTCGCGGTCATCGACAACGAAAAGTTAGCACCGCCGATCACGACTGCCATTCCGCCACTCGGGCGAAGGCCACGCGGGCGAATGTGACGCAGCGGAGTCGTACATCCGGCGGTCATAGGCGGACGGTATGAGCCATTCGGCAGGACCGCTAGCACCAACGTCGACGCCCAACAATACGACGAACAGGGTCAAGATCCACCCGATCGAGATCGACACACCCACTCTGCGCGGGTCGCCGGATGCGATTAAGCTCGACCGAGTCTTCTTGACGAACAGGATGACTCGGTCGAATGAACAAACAAATGTGTACCGACCTCCGTCCGCCAAAGGCGGCCCCCGACCCGCGCAAGATCATCGGCGTGGGCCGAACGGGTGGGCGACACAGTCAACGCACGATCAACACCGTCATCGCCTCGACCGCTTCGGCCTCCGCCAGCCTGTTGACCGCGCGGAGCGACTGCCACGTCCAGAACGACACGGCGTGGGCAACCAACGCCGCGCGCCGCAGATCACCGGCGGCGAATGGTTCTATGCGGACGTCTCGTTGACTTGAGCGTCGATCCGCTTGACGTAGGCGGCGCGGGCGTCGTGGTCGATCGACGTGAGCGCCCGGCGGTCGCCGAGCAGCCGGCGGCCGGTGCGCATGATCGGCTCCGGGGTGATCGCGTCGAGCACGTCCCAGCCCGCCAGGAACCCGGGGACCGGGATCTCCGCCTTGCGCGTGCGGCAGCTGTCCACGACGGCCGCGGCGACGCGTTCCGGGTCCACGGTCGGCATCCCCCGGCCCAGCGGCGCGCCCGCGGCGAGTTCGGTGCGGACCGCGCTGGGCAGCACCGCGCTCACGCTGACCCCCGTGTCGGCGTATTCGCGGCGGACCGCGGCGGTGAGCCCGACGGCGGCGAACTTGCTCGCGTTGTAGACGGCCATACCCGGAATCGGGATCTTGCCCGCCATCGACGCGATGGTGACGACATGGCCGCGCCCGCGCTCGATCATGCCAGGCAGGACGAGCCGCATCCCGTGGATCAGCCCCCACACGTTGACGTCCAAAGTCGTGCGGGACAACGCATCCGGTTCCTCGATGAAGCCGCCCAGCGGCATCACGCCGGCGTTGTTGACCAGCACGTCGACCCGCCCGTGCGCGGCGAGGACCTCGTCGACGAACCCGGCGAACGACGATCGGGACGTCACGTCGACCGTGTGTCCGGACATCCGGGAGCCGATCGCCGCTTCCTGTGCGGCCGAGCCGTCGAGGTCGCCGAGGCAGACGGTCGCGCCCGCCGCCGCGAACGCCGCCCCGGTCGCCTTGCCGATGCCCCGCCCGCCGCCGGTCACCACGACCACCGCGTCGGCGAGGTCGATCTTCGGATACCTGCGCATACCCACTCCGATCGTTCGGAGACTGAGAATATTCGAATACCTATGGCATCTCAATCCTCGGCGAGGCGGGCCAGCCCAGCGACGAAGTCCCCCAGTCCGTCGAGCCTGCCGAAGAACTCGGCGTCGACCCGCTCGACATCGGCCAGCGCGGGGGTGAGCAGGGCGAGACCCTCCTGGGTGACGGCGATCCGCCGGGCGCGCGCGTCGGCCGGGTCCTCGTCGCGCGTGACCAGCCCGCGCTCGGCCAACTTGCGCAGGACCTGGCTGGTCATCATCGAGTCGGTCCCGGCGTGCGCGGCGATGGCCTGCTGAGTCGGCGGCCCCTCTTTGCCCAGCCACCACGCGGCGGCCAGCAGCACGAACTGCACATGGGTCAACTCGTGCGGCGCGAGCGCGGCCCGCATGGCGCGCTGCCAGGACAAGGTCACCTGCCAGAGCAGGAAGCCCGGACTCTGCTCGGGCCCCTGCCAGCGCGTGCGCGGAGTCATGCGGCCGAGGATGCCAGCCTCACCAGCGCCCGCACCGCGTCGGGTACATCCGCGGTGACGACGGGACCGAGCCGTTCGGCCAGGGCGCCCTCGATCTCGACCCGGTGCGTCACCGCGGTCAGCCCGTCCACGACGGCCACCTCGTGGTGAAACCGCAGCACGGCACCGGGAATCTCGGTCTCGTCGCTGAACCCCTGCCCCGGCCGCACCTCGGTCAGCCGGAAGTGAACCGGGGGCCGCCCTTCGAAGTTCATGACGCCCGCCGACCCGACGTCGAACGGCCCCTCCAACGTGACCCCGGTCAAAGACGAGTCCCACTCGGCCCACCGCGCGACGTCGCCCCACAGGGCCCAGACGGCGTCGGCGTCGGCGGTCGTGGTCTCGGTGTGCGCGAACTCGTAAGTTGTCATGCGTGCAGATTATATGCACGCATGACATTTGCCAAGCCGGTCAGCGGTCCCGGTCTGCCGCCCCCAGCAGACGGGCCCGGAACAGGTCCAGCACCTGGTCCAACGCCGCTCGCGTCGGCTCGCCCGCGCCGTCGATGAGGTGTTCGGTCAGCACGGAGTGCGGCGGGAGGAGCCCATCGGGGTTGGCGTGCTCGTCCTCCAGTTCCACCGCGACGAACGCGTCGCCGAGTTCGCGGCGGAGGAAGTCGAAGCGGGCCGGGGGCACGAACCGGTCGCCCCGGAACCGCAGGCCGAGCACCTGGAGTCCGTCGCGGGCGCATCGCTGCTTGACCACGGCCAGGTCGTCGGCGGAGATGTCGATGGACGCCGCGTGCTTGCGGGTGAGCGGCAGCGGCAGCGACGGCTGGGACAGCACCGGGGCGATGAGCCGGTCGTCGGTGGCCATGGCCAGCGCGAAGCCGCCGGTGAAGCACATGCCCACGGCGCCGACGCCGGGACCGCCGCAGCGGTCGTGCTCGTGGGCGGCCAGCGCACGCAGCCAGGTCACCACCTTTGACGTCCGGCCGGTGGCCAGGATGGTGAACTCCCGGCTGACGCACGCCGACCCGAACGACGACAGCCCATAGCCAGCGGTCCCGAGCATGCTGTGCGCGCCGGGGTTGGGATCGCGGCCGGGCGTGCCGAACAGGACCGGCAGCACCACCGTGCAGCCGACGTCCGCGACCCGCTCGGCGAACTCCAGCACCTTCGGCGTGATGCCCGGCATCTCCGCCATCACGATCACCGCGGGTCCGCTCCCCCGCCGCAGGACCGGGCGGGTCCTGCCGTCGTGGGTGAACGAGCCGCGCTCGAAGCCCGTCAGGTCGTGGTCAGCCATCGATGAACACCCGCGTTCGCATACCGACAGAATCCCGGTAAAGCGGCTTGCCGTCCAGTCCCAACCGGATGACGTTCTCGTGGGGTAGAGAGGTCATGGCAGTGACGATGGAAGCCACGCCGGACCTGGGGGCGTCAGTGGAGGACTTCGAGACGTGGGTGCGCCCGCACGTGCCCGCGATGGCACGGCTGGCCGCCCGGCTGGCACCCGACGGCGACCGCGACGACGTCGTCCAGGAGGCGCTGGCCCGCGCCTGGGCCAAACGCCACCAGTTCGACGCGGCGCGCGGGGCGCCGTCGTCCTGGCTGCTCGCGATCACCGCCGACCAGGCCGCCAAGGCCAGACGCCGGGCCGCGGGCAGGCTGCGCGCGGTGCCCGCCCCACCCGAGGCGGCGGCCGACCCCGAACTCGACCTGGACTGGGCACTCGACCGGCTGACCGCCCGGCAGCGACTGGCCGTCGACTGCGTCTACTACGTCGGCCTGACCGTCGCCGAGACCGCCGCGGTCATGGGCTGCTCGGACGGCACGGTCAAATCCACCCTCTCCGACGCCCGCACCAAACTGCGCACTTTGCTGGAGGTAGCCCGATGAACGTCGACGAACTGCTGGAACGAGCGGGCGAGCACTGGCGCGCGGAGCAGCCGCCGCCCCCGGATTTCGACTTCACCCGGTTCACCCACCGCCGCCGCTGGACGGTGGCCGCCGCCGCGACCGCGGCCGCCGCCGTAGTGATCACCGGCGTCGCCGTACTGGGCCGCACCCCGGCCGCCGACCCGGCTTCGGCCCACCAGTCCGACGGATCCGGTTCCACAACTAGCGCGACGGACGTGCGCGTCGGCCCTGAGGGACTGATCGTGCGCGACGGAATGACCGTGCGGGCCCAAGGCCGAGTGGTCGCCGCACCGGGCAAGCCGGTCCGCTTCTGCGCCCCGACGCCCATCACGGCGATCGGCGGGGGCCCGGACCCGTACTTCGCGGACTGCCAACACACTGGCGTCACCGTGACCGGGGTCGATCTCGCCCAGCTCACGGACAGCCGCGGCGAAGGCGGCACCGTGGCGGGCGGCGCCACCCTGACCGGGGTCTACACGGCGGGGGTCGTGCGGGTCACCCTGCAAGGGCCACTTCCTCCGGCGACGGTCACACCCATCCCGGCCCGCCCGGTCCCGTGTGCGGCGCCACCCGGCGGCTGGAGTCCGACCGGTCTCGCGGAGAACCACGCGCTCCACGACTACCTGGAGCAGCAGGGCGACAACATCGGGGCGACCTGGGTCGGCTACCCCGATGGCCCGCCGACGCCCCCGACCGGGTCACCTGGCTACCTCAAACCCGCGGTCATGGTCATCGAGGTCGTCGCGGGCGACATCGACCGGATCCGGGCCGAACTCGACGCCCGCTACGCCGGAGACCTCTGCGTCGTGGCCGCCCCGCCCGCCGCGGTGTCGAAAGCGGAGGCCAGCCGGATCATGGAGGCGATCCGGCCGATCATGGAAGACCGCACGTCCGGGATCTACACGACGGGCGGAGGCGGCGGGGACAGGATCAAGGTCGAGTTGGTCATGGTCGATCAGCGGCTCTTCGACCGGTTCGCCGCCATCGGCATCGACCGGATCGATCTCGAACCCTGGTTGCGCCCGGTCTGATCAGAGCAACGCGGACATGCGGTCCTCCGCAGCGTCCAGTGCCATCCTGATCGCGCCGAGGACGACGCCGTTCTCGCGCAGGGTCGAGGCGCGCAGGTCGACGGGCACGAGCAGCAGGCGGCCCAGGTGGGTGCGGACCGCGTCGAAGAGGGTGTCGCCCGCGCGGGAGACGCCGCCGCCGATGATGACTCGTTCCGGGTCGAGGATGAGGATCTGGGTGGCCAGGCCGCGGGCGAAGCGGGCGGCGATGGTGTCGACCACGGCCATCGCCGTTGCCGAGCCCGCCGCCGCGGCCTCGAACAGCGGGGCGAGGTCCCCACCCGCGAGCCGGTCGCGCAGCGGTGCCTCGCAGCGGGACATCGCCTCACGCAGGATGGCACCGGCTGCGACAAGGCGTTCGAACGCGCCGAGTCCGTCGCCGACGTTCGGGGGCTCGGTGTCGATCGGGGTGACCAGGTCGATGAACCCGAGTTCGCCCGCCGCCGATGACGCGCCGCGGTAGGGCTTGCCGTCGATGACGATGCCGGAGCCGATCCGCTCGCCCCAGTACACGAACAGCAGGTTGTCGCTGGCCTCGCCCCGCCACCGCTCGGCCACGACCGCGAGGTTCACGTCGTTGTCGACCAGCACCGGGCAGCCGAGCCAGTCCCGTAGCTCCGCCACCAGCGGCACGCCACTCCAGCCGGGCATGCTTGGCGCGAGCACCACCTCGCCGCTCTCGTGGTTGACGATGCCGGGCGTGCCGATGCCGACCGACCACAGCTCGGCCGGGTCGATCCCGGCGTCGGCCGCGGTCGCCGCCAGGGTCGCCCGGACCATCTCGACCAGCCTGGGCCCGGTGGCGTCCGACGGCGGGGTCTCCCGGCGCACCGCGCGGACCGTGCCCGCCAGGTCGGTGACTGTCACCTGGACGCGGTGCATGCCGACGTCCACGCCTGCGACGTGCCCAAGCTCGGCCCGGAACCGGACCCGCACGGCTGGCCTGCCGACCTGCGCCGTGGTGGTCGGCAGCGACTCGATGACCCGCGCCTCGCCCAGGGTGGACAGGGCGCGGGTGACCGCCGGACGCGACAACCCGGTCGCGAGCACGAGATCGGACACGCGCGCGGTCTGGTCGTCGGCATCGCGCAGCGCGGCGAGCACCGCCGCCGCATTGATCTTGCGCAGCACGTGTGGCCCAGTGGCCGCCATACCCGTCGGCACGTACTGCCTCCCTGTTGTGTAGTCGGGACGTTATAGGACCGGCCTTGACAAACCGTGTCCGGCGCCACAGAGTATCGAACCATCCGTTACTAATCCACCCTCCTGGCAGCGAGGTATTCATGCGCCGTCTCGTCGCTTCACCAGCGCCAGTCGTCGTCCCGCCGGGTCAGCCCACGACCCGAGCGCGAGTGCGCGAACGGGACCAGACTGCCGCTGTGAAGTCGCCGTGGCGGAGTGAGTCAGCGCTGGGGAATCCCATCCCGACCAGGGGAAACATCCCTTGTCTCAAGTGGACTACAACTCGGCCGGGTCCTTGACTCCTGAAGGCATCCGGGGAGAGCATAGCCATCTTGCGCGAAGATGCGCGTAACTACCCTGTTTCAATCTAAAGTTTGCAACACGTGGCATTCGGTGCTCATCGGCACACCGAAGTAGGCAGAAGGGCAGAAGAAGTTGAGGCGTTTCACACAGAGTGCCGCGATCGTCACCGCGGCCGTGCTGGGCCTGACCGCGTGCGGCAGCTCCAGTGACAGCAGCGGCGGCAGCGCCGGAGGCACCACCGAGATCGAGGTGATGGTCCCCTCCTACGGCGACAAGACCAAGCCGTACTGGGAGGACCTGGCCAAGGCGTTCGAGGCCAAGAACTCCAACATCAAGGTCAAGCTCGAGGTGCAGAGCTGGGACGACATCCAGAAGGTCGTCGACACCCGGATCCAGGGCAACAAGGCACCCGACATCCTCGAACTCGACGCCGCGGGCCCCGCCTACGGCAAGGAAGGCCTGCTGTTCAAGGCCGAGGAGATCGTGTCCGAGGCCACCATCAAGGACATCGTCCCGGCGTTCCTCGATGGCGGCAAGATCGACGGCACCAACTACGGCGTGCCGACCGTGGCCTCGACCCGGGCCCTGTTCTACAACAAGGACCTCTTCACCAAGGCGGGCATCGCCGCCCCGCCGAAGACCTGGGACGAACTGCTCGACAGCGCCAAGAAGATCTCGGCGCTGGGTGACGGCGTCTCCGGCTACGGCATGCCGCTGGGCTCCGAGGAGGCGCAGGCCGAGGCGTCGATCTGGGCGTTCGGCGCGGGCGCGTCCTGGGAGAAGGACGGCAAGATGACCATCAACACGCCGCAGGCGGTCGAGGGTCTCAACTTCGCCAAGAAGATGATCGACGAGAAGGCCACCCAGGCCGACCCTGGCGCGACCAACCGCACCCCGCTGCTCAACGTGTTCATCCAGGGCAAGATCGGCATGATCGAGGGCCTGCCCCCGGTCGTCGGCCAGGTCAAGGAGAAGAACCCGTCGCTCAAATGGGGCATCGCGGCCAGCCCGTCCAAGGACGGCAAGCCGTTCACCCTCGGTGTCGCCGACTACTTCGTCGCCTTCAAGAAGGACGGCAAGAAGCAGGACGCGGTCAAGAAGTTCCTCGACTTCTTCTACGAGTCGACCAACTACGTCAAGTTCAACGACAACGAGGGCTTCATCCCCGCCACCAAGTCCGGTGGCGCCGCCGCCGCGGCCAAGCCGGAGCTGAAGGCGTTCGTCGAGGCACTGCCGGGTGCCCAGTTCTACCCGTCGCAGAACCCCGCCTGGGCCGCCACTAAGGGTGGCTTCCAGTCGCTCGTCGGCCAGATCCAGACCAAGTCGGCCGAGGATGTCCTCAAGGAGATCCAGGCCAAGGCTGACGCAGGCTGATCCACCCCGCACCGGTCCGATCGATTTCCGCCGGCGGCGAGCCGTGTCCCGGCTCGCCACCGGCGGGTCCACCGTCGAAGTTAGGGAGATGTGCGCAGTGACCCAATCCGCCGGGCTGGGGACCACCATGGCCCCGCGTCCGACCCGTAAACGCGCCAGGCGCGGTGAAGTCGGCCGGGAATCCACCTTGCGGGCACTGCCGTGGCTGGCTCCCGCGCTGCTGCTGATCGGCGGCGTGGTGGTCTACCCGGCGGGCTACATGATCTACTCCTCGTTCCGGGACATCTCCCGGTTCGGCACCGACCAGGGCTGGGCGGGCTGGGACAACTACGCCCGCATCTTCGACCTCGGGCACCTGCCCCGCGTCTTCCTCAACACCACGATCTGGGTCATCGGCGTCGTGCTGCTCAGCGTGGTCATCTCGTTGGCGCTGGCCCAGTTCCTCAACAAGCAGTTCCCCGGCCGCAAGGCCGTGCGGCTGGCCGTCATCGTGCCGTGGGCCGCGTCGGTCGTGATGACCTCGACGATCTTCGTCTACGGCCTGGACCCGTTCTACGGCATCATCAACCAGTTCCTGGTCGACATCGGCCTGATCGACCAGCCCTACGGCTTCCTGAAGAACGCCGTGTCCGGCTTCCTCATGTCGGCCGCGGTCGCGATCTTCGTATCGGTCCCGTTCACCACGTTCGTCATCCTCGCGGGCCTGCAGACCGTGCCCGGCGAGGTCCTGGAGGCCGCCTCGATCGACGGCGCCACCAAGCCACAGACCTACTGGCGCGTGGTGTTCCCGATGCTGCGCCCGGCGCTGGCGGTGGCCAGCCTGATCAACGTCATCAACGTGTTCAACTCGCTGCCCATCCTGCGCACCATGACCGGCGCGATCCCCGGCTACGACGCCGACACCACCACCACCCTCACGTTCAAGATCATCCAGTCGGACCGGCAGATCGACACGGCCAGCGCGCTCAGTGTCCTGAACTTCCTGGTCGTGCTCGTGGTGATCGCCGTCTACATGCGGGTCGTGCGCCCGATGCGGGAGGTCTAGGCCATGAGCGAGCTCGCGAGCGAATCATTGACACCGTGCGAGGTAGCCGCATGAGCGCTGTCGCAGAAGCGCCGCCGCGGCGGGTGGCGCCGCAGGCTCCGCCGCCGGTCAAGCGGGACCGCAAGCGCTGGGATCTGACCGTGGCGGGCGGGATCATCGCGCTGGTCTTCCTGGCCCCCTACCTGGTGATGCTGTCCGGTGCGTTCAAGTCGCGCCCGGAGATCCTCAAGGTCCCACCGAACTACCTGCCCACCCAGTGGCACCCCGAGAACTTCGTGACCATGTGGAACACCCCGGAGACCCCGCTCCCGGACAACCTGTGGTCCACGATCGTGATCTCGCTGGGCGGCACCGCGCTGGCGCTGATCGCCGCCGTGCCCGCCGCCTACTTCGCCGCCCGGTCGAACTTCAAGCTCAAGCTGCCGTTCCTGCTGCTGGTGCTGATCACCCAGATGCTCCAGCCGACCGTGCTGGCCTCCGGCCTGTTCCGCGAGTTCGTCACCCTCGGACTCAACGACACCTATACGTCGATGATCCTGGTCAACGCCGCGTTCAACCTGTCCTTCGCGGTATGGATCATGCACAGCTTCTTCCTATCGGTCCCCAAGGAGATCGAGGAGGCGGCCTGGATCGACGGCTGCACCCGGTTCGACTCGCTGCGGCGGATCATGCTGCCGCTGGTGTGGCCGGGCATCGTGACCACGATCGTCTTCACGTTCATCGCCTGCTGGAACGAGTTCGCCGCCAGCCTCATCCTGCTGCCGACCGACACCAACCAGCCGCTGACCGTCGCGCTGACCAAGTTCGTCGGCCAGTACGACGCAGCATGGCAGTACGTCTTCGCCGTCTCGCTCATCGGCATCCTGCCGGTGGTCATCCTCTTCGCCCTCATCGAGAAGCGCCTCGTCGCCGGTCTCACCGCGGGCGGGGTGAAGTAGCACCGGCAGTGGCGGGTGCGGCGGTATCGACGCCGCGCCCGCCGCGGTCGTTTGCCGCACCCATCGTCGAGGATTGACCGTGACGCGCCGGATACGAGCAGTAACACATTAGGCCGAATGGCCGATAGTCTCCCACGCCTGGACTCCGTCGGCACCGGTCGGCGGTCATGCTGCGGAGGCGCTCATGTCGCTGCGTCGGCTGGTCTCACTCACGGCGGTAGCCGCAGTTCTGCTGCCCTTCATGAGCGTCGGTGCCGCGGCCAACGTGCTGCCCGGGTCACCACCCGATGTGCTGATGCCCAACCAGACGGGTGGGTTCCAGATGGACGGGAACCCGCAGCAGACGATGTACAACCCGGCCCCGCCGCCGGGCAGCATCGACTGGACCGACGTCAACACCCCACCGAACCCCTGGGCCGTCGACCCGATCGGCGGCGCCGACACCACCGTCTTCGACCAGGGCTCGAAAGAGGGCGACTCGGTCGACGACTGGAACGACGCGGGTAGCGCCGGGGCGCCGCAGAAGGGCGACTTCGGCAACGTCTACTTCGACGCGCGACTCTACGACGTGGCCCCCGGCCCCACCGTGGACAACCGCGTCCTCATGTACTTCGGCTACGAGCGTGCGTCCAACAACGGCAGCCTCGACATGAACGTCGAGCTGAACCAGCTGCCCAACCACGTCAACCCCAACGGTGTCTCGGTCCCCACCCGCACCGTCGGCGACGTGCGGCTCGCCCTCAACAACCAGGGCAGCCAGAACCTGCTGATCAGCGGCGACTACAACATCTGGGACGGCGACGAGTGGGGCCCGGACGTCCCGTTGGGCGCCAACATCGTCGGTCGGCTCAACGACACCGCCGTCCCCGAGCCCTACACCAGCGCCGTCGCGGTGGCCGGGCAGATCCCGGTGCAGCAGTTCGTCGAGTTCGGCATCGACATGACAGGTGCGGGCATCATCCCGCCCACCTGCCCGCTCGACATCTACTTCGGCTCGATGAACCTGCGCTCGCGGGCGTCGCCCTCCCAGCAGTCCGAGCTCAAGGACTTCCTCCATGCCGAGATCTTCACCCCGTCGCTGTGCACCCGGCTGCGGATCGAGAAGCAGGCCGCGGGCGGCGCGCTGGTTCCCGGCGCGACGTTCCTGATCACCCCCAACCCCGACACCGGGTCGGGATCGATGACGGCCACCGACGGCGGCGTCAACGACCGGACCCCGACCGGTACCCAGGCCCCGGCCGACGGCGTGATCGACTTCCCGCAGGCCCAACCCGGCTCCTACACCGTCACCGAGACCGTTCCCCCACCCGGCTACGTCGGCGACCCGGCGCCGCAGACCAAGACCTGCGCGGCGCAGGGGTCGTGCGTGTTCGTGTTCACCAACAGCCTCGGCTCATTGGTCTTCCACAAGCGCGACGACGCGGGACAGCCGCTGGGCGGCGCGACGTTCACCCTGACCGCCACCGGCGGCGCGGCGGCGGCCCCGCCGTGGGACCTCGACACCGCGCCGATCACCATCGCCGACTGCACCGCCGCGCCCTGCCCTGGCCGCGACACCAACGCCGCGCCCGGTGAGTTCACCGTCGTCGGCCTGCCCACCGGCACGTACTCTCTGGCCGAGACGGTCGCGCCCACGGGCTACGACGCCGACCCGGACACGGTGCCGGTCACGATCACCGGCACCACCCCGTTCGAGGTCGTCGCCCCGTTCGTCGACCCGCGCGAGGTCGGCTGGGTGCGCGTGGTCAAGAAGCTGGTCGACGAGACCGGCGCCCCGCTGACCCCGGCCGACCTGGCCGCCCTCGACGGCGCCACCTTCGTCGTCTACGCCGACGCCAACGGCAGCGGGACGATGGACCCTGGCGAGCAGGCCCACCTGTGGCCCAACCCGCCCGTCGACGGCACCGACATCGCCACCTGCACGGTCAGCGGCGGCCTCGGCTACTGCGACATCGGCCCGCTGGCCACCGGCGCCTACCGGATCACCGAGACGGTGGCCCCGCCGTTCACCACCTCCGCGGGCGACGTGAACGTGACGGTCACCGAGACCACCGTCGTCGCCCCGATCACGGTCGACTTCACCAACGTGGCCACCGACATAAACATCACGCTCGACAAGACCGGCCCGACCACGGCCAACGTCGGCGACGTGATCACCTACACGTTCACCGTCGTCACCACCGGCCCCCGGCTGCACAACGTCCTGCTGATCGACGACACCGGCGTCTGCCAGGCCGCTCCGCTCTTCCAGTCCGGCGACGACGGCGACGGATTCCTCGAATCCGGCGAGTCGTGGGTCTACTCGTGTGCGCACGAGGTCACCATGGCCGACCCCGACCCGCTGCCGAACACCGCGACCGCCGCAGGCGTCGACGACTTCGGCCGCGACGTCAGCGACAGCGACGACCACAACGTCGACATCCTCTACCCGGACCTCACGGTGCTGAAGACCGGCAACGGCCCGATCTCGTCGGGCGAGACCGCCACCTTCACCATCACCCTCACCGTCGGCGGCGACGCCGGGTCCATCGCCCGATCGGTCACCCTCGACGACCAACTCCCCGCGGGCTACGCGTGGGAGGTCGCGCCGGGTCCCGACTGCTCGATCGTCATCACGACCCTGCACTGCGACTTCCGTGACCTGTCCGAGGGCAGCCAGGTCACCGTGGTGGTGTCGGCCGTGACCGGCCTGGCCGACTGCGGCACCATCACCAACACCGCCACCGTCGCGGCCACGAACGAGCCCGACACCAGCGACAACTCCTCGACCGGCACCGTTGTCGTCGACTGCCCCGACGTGACGGTAGAGAAGACCACCGACACCCCGACCATCGCCGCGGGCGACACCGCCCGCTTCACCGTGACGGTCCGCAACCTCGGGCCAGGCGCGGCGACCAACGTGACGCTGTCCGACCCGCTCCCGGCCGGGGTCGCGTGGGTGGAGAACCCGGACCTGCCCGCCTGCTCGATCACGGCCAACACCCTCAACTGCACCTTCACCACACTCGCCGCCAACGCGTCGGTGTCGGTGACGGTGGAAGGGATCTACTCGGCCGCCGGCTGCGCCGCGCTCCCGAACACCGCGACGGTATCCGCCCTCAACGAGCCCATCGGCGCGACCGGCAACAACACCGCCACGGCGACGATTAATGTCAACTGCCCGGATGTCACGGTCGAGAAGACCACCGACACAGGAACAATCAGCGCCGGAGACACCGCGCGCTTCACCATCACCGTTCGCAACCTCGGCCCAGGCATCGCCTTCGACGTCGGCGTGACCGACCCGCTGCCCGCGGGCATCACCTGGACTGTCAACCCGCCGACCCCCGGCTGCGCCATCGCCGACAACACCCTGACCTGTGCACTGGGCGCCATCGCACCGAACGCTTCGGTCGCAATCACCGTGGAGGGCGTCACCGACGCCGCCGACTGCGGCACCCTGCCGAACACCGCGACGGTCTCGGCCACCAACGACTCGAACCCCGCCAACAACACCGCGACGGCCACCATCACCGTCAACTGTCCGGACGTCACGGTCGAGAAGACCACCGACACGGGAACGATCAGCGCGGGCGACACCGCACGCTTCACCATCACCGTCCGAAACCTCGGACCCGGCACCGCATCCGGCATCACCCTGACCGACCCACTCCCCGCAGGAATCACCTGGACCATCAACCCGGCGACCGCTGGCTGCGCCATCACCAACAACACCCTCACCTGCGACCTCGGCACCCTCGCCACCAACGCATCAGTCGCCATCACAGTCGAAGGCATCACTGACGCCACGGACTGCGGCACCCTCACCAACACCGCCACGGTGTCCGCGACCAACGAAACCAACACCGAGAACAACACCGCAACCGCTGTCATCACGGTCAACTGCTCCGACGTCACCGTCGAGAAGACCACCGACACGGGAACAATCAGCGCGGGAGACACCGCACGCTTCACCATCACCGTCCGAAACCTCGGACCAGGCACCGCATCCGGCGTCACCTTGACCGACCCGCTGCCAGCGGGCGTCACCTGGGCCATCAACCCGGCGACCCAGGGCTGCGCCATCGCCAATAGCACCCTGACCTGCGATCTGGGCACCCTCGCCACCGACGCATCGGTCACCGTCACGGTCGAGGGCGGCACCGACGCGGCGGACTGCGGCAACCTGCTCAACACCGCCACCGTGTCAGCCACCAACGAGACCAACACCAGCAACAACACCGCCACAGCCACGATCACCGTGAACTGCGCGGACGTCACCGTCGAGAAGACCACCGACACGAGCGAGATCCTCGCGGGCGACCTGGCCCGGTTCACCATCACGGTCCGCAACGTCGGTCCAGGCACCGCCTACGCCGTCCGCCTCGACGACCCACTGCCCGCAGGCATCACCTGGGCGGAGAACCCGGACGTCACCGAGTGCGCCATCGCCAACAACACCCTCACCTGCGACTGGCCATCACTCGCTCCACAAGGGACAGTCACGGTCACCGTCGAGGGCACCACCCCCGAGGCCGAGTGCGGCACCCTGACCAACACCGCGACGGTGTCGGCGGGCAACGAGACCAACACCGAGAACAACACCGCGACGGCCAGGATCACCGTCACGTGCCTGCCCAACGTCATCATCGAGAAGGTCGCCGACGACGACACGATCGACGCCGGGGCGACCGCCGCCTTCACGATCACCGTGAAGAACATCGGCGCGGGACCGGCGCTGAACGTCGTCCTGACCGACGAACTGCCCGACGGCATCGCGTGGACGGCCGACAACGATCTGTGCGAGATCGTCGAAGGCGTGCTCACCTGCGAGTTCGGCACGATGGCGCCCACCGCCGAGCAGGTCGTGCACCTGACCGGCCCGACCACGGCCGCCGACTGCGGTGTCCTGGCGAACACCGCCTCCGTCGCGCTCACCCGGGCCGAGGGCGGCGAGTCCTCGGCGACGATCACCGTGGTGTGCTCGGTCGACATCGGGATCGACAAGTCCGGCCCGACGACGGCGAAGGTCGGCGACACGATCACCTACACCTTCACCGTGACCAACGTCGGCCAGACCGACCTCACCAAGGTCACCCTGACCGACCCGATCTGCACCACGGGCACCCTCGTGTGGACCAACCAGGCCGACGGTGACGCGGTACTGAAGGTCGGCGAGGTGTGGACGGCCACCTGCAAGCACACGATCACGTCGACCGACCCCGATCCGCTGCCCAACACCGCCTCGGTGGTCGGCACCGCCGCCGACGGCCGCACCACCCCGCCGCGGTCGGACAACCACCTGGTCGACCTGATCCAGCCCGCGCCGACACCGGTGCCCGCGCCCCGGCCGCCGCTGGCCACCACCGGCGTCAACGTGCTCCCGCTGGGCCTGGCCGCCTTGGTCCTGATCCTGCTGGGCGGCGTGATCGTCCTGCTCACCCCGAAACGCCGATAGTCGGTAGCGCCCAAGGAACCGCCAGGTGGATCATCACCTGGCGGTTTCTTGCTAGTGTCCAGAAAGATCAACTTCCCGACTCCGAGAGGCAGCCATGGAGATCTCGCCGTTCTTGGAGCGCAAGCTCGCCCGCCGCTTCCAGACCTTCGACATCGACGGCGACGGCGACATCGACCGCGCCGACTTCGAGACCTCCGCGATCCGCCTCGCCCGCGAGTTCGGGCACGGACCCGACTCCCCGGCGCGGCGGCGGCTGCTGGAGCTGAGCCTGGACCTGTGGGGCAGGCTCGCGGACGCGGCGGACGCCGATGAGGACAGCGCGATCTCCGTCGACGAGTACAAGGCCGCCTTCGCCGCGGACCTGCTGGTGACCGAGGAGTCGTTCGAGGCCGGGTACCGCCCGTTCCTGGACGCGGTCATGGCCGTCGTCGACACCAACGATGGCAAGCTCAACGTGGAGGAGCACATCCGCTGGACCGGCGCGCTGATGGACCTCCCCGAGGAGGACGCCCGCACGGTGCACCGCAGGCTCGACACCGACACCGACGGCCTCATCGGCACCGAGGACCTGCTGCGCGCCATCCACGGCTTCTATTTCGACGAGGACCCCGAAGGCTCGGGCGGCTGGCTGCTCGGCGCACTCCCTTAGGGCGTCAGTCGCTCCGCCTCGGCCCACAGGCGGGCCAGCAGCGCGGGGTCGTAGTCGGCCTGCTTTCCCGGCTCGTACCGGACGGACAGCAGCGTTCCGGTGTAGGGGAACGACTTCTCCCGCTCGTAGCCCACCCAGTCGACCGGGCCACCGCGATCGGCTCCGACGCTGATCCCGGTGAACGGTGCCATCCCGATCATCATCGGCGCCGGTCCCAGCTCACCCGCCGCCGCGCCGACCCGCAGCCGCAGCGCCCAGCGGAACTCCGGCAGCGCCTCGGCCTCCAGCGCGACTCTGGTCTCACCTTCGGGCAGCGCGATCGGCTCGGATCGGTGCATGACGCCATAAGCGTTGTAGGCCAACACAACCAGTCCGTCCTCAATGGACACAACATAGCCGCCACCCTGGTCGCCGTGGGCGAACAGCACGCCCCGGTCGCCTGCCCGGGTCGAGGTCCCCGATCCTGCCGTGCCCGGATCCGGCCGCCCATCAGGTGAGACCGGACCGAGCGCCGCGGGCGAGGTCGCCCAGTTCGACCCGGTAACCCGCGTACGCCTCCCGCAACGCGTCGGCGGGCCAGTCAGCCGGTAGGAGTTCAGCGGGCAGGACCGGGTCGGCGAGCAGGTGGCGCACGATCGCGGCCGCCGCGGTCAGGCGCACCGCGGGGTCGGACGCCGTGGTGAAGTGGTTGAGCAGCGCCTTGGCCGTCGCCGCCCACTCGGCCAGCGGCCACAGGCGGGCGGCGAGCACCTTGGGCTCCTCCTCCGGCCGGGCGGTGAAGTGCTCCACCACGGAGTTCACGTGTTCGGGCCAGGATCGCCGGAGGTTGGCGGGCCGCAGCCACAGGCCTTCGCGGAGTTCGGCGAGCCGCAGTCCCGCCAGGTCGGAGCGCAGTTCGGCGCGGTCGGCGGGTCCTCGGCCGGTGGTGGTGATGACCACCAGCTCCCACTGACCCCGCCAGGCCTTGGTTTGCGGCTCGACCGACTCGTCCTGACGGCGCTGGCGGTCGACCAGGCGGTCGCTGAGGCGGCAGACGGCGTCGGTTCGGACCAGGTCGCCCGCGGCGACCATGCGGCTCAGCGCGACGCGGACGGTCGGTTCGGACACCCCGAGGCGCTCGACGCCGCGGACGAGGTCGGTGACCGGGAGTTCCGGGGGGTGGGCGCCGAGCAGCAGGCTCAGCACGACCGATCGCGCCGAGAGTGGCCGCAGCTTGACCGAGTCGCTCCGCATCCGGCCATTGTGCCGAACGCGCTCACCACCCCCACGACCATTACACCCTTGCTGCGGTCGCAGAGTGAACGTAATATGCGGTCATGACGCATCAGGTCGACAACCAGGCTCCCCCGCTGACCCCCTATGACGCGGCCGACGATGTCGCCCTGATCGAAGGTCTGCGCCGTGAGGGCGCCAGCTGGGCCGAGGACGACGTGCGGCGGCTGGGCAAGCTCGCGGGCGGCGAGGAGGCCCAGGCCTGGGCCGAGCAGGCCAACCGGTATCCCCCTGAGCTGCGCACGCACGACCGCTACGGCAACCGGATCGACGAGGTCGAGTTCCACCCCAGCTGGCACAGCCTCATGCGCGTCGCCGTCGTCGAGGGGGCCGCGTCGGTGTGGGCCGACAACCGCGCGGGCGGACACGTGGCCCGTGCGGCGGGCGCCCTGGTGTGGGGGCACACCGAGGCCGGGCACGGCTGCCCGGTGTCGATGACCTACGCCGTGGTGCCCGCGCTGCGCCACCAGCCCGACCTCGCCGCGATCTACGAGCCGCTGCTGGTCAGCCGCGAATACGACCCCGGCCTGCGGATCCCGACCACCAAGCGCGGGATCCTCGCGGGCATGGGGATGACCGAGAAGCAGGGCGGCTCCGACGTCCGCACCAACACCACCGCGGCCACCCCGACCGCCGAACCCGGCGTCTACACCCTCACCGGCCACAAGTGGTTCACCTCGGCGCCGATGTGCGACGTGTTCCTGGTCCTGGCGCAGACACCGGGTGGCCTGTCCTGTTTCCTGGTCCCCCGGATCCTGCCCGACGGCACCCGCAACACCTTCCGCATCCAGCGCCTCAAGGACAAGCTCGGCAACCGCTCCAACGCCTCGTCGGAGCCGGAGTTCGACCACACGGTGGCGTGGCTGGTCGGCGCGGAGGGTCGCGGCGTCAAGACGATCATCGAGATGGTCAACTTCACCCGCCTGGACTGCGTGATCGGCACGTCGGCGATCATGCGCAAGGCACTGGTCGAGGCGGGCCACCACACCCGCCACCGCGCCGCCTTCGGGGCAAACCTCATCGACCAGCCGCTGATGCGCAACGTCCTGGCCGACCTCGCCATCGAGTCCGAGGCCGCCACGACCCTCGCACTGCGGCTGGCGGGCGCGGCCGACCGAGCCGTGCGCGGCGACGAGTCCGAGACCGCGTTCCGCCGCATCGCCACGGCGGTGGGCAAGTACTGGGTCACCAAGCGCGGCCCGGCGTTCACGGCCGAGGCCCTGGAATGTCTGGGCGGCAACGGGTACGTCGAGGAGTCCGGCATGCCGCGCCTCTACCGGGAGGCGCCCCTTCTGTCCATTTGGGAGGGTTCGGGCAACGTCAACGCGCTCGACGTGCTGCGCGCGCTGGCCAAGGAGCCCTCGACAGCGGAGGCACTGATCGCGGAGCTGTCACTGTCCACCGGCGCCAACACCCACCTCGACGCCGCGGTGACCCGACTGGGCGCGGAACTGTCCGATCTTGAGGGTATCGAGAGCCGTTCCCGCCGCCTGGTCGAGCTGATGGCGTTGGCACTGCAGGGTTCCCTGCTGGTCCGCCACGCCCCCGCCGCCGTCGCCGACGCCTTCTGCGCCACCCGCCTCGGCGGCGACTGGGGCCACGCCTTCGGCACCCTGCCCACCACCGCCGACGTCGACGCGATCCTCACCCGCGCCCTCCCCCACTGAGCAGGAGTCCCCCATGTCAGACAACACGGCTCCGTGGCGCCAGGGCTGGACCGAGGGCGAGGACTCCCTGTTCGCCGACCGCCCCCGCCCGGACACCGAGGTCGCTTACGCCACCCTGACCTACGAGGTGACCGGCCGCGTCGCCCGCATCACCTTCAACCGCCCCGAACGCGGCAACGCCATCACCGCGGACACCCCCGCCGACCTCACCGCCGCCGTCGAGCGGGCCGACCTGGACCCGCGCGTGCACGTGATCCTGCTCAGCGGCCGGGGCAAGGGCTTCTGCGGCGGCTACGACCTGTCGATCTACGCGGAGAACGGCTGGGCGCCCGACGGCCGGGACGCCCAGGTCGGCAGCGTCGTCGACCCGGTGGTCCAGGCCCGCAACCACGTGCCGGGAAGCACCTGGGACCCGATGGCCGACTACGCGATGATGAGCCGCTTCAACCGCGGCTTTTCCAGCCTGCTGCACGCGAACAAGCCGACCGTGGCCAAACTCCACGGCTTCTGCGTCGCGGGCGGCACGGACATCGCCCTGTACTGCGACTTGATCGTCGCCGCCGACGACACCAAGATCGGGTACCCGCCCACCCGCGTCTGGGGCGTCCCCGCCGCGGGCATGTGGTCACACCGCCTCGGGGACCAGCGCGCCAAGCGCCTGCTCCTCACCGGCGACTGCATCACCGGCACCCAGGCCGCCGAGTGGGGACTGGCCGTCGAGTCCGCCCCGATCGAGGACCTGGACGCGGTGACCGAGCGCCTGGTCGACAAGATCGCGATGATGCCGGTGAACCAGCTGATGATGGTCAAGCTGGCACTGAACAGCGCTTTGCTGGCCCAGGGCGTGCAGAACTCGACCATGATCAGCACGGTGTTCGACGGCGTCTCCCGCCACACCAGGGAGGGATACGCCTTCCAGCGGCGCGCGATGACCGTGGGCTTCCGCGAGGCCGTCCGCGAACGCGACGAACCTTTCGGCGACCACAAACGCCAGGTCAACGGTTCTTGAGCAGCCGCGATCCCAGCCACGCGCCGTAGGCGACCAGGCCGACCGCGCCTGCCGTGCGGGTGCGGTCGGCGGTCAGCGCTAGCCCGATCGCCAGTTCGGTGGCCCCGTTTCGCTTGATCCAGCGCCCGGTCTCCTCCGGAAACGCCATCCGCGACACCGACTCGAACGCCTTGGGCACGACGAAGTGCGCGGCCCCGGTCAGAGCGAGCGAGATTCCGAGCAGGCGGGACATGGCGCTCCTTCGGATCGGCCGCACGTCGCGGCGATGGTGCCTTTGTACACCCCGGACGTCGTCGGTTCCTTCGACCACTAAACCATAGGGGAAACATATCATTCGTGGTACGTATTATTCGCAGGACCAACCGACGTCACAGGAGGCACCATATGGGCACGCTCGCGGGCAAGACCATCGTCATGTCCGGCGGCAGCCGGGGCATCGGGCTGGCGATCGCGCTGCGGGCGGCCGAGGACGGTGCCAACGTGGTGCTGCTGGCCAAGACCGCCGAGCCACACCCCAAGCTGCAGGGCACCGTGTTCACCGCCGCCGAGGACATCGAGCGGGCGGGCGGCAAGGCGCTGGCCGTGGTCGGTGACGTGCGGGTGGACGCCGACGTGGCGACCGCGGTCGCGCGGGCGGTCGAGCGGTTCGGCGGGATCGACATCGTGGTGAACAACGCCAGCGCGATCGACCTGTCCGGCACCGAGCAGGTCGACATGAGGCGCTACGACCTCATGCAGGACATCAACACCCGCGGCACGTTCCTGCTGAGCAAGGCCGCCATCCCCCACCTGCGGGCCGCCGCCAACCCACACATCCTGACCCTGTCGCCACCACTCAACCTCGCGCCGCACTGGCCGGGCAGGCACCTGGCCTACACGCTGTCGAAGTACGGCATGAGCCTGTGCACCCTCGGCTTGGCCAACGAGTTCGCCGCCGACGGGATCGCCGCCAACTCGCTGTGGCCGCGCACTTTGATCGACACCGCGGCCGTGCGCAACATCCTCGGTGGGGCCGACCAGGCCAGGACCCCGGCCATCGTGGCCGACGCGGCGCACGCGGTCCTCACCCGCGATTCGCGCGCGTGCACCGGCAACCACTTCATCGACGACGAGGTGCTCGTCGCCGAAGGTGTGACCGACCTGGAGCGCTACCGGCCCGAGGGTGCCACGGGTCAGCTCGCGCTGGACATCTTCTTGGACGACTGATCCCGCGCGACGTCGAACTCGTGCGGGAGGGTGTGGCCGTTGGACAGCTTGGACAGCAGGCGGTGCAAGGTCTTCGCCTCGGTGTCGGTCAAGTCCTCGAACACCACCCCGTCGAGCGCGTTCAGGGCGTTGTTGGCGGGCCCGAGCAGGTTCCGCCCGAGCTTGGTGAGCTCCACGACGTAGCGGCGCCGGTCCTTGGGGTCACGGACCCGCTCGACCCGCTCGTGGGTCTGCAGGTCGTCCAGGCTCGTCACCATCGTGGCCGGGTCGATGCGCAGGTACGCCCCGAGCGCCAGCTGCGTCATCGGCCCGTTGTCGGCCAGGGCTTGCAGGATGCTGTAGTGGCGGACCCGCAGTTCGTGGCTCGCCAGGTTCCGCTCGGCGAGCCGGAAGGCGACCTGGCCCAGCTTCACCAGCAGGCAGCTGGTGTGCTCGGCCACGCTGCCGGGCACCAGCGGCAGATCCTGCTCGCCCATCGTTCGCCCTGCCCATCATTCGATGTACGTATCGTTCGACATCGTACGTGCCGGAGGACGACACCTTGGGCAGCCCGAATGCCACCCCCGATGTCGTGGGGGGTGGCATTCGGAAAGCGGGAACTACAGGGTGAGCGTCCAGGTGTCGATGTTGCCCGTGTCGTACCGGGCCACGTCCTGAACCTTGAGCTTCCAGGCACCGTTGCGGGCCTCAGAGGACAGGTTGACCGTGTAGGTTGCGTCAACGTTGTCCGCGCTGTCGGAGCTGCTGGAGTTCTTCAAGCGGTACGCGGTGCCGTCCGGCGCCACCAGATCGATGACCAGGTCACCACGCCAGGTGTGCTTGATGTGCACCTCCACCTTCGAGGTCGCCGAACCATTGCCCGAGCAACCCGACATGGTGATCGTGCTGGTCACAGCCGCGCCAGGCGAGTCCGCGATGGCGACGTCAGTGCCGTTGGTCTGCGGCGCGCAGCCCGCGATCGTGTTGATCGTCCAGGTGAACGAGGTCGTCGCCGACTTCGCCGGGCTGGAGCTGTCGGTCGCCGTCGCGGTCACGTTGTAGACACCCGACGCCGACGGGGTGCCGCTGACGGCACCGGAGGCGCTGATCGACAGGCCGGTTGGGAGACCGGTGGCCGACCAGGTGTACGGCGCGCTGCCGCCGGACGCCGAGAGCTGCAGCGGCGAGATCGCCGTGCCGACCGTCGAGGTCTGGTTGCCAGGGTTGGTCACCGAGACGCCGCCCGGCGTGACGCCGCCGACGAACAGCAGGCGGTTCGGGGTGCCGGTACCCGGGTTGGTGATCTTGTTCGGGGTGGAGCTGTCGATGATCGCCTGGTGCACCTGGGCGGGGGTCGCCGCGGCGTTGCCCGCCAGGTAGAGCGCCGCCCCGCCCGCGACGTGCGGGGAGGCCATCGAGGTGCCGCTCATCGTCGCCGTGCCGCTGTTGTTGCTGTGCGATGCGGACACGATGCTCGACCCCGGCGCGTACAGGTCGGTGCAGACGCCATAGCTGGAGGTCGACGCGCGGGCGTCGCTGCTGGTCGAGTTGCCGACGTTGATCGTCTCGCGCACCCGCTGCGGCGAGTACTTACACGAGTCGTCGTTGAAGTTGCCCGCCGCGACGACGTAGGTGACGCCCTTGGCGATGGAGTTCTTCACCGCGGTGTCGAGCACGGTGCTCGGCTCGTTCGCGGTGCCGGTGTAGAGGCTCATGTTGGCCACGGCCGGGAGCACCGCGTTCGCGGTCACCCAGTCGACGCCCGCGGCCTCGGTGGACACCGAGCCGCCGCCCTGGCAGTTGAGCACGCGCACGGCCTTGAGCTTGACCTCCTTGGCCACGCCATAGGTGGTGCCGCCGACGGTGCCCGCGACGTGCGTGCCGTGGCCCTGGCAGTCCTTGCCGTTCTGGCCGTCGCTGAACGCGTCGAACCCGAAGGTCGCGCGCCCGCCGAAGTCGGTGTGGTTGTAGTTGATGCCAGTGTCGATGATGTACGCGGTGACGTTCGACGCGCCGTTGTTGTAGGTGTACTTCTGGTTCAGCGGCAGGTCGCGCTGGTCGACCCGGTCCAGGCCCCAGGTCGGGTTGAGCTGGTCGGTGAGCATCTTGACCGCCCGGTCCTGCTCCACATAGGACACAGCGGGATCGGCGGCGAGCCTGCGCGCCTGCTGGGCCGACATGGTCACCGAGAAGCCGCGCAGCGCGGCCTGGTAGGTGAAGCCGACCTTGCCGTTGTAACGGCTCGCGAGGTCACCCGCGCGCCCGGAGACGTCGGCCTGCGCGGTCAGGTTGTCTTTCAAGACGACGATGTAGCTGTCCTTGATCGCCTCGGCCGATCCCTCGGCCAGGATGGTGCCCTCGGCGGCCGAGGCCGAGTTGGGCATGACCACAGCGGCGGTGATCGCCGCGGCGGCCGCGAGACCCGCGCCAAGGGTCTTCTTGGCGGACAGGGTCGTTCGGATACGCATGCGGTGCTCCTCAATGCAGGGACACCCGGCAGGCCAGCCCTCGTTGGCGATTTGCCGGACGTTGAATGAGCTCGTGCGGTGTGAACGAATCCGAGTATTAACAGCGAGCGACCATCCAACAACAATTCCCAATAAACACTTTTGTTCACACCTGCGGCCATCTGGCCCATGTCCCTGATACGCCGAAATGCCTATAACCGCCCCGTGGCCGAGGAGGTTATAGGCATTCGATCTAGCGGTGTAGCTACTTACAGGGTGAGCGTCCAGGTGTCGATGTTGCCCGTGTCGTACCGGGCCACGTCCTGAACCTTGAGCTTCCAGGCACCGTTGCGGGCCTCAGAGGACAGGTTGACCGTGTAGGTCGCGTCCACGTTGTCCGCGCTGTCGTTGCTGGCGGAGTTCTTCAAGCGGTACGCGGTGCCGTCCGGCGCCACCAGATCGATGACCACGTCACCACGCCAGGTGTGCTTGATGTGCACCTCCACCTTCGAGGTGGCCGACGCGTTGCCCGAACAGCCCGACATGGTGATCGTGCTGGTCACGGCCGCGCCAGGCGAGTCCGGGATGGCGACGTCGGTGCCGTTGGTCTGCGGCGCGCAGACGCCGGTCGGGTTGACCGTCCACGAGAAGTTCGTGGTGCCCGAGCCGCCCGCCGTGGCCGTCGCGGTCGCGGTCACGTTGTAGGTTCCCGCGGTGGTCGGCGTGCCAGAGATCAGACCGCTGGTCGAGTTGATCGAAACTCCAGCGGGCAGGCCGGTGGCCGACCAGGTGTACGGCGCGGTGCCGCCGGACGCGGTCAGCTGCACGCTGGCCGCGGTGCCGACCGTGCCGGTCTGGTTGCCGGGGTTGGCCACCGAGACGCCAGCGGTCCCACACGTCTGACCGATCGAGCGCTTCGGGCAGTCGGCGTAGTCGAGCATCATCAGGACCGAGGCCTTGTTGCGCTGCGTCTCGCGGGAGATGACCTCGTCACCCGGGTAGAAGCCACCGCCGCTGGCGCTGGCCGGGAACATCTCGAAGGTGTAGCCGAAGATCTTCTGGTCGCCCCACAGCCAGTCGTCGATCGAGCCGTCGGTGATGTAGAGGTCGGAGGACTGCTCCGGGGTGTAGCCGTTGGTCTGCGCCATCTCGGTGCCGATGGTGCGGAAGATCCGCTCCTCGTCAGCGTTCAGGCCAGGCGCGACGTTGTCGTAGGTCCAGCCGAACGGCCAGAGCACCAGCTCACTGTAGGTGTGGAAGTCGATACCCATGGTGATCTGCTGCGTACCGCCGATCTTGCGGCCGCGCACGAAGTCCGCGACCGCCTTGACCTCGGGCGTCGACTCGGCCGACGGGCCGCGGTAGGTGTCCGAGCTGGTGCTGCCCGAGGAGCCGTTGCAGCAACCCCACTTGTAGTTCCAGTTGCGGTTCATGTCGGTGCCGACGGCGGTAGACCCGGCGTTCGGCTGCCGGTTCTTGCGCCAGCTCTTGTAGGAGCCGGTGGAGATGTCGAACTCGCCGCCGTCAGGGTTGAGGTCGGGCAGGATCCAGATCTCGCGGGTGTCGACCAGGTTCTTGACGCGGCTGTCGGTCGAGTAGCCGTCGGTGAACATGTTGATCAGGTAGACCGCCATCTCGACGGTCAGGTGCTCACGGGCGTGCTGGTGGTGGGTGAAGAGCACCTCCGGCTCGGCCTCGTCGGTGGCCGCGTTGTCCGAGATCTTGATCGCGTACAGGTCGCGGTTCTCGTAGGACTTGCCGTAGACCTGCTTGGTGATGATCCCGGGGTGGTCGGCGACGGCCTTGTTGATGACCGCGACCATCTCGGAGTAGTTGTGGAAGCCCGAGTCTGCCGAGGGGAAGTCGTAGATCCCGTTGGCCGACTGGGTGCCCTGGACCGCCGCGACGGCGTCGGCCTCGACGGCGAAGCCCTGGGCGCGGATCTTGGCGACCTCACCCGGGGTGGCGGTGATGAGCAGCCGAGAGTCCTCGGTGCCGTTGATGGCCGCACCGGTCTTGGCGATGGCGGTGCGGTCCTGAGCGTTCTTCACGCCGGTCACGTGGTACTCGGCGGTGGCCCGCTCGTTCTGCGGGTTCGCCTTCGCGCCGATGGCGGGGTTGGACCCCATCGACACGACCAACGCGGTCGCGGCAATCGCTCCGGCCAAGATGGCCGCGCGTTTGCGATTCACTTTTTCCTCCTGCAGGGGTAATGCCGGGGGTACCCGGCATTGGAGGGCAATTCGCTGTGCAAGATAGCCCATGTCGAGCGGAATTCAAGGTCACGTTCCGGCGGTGCCTTGTTTCTTCCACCCGTCCCGGGGACACCCACAGGTGGCGGCCAGGCGGCGACGCCCGCCGCCGTGTGTGACGCGGACCACATGGATCGAACGTGAGGGCACGGACAGTCGACGGAACAAGCACACCGGTACCGTGGATTCATGATCGACTTTCAGAAAAGTGCCGTCTTCAAGCTCTCGCCGTGCGACCCGAGGGACATCGAGCCCGCGGTCGCCCCACTGATCATCGCCGGGGAGCAGGTCCTGAGCTGCTTCAAGGGCGTGCGCGACTTCGTCGTGTTCACCAACAAGCGGCTCATCGCGGTCAACGTGCAGGGCATGACCGGCAAGAAGCGCGACTACACCTCACTGCCCTACAACAAGATCCAGGCGTTCTCCATCGAGACGGCGGGCACCTTCGACCGCGACGCCGAGCTGGACCTGTGGTTCAGCGGGCTCGGCAGCGTCCGGCTCGAGTTCAAGGGCAGCGCCGACATCCGCGGACTGGGTCACATGATCGCCTCCTACGTTCTCTGAGCGGTCGCGGGCGTGCGCAGTGCGCACGTTCACGTCCGGTTCCCCTTGTCGTCCCCTCAGCCGGACCCGTACGGTATTTGTACGGACATTTGAGGGAGGCGGGTGCGCGTGGACAACCTCGTGTTCCAGCAGTACTACCTCGACTGCTTGTCCCACGCGTCCTACCTGGTCGGAGACCGTGGGACCGGGCGAGCGGTCGTGGTCGACCCCCAGCGCGACATCGGCGGCTACCTCGCCGACGCCGACGCGTGGGGGCTCAAGATCGAGCTGGTGGTCGAGACGCACGTCCACGCCGACTTCCTCTCCGGGCATCTGGAGCTGGCCGAGGCCACCGGCGCCCGGATCGCCTACGGGGCCGCGGCGCAGGTGGACTTCGAGATCGACCGGCTGACCGACGGTGCCCGGCTCTCCCTCGGTGAGGTCGAGCTGGAGATCCGGCACACGCCGGGCCACACCCCGGAGTCGATCTGCGTCGTGATCCGCGAGCACGCACGCGACGCTGTACCGTACGGTGTACTGACCGGCGACACCCTGTTCATCGGCGACGTCGGCCGACCCGACCTGCTCGGCGCGGTGGGCTGGTCGGCCGACCAGCTGGCCAGGGCCCTGTTCCGCTCGACCAGGCAGCGGCTGCTCACCCTGCCCGACGCCACCCGCGTCTTCCCCGCCCACGGCGCCGGGTCGGCCTGCGGGAAGAACCTGTCCAGCGAGACCACCAGCACCATCGGCGAACAGCGCGCGACGAACTACGCGCTCGCGCCGATGAGCGAGGACGACTTCGTCCGGGCGGTGTGTGAGGGCCAGACGCTCGCGCCGATGTACTTCGCCTACGCGTCGCATCGGAATCGGGAGGCTCGGCCGACGCTGCACGAGACCGACCCGGTTCCTGCGCTCGACGCGCTTCCTGCCGGTGTGACGGTGCTTGATACCCGCGATCCGGATGCGTTCGCCGCCGGCCATCTGCCGGGCGCGATCAATGTGGGTCTTGGTGGGCGGTTCGCTGAACTGGTCGGGCAGGTTCTTCGTGCGGAGGACCCGATCGTGCTGGTGTGCGCGGATGGGCACGCGGTGGAGGCGCGCAATCGGTTGGCCCGTATCGGGTTCGATCAGGTGGTGGGTGAGTTCACTGGATCCGCTGGTCGTTTGCGGGCCCGTCGGGTGACCGCCGAGGAACTGAGCACGCTCGACGTCCGTCTGGTTGACGTCCGTGGGCGGGGTGAGGTTGAGGTGTCGGGGACGATCTCCGGTGCTCTTCTGCTTCCGCTTCCAGAGCTGATCAGCAGGCTGGACGAGTTGGACCCGGTTTTGCCGACGGTGGTGTTCTGTGCGGGCGGGTATCGGTCTTCGGTCGCGGCTTCGGTGTTGCGGGCTCGTGGATTCGCTGATGTCGCGGATCTTTCTGGCGGGTTCTCAGCCTGGCTCGACGGTGGGTTTCCGGTTGTCCACCCGGAGCACGTGTGATCGGCGTTGCGGGGCCTTGGGTGCAAGCGCACTGGGGCGGGCTGCGGCTTGGCCTTGGGGCGCCTGTTTGGGTGGTTCGCCTTGATTTGGGGCCCCTCGAATGGGCCTGCGCGGGTCTAAAAGGTGGGCCAGGTGAAGCCCACCCGCGCCGAAAGTTTAGGCCCATTCACCCCAAATCAAGGCGAACCACCCAAACAGGCCGTTCTGTTGGGCCCGTTGGGTTTGGGCTGCGGTCCAGTGCGCAGACCTTGCGGCCCAGTCGCTCCGCCCGGCCGTCTTGCGTCTCGTCGCCCCACCACCGCTCCACCTTGCTCCCCAACGTCTGCCCGGAGTCCGGTTGAGTGCCCTGGTGCTCGCCCTCGGCGCGGGCGCGGTGATCGGGCTCGCGCTCGGCGCCCTTGGGGGCGGCGGGGGGATGCTTGCCGTACCCGCGTTGATCTACCTGCTCGGCCTTGATCCGACCTCGGCGGCGACGGCCAGTCTGCTGATCGTCAGCGCCACCTCGCTAACCGCTCTGACCCGGCACGCGGGCGCTGTCGCCTGGCGTACCGGGGTCGCGTTCGCGGCGGCGGGGGTGGTTCCGGCCATAGCCGCCGCCGCACTTGCTCGGTTCATTCCCAACGCGGTGCTGACGGGGTCGTTCGCCATGATCGCGGCGGCGGCGGGGATCGCGATGTTGCGGTCCACCCAGTTGGTCGAACCCGCGTCGACCGGCACCGTGTTGACCGCGCGGCGGGTCGGGTTGTCCAAGGTGTTGACGGCGGGGGCTGGGCTCGGCACGGTCACGGGGCTGCTCGGCGTCGGCGGTGGGTTCCTGGCGGTGCCGACGCTGGTCACTGTGCTCAAGCTGCGGATGGGGGTGGCGATCGGGACCAGCCTGTTCGTCATCTCGATCAACTCGGCGGCGGCGTTGGCGACCCGGCTGGCCACCGCCCAGCTCACGCTCGACTGGCGGATCATCGGGCCGTTCGCGGGCGCTGCCCTGCTCGGCGCGTGGGATGGGAAGCGGCTGTCGGGGAAGGTGTCGACGGCGACGCTGAAGCGGATCTTCGCGTGTCTGCTGTTCGGGTTGGCGGCGTTCATGTTCATCGACGCCGTGGTCCGGCCCCACTGAACAGGCGCATGGTTCCCAGCACTACACCAGCGTGATCATGATGGTGGTCAGCCACATTGACGGTGGGCACGAGTGGGCGGGAAGGTGTGCGCCTGCCAGGTCACATCGTCGGTGACCCGCCCTTGGAGGAGGTCGCCGCCATGTCCGCGTCCCTGTCCACCGTCCCCGTCGCGGGCGGACACCTCACGGTGGCCCAGTGGAACCCGGCGCGACGACACCCCGAGCCCGCCCGCCCGGTGCTGGCGATCCACGGCATCACCGCGTCGCACCGGGCGTGGTCGGCCGTGGCCGCCGCCCATCCCGGCCGCATCATCGCGCCCGACCTGCGGGGACGCGGCGGCAGCAGCGAGTTGTCCGGCCCCTTCGGCATGGCCGCCCACGCCGAGGACTGCGTGGCCGTCCTGGACGCTCACGGCATCGATGAGGCGGTCGTCGTCGGTCACTCCATGGGTGGATTCGTCGCCGCTGTGCTCGCCCACCGGTATCCGGAGCGGGTAGCCAAGCTGGTCCTGGTCGACGGCGGCGCTCCCCTGCCCGGCGTCGACGACATCGAGACCGCGCTCGGCCCGGCGGTCAAGCGCTTGAGTATGCGCTTCCCCGATCGTGAGTCCTATCGCGACTTCTGGCGCGCGCACCCCGCCTTCGCCGAGTGGACCGCCGACATAGAGTCCTATGTGGACTACGATCTGATCGGGACCGAGCCGGAGCTGCGCAGCCGGGTCAACGCCGATGCCGTGCGGACCGACTTCCTCGACCTGCACAGCGGCGATGTCCCCCGCGCCGCGTTCGCCGCCCTCAAGCCGGACACGCTACTCATCCGCGCCACCAAGGGTTTGTTCGACGAACCATCACCGCTCTACCCGCATACCGAGGACTACCCGTTCACCGTGCGGACCGTGGACGGCAGCAACCACTATTCGATCCTCTTCGGCGCGGACGGCGTGCGCGCCGTGGCTTCCGCGCTCGCTTCCTGACCGTGGAGACGCCGATGCTTCGCTTACTCACCGCGGCCGCCGTGGTCGCCGCGACCGTGTTCGTGCCGACCGGGACCGCCGCCGCCGACCCCGCCTACCTGACCAAGGAGGCGACCTACACCACGGTCGCCAACGGCTGGGAGAAGGTCGACCGCTACCGCGACACGACTCCAGGCTTCGTCGACGAGCAGTATCCGCCGGACGGCCGCGGCGACCAGGACGGTCAGCGCAAGACGTTCTTCAACAACGTCGCCCGGCCATCGTCGAGCCGGTTCCTGCTGTACTCGGCGCCCGGTTGGTCCACCGGCAGCAAGCCGGTGCCCGTGCTGCTCGTCCACGGCGCCAACGACAATCCCGACCGCGCGTGGGCGAACCCGAACGAGTCCGGCGGCTTCGGCTGCGGCTCGGCGAGCTGCCCGTCCACCGGCATGATGCAGTACCTCAGCTCGCGCGGGCACCGCGTGTTCGCCGTCGGCTTCGCCCACAAGCAGGGCGACAACCGCCAGCACGCGCAGCAGGTCGGCGACGCCATCGCGATCATCAAGGCGCGGCTCGGGGTCACGCAGGTCGACGTGGTCGGCTGGAGCAAGGGGATGATGTCCGGCCGGATGTATGTGTCGTCGGTGAAGCCGTCCTGGGGCCGCTCCTACGCGGGCGACGTGCGCAGGCTGGTTACCCTAGGCGGCCCCAACGGCGGCTACGACTACCCCTTCGCCCACGGCTGGGCGCACGACTTCTCCATCTGGCCGGAGTGCGGCGGCAAGATCAACGCGCCGAGCCCGCACACCAGGATGACCTGCTACGGCCAATACACCTACCACCCGGAACTATCGATCACCCCGACCGCGGGCTGGGACGCCTACCCCGGCCAACGCCAAATGCTCAAGCGCTGGGACGGCGTGTTCGGCGTCAACACCTCCGCGCAGGACTGGTACACCACCTACCACGGCGGCCAGGGCTTCTACACCGACGGCCCCGGCATCCAGGCCGCGATCAACGCGGGCTCACTCATCGCGGCTATTCAAGGTGCGGGAACCCCCAGCGGCGTGCGGGTCTACCTGCTCGCGGGCGGCGCGGCGAACATCGTCGGAGTGTGGAACGAGACCCGCGGCCCGAGCGACGGCATCGTCTTCATCGCCAGCGCCCTCGACACCACCGGCGTGGCCACGCTGGGCGGCACCTCGACGATCCACTCCGCGAACCACTTGCAGCTCGGCTGGGCATCGGCGTCGATGTCCCAGGTCGCGACCTGGCTGTCCTGAGAGGAATGACCATGCTGTTCAACGGAATCAGCGCCCGCCGGGTGCCCACTCACCGGCTGACGATGAACATCCTGGAGACCGACCGCGTCGGCGACCCGGTGGTGTTCATCCACGGCAATGTGTCGTCGAGCCTGTTCTGGCAGCGCCCGATGCTCGACCTGCCCGCGGGCTACCGCCCGATCGCGGTCGACCTGCGCGGCTTCGGCGACACCGACCCGGAACCGGTCGACGCCACTCGCGGCCTCAGCGACTATGCCGACGACGTGGCGGCCCTGCTCAACACCCTCGACTTGGGCCCCGTCCACCTGGTCGGCTGGAGCATGGGCGGCGGCATCGCGCTCCAACTGCTGCGCGACCACCCGGCGTCGGTCCGCACCCTCACCCTGGTGAACCCGGTCTCCCCCTTCGGCTTCGGCGCCACCCGCGGCGAGAACGGCGAACTGATCGACCCGAACGGCGCCGGTTCCGGCGCGGGCGGCGCCAACCCGGAGTTCGTCAAGATGCTCGCCGACGGAGTCACCGCGGACGACTCACCATTCGCCCCACGAACGATCATGCACGCCTTCTACTTCAAACCCCCGTTTGAACCCACCGACGCCGACGTCTACGTCACCTCCATGCTGAGCACCAGAACCGGCGACCCCCACTACCCCGGCGACACCACTCCGACCGACGCCTGGCCCGGCGCCGCCCCCGGCACCCAAGGCGTTCTGAACGCCTTGGCACCCAACCACTTCCGCATCGACGACCTCCACACCATCACCCCCAAACCCCCCATCCGCTGGATTCGCGGCGCAGCCGACCAAATCGTCTCCGACGGCTCGATGTTCGACTTGGCCTACCTCGGCAGCCTCGGCGCCATCCCCGGCTGGCCCGGCGCCGAAACCCACCCACCACAACCCATGCTCGCGCAGACCAGAGCCGTCCTGACCCGCTACGCGGAAGCAGGCGGAACCTACGATGAAATCGTCATAGACGACTGTGGCCACACTCCCCACCTGGAAAAGCCCACGGAGTTCAACGCGGCACTGGAGGGAATCCTCAGCAAGGGTGGCCACTAGCTGACGGAGTGAGGGTTCCGTGGTCTGGCTAACCCGGTAGTCAGGGCGCGCAATGCCAGGCCCGAAACCCGCTCACCATGCACCGCCCACGGCCGGGAAGTTGGCCGCGCGGAGCGCGGTACCCTCCGGGGACGCGGTGCGCGACATGCAGCGCTCGCAAGGCATCCCGCCCAACCCTGGCAACACGTCGACCTCCCCCGCGACGGGGGTGAACCCGCACAACGCCGTCAACACCGCAAGCGGCCTCCCATCGGACTCGGCGACAGGGACTAGGTGCACGACCCGTTGCGTCTCACGCACCCTCGGACCTGATCGCAGACGCACCAACAACAGTGCCTCAGGCCGCGCCGCCGTCATCGCCTGCCTCGCCCCAGCCATCGCATCCATCGACGCTCGCTATGGTCAGGGGCGCCTGGCCGCGCCGAGGTGGCCTGCGCCCACGCCAACACGAACCGGCCACACCCAGCGCATGGCGGACGCGGCGCGCAGTGCGAGGACGCGGGCACCACCGACGCGCCGCACACCGCCTCGAACACCCCTGACGCGCAGGTGCCGAATTCCTCGTCCCGCACCGCGTGGTCGAGCCGATCCAAACAGGTCAACCAGATCACCGGCGGTCGGGTCCATATCGGAGCCGAGGTCATCACCGACCTCGCAAGTCGCGTACGTCGCGCACGACGTCGCGGATGGTCAATCCGACGGTCAGGGCCGCTGACACGCCCAGAAGGATGAGCACCCAGACGGTGCCGCTCATGACGGCACACCATGTGGGCCGCAGTGGCGCTTGATCATGTACATCTCCCAACAGCTGGATCCGGCCGGGCCTTCCGCGGCCGCGGTTCGTCGTGGTGGTGTCGACGATGGGCGGTGGGCACGCGGGGCGGGGCGCATGTCGCGCATATGGCCTGCGGATATGTATGGCACGCATTTCCGCAGGTGGCGTACCGTGTTGGTCGGTACACTGTCGGTCATCATCTGGGATAGGGGTACCGATGGCCGATCGGTCGCGTCGCGGGGTCTGCCGCGAGTGCGGTGCGCGGCTGGCCGCGGACAACCGCGGTCGACTGTGCAGCCCCTGCGCGCGCAACGTGACGGCGCAGCGGGGCAGCGCGCCGCAGTTGCCCGACGCGTTCTGGGACTCGGCCGAGATCGTGGAAGTCCTCGCGCAGCGCCAATTCGGCAAGCTGCTGCGGGCCTACCGCAAGGCCCAGATACCTGAGATCAAACAGACCGACCTGGCGGTGTGGCTGGGCTTGACCCAAGGGCAGGTCAGTCGCATCGAGCGCGGCGACACCCCGACACGGGATCTCGACAAGCTGGATCGGTGGGCGCGGACGCTGCGGATTCCCCAGCGGTGCCTGTGGTTCACGCTGTCACCGGATTCGCCTCACGCATACGTGTCTGCCGCACCGCCTTCTACGCTGCCGCCATCCACCCGCGCAGACAGTCAAGGCGGAGACGTGCATCGACGACAGTTCCTCGCGACAACGGCGTTCGGCGTGGGCGCCTCGCTCTTGCGTCCCAACGGAGCCAAACAACCGGCGCCGGTACCGGCCGGTTCGATTGGCAGCCCGGAAGTCGATCTCGTCCGCGAGATGACGGGCGCGTTCCGCCGGATCGACAACCGCTACGGCGGCGCGCACAGCCACACCGCCGTCACCTCCTACATCACCTCGACCGTCGAACCGATGCTCAACGACACCCGCTCCAAGAACGCCGCGCGGTCGGAGTTGTTCGGCGCGTCCGCCGAGCTGCATCAACTCGCCGGGTGGATGGCCTACGACACCGGCCAGGCCGAGACCGGTCGACGGCACCTGCGCACGGCGTTCCGCCTGTGCCAGGAAGCCGGGGATGACGCGCTGGGCGCGGAGATGCTGGCGGGCATGAGCCACCACGCCGCGTTCCACGGCAGCCCCGACTCGGCCGTCGATCTCGCCCTCGCCGCACGCCAGACCGCCAAGCGGGTCAACGCCCCCGCCCTCCACGCCGAAGCCGCTGTGATGGAAGCGCACGGTTTGGCTCTGCGAAGCGACAAACGAGGCTCGCTGGCGGCGCTGCGAGAAGCCGAGAACCTCTTCACCGCCGTCGACCCGACCCACCTGCCGACCTGGCTCACCTACTTCGACGCCGCCTACCTCGCCGCGAAGTTCGCTCACACCTTCCGAGACCTCGGCATGGCCGAGGACGCCGAGGCATTCGCACGTCGGTCCCTGGAGATGAGCGCCGGATACGAGCGAGGACGGCTGTTCAACACCGCGCTGCTCGCCTCGATCCTCGCCGACCAAGGCAAGGTCGACGAGTCGTGCGCACACGGCTCCCTGGCCGTGCAGATGACCGGGTCGGTGCGGTCAGTCCGCAGCGCCGCCTACCTCGCCGACCTGGCGCGGCGGCTGGCGCCCTACGGGTCGCACGCGGGTGTCGGAACGCTCTACCGGCAGCTGGTCGATGTCGGCATCCCGGTCCCGACCCGCTAGCCCGCGCCGAACGCCAAGACGTGCAGGAGACCGACCAACGACGCCGCGCCGACGACCTCGCCGCGCCCGATCAGGTCACGCACCGAGGCCAGCGGAATCCACTCGACCCGCTCAGCCTCGTTGATGTCCTCGGGTGCACCGATGTAGTCCGCGCCCGACGCCACATAGAGCAGGTTCTCCGCGTCCGCGCTGCCCACCATGGGCTGCAGCGACACCAGCGGTCGGACATTCCGGGGCCGCCACCCAGTCTCTTCCTCGACCTCACGAGCCGCAGTGGCACCGGGCTCCTCGTCGGGATCGACGTAGCCGCCGGGCAGCTCCCACACCCACTTGTCGATGATGAACCGGTGCCGCCACATCATCAGTACCCGCTCCTGGTCATCGACCACGACCACCATCGCGGCCTTCGGCACCCGAAGCACGTACTGCTCGAACGTCACACCATCGGGCAACTCGACCGACGCCACACTCAGCCGCAGCCGCCGAGTGTCATCGACCAATCGTTCACCGTGGACAACCCATCGGGTTGACTCCGCGCCTTGCCGGTCAATGGTCACTGGTCCGCCAATTCATCAACTTCTTGCCATTGGACACAGATGGGACGCACACCATTAGTGGACATGAATTCCTTGATGGCCGCCTTAATCGTGGCGAGCGAAATCTCGGCGTTCGACGGGAATTCCCGCCAGTGGCCCATATAGAAGTACGGCACCGGGTTGCCGCCAGCAGACGCCTCGCCGGTGCTGACGACCCCGAGCGGCCAGTCCCGGCCCGCGTACCGGATCAGGCCACGCTCGGCCACCACGCCAACGTCCAATCCCTGCGCGTAGGGATCGCCGGAAAGGTGAAGGTCCATGAGGATCGGCGCCGCCATGGGCGACTGCGCGACGACCTTGTCGATGAACGCGTCCACCTCGTCCTCGGTGGCCACCATGACCGGACTTTCGTCGTGCTCGGGCAGGTAGTAGACGTCTAGGGAACCCACTTCGACGTTCCTCCTCCTCGATATTCTCGGCGGAATCCATCGGTACCGTACACCGTGAGCATATAACCGGGCGGAAGGACCACCGAAACAAGCGCGTCACAACCCATCGGCCCCTTGCAAGGGACGTTATTCAATACCAACGTCGCAGACCGAATCCCGTTCTTCCGCATATGTACCGCCAACTTGATTTCCACATCGGTGACGGTCGTCGGGATACGTCGCGCTTTCAGTTCCTCGGCGAAGAACCGCAACGCCTGCTTGCCCTTGGCGTCAGCGCCGCTGACCTCGGTGTACCGTGCCGTCGGCGTCGACCCACCGGCTGTGTGTCTACTGACCACTGCTGGGCACGACCGGTGGAGGCAACTCGCCGCGCAACCAGTCTCTCGACGAGCCTGCCAGGCCTCATCAAACAGTGCCGGGGGCAGCGTTCAAGCAACCGCGGGCAGTCACCAGCGGACCCCGTCCCGACCCCACCTAGCACCCCGAGACCCCAAATGCCCGCCAAGACACGCTCACCCTTTCGCGTGAAGCGCACCATCAAGAACCCCTGTACCAGCCCCGTTTCCCCAGCTCACCCAGGTTGCGCCCGGACGAACCCCAAGCGACCGTGACGAGAGGAGGTGGTACCCATGACTATGTCCATGAAGCCACAGGACCTCATCGGACATGACGTTTTCGACCCGGACGGCGAAAAGATCGGCCGGGTGGAGACGGTGTACGTCGGCGAGGAATCGCACGAACCCGAATGGGTGACAGTGCGAACCGGCTTGTTCGGGCACCGGGAATCCTTCGTCCCCCTGGCCGGAGCCCGCAACGAAGCGGACGGCCTCCGCGTCGGCGTCCGCAAGGACGTCGTCAAGGACGCGCCGCATGTTGATGCGGAGGGGAAGTTGTCCGAACAGGAAGGGATCGACCTGCGCCGGTACTACGGCCTTCCGATCCAACGCGGCGGCACCGGCCCGGTCGCGCGTCCCGGCGGCCACCAGCCCCCGACGACCGCGAAACCCGCGGCTGAGCAGGCCTCCGGGAAGCACGACCTGCGCCCCCAGACCGAGCCGGACCGCGAAAAGTCCCTGCGCGACCGAGCGATGCGGAACATGGGCGACCCCGTCCACGAGTCGGCCACCCACAGCCCCTCGACGCCAGGCACCGCAGCACACGACAAGACCATGCAGAACATGGCGCCCCAGAGCAGGTCCACCCACGCGCCGAACCCGACGGACCCGAAAACACAGGCCAGGCGGGACAAGGCTGATCCACCGGCAGAACAGATCGTCGTCCGCTCCGAGGAGCGGCTGCGGGTCACCACCGAGCGGGTCGAGGCAGGCCGGGTCCGACTCCGCAAGTACGTGGTCACCGAACCCCAGCAGCTGACCGTCCAGCTCACCCACGAAGAGATCCACGTCGAACGCGAGATCATCGGCGAGACCGAGTTGGCCACCCTCAAAGCCGACCCGCGTTCCTTCGCCGAGTCGGTCGTCGAGGTGACGCTGCACCGCGACCAGCCGGTCGTCACCAAGGACACCGTGCCGGTCGAGCGCATCCGCCTGGCCACCAGGCCGGTCACCGTGGAGCACACCGTCACCGACGAGATCCGCAAGGAACAGTTCGACATCATCGACGACACCGCCAAGCCCGGTCACTGACGTAGGAAAGCGGCGGCGGGTGTGTTCCCGCCGCCGCCGGACTACATTCACCATCATGGCCACTTGGGACGACGTCCGGCGCATCGCTCTCGCCCTGCCGGAGACTGAGGAGACCTCCAGCGACACCGCCCAGTGGCGGGTGCGGTCCAAGGGCTTCGTCTGGGAGCGTCCGCTGCGCAAGGCCGATCTGGCCGCCTTGGGTGAGGCGGCGCCGACCGGGCCCATCCTCGGGGTGTGGGTCGCCGACGAAGGCGTCAAGCACGCCCTGATCGCCGACGACCCAGCGGTCTTCTTCACCACCCCGCACTTCAACGGCTACCCCGCGGTTCTGGTGCGGCTCGACGAGATCGAGGTCGACGAACTCACCGAGCTGGTCACCGAGGCGTGGCTGCTCAAGGCACCCAAACGGGTCGCCGCGGAGTTCCTGGCGAAGTAGCCCCGCCTAGAACCGGGTGGCTACCGCGACCCCGGAGCAGGCCGTGGCACCCTTCAGGCTGATGTAGACATATGTGTTGCCGGGCGGTGCGGTGACCACAATGGACTCCGCGGTGCCCGAGTTCGTCGAGCGGTGCGTCGCGGTCGTGGGCGTCGCCCAGGTCGATGGGCTGTAGTAGAGGTCGCAGTCGCCGGTACCGCCCGCCGAGGTGATGGTCACCTGTGCCGTGCCAGGCGGGACGAACAGGTACAGATGGTCGTACCACGAGTTCGCCGCGGATCGGTTGCCACGCTGACAGTTCTTGCCGAGCGCGCGAACATCCGAGCCCGTGCACTCCGGCAGCGCGGGCGTGGTCGCGCCGCAGTTCCCGGCCGCGCAGGCGGTCAGCCACGCGTTCCAGTCGTTCTCGTACCGGCTGCCGATGGTGGTCTTCAGCAGCGTCCGGGCGGCGGTGTAGTTGCCCGCGCGGTAGTGGCCGAGGAGCGTGGCCGTATCAGCGGGGTGCGACTGCATCATGTACCGCACGGCCAGGTAGCCCCAGCGGTACACCCGGTTGGCGTCGTGGTCATAACTTGTGTCGAACAAGGTGTTCAGCGCGTAGGTGTGCTTACCCGCCTCCGCGATCGCGGCCGTGTTGGTCGTCCCCCGGTAGGAGTAGGACACGTACTCGGCCACGCCCTCGATCCACCACACCGTCGGGGTCGCGACGGTGGCGGGGAAGTCGCCGTACATGTTGTAGCGGCCGTCGAGGTAGTGGGTGTACTCGTGGTTGAGGTTCCACACCTCGAACGCCGGACGCAGCCATTCCGCCTCGTAGGCGATGAACCGCGGCTGGTTGCCGACTACGGCGGGATCGCCTTCCAGGTACATGCCGCCGTTGTTGGTGTCGATGCCGAACAGAATCCCGGCATAGGTCTGGTAGTCGGAACTGGAGTCGAACGCCACGACCTCCAGCGTCGTGTTGTTGTCGTTGGCCACGGGGCCGGGATCGTTGACCGTCCGGTGGAAGAACGCGTCCTGGTTGAGCAGGCTGCCGCACGAGGACGACAGTTCGGCCGCGGTCATCTGCTGGGCGCGGATCCGCAGGGTCGCGCCGCAGCTGTGGTTGATCGGCAGGATCGCCGCCGTCAGCCGGTTCTTCAGGTCGCACACGCCGTAGTAGGCGCAGTCGGCCTTGTCGTAGGCGTCGGCCATCTCGGCCGCGCCCGCCCACAGGTGGGCGGTCGGGCCGGTGATCGAGGTGCGGTCGAGCAGGCCCTTCACCAGCGCACGCGCGGCCGGTCGGATCGACGTGTGCTGCAGGAAGCGGCCGAGTTCGCGGCCCGCGTTGACGACGAGGTATTCGCGGGACGTGCCGAGCAGGTGCAGGTTCGCCTGCGCGAGGCGGCTCAACGAGGTGAGCACGCTCGAATCCGCGGCCACGGCGCTGACGAACTCGGGCAGGTAGTGCCCGCGGAACAACACCGTGTACGCGCTGTTGACCGCGCCGGTCATCGACGGATACGGGTCGTAGGCGGTGGAGTAGCCGTCGAGCAGCCGCTTGACCACCCACAGGTAGCGCGCGTTCTCCTGCGCGCTGTCGATCAGGATGACCGACTCCCCCAGCGTCGGACCGTTGGCGTCGCTGAGCGTGAACGCGCGGCTGTTGTTGAAGAACGTGTCGAGTGCAGCCTGGATGGCCGTGCGCAGCGCCGGACCGTACGGCCCGACCACGTCCGGGTTGTACCACTGCACGAAATACCCGGCGCGCAGGTACAGCACGACCTGCTGGGTGGCCGTGGAGTTGTCGCCGGGATAGGTCGACGCGTTGTCCCGCAAACCATTCGCGACGCTGATCATCTGCGATTCGCGGAATGCAGCGGTTGCCGTCGAGCCGGTGAGCTGGAACAGCGAGTTGACGCAGTCGACGCTCGACGCGCGGATGTGCTGGACCAGCGCCGGACCGGTCCGGCTGGTGAACTCGGCCGCGTCGCACGCGGCGGCCGAGGCGGTCAGGCCACGGGATTTCTCGGCCGAATAGTCGCGGCGGTTCTCGGCCGAGTCGGCCGGGATCGGGCCGCGGTCCTTGAGCGGGACAGGAGCCTTGCCGGGTTTGGCTTCCTGGGTCCGCGCCGGTGCGGGGTTCGGCGCGGGTGCGGCCTCGGCGACCGGGGTAAGCAGGCCTAGGCCGGTTGCCAGCAGGGTCAATAAGGCGAGCCCGCCACGCGGGCGAATTCTGTTCACGGTGTCTCCAGTGCAGGGAATGACAGGGGCAGAAACACTGTCGGATGTGGACCTTGGAAGAGTCACACGCGAAGGCATTCCCTGGTAATGACTTCTCTCTATAGACTTCGCCTATGGACCTGGAATTCCGTCATCTGCGGGCGATCTGCACCATCGCGGAGACCGGCAGTCTTTCCCAGGCCGCGTCCGCGCTCGGGGTGTCCCAGCCCGCGCTGACGGTGCTGCTGCAACGGGTCGAGCGCTCGGTCGGCGGACAGTTGTTCCTGCGCAGCCGAACCGGTACCGAGCCGACGCCGCTGGGCGAGCGGGTGCTGCGCCGAGCCCGGGTTCTCCTGGTGGAACTGGACGCGTTCGGCGCGGACCTGGTGCGACCCGACACCCGAGGCGTGATTCGCATGGGATCAGCGCACATGGAATGCGTGGGAACAATGGTTCAGCGCCTCGACGAGGCGATGCCCGACACCGAAGTCACCCTGCAAGTCGAGTCTTCCGCCACGATCCTGGCGCACTCGCTGAGCCATGGCAGGCTCGACATCGCCATCGTCGGGATGTCCGACGAACAGAACACGGCACTGGGCCCGCATGTGGCGCAGCGGACCTTGGTGACGCGGGTTCCGGTGCTGGTCAGCATGTCGGTCAAGCACCACTGCGCCGATCTGCCCGAGGTGCCGCTCAGCGCGTTGGCCGAGGACGCCTGGATCTGCCCGCCCGGCGCCGAGGACGGATCGCTCGCCGCGCTGCGGTCGGCCTGCCGCAAAGCGGGTTTCAGCCCGCGAATCCGGTTCGAGGCACCCAGCGGCGGCGGCAGGCAGCTGGTCAAGTCCGGCCAGGCGATCCAGTTGGTGGAACCGACAACGCAGTGGCCGGACGACATCACGGTGCGACCGCTGGTGGACGACCCGATCCAGATGCGGCTGGTACTGGGCTGGCGGCGGGACCGGCTGACCGAGGACGTGGTCGACGCCATCTACCGCGTGGCCGCCGCCGCCTACACCGAGCACGCCATGGAAAGCCCGGTGTTCCAGCCTTGGTGGCTGGCGCATCCCGAGGTACACCCGCGGGTGGTCTGAGCCGACCACCCGCGGGCGGGCCCTACATCCGGTCGCGTACCCAGGCTTCCAACTTGTCGGGCTCGATCGGCAGCGCCTTGGTCAGCACGTCGACGCCGCCGCCGGTCACGACCACATTGTCCTCGATCCGCACACCGATCCCGCGCAGCTCCGGGGGAACGGTCAAGTCGTTGGGGTGGAAGTAGAGTCCCGGCTCCACGGCCAGCGCCATACCCTCGGCCAGCGTCCCGTCGTGGTAGGCCTCCGGCGAGGAGTGCGCGCAGTCGTGCACGTCGAGCCCGAGGTAGTGCCCGACGCCGCAGACGATGTAGCGGCGGTGGTGCTGGTTCTCCACCGACAGCGCCTCATCCACCGACACCGGCAGCAGGTCCCAGTCGTGCAGCCCTTGGGCGAGCACTCCCATGGCGGCCGTGTGGAAGTCGCTGTAGGCCGCACCGGGACGCACCGCGTCCAGCGCCGCGAGGTGCGCCTTCAACACCAGGTCATACACCTTGCGCTGGACGGGCGAATACGTCCCGGACACGGGCATCGTCCGGGTCACGTCGGCGGTGTAGAGGCTGTCGACCTCCACCCCCGCGTCCAGCAGCAGCAAGGAGTCCTCGGGCACGGGCCCGTTGTTGCGCACCCAGTGCAGCACCGGCGCGTGCGCGCCCGCCGCGACGATCGACGCGTACCCGACTCCGTTGCCCTCGGTGTAGGCACGCCGGTTGAACGTGCCCATGAGCCACCGCTCACCGCCGCCTTTGATCGCGGCGGGCAGTTCGGCGGCCACGTCGGCGAAGCCGCGGATGGTCGCGTCGACCGCGCGGCGCAGTTCACCGATCTCCCAGTCGTCCTTGATCCGGCGCAGTTCGGCCAAGGTCTGCCGCAGTCCCCCGTCCGGCGCACCCGGCGCGAGCGCGTCGAGCAGCGGGTCCACTCCCCTGGTGACCAGGGTCTCGGGGATGCGCCCGCGCAGCGCGGACGACAGTTCGGTCACCGACCTGCACGGCAGCCCCAGCGCCTCGGCCCACTCGGCCAGACCCGGTGTGGGGCCGATCCAGAGTTCGCCGTCGCGGGCGTTGGCGAAGAAGTCGGCTTCCTCCGGGCCGGCGGGTTCGATCAGGAACAGTTCCGCGTCGCCGTCGGGCCGGATCACGAGCACGGCGCCCTCGGCGTGGCAGCCGGTCAGCCAGGCGAAGTCGCTGTCGGATCGGAAGCCGTAGTCGGTGTCGTTGGCCCGCACCGGCGCCCAGCCGGACGCGACCGCGATCCGCTTGCCCGGCAGTGCCTCGACCAGCCGCCGCCGGTGTTCGGCGGCGGCTGCCGCCGCCCCGGCGGGCAACTCGACCTGGCGTTCGGCCGGTCCCCAGTCCTTGCTCACGAAGTCACGGAATCCGCTCGCCTCCAGCAGCCTGCTGGGGTCGCGCCGCGCCGGACGGTTCACTTCGCCGCTCCAATCTGCACCGTGCGCGCGGAGGTGTAGAAGGCCGCCGCCGCTTTTCCCTGTTCCTTGCCGCCGTAGCCGGAGTTCTTGTCGCCGCCGAAGGGCAGGTGGAAGTCCACCCCCGCGGTCGGCGCGTTCACCTTGACCATGCCGGTCTCGCACCGCTGGGCCGCGGCCAGCGCGGCGTCGAGGTCGGCGGTGTAGACCGAGGTGACCAGGCCGTAGTCGGTGGCGTTCGCGAGTTCCAGCGCGGTGTCCACATCGGACACCTCGGCCAGCGTGCAGATCGGCCCGAACACCTCCTCGCGGTTGAGCGCCGCGTCGGCGTCCAGCCTCGCGATGACGGCGGGCGCGGCGTACCAGCCATCGGCTGACGGCACGACCCCGAACGCCACGACCTCGCCGCCCGCCGCCCTGGCCTGACCCGCCGCGTCGAGCACGCGGTCCCGTGCCTGGGCGGTGATCAGGGGCCCGACGACGACGCCGGACTCGGCCGGGTCGCCCAGCCCGAGCGCGCTCACCTTCGCCGCCAGCGCCTCGGCGAGCGGGCGGCTGTCGCCCACGGCGATGATCCGCTTGGTCGCCGTGCACTTCTGACCCGCGAAGCCCATGGCGGCGTAGGCGATATCGGTCGCCGCCCGGTCGTGGTCGGCGTCGGGCAGCACGATCGTGGCCGACAGCCCACCCATCTCGCACTGCGCCGGGATGCCCCGCTCGGCAGCGGCGACCGCGACGGCCCGCCCGACCGCGGTGGACCCGGTGAACGACACCGCGTCCACACAGGACACGAGCGCCGACCCGGTCGCCGCGCCGCCGGGCAGCACGGTGAGCAGGCCATCTGGCAGGTGCGGCGCGGCCAGTTCGGCCAGCCGCAGCGCGCACGCGGTGGCGTCCGGCGCGGGCTTGATGACCACCGCGTTGCCGAAGGCCAGCGCCGGGGCGGACTTCCACACCGGGATCGCCAGCGGGAAGTTCCACGGGGTGATCAGACCGGCCAGCCCGCGCGGCTTGCGCGCGGTGTAGCCGAGTCCGCCGCCCACGGCGTAGGTCTCGCCGATCGGGTCGAACGCCTGCTGGGCGTAGTACCGCAGCAGCGCGATCGCCCGGCCGACCTCGCCCGCGGCCTCACCGGCGGGCTTGCCGACCTCGCGCACGATCAGCGCGGCGAGGTCGGCGGCGTTGTCCGCCAGCGACTGGGCGATGCCGTGCAGCGCCGCGGCCCGGATCCCGGGTGCGGCCGCGGCCCAGTCCCGCTGGGCCTTGTAGGCCTTGGCCGCCGTCAGGATGACCTCGGACGGGGTCGCGGCGGGCAGTTCGACCACCACGTCAGCGGGTCGCTGCGGGGAGGTGGAGACGACGCGGGTCACAGGACGAACCCCTTCGGGAACGGGTCGGTGGGATCGAGCAGGTACTGCCCCATACCGGTGATCCAGGCGCGGCCGGTCACCGTCGGGATCACCGCGGGCCGGTCGCCGACCTGGGCGTCCTCGATGAGCCTGCCGGTGAACCGGGTGCCGATGAAGGACTCGTTGACGAAGTCCTCCTCCAGCTTCAACTCCCCGCGCGCGTGCAGTTGAGCCATCCGCGCGCAGGTGCCGGTGCCGCAGGGTGAGCGGTCGAACCAGCCGGGGTGGATGGCCATGGCGTGGCGCGAGTGGCTGCCGTCATGGCCGGGGGCGGTGAACTGGACGTGCTTGCAGCCGCCGATGGTTGGGTCGGTCACATGCACCGGGCGCCGCTGCTCGTTGATCGCGTCCATAATGGACAGACCAGCGGTGAGGATCCGGTCCTTGTGCGCCCGGTCGAACGGGATGCCCAGGTCGGCCAGCGGCAGGATCGCGTAGAAGTTGCCGCCGTAGGCAAGGTCGTAGCGCACCTGGCCGTAGCCCGGCACGTCGACCGTCGCGTCCAGCTCGTGGGAGTAGGCGGGAACGTTGCGGATGGTCACGTGCTCGGCCCGGCCGTCGCGCACCGCGACGTCGGCCAGCACGAGCCCGGCCGGGGTGTCCAGGCGCACGGTGGTGACCGGCTCGGTCACCGCGACCATCCCGGTCTCCACCAGGACCGTGGCCACGCCGATGGTCCCGTGCCCGCACATCGGCAGGCAGCCGGAGACCTCGATGTAGAGCACGCCCCAGTCGGCGTCCGGCCGGGTCGGCGGCTGCAGGATCGCCCCGCTCATCGCCGCGTGCCCGCGCGGCTCGTTCATCAGGAACTCACGCAGGTGGTCGAGGTGGGCGATGAAGTGCATGCGCCGGTCCGCCATGGTCGCGCCGGGGATGACGCCGACGCCGCCGGTGACGACCCGGGTCGGCATGCCCTCGGTGTGCGAGTCGACCGCGCTGAAATAACGGGACGCGCGCATGTCAGACCGCCACGCTGTGCAGGTGCTCGACGGCCTTGCGCATGTCGGCGCCCAACAGTTCGCGCTGGGCGGGGCTCAGCGGGCCGCGCGGCGGACGGCTCGGGCCGCCGAACCGGCCGACGTAGTCCATGCCGAACTTGATCGCCTGGACGAACTCGACGCGCGAGTCCCAGCGGAACGCGGCCACCAGCGGCTCGTAGAGCGCGCGGGCCTCTTCGAGGCGGCCTTCGGTGGCCAGGGCGTAGAGGCGGGCGGACTCGGCGGGGAAGACGTTCGGGAAGCCCGCGAACCAGCCGGTGGCGCCCATCAGCAGGCTCTCCAGCACGACGTCGTCGGCGCCCGCGATGACCGCGATGTCGGTTGCCTCGCGGATCTCCAGCACCCGGCGCACGTCGCCGGAGAACTCCTTGACCGCGACCACATTGTCGATCTGGGCCAGCTCGGCGACCAGGTCCGGGGTCAGGTCGACCTTGGTGTCGATCGGGTTGTTGTAGATCATGATCGGCAGCCCGGCCTTGGCCACCTCGGTGAAGTGGTGGACCACCTCGGCGCGGTTGGCCCGGTACATCGTCGGCGGCAGGCACAGCACACCGTCGGCGCCGTCCTCGGCGGCCAACTCGGCCCAGTGGCGGGCCTGGTGGGCACCCGCGCCGTGCACGCCGACCACGACAACGCCTTGACCCCGCACCGCCGCGACAGCGGTCTTGGCGACCTGCCTGCGCTCGTCGTCGGTGAGCGACGAGTACTCGCCGAGCGAGCCGTTGGGGCCGACGCCGCGGCAGCCGTTGGCGACCAGCCACTGGCAGTGCTCGGCGTAGCGGTCCAGGTCGGGACGCAGGCCCGCAGGGGCGCTCGCGTCCTCGGTGTAGGGCAGCGCGGTGGCCACGATCACGCCGTCGAGCCGTTCCTGAGTCACTTCTCCTCCACTGTTTCATCAAAAGCAGGCCGGCACTGTGCTAGTTCACTGAGTCTCAATGGCGCCGCGATCGGCCGTTTCGCGGTGGCGGCTGGGTCAAATGTGCCGCCGGTGATCCCGGCGGCGAGTTCGGCGGCGGCACGTCCGCAGACGCGGCCCTGGCAGGGTCCGAGGCCGACCCGGCTGGTCAACTTGAGCGACCGAACGCCGAGGGCTTCGTACTGCGCGAGCGCGGCGCGCAGGGCGCCGAGGCTGACTTCCTCGCACCGGCAGACCAGCGTGTCGTCGGTGAGCCAGCGCTGCCAGCCCGGCCGCACTGGGTAAGCCTTGTCCAGCCCTTGGGCGAACAGGCGACCGCGCCGAACGGCTTTCAGTGAGGGCTTGGCGGTCTCGTGGCCCAGGTAGGCCGCGGCGGCGGTACCCGCGACCGTGCCCTCGGCGGCGGCGAGGTCGGCGCCCCCGATACCGGTCAGCTCGCCTGCGGCGAAGACGCCGGGGACCGAGGTGGCCTGGGCGTCGTTCACTTCGACGAACCCGTCGACCAGGCGGCAGCGGGCGGACACGGCGAGTTCGAGTTGCGGGGTGAAGCCGAAGCCGACACACACGGCGTCGACGGCGATCCGGCGCTCGGTGCCCGGCTTGACCTTCCACTGGGTGTCGAGGGCAGCGGTGGTGACCCCGGTGACCCGATCGGTGCCGTGCGCGGCGATCACGGTGCGGCTCGTGCGGTACGGGATGCGGTGCCGGGCCAGGAGTTTGGCGTAGCCCGCGAGTTCGCCGAGCTTGCCCCGGCCCGCGAACAGCGCCTTGGGGGCAAGGAACCAGCCCCGCGCCCGGTTCGCCTCCAGAACGCCGACTACGTGGGCACCGACGTGGACCAGTGATTGGGTGACGGGCAGCAGGAACGGGCCGGTGCCCGCCACGACGACCCGCTTGCCGACCGCGACACCCTGGCCTTTCGCCATGGCTTGCGCGGCACCCGCGGTGACGACGCCGGGCAGGTCCCAGCCGGGGAACGGCAGGGCGCGGTCGTAGGCACCGGTCGCGAGGATGAGGGCGTCGGCGTGGACGGTGTGGCCCTGCCTGCCGGGGCCGTCGGCCTGGCCGGTGCGGACGTGGATCTTGTGTCCGTTGTGGACAGACTCGATGGCCCAGACGACGGACTCGGCGAGGTGGCGGATCTTGGGCTCACTCGCGATGTCGGCGGCGCCCGGAGCGTTGTCCGCGCCCGGGGCCTGGCGGTGGTACTGGCCGCCGACGGTCGGGGCGGTGTCGATCAGGGTGACCTCGGCCCCGGCCGTCGCGGCGGCTCTGGCTGCGTTGATCCCGGCTGGTCCGGCGCCGATGACGACGATCATGGGCGGGCCTCCGGCAGCTCGGCGCCATGCTGGGTGCGCACGTCGTCGCCGTTGGCCACGAGACGCTGGCACGCGCGGACGTCCGGGACGCCGTTGACCACGACCAGGCAGTCGAAACACACGCCGATGCCGCAGAACAGGCCGCGCGGTTTGCCACCGTGCCGGGTGTCGCGCCAGGACACCCGGCCGGTCGCCATGAGCGCGGCGGCCACGGTCTGCCCCGGCCGGACCGGCGTCGCCACGCCGTCCACGGTGATCTTCACGAGGCCTCCATCACCGCGGGGCGGTCCACGCGGAACGGGGTGGGGTCGAGGTGCGGGTCGGTGCCGGTCAGCAGCTCGGCCAGCAGGTCGCCGGTGGCGGGCGCCAGGCCGATGCCCGCGCCCTCGTGTCCGGTGGCGTGCCAGAGCCCGGCCAGACGCGGGTCAGCGCCGATGACGGGCAGGTGATCGGGGGCGTAGGGCCGGAAGCCGCCGTACGCGCGCATCACCGGGACGTTCGCGAGCACCGGGAACAGCGCCACGGCTTTGCGCGCGAGCTCCCGCAGGACCTCGACGTCGATCCGCTCGGCGAAGCCGATCCGCTGGCGGCTCGACCCGATGAGCACCGGACCCGCCGGGGTCGACTCGACCACACTGGAAGTCTGCAGCGCGGCGTCACCGCTGGCCACCGCGCCGACGTAGTCCGCGTCGTAGACCTTGTGGCGCACCACGAGCGGCAGCGCGGCGGTGACGAGCACGATGCCCCGGCGCGGCAGGATCGCGATCGGCGCCCCGGCCGCGCGGGCGAACTCGCCGGACCACGGCCCACAGGCGTTGACCACGGCACCGCAGGGAATCACCCCGTCATCGGTGCGCACCCCGGAGATCCGACCGTCCACTGTGTCCACACCGGACACCGCGACGCCTGCCCGGACGGTGCCGCCGCGCTTGCGGACGTCGGCGAGCAGGGCCGACGCGGCGAGAACGGGCTGTAACTGCGCGTCCTGCGGATAGTGGACGGCGGCGGTCACCGCGCGCGTCAGGTGGGGTTCGAGGTCGTGGACCCGGTCGAGCACGTCGGCCTGGATCCCGACTTTTCGCTGCGCGTCGGCGAAGTCGAGCAAGGGCTGGGCGGCCGCGTCCGTGGTCGCCACCACCACGCCGCCCTTGGACTCCCACTCGACGTCGACGTCCAGCGACTCGATCAGCGACGGCCAGCGCAGCCGGGAGGCGGCGGCGAGGTCGAGTTCCGGGCCGGGGCCCTTGTCCGACACCAGCACGTTGCCCTCACCGGAGGCGGTCGTCGCCGAGGCGGGCGCCCCCCGGTCCAGCACGGTGACCCGGAGCCCGGCGACGGTCAGCGCCCGCGCGCACGCGGCGCCGATGACGCCAGCGCCGACGACCACCACGTCCGGGTACACCCACACCTCCAGCGTTCATTAAAGTGAACACGGGGGACGTTAGGGGGAGAACGACGGGACGTCAAGCCTGCGGTCGGGCGGCGGTGGACACCGCGCAGGAACCGGCGAGCGGGCTGGTGCCGACGTCGACCGGGTACTGCAGCATCAGCACGGAGGTGACCGGGCCGTCGACGGTCTCATAGAGGTGCGGGAGGTGGCCGGGAAAGCAGACGTAGTCACCGGGTTCGAGGATGTGGGGATCGTCGACCGGGCCCACTCTGAGCACGCCCGCGGTGACCACGACGTGCTCGAACCCGGGATGGCCCGCCGACTGCTGCACCTCGCCGGGCCGCACCCGCTGGTCGTAGACCTCCATGACGGTGTCGGTCACGTCCATCCGCCGCAACAGCCGCAGGTCCACGGCGTTGCCGCTGAGCACGTCGAGCCCGGCCGACCGGACCAGCACGACCCCCGGCTCGGCACGCTCGGTCAGCAAAGAGGACACGGGAACTTTAAGAGCGTTCGAAAGACTGAACACTGTTTCGATCGTGGGGTTGCCCAGCCCGTTCTCCAACTGCGACAGCGTCCCCTTGGCGATCGCCGACCGCCTGGCCAGCTCCGACAGCGAGAGCCCGAGTTCCCCCCGCAACGCGCGAATGTTCGCGCCGAGGACCGCACCGGCACTCATCCGCCCCACCCTGCCTCCCTGGTCGACCAACCCGACCAGGCTACCCAGCGTCGCGCTTCGCCGCGTCGATCAGCCGGTCGGCCCGGTCTTTCCCGCGCGGGGTGAAGGCCACCAACTTGCCGAATTTCGCGTCCCCGGGAACGGTCCGCCGGGCCAGCCGGGGCTTGCCACCGCCGACCGGACTGATCACCCGCCACTTGCCCGAGCCCGCCATCCACACGATCACCTCCTCGCCGATCCACAGCCAGCGCCTGCGCTCGATCGGCAGGACGTAAGCCAAGAGCAGTTCCTCCGGCCCGAACCGATCAGGCCGGACCCAGACGGCGCCGTGGTAGTGGTTGTCAACGTCGATGTAGTAGTCGACCCGACGCTCCACCCACGGCTCCTGGCTCAGCACCCGCCGCGCCGCCAAGGCGGTGCGCAGGACACGCGCCGCCACGATCGCGCCTACCGCGCCCAAGCCCGACACCACGCCACCCAGCGGGATCGACGCCTCGCCCGCCCAGTACCCGAGCGCGATGAGCAGGCCGATGAGCACCACTCCGATGCCGCTGAGGATGGGAAACACCGACTCCCAGATCCGCGCGGTCACATCGAGCTTGGTCAGACGGTTGGACAGCGCCGGTTCCATCAGTCGGCCCACACCCTTGTCATCGCCGGGGCAGATCCTTTCGAGAGGCCCGCTACTCAGCGTCGCGCTGCATCGCCCTCATCAGCTTGTCGGCGCGCTTGGCTCCACCCGGAGTCATCCCGACGATCCTGCCGAACAAGGCGTCCCCGGGAACCGCCTTCCGCGCCAGCCGCGTTGTGCCGCCACCCTCCGGGCTGACCACCCGCCACTCACCCGATCCGGCGAACCACATCGTTTCGGCCACCCCCACCCGCACCAGCGGTCGCTTCTCCAGGGGCAGCAGCCGGACCCACAGCACTTCCTCCGGCTTGGACCGCGTCCAGACCCAGGCCTGACGGGTGTAGAACACGTGCGTGTGGTAGTAGTCGACCCGCCGCTCCTCCCACGGCTCCACCCGCAAGATCCGCCGCATGCGCAGCGTCATGAGCAGCACCCGAACCGCTTTCAGCACCACCCACAAGCCGCCCGCCACGACCAGCATGCCGCCAAAGACCGACATATCGCCCAGCCAGCCGCCCAAGATGACCAGCAACCCGATCAACACCACCCCAAGGCCGCTCAACATCGGGAACACCGTCTCCCACATCCGCGCGGTCACGTCGAGCTTGGTCAGGCGGTTGGACAGCGCCGGTTCAGCCACAGATGATCGTCCCCTCAGTCGGCCTACACCCTGATCATCGCCGGGACGGATCCTAATATGAGGCGTCAGCGGTCCATCAGGGCGAACAAACCCCAGCCGAGGTATTCGCGCTGGTACCGGACGTGGAGCACCGGAGCGGTGTCCAACTCGGCCCGGAGCCGCGGAGCCAGCTCGTCGTCGGGGTTGGCGTCGAGCCAGCGGCGGAGGTTGAGCCACTGTGCGGCGACGTAGCGGTCCCAGCTGTCCTTGTCGGCGTGGATCATCTCCACCACGTCCATGCCCAGCGCGGCGAAGTGCTCCAGCAGCTCCGGCAGCGACCGGAAGTCGTCGCGCTCGGTGGCGTGGCAGTGGTTGATCGTCTCCTGGTCCGGTGGCTCCCGCAGCCAGTACGGCTCGCCGATCAGCATCATCCCGCCGGGGGCCAGGCTGCGCCGCAGGAGTTCGACGGTGCCGGTGACGCCGCCGCCGATCCAGGTGGCGCCGACGCACGCGGCCAGGTCGACCGGCTCGTCGGCCACATGCTTCCCAGCGTCGCCGTGGACGAAGGTCACCCGGTCTGCGACGCCGAGCTCGGCCGCCCTGGCCCGCGCGGAGTCCAGGAACACAGTGCTGATGTCGACGCCGGTACCGGTGATCCGGTGGTCACGCGCCCAGGTCGCGAGCAACTCGCCGGTGCCGCAAGCCAGATCGAGCACCCGCGCCCCCTGCGCGAGCCGCAGTGCTTGACCCATCGTGGCCAGCTTGGCCTCGGTGAGCGGGTTGTGCACACGGTGGCTGCTCTCACGGATGGTGTAGTGCCGGGGAAGGTCCACGCGCGCAGCCAACCGGGCGACTCTCCCGCCGTCCACCGAATTAGCACCGCCCGGCCAGCACCGACGGCGCCTCGCCGAGATCGGGCGATGTGACTGTTGCCCAACCCGAAGAACTATGAGAAAATATATATATGAACCCCTTAGAAAAAGACCTAGAACGAATTGGTATTGACCTTGCAGCCGTAGAGGCAGATCTCGCCCGACTCAACGCGAGAGCGGAGGGTCTCCGCGCCGAACGGGACGCGCTGGCCCGCGCCATCGCTTCGCCGGAGTCATCGGCAGAGAGCTTGACCTCGGAGATCGCGGACATGGTCAAGGCCGATGCGATAGTCACCGTCCTTCGCAACGCGAAGCCCCAGCCGCTGCGCGCGGCCGGGATCGTAGAAGCTCTGCACAAGGGCGGTCGAACCAACGAGGTCGCCGCGCATATTTCCGTCTACCTCGACAGTCTTCTCAAACAGGGCCGAGTGATCCGTGTGTCACGTGGTGAGTACACGGCACCAGACTGACGATCACCTGCCCCGCGATCCTGCCTGACATCGCAGGGAATACGGCATCGGCGTCGCCGGTTTGACTGACCATGGCTGATGACGCTCTCTACCGGCTCCTCCGATCCCGCCCCTTCGGCGTCCTCATCACCCTCAAACGAGACGGCCGCCCCCAATCCTCGAATGTTCTTCACCACTTCGATGAAGCCGAAGGCGTCCTGCGGGTCTCCGTTACTGATGGGCGGGCGAAGACGGCCAACCTTCGCCGGGATGCGCGGGCCACCTACCACGTCAGCAGTGCCGACGGCTGGCAGTACGCGGTCGTCGAGGGCGAGGCGGACTTCTCCGAGGTCGCCCGCGACCCGCACGACGCGGCGGTGGACGAGTTGGTCGAGTTGTATCGGAACCTCAGCGGCGAGCACCCGAACTGGGATGAGTACCGCGCCGCGATGGTGTCCGACGGGCGGCTGGTGCTCCGGATCAAGGTCGACCGGATCTACGGCACGGCACGGTAGTTCAGTCCCACTCCCAGCGGTAGCCGTACCAGCCGGGGCCGAAGTTCAACGCGACCCCGTGCACCGAGTTTGTCCCGTCCACCTCCGCCGCGACCACCAGTTCCTCACCACTTCCCGCCCGCGAGAAACTGCGTGCACCTGACCGGCTGGGCGGCCGCGTGGAAGCCCACCTCCACCACGAACTCCCGAACCGGCCGTCGGAACTTGCGTTCGTAGTTCGTGGCCAGCGGATAGGGCGCCTGGTAACCCACCTCGTGCTCGGTGATGATCGTCTCCCCGCGCGCCAGCGGCCGGTCGAACAGCAGCTCCGTCACCAGCAGCCCGTCCCCTGGCTGGTGCACGGTCCGCCCCAGCGTGCAGTGCCGCAGCGGCCGGACGACGGGCAGAGGCCGGGTGTGGTCGTCCAGGTGCAGGATCACCACCCAGCGGTCCGGCCCGTCCTCATCGGCGCGCAGGACCTGGCGGGAGAGGATTGAGCGCAGCTCGCGGTCGGGGCCGACGGTGACCAAGTCATGCTGGCTGATCCTGGTGAGCCGCTGGTCCCACCGCGAATTGACCGACCGGACCGCCGCCCGGACCAGGGCCTTGTTCGGCCAGTACGCCTCGATGTCCGGCGCCGCGCCGGTCAGCCAGCGGCCGCGCGGGCGGGGTGGGCCGAGCAGCGAAATCAACGAGCCCGCCGGGACCTCGAGCACCGACTCCAGGTGCGCGAGGGCGATCAGCGAGTCCGGCCGCTCCGGTCTGCAGCGGCCGGACTGCCAATAGCTGAGCGCGGCGACGCTGACCGGTGCGCCCAGCACGCGCAGGCGGTCGCGAATACGTTCCAGACCAAGACCTCTGGCCCGGATGGCTGCCCGCAGCGCATCCGGGAACGGATCGGCGTGCGGGGTCTGATCGACTTCGGTGGTTGGGCGTGCGGCCACGATGACTCCCCTGTCCATGGCTGCTGCCCGCGCCCCGACCATAACCGACCAGACCCCGCCGAGACCAGCGTGCGGCTGAGTCAGAGCGTGATCGACCAGCGATCCAGTGTGCCAGTGTCACCGGGGCCGTAGTCGGTGATCCGCAGCGACCAGGTGCCCGACGCAGGCGAGTTGACGTTGTTCACGGTGAACGTCTTCTGGCCGCTCCACTGCGTGCACTGGTAGCCGCCGCTGTACTTGACCGGGTACGCCTTGCCGTTCGGGTCGAACAGCGAGATGCCCAGGTCCTCCAGGCAGGTGTGCGCGACGGCGATCACCAGCGTGATGCTGCTGGTGGCCGCGCCTGTCGCCGTCGACGTGATCCGGCTGTAGGTCTGGGTGTAATCGCGGATCGGGTGGTCGGTGTCGTTGGTCAGCGTCCGGCCGCCGCCTGTGCCCGGCGCGGTCTTCACCGTCACCGGCTGGGTCGGCTTGGACTTGTTGCCCGCGGCGTCCTTGGCCTGGATGGTGAACGAGTAGCCGGTGTCGGCGGTCAGACCGGACACCGTCGCGCTCGTGCCCGCGACCGAGGTGGCGAGCGTGGCGCCGTTGAAGACGTCGTAGCCGGTGACCCCGGTGTTGTCGGTCGAGGCGTTCCAGGCCAGCGACACCGTGGTCACGGTGGTGCCGGTCGAGCGCGGGTTGCTCGGGGTGGTCGGCGACTCCTCGTCGCCGCCCGAGCCCGGTTGGGTCCGCGCGGTCACCGAAGCGCTGGCGGGTGAGACGTTGCCCGCGGCGTCCTTCGACTTGACGGTGAAAGTGTAGGCGGTGTCGGCTGTCAGGCCGGACACCGTCGCGTTGAGCCCGGTGACACTGGCCGCCACGGTCGATCCGTTGTAGACGTCGTAGCCGGTGACGGCCACGTTGTCAGTCGAAGCGTCCCAGGCCAGGGCAACAGTGTTGGCCGTGGTGCCGGTGGAGCGCGGGTTGCCGGGCGCGGTCGGCGCCTGGGTGTCGGAGCCACCGCCGGTCACGAGGGTCAGGCCCCACTTGGTCAGCGGCTCGGCGATCGGCTGGAAGATCGACATGTCGGCGTCGCTCGGGTTGGTCACGCACTGGGACGGGCCGCCGTCGTGCAGGCCGGTCGCTTTGGTGCCCAGCAGCCAGCCGCCACCGGAGTCGCCGCCGAGCGAGCAGGCGTCGGTCCACGTCATGTCCTCGATGACGCCGACGCTGCCGCCGTAGTCGACCGCCTTGTGCGTGTACTTGACGACGCCGCACTTCCACTTGGAGGTGTTGCCGGAGTGGCAGACCGCGTCGCCGACCATCGCCTCCTGCTGGCCGGTCACCGTGATCGCGGGCGAGCCCCAGGTGTTGACCGCGGCTGAGAGGGTCCAGCCCGCCTCGGTCACCGCGACCAGGCCCATGTCACCCTCGCGCCCGTTGACGCTGCCGGTGCCGCCCACGTTCGACGTGCCGATCTTGTTCGACTGTCCACTTTGGCCGTAGGCGGGTTGGTTGACGTTGTTGGTGCAGTGCCCGGCGGTCAGGAAGTGCTTGTTGCCAGCCGAGTCCGTCACCGCGAACCCGATCGAGCAGTAGTCCTTCTCCGTGCCCGGCCACCACGGGCTTCCCGGCTGGATGGTGCCCGCCCGCGGCGCGGGCTGGGCGGCCTGCTGCCGGGGCGCGGAGTCCGTCCGGGTGATCCGGACGCCGTCGCCCAGCGCCTTGACCTTGGTCAGGAACGCGTCGGTCGAGGCGGTGGCGGCGGTGGTGTTCACGTTGACGTGCACCACGTTGGCCCGGACGTCGACGCCCCAGCCGAAGACACCGGGTACGCCCGTGCCGACAAGACCGCGCACCGAGCCCAGCAGCCGGTCCAACTCGGCCTGCCCGCGGCCGACGAGCTTGACCTCCGCACCCTCGGCCCGAGCCTGGTCGGCCGCGTCCTCGCTGGTCACCGCCACCGTCAGCTTGCCCGTGGCCGAGTCGAACCAGTGGCCCGCGAGCCGCTTGCTCAGCGACTCGGACAGGGCCTTGTGGACCCGGTGCGCGCGGTCCTGCTGGTCCAACTGGATCCGCGCTTGGTCCGCCGAGATCCCCAGCGCCTCGGCCACACCGCTCACCTGGGCGTCGACCGCGGGCTGTCGCGGCGCGGCGGTCGACTGGCCACCGACTATCAACGCTCCAGCCACTACTGAAAAGCCGCTCACCGCGGCGAAAACCTTGCTGCGCATTCGCATGCGTAAGTCACCTCACCATAAATTTTTGCAGGGTGAGGAAACGGTAGGGCGACACCTCGAATGGGGTAACCGGAAACAGACGTTTCAGAGTTAAGAAATACGCCGACAATTTCAAGGTTAACTCAGGGTTGTGGGAAATCGCCAGAACCGCCGCGGACTACACTCGGGCCGCCTGTCCGAACCGCAAGCGGAGTGACCATGACCGACGACGCCCTGAGCATCCAGCAGCGGCTCTACCCCGACGTGCGCTGCTTCGGCTGCGGCCACGCCAACGACAAGGGCCTGCGCCTGCGCAGCTTCCCGGGCACCGACGGCGTGGCCACCGCGACCTTCACCCCGTGGCCGGAACACGACAACGGCGTCGGCTACCTCAACGGCGGCATCATCTGCACCGTGCTCGACTGCCATAGCGCGGCCGCGGTGCTCTGGGAAGCCGAACAGCGCGGCTGGCCGCCGTTGCCGGGCGCGGCATTGGCATATGTGACCGCCGGATTGCAGGTGCGCTATTTGCGCCCGAGTCCGCTCGACGAGCCGGTGGAATTGCGTGGGTGGGTGACCGAGGCGGGCGAGGCGGAGATGACCGCCGAGGTCGAACTCGTCTGGGACGGCAAAGTCCGCGCGGCCGCCTCCGCCCACTGGAAGCGGTGGCGACCGCGCTAGTGCGTCACTGCTGGCCGCGCCGCCGGTACTCGGCCTCGGCCTGGGCCTCGTCGAATTCGGCCTCGCGCCTGCGTTCGGCCTCGTACTCGACGTTCGTGTCGGACAGCCCAGGCTCGGCATCCTCGATGATGACCTTGTCGCGGACGGTGAACCGGCCTAGGGCGACGCCCGCCAGGAAGAGGATCAGCACGCCCAGCCCGGAGTGGAAGACCAGTTCGGTCACCACCCGGGTGGCCGTGTCGTCCGCGGCCACCTCGCCGGTCGCCGGGGTTCCGTTGTGCCACAACGTGCTCACGACCGGCCCGAGGACGAACCAGGCGCCGCCGACCGCGGCCAGCCAGCCGAACAGGACCCCGCCGCCACGGCTCGCGCTGGCCATCAGGCCTAGCCCGCCGAGCAGCGCGGCCACACCGGGCAGCACGTTGAGCCACAGCCGGTCGGTCGTCATGACCCAGGGTGAGTCGGGTGTGTACGCGAGCGCGAAGTACGGTCCGATGAAGGGGATCACCGCGCCCCACGCTCCCAGCGCGAACACCAGGAGTCCGTTCACCGCGCCCCTTCGCCGCGGTACGTCGGCCACTTCGTGGCGCACCTGAGACCCGCTCAGGCCATAGTCGCCGATGCTTGCCATCGCCTGCTCCCTTCGGGTGAACCACCCCGATGGGATACCCGTTCCGACGGCGACCAATCACCCGTGGGCAATCAATCGGCGCAGAGTGCTCACGGGAAACCATCACCGCCGACGCGGCTCCCGCCCGGCGGGCTGCGTGAGCGGACGCGGCCGCGGCGACGTCGGAATCGGCCGCACCACTGGCTCCCCCGGTCCGATAGTGATCGGCTCGCCGTGGTGCGACACCGCCAGCGGCTCACCGGACACCAGCCGGTACGTCGCCGACGACTGGGTGATCTCCACCTGGATCCGGCTGCCCCGCACATACATCCGGAACGCCACCCGGTGCAGCGCGTCGGGCAGGCGCGGTGCGAAGGCCAGGTTCTCGCCGTGGTCGCGCATGCCGCCCAGGCCCGCGACCACCGCGGTCCACGAACCCGCCAGCGACGCCATGTGCAGGCCGTTGCGGACGTTGTCATGCAGGTCGTGCAGATCGGTGAACGCGGCTTCGGCGAGATAGTCGTAGGCCAGGTCCAGCTGGCCGACCTCGGCGGCGATGACGGCCTGGGTGCCCGCCGACAGCGACGAGTCCCGCACGGTCCTGGCTTCGTAGTACGCGAAGTTCGCCGCCTTCTGCTCAGGGGTGAACGCGTCGCCGCACAGGTGCATCGCCAGCACCAGGTCGGCCTGCTTGACAACCTGCTTGCGGTACAGGTCGAAGTACGGATAGTGCAGCAGCAGTGGGTAGTTCTCCGCGGGCGTCGCGGCGAAGTCCCATTCCTGGTGTTGGGTGAATCCTTCCGACTGCGGGTGCACGCCCAGCAGCTCGTCGAACGGGATGACCATCTGGTCGGCCGCCAGCCGCCACGCGGCGAGTTCGTCGCCCGAGACGTCCAGGCTCATGGCGAGGTCGGGATGTCTGCGGCACGCGGCGATGGCCTCGGTCAGGTTCCGCCGGGCCATCAGGTTGGTGTAGACGTTGTTGTCCACCACCGCCGTGTACTCGTCCGGCCCGGTCACGCCGTCGATGCGGAAGCCGCCGTGCTGGTCGTGGTGGCCCAGCGACGCCCACAGGCGGGCGGTCTCCACCAGCAGATCCACGCCGTAGGACCGGTCGAACTCCTCGTCCCGGGTCGCGGCGATGTAGCGGGCCGTGGCATCGGCGACGGCGGCGCTGACGTGGAACGCGGCGGTCCCGGCAGGCCAGTAGGCCGAGCACTCGGCTCCGTCGATGGAGCGCCACGGGAACGCCGCGCCCTGCTTGCCGAGCACCTTCGCCCGCTCGCGGGCCTGCGGCAGCGTGCCGTGCCGCCAGCGCAGCGCGTCCCGGGCGGCGTCGGGCATGGTGTAGGTCAGGACCGGCAGGACGAACGCCTCGGTGTCCCAGAAGGCGTGTCCGTCGTAGCCCGGCCCCGTGAGCCCCTTCCCCGGAATGGCTCGGCTCTCTCCACGCGCCCCCGCCTGCAGGATGTGGAACAAGGCGAACCGCACGGCCTGCTGCAGCTCGTCGTCGCCGTCGATCTCGACGTCGGCTGCGGTCCAGAAGTCGTGGAGGAAGGCGCGCTGTTCGGCGAGCAGGCCATCCCACCCGGTCTGCCGCGCACCCGCGAGCGCGGCCTCGACCTGCGCGCGCAAGGCCGGGACCGAACGCTTCGCCGACCAGCCGTAGCCGAGGTACTTGACGAGCCGCAGCCTGCCGCCCGCGGGCACGTCGACCGCCGCGGTCAGTCGGGCCAGGTCGCCCTCGGCGGTGATGTCGGTGCGCAGCCCGTCGCCTGCCTCGATCTCATGGTCCATCGCCGCGGCCACCCGCAGGCCCGACTTGCGCGTGTGGTGGACGAGCACCGCGCGCAGCCGGTCGGCCGAGGCGAAGTCGGCGACCAGCGGCGAGCGCAGCGCGGCGGCGACGCGGGGGTCGCGGCCGACGCGCTCGATGGGCTCGTTGGCCAGCAGGTCGGACTGGACCACGAGCTGCATGGCCTCGGCGGGCTCGACCTCATACGAGATCGCCGCGACCGCGCGCTGGGTGAAGGAGACCAAGCGGGTGGAGCGGATCCGCACCCGGCGCCCGGTCGGCGACTCCCAGTCGGTGTCCCTGCTCAGGGTGCCCGCGCGGAAGTCGATGGCGCGCTCGTGGGCGACCGCGCGGCCGTAGCGCACGTCGAGCGGCTCGTCCTCGACCAGCAGCCGGATCACCTTGCCGTCGGTCACGTTGACGACGGTCTGGCCGTCCTCCGGGTAGCCGAAGCCGCTCTCGGCGTACGGCAGGACGTGGGACTCGTAGCAGCCGTTGAGGTAGGTGCCGGGCTTGCCGACCGGCTCACCCTCCTCCAGCGACCCGCGCATCCCGATGTGCCCGTTGGCCAGCGCGAACGTCGACTCGGTGCGATGCAGCTGGTCCACCGCGAGCCCACACCAGCGCAACTCCCACGGCGCGACCTGGTAGCTCATTGGGCCACCTCGCACACTCGGCGGCATTCCCGGGCGCACTGTGACATTGATTCGCTCGCAGGCTCGCTCATCCGGCCACCTCACAAGTTCGGTGGCTCCACTCACGAAGACACTGTGACACTGATTCGCTCGCAAGCTCGCTCAACCGGCCACCTCACAAGTTCGGTGGCTCCACTCACGAAGACACTGTGACACTGATTCGCTCGCAAGCTCGCTCAACCGGCCACCTCACAAGTTCGGTGGCTCCACTCACGAAGACACTGTGACACTGATTCGCTCGCAGGCTCGCTCACGGCGAATCCAACAGTTCGGCCAGGTCGGCGACGACGATGTCGGCGCCGTTGGCCCGCAGCTCGTCGGCCTGGTCGGCACGGTCGACGCCGACGACGAGCCGGAAGTGCCCGGCCTTGCCCGCGGCGACGCCCGCCAACGCGTCCTCGAAGACCGCCGTGGTCGCGGGCGGCACGCCCAAGTCGGCGGCGCCCGCGAGGAAGGAGTCCGGCGCCGGTTTGCCGCGCAGCCCACGCTCGGCGATCACCAAACCGTCGATCCTGGCCTGGACGAAGGGAGTCAGCCCGGCGACGTCGAGGACGTGGGCACCGTTGGCCGACGACGTCACGACACCGATGGCGAGCCCCGCGCCCTTCGCGGCGCGCAGATAGGCCACCGAACCGGGATACGGGGTGACCCCGCGGTCTTCGATGATCCGCAACAGCAGGTGGTTCTTGCGGTTGCCGACCCCGTTGACCGTCTCGTCGCCGGGCGGATCGTCGGGAAGCCCTTCTGGCAGTGTGATTCCCCGTGAGGCGAGGAAGGTGCGCACACCGTCGGTGCGCGGGCGTCCGTCCACATAGGCGGTGTAGTCGTTCGTGCTGAACTCCGCCTCGTGCGGTCCACAGTGGATGATCAGGAAGTCGTCGAAGGTCTGTTTCCACGCGATCTCATGCAAGGCGGCGGTGCTGGTCAACACGCCGTCGAGGTCGAACAGGCAGGCCGTCACGTCGTCGGGCAGTCCGATCACCCACCTCACGCTACCCGCGCTCCCGACCCCTCGCTCGGGTTCCGAACCGAGTCGACCGCTCGGTCGGGTGCCGGCAGGATCAGGGCATGGAACGCGTGCTCGGAATCGGTGGATACTTCATCCGCGCTTCGGACCCGGCCGCTCTGGGTGCCTGGTATCGGAACTGCCTCGGCATCGATGCCGACGAGAACGGCGTCTGGCACCAAGAGGCGGGCCTCACCGTCTTCGCGCCGTTCGAGGCTGGGACCGACTACTTCGGTTCCCGTTCCCAGCAGACCATGCTCAACTTCCGGGTCCGCGACCTGGACGCCATGCTCGCCCAACTCCGCGGCAAGGGCGCCGACGTGGCCGACGAGACCCAGGACATGGAAGGTGTCGGCCGCTTCGGCTGGGTCACCGACCCCGAGGGCAACCGAATCGAGCTTTGGCAGTCCGCCTAGTCGGCGGGCAGGTCCCGGCGCACTACCTTCCCGGTCGGGTTGCGGGGCAGTTCATCGAGAAAGACGAACGAGCGCGGCACCTTGTAGCGGGCCAGATTCGCCTTGACATGCTCGCGCAGGTCGGCCGGGTCGGGCCGGGCGCCCCTGGCCACGACGTAGGCGACCAGTCGCTGGCCGAACTCGGCGTCGTCCGTGCCGACCACGACCGCGTCGGCGATGGCGGGGTGGCGGGTGAGCAGGTCCTCGACCTCCTGGGGGAAGACGTTCTCGCCGCCGGAGACGATCATGTCGTCGGTGCGGCCGTCGACGTGGAGGCGGCCTTCCGCGTCGAAGTGGCCCAGATCGCCGGTGCTCATCAGGCCGTCGGCGATCTCCTTGCCGATCCCGTCGACCAGCAGCGCGCCGCCGACGAAGATCGTTCCAGGCCGACCGGTCGACACCGGGCGCCGCTGCTCATCGAGGACGCGGATCGGCACGCCGAGCGACGGCTTGCCGACGGTCCCCGGGGCGGCGCGCAGGTCGGCCGGGGTGGCGACGCTGGCGATGCCGACCTCGCTGGAGCCGTAGCCGTTGAACAGGACATCGCCGAACTCGGCGAGCAGGCGCTCGGCCAGTTCGGGCCGCAGCGGCGCGGCGCCGGAGAAGACGGTGTGCAGCCGGTCGCGGCGGTAGCGCGCGCGGACGTCGTCGGGCAGGGCGAGGATCCGCTGCAGCATCACGGGAACAGCCGCCAGCAGCGCGCCCCCGTGCCGCTCGACGTCGGCGAGCGTGGTCTCCGGATCGAACCGCCTGCGCAGCACGACGGGCCCGCGCAGGGTCACCGCGATGGCGAGGATGGCCAGGCCGAACCCGTGGAACAGCGGCGGTGCCACCACGAACGCGTCGCCCGCCCGCAGGCTGGTCCGGTCGAGGATGGTCGCGGCCGGGCCGAGCATGGCCAGCGGGTCCGGCCGCCGCGGGGCGCCTTTCGGGGTGCCGGTCGTGCCTGAGGTCAGGATGGTGATCGCCCCGGACCCGCCCCGGCCCGCGCGCGGCGGGTGGGCGGCGATCATCCGGTCCACTTCGGACTCACCCGCGTCGCGCCAGGCGACGACAACGTCCTGATTGCCCAGGTGTGGCAGGAATTCCTCGTCCGCGATCACGAGGTCGGGCCGGGACCGATCGAGGACGGCGGCCAGCTGTGGGCCGGAGAAGTCGGTGTTCAGCAGCAGAACGTCGCTGCCGAGCCTGCCCGCGGCGGCGAGGGCGAGCACGAACCCGCGGTGGTTGCGGCACAGGATCGCGATGTGCGGCCGCTCGGCCCGGTGGGCGAGACCTTCGGCCAGTCGGGCCGCGCCGGAGTCCAGTTCGCCGTAGGTGATCGTGCCCCGGTCGTCGATCACGCCGGGGGCGCCCGAACGGTGCGCAGCGGCGATGCCGATCAAGGTGGCCGGGGACAGGCCGCCGTGCCAGACCGCGCGAACCACGCCAGGGAGATGCCATGGCCGGAACCCGGAGAGCAGGCCACACGATGCCAGCGCGCGGAGGCCGGTGATCACGAGGCCGCCCATCAACGCCTGCTCGCCCGGTAGACCTGCCCGACCGTCCACACCCACGGCAGCCGGGTGACCGCGTCGACCGCCTGCACCGCGCCCGCCCACCATGGGCTGATCTGGGCGGGCTTGCGCACGATGGCGACGCAGACCAGCTCGGCCGCCTCGTCGGCGGTCATCCCCGGGACGTGCTCGAAGATCCGGGTCGGCGCGCTCATCCGGGTTCGGATCAGTGCCATGTAGACAGACGACGTGGAGATGTTGTCAGCGGCCAATTCCAGGGCCGCGCTGCGGAAGAAGATGTCGAACGCTCCTTTGGACGCTTGATAGGCCGCCCACCTCGGCCCCGGCGGCACCCGGACCCCGACCGTCGAGACGTTGACGATGTGGCCCTGCCCGCGTTCGCGCATCGACGGCAGCAGCGCCAGCATCAGCTTGACCGGGCCGAAGTAGTTGATCCCCATGGTGCGCTCGAAGTCGTGGAACCGGTCGTAGGACTGGGCGATCGTCCGGCGGATGGACTTGCCCGCGTTGCTGACCAGCACATCCACGTGCCCGTGCCGTTCCAGCACCGCCTTGGCCAGGTCGTCGACCTCGGCCGGGTTCGTCAAGTCGACCGGGTAGGACTCGGCGCGGCCACCCGCCGCGGTGATGTCGGCGGCGACCGAGTCGAGCTTGTCGCGGGTGCGGGCGACCAGCAGCACGGTGGCGCCCGCCGCGCCCAGGCGTCGGGCCGTGGCCTCGCCCAGGCCGAACGACGCGCCCGTGACCAGCACGATCTTGCCGTTCACCGCCTCCCGCAGCGCCGCGGCGCCCACCCGGCCGTGCGGACTGGCGAGCCAGTTCGCGGCCTTCGACCTAGCCAGCCAAGTGGCCATCGACAACCTCCAGGAGAGTGTTGATATCTGAATAACACCGATTTCTGGATACTGTCAATGCTACGGTTTCGCCATGCCGCGACTCACCCGCGCCGAGAGCCAGGCCCGCAACCGCGAAGCCCTGCTGCTGGCCGCCCGCGAGCTGTTCCTCAGCGACGGCTACCAGGTCACCTCCATCGCCAAGGTGGCCGACATGGCCGGGTTCTCCACCGGCGCGCTGTATTCGAACTTCGACAGCAAGGCCGAGATGGCGCTGCTGGTCCTGCGCGACATCCAGCGCGAACAACTCGACGAACTCACCTCGGTGCTCACCGGCAGACAGACCACCGCGGCCAAGATCGATCAGATCCAAGCCTGGGCGGAGCGGGCGATGGGGACCGGGTGGCCGCGGTTGGAGCTGGAGTTCGCCCTCGACGCGCGGGCCGACAGCTCGCTGATCGCCGCGGAGGCCGAGCGGCAGCGGTCGGCGGTCGACCGGATCGCCGAGGCCATCGCCGCGGATCTCGACACCGACCAGCTGCTCGGGTTCGTGCCGGTCCGCGCGGTGGCCGAAGCGTGCTTCAACCTGGCGATCGGTTGGGCCACCCGCAGGCTCATCGACCCGAACGTGTCCTCGGCCGGACTCTTCGACTTGGCCCGCCTGCTGCTTCGCGCGTCTTGACATACCAGCCGTATTCAAATATCAATGGAATCTCTACGGCGGAGGTGCGGCGGTGCGACGCGGACTGGTCATCGGGTGTGGCGGCACGGTCGGCGGCGCCTGGGAAGTCGGCGCACTGGCCGCGGTCCGCGACGCGCTGGACTGGGAACCCCGCACCGCCGAGGTGATCGTCGGCTCGTCCTCCGGCGCCTCGCTGGCCGCGATGCTCGGCGCGGGGGTCGGGGTCGATGAGCTGGTCGCGGGCCAGCGCGGCTACTTGGCCGCCCGCGAGTCCGTTCGCCGGTTCTTCACCGCTCCCCCGGCTCGATTCCCCCGCGCGCCCCTCGCGCCGCCGACGTCGCTGAAACTGGCCCGAGCCGGTCTGCGGTCGCGGTCCTGGCTGGTCGGCCTGTCCGGCCTGGCGCCCAGGGGCCGCACTGACGCGAGCTTCCTAGACCGCCTGGTCGACGACCTGGCACCCGACGGCTGGGTGGCGCACCCGCGAACCTGGATCGTCACCCTCGACGCGGCGACCGGGCAGCGGGTGGCCTTCGGCAGGCCCGACGCCCCCACGGCCGCGCTGCGGGACGCGGTGCGCGCGTCCTGGGCGGTGCCGGGCTGGTACCCGCCGGTCCCGATCGCGGGCAGGCGCTACCTCGACGGCGGCGTCGGCTCCCCCACGTCGGCCGACCTGGTCGCCGACCTGGGATTGGACGAGGTGGTCGTCATCTCGCCCATGGCCTCGACCGACGGCGCCACCGTGCCCGGGCTGGGCGGACGCGTCGAGGGCCTCCTGCGCCGCTCGATGAGCCGAACCCTGGCCGCCGAGGTCTCGACCCTGCGCGCCGCGGGCACCCGGGTGATCCAGGTGCATCCGACCACCGCGGAACTGGCACGGATGGGCTTCAACTTCATGGACCCGCGCCGCCGCCTGGCCGCGCTCGACGCCGCGCTCACCACTGTCCCAGCCCGCCTGGGCGACCTGGAGGTCAAGCCGTGACACCGCAATACGACGCGATCATCGTGGGCGCAGGCTTCGGCGGCATGGGCGCGGCCATCGAACTCAAGCGGCTCGGCTTCGACAACCTGCTCATCGTCGACCGGGAAGCCGACCTCGGCGGCACCTGGCATGTCAACCGGTACCCCGGCCTCGCGGTCGACATCGCCTCGGTGACGTACTCGTACTCTTTCGAGCCGAACCCCCACTGGTCCCGAATGTTCGCCCCCGGCGCCGAACTCAAGCGTTACGCCGAACACGTCGCGGACAAATACGGCCTACGCCCCCTGATGCGCTTCAACACCACAGTGGACGGTGCCCGCTGGGATGAGGACGCCCAACTCTGGCAAGTCCAACTCCGCGGCGAAGACCCGGTAACCGCAAGGTATTTGCTGACCGCGACCGGATTCCTGTCCCAGCCGAAGATGCCGGACATCCCAGGTATCGACACGTTCGCGGGCAAGGTCGTGCACAGTACGGCTTGGGACCACAACTACGACTTGACCGGCCGCAAGGCGGCGGTCATCGGCACGGGCGCCACCGCCGTCCAACTCATCCCCCAGGTCGCCAAGAAGGTCGCTGAACTGACCGTCTACCAGCGCACCCCGATCTGGGTCACGGCGAAGCCGGATTGGGCCATTCCCCGCCCACTGCGCACACTGTTCACCCGCCTGCCCATCACCCAGCGCATCGCCCGAATGATCAACACCACCGCCCTCGAAGCCCTGATGGTGATTGGCGTCCTCCACTACCGCCAGGCCCCGTTCACCAACAAGGGCGCTGCCCGATTCGCCATGGCCCACCTCCGCAGGCAAGTCAAGGACCCAGAACTGCGCCGCAAACTCACCCCCGACTACTCCTTCGGCTGCAAACGCCCCACCTTCTCCAACGACTATTTCCCCACCTTCAACAAACCCCACGTACACCTGGAGACGACGTCGATCGACCGGGTTGAACCTGATGGAGTCGTGACGACCGACGGCCGCAAGACCGCCATCGACACCCTCCTCCTGGCCACCGGCTTCAACCTCTGGGACGTCAACTTCCCCGCCATCGAGATCATCGGCCGCGACGGTCGAGACCTGGGAAAGTGGTGGCGGGACAACAGGTTCCAGGCCTACGAGGGCGTCACGATCCCCAAGTTCCCCAACCTGATCAGCCTGAACAGCCCGTACTCCTACAGCGGCCTGTCCTACTTCACCACCATCGAAGCGCAGATGAAGCACATGAACCGCCTGTTCACTGAGTTGAAACGACGCGGTGGGACCACTTTTGAGGTCACCGAGGAAGCAAACACCGCTTTCCTCAACCAGGTAACCGAGCGCCTGGAAGACTCGGTCTTCTACCGAGGCGACTGTTCCACCGCCCGCAGCTACTACTTCAACCAACACGGCGAAGCGGCGCTACTCCGTCCAAACTCGACACTCACCACCCACCGCCAGGCCACCCGCTTCCCCTTGTCGGACTACACCTACGCCTAACCACACGCGCAACCACCGGCTTTGTCCTAAGGGGACCGAAGGTCCTTGCTTGAAGGGACCGAAGGTCCCTGCACTTCCCCCTGCACCCTCGTCCTGGCGCACCAACGAGTGCACTCGTCGTGGGGCAGGCGGGGTCGCTCCCCTAGCCCGAGCGTTTAACATTCGATCGACGGCGTCAAGGGCGCCTGCGGCGTCGCTGCGCGATCAGCAAGCTGACCCTTGACACCGTCGATCGAATGTTAAAGATGGCCAGGACGGGGTGCTGGCCGGAAAGCGGTCGGGTGGGGCGTCGGTGCCGTTGTTCTGTTGCTGTCCAGGGCTAATTGACGCCGCGATCCAGGTTTGCCCAGTATGGCTGGCGGAGTTTGAACTTCTGGATCTTTCCTGTTGCTGTACGTGGGATTGAGTCGCGGAACTCTACGCTGGTGGGGGCCTTGTAGCCTGCGAGTCGTTCTTTGCAGTGGGTGATGATCTCCGACTCGGTGGCTTCCTTGCCCTCGGCGAGTACCACCAGTGCTTTGATTGTCTCGCCCCACTTCTCGTGGGGTACGCCGATCACCGCGACTTCGGCGACTGCAGGATGGTTGAAGATCGTGTCTTCGACCTCGATCGACGAAACGTTCTCGCCGCCGGTGATGATCACGTCTTTCTTTCGGTCCGAGATCGTCAAATGGCCTTCGTCATCCAACGATCCCCCGTCGCCGGTGTGGAACCAGCCATCGGACAACGCCGCTGAGGTTTCTTCGGGCTTCTCCCAGTAGCCCTCCAGGACCACATTGGACCGGGCCAACACCTCACCCGAGTCCGCGATGTCCAGGCGTACACCCAAAGCGGGCATCCCAGCCCTGGACAGTTTGCGGGCGCGGTCCTCGGCGGGCAGTGAATCGTCTGCGGGGCGGGATCGGTTGAAGGTCAGCAGGGGGGAGGTCTCGGTCAGGCCGTAGATCTGCATGAACTCCCAGCCCAGTTCCTCCCCGACCCGCTGGATCGTCCGGCTCGGCGGCGGTGCCCCGGCGCACACGATCCGAACCCGGTCGCGGCCTGGGATCTCCCCTTCCCACGTCGCCGCCGCGTCCAGGACCGCGTTCCACACGGCAGGCGCACCGCACATCAAGGTCACGCCGTGCTGGTCGACCCGGCGCAGGATCTCCGCTCCGTCGACCTTGCGCAGTACGACCTGTTTCGCGCCGACGCCCGCGAGTACGTATGGCATTCCCCAGCCGTTGCAGTGGAACATCGGCAGGGTGTGCAGGTAGACGTCACGTTCCCACACGCGGGCGTGCAGGCCGAAGGTCAGGCCGTTGACCCAGATGTTGCGGTGGGTCAGCTGGACGCCCTTCGGCCGGGCCGTCGTGCCGGAGGTGTAGTTGATCGTGGCGGTGGCGTCCTCGTCCGGTGACGACCAAGGGCGAGGGTCGACGCCTGGGCGCATCAGCGAGGTCTCCGTTTCCTCGCCCAGGACGAACCGGTGCCGGGCGGTCACCCCGGCCAGTGACGCGTCCAGCTCAGGGTCGACCAAGAGAACCGAGGCGCCGCTCTGGTCGATGATGTAGTCGACCTCGTCCGGGCGCAGGCGGAAGTTCACCGGCACGCAGATCCGCCCGCTCATCGGCACGGCGAAAAGCAACTCCAGCAGCCGCGCGGAGTTGTGGCTGACCACCGCCACCCGCTCGCCCTCGCCGACTCCCAGCGCGTCGAGACCGGCCTGCCAGGCCCGGACCCGGTCGCCCAGCGTGCCGTAGGTCGAGTCGGGGACCACCTCGGCGGGCTGGTCCGGCTCGTCGATCACCCCGGGGGTGTCGGCGAACCCGAGTTGGGCTCGGTCGAGGAAATCGGCCACGGTCATCGGTACCCGCATCGCACCTCCTGGTCAGCCAGGCGCCTACCCGACCACGCTAGCCGACGCGCGGGCCAGAGCAAGAGGACCGCTCAGGCCAGGGCGGCGTCCAGTTCGATCGTGGTGCCGGTGAGCGCGGCCGACACCGGGCACGTCTGCTTGGCTTGTTCGGCGATCTCGGCGAACTTGTCCGCCTCGATCCCGGGGACCGTCGCGCGAACCGTGAGCACGATGCCGGTGATCGCGTAGCCGCCGCCGGACCGGCCGAAACTCACCTTGGCCGAGGTCTCGATCCGCTCCGGCGGGGTGCCCGCGCGGGCCAGCAAGGCCGAGAACTGCATGCAGTAGCACGACGAGTGGGCCGCCGCGATCAGCTCTTCCGGGCTGGTCACGCCGTTGGGTTCCTCGGTGCGGGCGGGCCAGGAGACGTCGAACTCGCCCACCCCCGAGCTGTCCAGGCTGACCCGGCCGGACCCACTGGCCAGGTCACCGGTCCACTTGGCGGTCGCTTTGCGGTCGGTCATGGTGCCCGCTCCCTTCATGGCTGTCTGACGCCCACCACTCTCACATTCAGGCGGCCCATCAGCGACTCGGCGACGAAAGAAAGCGGGGCCCGGCGTCCGAAGTCGCCGAGCCCCGCTTCACTCACGAAGTCACCGCAGCGTGAACCTCACCGGGACCGATTGGGTCGGCGCGTCCGGGTAGGTCACCGACACCGTGGCGGTCACCTGGCCCGCGGGCCGCCGAGCCGTGTTCCACACCAGGGTGAAGGTGTTGGTGTACGGGTCGAACGAAGGCCGGGTCGCCGGGAACGACTGCGCCCCGCTGCCCGCGACCGTCAGCCTGCCGCTCGCCAGCAGCAGCGCCGAGGCCAGGGCCGGGAGCGGCTGGCCGGACGCCGAGGTCAGCTGGAACCGGATCGGGACGTTCGCCCCGGCCGAGTACGAGCCGCCCGCCGTCGGCGACAGGATCTTGATCCCTACATGGACGACCTGGTTCAGCGTCCCGGTGCTCGCCGTGAACGACGCCGAACCGGAGTACACCGCGGTCACCTGGTGGCCGCCCAGGGTCACCGCGACGACCGGCTGGCTGACCGCCGTGCCGTTGACCAACGCGACCGGGGAGCCGATCGCGTTGCCGTCCACGCTGAACTGCACGGTGCCGGTCGGCACCAGCGGGCCGGACACGGTCGCGGTGAAGCGGACCGTGGTCCCCGTGATCGCCGGGTTGGCCGACGAGGTGACGACCGTGGTGGTCGCCGCCGCGCCGATCGCGACCGTGTAGTCGCGGGTCGCGCTCGACACCGCGTTCTCGGCCTTGACCGTGAAGGTGAACGTGCCCGCCGCCGTCGGCGTGCCCGCGAGGGTCGCGCCGGTCAGCGTCAGGCCCGCGGGCAGCGTGCCCGCCGACACCGACAGGGTCACCGGCGCGCCGCCGGTGTGCTCGACGGCCGCCGAGTAGGCCGCGCCGACCGTGCCGCCGGGCAGCGTGCCGCCCAGGGTCACCGGGTCGACCACGTCGAACGAGGCCGCGGCCGAGACCGACCCGGCCACGTCGGCGTTGCCCGAGAACTCCGCGGTCACCGATCGGTGGCCCGAGGCGGGCGCCGACACCACAAGCGAAGCGGTACCGCCTGCGACCTCAGCCGAACCGAGGACCATGGAGCCCTCGCGGAATGTCACCGTGCCCGAGACAGCGACCGCGGCCGACACCGTGGCAGTCAGCGTGACCTGGCCACCCGTGGCCACCGGGGACGGACCGGCCACGAGGTCCACAGTGGACACGCCAGGCGCGACGGTCAGCGAGACCGCGGCCTCCGACACACCGAACGCGCTGGTCGCGCGCACGGTGAACGCGGAGGTCCCAGCACTGGTCGGCGTGCCGGTGAGGGTGCCGTCCTCGTTGAGGAACACGCCCGCGGGCAGCGAGCCAGACGCCAGGGTGACGCTCGCCGGGCCGCTCAGGGTGAACCCGAACGAGTACGGCAGGCCGACCGTGCCCGCGACCGGAGATCCGGAGATCACCGGCGGCGCGCCGAGGTCGATGCCGACGAGCACCGGGTCGTGGTCGCTGGTGCGGAACCGGTCCGGCGCGTACAGCGACGCGACCTGGCCCGCGGACTTGAAGTCGGTGTTGTAGTCAAGCACCGACGGCTCGTCCGCGTTGATGTGCGCCTCGCCCGCGCCGGTCACCTGGGCGGTGAGCGACGGCGACGACAGCGCGTAGTCCAGGTAGCCCCACTGCCCGTCGAAGACGTAGGAGTACGTCTCCGGACCGTGGAACGCCTTGGCCAGGTTGGTGTAGCCGGTGGCTTCGAGGACCGCGATCGGGTCCTCACCGGCGTACGAGTTGAGGTCGCCGACGATCAGGACGTCATCGTCACCCGCGCCCGGCTTGACGACGGAGTCCAGCCAGTCCGCGAGTTCGGTGGCCTGCTGGGTGCGCCGGGCGTTCCAGCAGCTCTGGCCGTCGCGCTGGTCAGCGTCCGGACCGGACGTCGGGCACGACCCCTTGGACTTGAAGTGGTTGGCCACGACGGTCAGGCGCGCACCGGCGGGCGTCTGGAACGTCTGCGCCACCGGCCGCCGCTCGAAGACCGGGTTCTGGTCGACGAACGTCGCACCGGCCACCGGCATGACCCGGTCGGCCCGGTACAGCAGCGCGGTCTTGATCGCGTCGGTGCCCGCGACATCGGTGACGCCCGTGGCCGCGTCGGCGTCCACGAAGCCCCACGAGCCGGGACCGTCGGCGGCGTTGAGCGCGTCGACCAAGGCCTGGATGGCGCTGGTCGGGCCGTAGCCGTCGTTCTCGATCTCCATCACGCCGGTCACGTCGGCGTCCAGGAACCGCAGCGAGGCGACCTCCTTGGCCAGCTGGCGCTGGTACTCGGTGTCGTTGTTCGCGCCGCGGCAGTCGGCGGGGCCGCCGAGGGTGCCGAACTTGCAGCCGGTGTAGGTGTTGAAGAAGTTGAGCAGGTTGGCGCCCGTGACCTTCACCGCGCCCGCGCCGGTGCCCGGCCGGGTGGTCGGCCGCTCGTTGGCGGCGTCGAACACGGCCGTGCCGCCGAGCGCGTTGAGCGGGCGCAGCCGGTAGGCGTTGCCGCTGGCCGCGTTGCCCGCCCAGGTGTAGGTGAGCACGCCGACCGCGTCGGTCAGGGTGTCGCCGCCGCGCAGGGTGTTGGCCGCCGACAGCGGCTGCCCGGCCCGGCCGAAGACGATCGGGTCGGGGTTCTGGCCGTTGGTGGCGTCGTCGACGATGAGCCGGTTGAGGTTGTTGGCGTTCTGCTTGGCGCTGACCGCCGCCGTGTCCGTCGCGCGGATCACCGAGGTCGGCTGCTGGAGCTTGCCGCCCGCCGACACCACTACCTGGCCGAAGCGGCCGAGCTGGAAGTGCTCGGTCACGGTCAGGGTCTGGTGGAACCGGACGAGCATGCCCTCGTAGGACTCCAGGTCGCCCGCGGTCGCGCGCGGCAGGATCAGGTCGGTCGGGGTGACCGCGCCCTGCCGGTTGCAGGACTGGACGCCCGCCGCGTTGGCCGCGAGCTGCGTCTGGCCCTGGAACTCCGAGACCAGGCCGGTGACCTGGACGACGTCACCCAGGGAGACCAGGTTGGCGCCGTTGTCGAAGACGAACAGGCCGTCGGAGGTGGCGCCGTCACCGTCGCCGCCGTCCTGAAGGTAGAAGCCGCGCAACGCGGGCTGGGCGCCCTCGCTGTCACTGACCACAGTGCCGCGGACGGTGACGGTCTGCCCGACCTTGGGGCTGGCGTCTCCGGTGCCCTGGACCGAGCCGACGGTGCTGACGCCGGAGGTGCAGACCGGGCCGGCGCCGACGGCCACGACCGCGCTGATGGACTTGCGCTGGGCCGGCGGCAGGTCCTTGGCGATGATGCCGTCGCCGTAGAAGACGGTGTCACCGGAGTCCGCGAGCACCTGGACCGACGAGGTGTCGGTCAGCGGCGACGGGACCTCGACGATCGCCTCGGGCTTGCCGGTGGCGGCGACGGTGTCGAGCGACCCGGCGCGCGGCAGCGGCTGGTGGGCGGCGTCGCCGTCCCACGAGTAGAACTTGAACTCGCCCGCGGCACCCGTGCCCGCGCTGGTCGGACCGGCGATGATCAGGTACTCGCCCGCGGTGTTCTTGCGGATCTCCCGCACGCCCCGACCGCCGAGGTCCCAGCGCAACGCGGTGCCGAACGACGCGCTGACGCCGGTCGTCGGGTTGGCCGCCACCAGCGCGGCGATGTTGGTCACCGGGATGACGATCGCCTTGTTGTCGCTGGTCAGCGGGCCGCGGAAGCCCAGAAGCAGGCTGCCGTCGGCGGCGAACTCGGCGGCTTCGATGTTGACGCCGGTCGGGCCGCCAAGCCCGTCACCCTCGGGCGCGCGGGTCGCGGCGGCGGCGATGCCGAGAGCGTCGCCGTTGGCCTGGTCCCACGCGATCAGGTCGTTGCGCAGGAGCTGGTAGCTGCCGCCGAGCGAGAGCGAAGCTCCCGTCCCGGTGCCGCTGACGGTTGTGGAGAACAGTTCCTGCCGGTTGAGGCGGGTCTTGGCCGAGGAGTTCTGTCCGTGCGAGCCGACCCAGTAGATGGTGTCGCCCTGGCGGGCCGACGCCTCGATGTCGATCTCGCGGGTGACGTCGGCGTCGCGCAGGGCCAGACCGGCGGCGCGCACGTCGAACGACTGCGCCGGGTAGCGCGAGTGGTCGCGGTCGTAGACGCGCAACACGTTGGTCTCGTCATCGGCGACGACCATCGCGCCGCCACCGAGGTCGATCGCGGTGCTGGCATCGCTGTGACCGTAGTGGTTGTGCGTGCCCGCGGGCCGCGCGGCCGAGACGGCGACCGCGAACGTCGTCGCGCTGGTCAACGCTCCGTCGGAGACCGTGACGGTCAGCGTGGCGTGGCCGACGCCGACCGGGTCGACCGTGAGCGTGCGGGGCGAACCGCTGCCGGTGGAGCCACCGGACGCGACGGCCGGGTTGCTGCTGTCGACAGTGATCGTGAGGCCGCTCGCCGGGGTCTCGGCGTCGGCGATGTCGACGGTGCGCAGCGCGGGCGGGTTGTCCGGGTCGCCTACGGTCAGCGCGAGTTCGGCCACGGGGACCGGGCCGATGGTCGGGGCGGAGTTGGTGCCGCCGGTGATGGTGACGGTCGCCGTGCGGCTGTCGGCCTGGCCGCCGGGGCCGGTGACCCGGACCCAGTAGGAGGCGGGCGCGGTCAGCGCAGGCGTGGTGTACGACGCGCTGGTGGCGTCCGCGATCGGGTTCGCGGTGTCACCCGCGGTGCCGGTGTACCACTGATAGGCCAGCGGGCCGGTGCCGGTCGCGGAGACGGTCAGCGTGGCCGACGCGCCGCTCGCGACGGCCGCGTCCTGCGGCTCGCCGACGATCGACGGCGCGGTGACCGAAGAGGACGGTGCGAACGCGACACCGCGGAAGGCGGTGTTGGCCGAGGCGGTGCGCAGCACGGCGCCGGTGGCCGCGATCGGCTCGGCGAAGGCCGCGGTGTCCTCGACGCGGACCAGCGAGCCCAGGGTCGCGCTGGTGGTGGCGAAGAGGGAAACGGACGAGCCCGTCACCGTGCCGGTGAGGCCGCGCACGCCGCTACTGTTGGGCCGATACGCGCCGCGCGCGGTCCAGGTGACACCGTCGAACGAGAACTTGAGGATGCCACCGTTGGGCGCGGCCGAGTCGTCGGCGACGTAGAGAGTGTCCACACCGGACACACCGGGGTCGCGGTCGAGCGCGACAACGGCGTACGGGCTGGGCACGGCCGCGACCAGCGCCGGGGTATGCCCCGGGGTGGTCGGCAGGCCGGTGCCGACGGTGTAGACGCCGGTCGTGCCGCTGCCGGTGGAGACGAACAGCTGCCCGCCCGCCGCCGTGGCGGTACGGATGTTGGTGGGCGCCACGGTGTTGATCTGCGTCGTCGTGGTCGCGCCGTGCTCGGCCAGGCGCACGCCGCCGTTGGCGCCGACGGCCCAGTGACGACCGCCGTCCGCGCTGGCCACGCCCCGTATGTTGTTGCCGCTGAACGCGTCGGTGATGGCGGTCGAACTGTCGACGGCGCCGTCGACGTCGACCCGCGCCACGACGCGGTTGACCGCGGCGGTGGTGGAGCTGGCGATACTCGCGGTCCCCGGGTCGGCGTCGTAGCCGCCAAGGGTCAGGTAGCGGCCGTCCTGCGAAAGGGAGAGCCCGCCCTCGGAGGTGGCCGAACCACTCGTGGTGACCCGCCGGTTGGCGCCCGACCCGGCGGTGGGCAGCGCGACCGTGCGGACCAGGGTCCCGTCCGGGGTGAACTCATCAAGGAAGACAGGCGTCGCGGCATTGGTAAGCGCGGCATCGCCGGTACCGACCCGGGCGACGACGATGTCACCGGGGCTGAACGCGGCCGCCGTCGCGGCGGGGGCGCTGAGGATCACGATCGACGGGACCACCGCCAACGCGGTGACCAAGGCGGCCACTACGGGCCTGGTGGGTCTGAGCGGACGCGAGCGCAACGGGTCTCCAAAGGACGACGGCGGGACTGGCCGACCGTAGGCACCCAAGAGCGTTTCCGATAGACCCGTTCAGGGAACGTTCAACGACCCGCCATCCGCTGACCCGCCTTGGGCCACGAAGTTGCAGCAGACGCCCAGGCTGCTCGCGCGAGGTTCGCACGAGCAGCCTGATGTCCACGTCGACCATGTTTTAGAAGTTGAGTCGAACGTCTGACGACCTGCCGGATTAGCTGTCGTCCCCCAACGGAACCAGATCACTGGTTTCCTCGGAGAAGATCAAACAACGGCTGGATCTGTCCCGCGCCCAACGAATTGCGTCCTCACGCGTGCCGTCGAACTCGCCGAGAGCATCGTGCTCGCCGTGCCACACCGCATGCCACACATCCTCATCGCGCAACTTCATGATGGTGACCGATTCCTCGAACGGAGGACTCTCGCGACTGTCAGGCTCGACGGATTCGACCCCCTCGGGCGCTGACAGATAATCTCGGTAGCGTGGTGGAAATTCGCTCATGCGCGCCAACCTGCTCCGTATGCGTTGGCCGGAAGCTGGTTGACCGAATAGAAGCGATAGGTCACCTTGTCCGACGTGTGGGTGGAGATACTCTTGATGTAAGCATACCAGTAGCCACTGTATCCGCTGGCGTTCCAGGACCACTGCTGAACCTGACTGTGGTTCCACATTGTGTTGTCATAGGATTTGTAGCCATTGGGTGCCCACGACCGCGTGAGACCGGCGGGAATATCCCCGGCGTTATAGAGGCTAAATTTGCCCGGAACCGGTGTGCCAGTCGCACCAGGCGCAGCATTGATCAAGTCGCCGGTGAACACGACATTCGTTGTCGCTCGACTATTCTTGTACTGTACCGGCTTGCTCACCGTCTGAGGCCCAGTCAATTGGTACGACGCATACAGATCGACGCGCCCGAGAACCGTGCCTCCGTAACCCCAGTTGCCCGAGATGCTCGCATCCGACTGGAAGTCATTGTATCGATTCCAGCAATTCCCGCTGACACAGTAGCTAGAATTTATGCTTTCCGTTTCGGGTGTTTGTACCGCCTTCTCAGCCGCGGTAAGGTAAACCCAATTGCCTGCCCGCTTCGACGGTTCGAAATCACATTGATCCGCCCCGGCGCTGGCGGCCGCAGTGGATCCAAGGTAATCCTGATATTTTCCTCCCAGCCCGGACTGTGCGCGGCCTGCCGACGCCACACCTTTCGACTAGCAGTGGGAGTACCAAACGGATAGAACCACCGAGAGAATTCGCGCGCGCAAGTTCCTACTCATCATGCCGCCTTTCCCCAGAAATCGGCGCTCATGTCGTGCTCTCGGAGGAGTCGCACCCGCGAGGTCCATAGGCGCCACGGGGCGGAGACGACCTGGATGTTCCCGCCCCACTGATGCGCCACACTGACAGGTCTTCGCCGACCACTGAACACATCCTCCACCACCAGGACTGGGCATTTTGTGGGCTTCATGCTTGACTAAAGCCATGCCCACAAAAAGCCCAGTCGAGGATGAGGTGATCGCGGCACTCACCAGACTGCTGCGGCCGGGGCTGCCGGTGACCGGCGCAGACCCGATCCTGCTCGAGCTGCGTGGAGTCATCGCCAGGGCCGTTGATCCCACGGATCCGGCTAGCCGGACGGCGGCCTTGGACGGAACGCTGCGCGGACTACTGGCCCGGTTCCCGGATGCCCGGTACGCACCCGCGGCGCGGGCGCTGTTCGGGCTGTTCCCGGCAGAGCCGGGGCTGAACCTGACCGCCCGGCGAGACCTTGCCGCCGAGCAGGCAGGGCACGAGGTCCACCACTTCCGCAAGCGAGTGGAGCCGAAGCTGATAGAGCGCATGGCATGGGAATTGCTGGCCGATGCGGAGCGATTCACCAGGATGCCGATGATCGCGCCCAGGCTGGCGCCGGTCACCGTCCGGCAGCCTGTCCCAGCCGATCCCTTCGCCTGGGAGGTCACCGAGCATGAGGAACAGCTCACGAGGTTGTGGTCGGCGATCTATGCCGCCCGCGCCGAGTTGCTTGCGGTCGATCGGCTGGTGAGCCTGCGAGCGACCAGGGTCGACTTGATCCAAATGGCGGTGACCGCGGCATGGCGGTGGGCAGCCGCCCGCGCGGAAGCAATGAGCTACACCAGCGCTTGCGCCGACGATCTCTCAGTCGATCAGCTGATCGCCTTGGCGGGCTGGACACCCAGACTGACCGAAGCGCAGGCCTCCCGGATGACCGAAGCCGCAGCCGGGGGCGTCTCGCGCGAACAGTTCGTCCACGCCCTGCACGACGACACTGAGCTGGGCGGCATCTGGGTCGACGAACTACTCGGCGTCGACCCGCGGCCCGACATCACCATCGACCGCGAGAACGGATCCCACCCATGACAAGGGACCCCAGCGCACTGGCAGCGGCTCTCGCCGCCGCGGCAGGCGGCCCACCAAGCCGCCACGTCATCACCGGTGGCCCCTCGTCGGGGAAGGACGACCTGATCGAGGCGATCCACACGGCCGGAATGCCCTGTATGAAGGATGAGCCCGGCCGGGAGATCTATCGCAAGCACCGCGAACGGCTGGGCAGGCACCTGCGCAAGGAAGACCGGCGCGAGTACTCCCTCGAAGTACTGGAGGCGTTCGTCGCCGAGTACATCGCGCACACCAGGGGGATCAGGTTCTACAACCGCGGCATCCCAGACGGCTTCGGCTGGGAAGGTTTCTTCGGACTCAAGCCGACCCCTCAGCTTGAGGAAGCCACCAAGCGCCACCGCTACGACACGATCTTCGTTCTCGACCCGCTGGACACCCTGGAGGATCCCGACGACATCGTCTGGGCGAAGGACCGCGAGATCCGCCGAGTGCACGAGCTGATCGTGCAGGGCTACTACGACGCTGGTTATGAGCCGGTTTTCGTCGCCCCCGACTCGGCTGCGGCGCGGCTTGACTTCATCTGCGCCAACCTCCGCCTGCCCAAGCCCAGCCGAGGAGCGTGATGTCGTTGAGCCGCAACGGAACAAGTTCGTTGCTGCTGTCACCGAACAGCATCCTGGCCAACGCGCTGCTACGAAGCATCGACCTACTGCGGCCCCGGGTTCACGCGGCCCGCCCGGCACGGATCGAATTCGTTGTCGGCACCCAGATCAACGGCGCCCCACACCTGGGCACCAACCTGGTTCAGACAGCGGCGTTCCTGCTGGCCAAGACCGCCCGCCGCGAGTTCTCCATCGAAACCGTCGTCCGCTTCGGCGCCTTGGACAACGCCCCACACGAGGTCGTCCTCGACCCCGAGACCCACCACGCCTATCAGCAGACCTATTATCATGCGCTCGGCAAGGACAAGATCGCCGAGCTGATCGGCACGTACTACACCGCGTTCTTCGACTCGCTTTCCGAGGCCACCGACACCACCTACGAGGTCGAGACCTACACCGACCAGCAGGCCACACCCGGATTCCGAGCCGAGTTCCTGCGCACGCTCGGTCAGCTGGAAGACATCCGTTGGTGGATGGCGCCGTCGCATGGCGCCGTCCACATCCGAGTCCCCTGCCCGAACTGCGGATGGGCCGAGAAACGCGCCGACCGAACCAAGCTGCTCAGACTTGACGAGGACGGCGCGACCTTTGGCGCGGTCTGCCTGGACCACGGCGACTACGAGACTCATGTCGACCCAGAGGACGACCAGCCGTATCTCGATCTGGCCACTCTCTATCGGAACCTGGTCAAGGAACGCGCTTTCGGGCGTGACACCAGCACGCTGCACGTGATGATGAAGGGCGGCGACTGGGCATTCGGCTGCCAGCTCGTCGATGGCGCCCTTGGCGCACTGGCCACCCCTGCCGGACAAATGCCGATGCGGATCTTCACCCCGCAGGTGCTCGCACCGACCGGCGCGAAGCTGTCCAAGTCACTCCTGCGCGAGCAGGGCCGCGCGGTTCTGCCCGCCGATGTCGAGCCCTGGATGCTCGACACCACCACGTGGCCTGGCGACATCGACAACTATGTGGACTCGCTGGTCTGGCTTGTCGGGGAGCTACTCACCGACCCTAAACACTTCTTCCGCTCGTTCACCGTAAAGGAACTCGGTCGCCTCATGTCCGCCCGCCCGATCAGCCTGCCCGTCCGCGCCCACGAGATGGGCATCTACAAACGCTATTTCGACCTCATCGCGACCGGGCGCAAGACCACGGAGATCCGCGTCAACGACTCCAGCCGCAAAAAGATCAAGGAAGGCTCGCTGATCCGGTTCCGCTGCCAGGGCGACGAAGTCCTCACCCGGGTCACCCGTGTTGCCCGCTACACCAGCTTCGACGAGATGTTCGACCACGAGGTCGCCGCGTCGGTCAACCCGCTGGCGACCCGCGAACAGCAACTGGCGAACATCCGCCAGATATATCCCCCGAACGCGAAGCACTCGGGGTCGTCGCCATCGGCATCGAACTCGTCGACCCACTCCGGCCCATCTGATCGACCTATGCGCCAACCATCAACTGGGCGCAGTGTTCGCCGATCATCATCGCGGGGGCGTTCGTGTTGCCGCCGACGATGTCCGGAATGACCGACGCGTCCGCCACCCGCAACCCCTCAATCCCCCGCACCTTCAACTCCGTGTCCACCACCGCACGCTCGTCCACACCCATCCGACACGTGCCAACCGGGTGATAGACCGTCGTCGCGCGGTTCGGCAGTTCGCGGGCCAGCGCGGCGTCGTCGGCGAAGTCCGGTCCCGGGGACAGTTCGCCGTCCAGATCGTTCGCGATCACCTTGTTCGCCATGACCTCGCGAATCAGCTTCATGCCCTCCAACAGCAGATCCGCGTCCCGCCCGCACGTCAAATACGCCGGGTCGATGATCGGCGCGGCGGTCGGGTCGGCCGACGCCAGCCGGAGTGTGCCGCGGCTCTCCGGGTAGATCAGGGTCGACATGACCGTCAGCGCGGACCGCTTGTCCACGGCATGGCGGATCGGCGCGTCCTGGTTGGGGTGCGGGTATGACCACGGCAGGGCGAGCAACTGGATGTCGGGCACGGCGGTGCCACGCGAGCTGTGCACGAAGCCGACCGCCTCGAACACCGTGCGGCCCATCCACGTGTTGCCCCGGATCGCTTCTTTGACCACCCCGGAGGCGAAGTAAGGCGCGGTGCCGCGGTGGACGGCCTTCTTCGTCAGGAACGTCATCGGCACGAAGAGATGATCGTGCAGGTTGTCGCCGACCGGCAGATCGGCACGGACCTCGACACCCACGTCCCGCAGATGCGCGGCGGGACCGACCCCGGACAGCATCAGCACCTGCGCGGACCCGAACACCCCGGCCGCGAGCACGACCTCCCGAGAGCAATGAATGATTTCCTTGCCCGCGCGAGTCAGGATCTCGACACCGGTCGCCCGACCGCCTTCGATGACCACCCGCGACACCGTCACACCGGTCCGCACCGTCAGGTTCGGCCGGGGCGTGAGGTAGCCGATCGAGGCGCTGTAGCGCAGGCCACGGTCGATGTTCTGCTGGATGAAGCTCGCGCCTTCCTGCGTCTCACCGTTGTAGTCGTCGTTCTTCTTCACCCCGGCGGTCTCGCTCAGCGCCTCGACGAACGCCTCAGCCGCGGGCGTGATGCCCTGCTGGCGGGTGACCTTGATCGGCCCACCCGTGCCACGAAGTTCGCTCGGCCCGTCGGCCCAGTCCTCCATGCGCTTGAAGCTGGGCAGCACGTCGTCGAACGACCAGCCCGGCAGCCCCCAGTCGTCGTAGTTGCGCCGGTTTCCGCGCACGAAGATCATCCCGTTGACCGAGCTGGACCCGCCGAGCACCTTGCCGCGCGTCTGCGGGATCCGCCTGCCCAGCGCGCTCGCCTGCGGGGTGGAGTAATAGCCCCAGTCGAGTCGCTTCTTGAGCTGCGGCACGTTGTGGAAGACCGCGATCATCCCTGGCTTGCGCACGAACATGTTCTTGTCACCAGGGCCTGCCTCGAGCAAGACCACCTCAGCCCCGCTCGCGGCCAGCCTCCCGGCCACCGCACACCCCGCACTACCAGCACCTACGACGACATAGTCGGGGTGATTCATGGGCATACCTCGCTGCTCGGGTGCCGACGGGCCACCCCCGCACTCTAGAACACGTTCTACCTATTCGTGAAGAGAGCATCTGGCAAGATCACCGCCATGACGACCGAACCGCGCCGCGCCGCCGTCCTCGCCCTGCACTGGCAGGTCAACGTGATCAAGCCGGAGGGATTCTTCGGCGGCATGCTCGCCGCGCCGGTGGCCGCCAGTGGCGTGGTCGACCGCGCCGTCGCGTTCCACGAGCGGGCCCGCGCGGCCGAACTGCCAGTGGTCTTCACCCGGTTCACGATCCCCGCGGGCGAGGGCGAGTTGGTCCGCAACACCGGATTCATGGCAGCGGTCGGCCAGGCTCAGGACTCGTTCCGCCCGGACGCGCCCGGCGCCGCACTGATCGAGGACATGCGCGACCAAGCCGACCACGTGGTCGACAACCAGAAACTGTCCGGCCTGGCGGGCAATGACCTGATGGCCTGGCTGGGCGAGCGCGGCATCGACACGGTGTTCATCACCGGGGTCGCCACCAACCTCACCGTCGAGCAGACCGCGCGCCACGGAACGGATCTGGGCCTGACCGTCCACGTCGTGCGCGAATGCGTCGCCGCCGCCACCGAGGAAGCCCACCTGGCGTCGCTGGCGAATCTCGACCTGACGACCGGGGGCTGCCTCAGCGGCGACGAAGCACTCAGGCTGTCTTGACCTTCTCCCGCAGCGGCGCACCCGCGTCGTGCAGGTGGCGCAGCACGTCGCCGTAGGAGGTCATGAAGTCCGTGTGCGTGTAGGAGACGCCACGGCCTTCACAGAAGCGCTGGACCACCGGCTGCGCGTGCCGCAGGCTGACGCTGGGCATGCTCGGGAACAGGTGGTGCTCGATCTGGTAGTTCAGCCCGCCGAGGATGATGTCGACCCAGCGCCTGCCGAGGATGTTGCGCGAGGTCAGCACCTGCTTGCGCAGGAAGTCCAACTTCTCGCCCTGCGGGATGATCGGCATACCCTTGTGGTTCGGCGCGAACGACATGCCAAGGTGGATGCCCATCAGGCCCTGGTGGATCAGGATGAACAGCACGGCCTTGCCCGGCGAGAGCACCAGGAACACCGCGGCCAGGTACCAGGCCACATGCGTGGCGAGCAGTGCCACCTCACGCTTCAAGCCCTTGATCGAACCCTCGACCGCGGCCTCGAGGCCCGCGCTCTTGAGCATGACGGCCTGGGTCATCAGCAGCGGGATGAACAGGTAGGCCTGGTACGCGGCGATCCAGCGCAGCGGGCCGGACTTGGTGCGGGCCTGGTCGCGGCTGAACGCCAGCGCAGGGATGTCGATGTCGGGATCTTCGTCCTCGTGGTTCGGGTTCTGGTGGTGTCGGTTGTGCTTGCCCACCCACCACTGGTAGCTGATCCCGGTGACCGCGCCACAGCCGTAGCCGACCCAGTCGTTGCGCCGCTTGGACGTGAAGATCTGCCGGTGCCCGGCATCGTGGCCGAGGAAGGCGAACTGCGTCGTGACGAACGACGCGGCCACCGCGAGGAACAACGACCACCACGAGTCGCCGACCCAGACGAACCCGACCGCCAAAGCGGCCAAGGACAGCGCCGTAAGCCCGATACGGGTGGCGTAGTAGCCATAGCGACGGTCGAGCAGGCCCAGTTCCTTGATCGAACGGGCGAGCACGGCGAAGTCGCTACCGCGGCGCTCGGTCAGCATTTCGGTCATGTAGGGCAGCCTCCAGTATTGCCGCGTTTCGGGGGACCCTAGGCGCTCGGGCTCCTCCCACCGCACAACGACTGTGAAACCCCGGGCGACATTTGGGCGACCACCTCACCTTGACTTTTCTCTGTACGCCGTACAACATAGTCGCGTGAGCACTTTCCTGCACACCGTACAGAGAAAGCGGTGGCCGCGCCTGGTCGCCGCTTTCCTCGCCTTCCCGCCCGCCGGGCTGCTCGGCCTGGCCGCGGCGGGCGGACGGGTCGACGACCCCGTGGCCGCGCTCGTCGGCGGCGCGGTGACCGGTCTGGTGATCGGCGCCGCGCAGGCGCTGGCGGGCGGGCTGCCGCAGCTCTGGACCGTGGCCACCAGCGCGGGCATGGCGGCGGGTCTGACCGTCGGCGCGACCGCGGTTGGCTTCGGCACCGGTCTCGGCGATCTGGTCGTCCAGGGCGCGATCACCGGCCTGGTCGTCGGCCCTGCCCAAGCGCTGGTGCTCAGCGGCCGCGGCCGGGTCATCTGGGTGATCGCCGCACCCGCGCTGTGGGCTTTGGGGTGGCTGGTGACGACGCTCGCGGGCGTCGACGTCAGCCGCCAATGCACCGTCTTCGGCGGTTCCGGCGCCCTCGTCCACAGCGCCCTGGCCGGGTTGCTGCTGATCCGAATCGAGAAGTGACTTGTCTGTCCGACACGTGGTGTTCGGCTCCGGCGCCATCGGCCTCGCGCTGGTCGACGCGCTGCGCTCGCGCGGCGAGTCCAGGATCCGGGTGGTCAACCGGTCCGGCTCGGCACCGGTCCCCGACGGCGTCGAGGTGGTCCGCGGCGACGCGGCCGACCCGGCCTTCGCCACCCGCGTCGCCGAGGGCGCCCGAGTCGTCTACCAGGTGCTCAACCCGGGTTACCACGAGTGGGTCGACCGCTTCCCCGCCCTGCAGGCGGGCGTGCTCGCCGCGGCGGAGGCGGCCGGGGCGCGGATAGTGAGCCTGGAAAACGTGTACATGTACGGCCACGCCGCCGGGTCGGCGTTCACCGAGGACCGGCCCCACGCGGCCCATACGGTCAAAGGCAAGCTGCGGGGCCGGATGGCCGACGACCTGCTGGCCGCGCACACGGCAGGTCGCGTCGAGGTCGCGATAGGGCGGGCCAGCGACTACTACGGCCCACGCGGCGGCGCACAGTCCAACCTCGGCGACCGCGTGTTCCGGTCCGTCCTGAAAGGCAAGTCAGCCTCGGTCCTCGGCGACCCGGACCAGCCGCACACCTACACCTACGTCCCCGACATCGGCGCGGGCCTGGCGATACTCGGCGAACACCCGGTCGCGGCGGGCCAGGTCTGGCACCTGCCCAACGACCCTGCAGAGAAGACCACCCGCGAGCTGGTGAACCTGGCCTACGCGGCGGCGGGCACCAGCGGCGCGGTTCGGTCGGTGCCCGACCTCGTGCTGTGGGCGCTGGGCGTGGTCAACCCGACTGTGCGGGAACTACGCGAGATGCGGTACGAGTTCGAGGAACCGTTCATCGTCGACAGCACCAAGATCGCCCAGCTCGGCGCCCGAGCGACGCCCTACGAGGACGGCATCACGCAGACCTTGGAGGGCTACCGCTAGAGCAGCGCCAACCTGCTCGCGGTGCGGGCGAGATCGATCGGGACGGCCGCCGAGACCAAGTCCGGCCACGGTTCGGCTTCGACGTCGTCAGCAACACGATCCCGCGATCGACCAGCACCCTGAACACGGCGGCGACGAGCATCGCATCGCCGGGGTCGTGCAAGTGGAACTCGTCGAAGCAGAGCAGACGGCAGCTGCCGATCACCTCGTCGACGGCGTGATCGACCGCCCGCGCTGGTGCCGATAGCGCGCGTAGCCGGCGTGGAAGTCGCGAAAGAACTCGTGGAAGTGCAGTCGACGCTTCCGGCCGCCGACGGCGTCGAACAAGACGGTCGTGAGCCAGGTCCGCCGCGCCCGACCGGACCCCACACATAGACCCCGCGCACGAGCCCGCGACGGCGCAGGTCGGCGGCCAGCCGGGTCAACCGCTCAGCCACCCGCCGCTGATCAGCGTCGAGGGCGCCGTCGAACATGGCCGCCCCCTCGCAGATCCCGATCACCGGCCAGCCCGGCCCACCCACCGGTCACCCGGCCCGCGCGTACCACAACGGGCAGGATCACCCCATGGACAAACGCTGGCCCCACCAGGTCTACGGCGTCGGCACCGACCCGGATGCCCGCTTCTCCTTGGCCAACGAGCGCACCATGCTCGCCTGGGTCCGCACCGGCCTAGCCCTGGTCGCCGCAGGCGTGGTGGTCGACGCCGTGACCCTCCCGATGCCCGACACTGCCCGCCGCTGGCTCGCGGCCGGTCTCGTACTCCTGGGAGCCGTAGCGGTGGCAGGCGGCTGGTTCCGCTGGGCCCGTACCGAACGCGCCATGCGCACCGATCGCCCACTGCCCGCACCGACTTTGGCGGCGGTCCTGGTCAGCGGCCTACTGGGCGCGGCGCTGGTCGTCCTCATCGTGATCCTCAGCCGATGAGCGCCCACATCGAACGCACAACCCTGGCATGGACGCGCACAACACTGGCCGCACTGGGCCTCGCCGCCGTCGTCATCCGCCTGAAAATCGACGACCCGATCCTGATCACGGTCGCCACAGTCGCCGTCTGCCTGCTGTTCCTCATCCTGATCCGCAGCAACCCCGGCGACGGCCGCCGATCCGCTGCCGTCGTCGGCTTGGTCCTAGTCGTGGCGGCGGTGGAACTGGTCCGGCTGCTTACCTGACCAGGCCCAGGAACCGGTTCGTGCGGTGCCAGGCGAAGTAAGGCTCGGTCTCATCTCGGTGCGCCGCGCACATGGTGCCACTCAGACTCATGACCAAGTCCGCGAAACGCCCGTCCGGATGAGCAGCCCCGGTGCGGATCAAGCCGGTGGGGTCGACGGTGATGTGGCCGGTCTCGAACAGCATGTCGCAGCCGAACACGCAGGCAGGCATCGCAACGTTCTGCAGGTCCCGGCGCTCACCGTCGGTGCACTGGGAACGGGGCTTGATGTGGGCAGCCACCAGGTACCGCAGCGGGAACTCGTGTCCGCAGAGCGCACAGGTCGCCGTGTCGCCGCTGCCGACGATGATCATCCGCAGGTCAGCCTGCTCAAACCGGTGCACCGCTGAACGCAGCTGGTCGAGAGTGTCCGGCGGGAGTACCCGCAGCTTGGTTCCGGTCATCGATGCCACCGCGTTGCCGATGTCGACTATCGGCGATCGCCCCGTGACTCCGACTCGGTCCAGCAAGGCGGGGAGGTCAGCAACCACGCGAAGGTGATTCCGCTTGAGGATCCCGATCGCCTGCTCGCGGATCACCGGGTTGGTCAACAGGGTGGCAGCGCCTGCGGTGAAGCCCGCCTCAGCCTCGGTGGGCAACTCCCAGAAATCCGGATGACTGCCCAGCTGAACAAGCGGGTCCACTGTGGTCGCCGAACCGAACTCGGCGATCAAGCCTGCAACCTCAGCCGCGAACTCGGACCGCACGAACAGAGGTCCGTCGCCCGCCGCAAGCCGCCCGCACGCCCACAGCACCGTGATCGCCTTGGTCGTGCTGTCGACAGCCTCGATGCCATCCAGGACCCGGTCCGCGCTGTAGATCGGGCTGCGCAGGTCTTCGCCGAGTCGCGCCGAGTCGCCCGGCCCGTAGTCGGGGACGTCGAGAATCAACCGGATGCGCTTTCGGTTGTTCCCGTCACTTTTCGCGCCCTCCGCTTGGCCGATCCGCCCTTGCCGAGTGGTCAACATCTTCCTCAAGTCAGCCACGTCGACGCCCAGGTGCAGTGCGATCGGCCCATCAATCAGCGACAGTTCGCTCTGCGGCCGGTCCCGAACCTTCGCCGAGGCCACTACCGCAGCTTCGATCACTGCCGAGCGATAGGCCAGGCGAGCCAGCAGCGCCTCCAACGCAGGCACGTAGTCCGAGTTCCGCGACCGAGTGCGGCCGGGGATCTTCCCACCTGCGCTCTTCAGGACCAGCGCCAAGCGGTCACCGTCCGATTCGATCTCGAACTCTGCATCGAACGGGTGACCTGAGTCGGCTAACGGACGCATGTTTGTCACCTTCGCACGAACTTCACGGTCACGGTGGCGGAATGCCCGCACACGGGGAGTGAAAGGTGCCGCCCGGGGTCCCGGTCGGGTGAGGGCCCGTGGCACCATCTTGCGCACGCGTGGAGGGAGAGGCCGATGAACGACCGGACCGAACAGGTCGATGACCTGCAGCTGGTCGCCCTGCCGAGCGCGGTCGGGTGTGCGGAGATGTTCGTGCGGTTCTCCCTCACCGAGTGGTCCCTCCGCGACATGCGCGATATCGCCGCCCGGGCGGCGCGGGCGATCACCGAGGCGGTGGTCGCCTCGGCGAATCCGGCGGCGCCGGGGATGGTTACGGCTCGGGTGCGGTTGTCGGGGGCGGATCTGATCTTCGAGGTGGAGACGCCCAGGGCGGTGCCGACGCCTGCGATTCCGGGGGTCATGCGGGCGGGGACGGCCCAGGTGGGGCCCGGGCGCTTCGTGGTCTGGTGCGCGCTGGCGCTGCCCAGTGGCATGAGCGCGTCGGCCGTGCCGTTGCCGCGGCGGCAGCGCAAGCCATCGCAGGCGGCTCGGGCGGTGGCGCCCGATGAGCCGATGACGACCGATCCGGACGTGATGCGGCGGATCCTGTTCGGCCTCAACTCGCCGGATCAGCTTCCGTAAACAGGTATCTGCTCACAACCCCGCGGTCTCTAACAAGATGTACAACGCGTTTTGGTCACGCTTTGTAACATCGACCGGTGTGGCTTCCGATGCAACCAAGTGACGGGGTCAAGCATCCAAAGCAGCACCACACGAAGTATCCACCGCAGGGGGGAACCTGAAATGTCGAGCGAACCGCACGAACTGAGCCACCGCGCACTGGCCATGCTGCGCGCCGTCGCCGCGGGACGGGCGCAGATCAGCTGTAGCCGCGAGCCGGACCTCTACATCGACGGCGTCCCGTGCTGCGACCAGTTCAGCGCCCACGTCCTCACCCACGACGGGTTCATCGCCGCCAGCGAGGGCCCCTTCGGCAGGCTCGTCCCCGCCGTACTCACCAATGAGGGCATCGCCGCCCTCGACTCCGTCGCCGTGGCCGCCTGAGAACCGTCGGGCAGGCGGCCCGGATCAGGGGTCGACGACCTCGGTGTTCTGGCAGGCGGCCAGTCGCCACCGGCCGTCCTCCTCGGTCATGACGTAGAGCGGGCTGCCCGCTGAGCCGACCTGTCGGCCGTCGGCGTCCAGATACCGCTGCCGCACCTTCACCGCGGCGACGTCGGGGCGCAGGAACAACACGTGCTCCACCTCGTAGCTCGGCAGCAGCTCCGTCATCGCGCCGGGCAGGACCTTTCGGGTGAACGCGGCGATCTCGTCGCGGCCGATGAGGCGTTTGCCGTGGCCGGTGGTCCAGATCGCGTCGGGTCGGAACAGGCCGACGAACTCTTCGACCAGTTCATTGCGCTGCGCGTGCTGCACGGCCGCGACCACCCGCTCGATCGCCGCGAGCCGGGTGTCCTCAGTTGTCGTCTCCACACGAACACCGTGGCACCTCGACTTAACTGAAGGTCAAGCCAGCAGGTTCGCCAGCGAGTCCGGACGGCCGAAGTGGGTGCCGACCGCCAGGTCCGCGCCCGCCGCGGCCCACCATTCGGCCTGAGCCGCGGTGTCGACCGAGCCGACCAGCACGGTTCGGCCCGCCGAGCGGACCATCGGGATCAGGTCCACCAGCGACCGCACGAACAGCGACTTCGGGTCCGGCGCCACACCGACGCGGGCGACGACGCTCTCGGCCAGCCGGACCCCGTGCACCGGGTAGTCCTCGACCGCTGCCAGATCCCCGCGGGCCGCGCCGAAGTCGGTGAGCACGAGTTGGATGCCCAGGTCGATCAGGACGTCCAGGTTGTCCTCGGCCTGGCTGTCGGCCAGCGCGGCGATCGGGAAGCCCAAGGTGACCCCCTCCGGGGTCAGCGCGCGGCGGACGGTGCGCACCAGGTCCGGGTCGGCCGACAGCTCCGATGACAGGTCGACGTACAACCGCGGCGCCTTGGGCCAGTCCGTCAGCCGCTCGGCCGCGGCGCCGAGGGCCCACTGGTCGACGTGGACGCCGAGGCCGGAGTCGGCCAAGATCTCGCGGCAGCACGAATGGGTGAACTTCCCGTGCACCGGGCTGTCCCACCGCAGCAGCGCCTGGACGGCCACCAGTTCGCCCGAGCACAGGTCCACGACGGGCTGGTAGTCGACTTCCAGCTCCCCGTTCTCCCACGCGCCCGGGATGGCCGCGGCGAGGCGGGACTGGGCGCGCAGCGGGTCGTCGACCGTGGCGTCGACCAGGCCCCACTGCCTGCGGCCCTGCCCCCTGAGTCGCCGCAGGGTGGTCTCGGTGGCGCGCAGGACGTCGGCCGGGTCGGTCGACGCGGGCGCGGGATACACCGCGACGGTCGCCGTGCTCGCGATCCCCTGTCCGTCCACATAGGTCGCCTCGGCCAGCGAGTCGTTGACCTCCGCGGCCAGCGCGGCGACGTCGGGGATGCCGCGCACGACGAAGGCGAACTCGTCCCCGGCCAGCCTGGCCAGGATCGCGTCGGCGCCGATGATCGACTTCAGCCTGCTCGTGCTCACCTGCAGCAGCCGGTCGCCCGCGTCGCGGCCGAGGCCGGTGTTCACCCCGACCAGGTCGTCGAGTCCGATGTGGAACACCGTGACCTGGCCGCCCGCGAGCAGTTCCTCCAGCTTGCTCTCGAAGGACTGCCGGTTCGACAGGCCGGTGAGCAGGTCGTGGGTGGTCTGGAAGCTCAGCTTCTGCTCGATCAGGTGCAGGTCGGAGACGTCCTCGACCATCGTCACGTGGTGGTCGGCGATGCCGTCGCGGTCGCGCAGCAGGGTCACCGACACCCGCACCCACGCGATCTCACCGTCGGCGCGCAGGAACTTGGTGCGCTCGCGGACCGACTCGTATTCGGCGTCGACGAGTTCGACATAGCGGGATCGCAGGAACCGTGCCTCGTCGGGATGGAAGATGAGGTCGAGGCGTTTGCGGAACATCGTGCCCGGCTTGTAGCCGAGCATCTGTTCCATCGCCTCGTTGGCCCGCACCACGCCGCCGCCGAGATCGGTGATCAGCATCCCCAGCGCCGACGTGGCGAACACGTCCTGGAAGCGCGCCTCGCTGGCCTGCAGGTCGCGCTCGACGTTCTCCTTGGCCCGCACGAAGGCGCTGCGGATGTCCTCCTGGTCGGAGAACAGCCGGTCGCGGGTGCCCTCGGTGAACCCGGCGGCCATCGCGGCCAGGGTCGGCACCACCCGCTTGGCGGGCAGACCCTCCATTTCGGACAGACCGGGCCCGAGGACGTCGATGGACACGCGCAGGCAGTCGGCCCTGGTGAAGCCCGTCCGCACCAGTTCGCCACCGATGTCGACCGCGGCGGACTGGTCGGCTCCCGCGCGCAGGCAGGCCGACAGCCGGGCCACCAAGTCCCCGAGGCCGCGTTCGATGTCGTCGCGCGAGCGCGCCACATACACGACCCGGTTCAGCGCGGTGGCCCACCTCCTGGCCAGCTCAGCACGGTCCACGGGAACCGTCCGGTTGGCTGGTCATCGGGGGTGTCCTTGGGTCCGAATCAGCTGAGCCCGCGATGCGCTTGAGCGCAGTCAGTACCGACAACGCTGTCGGCACGAACACTGTGCACCCGATCGGGTACTTTCCGCCACTCGAAGCGCACTCTGCGCGGGTGTTCGGCTCAGTCGGTCGACGGCGCTCCCGGCTTGTGGGCGACACCCGCGTAGAGGTTCGAGCGCTCGGCGTCGGCCACGTCCTCCGGCCGCTCGGGCCGCCACTGCGGGGTGTAGACCAGGCCCGGCTCGACCAGGTCGAGCCCTTCGAGCATCCGAGTGATCTCCCCGTGCGTGCGCGGGAAGATCGGGTCCTGGCTGTTGCGGAACAGCTCGACCGCGCCCTTCATCCCCTCCGGTGCGTTGTCCCAGGTGAACGCGGACATCGCCAGGTAGCTGCCGGGCGCGATCACCTCGCGGTAGCGCGCGACGAGCGCCCACGGGTCGTCGGTGTCGGGGATGAACTGCACGACGCCGACCATGAGCAGGCCCAGCGGCTTGTCCAGGTCGAGCAGCGCGCGCGCCTGCGGAGACTGCAGGATCTTCTCCGGCTCACGCATGTCGGCCTGCAGCACCGCGGCGTTGTGGTTGCCGTCGAGCATCAGTTCGCTGTGCGCGACCGCGACCGGCTCGTAGTCGACGTAGAGGATCTTGGCCTCCGGGTCGACCGCCTGGGCCACCTCGTGGACGTTGCCGACCGTCGGGATGCCGGAGCCGAGGTCAAGGAACTGGGTGATCCCCTGTTCGAGCAGGAACAGCACGGCCCGGCGCAGGAACGCCCGGTTGAGCCGGGCCATGTCCCGCGCGGGGACCATGGTCACCAGCTTCTCGGCCAGCGCGCGGTCGCCGGCGAAGTTGTGGCCGCCGCCAAGCAGATAGTCGTATACCCGAGCCGCGCTGGGGAGTTCGGTGTTCACGCCTTCGGGAACCCAGCTCGCCGTGTCAGTCACGATTCAACCTCGGAATCGGGGGAATGGTCTGGGCCAGCCTACTGACAACCCCTATCGTCCATTCGGGTCAATCTCGCTAAATTGATCTTAACCCTGGGTGACCAGATGCTTGTGCAGGAACGTCGCGGTCGCGTCGACGGCCTGGGTCACGTACGGCTCTACGTCGTAGAGGTCGACGTGCTCGTTCGCGTCGAGCCAGACGATCTCCTTCTCCCCCGGGGTCCGCGCGTGCAGCCGCTCGGCCAGCACCGGCGAGCAGTACAGGTCGACTTTGCCGTGCACCACCAGCAGCGGGGTCGCGCCGAGCAGATCGGCGGCGCCGAGGGCGTCGAAGGTCATCAGCGAGTGCAGCGACCCGCGGGTGACCTCGTTGCGCCAGTGCTCGGCGGTCGAACGCTCGGTGCCGTAGTAGGAGTACGGCTCGTCGCCGGACATCGCGGCCTCGCCGTTGTCCGGCGCGACCGCCGGGATCACCTCGTCATAGGCGGCGAGGAACGACCCCAGCGCGCCACGGTAGTTGTCGATCCCCATGCCCTCGGCGAAGAACGCGGGGCTGTTGTAGGCCCCTGCGATGCCCGCGACCGCCTTGACCCGCGGATCCGTCGCGGCGGCCCGCACGACGTAGCCGCCGCCGAGGCAGACCCCGACCAGCCCGATCCGGTCGGCGTCGACGTCCGGCCGCGCGGCGAGCACGTCGACGGCCGCGCGCAGGTCGGCGAGCTTGCCCTGGCTGTCCTCGTGCCCCCGCCTGCCGCCGCTCTCACCGAAACCCCGATGGTCGATGGCGAACGTGGTAATCCCCGCCTCGGCGAGCCGGTCGCCGTACCGGCCGACGACTTGTTCCTTGACTCCGGTGAACGGCCCGCTCAGCGCGACCGCGCCGATGGGGTTGTCTGCGACTCGCAGCGTGCCGACCAACGGGACATCGGCCGAGTTGAACTCGATGCGTTCTGTGCTGATCATCTTGATCTCTCAGGTTGAGTGGGCTCGTTCGTGCTTCGAGTGCTGGGGGCGCTCCCTCGTTTTTCAGCGTCTTATCCGGAAACAGCGATGTCAATGGCGCCTGCGGCGTCGCTGCGCGATCAGCGGAGCTGACCATTGACATCGCTGTTTCCGGATAAGGGATTGCCAGGACGAGGGTGCAGGGGGAAATGCAGGGACCTGCGGTCCCTCTGGGGCGGGTTCAGGTGCCGGTGATGTGCTCCGGACGCACTGGGATCCTGGTCAGCGCCAGGCCGGTCGCCGCTCGGATCGCCGCGACGATGGCGGGGGTCGCGGAGATGGTCGGTGGTTCGCCGACGCCACGCAAGCCGTAAGGCGCGTGGGGGTCGGCCAGTTCGAGGACGTCGATCGGCATCGGGGGCATGTCGAGGATCGTGGGGATCAGGTAGTCGGTGAAGGACGGGTTGCGGACCTTGCCGTCCACCACCTGGATCTCCTCCATCACCGCCAGTCCCAGCCCCTGCGCCGACCCGCCTTGGATCTGGCCGAGCACGGCCTGCGGGTTCATCGCCTTCCCCACGTCTTGCGCGCACGCCAGTTCGACCACGCGCACCAGGCCGAGTTCGACGTCGACGTCCACCACGGCCCGATGGGCGGCGAAGGCGTACTGGACGTGTGCGGTGCCCTGCCCGTGCGAGTCGAGCGGCTGCGTCGGGCGGTGGCGCCACTCGACGGTGTGCTCGATGACGCGGTCGCCAAGGACACTGACGATGTCGCCGTGGCCGAGTTCGTCCAGGGACGCGCGCACGGCCTGGCAGGCGGCCTGGACCGCGCCGCCGGTGACGTAGCTCTGGCGGGAGGCCGAGCTGGATCCGGCGCTGCCGACGCTGGTGTCGGCGGGCAGCACGGTCACTTTCTCCACGCCCAGTTCGGTCCGCGCGATCTGAGCTTGGAGGGTCACCAGGCCTTGGCCGACCTCGGCGGCGGCGGTGTGCACCGAGACGACCGGCTCGCCCGCCACGACCTCCAGCCGAACCCGCGCGGTCGAGTAGTCGTCGAAACCCTCGGAGAAGCCGACGTTCTTGATCCCGATCCCATAGCCGACGCCGCGCACGACGCCTTCGCCGTGGGTCGTGTTCGACACGCCGCCGGGCATCTCGCGCAGGTCGTCGGCGGCGGGAGCGGGCATGGGCTTGGACCGGACGAGTTCGAGCAGTTCGGCGACCGGCGCGGCCGAGTCGATCACCTGGCCGGTCGGCATCGTCGAGCCCTCGCTGACGGCGTTGAGCACGCGCAGCGCGACCGGGTCCATTCCGACCGCCTCGGCCAGTTTGTCCATTTGGGACTCATAGGCGAAACATGCTTGCACCGCGCCGAATCCGCGCATGGCGCCGCAGGGCGGGTTGTTGGTGTAGACGCCGTAGCAGTCGATGTGGACGGACGGTACCTCGTAGGGCCCGACGCCCAGGGTGGCCGCGTTGGCGACCACGGCGGTGGTGCTCGACGCGTAGGCGCCGCCGTCGAACAGGACTCGGGCGCTGACGTAGAGCAGCCTGCCGTCCTCGGTGGCGCCATGCTCGTAGGTCAGCACCGCCGGGTGCCGGTGGACGTGCCCGAAGAACGACTCCTCGCGCCCGTAGACCATCTTCACCGGCTTGCCCGTGTGCAGTGCCAGCATCGACGCGTGGACCTGCATGGACAGGTCCTCGCGCGCGCCGAACGCGCCGCCGACGCCCGCCAGGGTGATCCGCACCTTCTCCGGGGGCAGCCCGAGCGACTCGGCGACCTGCGACTGGTCGACGTGCAGCCACTGGGTGGCCACGAACAGGTCGATCCCGCCGTCATCGGCGGGCACCGCGAGCCCGGACTCCGGGCCGAGGAAGGCCTGGTCCTGCATGCCGACGGTGTACTCGCCGGTGACCACGACCGGCGCGCGCAGGCCCTGTTCGCCGCGGCGGATCCGCACGTGCCGCACCACGTTGCCGGTCTCGTGCGCCGGGTGCAGGACCGCCGAGTCCGGCCGCAGCGCCGCGGCGGGGTCGGTGACCGGGTCGAGGACCTCGTACTCGACCTCGATGGCCGCGGCGGCGCGGCGGGCGGTCTCGGGGTGGTCGGCGGCCACGATCGCGACTGGTTCGCCCTGGTAGCGCACGACATCCTCGGCGAGGACCGGCTGGTCCGGGAATTCGAGGCCGAAGCGGTTGCGGCCCGGCACGTCGGCGTGGGTCAGCACCGCGTGCACACCGGGGATCCGCAGCGCGCCACCGACGCCGATCAGCTTGATCCGGGCGTACGGGTGCGGGCTGCGCAGCGTCGCGCCCCACAGCATCTCGTCGGCGAACAGGTCCGACGAGTAGGCGAACTCGCCCTTGACCTTCAGGCCGCCGTCGGGCCGGGTCGGGCTCTGGCCGACACCGCCGCGGGTCTCCACCGCCGAGCGCGTCATCGCAGCATCCCCGCCTTGCGCGCCAGCCGCTGACTCGCGACATTGAGATCGCGCGCGACGTCGGACTCGGTGACCAGGCACGACTCGTCGTCCTCGATCACCGCGTGCCCGCCCGCGAGCAGCAGCGCCAGCGGCGGCAGCGCCCCGAACACCAAGGCGGCCACGGGATCGGCGATGCCCGCGTGCTCGACGCCGGTCAGCCGCCAGACCGCGACGTCGGCGAGCTTGCCCGGCTCCAGCGAGCCCAATTCCTCTTGTCTGCCAAGGCATGCCGCGCCACCCATGGTCGCCAGCCACAGCGCGCGCCGGGCGTCGAGCGCGCCCGCGCCGTCACGCAGCCGGGCCAGATACATGGCCTGACGCAGTTCCCCGCCCAATCCACCGTCCTCATTGGACGCCGCGCCGTCCGCGCCGAGACCGACCGGAACACCCGCGGCCAGCATGTCGGCGACCCTGGCGATGCCCGCGCCGAGCCGCGAGTTCGACGTGGGGCAGTGCGCGATGCCGGTCCGGCTCGACCCGAGTGTGCGGATCGCGCCGTCGGACAGGTGCACGCCGTGGGCCAGCCACACGTCCGGGCCGATCCAGCCCAGCCGCTCGGCGTACTCGACCGGCGTGCACGCGTACTCGGCCAGGCACTGCTTCTCTTCCTCGACCGTCTCGGCGAGGTGGGTGTGCATCCGCACGCCCGCCGCCCGCGCCACCTCGGCCGCCCCGGACATCAGGTCCGCGCTGACCGAGAACGGCGAGCACGGCCCGACCGCGATCCGGATGAACGACCCGCGCGAGGCGTCGTGCCAGCGGGCGATCGCCTCGCCGGTGCCGTCGAGCGCGGCGGCGGTGTCCTCGACCAGCGAGTCCGGCGGCAGCCCGCCCGCGGAGGTGCCGCGGTCCATCGAGCCGCGTACCGCGTGCAGGCGGATGCCGACGGTCTGGGCCGCGTCGACGGTGGCGCCGAGCAGGTCGCCGACACCGCTCGGGAAGATGTAGTGGTGGTCGGCCGCGGTCGTGCATCCCGTGCGCGCCAAGCGAACCAGTCCCGCCGCGGCGGCCGCGCGGGTGATCTCCTCATCGAGCCCCGCCCACACCGGGTAGAGGCGCACCAGCCAGTCGAACAGGTCCGACTGCTGGGCCATGCCGCGCGTGGCCCACTGGTACAGATGGTGGTGGGTGTTGACGAACCCTGGGGTGACCAGGCAGCCGCGCCCGTCGACCCGGTGGTCGGCGGGCAGGTCGGCCGGGGCGGGTCCGGCGCCGACCGACTCGATCAGGCCGCCGTTGACGACCACGTATCCGTCGGTGTGTTCGGTGCCCGCGGCGTCGACGGTGGCTATCGCGGCGCCATCGATGACGGTCCTCACGAGGAACCCTCCATTCTGGACGCAGCCAGCCGCACCGCGTCGAGGATCTTCTCGTATCCGGTGCAGCGGCAGAGGTTCCCGGCAAGCGACTCGCGGATCTCCGCGTCGGTGGGCGACGGGACGCGCTGGATGAGGTCATGGGTGGCCACGATCAGGCCGGGCGTGCAGAAGCCGCACTGCACCGCGCCCGTTTCGACGTAGGCCTGCTGCACGGGGTCCAACTCATCCGCGCCCGCCAGCCCTTCGACGGTGCGCACGCGACGCCCGTGCGCCTGACCCGCCGCGACCAGGCACGCGCAGACCGCGACGTCGTCGAGGAAGACCGTGCACGAGCCGCACTCACCCTGCTCGCACGCGTTCTTCGAGCCGGGCAGGCCCAGCCGCTCCCGCAGCACGTACAGCAGGCTCTCGCCTTCCCACACGTCGTCGGCGTCGCGCTGCTCGCCGTTGACCTCCACACTCACCCGCATCGCTATCAGCTCCCCGCTTGATACTGCGTCCACGCCCACGCCAGCGTCCGCCGCCCCAACACGCCCAACGCGTGCCGCCGGTACGCCGCGGTGCCCCGCACGTCGTCGATCGGCCGCGCGGCCTGCCCGACCAGCTCGCCGAACCGGCGCAGCACGGTGTCGGACAGGGGGTCGCGCGAATCCCAGTCCGCCTCGTCGGCGAGATACTCCTCCGCGTCGGTCGCCCGCAGCGGGGTCGGCCCGGCCGAGCCGATCCCGGTGCCGACGGCCCGTCGCACGGGGTGCAGCGCCAGGCCGAACGAGCAGACCGCGATCACCATCGCGTTGCGGGTGCCGACCTTGGCGAACTGCTGCGGTCCCGTGGCGACCGGCACGCGCGCGGCGACGATCAGCTCGTCGTCGGCCAGGACGGACCGCTTGGGGCCGGTGAAGAACTCGGCGGCGGGAACGGTTCTGCTCCCCCGCTCGGAGGCCAGCTCGATCTCGGCGCCGCAGGCCAGCAGCGGCGGGTGCGCGTCGCCTGCGGGCGAGGCCGCGCCGAGGTTGCCGCCGACGGTGCCGCGGTTGCGGATCTGCGGCGACCCGACAGTGCGCGACGCCATCGCCAGACCCGGCAGCTCGTCACCCAGCTCGGCGATGATCCGCGCGTAGGAGACCCCCGCGCCCAACCGGATCACGTCGTCCTGTCGCTCCCAAATGGACAGTTCAGGGATGCCGGTGAGGTCGATGATGGCCTCGGGGCGGCGCTTGTCGAAGTTCAGCTCGACCATGACGTCGGTGCCACCCGCGATCGGCGCGGCGCCAGGGTGTTCGGCCTTGGCGCGCAACGCTTCGGCGAGGGTGGCCGGTCGGAGGAAGTCCACGGTCACCACCACGCCAGACCGGCGTCGGGGGCGTCGGAGCGGCGAACCGTGCCCTCAATCAGCCCATAGGGACGGTCCGCGGCGTAGAACACCTCGCCCGGGTTGTCCAGGCCGAAGGGGGCAAGGTCGACGAGGAAGTGGTGTTTGTTGGGCAGCGTCAGCTTGATCTCCGCCAGGGTGTCGTCGCCGTCGAGCACGCGTTCGCCCATGGCGTGCAAGGTCTGTTGCAGGGAAAGGCTGTGTGTGTCGGCGAAAGCTGTCAGCAGACGTTGTTTGGCGCCGTCGAACGACACCGCCCAGTCTTGGTCCGGACCGGCGTGGCGCCAGACGGCGGTGACCGCGGTGGCGAGGATGCGGTCGCTGGTCTCGGCGAGGGTGGTGTAGCGGTCGCGGGGGAAACCGTGGAACTCCGAGCCGGTGGTGTTGAGCACGACCAGGTCGGACACGCCGGACACCACCCAGGCCTGGTCGCCCTCGGCGGTCGCCGTGGCGGTCCGGGTGCCCGCGCCGCGGCTGAACGAGTGGGCGCCCATCCGGTCCCAGGTGTACTGCTCGATCCGCACGCGTGCGCGGGAGATGGTCGGCGCGGCGGTCACGAAGTGCCGCACCAGCCGCAGCGCGAAGGCCTCGATCTCCCCCACCCCGTCCCGTGCGAAGGCGTAGACGGTGTTCTTCTGCGTATCGGTGGGCAGCACACCGCTGTTGTCGCCGGTCAGATGGGTCGCGGCGAGGTCACCGGCCAGCGTCGTGGTGACGTTGAGGTCGGTGATGGCGTGCGTGTCGGTGTCCCGGTCGACCCGGACCAGCCTGCATTCGGCCTTCCCGTACTGGTTGGCGCCGAGCTCCAGACTCCCCATCAGCTCCCCCGGTAGGTCGAGTACCCGAATCCGCTGATCAACAGCGGGACATGGTGGTGGCCGTCGTCTCGCACCTGGAAGGTCACCACGACCTCCGGGTAGAACGCCGTCTGTCCGAAGTACCCCGCGGTGTCGAAGACCAATCGGTGTTCGCCTTCCTCGGCCGTCCACCCGGAGATCCGCCCGTCGGCGTCGGTGATCGCGCGGCCCATCTCCCGCCAGTCGCCGTCGCGGCGCACGTCGTGGCGAACCTCGACACCGGCGGCGGGTCGGCCGGTGCCGGTGTCGAGGATGTGGGTCGACAGCGTCGTCACCGGTCCCCCAGCTTGGCGAGTCTTATCGCCACGATCTTGCGCATTTCCGCACGGACCTCGACCCGCTCGGTGTCCTCGTTGTTGGCGAGCCTGCGGCGCGCGGCGGCGAGGATGGTCGGCGCGTCGAGGCCGGTGGCACAGATGAGGAAGACGTGGCCGAAGCGGTCCTCGTAGTCGATGTTGGCCTGTTTCAGCTCATCATCGGCCCCCTGGGCGGCGGCCTGCTCGGCCCGCGACCAGGTCGCTTCCTGACTCGGACCCGCCGCTCGCTCACCGATCCGAGGGTGGGCGTCGAGTGCCTCGCGCACGTCATCCCAGGCGAGTCGCTCGAAGATCTCGGTGGAGGTGGTGGTCAGGCTGTGGAGGTCCCGGTAGGGCCGGTTGTCCGCCATTTCCCCAGCCCAACGCCGCGACGCACAACAGGGAAGCAGCGTGGCGATGGCCCCCTCGGAGTCGGCGGCGTTGAGTCTGGACAGGAATGAGTCGCCGGGCACCAGCCAAGTAGACACCGGCCGGCTGTTCGCGGCCACTGACAACGGGGAATTCATGCAGTCGTCAGGTGGTCGCTGGAGGCCCCTACAGCGTTGGCTAGCTGCGGAAACTCGGTTGCGTCCGGCGGCAGAATCGGGGGATCGGAGGAATCATGGCGGGCCGCGATCTCTCCGGGCTGACGCTGGGCAGGCTTCCGGGGTGCTTGCCGGGCCTGCGGTGCTTCGTCGGGCGGGCTTAGCGGTGCTCGTCGCTGGCTGGCGGTGCTTCATCGGCCGGTGTGGTGGTGCTCGTCGGCCGGGCGGTGCTCGTCGGCCAGCTTGGCGGGAGGCGCCTGTTTGGGTGGTTCGCCTTGATTCGGGGACCCCGAAAATGGGCCTGTGCGGGTCAAAAGGCGAGCTCAAGGAACCTCACCCGCACCGCGCGTTTAGGCCCATTTACCCCGAATCAAGGCGAACCACCCAAACAGACCGTTCTGTTGGGCCCCTTGGGTTGGCGGAGGATCACCAACCCTCCCCACTCGCTTCCCCACTGTCCTTCCTCCCCCTCTCCCTTCCCTTGAAATGGGAGAAGGGCGGCCCCTGGTGGGACCGCCCTTCTCCTGCCTTGCTTGGTTCTTACTTGTAGATCTCGCCCTTTTCGGCCTTCTCCACCAGGGAGGCGGGCGGGGTGAACCGAGCGCCGTAGCGGTCGGCCAGCTCGCGGGACCTGGCCACGAAGCCTGCCAGGCCGCCCTCATACCCGTTGATGTACTGGATGACACCACCGGTCCAGGGTGGGAACCCGATGCCGAAGATCGACCCGATGTTGGCGTCCGGGATCGTACGCAGGACGCCCTCGTCGAAGCACTTCACGGTTTCCAGGGCCTCGGCGAACAGCATGCGTTCCTGCATGTCGCGCAGCGGCACGTCGACGCCTTCGACGGCGAAGGCGTCGGCCAAGCCTGCCCAGAGGCCGACTCGCTTGCCCTCGTCGTCGTATTCGTAGAAGCCCGCGCCCGAGGACCGGCCCTTGCGGTCGAACTCGTCGATCAGGCGGTCCAGCACGACCTCGGACGGGTGGGTATTCCAGGTGCCGCCCGCCGCCACGATGGCGGCCTTGGTCTCCTCGCGGATCTTGCGCGGAAGGGTGAAGGTCAGCTCGTCGAGCAGCTGCAGCGGCGCGGCCGGGTAGCCCGCCTGCAGGCCTGCCTGCTCGATCGAGGACGCCGCGACGCCCTCGCCGACCAGGGCCACGGCCTCGTTGATGAACGTTCCGATGACCCGGCTGGTGAAGAAGCCTCGGCTGTCGTTGACGACGATCGGGGTCTTCTTGATCTGCAGCGCGTAGTCAAACGCCTTGGCCAGGGCGACGTCGCTGGTCTTCTCGCCGACGACGATCTCCAGCAGCGGCATCTTGTCGACCGGGGAGAAGAAGTGCAGGCCGATGAAGTCCTCCTGCCGCTTCACCCCCTCCGACAGCAGCGTGATCGGCAGGGTCGACGTATTCGAGCCAAGGAGCGCGTCGGGGGCGACCAGGTCCTCGATCTCGCTGAAGACCTTCTTCTTGAGCTCGGGGCTCTCGAACACGGCCTCCACGACCAGGTCCACGCCCGCGACGTCGGCCGGGTCGGCGGTCGGCTTGATCCGGGCGAGGACCTCGTCGGCCTTCTCCTGGGTCAGCTTGCCCCTCGACACCGCCTTGGCCAGGATCTTCTCCGAGTACGCCTTGCCCTTCTCGGCCGACTCAAGGGTGACGTCCTTGAGCACGACATCGATCCCGGCCCGCGCGCTGGAGTAGGCGATACCGGCGCCCATCATTCCGGCGCCGAGGACGGCGACCTTCTTGGCCTGCCATTGCGGCTGGCCGTCGGGGCGGCTGTTGCCCTTGTTGATGGCCTGCAGGTCGAAGAAGAACGCCTTGGTCATGTTCTTCGAGACCTGGCCGATCACCAGCTCCACGAAGTACTGCGTCTCGATCTTGGTCGCCGTGTCGATGTCGACCTGGCAGCCCTCGATGACCGTGGCGAGGATGTTGCGCGGCGCGGGCATCGGGGCGCCCTTGAGCTGCTTGCGCAGGTTCGCCGGGAACGCGGGCAGGTTCGCCGCGAACGCCGGGTGCGACGGGGCGCCGCCGGGGATCTTGAAGCCCTTGACGTCCCACGGCTGCTGGGCGGCCGGGTTGGCCTTGATCCACGCCTTGGCCGCCGAGATCAGCTCCTCCGGCGTCGAGACGACCTCGTCGACCAGGCCGATCTCCTTGGCCTTGGCGGGCTTGTTGCGCTGGCCCTGCAGCAGCACGTTGAGCAGCGCGTTCTGGATGCCGATCAGGCGCGGTACGCGGACGGTGCCGCCGCCGCCGGGCAGCAGGCCGAGCGACACCTCGGGCAGGCCGATCTCGCTGCCCTTGACGTCGAGTGCGATGCGGCGGTGGGTGGCCAGGGCCAGCTCCAGGCCGCCGCCGAGCGCGGCGCCGTTGATGGCGGCCACGACCGGCTTGCCAAGGGTCTCAAGGCGACGGAAGTCGCGCTTCATGCCGTTGCACTGGTCGGTGATCGCCTGCGCGTCGGCCGGGCCCGCCTTCGCCATCAGCTTGAGGTCGCCGCCCGCGAAGAAGGTCTTCTTGGCCGAGGTCAGCACGACGCCGGCGATCGAGTCCTTTTCGGACTCAAGTCGGTCGACGGTGGCGGCGAGCGAGACGCGGAAGGTCTCGTTCATCGTGTTGGCCGACTGGCCAGGGTCGTCCATCGTCAGCGTGACGATGCCGTCCGCGTCCGACTCCCACTTGAACATGTTCTCAGTCATTTGAGTGATCTCTCCGGGATCAGACGCGCTCGATGATGGTCGCGACGCCCATGCCGCCGCCGATGCACAGGGTGATGAGCGCGCGCCGGGCACCGCGCCGCTCCAACTCGTCGACCATGGTGCCGGTGATCATCGCGCCGGTGGCGCCCAGCGGGTGGCCCATGGCGATCGAGCCGCCGTTGACGTTGATCTTCTCGTGCGGGATGTCGAGGTCCTTCATGAACTTCAGGACGACCGCCGCGAACGCCTCGTTCAGCTCCCACAGGTCGATGTCGTCCGGCGTCAGACCCGCCAGGGCCAGCGCCTTCTTCGCCGCCGGGGTGGGACCGGTGAGCATGATGGTCGGCTCGGCGCCGGTGACCGCGGCGGAGACGATCCGGGCGCGCGGGGTCAGGCCCGCGGCCTTGCCGGCGGCCTCGTTGCCGATGAGCACGAGCGAGGCGCCGTCGACGATGCCGGAGGAGTTCGCCGCGGTGTGCACGTGGTTGATCTTCTCGACCCAGTGGTACTTCTGCAGCGCCACCGCGTCGAAGCCGCCCATCTCGCCGATGCCCGCGAAGGACGGGCCGAGCTTGGCCAGGCCCTCCACAGTGGACTCGGGGCGCATGTGCTCGTCGTGGTCGAGGACGATCACGCCGTTGCGGTCGCGCACCGGCACTACCGACTTGGCGAAGTAGCCAGCCGACCAGGCCGCCGCCGCGCGCTTCTGCGACTCGACGGCGTAGGTGTCGACGTCCTCGCGGGAGAAGCCCTCGATGGTGGCGATGAGGTCGGCGCTGACGCCCTGCGGGACGAAGTACGAGTCGTAGTTCGTCTCCGGGTCGTTGAACCAGGCACCGCCGTCGGAGCCCATCGGCACCCGCGACATCGACTCGACGCCACCCGCGATCATCAGCTGGTTCCAGCCGGAGCGGACCTTCTCGGCCGCGGTGTTGACCGCCTCCAGGCCAGACGCGCAGAACCGGTCGAGCTGCACGCCTGCCACGGTGTCCGGCAGGCCCGCGGCGACCGCGGCGGTGCGGGCGATGACCGAGCCCTGGTCGCCGACCGGGGACACGACTCCGAGCACGATGTCGTCGATGGTGGTGGGGTCGAGGTCCGGGAAGCGGGCCCGCAGTTCGTCGATGAGGCCAACGACCAGCGAGATGGGCTTGACCCCGTGCAGCGAACCGTTCTGCTTGCCGCGGCCTCGCGGCGTTCGGATCGCCTCATAGATGAAGGCTTCGGTACTCACGCTCGTCCGGTCCTCTCGTGGCTGAGTTTGAGCTAATGCCCATTAACATAGTGCCGCTGATTCCCAGGTTGTCAACAGCAAGTCGCTCCGTTAGCTTGGTTAAGCGCGTCTCACGACCAGGAGGCTTGACCGTTGACCGCCGAACTGAGCCCACCGCGTGGCCGCAGGCCGCGCAACCGCAAGGCCCAACTGGCCGAGGCGGCGGCGGAGCTGTTCGGCAAGCGCGGCTACCACGCGGTCGGCGTCAACGACATCGCCGCCGCCGCGGGTATCACCGGCCCGGCCCTCTACCGGCACTTCCCGAACAAGCAGGCCCTGCTCGGCCACGTGCTGCTGACCGGCGTCGACGTGCTCATCGACCGCCTCGACACCGCCATCGCCGCGGCCCACGGCGACCCCGAGCGCTGCGTCGGGCCGCTGCTGCACGCCGCGGCCGAGGTGTCCATCGAACAGCGGGAGCTGACCGCGCTCTGGCGCTGGCAGGGCCGCCACCTGCACGCGGGCGACCAGCAGGAGATCCGCAGGCGGATGGGCGGTTCGCTGGCCCGCTACGTCACCGGCCTGCGCGGCCTGCGCCCCGAGCTGGACCGCGCCGACACCGAGCTGCTGACCTTCGCCGTGATGAGCGTCTACGGCAGCGTCGGCGACCACCACGTCAACTACGCCCGCGAGCCGTTCGAGCGGCTGCTGGCCCGACTGGCCGAGGCCGTGGTCCGCAGCGACGTCGTCCCGGCCGCCGAGGAGCCCGCCGCCGCGGCGTGGCGGTCACGCGCCCAGCCAGCGGCCAGCAGACGCGAGGAGCTGCTGTCCGCGGCGACCAGGCTGTTCCGCGAGCGCGGCTACCACGCGGTCAGCATGGAGGACATCGGCGCGGTCACCGGGATCGCGGGGCCGAGCATCTACAAGCACTTCGCCGCCAAGTCCGACATCCTGCTCGCCTCCTGCCGCCGGATGGCCGACCGGCTGCACCTGGGCCTGGAACACGCGCTGGCCGAGGCCACCGACCCGGTCGACGCCTTGCACCGGCTCACCCGGTCCTACGCCGACACCGTCCAGCGCTCCGACGACCTCATCTCCGTCTACACCAGTGAGCTGGTCAACCTGCCCGAGCGCGACGCCAAGGAGCTGCGCAGGCTCCAGCGGAGCTACGTGGCCGAGTGGGTGCGGCTGCTGCGGGAGACCGCGCCCGGCTCGACGGAGGCCGAGGCCAGGGTCGCCGTCCACGCGGCCCTGACCGTGATCAACGACTTGCCGCGGTCGCGCCGGTTCGCGGCCCGACCCACACTGACCGCCGAGACTGCCGAGATCGCGATGGCGATCCTCCGAGAGGCCGCACGACCGAGCTAGGGAGGGCCCCATGACGACGGTGCGCAAGGTGGAGCGGTGGCTGTCGGATCGGCCGTGGCCGACGCGCGAGCTGTCCCCCACCCCTCCGGACTCCCGTCCCGTGCTCGGTGACGCGGGCCTGCCTGTCCTCGGCCATACCCTCAGCATCCTGCGTCAGGGCGTCGATTTCGGCCTGCGGCGTTATGAGCGCTACGGCCCGGTGTCGTGGATCAGCTCGTTCGGCACGAAGTTCGTCACCGCTTCGGGCCCGGAGGCGGCGCAGGTCGTGCTGACCAACAAGGACAAGGCGTACTCGCAGCAGGGCTGGACGTTCTTCATCGGCCCGTTCTTCCGCGGCGGCCTCATGCTGATGGACTTCGAGGAGCACCTGCAGCACCGGCGGCTGATGCAGCACGCGTTCACCCAAGACCGGATCAGCGCCTACAACGCCCGCGTCGCCGACATCGCCGAGCGGGAGATCCGCGAGTGGCCCGCGCGCGACGGCTTCCTGGTCTACCCGGCGCTCAAGCAGCTGACACTCGACGTGGCCACCGACATCTTCATGGCGACCAGCGGCCGGACCGACGCGCTGCGCGAAGCGTTCATCGACACCGTGCGCGCCGGGACGTCGCTGGTCCGCTACCCGGTGCCCGGCGGCCGGTGGGCGGCGGGGCTGCGCGGGCGCAAGGTGCTTGAGGCGTACTTCCGGGAGGCTGTGCCGCGCAAGCGCGCCAGTGTCGACGACGACCTGTTCTCCGCGTTGTGCCACGCCCGCACCGACGAGGGCGACGTGTTCAGCGACGACGACATCGTCAACCACATGATCTTCCTGATGATGGCCGCGCACGACACCTCGACCATCACCACGACGGCGGCGCTGTACTTCCTCGGCAAAGACCCGGTCTGGCAGGAAAGGGCCCGCGCGGAGTCGATGGCGGTCGACGAGATCACCACGTCCACTTTGGACAGCCTGACGTCGTTGGATCTGATCATCCGCGAGAGCATGCGACTGGTCTCGCCCGTTCCGTCGCTGGCGCGGCAAACGGTTCGCGACACCGATCTTCTTGGCCACCATGTGCCCGCCGGGACCAAGATCGCCGTCTCGACGTGGGTGAACCACCTGCTGCCCGAGTACTGGCCGGACCCGACCCGGTTCGACCCGCTGCGCTTCGCCGAGGACCGGCGCGAGGACAAGGTGCACCGGTACGCGTGGATGCCCTTCGGCGGCGGCGTGCACAAGTGCATCGGCATGCACTTCGGGATGTACGAGGTCAAGACGCTGCTGCACGAGCTGCTGCGGATGTTCCGGTGGTCGGTCCCGGAGGGCTACCAGGTGCGCTGGGACCCGACCGCGCTGCCCGTGCCGACCGACGACCTGCCGATCCGCCTCACTCGGCTCTGAACAGCCACTCCAGCGACGCCTGGGCCTGGGTCACGAACTGCCGCAGCCCGCTCTCGACCCCGTAGCGCCAGTCCTCCAGGACCGAGCAGCGGGCGTAGAAGACCGCCCGCTCGACGAATCCGTCTGGCCTGCCGGAAGGCAGGACGCCGAGGTCGCGGTAGAGCAGGCCGTGGTCGTAGGCCGGGTCGCACAGCGCGGCGTCGGTCCAGTCGATCACCCCGCTGACCCGGCCGTCCTGGATGAGGACGTGCTCGATGCCGAGGTCGTTGTGCGAGAAGACGACCTCGTAGTCGGGCTTGGGCGGCGCCTCGGCCAGGAACGCCTCGATGACCGGCCGGAACCTGGCGGGCACGGCCAACGCGGCGTAGCAGTCCTTGGCGTCGGCGAGCCAGCCCTCGCCGTCCTGGTCGTCGACCTCGACAAGGTCGGCGACCAGGTCGACCGGGATGACCTGCAGCGCGTCGAGGAACCCGCGCAGCTCGTCCACGACCCCGGGCGGGCACTCGGGGAGGTCGAGCAGCTGGGTTCCGGGAAGCCGGTCATAGGCCAGACAGCGCAGCTCCGGCACGACCAGTCTCGGCAGCGGGATCCGCAGCGGCGAGAACCCGGCGACCACCTCCAGCAACCGGGCCTCGGCCGCCACATCGGTGTCACCCTTGGCGAACCGGACGATCAGCTCGCCGTTGACGTCGAAGGCGGTGTTGTCCTGCCCTTCTCCCAGGTGTTCGACGGTGTCGACCCGGAGGTCGGGCAGGTGCGCGGCCAGGACCGCGCGGACGTCATCGCTCCCCATGCCCCGATCCTACGAACCGAGGCAACTCGTTTCGACCTTATGGACCCGCCGGGAGCGCCGCGCCGCGGTTGTCGACCGGAGCGAAGCCGAACCGGACGATCGTCGCCCGGTCACGACACAGGAAAGCCACGCCGGTTGGGCGCGACCCCGGTCATCTGGTCCACAGTGGACTGGATGTCAGCCCGCCAACGTGGTGTGCAGGACGGCGGCCCATTGGTTCAGGACCCGCGTGCGGCGGCCGCGGTCGTCGGTGAGCAGGTTCGCCAGGCCGAGTCCACGCGCCAGGTCCAACGTCGCCTGGACGGCCTCGCGCACCCCAGGCAGCGACTCGTCGGCGCCGAGGGCGGCAACGGTCATCCGGTGGGCCTCGCGGCCGACGTGGGCTTCCAGGGGGACGACCTGGGCACGCAGTTGCTCGTCGGAGGCCGCCGCCACCCACAGCTGCAGGGCCGCGCGGAAGAACTTGCCCGCGTACAGCTCGCCGATGGTGGTGACCACCAGCTCGGTGCGCTCCGGCCCGGGTGGCAGGTCGGGCATGGCCTCGCTGAGGGTGGCGATGCGTTCGTCGGTGACGTACTCGATCGCCGCGGTGACCAGGTCTTCCCTGGTCGGGAAGTGGTGCTGGGCGGCGCCGCGGGACACACCGGCGCGTTCGGCGACGACCGTGACCGTGCTGCCCGACCAGCCGACCTCGGCGAGGGACTCGATGGCGGCCTCCAGCAGCCGCTGCCGGGTGGCCCGACTACGGTCCTGCTGGGGTTGCCGTACTGCCTCGCTGCTCACTGCCACCTCTAATAGGACTTGGGCAGCCCCAAGGAGAACTGCGCCACGAAGTTCAGGATCATCTCACGGCTGACCGGTGCGATCCGCGTGAGCCGGGACGCGCCGATGAGCGCGCCCAGACCATATTCGCTGGCCAGTCCGTTGCCGCCATGGGTCTGCACCGCCGCGTCTACCGCCTTGGCCACGGCCTCACCAGCGGCGTACTTGGCCATGTTCGCCGCCTCGCCCGAGGCCATGTCGTCGCCGCTGTCGTAGAGGGCGGCGGCCTTCTGCGCCATCAGCTTGGCCAGTTCCAGCTCGATCTTGGCCACGGCCAGCGGGTGCGCGACGGCCTGGTGGGCGCCGATCGGCTCCTTCCACACCGTGCGGGTCTTGGCGTACTCGACGGCCTTGTCCAGCGCGAAGCGGCCCATGCCCACGGCGAACGACGCGGCCATGATCCGCTCCGGGTTGAGGCCCGCGAACAGCTGCATGAGCGCGGCGTCCTCGGAGCCGACGAGCGCGTCGGCGGGCAGGCGGACGTCGTCGAGGAACAGCGCGAACTGGTAGTCCGGCGCGATGATGTCCATCTCGATCTTCTTGTACTCGAACCCGGGCGCGTCGGTCGGCACGACGAACAGCGCGGGCTTGAGCTTGCCGGTCTTGGCGTCCTCGGTGCGGCCCACGACCAGCACCGACTGCGACTCGTCAACGCAGGAGATGAAGACCTTGCGACCGCTGAGGACCCAGCCGTCGCCGTCGCGGCGGGCCGTGGTGGTCAGCTTGTGCGCGTTGGACCCGGCGTCGGGCTCGGTGATGGCGAAGGCCATCCGCAGCGAGCCGTCGGCGAACCCGGGCAGCCAGCGCCGCTTCTGCTCGTCGGTGCCGAAACGGGCGATGATCGTGGCGCAGATCGCTGGCGAAACAACCATTTGCAGCAGGCCGGCGCCCGCCGCGCCGAGTTCCTCGCACACCGCGGCCAGATCGCCGATGCCGCCACCCCCGCCGCCGAACTCCTCGGGCACGTTGACGCCGAGGTAGCCCAGCTTGCCCGCCTCGTTCCACAGCTCAGTGGTGTGACCGCCGGAGCGGGCGGCCTTGATCGTGTACTCGTATCCGTACTTGCGCCCCAACTCGGCGACCGCCGCGCGCAGAGCCTGACGCTCGGGGGACTCAGTGAAGGTCACGCTTCCTCCTGCACAACGGCGAGAACCCGGCCCATGTCGACCTGGTCCCCTGGGGACACGGTGAGTTCGGCGACGACACCCGCGACGGGCGCGTCGATCCGGTGTTCCATCTTCATCGCTTCCAGCCACAGCAGCGGCTGACCGGCCTCGACGTGCTGACCAGCCTCGACCGCCACCCGCACGACCGTGCCGGGCATCGGCGCGAGCAGCGAACCGGCGGCGATGTGGTCGGCGGGGTCTTCGAACCTGGGCTGGACGGTCAGCGCGACCGCCCCGAACGCCGAGTCGACGCAGGCCAGGCCCGGGTAGGCGGCCACGTCGAACCGGCGCCGGACGCCGCCGACCTCCAGTTCGACCACCGTCGGCGCGGCCGACAGCAGCCGCACGCCCTCGACGCCGACCAGGCCGTCGCGGGTCACCCGGTAGCGGACCTCATGGTCGCCATAGCGTTTGACCTGCGGCTGCGACGGCACGTTGCGCCACCCAGCGGGCAGCCTGCCGAGCACGCGCGCCGTCGCCCGGTTCGCCTCGGCGTCGGCCAGCGCCGCGGCCAGCGCGGAGAGGGCTTCGGCGTCCTTGTCGGCCAGCGGGGCGGCCAGAGTGTCCAGGCCGTGCCGGTCGAAGAACGCGGTGTCGGTGTCCCCGGCGAGGAACGCCGGGTGGCGCAGCACGCGCACCAGCAGGTCGCGGTTGGTCCGCAGGCCGTGGATCTTGGCCCTGGTCAGCGCGCCCGCCAGCGCGCGGGCGGCGGCGGTGCGCTCGGGCGCCCAGGCGATGACCTTGGCCAGCATCGGGTCGTAGTGCACCCCGACGACCGACCCGGTGCGCACCCCAGAGTCCAGCCGGATACCCGCGCCGACCGGGTTGGCGAACTCGGTGCCGGGAAGGTCGAAGGCGAGCAGCGTCCCGCTCTGTGGCCGCCAGCCCGCCGCCGGGTCCTCGGCGTAGAGCCGGACCTCGATGGCGTGCCCGGTCGACGCGGGCGGCTCGGCGGGAAGCCGGGCACCCTCGGCGACGGTGAGCTGCAAGGCGACCAGGTCGAGCCCGGTGACGCACTCGGTGACCGGGTGCTCGACCTGCAGGCGGGTGTTCATCTCCAGGAAGTAGAAGCGCCCGGACTCGTCGGCCAGGAACTCCACGGTGCCCGCGCCCTCGTAGCCGATGGCCGACGCGGCCGTGCGCGCGGCGTCGAACAGCCGCTCGCGCATGCCTTCGGTCCGCTCGACCAGCGGCGAGGGGGCTTCCTCGACGACCTTCTGGTGGCGCCGCTGCAACGAGCACTCACGTTCGCCGACAGCCCAGACCGTGCCGTGCCGGTCGGCCATCACCTGAACCTCGATGTGCCGCCCGGTCTCCAGGTACGGCTCGATGAAGACCGTCGGGTCGCCGAACGCGGAGCCCGCTTCGCTGCGCGCCACCTCCAGTTCGGCAGGCAAGTCGTTGGCACTGCGGACAATCCGCATACCCCGGCCACCGCCGCCCGCCGACGCCTTGATCAGCACCGGGAACTCGGTCACATCCGATGGGTCCAATTTGGACAGCACCGGCACGCCCGCCGCCGCCATCAGCACCTTGGACTCGATCTTGGAGCCCATCCGCTCGATCGACTCGACCGGCGGGCCGACCCAGGTCAGCCCGGCGTCGATAACCGCTTGGGCGAACCCAGCGTTCTCCGACAGGAACCCGTAGCCGGGATGGATGGCGTCGGCACCGGCGTCGAGCGCGGCCTGGATGAGCAGGTCGGCGCGCAGATAGGTCTCGGTGGGGGTGTTTCCGGGCAGCCGCACGGCGCTGTCGGCCTCGGCGACGTGCGGGGAGTCCGCGTCGGCGTCGGAGTAGACCGCGACCGTGGCGATGCCGAGGTCGCGGGCGGTGCGGAAGACGCGGCGGGCGATCTCGCCGCGGTTGGCCACGAGCAGTGAGGTGATCATGTCCCGCTCACATCCGGAAGACGCCGAAGCCGTCGGCGCCCTTCACTGGTCCATTGTGGATTGCGGACAAGGACATCCCGAGCACCGTGCGGGTGTCACGCGGGTCGATGATGCCGTCGTCGTAGATCATCCCGGAGAGGAATGTCGGCAGCGACTCCGCCTCGATCTGCCCCTCCACCATCGCGCGCATGGCCGCGTCGTGTTCCTCGTTGAAGACCTGCCCGCGACTCTCGGCACCTTGGCGCATGACGATCGAGAGCACGCCCGCGAGCTGCTGCGGCCCCATGACGGCGGACTTCGCGCTCGGCCAGGCGAACAGGAACCGGGGGTCGTAGGCCCGGCCGCACATGCCGTAGTGGCCCGCGCCGTAGGAGGCGCCCATGAGGATCGAGATGTGCGGCACCTTCGAGTTCGACACCGCGTTGATCATCATCGCGCCGTGCTTGATGATGCCGCTCTGCTCGTACTCCTTGCCGACCATGTAGCCGGTGGTGTTGTGCAGGAACAGCAGCGGCGTGTTCGACTGGTTCGCCAGCTGGATGAACTGGGTGGCCTTCTGCGCTTCCTCGCCGAACAGCACACCGCGCGCGTTGGCGAGGATGCCGACCGGGTAGCCGTGGACCTGCGCCCAGCCGGTCACGAGGCTGGAGCCGTAGAGCGGCTTGAACTCGTCGAAGTCCGAGCCGTCCACCACCCGCGCGATAACCTCGCGCGGATCGAACGGCACCTTGAGGTCGGTCGGCACGATGCCGAGCAGATCCTCGGCGTCGTACTCGGGCTCGGCGTAGTCGGCGGCAGGCGTCGGCCCCTGCTTGCGCCAGTTGAGCCTGCGGATGATGCGGCGCCCCAACCGGATGGCGTCTTCCTCGTCGACGGCGAGGTAGTCGGCGAGCCCGGAGATCCGCGCGTGCATCTCCGCACCGCCGAGCGACTCGTCGTCGGACTCCTCCCCGGTCGCCATCTTCACCAGCGGCGGCCCGCCGAGGAACACCTTGGCGCGCTCCTTGACCATCACGACGTAGTCGGACATGCCGGGCAGATACGCCCCGCCCGCGGTCGAGTTGCCGAACACGAGCGCGACCGACGGGACACCGGCCGCCGAGGCGCGGGTGATGTCGCGGAAGGTGCGCCCACCGGGGATGAAGATCTCCTTCTGGGTCGGCAGGTCCGCCCCGCCAGACTCCACCAGGCTGATCGACGGCAACCGATTCTGCGCGGCGATGTCGGCGGCGCGGAAGCCTTTGCGCATGCCCCAGGGGTTGATGGCTCCGCCTTTGACCGTCGGGTCACTGGCGTTGATCATGCACTCGACACCTTCGACCACGCCGATGCCGGTGACGAGGCTGCCACCGACCTGGTAGTCGGTCCCCCACGCGGCCAGCGAGGACAGTTCGAGAAAGGGCGAGTCCGGGTCGAGGAGAAGCTCGACCCGCTCGCGGGCCAGCAACTTTCCACGCTTGCGATGCCGGGCGACATACTTCTCGCCACCGCCCGCGACGGCCTTGGCGTGCTCGCCGTCGAGGTGGTCGAGCTTCGCCAGCATCGCCTCACGATTGGCCTGGAAGTCGCCCCCGGACGAATCCACCGAAGAACGCAGAACCGTCATGCCACCAACCTCCTGTGGTGTGACCCATAACGTTGGCCTGGTATCGGCGTGTCCACGGCGTCGCTGTCAAGGCGCAGGGACCGCACGCATACCGGGTGCACGTGGCTGTTTCGGCAACGCGAGCAGCGGCGTCGTGGGCAGGGCGAGTCCTGGTCGAGAAGGAGTTCGACCCGCTCGCGGGCCAGCAACTTTCCTCGCTTGCGATGCCGGACGACGTACTTCTCGCCACCGCCCGCCACAGCCTTGGCGTGCTCGCCGTCGAGATGGGCAAGCTTCGCCAGCATCGCCTCCCGATCGGCCTGGAAGCCGCCCCCGGACGAATCCACCAAAGAACGCAGAACCGTCATGCCACCAACCTCCGAGCACGAAGCCCCCGCCCAATCCAGGGGGGACGTCCCTGGTCCAGTCTGCCGGCGAGAGGTGTCAAAGGATCTTCGTTGCTGGAGGGCTGTGGACAGCCGTCCCGCATTGTGTGCAACCTCATGAGGTGTACCCCAATCGCTTGGCGGCCAGGCCGGTCATGATCTCGTTGGTGCCGCCGCCGATGCCCAGGATGCGCATGTCGCGGTAGTGGCGCTCCACTTCGGACTCGCGCATGTAGCCGAGGCCGCCGAAGAGTTGGACGGCCTGGTGGGCCACCCACTCCCCCGCCTCGACCGCCGTGTTCTTCGCGAAACACACCTGAGCGATGACCTCCTCGCCCGCCAGGTGCCGCTCCGCGACGTCCCGTGTGTACGTCCGCGCGACGTCGATCTTGCGGGTCATCTCGGTCACCGTGGTCTGCACCGACTGACGCGAGATCAGCGGCCGCCCGAAGGTCTCGCGCAGCCTGCACCACTCCAGCGTGAGGTCCAGCGCCCGCTGCGCCGCCGCGTACGCCTGTACCGCCAGCGTCAGCCGCTCGGCGACGAAATTCTGCGCGATCTGGATGAACCCGGTGTTCTCGGCGCCGACCAGGTTGGCCGCGGGCACCCGGCAATCCACAAAGGACAGCTCGGCGGTGTCCGAGCACAGCCAGCCCATCTTCTCCAGCCGCCGTGACACCGTGAAGCCGGGGGTGTCCTTCTCGATCACCAGCAGCGAGATCCCGTGCGCCCCCGCGTCGCCGGTCCGGACCGCCATGGTGACGAAGTCCGCGCGGACGCCGGAGGTGATGAATGTCTTTGCCCCGTTGACAATGAAGTCGTCGCCGTCGCGCTTCGCCGTCGTCCGTAGGCCCGCGACATCCGACCCGCCGTCGGGTTCCGTGATCGCCAGCGACCCGATCATCGAGCCGGACAGGGTCGGCCGGACCCACCGGTCGATCTGGGCGGCGTCACCGGCGAACGCGATGTGCGGCAGCGCGATCCCGCAGGTCAGCAGGGCCGCGATCAGACCACCGGAGGCACCCGCGTAGTGCATCTCTTCCACGGCGACCATCGCGTCGATCAGGTCGCCGCCACCGCCGCCGACCGACTCCGGAAACGCCAGCCCGAGCAGGCCGAGGTCACCCGCGACGCGGTGCACCGACCTAGGCACCTCGCCTTCGCGCTCCCAAGAATCCAAATGGGGCAGCACTTCCGCGGCCATGAACCTGCGTACGGTCGCGCGCAGCTCTTGCCGCTCCGGCGTGTCAAAAGAGCTCACAGAAACACCTCCGGAACATCCACCTGCCGCGACCGAATCCACTCACCCAACGCCTTGGCCTGCGGGTCGAACCGCGTCGCCGCGGCGACCCCGGCGCCGAGCAGCCCGTGCACCACGAAGTTGACCGCCACCAGATTCGGCAGCAGGTGCCGCTCGATCTCCAGTTCGGCGGTCTCCGGCAACAACACCCGCAACCGGTCGACGGTCAGCGTCCGCACCAGCCAGTCGTACGCCTCCGGCCGACGCACCCACAGCCCGAGGTTCGCGTCACCGCCCTTGTCCCCCGACCGCGCCCCGACCACGAGCCCGAGCGGCACACCGCGAGTCGGCCCGAAGTCCGTGCCCGGGTCAGTCCAACCGACCGACCGCGGCTCGACCGCGGTACCGGGCGTCCACTTGACGACCCGCCGCTGCCCCGCCACGACAGCGACGTGCTCGACCTCCGCCGACGACACGTACTCCGGCCGATACACCCCGACCGGCGTCCCGTCCGCGGGCGGCGCCGTCATCGTGAACCCGGGGAAGGACGCCAGCGCCAGCTCCACGGTCGCCCGCGAGAACGCCTTGGCCCGCGCCGGGTCCGGGGTCTTCACTATCGCGTGCAGCAACGCGCTGGCGGCTTCCTCGGTGTCGGCGTCGGCGTGGTCGGTCCGCGCGAGCGTCCATGTGATGCCGTCCGCGCCGATGGCGCCTTCGAGCTGGCGCCGCACCAGGTTCGCCTTGGCCTCGATGTCAAGTCCACAGAGGACGAAAGTCGCGCTGTTGCGGAACCCGTCAAGGGTGTTCACACAGACTTTGACGGTCTCCGGCGGCGGTCCACCCGTGACCCCTCTTATCCGCACACGATCCGAACCATCAGCGGTCAGCGCGATCGAGTCGAACCGGGTAGTGACGTCCGGACCAAGGTAGTCCGCGCCTTGGATCTCGTAGAGCAGTTGCGCCGTAACGGTTTCCACCGTAACCGCGCCGCCGGTCCCCGCGTGCTTGGTGATGACCGACGAGCCATCCACCTCGATCTCGGCGATCGGGAAGCCTGGGTGACGGAGGTCGGCGACCTCGGTGAAGAACGCGAAGTTGCCGCCCGTGGCCTGCGTGCCGCACTCGATCACGTGTCCGGCGACGGTCGCCCCGGCGAGTGCGTCGAAGTCGTCGCGGGCCCACCCGAAGTGCGCCGCGGCGGGGCCGACCACGAGTGAGGCATCGGTTACCCGGCCGGTGACGACGATGTCGGCGCCCGCGGTGAGGCACTCCGCGATCCCCCACGCGCCAAGGTAGGCGTTTGCGGTCAACGCACCCTCGCGCGGTAGCAGGTCGTCGCCCTCGACGTGGGCAACCGACACGTCCACCCCGAGCCGCTCGGCCAGCGCACGGATCGCGTCGGCCAGGCCTGCCGGGTTGAGGCCGCCCGCGTTGCTGACGATCTTGACACCGCGGTCCTTGGCCAAGCCGAGGCAGTCCTCCAGTTGGCGCAGGAACGTCTTGGCGTAGCCGCCCGCCGGGTCCTTCATCCGCTGACGCCCGAGGATGAGCATGGTCAGCTCAGCGAGGTAGTCGCCGGTCAGCACGTCGAGATCGCCGCCGGTCAGCAGCTCGCGCATGGACGAGAGGCGGTCGCCGTAGAAGCCGGAGGCGTTGCCGATGCGGATCATGACTTCTCCCGTCCGGCCCCGGGCGGGCCCGCGAAGGCCTGCGCGATGTCGAGCCACTCGTCGGCGTCGGCGCCGTAGGCCACCAGCGTGGTGTCATCGCGGTGCGCGCGCTGGGTGACGAGCAGACAGAAGTCGACGGCGAGCCCGGTCACCCGCTGCGCGGCGTCGTCCGGTCCCCACGTCCACACCGAGCCGTCGGGGGCGATCAGCTCGACCCGGAACGCTTCGGTAGGCGCCGTCCTGCCGTTCACCAGATAGGCGAAGTCCCTGGTCCGCACCCCGAGGTGGGCCACGTGCCTGATCCGCGCGGCGGGCACCCGTTTGACGCCGAGCGCGTCGGCGATGTCGTTGCCGTGCGCCCAGGTCTCCATCATCCGCGCGGTCGCCATGGACGCCGCGCTCATCGGCGGGCCGTACCAGGGCAGCTTGACCCCCGGCGGCACCGCGGCCAGCGCGCCCTGGAGGGCTTCGCGCAGCTCACGCCACCTGGCGAGCAGTTCCGCGGGCGGCACGGCCGCGCCTTCCTCGGCGCCGTCGTCGACGAGTCGCTGCGGGTTTCCGCTGGTCAGCGCGGCCGTGAACTCGGCCTGGAAGGCGTCGGCGTCGGTCGCGGCGAGCAGCGACCGCTCGTCGGTCCACGCCAGGTGGGCGATCTGGTGCGCGACGGTCCAGCCCTCGGCCGGGGTCGGCGTCGCCCACCTGTCGGCGGGCAGGTCGGCGACCCAGGAGTCGATCTCGTCGCTCTCGGCGCGCAGGTCGGCCAGCAATGCGGTCAGGTCCACGCACCCACCGTGGCACGGCGGGTGCGCAGAATCAAGCAGTCATGCTTGTTTTTTTATCCAACCGGCAAGCCAGGTCGGAAAGTCGCCCAGGTCGGCGAGCACGACCGCCGCTCCGGCCGCCCGGAGTTCCGCCGCCGAGCACGGCCCGGACGTGACCCCGACCGGCACGGCACCGGCCGCGAGCGCGCCCACCATGTCCCCCTCGTGGTCGCCGACGAAGATCTGCGCGCCCTGCCGCACCAGCTCCGGGGCCTTCGCTGCCGCCCAGAGTCCGCCGATGACCGCGTCGACCGTCCACCCGAGTGCCTTGACGTGCAGTTCGGCGTTGGGCGTGTGCTTGGCCGTGACCACCACCGCGCGACCGCCCACCGCGTGGACGGCCTTGATGGCCTCGGCCGCGCCCGGTAGCGCGACCGTGCCGGGGATGACTACCTCGGGATAGTCGGCGCGGAACAAGTCGATGAACTCGTCCATCCGGTCCTCCGGGACGCCCTGCTCGCGGAACTTCTGACGCAGCGGCGGCCCCAACTCGGCGATGAACGCCACGCCGTCGAGCGGGATGCCGGTCTTTCGCCCGATCGCGTGCACCTGGTCGACCATGCCCGCCCGCGCGTCGATCAGCGTCATGTCCAGGTCGAATCCGACCACCAGCCCGCTCACGACCGCAGGTCCCCTCTCGTGCGCTGCCAGTCCGAGACGGAGTCCAGGCCGGTGGTCAGTTCCTCGCCCAGCATCGCGACGCGGTGGTCGACCACCGCGTCGCCCAGGATCGCCCTGGCGAGTTTGGAGTCGCTGAGGCGGGTCTGGGCCTCCCACGGGGTTCGCGCGAGGTCGCCGACGACCCGCCCCTCGGCGGGAAGGTCCAGCCGTTCGTCCACTCCGGACAGACCGGACGCGATCAGGGCCGCCACCACCAGGTGCGGCTGCGCGTCGGCGCCCGCGAACCGCGCCTCCATGCGCAGGGACGGGCCGTGGCCGACCAGGCGGACCGCGGCGGTCCGGTCGTCGGTCCCCCACCGCAGCGTGCGGGGTGAGAACGGCGCCGTGCGCAGGCGGACGTAGGAGTTCCACGTCGGCGCCCAGAACGCGGTCAGATCGGGCGCCGCGCGCAGGACACCCGCGAGGAAGTGGCCGAACACAGTGGACGGCTCGGTCGGCCGGGCGCCCGCGACCATCGGGGCGCCCGCCGGGTCGGTGAGGGAGAGGTGCACGTGGCAGGAGCCGCCCTGGCCGGTGGCCTCGGCGGCCAGGTAGCCCGCGCGGACACCGTGTGCGGCGGCGGCTCGGCGGATGGCGAGTTGGTGGAGCATGGCGTCGTCGCAGGCGGCGAGGGCGTCGCGGTGGCGCAGGACGATCTCGTACTGGCCGGGGTGACACTCGCCGCGCGCGGACTCCGTGCCCAGCGCCAACGCGTCCAATGCGTCGCTGACCTTGTCCAGCAGGTCGGAAAGGGGTTCGGTGCCGCCGACGGCGTAGTCGAGGCCGCCCTTGGTGAGCGGGTGGCCCGCCGCGTCGGTGAAGGTGACCTCGTGCTCGATGCCGACCGCTGGCACCAAGCCCGCCTTCTCGGCCGCGGTCAGCTGTTCCTTGAGCACACTCCGCGGCGCCTCGGCGACCGGGCGGCCGTCGGGCCACTCGACGTCGCAGACCACGAACCACGTTCCGGGGCCCGCGGGGGCGAGAGTGGCCAGGTCGGGCCGCATCCGTAGATCCCCGTAGCCGCCGAGGAACTGGTCGACCGCCGAGGCGTTGACCGGCTGACGCTCCGGGTTCCAGCCGAAGACGTAGGCGCACAGGCCGTAGCCCGACACGAGGACAGTGTCCACAAAGAACTCGGCACCGACCTCGACGGACGCGAACCGGGTATGTGGATCGGGTACCAGGCAGATGATCCGGCGCACCGAACCCGACGCCACCGCCGCCCGCAACGCCCCGGACAGCGCTGACGCGGTGAGGGCGCGGTCGGCCAAGGTGCGCGGACCGACTGGTCTGGCGTGCTGGATCACCAGGCACCCCCGGCGTCCGGTCCCGCCAGCGGGTTCACGGCACGGCCGAACCGGACATCGAACTCGTCGTCGCGCTCGATCTTGTCGAATCCCTGCCCGGCCAGGTGTTCGCGGTTGAGGCACACCCGCTCCACATCCACCGCGAACAGCCCGCACGCGTCGAACCGCGCCGCCGTCTCCGGGTGCGCGTCACGGTAGGCGCCGACGATCTCCCGGACCAAAGCCCACAGCCGGGGCCTGCCGAAGTTCAGTTCCTCATCGAGCACCTCGGCCCAGAACCGCAGCTGACCTGCGAAAACGGAGCTGAACAGGGACTGTGCCAGCAGGTGCGCCGGCCAGCGCAGCATGTCCGCGCGGGCGGCCGAACCGAGCAGGTCGTAGCTCGGCAGGTCCTCGTCGAGCAGGTCGACGCCTTGGGCGAAGTCCTTGATGGCCACCCGCAGCGGCGTGCCGTGGGCGTCGGTGACGAGGACGAGGTTCTGGCCGTGTGGGCAGAACCCGACGCCGTGGGCGAGCAGCCAGTGCAGCAGCGGGGTGAGCGTCATGTCAAGGACCAGCCGCAGCCACGTCCCAGTGTCCATACCGGACTCGCGGATGAGCCGCACCAGCACCGACTCGCCGTCCGGACCCCCATACGGCAGAGCGGCGAAGGAGATGGCCCGCTCCCCCGGCTCAAGCCGCGCGCGCATCGGCTCGCGCCACAGCGCGCCCAAGGTCTCGTGGAAGCGGTAGGGCAGCTCGTCTATCGCGCCGAACAGCGGATGCCTGACCGACACGCTCGCAACCTCGCCGAGCAGGTCGAACCCGTACTCCCGTAACAGCTCGTCGCCCGCGTGCACCTCGCGCAGCCAGGTCGTGACCTCAGGAGCGGCGAGCGTGGCGGCCGAGTTGAGTCCTCTGTAGACAAGGGTGTTGCGCACCGACACAGCCGTCTTGACGTCGCGGCGGGTCGGGTGGCTGACGTTGGCCAGCGTGCGGATGGTCTGGTGTGGGCGATAGCGGTCGCGGCCCTCGCCAAGTTGGACGATGACGCCGGTCGCCAGTTCGGCGGCGTAGTACGTGCCGACGATCTCGTCCAACTGCCACGGATGCACCGGCACCAGGACATAGTTCTGCGGATCCGGCAGCGCCGCGCGGAACATCGCCAGCTGGTCCGGACCCAGTTCCTCGGTGAGCAGCTGCTCCTCGGCGAGCCCGTCCACGCTCCGGAACGACGCGTGGTCGCGGTGCACGGCCAGCCACGGCAAGCCGAACCCAGCCCCGGCCTCGGGCGCGAACCGGGCGCGGTCGGCGGCGGAGAACCCGACCCGGCCCTTGTTCATCACCAATCGAGGGTGCCCGGTCAGGTGCCCGTCGGCGGTGTCGTAGTCCATGGCGACAAGTTCGGCGGCGGTCGGCGCGTGTTCGAGCCGGGTGGCCTCGTTGGTGACGGTCGCGGTCAGCTCGGCCAGCACCTCGGCCAGCCGCAGCCCGGTCAGGCCCAGTTCCTCGCGCGCGTCGACCACCAACGTCCTGGGGTCGTCGGCGGGCACGCCGTCGCGGGTCGCCGAGCCGGGGCGCACCGCCCACGACTCGAACGCGCCGGTCCTGGCCACGAACGCGTAGGTGGCTCCCGGCAGCGTGATCGTCCACGCCCGGTAGCCCCCGTCCCCGGGCGGTGCGGCCGGTTCCGGCCGCAGCATCCCCTCGTAGCTCAGCTCGCCGAGCATCTTGTGCACGACCAACGCCCCGGCCTCACGCCAGGCTTGCGCACCGCGAGTCACAACGCTCCCTCCGACAACCCGAACGTGGTGAACGCCGTGCGCTGGGGCAGCCGGTAGACCGCCCGGCCGCACACGGCGTTGACGATGGTGGCCGACCGCCAGGCGGCCAGGCCGAGATCGGGCGCGCCGACGCCGTGAGTGTGGCGCTCGGCGTTCTGAACGTAGACCGCGCCGGTGATGCCCGGGCGCAGCCGGAGCCGGTAGTCGGCGTCGACCTGGAGCCTGCCGGAATCGTCGCGGCAGGCCGCGTCGGCCAGCAATGGGCCGAGGTCGCGTTCGACATAGCCGGTGGCGCAGACGACGGCGTCGGTGCGGAGTTCGGTCGTGGTCGCCTGCTGGCCGTGTCGCACGGTGAGTTCCAGGCCCGGCCGCGCGGCGACGACCTCGGTGCCCGGCGCGAGCGTCACCTCAGGCCAGCCGCCGCCGACGGTGCGCTGGTAGAGCTCGTCGTGGATGGCGTCGATGGTCTCGGCGCTGATGGCTTTGTAGAGCTGCCACTGGGCGGGCACGAGCCGGTCGCGGGTGGGCGCGTCGAGGCCGTGGAAGTAGCGAACATAGTCAGGGGTGAACTGCTCCAAACCGAGCTTGGAGTACTCCATCGGCGCGAAGGCGGACGTTCGGGTGAGCCACCGCAGCCTGCCCGATTCCCTGCGCCGCAACAGGTCCAGGAACACCTCGGCGCCAGACTGCCCCGAGCCGACGACCGTGACGTCACCGGCGTCGACCAGCTTGTCGCGGGCGACGAGGTAGTCGGCGGAGTGGACCACGTTGTCCAGTCCCCGCAACGGTTCGGGCAGCACGGGCGCGGTCCCGACACCCAGTACCACCGATCGGCTCAGCACGGCACCGGTCGAGGTGGTCACCGCGAACGCGTTGTCCTTTGTGGACCACTCGATCCGCTCGACCTCGGCGCCGAACGCACAGGAGTCGAGGCGTTCGCTGGCCCAGCGGCAGTAGTCGTCGTACTCGGCGCGCGGGATATGGAAGCGCTCGGCGAAGTAGAACGGGTAGAGGCGGTCGCGGTCGCGCAGGTAGTTGAGGAACGAGAACGGGCTCGTGGGGTCGACCAGGGTGACGAGGTCGGCGAGGAAGGGGACCTGGATGGTGGTGCCGTCGATCATGAGGCCGGGGTGCCAGCGGAACTCTGGTGCGCGGTCGAAGAACCGCGCGCGTAAGTCGGTCGCCGAGGCGAGCGCGGCTAAGGAGAGGTTGAACGGGCCGATCCCGACGCCGACGAGGTCCAGCATCAGCACCCGCCCGCGATCAGGTCTAGCACCGGCGCGTAGTCGGCTGCGGTGGCATGGGGGTGCAAGAGAGTCAGCTTGAGCCACAAGCGTTCCCGGCCATCCCAACCATCCAGAGTGGAGGGAGCGACGGTGGCGCGACCGATGACCGCGGTGCCATTGTCGAGCAAGTCGCGGCGTACGGCAGCGACCATCGCGTTGCCCGCTTCGAGGCCCAACTCGGTCTCGACCTGGTCGGCGACCAGCGGGCGCAGCAGGATCGTTGAGAGCGTCGGCTCGCCCCAGATCCGCAGGCCGGGGTGCGCGCGGATCGCGTCGGCGACGGTGGTCGCGGTGTCACAGCAGTGGTCGACCATGGCGCCGACACCGTCGCGGCCGAGGGCGCGCAGGGTGACGGCGATCTTGAACGCGTCGGCTCGGCGGGAGGTGCGCAGCGAGCGGCCGAGAAGGTCGGGGAGTCCGGCTTCGGCGTCGTCGGCGGCGTTGAGGTAGTCGGCGCGGACGCTGAGCGCGGCGAGAGACCGAGCGGACTTCGCTGCGAACACACCTGCCGCGATCGGCTGCCAGCCGAATTTGTGCAGGTCGAGACCGATGGAGTCGGCTTGGTCCATGCCGGCGAGCAGCGGCCGTCTCGTGCTGAACAGCAGCCCGCCGCCGTAGGCCGCGTCGACGTGCAGCCAGGCCGGTCTCAGCGCGGCGATCTCGGGGAGCGGGTCGATGGCGCCGGTGTTGGTGGTGCCCGCGGTCGCGATGACAGCGGCGGGACCGTCGATGGTCGCCAGCACGTCGGCCAGCGCGGAGGGGACCATTCGGTCGCCGGCGCAGTCGACCTGGATCGGTTGCGGCAGACCAAGAACCCAGGCGGCGCGGGCGACGCTGTGGTGGGCGTTGCGGCCGCAGACCGGCTGGACCCGACCGATGTTCTCCCGCGCGAGCAGCAGACCGTACAAAGTGGACTCGGTGCCGCCGGTGGTCACCACGGCGTCGGGGTTGTCGGCGGCCGGGTAGCAGAGTCGGGCCAGCTCGTGGCTGAGCTGTTCCTCGATGGCGCTCGCCGCGGGCGCCTGGTCCCAGGAGTCCATCGACGGGTTGAGCGCACTGGCCACCAGATCGGCGACGGCCGCCACCGCGAGCGGTGGGCAGTGCAGGTGCGCGGCGCAGGCCGGGTCGGCGGGGTCGGCCGAACCGTGCGCGAGGAAGCGCGTCAGCTCGACCAGCGCGTCGACCGGCCCGACCCCCTGGTCGGGCATGGGCGCGCGAATGGCTCGCGGGCCGCCCGCGGGCAGCGGCCCACCACGCTTGAGCACCCCTTCGGCCAGCGCGTCGAGCGCGACGGTGACAAGGTCGCGCAGTGCGTGGTCGGTCGCGAGTTCGGTGCCGTCCGGCCTGGTCACCGGGGCGCCAGTGCCCGCACGGTCTCCGCCGGGTCGGCCCCTGTCGGCAGCACCGCGATGACCGGCGTTGTCAGTCCGGCCGCGACATATTCGGCGACACGGTCGCGGCACTGGTCGGGGGTGCCGTGCACGATCAGGTCATCGACCACGGAGTCGGGGATGGCGGCGTTGGCCCCCATCCGGTCGCCCGCGGCCCACGCGTCGTGCATGGGCTTGAGGATCTCGCCCCGGCCGAGCCAGTCGTGGAAGGCCGCGTAGACCGGGACTGTGAGATAACTGCTGATCAGGAGCCTGCCAAGCCCACGCGCGGCGTCCGCGTCGTTAGTCGGACAGACAAAGATCCGGGCGACGAGATCCAGGTCGTCCCCAGTCTCGGCACGAACCGTCGGCACGTCACCCGGCGCGAGCCAGTTGGTGATCGCGCCGTCGGCCTCGCGCTTGGCCAGCTTGAGCATCCCCGGCCGCAACGCCGCGAGGAAGATCTCCGGCGGGGGCGACGGCGTGCGCTCCAGCTTGAACTTCTGAATGGAGAACGTGTCGTACTGCTCGGTGACCTTCTCGCCGGCCAGCGCCTTGCGAAGGAACCGGAGCGTGTCCTTGGTCCGCTGAACCGGCTGCGCGAACTCGGCCCCGTTCCACCCCTCCACAATGGTCGGCGAGGACGTGCCGATCCCCAGGACGAACCGCCCCGGCGCGAGCTCGGCGATGGTGGCGGCGCTCATCGCGAGCAGGCCGGGGCCGCGGGTGTAGATGGGCACGATGGCGGTGCCCAGCCGGAGGGTCGGCGCCCACTCGGCGACCAGGGCCAGCGGGGTGAAGGCGTCGGTCCCAGCGGTCTCCGCGGTCCAGACGTCGGTGTAGCCGAGGTCAGGCAGCTCACGGACCAGTTCCCGGTGCGCGGTCAACGGGACGCCGGTCAACGGCAACGTGATGCCCCACCTCGACATATGGCCCTCCTAGTTCGCCTCACTGACAGCGTTTCACACCCTGATATACCTCATCCATTGGTGTCGATCGCGATTTGTCCGACAACTGATCTCATGAACACATGAGCGACCGACTGCCCGCGCGCCTGCGTGCGCTGGCCACCGAGCTGACCACCTTCCGAGAACGCGCCGAACTGACCACCCGAGCCGCCGCCAAACGCATCGGCACCTCGATCACGACCCTCAACCGCACAGAGAACGCCAAACGGGTGCCGACGATCGCCGAGGTCGCAGGCCTACTGGCCACCTACGGCGTAGTGGGCAGCGAACAGAAGCGAATCTTGACCATGGTGGACGAGGTCCACTCGCCAGGATGGTTGGAGCGCTCTCCCCGTCTCGACCCAGTGGTGAAGGCGCTTGGTGACTTCGAGTCGGAGGCTAGGTCGATAGTGAACTTCGCGCCGTCAGTGATACCCGGCCTCCTCCAGACCCACGAGTACGCGCGAGCGATCATGGCTACGGGTTACCTCAGTGAGTCCGAACAACAGGCCATGGCGAAGGCGCGGATGCAGCGGCAGAATGTGCTGTCCAAACTGGCGGCTCCGATGTACACGGCCATCCTCGACGAAGCAGCACTCCGGCGCGCATATGGGGGTTGTTTCGTCATGGCCGACCAGCTGCGCTGGCTCGTCGACCGGGCGAAATCGCCAAACATCTCCATCCGGATCATCCCGTTCCGGCACGGCGGCTACCACAATCCCGGCTACTACAAGCTGCTCGGCTTCGCCCAAGCTCCGCCTGTCGTCTACGTGGAGCCGCACGAGACGTCGGGGTTCCTCGACCATCCAGATGATGTGAAGCTGTTCCGAGACAACGCGGAACACCTGTTGAAGGTGTCCTTGGGTTCCACCGATTCAGTGAATCTTCTGACCAGGTTGGCGACTGACTTCGATCGGAGCTGAAACACCATGCACGGAGAGTGGCGAAAGTCCAGCTTCAGCAGCGGCACCAAGGCGGACTGCGTGGAGGTCGCCTACGCGACCTCCGTCCGCCTCCGCGACTCCAAGAACCCTGACACGGGGACCCTCACCATCCCGACGTCGACCTGGTCCCCCGGACTCCTGGCCGTCGCATGCCCACGACACCAGGTGAGGTAGCCGAAGCCCTGGAAGAAGGCACCGACGGCCTACCGTCCGCCGAGGTCATCATCACCAATTCAACGGCAAGACCACCGGGTGCTGGACCGATCACACTGTCGGTGTTGAACGCGCGCGCGGCACTTCGCTACACCGGTCACGGCACCTGATACAGCCACGGCGACCACGTCAATCCGAACGGCGTCGAGTTCGCCTACTTCGGCACCGGTCACGACTTTCCCGCCGACTCCGAGGTCCCGCTCGGCTTGATCCGTCAAGCCATGGAAGAGCTCCTCGAAGGCGGCGGGAAACGCCCCACCTGTGTCACCTGGCAAGAGTGAGGGCTCAGGCCTGGGTGATGTTGACCATCCATCCAATGCCGAACTTGTCGGTGAGCATGCCGAATTCGTCGCCCCACATCTGCTTTTCCATGGGGACGGTGACCGTGCCACCCTCGGCGAGTTTCGTGTAGTAGCCCCGCAGTTCCTCCGCGTCGTCGCCGCTGAGGCTGACTGACATGTTGCTGCCCGCGCTGTACGCGGCTCCGGGCGGGTTGTCGGCGCCCATGATGGTGTAGCCGCTGTCGGTCTTCAGCGACCCGTGCATGATGTTGTCGGCGCCGTCACCGCTCGGGTCCCCGTACTCGCCGAAGGTGTTCATTTCGAGCGTGCCGCCGAAGACGTCCTTGTAGAACTCCATCGCCTGGCGGGCGTCGCCGTTGAAGCTGATGTACGGGTTGAGCAGGGAAGCCATCGGGATCTCCTTTGGTACTTGCCGGTCCGCGGAAATCCTAAGCCTGATCAGGCCGTCCGGCAGGGGCAGCCGACAGCCGCCCCCGCCGACCGGATCAAACGCCCAAAGCGGACTTCAGCCAGCGGACCTGCATCAGCATGAAGTTCTCCGCCACGTCATCCTCCTGCGGCGTCATGTGGGTGACGCCCGGAAGCGGGAGCAGCGCGTGCGGTCGGCCGGCGGCAACCAAAGCGCTCGACAGGCGGATGGCGTGGGCGACCACGACGTTGTCGTCGGCGAGGCCGTGGATGATCAGCAGCGGCCGGTCCAGCTTTGGCGCGTCGTCGATCAGGGAGTTCCGGTCGTAGACCTCCGGGCGCTCGTCCGGGTGACCCAGGTAGCGCTCGGTGTAGTGCGTGTCGTACAGCCGCCAGTCCGTCACCGGGGCGCCCGCGATGGCCGCGTGGAAAACCTCTGGCGCGCGCAGCACGGCCAGCGCCGCGAGGTAGCCGCCGTAGGACCAGCCGCGGATGGCGACCTTGGTCAGGTCAAGATCCGGGTGCGCCGCGGCGACGCCGTGGAGGGCGTCGATCTGGTCGGTGAGAGTCACCTCCGCGGGCTCGAAGGCGATCTCGCGCTCCCACACCGGACCGCGCCCCGGGGTACCCCGGCCGTCTGCGATGACGACGGCGAAACCCTGGTCGGCCAGCCACTGCGGGCCGAGGTAGGCGTTGCGGGTCGACAGGACGCGCTGGGCGTGGGGGCCGCCGTAGGGGTCCATCAGGACCGGCAGCTTCGTCCCGGCGACGTGGTCGGCCGGGTAGAGCACCGCGACGCGCAGGTCGCGTTCGCCCACGCTCATCAGCGTCACGTTCGGGGTGAGCGGCGGGGTGACGGCCAGGCTCTCGATCTCGCCGACCGCCGTGCCTCCGCGCGACACCGTGATCCGGGGGCCGGACCAGTCCAGCGACCACGATGTCAGCACCGTCGCGTCGCCGCCGCGGGCGGCCGAGTGCACACCATCCACAGTGGACACCTGGACCGGGCCGGAGCGGTAGACGTGGACCTGCGTTGGGTCCTCGGCCGACGCGGTGAACAGGACGTCGTCGCCGACGTCGAGGACCGAGCGGACCTGGAGGTCGCCCGACACCACCTCGGCGCCGACGAACAGGCGGTTGGCGCCGTCGTGGGCCTCGACCCGGACGAGCGCGCCGTCCGGCGTCCACGCCGGGACGCCTGTGACGATCTCAACCCAGGTGTCGTCGGTGTCGGTGTGCACGAGTTCGGTCGCGCCCGTGTCCGGGTCGACCGTGCGGGTCTCGACGGTCTTCTGGTCGCGCGACTGCACGGCGATCAGCGGCAGACCGGCGGCCGACCAGTGCGCGGTCACCAGGTACTCCAGCGCGCCGTCCCAGTCGACGTCGACCTTCGAGCCGTCCAGGCCGATCACCGCGAGGCTGACCTTGACGTTGGCCGTGCCCGCCGCCGGGTACGACACGACCGACGGCTCGGCGGCCGGGTTCGCCGGGTCGGCGATGTGCCAGCGCTGAACGTCGCGCTTGTCGGTGAACGCGACGAGCAGCCGGGTGCCGTCCGGCGACCACCAGTAGCCGCGCGACCGGCTCATCTCCTCGGCCGCGACGAACTCGGCGACGCCGCACGCCCGGCCCTCGCCCTCCGGCGTGGCCAGCGCGCGGTCGTCCGCGCCGTCGACGCCGACGACCCGCAGCTCGTCGTTGGCCACATACGCCACGTGGGTGCCGGTCGGGTTCGGCCGCGGGTCGACGATCGGGGTCGCCGTCGTCACCTCACTGGCCTGCTCGGTGCGCGCGTCGGCGACGAACAGCCGCCCGGACAGCGCGAAGGCCACCACCTCGGCCCGCGCGTCGGTCGCGCAGCCGATGACGCCCGCACCCTGTTCGCGGCTGCGCTCGCGGCGCGCGCGTTCCTCGGCGGACAGCTCCTCGGAGCCGCCGAGCAGGACGGCCGGGTCGCCGAGCCGGGTCTCGGCTCCGGTGGTCAGGTCCCGCTTCCATAGGATGTGGGTTCGGTCCTCACCGCCCGCCGAGCGCAGGAACAGCACGTGGCCGCCGTCCGGCGCGACGCGGAACTCGCGGGGGGAACCGAGGGTGAAGCGCTGGGTACGCGCCTGCAGGCGGAGAAAGGTCGTCTCACTGGTCACGCGGACAACCTATCCGGGAATCGGGTGGCCGACAGGGACCCCCAGTCCCCATCGACCACCCGCACGTACCATACGGTATGGCACGTCCCGAGTGAAACGGCGGAGACATGGCAAGCAAGCGAGACTGGTTGGACCACGGGTTGGACGTGCTGGCGGCCGAGGGCGCCCAGGCGCTGACGATCGAGCGGCTGTCGACCCGACTCGGGGTGACCAAGGGGTCGTTCTACCACCACTTCGCCGGGATGGGCGCCTACCACCAAGCGCTGCTGGAGCGGTTCCAACAGGACAACACCAGCCATCACATCGAGGCCGCCGAAGCCGAGCCTGCCCCGCCGGAGGCGACGCTGGAGCGGCTGCTCGCCTCGGTCATGGCGGGCAGGCGGCAGAACCTGGAGACGGCGGTGCGCGCGTGGGCGCAGCGGGACCCCCACGTCGCCGCCGTGCTGACCGAGGTGGACAAATCCCGAATGGACTACCTGGAGTCGGTGTGCCTGCGCGCGGGTCGCACACCCGCCGAGGCCCGGCACGTCAGCCAGCTGCTCTACGTGATCATCGTCGGCGCGGGCCAGACACTCCCCGCGCTATCCACAGAGGACGTGGGCCAGATCTACCGCCTAGTCCTCGACCGCGTCTGACGCCACGGCGGCGTAGGCCCGCAGACCGAGCATCCAGCCGTTGTCGGAGCTGACCGAGGCCAGGATCTCCTCGCCGGACTCACCGTGCCGCTCAAGCTCGCGGTGCTCCAACTCGACCCGCGTCGTCGCGCCCTCCGGGATGAACCGGACCTCGATCTCGCTCGCCCGCGCCGAGTCGGGGTCGTAGTTCCAGTCGCCCTGCAGGTGCCAGGCCAGCAGAAACCGGTCATATGGGTCGTAGGCCAGCACGCGCCCCCAGTCACACTCGACGCCGTCCTGCCCGCGCTCGAACCAGCGGCCACCCACGCGCGGCTCGATGACCACGTCGGCGAAGTCGGTTTCGCCGAGATGGTGATCGGCGGGCCACCAGGTGCCCATCCTCGTGGCGAACACCGTGAACGCGCGCTCTTGCGTGGCCCGCACAGTGATCGTCTTCACCACGCTCAGCCCAGTACCCTGCGTCATCGCTCCTCCTCTTCGACAGCCTCGGCGAACGCCGCCATCGCCTTGTCCCACAACTGATCGAGATACCCACGCAGCGCCGCGACCCCGGCGAGGTTCACCTGGTAGCGCCTGCGGGTGCCCTCGGCCCGGTCGACCACGAGGCCCGCGTCCTTGAGCACTTTGAGGTGCTGGGACACAGCGGGCCTGCTGACCGGCAGCTCGGCCGCCAGTTCGCCGACCGCGCGGGGCCGGTCGACCAGCAACTCGAACACCGCCCGCCGGGTCGGATCGGTGAGCGCGGCGAACGCAGCTTGGTAAGTCACCACGAACGGTAAGCTACAACTTACCTTAGCGCGGGTCAATGAGTTTCTTGGGGAATCCCTGGCAGGCGCACAGGTTTCTCTCACGTGGCGGGCGCAGGTTGGAGGCATGAACCAGTACCCCCAACCGGGCATGGGCGCTGTCCCCGGCACGCCGGTTCAGCCCGGCCAGCCAGTCCACTCGATCTGGCCCACCCAGCAGCCCCACCGACCCCAGCCCGCCCAGCGGATCCGGCGGGGCGCGGTCGCCCTCGTCGCGGCGGCCGTGCTCGGGGCGGGGGCGCTCGGTGGTGTGGCGGGCGCGTTCATCGGGTCCGACACCGGCTCCGCCCTCAACACCCCCACCACCGCCCAAGCGGCCAGTGCGACGGTCCCGACCGACCTGTCCGACATCGTGGCCAAAGTAATGCCGAGCGTCGTGCAAGTCGGCGTGCGGAGCGGCAACGCCGAAGGGGTCGGCTCCGGGGTCATCCTCACCACCGACGGGCGCATCCTGACCAACAACCACGTCGTCGCGGGCGCGCGGGAGATCCAGATCACCTTCGCCGATGGCCGCAAGGCCACCGCCGAGGTCCTCGGCACCGACTCCGGCGCCGACCTGGCGCTCCTGCAGGCCAAGGGCGTCAGTGGGCTGACCCCGGCCGTCCTCGGCGACTCGGGCGATCTCCAGGTCGGCGACACGGTCATCGCGATCGGATCACCGGCCGGGCTCCAGGGCACGGTCACCACGGGCATCGTCAGCGCGCTCGATCGGGACGTCAGCATCCCCGGCCGCGGCAAGGGCGGGGCGTCCTACAAGGCGATCCAGACCGACGCGTCGATCAATCAGGGGAACTCGGGTGGGCCGCTGTTCGACACGGCGGGTCGGGTGATCGGCATCAACTCCGCCATCTACTCCCCCGTGACCGGCCAGGACGGCGCGGCGGGCAGCGTGGGGATCGGCTTCAGCATCCCGATCGACGCGGCCAAGTCGGTGATGGAGCGGATCGGCTGACACACCGCGCGGGCCACGTGGGCCATGGCCCGCACGATGCGTGTCTACACGTTGCGCGGGAATCCAAGGTTCACGCCGCCGTGGGACGGGTCGAGCCAGCGGCTCGTCACGACCTTCGTGCGGGTGAAGAAGTGGATGCCGTCCGGGCCGTAGGCGTGGGTGTCGCCGAACAGGGAGTCCTTCCAGCCGCCGAAGGAGTAGTAGCCGACGGGGACCGGGATCGGGACGTTGACGCCGACCATGCCGATCTCGACCTCGTGCTGGAACCGCCGGGCCGCGCCGCCGTCGTTGGTGAAGATCGCGGTGCCGTTGCCGTAGCGGTTGGCGTTGACCAGCGCGACGGCCTCCTCGTACGACGAGACCCGCACCACCGACAGCACCGGACCGAAGATCTCGTCGGAGTAGACCGACATGCCCGACTCGACGTGGTCGAACAGCGACGGCCCGAGCCAGAAGCCGTCAGCGTCCCCGTCGATCTCGTGGCCGCGGCCGTCGACCACCAGCGATGCCTCGCCTGAGTCCAAATAGGACGCGACCTTGTCCCGGTGGGCGCGGGTGACCAGCGGTCCCATCTCGTTGCCCGGCCGGGTGCCTGCGCCGACCTTGAGCACGGCCATACGATCGCGGATGCGGCTGACCAACTCGTCGCCGATCGGGTCGACGGCGACGACGACCGACACGGCCATGCACCGCTCCCCCGCCGACCCGAAGCCCGCCGAAACCGCGGCGTCGGCGGCCAGGTCGAGGTCGGAGTCGGGGAGCACGACCATGTGGTTCTTGGCCCCACCCAGCGCCTGCACGCGTTTGCCGTGGCGGGTGCCGGTCTCGTAGACGTACCGGGCGATCGGGGTGGAGCCGACGAACGAGATCGCGCGCACGTCAGGGTGTTCGAGCAGCCCGTCGACAGCCACCTTGTCGCCGTGCAGCACGTTCAGCGCGCCATCGGGGAGCCCGGCCTCGGCGAACAGCTCGGCGATGAGGTTCGCCGCCGACGGGTCCTTCTCGCTTGGCTTGAGAACCACGGTGTTCCCGCAGGCCAGCGCGTTGGGCACGAACCACAGCGGCACCATCGCCGGGAAGTTGAACGGCGAGATCACCCCGACCACGCCGAGCGGCTGGCGCAGCGAGTAGACGTCGACCTTCGTCGAGACGTTCTCGCTGTAGCCGCCCTTGAGCAGCGACGGCACCCCGCAGGCGAACTCGACCGCCTCCATCGCGCGCTGCACTTCGCCCGCCGCGTCGTCGGTCACCTTGCCGTGTTCGGCGGTGACCAGGTCGACCAGCTCCCGCTTTCGGGCGTTGAGCAGTTCGCGAAATCCGAAGAGGACAGAGGTTCGAGCCGCCAGCGAGGCGTCCCGCCACCCCACGGAGGCCGCGCGGGCCGCGTTGACGGCCGCCTCGATCTCCGTGGGCCCCGCGAAGTCGACGTGGGCGGCGACCTGGCCGGTCGCCGGATCGAAGACGTCGCCGTGCCGGTCGGTGTCGCCCGACCACGGCTTGCCGTCGATCCAGTGACTGATCCTGCGCATCAGCCCTCACCACCCTGCGCTGCGGCGTCCGCGACAGCGATCGCTTCGCTGAGGACGTCGAGCGCTTCGTCGACTTCATGCTCGGTCAGTGTCATCGGCGGCGCGAGCCGGATGACGTTGTTGTGCAGGCCGCCCTTGCCGACCAGCAGCCCACGCGCCTTGGTCTCCTCCAGCACGCGCACCGCGGCCGTCGGGTTGGGGGCCTTACCGCCGGGCTCGACCAGCTCGACGCCGATCATCAGGCCCTTGCCGCGCACGTCGCCGACCACCGGGTGCCGGTGGGCGATGTCGTGCAGTCCCTCGGACAGCCGGATTCCCTGCTTCTCGGCGTTGGCCTGCAGGTCGTTGTCCAGCAGGTAGTCGATCACGGCGTTCGCGCCTGCCGTGGCGATCGGGTTGCCGCCGAAGGTGGAGATCGAGTTGGCGGTCAGGCAGTCCATGACGTCCGGCCGCGCGACCAGCCCGCCGATGGCCAGGCCGTTGCCCAGCCCCTTGGCGAAAGTCATCATGTCCGGCGTGACGCCGTGGGCCTGGATGCCCCAGAAGTGCTCGCCCGTGCGGCCCCACCCGGTCTGCACCTCGTCGGAGACCAGCAGGATCCCGCTCTCGTCCAGGATCTCCTTGAACGCCTTGTAGAGCCCGTCCGGTGGCACGCAGAACCCGCCGACCCCCTGGATCGGCTCGGCGATCATGCACGCGACGTCGCCGGAGGTCGTGGTGTTGAGGACCTCGCGCAGGTCGTCGGCGCAGGCCTGGATGTAGTCGGCGTCGCTGAGGTGGCCGAAGGGGCTGCGGTAGCGGTAGCCGCCGTGGACGTAGCTGACCTTGACCGGCGACAGGCTGCTGGCCGACCAGCCCCGGTTGCCGGTGATGCCGACCGTGCCGAACGCGCGCCCGTGGTAGGAGTTGCGCAGCGCGAGGACCTGGTTGCTGCGACGGAACTGGGTCGACAGCATGAGCGCGGTCTCGTTGGCCTCGGTGCCGGAGTTGGTGAAGAACACCTTCGCGTCCGGGATGCCGGACAGCTTGGCGATCTTCTCGGCCAACTCCACCTGGCCGCGGATGAGGTAGAGCGTCGAGGTGTGCAGGACCCCCGAGTCGAGCTGACGCCGGATCGCGTCGCTGATCTCGGCGATGTCGTAGCCGATGGCGTTGGTCAGGATTCCGGCGAAGAAGTCGAGATAGGTCTTCCCGTCGGCGTCGGTGACATGCCTGCCCTCGGCACTCACCAGCTCGATCGGGTCGGCGTAGTAGAGCGCGAGCCAGGACGGTAGGACCGCTCGGTGACGGTCGATCAGCGGCGTCTGCTGGGTGTCGGCCATGCCGCGAGTGTGGTCGGTGGACAGCGTCGACACCATGGTCAAGGTGTATCGGCGGGCCGGATTAGCCCTACAGAGTGACCACTCTCGCCCGCAGAGGTCACTTGTCTTTGCAGTGTTCTACGACTTCCGCGTACGACCCGTGCCCGACGCCTCTGTCCACCAGCCGGACCTCCAGGTCGCCCTTGGTGAACCTGTCAGTGATGTATTGGCCCTCCAGCCGCCGCGGCCTTCTCCCAGCGGCGTGTATCTCGCCCGCACCTATGTGTCGACTGCTTCCATGAGTCACATTCTCATAGGTATACGAAAACGTGTATGTGTCCGCGCCTGGAGCCTTCTCCAGGATGGCAGTCCGGGAGTGCGACGAACTCTCACCGGTGAACATTCGAACGTTCACCGACCAGAAGCTCTGCTCGATGATGAAGTAGGCCGCTATCGGCCCCCAGTTCCCGGTTTCAGGTATGTGACTGCCCTCAGCGGGGACCAGGGTGCCTTTCCAGGTGCCGTCAAGCCTGGGCCGGGGGACGATCTTCTTGATCATGCCCCATTTCCACAGCCACTTGTCGAAGACCACGACCAAGACGGCCAGCACGGACGGGAGGTAGACCAGTCCTTGTTTGATCCCGCCCTGGAGTTGAACACCCGCCAGAAACAGCACAGCGGCATAAAGACCGCTGACGACCACCGCGGTCACTTGGACAGTCCGTGCCGGGCTCTTCATACCGACCCTCGCCTCGATCGGAGCGGCCTATTCGTCGTCCCTGTACCTGTTCCTGTACCACTGTTCTGGCTGATCCGGATCCGGATGCTTCACAAGATGCTTGATGAAGTCTTCGAGGTTCAGCAGATCGGTGGACGAAGCACTGGCCTTGATCGTCTTGCGCCCGCCCAAGGTCGACAGGCAAGCAAGCCCTCCCGACATCTCACCGAGCCAGTCGACTATCTTTGGATGAGTCCGGAAAAGTTTGCCCGAGTAGCAGCCCGCTGGCGCATTGCCGATTACACACTCAAGCAAGTACGACGGCATGGGTGCTTTAAGGGAAGAGCACAGTCGTTTGATGAGGCGGATTTCACCTCGATACAATCCGCCGGTTTCCTTGTCTATTCTTTCCACTTCGGCCGCGTGCAGCTGCGGATAACTCTCCATGAGAATCGGTTCCTCCGCCGCGAGAGACCAGAAGAAGATCGGCGTCTCGACGGGCAGTTCACCGTCACCGGCACGCGGGGTGCGCTGACCGGGCTGCTCACCTTCGCAGCACACCACCAGGTCGACCGCCAGCAGCGGCGCACGAGCACTGAGCTTGATCGTCTTGTGGGCCCGCTCCGGCTTCCCCAAGGGCGATTTCCCGTTGAAGACACCGAACACAGCCTGACGGAATTCCAGCCAATCATTGTACGTCGTTGGTATGTGGGCGCATACCACGACATCGACGTCGCTCGTGGCCTCGATGTTCGTCTGATTGCGGGCCGAGCCCTGTACGAAAGTGTGGAACTTCCACTCGGCGAGCACGGACGCTTTCCGGAGAACCTCGTCGACCTTGCAGATCGTGTTCCCGGCCTTGTCGCGCGCCACGGGCCTGCCATGGCGCCGATATCTTTGCTGGTTGTTGATCGGAATCACCTCGACCACACCGATTCTCGAACCGTACCCCTCTCTGTCGCTCTCCGTCCGAAGATCGCTACACCACGGCGGTGATGTCGACCTCCAGCAGCAGGCCGGGCCGGAACAGTCGGGACACCTCGACCGTCGTGCTGGTCGGCAGGGTGTCGCCGAGGTAGGTGCGGCGGACCGCGCCGTACTCGGCGAGGCGGTCCATGTCGGCGAGGTAGGTGCGGATGTTCACCACGTCGGCGAAGCCCGCGCCGCGGTCGGCGAGCAGGGCGGCGACGGCGTCGAAGATGAACGCGGTCTGGGCGGCCATGTCGTCTTCGCCGACCACTTCGCCATCGTGGTCGAGGGCGGCTTGGCCGGACAGGATCAGCAGCCTGCGCCCGCCGAGGTCGATCTCGGCCAGGTTGGAGTAGGCGGCGGCCGGGGGCGGCGCGGTGGGCGGGTTGTGGAACGTCGTGGTCATCGGCCTGCCTTCGTCGGGTCGGCCAGCGCGCCGACGTCGCGGCCTCCGGTGTTGGGGACGGCCGCACGGGCCCTGGCCAGCGCGGCTCGGGTGAGTGGGAGGTCGCCGCCGTGGTCGACGGCGAGCGCGAGGTCCTTAGCGGCCAAGTCCATGGTGAAGTGAGCGCCCTTGCCTTCCGACCGCCGCACCAGGGCGCCCATCGGGCCCGCGGCGAGGAACCGTTCGGCGTCCACGTCGAGGGTGGCCGCCAACTCGCGGAGTTCGCCGAGCAGCGCGAGCCCGGCGATCAGCGCGGTGTTCACCACGAGCTTCGCCGCGGCGGCCGAGCCGGGGCCGCCGACCCGCTCGACGGTGCCCATGGCGGCGAGAACCGGGGCGACGCGGTCGACGTCGGCGGGCTCGCCGCCGGTGAAGATCGTCAACTCCCCGGCCTCGGCCTTGTCGACGCTTCCGCCGACGGGCGCGTCGACCATGGCGCACGGCAGGCGGGCGGCGATGGCTCGGACCGCGTCGGGGCCGATCGTGGACATCTCGACCAGCACGGTGTCCGCGCGCATGGCCGATGCCGCGCCGTTCTCGCCGAACAGCACCGACTCGACGGCGGCGGGCCCGGAGAGCATGGTGATCACGATCTCCGCGCCCGACGCCGCACCCCCAGGCGTGTCGGCCGCGGTCGCGCCGACGAGTGGCTTGCTGGTCCGGTTCCAAACGGTCACGGTGTGGCCTGCGGCGACCAGCCTGGCCGCCATGCGAACCCCCATGTGGCCGAGTCCCAGAAACGCGACAGTGGGCATGCCGCTGACGTTAGGCTCAACCCTGACATGCGACAAGCGAAGGTTTCGCATGATCGCCATGCGAGATCAGAATGGATCCATTGTGGACATAGTGAGGCTGTCGGTGTTCCGTGAGGTGGCGGTCCTGGGTTCGTTCACCGCCGCGGCGAGGTCGCTGCGCTACACCCAGTCCGCGGTGTCCCGCCAGATCGCGGCACTGGAGGAGGACGTGGCAGCGGTGCTGTTCGACCGGGTGCCACGCGGCGTCCGGTTGACAGATGAGGGCCGCTGCCTGCTCGGCCACGCCGACGCGGTGCTCGACCGGCTCGACGCGGCCCGCCGCGACCTGACCGCGTTGCGTGAGGTGGACACGGGAAGGCTGCGCATCGGCGCGTTCGCCACGGCGGAGGCGGTGCTGGTGCCGCGCGCGATGGCGGCGTTTCAGGCCGCGCACCCGCGCGTGGAGCTGTCGCTGTCCGACGGGCTCACCGCGGCGCACATCGGCAGGCTGCGCGCGGGCGAGCTGGATGTGGCGGTGCTCGCGGGCTCACCTGGGTCGGTCGAGGGGCTGGCATTGCACCACCTTCTCGACGATCCCCTGCTGGTCGCGCTGCCCACCGACCACCGGTTCGCCGGGCGCCGGACGCTGCGGCTGACGGAGTTGGCGGGTGAGAGCTGGATCGCGGGGTCTACGACTGTCGAGGACACATTGATCGGCATGTGCTTGCGGTCGGGTTTCCGGCCGTCGGTGCGTTACGTCGTGCAGGAGTGGACCGCGAAACAGGGGTTGGTCGCGGCGGGTCTGGGGATCACGCTTGTACCCGGCCTCGCGGCGACGGCACTGCGACCGGACATTCTGGTCAAGCGTCTGCATGCCGATGAGGCATCCCCACGTGCGATCTACGCGGCGGTGGTCGACCGCAGGCCGCGACCGCCTGCGGTGCAACGGTTTCTAGACTATCTGACGGAGAGCGCTGCTCTGCTGCTGCACGAGCTGAGTCAGATCATGTCTCGTTGACGCGCGTTGTGCACTCGTTCGTTCTTCGTCGGCGAGGGCGCTCCCTCGTGCAGGGGAAATGCAGGGACCTTCGGTCCCCAAAAGCAAATGCAGGACAGCGCTTAGAAGCGGCCGCCGCCGCCGATTCGGCGGGAGCTGCCCGCGCCGCCGAATGAACCGGGGCCGCTGCCGCCACCGCCCCAACGACCGCCCCGGCTGCCGGAGCCGAAGCCGCCGCGCAGGACGCTGTCCAGCAGGATGCCGCCAAGGACCGCGCCGGTGTTGCCGCCGAAGCCGGACTGGTTCTGCCTGCTCTCCCAGTCGCGGACGTCTGACTCCGCCGCCGAGGACGCGCGGGCGGCCAGGCCCGCGGCGGTTTGGGCGTGTTGGAGTGCGACCGCGAGGTCGGTGGCCTGCTCGGCTTCGGCCAGGTGCCGCTGTGCCTCCGACAGGCGCGTACGGGCCTCGGCCTCGACGGCGCCGCGGCGGGTGGCGATGTAGTCGGTGGCGGCGGACAGCTGGGCCCTGGCGGTGGCGAGGGTCTGGTCGACCTGCTGGCGCAGGCGGTCCGTGCGGTCCTTCGCCGTGGCCGCGGTGCTGACGGCCTTGTCGAGTTCGACGTCGGCGGCGGCGAGGTCGGTGTAGGCGCCCAAGGGGTTGGTGTCCTTGGTGGCCTCGGCCGAGGCGAGGGCGGCTTCGGCGGCTTCCATGGCCGAGGCGAGCAGCTCGCCGCCGTGGGCGGCCAGGTCGCGGGCGGCGGCGAGGTCGGCGCGGGTGTCCTCGATGGCGGCGGGCAGGCCCGCGATGGCCGTGCGGATGTTGTCGGCGCCGTGGTCGACGGCGTCGAGCAAGGTGCGGGACTGGCCGACGGCGCCCTCGGCGGCGCGGATGGCGGCGACCACCGCGCCCTGCTCGCCCGCCGGTCGTGCGGTCGCCTCGCGGCCCGCGGTGATGTTCTGGTCGGCGAAGGCCAGGCGCTGCCGGGCCTGGGTGACGTTGTCGCGGATCGGGGCCAGCACGGGCGCCGGGAACTCCGCGACCAGCCGGGCCAGCGTGGCCTCCGACTCCGGCAGGCGCGTGGTCAGCGCGACCATCTCCTGGGTGAGCGTGTCGAGTCGCTGGGGGGCGTCGATCAGCAGGTCGCGCATGCCGTCGAACTCGGCGACGCGGGCGTCGAGTTCGCGGTCGGCCTTGCCGCAGCTGCTGATCAGCTCGACGAGCAGGTCGCGCTGCTCCGCGGGCGTCTCGGGGATGTTGTCGTCGAGCCGCTGGCGCAGGGTGAAGGCGTGGGCGAGGGCTTGCTTGGCGGTGGTGAACGCGGTGGTGAACGGCTGGGTCTGGGCGTCGCCGAACTCGCCGCGGGCCAGGTCGAGTTCCTCGGCGCTGGTGCGCAGCGCGTTGTCCATCTCCACGAGGACTTCCCGTGACCGGGCGTCGAGCGCGTCGATCGGCAGGGCGGCGAGGGCCGCGGTGTCGTTCGGGTCGATCTCGCGCGCGGCGGCGATGCTCGCCTCGGCCCGGTCGCGCCTGCGCTTGCGGGTGTAGAAGTACACGCCGCCGCCGCCGACGAGCACGACCGCGCCGCCGATCAGCAGCGGTCGCGCGGAGACCGTGCTCGGCGCCATCGCACCGTCGAGGCCGTTGGCCGCGGCCACGACGGCGCCCGCCCAGTCCTGGTCGCGCAGGGCGGGTTCGATGCTGTCGACCCGCAGCTCGGTGAACTCGTTGTCGGTGATCTCCTGCGGCAGGCCCGCCGAGTAGAGGCCGTACGAGCGGTCGACGGTCGCCACGGCGAGCAGCACGTCCCGGTCGCCGAGGGAGCTGAGGGTCGCGGTGTCCTCGGCCCAGCGCGGCCCCTCCTCGCCGGTGAAGTCGGCGACGAAGACAACCCAGAGCCGAAGCTTGCGCGAGTCGTAGAGCTTGTCGACCGCAGCCGTCACCGCGTCCCGCCCGGCCGCGTCGAGCGCGCCGGAATTGTCGGTGACCTGATCACGCAGCCGCTCCGGCGGGTCGGCCATGGCCGGGCCCGCGACCAGTACGAACAGTGCCAGCGCCGCGGCGGCGGACCAGCGGAGCAGGCGGGCGGGCGACGGTGCGGTCGGCATGGGCAGGAATGTATCCCGTCCTGGGCGGCGGCACCGCGCCGCGATGGTCAAGATGTATCGGTGACCGCGGGCCGGACTTACAGTGTGTCGATGTACCCGACTGTGTCGGAGATCCTGGCCCTGCCGGTCGTGCGGCAGGGTGCGCCCGCGGTCGTCGCGGGCGCGTCCGGACTGTCCAATCGGGTCCGCTGGGTGCACGCGGCCGAGGTCGCCGACATCGCCCACCTGCTGCGCGGCGGCGAGCTGGTGCTGACCACGGGCATCGCCCTCGCCGATGATGTCGCGGCCCTGACCAGGTACGTCGACGAGCTGGCCGGGATCGGCGCGGCGGGGATCGTCGTCGAGCTGGTCCGGCACTGGAGCGAGAGTCTGCCGCCCGCGCTGGCCGCCGCGGCCGAACGGAACGGTCTGCCGCTGATCACGCTGTCCCGCGAGACGAAGTTCGTGGCCGTCACCGAGGCCGTGGTCGGCCTGATCGTCGACGCTCAGGTCGCCGAGCTGCGGGCGGCCGAGCAGGTCCACGAGGCGTTCACGGCCCTGACGGTGGCGGGCGCGGAGCCCGCCGAGGTGCTGCGGGAGGTCGTGCGGGCGTCGGGCTTCCCGGTGGTGTTGGAGACCTTGGACCACGACATCCTCGCCTACGACGCGGGCGGCGAACTGCCCGGCGAACTCCTGGCCGACTGGGCCCGCCGCTCGCGCGCGGTGACGGTGACGGAGCGGACGGCCTACCACCAGGCGGCGGGCTGGCTGGTCACGGTGGTCGGCGCGCGCGGCAACGACTGGGGTCGACTCGTGCTGCTGTGCCCGGAGGCGCCCGCGCACCGCCACATCGTGATCGTCGAGCGAGCCGCGTCGGCGCTGGCGGTGCACCGGTTGGCAGCGCGGGACCGGGAGGGCCTGGAGCGGCACGCGCACCGGACGCTGCTGACCGAGTTGCTGGCCCAGACTCCCCCGGCGGACCTGGTCGCGCGGGCGGGCGGGCTCGGGGTGCCGTTGGAGCACCGGCAGCTGATCGGCGTGGCGGTCCGGCCCGGCACCGACGTGAGCCCGGCGCCCGCGATGGCGACTCAGGAGGTGCTGAGGGACCTTGCCGAGGCCACGGCCCTGGCCACCCGGCGGGCTCGCGTGGCGGCGCTGGTCGGGATCGTCGACGACACGAGTGTCCGGGCGCTGCTGTCGCTGACGCCGCAGGCCGACGCCGACGCGGTCCTGCGGCGGGTGGCGAAGGAGATCCACCAGGCTCCCCGGCCGGTGGTGCTGGCGGTGGGCACGACCGTGGCCGCGGTGACCGATGCCCGCCGCAGCCTGATCGAGGCGGCGCACGTAGCCCAAGCGGCGCTGCGGTCGCCGGGGAAGGCGGTGCACCGGCTCGATGATGTGCGGTTGCGGGGACTGCTGCACCTGCTGGCTGACGACGACCGGGTCATCGCGTTCGCCGATCGGGAACTGACGGCGTTGGTGGCTCGGGACTTGTCCCACGGGAGCCGGTTGATGGACACGTTGCGGCACTACTGCGAACACGGCGGGAACAAGTCGGCGGCCGCGGCGGCGGCGCATATGTCCCGGACGGCGTACTACCAGCAGTTGGCTCGGATCGAGCAGATTCTTGGGGTGTCGTTGGAGGATTCGGAATCGGTGCTGTCGTTGCATGTGGCGTTGCTGGCGCATGAGGTGCGCGGCCATTGAGGTGAACGAACTCGCGATCCGATAGCGCGCCTTGGGCTTGGCCTTGTCGTCGCTGTGGCGACCTTGGACCTACGAGGTCGACGTGGATCGGTTAGCGCGCGCCGAGTAGTAGCATTGTGTTGGGCCACAGGCGGTCCAGGAGTGCCGGGTCGTTGGCGAGTTTGGCGAACAGCACCATCCCCTCCAACTGGGCGAGCACGGCCCGCGCGGTCTCCTGGGTCCCGGTTCCCGCCGGGATCGCGTCTTCCGCCTCCGCCGCCGCCAATGCCTCGGACACCAGCGTGATCTGGTCGTCGAACACCGCGGTCAAGTGGCCTGCGACCAAGTCGTCCTGGTTGCCGAGTTCCTGGGCAAGGTTGCCGAACAGGCATCCCCGCAGCACGCCGAGGGACTTCTTCTCCGCGCGCTGAGTATCCACTTGGGACTCCAGTACCCGCCGGATCCGGTCCAGCGGAGCCACGTCGGCGGCGAGCGCCGCTGTCCACACAGGACGCTGGCGGGTCCACGATGTCTCGATCGCCGCGACCGTCAACGCCTGTTTGGAGTCGAAGAAGTGGTAGAAGCTGCCCTTGCGCACGTCCGCGGTCGCGCAGATCTCGGCCACGCCCAGCGCGGCGTAGCCGCGGGCGTGCATCAGGTCACAGGCGGCGTCGACCAGACGCTCGCGGGCGGTGCTGGTTCTTCCCACGGTCGAAGTGTTGCACTTTAGTTGACCGGTCGTCTAGTGTTCGTCCAGTCACGAACAACTTTGAAAGGGTGTGCGATGGAGGCGCTGTTCGGGATCGAGTACCCGATCGTCCAGGGGCCCTTCGGCGGCGGGCTTTCGTCGGTGGCGCTGGCCGCCGCGGTGTCGAACGCGGGCGGGTTGGGCTCGTTCGGCGCGCACATCTTGACGCCCGAGGAGATCACCGCGCTGGTCGCCGACCTGAGACGCCACACGGACAGGCCGTTCGCGGTCAACCTTTGGGTGCCGCAGCCCGGCGAGGACGGCTGGCCCGACCCCCACGAACTCGCCGGGCACATCGACCGGATCCGGCCCTACCTCGACGAACTCGGTCTGCCCGACCCCGAGCCGACGCGCGGGCCGGACTTCGTCGAGCAGGTCACCGCGCTGCTGGCCGCCGCTCCCCCGGTGATCAGCTTCGTCATGGGCGTCCCACCGGCCGACGTGCTGACCGAGGCCCGCGACCGGGGTATCCGCACGATCGGCACCGCGACCACGGTGGATGAGGCGGTAGCGATCGCGGAGGCCGGGATGGACGCCGTGGTGGCCTCCGGCAGCGACGCGGGCGGACACCGGGGCGCGTTCCTGCGACCGGTCGCCGAGTCCCTGGTCGGCACGTTCTCGCTGATCCCGCAGGTGCGCGACGCCGTGCGGATTCCGGTGATCGCCGCGGGCGGAATCGCCGACGCCCGCGGGATCGCCGCGGCCCGGGCGCTCGGGGCCGACGGGGTGCAGATCGGCACCGGCTTCCTCACGACCACCGAGTCGGGGGCGAGCGCGGTCCACAAGGCCGCCTTGCTGAGCCAGGCCGCCAAGGTCACCGTGCTGACCCGGCTGTTCTCCGGGCGCCACGCCCGGACCATCCCGAACCGACTGACCCGCGAACTGGCCGAGCATGAGGCGCTTGTACCGCACTACCCGGTGCAAAGCCTGCTGATGTCACCCATCCGTCGCAGTGGGAACGCGGACTTCGTCAACCTGTGGTCGGGTCAAGCCGCCCCACTGAGTCAGTCGGTGTCGGCGAAGGAGTACTTCGAGTCCCTGATCCGACCGTCTGGTCCGACTAAGGATACGGACTGATCCCAGCCCCGTGGCGGACATTCGCGAGTGTGCATGTGGACAATTCACCTTCCAGTCATCTGGTGCTTGGCGGGGACCCGGCTGATCGTCCGCTTGGCCCCCAAAGGTTGTAGGTCGGTCCCCACAACTGAACCAGGGAAGGCCTTCGACACATGTCAAGTCGTAAAGCCAAGATCGCAGCCGCGCTCGCGGGAGTGGTCACAGTGGCCACCACCACGACGCTCGTCGTCATCGGATCGGCCCCCGTCGCCTCGGCGGCAACCACCACGTTCAACCCCGTCGCCGACACCTACGTCGACAACGCGGCCACCGGCACCAACTACGGCACCTCCGGCCAGCTCGGCGTGGACAACTCGTCGGTCAAGCGGATGTTCCTGCGCTTCAACGTCACCGGTGTCACCGGCACCGTGACGAGCGCGAAGCTGCGCATCCACACCGACAACGTCGCGGGCGCGCAGAGCTCCAACGGCGGCACCTACCGGCTGATGTCCAACACGGCCTGGTCCGAGACCAGCGTGACCTGGAACAACCAGCCCGCCATCGACGGCGCCACCCTCGGCTCGCTCGGCGCGGTCAGCCAGAACACCTGGTACGAGATCGACGTGCTGTCGCTGATCTCGGGCAACGGCACCTTCAGCATCGGCGCCACCTCGACGAGCAGCGACGGCGCGGACTTCGACTCGCGCGAGTCGGGCTCGGCCACGGCGCCGCAGCTGGTGCTCACCACCGGCACGACGACCACAACCACCCCGCCCACCACCACCCCGCCGACCACCACGACGACCCCGCCGCCGTCTGGTGACCCGGTCCTGGTCGGCGCGGGCGACATCGCCACCTCCGGCTCGGCCGACTCGGCCACCGCCAACCTGCTCGACGGCATCCCGGGCACGATCTTCACCCTGGGCGACAACGTCTACCCGGACGGCACCGCCGCGCAGTTCACCCAGTACTACGAGCCGACCTGGGGCCGCCACAAGGCGCGCACCCGTCCGGCGCCGGGCAACCACGACTACCACACCTCGGGCGCGTCGGGTTACTACAACTACTTCGGCGCGAACGCGGGCCCGTCGGGTCGCGGGTACTACTCCTACGACCTGGGCAACTGGCACGTCGTCTCGCTCAATAGCGAGGTCAGCATGTCCGCGGGCTCGGCGCAGGAGCAGTGGCTGCGCGCCGACCTGGCCGCCAGCACCAAGCCGTGCACCATCGCCTACTGGCACAAGCCGCGCTTCACCTCCAGCTCCAACCACGCGCCCAACCCGGCGACCGGTCCGCTGGTGCAGGCCCTGTACGACTACAACGCCGAGGTCATCGTCACCGGCCACAACCACCAGTACGAGCGGTTCGCCCCGATGAACCCGAGCGGCGGCCTGGACAACACCAACGGCATCCGCCACTTCGTCGCGGGCATGGGCGGTGCGGGCTTCTACGGCTTCGGCACCATCCTGCCGAACAGCCAGGTCCGCAACAGCAACACCAACGGCGTGCTGAAGTTCACCCTGCACGCCAACAGCTACGACTGGGAGTTCGTGCCGGTCGCGGGCCAGACCTTCACCGACAGCGGCACCACCGCGTGCTAGTCCGCCTCCCCGGAATTTCAACGGGTAGTCGCCGTTGGAGCAACGGGTGCGGATAGCTGTCGCCGTGGTCGGCCGCCGTCACGGTGCCCCTTAGGCGCCGGTCGGTAGTCGCGAACAATCTAGGACAACCGGTGGTGCCCGCCGATCTCGGCGGGCACCACCTCCATCCGCAGGTGGAGGTAGGTCAGCCCGTGTATCTGTCCACGATCGACAAGCCGAAGTCCGCCGAGGACACCGGGCGGCGGTGGCGCGGAGTCAGCGGCAACGTCGTCGCGCTGGGCTCGGTCAGCCTGGTCACCGATATCTCCTCGGAGATGGTCACCGCCATCCTGCCGCTGTACCTGGTGGTCGGGCTGCACATGAGCCCGCTGGCCTACGGCGCGATCGACGGGCTCTACACGGGAGCGACCGCGCTGCTGCGGCTGCTCGGCGGCTACGTCGCCGACCGGACCAGCAGACGCAAAGCCGTCGCGGGACTGGGCTACGGCCTGTCCGCGGTGGCCAAACTCGGCCTCATGGCCGCGGGCAACTCCGCGGCGCTGATCGGCCTGGCGATCACCGGCGACCGCGCGGGCAAGGGCCTGCGCACCGCCCCACGCGACGCCCTGATCACCCTGTCCACCCCGGCCGACCGGCTCGGCCGCGCGTTCGGCGTGCACCGGTCGATGGACGCGTTCGGCGCGTTCTGTGGGCCGCTGGTGGCGGTAGCCGTGCTGGCCGCCGCGGGCGCCACCGCGTTCGACGCGGTGTTCTTCGTCAGCTTCCTCATCGCGGGCTTCGGCGTGCTATTGCTCGTGCTGTTCGTGCGGGACAAGCGGTCCGAGCTGGTCACCGCGAAGGTCAGCCCGCGCGCGGCGGCCGGTCTGCTGAAGCTGCCCGCGGTGCGCGGGCTCCTGCTCGCAGCGACTCTGCTCGGCCTGGCCACGGTCGGCGACGGCTTCGTCTACCTGCTGCTGCAGCGGCGGGGCGAACTGTCGATGGGCTGGTTCCCGCTGATGGCGGTCGGCACCGCCCTGGTCTACCTGCTGCTGGCCACCCCGCTGGGCCTGCTGGCCGACAAGATCGGCCGCGGCCGGGTGATGCTGGCCGGGTACGGCGCTCTCGCGCTGGTCTACCTGGCGCTGATCGGGCCGGTGCACGGGCTGCCGCTGATCATCGCCGTGCTCGTCCTCTACGGCGTGTTCTACGCCGCGACCGACGGCGTGCTGATGGCCATGGCGGGCGCGGTGCTGCCGGAGCACCTGCGCGCGACCGGACTCGCCCTCATCCAGACCGGGCAGGCGCTGGCCTACCTGGGCTCGTCAGTCCTGTTCGGACTGTCCTGGCAGCTGTGGGGACCCACCGCGGCCTGTGCCGCCGCCGCGATCACCGTGGTGGCCACCATCATCGTCACCGGCGCGGTCTTCGCCCGGCTGACTCGCTCGACCGACGAGGCGAAGGCATGAACCAGCGCAACCGGGTGATCATCGCGGTCGTGGCCGCCGTACTGCTGGCCGGGGCGGCGGTCTACTACGTCGCGGGCCGCACGCCCAAGAGCGTCGCCGCGCCGGACAGCGGCCCGGTCAGCACCGCGGGCGGACGCATTCAGGTGCTCACCAACGGCATGCTCTCCTCGGTGGCCCGCGCCGACTCACGCGGCGCGCGGTCGATCAGCGAGCAGCAGTGCGACCGCGCGTACACCGCCAAGGACACCGTCGCCTGCCTGCGTCCGGTCGACGCGCTCACCGGCACCCGCCTGGTCGTGTTCGACCAGGCGATGGCCGAGCGCAAGTCCGTCCCGCTGACCGGATTCCCCAACCGGCTGCGCGTGTCGACCAGCGGCCGGATGGTGTCGTGGACGGTGTTCGTCGGCGGCCACGACTACGCCACCAACGGCTTCTCCACCCGCACCGGGATTCTCGACACCCAGACCGGCCAGGTGACCGACACCCTGGAAGGGTTCGCCGTGACGAACGAGGGCACGCTCGTGCAGGCCGTCGACGTCAACTTCTGGGGCGTCACCTTCACCGCCGACGACAACCGCTTCTACGCGACCATGTCGACCGGCGGCAAGCGGTACCTGATCGAAGGCGACCACGCCGCCCGCACCGCCCGCACCCTGGCGACCAACGTCGAGTGTCCGTCGCTGTCCCCCGACGGCAAGCGCATCGCCTACAAGTCGGCCGTCGACGCGGACCCGGCCAAGGGCTGGCGGCTGTCGATCATGGATCTGGCCACGCTCAGGTCGACCCCGCTCGCCGAGACCCGCAGCGTCGACGACCAGCCCGCCTGGCTCGACGACACCAGCGTCGCCTACTCGCTGCAGCGCGACGACGGCGTCAACGACGTCTGGACCGTGCGGGCTGACGGCTCGGGGCAGCCCACGCTGGCTGTGGAGGGCGCGAACTCCCCCGCGGTCGTCGCGAGCTGATCAGCGCCGGGTCACGGGGCGGGGATGGGCACGACCATCTCCGCCTCCGGCGCGCTTGGCTGCTCGACCGCGGAGACCCGCCACACCAGGGCCACGGCCAGCATGAGGACCAACAGCAGCGCGGCGAGATCCAGTGCCCGCGACATGACCGGTCGGGTCGAACGAAACTCGGTATCCACCACAGAAACCCCCCAGGTCTCCTTGTCCGGAATTGCCGCGGAATACCGCAGGCCATTCCGTCCTTACCTCGACCGTAACGTTGTCGATCATCCACGGCAATACGCCGAACCGGCCAATACACCCATCTCCGAAAAGGCGCAACGGGCACTGTGTGCGCCGAGTGCGGCAAGCCCGAACACAGTGACACTGCCGGGTGAGTGCGGCTGCCTCCACGATGCCGGGATGGAACTCTGATCCACGAGCATCGGAGAGCGGATGGCGACAGCTGAGCGAACCAGCCAGATCACCGACCCCGACGGCCGCGTCGACCTGCCCGACCACGGCCCGATCGAGCACAGCCGCTTCTACAACCCCGAACTCGCGCCGGTCCCGGTCGAGCGCCGCACCTGGACGACGTACAACTACTTCGCGCTGTGGATGGGCATGGCGCACAACATTCCGAGCTACACGCTGGCGGCTTCGCTGATCGCCATCGGAATGGACTGGTTGCAAGCCTTTCTGACCATCACCATCGGCAATCTCATCGTGCTCGTCCCGATGCTGCTCAACAGCCACGCCGGGACCAAGTACGGAATTCCGTTCCCGGTGTTCGCCCGCGCCTTCTACGGGCTGCGTGGGGCCAATCTGGCCGCCTTGCTGCGCGGGTTCATCGCCTGCGGCTGGTTCGGCATCCAGACCTGGGTCGGTGGGCAGGCGCTCTACGTCATCGTCGGCAAGCTCGCGGGCGACGGCTGGACCAATTCGGCCGTCGTCGGCGGGCAGCACTGGACGCTGTGGCTGTGCTTCGGGGTGTTCTGGGTGATCCAGATGCTCATCATCTGGCGCGGCATGGACGCGATCCGCCGGTTCGAGAACTGGACCGCTCCCCTGGTCTCGGTCGGCTTCCTGATCCTGCTCGGCTACGTGCTGGTCAAGGCGGGCGGCCTCGGCCCGATCCTGTCGGCGCCGTCGAAGCTGGGCTGGGGCGCCGACTTCTGGAAGATCTTCGCCCCCTCGCTGATGGCGATGATCGCCTTCTGGGCGACGCTGTCGCTGAACATGCCCGACTTCACCCGGTTCGGCGGCAGCCAGCGCAAGCAGATCCGCGGCCAGGTCCTCGGCCTGCCGACGACGATGTCGTTCATCGCCATCGTCGCCATCCTGACCACCTCCGGCGGCCAGGTCCTCTACGGCGAGGCCATCTGGGACCCTGCCCTGCTCGCCTCCCGGTTCGACAGCCCGGTCCTGGTGGTCGTCGCGCTGATCGCGCTCGTGCTCGCCACGATCTCGTGCAACCTCGCGGCCAACGTCGTGAGCCCGTCCTACGACTTCTCCAACGCCTTCCCCAAGAAGATCACCTTCGCCATGGGCGGCCTCATCACCGGCGTCATCGGCGTCGTGGTCATGCCGTGGCGGCTGATCTCCGACCCGAGCATCTACATCTTCGCCTGGCTCGGCTTCTACGGCGGCGTGCTCGCCGCGGTGGCGGGGGTGCTCGTGGCCGGGTATTGGTTGGTTGTGAGGACCGAACTCGACGTCAAGGACCTCTACCGCGACGGCGGCGGCCGCTACTGGTTCAGTGGCGGCTGGAACGCGCGCGCGGTCACAGCGACATTGGTCGGCGCGGTCCTGGCGGTCGGCGGCGCCTACGGCGGGCCGTTCCCCGCCGACGGGCTGATCCCGTTCCTCAAGCCCCTCTACGACTACAACTGGCTCATCGGCTTCGTCGTCGCCTTTGTCACCTACCTGGCGCTGTCGATGTCGAGCCGGGCAAGCGAACCCGTCCGTGTCCACGAAGGAGAAGCCCGTGCCTAACATCGTCAGGGCAGGCCTGGTCCAGCAAAAATGGACCGGCGACAAGGACTCGATGATCGCCAACGCGGTCGACGCGATCGGCAAGGCCGCCTCTCAGGGCGCCCAGGTCGTGTGCCTCCAGGAGCTGTTCTACGGGCCGTACTTCTGCCAGGTCCAGGACGCCGACTACTACTCCTACACCGAGGGCATCCCCGACGGCCCGACGACCGACCTGATGCGCGAGGTCGCCGAGCGGCACGGGGTGGTGCTCATCGTGCCGATGTACGAGCAGGAACAGCCTGGGGTCTACTTCAACACCGCCGCGGTGATCGACGCCGACGGCACCTACCTTGGCAAGCACCGCAAGAACCACATCCCGCAGGTCAAGGGGTTCTGGGAGAAGTTCTACTTCCGGCCCGGCAACCTCGGCTACCCGGTGTTCGACACCGCGGTCGGCCGCATCGGCGTCTACATCTGCTACGAGCGCCACTTCCCCGAGGGCTGGCGGGCGCTGGGACTGGCCGGGGCGAAGATCGTGTTCAACCCCTCGGCGACCAGCCGCGGCCTGTCGGAGTACCTGTGGCGGCTGGAGCAGCCCGCCGCCGCGGTGGCCAACGAGTACTACGTCGGCACGATCAACCGGGTCGGCGTGGAACCGCTGGGCGACAACGACTTCTACGGACAGTCGTACTTCGTCGACCCGCGCGGGCAGCTCGTCGGCGACGCCGCGTCGGACACCGAGGAAGAGATCGTCGTGCGGGACCTCGACATGGACAAGCTCGCCGAGGTCCGCGACCTGTGGGCGTTCTACCGCGACCGCAGGCCCGACACCTACGAGTCACTCACGAGGCCGTGATGCGCACACTCATCAAGAACGGCACGGTCGTGAACGCGACCGGCCGTCTGGCCGCCGACGTGCTGGTCGACGGCGAGACCATCGCCGCGGTCGCCGCCCCCGGCGTGCTGACCGAAGCCGACAAGACCATTGACGCCCAAGGGAGATATGTCATCCCGGGCGGCATCGACGCCCACACCCACATGGAGATGCCCTTCGGCGGCACGTTCTCCAACGACACCTTCGGCAGCGGCACCACCGCCGCGGCCTGGGGCGGCACGACGACGATCATCGACTTCGCCGTCCAGCCAAAAGGCTCGTCCCTGTTGTCCACTATGGACAAGTGGCACGAGAAGGCCGACGGCCACTGCGCCATCGACTACGGCTTCCACATGATCATCTCCGACGTCACCGACGAGTCGCTCAAGGAGATGCAGCTCTGCATCGACGCCGGCGTCAACAGCTTCAAGATGTTCATGGCCTACCCCGGCGTCTTCTACGCCACCGACGGGGAGATCCTGCGGGCGATGCACAGGGCCCGCGAGACCGGGTCGATGGTCATGATGCACGCGGAGAACGGCATCGCCATCGACCAGCTCGTCGCCCAGTCGCTGGCGGCGGGCCGCACGGAGCCGGTGCACCACAGCCTGACCCGGCCACCGGAACTGGAGGGTGAGGCGACCAGCCGGGCCATCCAGTTGGCGAAGGTCACCGGGGCGCCCCTCTACATCGTCCACCTGTCCTCGCGACACGCCCTCGCGGCCGTGGCGGAGGCACGGAACACGGGGCAGAACGTGTTCGCCGAGACCTGTCCGCAGTACCTCTATCTGTCCATTGAGGACATGGCGAAACCGGACTTCGAGGGCGCCAAGTACGTCGCGTCGCCGCCGCTGCGGCCCAAGGACCACCAGGCCGACCTGTGGCGGGGGCTGCGCACCAACGACCTGTCGGTGGTGTCGACCGACCACTGCCCGTTCTGCTTCAAGGACCAGAAGGAGATGGGCCGCGACGACTTCTCCAAGATCCCCAACGGCATCCCCGGCGTTGAGCACCGGATGGACCTGCTGCACCAGGGCGTGGTCGCGGGCGAGATCTCCCTGGAGCGGTGGGTGGAGATCAGCTCGACCACCCCGGCCCGCATGTTCGGCCTGCACGGCCGCAAGGGCGTGATCGCGCCGGGGGCGGACGCCGACATCGTGGTGTATGACCCGGCGGCCAAGCAGACCCTGTCGGCGGCCACCCACCACATGAACGTCGACTACTCCGCCTACGAGGGCATGGAGATCACCGGCAAGGTCGACACGGTGCTCTCCCGCGGCGCCGTGGTCATCGCCGACGGCGCGTTCCACGGCGGTGAGGGCCACGGCAAGTTCCTCAAGCGCGACCTGAGCCAGTACCTGATCTAGGGAGGCGACATGGATTTCGGAGTGGTACTGCAGACCGACCCGCCCGCGCGGGAGGTGGTCAGGCTGATGGTGGACGCCGAGCGGCGCGGGTTCAGCCACGGCTGGACGTTCGACTCGTGCGTGCTCTGGCAGGAGCCGTTCGTGATCTACTCGCAGATCCTGGCGGCGACATCGTCGCTGGTCGTGGGCCCGATGGTGACCAACCCGAGCACCCGGGACTGGTCGGTGACCGCGTCGCTGTTCGCCACGCTCAACGACATGTTCGGCAACCGCACCGTGTGCGGCATCGGCCGCGGCGACTCGGCCCGCCGGGTGATCGGCCAGAAGCCCGCCACGCTCGACGTGCTGCGCGAGGCGATGCACGTTGTCCGCGAACTCGCCGAGGGCCGCGAGGTCGAGCACCACGGCGCGCCCGTGCGCATCCCGTGGGTGCGCGACGGGCGGCTGGAGATGTGGATGGCGGCCTACGGCCCGAAGGCGCTGAAGCTGGTCGGCGAGCACGCCGACGGCTTCATCCTGCAGACCGCCGACCCGGCCATCGCCAAGTGGACCATCGACGCGGTCCGCGACGCCGCCAAGGCCGCGGGCCGCGACCCCGGCGGCATCACCGTGTGTGTTGCCGCCCCGGCCTACGTCGGCGACGACCTGCCCCACCAGCGCGACCAGCTGCGCTGGTTCGGCGGCATGGTCGGCAACCACGTAGCCGACCTCGTCGCCCGCTACGGCGAGTCCGGCCCGGTGCCGCACGAGCTGACCGACTACATCCGCGGGCGGCAGGGCTACGACTACTCCCACCACGGCAAGGCGGGCAACCCGTCGACCGACTTCGTGCCCGACGAGATCGTCGACCGGTTCTGCCTGCTCGGCCCGGCCGCGGCCCATGTGGACCGGCTGGCCGAACTGACCGAGTTGGGCGTCGACCAGTTCGCGCTGTACCTGATGCACGACCAGCGGGAGGAGACCCTGGCGTACTACGGGGACCAGGTGATTCCCAACAGTCAGGCACGCAAACCGGCCGGAGTGGGCTAGTCCCGTTACCCGAAGGGGCGGCCGTCCATTCCCTGACGGCCGCCCCCCGGGCGATGACCCGACCGCTCGTCGGCCAGCGAGTGTTGGGGCATGACCGACATGCCCCCGCTGTCCGCCGGTGAGGAGCTCGCGCCCGGCGACGAGAACGATCATGTGCTGGCGCTGCAGCAGCGCCTGACGGAGTACGGGTACTTCACCGACACCGCGAACGGCGTGTTCGGGGAGTCGACCGAGACCGCCGTGCGGGAGTTCCAACGCAACTACGGGCTGGCCGAGGACGGACTCGTCGGCACCGACATGTGGGACACCCTCAGCCACGAGACCCAGAGCTACGCCGAACCCGAGCAGGCCGAGTCGGCCATGCCCGAGGTCGGCTCACTATCCGTGGACGGCTCGTGGATGTGGGACGGCGAGCAGTGGGTGCCCGCCGAGTCCAGTCAGGAACCCGACAACGTCGGCACCCCCGTGGGCACGCTCTCCGAGGACGGCGCCTGGCGGTGGGACGGGCAGCAGTGGCAGTCCACCGAGCAGCCGGAGTCCGAGTCTGCGGAAGGGGAACTGACCCCGGAGCAGTTCCAGGAAGTCATCGCACAGTCAATGACCGTCCACGCCTCAGGCATGGCATAGGGAGCGCATGATGGATGGAGCCCTGGACACCGCCAGCACCGCGCTCGACGTGGTCAACAAAGGTATCGAGACGATCAAGCTGATCATGCGGCCCGGGCATGAGCTCACCGTCGTGGAGGGCGGGTTCGCCAAGTGCCTGCCCGACGGGATCTCCGACAGCGACCTCGACGCGGGCGAGGACTGCCAGATCGTCGCGGTCACCTCCGAGTACGCGGGCGCGTCACAGAAAGCGATCCTGGGCGAGACCCTGGGCGGCTTCCTCGGCGCGGCGTGGAAGTGGGACCTGGTCTTCAGCTGGAAGCACAGCGTGCGCGACAACGGCACCGGCGCCTACATCCTCGACGCCTCCGCCGACGTGCGCACCGAACTGGCCTCCGACCAGATCGCCTGGGAATGGAAGATCACCTTCCCCGGCAAGGGCCGGTGGTTCGACCGGGACGACGCGATCGTCGAGCTGCCGTTCAAGGTCAACGTCAAGTGCACGCACTCGGTGATCTACGACAAGCTCTGGTTCCAGTCGGTCTACCGTGGCTGGATGCGCGGCAACGGCGAGTTCCTCTGCGCGGGACAGTGACTGAGTCGGCCTCCGCCGAGGCTTCACCGACGCTGGCGGGTTGGTGACGCTCCAGCGTCACCAACCGATTCACTCGATTCTCGTTCGGCTTCACGCGGTTGGCCGTCGAGACGCCGGGAAGCGTTCGTCAGGATCGTTTGGTGTCCACGAAGACCAAAGGTTCGCTGCTGTTGTCGCTGGTCGCCATCACTGCGGTAATGGTGGCGTTCCCGGGCGTGCGTGACGAGGTGCTCGGGCTGTTCGATAGCAGGGGCACCGAACTCGTCGGTGACGGCGAGGCCCAGTTCATGGTGGCCGGCTCCGCCGCGGACGACGTCGGCCGGTGCAAGCCCGAAGCCGACCCGGAGTGCGACGGTCTGAAGTTCGTGGTGATCGATGCGGCGAAGATGCCGTTCATCGCGCGCAACATTTCGACGGCGTGGCAGGTGGGCAAGCCCGGTGTGTTGACCAAAGATCGGTTGGCGGAGGGCGTCAACCGTCGGAAGGTGTGTCTGCCCAGCTTTCCGCAGTCGCACGGCGGGCAATGCGACGAGTTTCCGTTCGCGAGCACACGACAAGGCGGTGAAGGCGCCCAAGAGCACGAAGTGCCCGCGCGCGAGAACCAATGCCAGGGCGGCACTCTCGCCAGGGCGTATGTTGCGGCCCGCATCGCCGATGGCGATGATTTCCTGGTGGTCATCACGCACCCGAACAAGATCGCCCCCGGCCCGTTCCAGGGCATCGATATAGCGCTGGACCAGGGCGGGTGCGGCTGATGCGCCAGCCAAGCGTGATCGTGGACCTGACGGTCGAGATCGATCACGGCCAGCTCTACATCTACTCGGCCGCCCCGTGGGCCGACGACCCGAACAACGACGCAATGCTCCGCGCCCTTGATGACGCCCGCGCGTCCGGACGATGGGTCGGCCTCGCGGACGGCCTGATAAACCTCGTTGTGCCCTTTCGCAAGAGCTTCGACGCACCCTTGCGACTGGAGGTCTGGCCGGAGGAACCCCCGGCGGACGACGCCCGCTGGGATCACGTGGTCGACGTCGACTTCGAAATGTCCACCCGCGAGATCGTGTTCGAGCCGTCCGGCGGTTTCGCCCCGGTCCACTGCAAAGACCAGGTGCCGCCCGGCTCCTACCGCGCGCGGGTATCCGGTCGGGGATATGCCGAAGCACGTGACGGTGCCGATGGGATGGACGCTTACCGGCTCCGGCTGTGGCCGAGCGTCAACCCCGCTGCCCCGGCGCTTCGCAAGGGCTGGCCGGGGTGGCGCGATCAAGGAATGTAGGTGAGGAACGCGAGAAATGGGGCGAGTTGCCTGGGTACTTCCCGGTTGGGCAACATCAGCACACGCCCCGACCCACTAAGCCCACCTGGTGATCGACAGCGATTGGTCCGCCTTGTGCGGTACACCAATCGACCAGTCCACCGGCTATCGGCCCCTTCGGTAAGACCTGCCCGGAGTGCGCGCTCGCCTACGTCGACCGCTTCTTCATTCCGCCCGGTCAATCGCACGGCGACTGGCCACACAGGACGTGGCTGGATTAGTTCAGCGGGTCTGCTGTCTTGAGGCGCTTGAGTTCGGCGTCGAGGTCGTAGTCGATCGAGGGCAGCTGCGGGTCGAGGTCGCGCAGGGTCTCCAACAGGAGCCGCGCGACCGCCCAGTTGCGGTACCACTTGCGGTCGGCCGGGATGACGTGCCAGGGCGCGACCGCCGTCGAGCAGCGGCCGAGGGCGGCGGCGTAGGCCTCTTCGTACTGGCTCCACTTGGATCGGGCGCGCAAGTCGTCCGGGTTGTACTTCCAGCGCTTGGCCGGGTCCTCCAGGCGGGCCAGCAGCCGCGCCTTCTGCTCCTCGGCTGAGATGTGCAGGAAGCATTTGACGACCGTGACGCCCTGCTCGGCCAACTCGGCCTCGAAGTCGTTGATCTGCTGGTAGCGCGCCTCCCAGACCGACTGCGCGACCAGGCTCTCCACCCGGACCACCAGCACGTCCTCGTAGTGCGACCGGTCGAACACGCCGATCAGGCCGGGGCCGGGGACCTGCTTGCGGATGCGCCAGAGGAAGTCGTGGCGCCGCTCGGCGGGCGTGGGCTTCTTGAACGAGGCGACCCGGATGCCCTGGGGGTTCATCAGGCCGAAGACGTGCTCGATCGTGCCGCCCTTGCCCGAGGTGTCCATCCCCTGCAGCACCAGCAGCACCCCGCGGCTGCCGCCGCCGAAGACGCCCTCGGCCCACAGCGCCTCCTGCAGGGCCGCCAGCTCGGCGCCGGTCGCGGCCAGTTCCTCGGCGGCCTTGGCCTTGGCGGTCGGGCCGACCGGGGTGTCACCCGGCTTGAGCAGGACACTCTCGCTGCCCGGGGCTACCCTCAGTGCGTCGCGAACCGATGTGGCCGTGGCCTGCTTCTTGCCCATTCGAACAGCCTAAACCGCCGGCGCATCTTCCGCTGGCGCAACAAACCACCGAAGTTCCTGCGAATGGCGCAACAGATCGGCGTGGGAAGCAACACTCACCGGATGAATCCGACGTCTTGCCCCCTTAGCCTGGGGGCATGACCCCGACTGCCCCCTCCACCACCGCAGCCGAGCCGCGTTCGGCGGCCGACTTCATCGCCCTCGACGAGCGCTGGAGCACGCACAACTACCACCCGCTGCCCGTGGTGATCGCCGAGGCCGAGGGGGCCTGGGTGACCGATGTGCACGGTCGCCGCTACCTCGACTTCCTCGCCGGATACTCGGCGCTGAACTTCGGCCACCGCCACCCGGCGCTCATCGCCGCGGCCACCGAGCAGCTCGGCAAACTGACCCTCACCAGCCGCGCGTTCCACCACGATCAGCTCGGCCTCTTCTGCCAGGAACTGGCCGAACTGACCGGCACCGACCTCGTGCTGCCGATGAACTCCGGCGCCGAGGCCGTCGAGTCGGCGCTCAAGGTCGCCCGCAAGTGGGCCTACCAGGTCAAGGGTGTGCCGGAGAACACCGCGGAGATCATCGTCGCGGGCTCCAACTTCCACGGCCGGACCACCACGATCATCTCGTTCTCGACCGACGAGGTGGCCCGCAAGGACTTCGGGCCGTTCACGCCCGGCTTCACGGTGGCCAAGTACGGCGACACCCAGGCGCTGGAGGCCGCGATCACCGACCGCACCGCCGCCATCCTGGTTGAACCCATCCAGGGCGAGGCAGGCGTGCTGGCCCCGCCGTCGGGCTACCTGCGCGAGGTCCGCGCGCTGTGCGACCAGCACAACGTCCTCTTCATCGCCGACGAGATCCAGTCCGGCCTGGCCCGCACGGGCACCCTGTTCGCGCTGGACCACGAGGGCGTCCGCGCGGATCTGTACACCCTCGGCAAGGCCCTCGGCGGCGGCATCCTCCCGGTGTCGGCGGTCGTCGGCCGGGGTGACGTGCTCGGCGTCCTCAAGCCCGGCGAACACGGCTCCACCTTCGGCGGCAACCCCCTGGCCTGCGCCGTCGGCCGGGCCGTGGTGAAACTCCTCGCCACCGGCGAATTCCAGGAACGCTCGAAGACCCTCGGCGCCCACCTCCACGCCCGCCTCGGCGAACTGGTCGGACGCGGGGTGGCCGAGGTTCGCGGCCGCGGCCTGTGGGCCGGTGTCGAGATCGCCCCCGGCGGCCCCTCTGGCCGCCTGGCGTCCCAGGGCCTGATGGACCGGGGCGTGCTGTGCAAGGAAACCCACGACACGACCCTGCGCGTCGCGCCGCCACTGGTGATCACCGAAGAGGAGATCGACAAGGGCGTCGACGCGATCGCGGAGCTCGTGACGCACTAAAGCGACCGTCCGGCCGGGCAGCGAGGGCTCTCGGCCGGACGGGATCCACTGTTGGACTTCGACCTGCGCGCCAAACCACCCGGCAGGCCCGCACCGGAGCCCGCCGATCACCGCGCCCGCTTCACCCGCGTCTCGTCCCACACCGGCTGTGGGGTCTCCACGACCTCGCCGTCCGAGCGGAACACCAGGAAGCGGTTGAAAGATCGCGCGAACCACCGGTCATGCGTCACCGCCACGACGGTGCCCTCGAACGCCTCCAGCGCGTCCTGCAGTGCTTCGGCCGAGTGCAGGTCGAGGTTGTCCGTGGGCTCGTCCAACAGCAACAGCGTGGCCCCGCCCAGTTCGAGCAGCAGGATCTGGAACCTGGCCTGCTGCCCGCCCGACAGCGTCTCGAACCGCTGCTCCCCCGCCGCCGCCAACCCATACCGGCTCAATACCGAAGCCGCGCCACCCCGGTCGAGACCGCCACGGTCGCCGTCCCCATGCCACAGGATGTCGACAAGCGTCCGGCCGATCCACTCAGGATGATCATGGGTCTGTGCGAACAACCCAGGCACCACCCGAGCCCCCAACCGACACACCCCCGAATGCCGCACACTGTCCACATCAGACAGCAACCGCAAGAAGTGACTCTTCCCTGACCCGTTGGACCCCAGCACCGCCAACCGGTCAGCGAAGAACACCTCAACGTCGAACGGCTTCATCAGCCCGGTCAGCTCCAGGTCCGCGCACGTGATCGCCCGGATACCCGTCCGCCCACCGATCAGCCGAGGCTTGACCTTCTGCGGTCGCGGCGGCGTCGGCGGCGGCCCCGCTTCCTCGAACTTGCGCAGCCGAGTCTGCGCCGCCCGGTACCGACTCGCCATGCCGTCGTTGACGATCGCGGCACGGTGCATCAGCCGAACAAGTTCCTTGAGCTTCTCGTGTTCCTCATCCCACCGCCGCTGCAGTTCGGCGACCTTCTCCCAGCGCGTCTCCCTCGCGTCGTGCCACGACGCGAAGCCCGCAGGATGGGTCCACGAAGTCCCCGCCTCCACAGTCACCACATGAGTCGCGACCTGGTTCAACAGCTCACGATCGTGGCTGACCAGCAACACCGCCTTCGCGGTCTCAGCCAGCTGGGCTTCGAGCCACCGCTTGCCCGGCACGTCGAGGTAGTTGTCGGGCTCATCGAGCAAAAGAACCTGTTCCCGGCCACGCAGCAACGCCTCCAGGACCAGCCGCTTCTGCTCGCCGCCCGACAGCGTCCGGACCTCGCGGAACCGGGCCTTCTCGTAGCCGACCCCCAAAGCCGCCACGGTCACCGTGTCCCAGAGGACTTCCGCGATGTACCCGCCCGCCTCGTCGTAATCGGCCAGAGCGGTCGCATAACGCAGCTGGGTGGGCTCGTCATCGGTCTCCATCATCGCCAGCTCGGCTTGGTCCACCGCCAAAGCGGCCGCGCGCAGCGGGGCGGGCGCGACGGCCAGCAGCAGGTCGCGCACCGACCGGTCGTCGCGCACCGAGCCGACGAACTGCGGCATGACCGCGAGTCCGCCCTGCACCGAAACCCCTCCGTCCGGTGAGGTCAACTCGCCGCTGAGCAGCCGCAGCAGGGTGCTCTTGCCCGCCCCGTTCTCCCCGACAACCGCCACGACCTGACCCGCGCCCACCCGCAGACCGGCGTCGCGGAACAGCACCCGGCCGTCGGGCAGGGTGTAGGAGAGTCCGGCGGCGTCGAGGTGTCCCATGTCGCAGATGGTGACCTAACGACCCTGGCCGACGCGAACTGTTTGTCGGGCATAGTGGCTGGGTGGTTCTCGAACGGCGTCGCCTGCTGCCCGCGCACCTGCTCCGTCCGGCACTGGCCATGGTGGTGCCGTGCCTGATCGTCGTCGGCGCGCTGGGCGCGGAGGTCGCGGGCAACACCGACGCCGGGCCGGTCGACCAGGTGGCGTTCGACGTGTTCTGGCTGCGCCGCGACATCGTCACGCCGCTGACGGTCAGCACCAACCCTGCGGTCATGATCGCGGTGATCACGCTCGTCGTCGGCATCGCGCTGTGGCATCGCCGCCCGCGCATCGCCCTGCTGGCCGTGCTCGGGCCGGTGTTGGCCGCCGGGCTCAACACCTGGCTCCTCAAGCCGTTCTTCGCCCGCACCCACGACGGCTACCTCGCCTATCCGAGCGGGCACACAACGACGCTGGTCTCGATCCTCGCGGTGATCACCCTGGTGGTGGCCGCCAACGCCGCACCGGGACGGCGGCTCAAAGCGACGCTGGGCGCGGGCGCGACCGCGCTCGGACTGGTCGGCATCGGCGCCTGGGCGATCATCGGCGCCAAGTACCACTACCTCTCGGACACGCTTGGGTCACTGTTCTGGGGCGTCGCGGTGGTGATCATCGTGGCCGCGGTGATCGACGCCGTCGCCAAGCCTGTGGGCGATCCACGGACGGTGCCCGCGGCCAGCGGAAACACCGCACGGTAGCCAATTCACCCGGCTACGTCACCTGATGTAGCGAAGGGACCACCCCGTGGCGTCACAGAGCCCCAGGCGTACGGTGCGTGTGCGCGGGGGGAAGCTGACGAGAGGATGCTGGTGACCGACACACCCATCTACGACCAGGTCCGCCAAGAGCTGCGCGAGCGCCCCGAGCCGAGCAAGCCCAGCCGGTCGGCCGAGACCAGCTCCGGAGTGTCGGTATGGGCGTTGATCGACAAGTCCCAGCGCGGCGGCAACCACCGCCGCTAGTGTCCCGAGTCGGGGGTTCGACACCACCTCCGGCGCCCGCGCGGCGCCTGGCCGCACCGCGCGAAAAGGCCAAGTACAACCCGGTACTACGACCTTCCGCACGGCACGCCCAGCCACCACGCGGATCACCGGATCTGGCGCCGAACCCCCGACTCGGGACACTAGGACGCCGTGGCCGCGTCCCGCGACAGGGCGACGAGCCTGCTGACCGCGCGCAGGTACTTCTTGCGGTAGCCGCCGCGCAGCATCTCGTCGGTGAACAGCGCCGAGACCGGGGCGCCGGACACGACCACGGGGATGGCCCGGTCGTAGAGCCGGTCGGCGAAGGAGACCACGCGCAGGGCGACGTCCTGGTATTCCAGGGGATGCACGCCGCGCAGGTGCACCGCGGCGACCCCGTCGACCAGCTTGCCGTAGCGCGACGGGTGCAGGGCGGCCAAGTGGTCGCACAGCCCGTCGAAGTCGTCGATGGTCGAGCCCTCCAGCCCGGCCGCGCTCGCGTCGAGGTCCACATCGGACAGAGGGGCGGGCGCGTCCGGCAGGCCGCGGTGGCGGTAGTCGGGACCGTCGACGCGCACGACGGAGAACCGCGCCGACAGCGCCTGGATCTCGCGCAGGAAGTCGTCCGCGGCGAAGCGTCCCTCCCCCAGCTTGTCCGGCAGCGTGTTCGACGTGGCCGCCACGTGCACGCCCGCGTCGGTCAGCTGGGCGAGCAGTCGGGTGACGAGCATGGTGTCGCCGGGGTCGTCGAGTTCGAACTCGTCGATGGCCAGCAGCCGGTGCGTGCTGAGCCGCTCGACGGCCTGGGTGAAGCCCAGCGCGCCGACCAGGTGGGTCAGCTCCACGAACGTGCCGTACGCCTTGGGGCCGGGCACGGCATGCCAGATCGAGGCGAGCAGGTGGGTCTTGCCGACGCCGAACCCGCCGTCGAGGTAGAGCCCCGGGCGGCCTGCCTCGGCCTTGCCGCCGAACATCCGCTGGAAGAGTGACTTCTCCTGCCGGGCGCCGACCCGCTCGGCGAACGCCGCGCAGTCCCGCACCGCGGCGGCCTGGCTCGGCTCCGCCGGATTGGGGAAATAGGTGTCGAACCGGACGCCCCCGAAGCGGGGCGGCGGCGCCATCGTGGCGATCAACTCCTCCGCGCCGATCTCGGGGGCGCGGGCGAGCAGGCTGGCGGGCATGACGGGCAGCGTAGTGGCGTGCTGGGATGGTGCGGTGCACAGGTTGTGGCCCGTAGACCGGGTTTCCCCAGGTCAGACCGAAGTCGGTGTGGTGGATGACACCGAACTCGAAGCGCTCTACGCCTATCCGGACGGGCTGGACCGGGCGTGGACGCAGGTCAACTTCGTCAGCAGCGCCGACGGCGCGGTCGCCGTGGACGGCAAGTCGGCAGGCCTGTCCAGCCCCGCCGACAAGCGGATCTTCGCCCTCGGCCGCGACCTCGCCGACGTGGTACTGGTCGGCTGGGGCACCGCCCGCGACGAGGGCTACCGCGGCGTCAAGCGCACCGAGGTCCGTACCCGCCGCCGCACGGCGCTGGGCCTCAGTGCCGTGCCGCCGATCGCGGTCGTCACCGGCCGGTGCTCCATCGGCCCGGACTCGCCGCTGCTGACCGACACGCTCGTCCCGCCGATCGTCGTCACCACCGAGTCGGCCCCGACGACCCGGCGCGCGGCGCTGGTCGACGCGGGCGCCGACGTCGTCGTCGCGGGCGACGACCGGGTGGACCTGGCCGCCGCGCTGGCCGCGCTGTCCGACCGCGGCCTGCGCCGGGTGAGCTGTGAAGGCGGGCCGACCCTGTTCGGCGACCTGATCGCCGCCGACCTCGTCGACCAGCTCTGTCTGACAGTGGCGCCGCTGCTCGCGGGCGGCCGGGAACGCCGCATCGCCGTCGGCGCCCCACCTGTCGCGCCCGCGCGGATGGAGCTGGCATCCGTGCTGGCCGAGGACGGCTTCCTCATGCTGAGGTACCGCAGGGGCGGCGCGGCGTAGCGGCGGAGAACGCTCGGAACGGGCAGGATGGGGTTCGTGGCCCTCCCACTGACCCCGCCGGTCCAGCCGATGCTCGCCAAGGCCGTCAAGTCCATCCCGGACGACGCGAGCCTGGTGTTCGAGCCCAAATGGGACGGTTTCCGCTGCCTGGTGTTCCGCGACGGCGACGAGGTGACATTGCAGTCGCGCTCGGGTAAGCCGCTCAACCGCTACTTCCCCGAGGCCGAGATCGCCCTGCGCGCGGCGCTGCCGGAGCGGGTGGTGGTCGACGGGGAACTCGTCGTCGACATCGACGGCAGGCTCGACTTCGACAAGCTCGCCGAGCGCATCCACCCCGCCGCGAGCCGGGTGAAGATGCTGTCGGAGACCACCCCGTCGCGCTTCATCGCCTTCGACGTCCTCGCCCTCGGCGACGACCTGCTCCTCGACACCCCCGGCGTCGAGCGGCGGCGCAGGCTTGAGGACCTGCTGACGGTGACCGACTCGGTGCACCTCACCCCGGCCACGACCAGCTCCGACCTGGCCCGCCAGTGGTTCGAGATATTCGAGGGCGCGGGCCTCGACGGCGTCATGGGCAAGCCCGCCGACGGCCCGTACACGCCGAACAAGCGCACGATGCTCAAGTTCAAGCACTCGCGCACCGCGGACTGCGTGGTGGCGGGCCTGCGCTGGTACAAGGACACCGAGCCCGGCGAGGCGGTCGGCTCGCTGATGCTCGGCCTCTACGACAACACCGGCGGCCTCAACCACGTCGGCGTCGTCGGCTCGTTCCCCGCCGCCCGCCGCCGCGAACTCGCCGTCGAACTCGCCGACCTGATGCGCGACGGCGCCGAGGACCACCCGTGGGCGAAGTGGCACGAGGCCGAGGCGACGCGCAAGCCGGGCGCGGTCAGCCGGTGGCGCACGACCGAGCAGCCCTGGGTCCCGCTGCGGCTGGAACGGGTCGTGGAGGTCGCCTACGAGCACACCGAAGGCGGCTATCCGAGCCGCTTCCGGCACACCGCCCAGTTCCAGCGCTGGCGCCCGGACCGCGAGCCTTCGTCCTGCACGTATGAGCAGCTGGAGGAACCGGCCCGCTACGACCTGGCCTCAGTCCTAAGAGGCGAGGTCCGCGCCCGCTAGTGCTGTGACCACAGCACTAGACGTCGGGCCGGGCTGTTCTGGTCGCGCCCGCTGAGGCCGCCACGACGCAGCAGATGGCGACCCACTGCAGCGGAGTCAGGGCCTCGCTGAGCACCAAGAGGCCCGCGACGGCGGCGACGGCGGGTTCCATGCTCATCAGGACGCCGAACACGCGCGGAGGGATCTTGCGCAGGGCTTCCAGCTCCAGCGAGTACGGAATCACCGACGACATCAGCGCCACGCCGAGGCCGACCACCAGCACCGTCGGCGACAGCAGCGCCGACCCGGCGTCGGCGATGCCGAACGGGGCGGCGACCAGGCCCGCGCAGGCCATGGCCAGGGCCAGACCGGAGCCGTCGCTGGACCGGCTGCCCAGGGCCGCGCTGAGCAGGATGTAGGCCGCCCAACAGACGCCGGCGCCCAAGGCGAACAGCAGGCCCACGGTGTCGGCGCCGACGGTCGACTGGGCCAGCAGAACCACGCCGCCCGCCGCGAGCAGGGCCCACAGGACGTCGAGGATCCTGCGGGAGCCGAGCAGCGCGACGGCCAGCGGGCCGAGGAACTCGACCGTCACCGCGATCCCCAGCGGGATCCGCTCCAGCGACAGGTAGAACAGGACGTTCATCGTCGCGAGGACCACGCCGTAGCTGAGGATGACCGGCAGGTCCCGTTTTGCGGGCCAGGAGGGGCGCCAGATCAGCAGCAGTACCGCCGCGGCGAACACCAGCCGCAGGGTGACCACGCCCGACGAGCCCGCCACGCTGAACAGCTGCTTGGCGAACGCGGCGCCGACCTGGACGCTGACGATGCCGAGCAACACCTGCGCGGTCGGCGGGATGGAACCCACGAGCCGCGGTGTCCCGGCCACCGCCGAGGCGATCCACGTCAGCGGCGACCGACCAGCTCGTTCCACGTGCGCGACAACCACAGCCCAGCTCCTCTCGCCCAAAATTCATCCTACGTCTGAGCGTTCACGGCGGTCTCACCTGGTAGCCGGCACTCTGGCGAACGGTAGGCGGACAGGGGAGGACGAAGGCGTGAGACGGCTGTCGTGGCTGCTGCCGATGGCCCTGCTCGCCTCCTGCGCGGCCGGACCGTCGGCCCGACCGGCGATCGTGGTCAACGACGGCGACCAGGTCCCACCCGCCACCACCGCGAGCGGCCCCCGACCGCTGCCGCCGCTCGACGAGCCCAAGAACTCGCTGATGCGGTGGGTGCCGTGCGGACCGGAGATCACCGACCGGCTCGCCAAACTGGCGCCGCCCGCCGCGTTGAAGATCGACTGCGGCCGGGTCAGCGGCGTCCTCGACTCCCCCTACGCGCCGGGCCGGGGCAACATGCGGATGCAGGTGCTGCGCGTGGGCACCGGGCCCGTCCCGCTCGTCGTGGTCAACGACGTCGACGGCCTGCCCGGCACCCTCTACGCCGTCCGGCTCGCCATGAGCCTGCCCGCCGACTTCCTCAACCAATACTCGCTGGTCGGCCTGGACCGGCGCGGCACCGGAAACTCCGACGCCGTGCGGTGCGTGCCCGAGGAGGTCCGCGCCAAGCTGGTCGACCTGGACCCGCGCTCCGGCGACGTCGAGCCGCTGGTCGACCTGGCAAGGACCGCGGGCCAGCAGTGCACCCTGACGCTGGAGTCGCGCCTCCCCGCGATAGACACCTGGCGCACCGCGGCCGACATCGAGTCCACCCGGGTCGCCCTCGGCATGGCCCACCTGCACGCGATCGGCCACGGCGAGGGCTCTCGGGTGCTGTCGGTGTTCGCCGAGCGCTTCCCCGACAAGGTCGGCCGGATGGTGCTCGACGGCCTGCCGGACCCGAACGAGGACCCGGTCGTCGCCATGGTCGGCGTCGCCGAGGGCGCGGACGCCGCGTTCAGCGCCTTCGCCGAGGATTGCGCCCGCCGCGCGTGCGAACTTGGCGCCAACGCTCGACAGGCGCTGAGCGAAGTACTGGCACTGCCCGACTTCCCGCTCGCGCCCGGCGTCGTCCTGCGTGCGGTGCTCGCGGCCTTGCACGACCGTCAGTCCTGGCCCGCGCTGTCCAAGGCCATCGCCGACGCGCGCGGCGGCGACACGGATGGCTTGGCAGCCTTCGCCAACCCGGTGGTCCAGGAGACCGACGAGCTGCCCGCGACGTATGACGGCACGCTCGTGACCAGGTGCAACGACACGCGCGGCAGGCTCTCAACCGCGCAGCTTTCGGCCACCGCGAAGGACTGGAACACCCGGTATCCGGTGTTCGGCGGCCTGATCGCGCAGTGGCTGGCGGTGTGCAGCCCGTGGCCGGTCGCGTCTCACCCGGTCACCCAGCCGCAGGCTGCCTCCGCGCCGCCGATGGTCGTGCTGTCCACGGCAACTGATGCGGTTACGCCGCACTCGGGCACGGAACGGGCCGCTCAGCAGCTCACGTCGGCGGTGCTGGTGTCCTGGCAGGGCGCGGGCCACGGGGCTTTTGGAGTGTCGGCGTGTGCCACGGAGGCTGTCACGGCCTTCTTCACCGGAGGCACCCTGCCGCGCAACGGCACCGTCTGCCCGCCCTAGCCACGCTCTTTGAGGAGACCGATAGGTCCCTGTTCTTCCCCCTGCACCCTCGTCCCGGCAATCCCTTATCCGGAAACAGCGATGTCAATGGTCAGCTCCGCTGATCGCGCAGCGACGCCGCAGGCGCCATTGACATCGCTGTTTCCGGATAAGACGCTGAAAAACGAGGGAGCGACCCCAGCTGTCGAAGCACGAACGAGCCCACTCTCGCGAGACACCTAGCCCAAGTCCCGCAACGCCCGCTGCGCCGCCTCAAGCTCAGCCTTGAGCTGCTCGACCCGCGCCGTCTGCCGGTTCTTGGCCGCTTCCAACGCTGTCCCGATCGCCTCCCCGACCTCCGGGGGCAGCGACCTGGCCGCCTTGGCGACGTCGCCTGCCGAGACCGGCATCCACCGCACCGTGCGCTTTTTGCCGACCAAGACGTCGACAGTCCACTCGCCCTCCATGGTCGAGTGCAGGGTCACAGTCACCTCAGTCGGCTTGCGCGCGGGTTCTCGGCGGCGGGGAGTGGGCGCCTCAGCCCCGGGTTCCAGTCCCATGACCACCTCCGGCACCAGCTCCGGCGCGGGTTTCAGCGCTGCGGGCTTGGGCCTCGGCGCGGGCTTGACCAGCGTCAACTCCGCCGGCGAGAACGAGAGCTCGTCGCGGGATCCAGTCGGGCGGACCTGGATGAAGTCGCCTTCCGCGGGCTCGGCGAACCCGGTGACCTTGGCCGACTGGCCCGCCGTGACCCCGACGGCGGCGGCGGTGAACCACACCGTCGCCGCCTTGCCCGCCGCCAGGTCCGCGCCGATCCGCTCGATGTCCTCGGCGGACAGCGCCACTACCCTCGCCATCGAGGTCCTCCCCTTCGCTGAAGTCCGGGCGTAGTGTGCCCGCAGGGACCGACAGCCCAGTCGACCCCACCCAGGCGACACCCGAACGGACGTCACCGGATGCCGTCTGGCAGCGACGGACTTAGGTTGCCGAGATGACCGTGCGGTACCTGTGGTGGCGAAGCTGTTACGACGGCGCGCTGCACGCGTTCCCGGTGGCCCCGGGCGCCCGCTTGGCCCACCAGCACTACCGCGCCTCCTGCACCCACGCCGCCCCACCGGATCTGGCCGCCGACGAACCCGCCGCGTCGCGCTGCGAGTTGTGCCTGCTCATCATCGGCGAGCTCGCCACACCGTCCACATAGGACGTCAGTGTTCCCGCAGCCGATACTCGCAGCCGTACTCGACGGCGTAGTGCAGGTCGTAATGGTGCACGATCTTGGGCCCGCCGTGCAGATGCACATGGGTGACCGTGGACTTGGGAGTCTCCGGCGAGGCGTCGAGCGTGTCGACCCGGCCGTCGAGGGGACCGCCGACATAGCGCACTAGGTAAGAACCCGGCATCGCGGTCTCCTTTCGCCCCCTGTCAGTGTAATCGGCGAATTCGTCAGCGGCGATGGTCGCCAATGGCCACATCGCCGAACGTCTCGCGGAACCACACTGACGAAAGCCTTCGACCGCTGTCAGGTGTCGTCGCGGGCCTTGGAAGGCTGGACCCGCTTGGGTTCGCCCGCCATCTTCGGATACTCCGGGGGATACGGCATGTCGCCGAGGTCGTGGTCGCGCTGGTCGCGTTCGACCAGCTCGATCAGCGGCTCCAGCGAATACGCCTCGGTCGCCACCCCCGCGTGGAGATCGCCGACCTGGGCGAACCGCTCCGGCATGGTGAGCACCGAGAAGTCCTGCGGGTGTGCGTCACCCACCTCATCCCAGGTCACCGGCGCCGAGACGAGGGCGCGCTGAGTAGGGCGAATGGAGTAGGCCGAGGCGATCGTGCGGTCGCGGGCCATCTGGTTGTAGTCGATGAAGATCCGCTGCCCACGCTCCTCCTTCCACCACTTGACCGTGACCTGGTCCGGCATCCGCCGTTCCATCTCCCGACCCAGCGCGATCAGGGCGCGGCGGGCCTCGACGAAGGTCCAGCGGGGCTCGATCGGCACATAAAGATGCAGCCCACGGCCGCCGGAGGTCTTCGGGAACGCCGTGATGCCCATCGACGCCAGCAGGGCGCGGACCTCGAAGGCCACCCGGACCGCGTCCGAGAAGTCGGTGCCGGGCTGGGGGTCGAGGTCGATGCGCAGCTGGTCTGGCCGGTCCACATCGGCCCGGCTGACCGGCCAGGGGTGGAACGTCAGGGTGCCCAGGTTGGCCGCCCACGCCACCACCGCCAGTTCCGTCGGGCACACCTCGTCGGCGGGCCTGCCGCTGGGGAAGGCGATCCGGGCGGTCTCGACGTAGTCCGGCGCGCCCTTGGGGATGCGTTTCTGATAGAAAGCGTCGCCCCGGTGGTCGGCTCTGGTGGACAGTTTGGCGCCTTCGAAGACGCCGCCCGGCCAGCGTTCCAGGGTGGTCGGGCGGTCGCGCAGCGCGCCCAGGATGCCGTCGCCCACCGACAGGAAGTACTCGACGATCTGGCGCTTGGTCAGCCCCAGTTCGGCGAAGTACACCTTGTCCGGATTGGACACTCGAACGGCTCGCTCGCCGACCTTGATCTCCACGGCCTCAGTCGCCACGACCACAGCCTACGGCGAAGGACAACGCGCGCGCGCGGCTTCGGCCAGTCCCGGTACCGTACTGCGGGTCAGCGACCGCTCGACCTGAGGAACCCGGTGAAGATCGACAACAGCCCCGCGAGGGGCACCCGTGACCTGCTGCCCGCGACCGTCGCCGTGCGCGATCATGTCCTGGCCCAGATCACCGAGGTCTACCACCGGTTCGGCTACCAGCGCATCGAGACCCCCGCGCTGGAGAACATCGAGCGGCTGACCGGCGGCCAGGGCGGCGAGAACGAGAAGCTGATCTACCGGATCCTGCGCCGCGGCCTGGACGAGACGGTGTCCGCCGAAACCACGCTGGGTGAGCTGGTCGACCTCGGTTTGCGCTACGACCTCACGGTCCCGCTGACCCGCTTCTACGGCAACAACCAGGCCACGCTGCCCCAGCCGTTCCGCTCGTTCCAGTTCGGCCCGGTCTGGCGGGCCGAGCGGCCGCAGAAGGGCCGCTACCGGCAGTTCTACCAGTGCGACATCGACATGCTCGGCGAGGAAAGCGTCCTGGCCGAGGTCGAGCTGATCGAGGCCACCACCGAGGCGCTGGCCGCCGTCGGCCTCGACGGGACCACCGTCCGGGTCTCCGACCGGCGCTTCCTGTCCGCGCTGGCCGCGGGCGCGGGCCTGCCGGAAGAGGAGTGGACCGGCCTGTTCATCACCCTCGACAAGCTCGACAAGGTCGGGTGGGACGGCGTGCGCGCCGAGTTGGCGGGCCGGGGCCTCGACGGCGACCGGGTCGACCAGCTCCAGGCGAGCATCACCAGCCTCCAGGGCATCGACTCCGCCAAGTTGGGCGATCAGCTGTCGGCGTCGGTCCCCGGTCTGGCCGACGAGGTCATCGCCGACCTGTCCGCCACCGCCGACGCCCTGCGCGCGCTCGGTGAGACCCGCCCGATCAGCTGGGAGTTCGACCCGACGCTGGTGCGCGGCATGGGCTACTACACCGGCCAGATCTTCGAGATCGTGCACCCCGGCTCGTCGGGCTCGGTGGCGGGCGGCGGGCGCTACGACCGGCTCATCGGCCGGTCGCTGGGCCGCGACGTGCCCGCGTGCGGCTTCTCCATCGGCTTCGAGCGCATCGTCGACCTGCTCGGCGGCCAGGCCCCCGGCGAGCGCGTCGCGGTCCTCTATGAGGCCGACGTCGCGCTGCCCGCGGTCACCGGGGCGGCGCGCACGCTGCGCGGCACGGGTCGCACCGTGTCCCCGATCCGCAGGCGCGGCAAGTTCGGCGCCCAACTCGGCAGGCTGGAGGAGTGGGGATTCACCTCGTTCGTCCACCTCAAAGCCGACTCGGCCGACCTCGACGAGCGCCCGCTGGGCGACAGGTAAGGGTCGACCAGGTTACCGTGGACATATGGTCGCGACCGGTTCCTTCGGCATGCCCGATGATGACCCGCGCCCTCCGACGCCACCGGCCCCGCAGCCGGGCCCGCAGGGCCGATTCGCCGACGACCTGATCGGTTTGGACCCCGACGACCCCGAGGCCAGGGCGTTCGCCGAGCACCTCGACCGGGTCCAGCGGGTGCGCCCCGGCTTCACCGTCGAGGGCTACATCGGCGGCGTCGGCGACTTCGCCGACGCGGCCAACCGGCTCGGCGGACACCGCAGGCTCACCGCGGGCATCCTGGTCGCGCTGATCATGCTCGGGGTCATCATCGCCGTGTGGGACACGCTGGTGTTCATCCTCACCACGCTGTTCGCCTGAGCGCCCAACCGCACCAGAGAAGTCAGGAGCGATTTCCGGTGAAACCCGTTGTCGGCGCGACCCCTAGGGTCGTCAAGTCCGAACAGGAATGGCGCGCGCAACTGGACCCGCGCGAGTTCGCGGTGCTGCGCAAGGCCGGGACCGAGCCCGCGTGGACCGGCGAGTACACCGAAACCAAGACCGTCGGGGTCTACCGGTGCCGGGCCTGCGGCGCCGAGCTGTTCCGCAGCGACACCAAGTTCGAGTCGCACTGCGGCTGGCCGTCGTTCTTCTCGCCGCTGGCGGGCGAGAGCGTCATCCTGCGGGAGGACCGCGAGTTCGGCATGGTGCGCACCGAGGTCCTGTGCGGCAGCTGCCACAGCCACCTCGGCCACGTCTTCGAGGGCGAGGGCTACCCGACCCCGACCGACCAGCGCTACTGCATCAACTCGATCTCGCTGACGCTGGTCCCGGACGAGGACACCTCAAGTCCGGCTCAAGAAGCCTAAATCTCACCCACGGCTTGCCTAAATCTTGGTCAAGCCTGCTTGTGCGCGCGGTCACACACCCAGAACCATCTGCCTTGTCAGGGTGACTGACGAAGGGGGTGGGCAATGAACGAGCCGTGGGGACTCTCGGGACCTGAGTTCCTGAGGATCTATCTGGTCGTGTTCTTCTTCGCCCTGTTGTTCGCGTTGGCGGTACGGATCATGGTCCGTACGGGATCCGCCGACACGCGGCCGACAGGCGGGACGATCCGGCCTGGTCAGCTCTCGATGCACGAGCTGGCGTACCTGGCGGGCGGCGCGCGGCGCGTCGTGGAGACGGCCATCGCCAGGTTGATCGACCAGGGCAGGATCCGGCCGAGCCGCAAGGGATCGGTGAGCGTGGTCGAGGGGTCCACGTCCGCCGATCCCGTCGACATGGCCGTCCTGTCGGATGTCAAGCGGTACGGGGACCGCGCGATTCACTTGCTCGTCGACAAGGTCAGCAGGGTTGACGCCGTCACCGGCGTCGGGGATTCCCTGGTGCGCAAGGGGTTGCTGGTCGGCGAGGCGGCGGCGCGGGCACGATGGGGTGCCCTGCCGCTGGCTGTGCTCTTCGTAGTGGGCGCGGCGCGGTGGATCAACGGGATATCCGACGGACGGCCGATCGGCTGGCTGTCGCTGGCGCTGCTGGCGACCGGCCTGGCCATGGTTCTGGTGTACCGCATGCCGGTGCCGACCCGGACCTACGCGGGGGAACGCGTGCTCCGCGAGGCCAAGCCGAACGGCCGCAGGGTGCCCAGTGAAGAAGCGGCGTTGCTGGGTGCGGCCGGCGTCGTCGGGATCGTGGCGTTCAGCGGTCTTGGCGCCCACCCGGACGAGGAGATCAACACCGCGATGGCGTCACATCGGTCCAGCCACGACGGCGGTTCCTCGTCGTCGGGTGGCGACGGCGGCGGTGGCAGCAGCAGCAGCTGTGGCGGTGGCTGCGGTGGCGGTGGCGGTGGCTGCGGGGGATGAGACAGTGGGTGGCGTGGGTGAGCTCGGGGTAGGCATCGGCTGGCGGTCGGAGATAGATCTGACCGTCGAGCGGATGCCGGGGGTCGACTTCGTCGAGGTGGTCGCGGAGAACGTGCACCACGACAACCTCCCGGAGTCGCTGCGGATCCTTCGGGACCGCGGGATCCCCGTCCTCCCCCACGCCGTCTCGCTGTCGCTGGGCGGCGCCGACCCGGTCGACGGCGCCCGGATCGACCATCTCGCGGCGGTGGCCGACGCGCTGGACGCGCCGCTGGCCAGCGACCATGTGTGTTTCGTGCGCGCGGGCGGCCTCGACTCTGGTCATCTGATGCCGGTCCCCCGCACCCGCGACGCACTGGACGTGCTGGTGGCCAACGTCAAGACGGCTCAAGCGGCGCTGGGGGTGCCGCTGGCGCTGGAGAACATCGCCGCGCTGATCGAATGGCCCGCGGCGGAGCTGACCGAGGCGCGGTTCCTCACCGAGCTGGTCGAGCGGACCGGCTGCCTGCTGCTGATCGACGTGGCGAACATGTGGGCCAACGCGCTCAACCTCGGCCAGGACCCAACCCTGCTGCTCGACGGACTGCCGCTGGACCAGGTGGCGTATGTGCACGTCGCGGGCGGGATGGAGACGGACGGGGTCTATCACGACACCCACGCGCACCCGGTGCCGCCTGGCGTGCTCGACCTACTGCGTGAGCTGTGCACCCGGGTCCGGCCGCCGGGGGTGCTGCTCGAACGCGACGACTTCTACCCGACCGACGCGGCACTGAAGGCCGAACTCGACGCGATCCGCGCGGTACTAGCGGAGACAGCGTGAGCGAACCCCGTGACCGTCTCGCCGCCGCCCAGGCGGACCTGCTGCGGGCGGTGCTGGCGGACGGGCCCATTCCTTCGGGATTCGACGAACGGGCGGTGCGCGTCGAGGCGGCGGCGCTGCTGGCGAAACGGCGTCGGGTGGTCGCGCGGCTGATTCCGGAGACGGCGGGCGACCTGGGCGACCGCTATCGCCCCTTATTCGACGAGTACGCGCGCATTCACCCCCGTCTGGAGGGCACCCGCTACCGAGACGATGCCGCACAATTCGAACAATGGGCGACCGCCCAAGGAATGTTGGCCGCACCCAAGCGCCGCTGGTGGCGCCGCGGCTGACCCGTCAGACCCCGACCGGGGCAACCGGCTCAGCCGGTGGTCGGACCGCCGGGTGGCGCCGACGCGCATCGGCACCACCCGGCGACACCCGGGCACCGTCCTGGCGCGTTACCGCGCGGGCACGTCGGCGATCAACTTGAAGATCGCGCCTTGGTCGTCGGCGACGGTGGCCATCCGGCCGAACGGCGTCGACTCCGGCGCGTCGATGACCCTGCCGCCGAGTTCCTCGACCAAGGCGGCCGCGGCGTCGGTGTCGGCGACGTTGAAGTACGTCCCCCACGAACCGACACCGGACGCGCCCATGCCGCCGACCGCGTCGCCGCCCTCGGTGAGCGAGAACGTGACGTAGGACAACGGGCCGCCGACCTCGTCGTAGCTGTATCCGAAGACCTTGGCGTAGAAGTCTTTGGCCGCCTCAAGGTCGCCGCTGAGGTGTTCGTTCCAGCTCAGCGAACCCGGCTCGTTGGTCAGTTGCACGCCGTAGTGCGTGCCCGCCTCCCACACGCCGAACATGGCCCCGGTCGGGTCGACGGCGATGAACATCCTGCCGAACTCCATGATGTCCATCGGGTCCACGACGATCTGTCCGCCCGCGCCCTTGACCTTCGCGGCATCGCCGTCGAGGTCGGCCGATGCCAGGTAGGTCGTCCACGCGGTGGGCTGGCTCGGGTCCTGCAGCGGACCGAACCCGGCGACGACCTTGCCGTCGAGGAACGCCTGCCCGTACCCGCCGACCTCCTCGCCGCCGACCTGGATATCCCACCCGAACAGGCCGGTGTAGAAGGAGACCGCTCGCTCGACGTCGGTGCCCAGGTCGACCCAGCACGGAGTACCCGCGGGCCACGGGTTGTCGCGGAAGACCATGACGAACCTCCTTTACTCGGGATCGGGCTGCCACGCTAACCCCGAACGGCCCAGCCCGCACGAACGATCACGGCCATTCGAGTGAACGTCCCGAGTCAAGATCATCTTCCTTGCGCCGCCCCCCGTTGATCATTACCTTCGGAAGAACTGGGGGTTGGATTCTGGGGATTTCCCTTGTTCGCCCTCATGTCCTGTTCTTTTTGCGGATTAGTGGGGGCTGACGCCACAGATGAAACGGACATTCTCCTTCCTCACCGCCCTGGGGCTGGTGCTCGCGGGCACCGCTCCAGCGCAAGCCGAACCAACCAAGACCGCCACACCGACCAAATCCCGTTCGGTCACGCTGATCACCGGCGACCGGGTGGTCGTCCCCGACGGCGGCCGGGCACCATCCTTGATTCCCGGCAAAGGCCGGGAACGAATTCAGTTCCGAACCCAGAAGACCGGCGGTCACCTGACCGTCATTCCCGCCGACGCCATGAGTCTCGTCGCCGACGGCACGCTCGACCGGCGCCTGTTCGACGTCACCGGCCTGCTCGACGCCGGGTACGACGACACCCGCGCCGACCTGCCGCTGATCATCACCGGGCAGGCGCCGACCGGGATGCGGACCATGCGGGAACTGCCCGCGGCCAAGGCCCGAGCGGTGAGCGCGGACAAGTCCGCGCTGGCGAGCGGATGGCAGACCCTCACGCGCGGCGGGAAGGTCTGGCTCGATGGCAAGCGCAAGGCGACGCTCGACCGCAGCGCGGCCCAGATCGGCGCGCCGCAGGCGTGGCAGGCCGGGCTGACCGGCGCGGGCGTCAAGGTGGCGGTGCTCGACACCGGTGTCGACCAGACCCATCCCGACCTGGCCGCGCGCGAGGTCGGCGAGCGCAACTTCACCGACAGCGCCGACGCGGTCGACCGGGTCGGCCACGGCACGCATGTCGGCTCGATCATCGCCGGTGGCGGCGCGAAGTACCGCGGCGTCGCCGACGGCGCGCGACTGCTCGACGGCAAGGTGCTCAACGACCAGGGCTACGGCCTGGACTCGTGGATCATCGCGGGGATGGAGTGGGCGGTCGAGCAGGGCGCCGACATCGTCAACCTGAGCCTGGGCGGCGAGGACACCCCGGACATCGATCCGGTGGAAGCGGCGCTGAACCGGCTCTCCGCCGAGCACGGCACCCTGTTCGTGGTGGCGGCGGGCAACTCGGGCCCGTCGGCGAGTTCGGTCGGCTCCCCCGGCAGCGCGGACGCGGCGCTCACCGTCGGCTCGGTCGAGCGGGACGACTCGGTGTCGTTCTTCTCCAGCCGGGGCCCGCGGATCGGCGACAGCGCGGTCAAGCCGGACGTCACCGCGCCGGGCTCGGAGATCGCCGCGGCCAAGGCGGCCGAGGGTGTCATCGGCAACCCCGTCGAACCCGGCTACGTGGCGCTGTCCGGAACGTCCATGGCCACCCCGCACGTCGCGGGCGCCGCGGCGCTGCTCGCCCAGAAGAATCCACAGTGGACTGGCGCCCGAATCAAGGCGGCGCTCACCGCGTCCGCGCGGCCCACGGCTGGGGCAGGCGCCTTCGACCAGGGGTCCGGCCGGATCGACGTGCCGAAGGCCCTGGCGCAGAACATCGTCACCGAGCCGACCTCGGTCAGCCTCGGGCTGCAGCAGTGGCCGCACGACGACGACCAGCCGGTGACCAAAGACCTCGCCTACCGCAACGACAGCGACCAGGCGGTCACCTTCGACCTGACGCTCGACGTCGCCGACCCGCAGGGCAAGCCCGCGCCCGCCGGGATGTTCACGTTGTCGCAGAACAGGATCGAGGTCCCCGCGGGCGGGACGGCGACCATCCGCGTCACGGCCGACACCCGGATGGGCACGGTTGACGGCGTCTACTCCGGCTCGCTGACGGCCAAGGCGGGCGAGGTCGCGGTCCGTACGCCCGTCGCGGTGAACCGTGAGGTCGAGAGCTACCAGCTCAAGATCACCTACCTCGGTCCGGACGGCAAGCCGAGCAACTCGGTGGGCGGCCTGCTCGTCGGCATGGACAGCGGTACCGTCGACTTCCTGCGCCCGGTCGACGGCGTGTTCACCAAGCGCGTGCCCAAGGGCAAGTACCTGATCGACAGCTTCATCTCCGACGACGCGAGTGCGCACCACCTGGTGCACCTGGGCGTCGACCTGACCAAGGACACCGAGGTCGTGGCCGACGCCAGGGCCACCAAGCCGCTGCAGATCACCCCGCCGGTCGAGGCGACGCCGACGCTGGCGTCGGAGGAGTACGTGATCAAGACAGCGCACGGCTTCGTCGGGATCGGCGTCATCAGCTCGGATCCACGCCGCGTGCACACCGGCCAGGTGGGCCCGGCGATGCCTACCGACCAGCTGACCTGGACCGTCAACACCAGTTGGGAGACGACCGACGCGTTCTACGGCCTGGCCTGGTCGCAGGGCGGATCGATCCCGACCGGCTGGGTCAAGCAGGTGCGGCAGCAGGACCTCGCCACCGTGCGCACCGAGGTGGGCCGGGCGGCGGGTGACCACGAGGCCGTCGAGCGGTTGGTGTTTCCGAGGCCGACCTCGGGCGAGGGCGGCGGGTGGGCCAGGGTCCGGCGGACGACGATCCCCACGACGATCACCGAGCACCTCACCACTGACGGCATGCGCTGGTCGGGCGAAATCTTGATGACCACCCCGGACCCCATGCGAATCGACGGTGCCTACACCTCGCCGTGGCGGGACTACCGCGCGAACCGCACGTACCAGGAAAGGATGAACGTCGGGATCTACGGACCGGCGATGCCGGACACCGGCTACTCGCCGGGCATCCGGTACGAGAATAGGCTGGGTTTCCGGATCAGCCTGTTCGGCGACGGCGGGGGCAACTCGGGATACATGATCACCGAGTCGGCCAACACCACTCTGTACCGCGACGGCGTGAAGATCGGTGAGAGCGACGTCCCGGGCTACGGTGAGTTCGAGGTGCCCGCTGAGCGGGGCCGCTACCGGCTCACCACCGACGTGGTCCGGCCCGCCCGGTACGACGTCAGCACCAAGATGTCGGCGGCGTGGACCTTCGAGTCCGCGAAGGGCGACACGACGGTGCCACTGTCGACGGTGCGGTTCCACGCCAACCTGGACGCGACCAACAGCGCGCCCGGCGGTCGGGCGTTCGCGTTGCCGGTGACGCTGCAGCGGGAGAACGGGTCGACCGCGATCCCCCGTGGACTGTCGGTCGACGTGTCCTTCGACGAGGGCGCGACCTGGCGCAAGGCGACGGTCGTGGCCAACTCGGTGGTGCTGCTGCACCACCCGGCGGGCGCGAAGTCGGTGTCGCTGCGGGCCAAGGCGTCCGACGGCCGCGGCGGCACGGTCGAGCAGACGATCGTGCGGGCCTACAAGCTGAAGTAGGTCACCACCAGGCCGCCGGGTCGCTGCCGGGAGTACGGGGACCATGCCCGTACCCCGGCGGCGATCCGGGCAGCCCACCTGGACACCGCACGTGCCTAACAACGCCGAAATCACTGTCCATATCAGACAGATACGGATCGGCGAAACCTGGAACCTCCACCGATTCCACCCGGCCGAGGTCATCGAACCAGCGCGCCGTCCTGGCCAACGAGAGTCGCACGTGCCAGGTCCCGCCCTCGACGGCCCGACGGCGCAACGCGGTCATGACAGCGGCCGCGGCAAGCCAGCCGGTGGCGTGGTCAAGCGCTTGCGCGGGCAGCGAGACCAGCCGATCCCCTGAGTCCTGGGCGATGCCGGTGGCGAGTTGGACCAGGCTGTCGAACCCGCGCCGATTCCGCCACGGTCCACTGTGGCCATAGGCGGAGATACTCACCAGGATGACGCCGGGCGGCAGGTCGGCGGGCCCGAACCCCTTGGCCGCCAAGGTATCCGGCCGAAACGACTGCACCATGACATCGGCGTCGGCGAGCAGACCGCGCAGAGTGGCCCGGTTCTCCTCGGCCCGCAGATCGAGATGGCACGTCCGCTTGCCAAACCCGTGGTCCACCACCAGCGGAAACACCGTCGGCAACCGCGCGGCGCCAACGTGCAGGACATCGGCACCATGGGCGGCGAGAACCCGCCCGCAGGCGGGGCCCGCGATGACGTGGGTGAGGTCAAGCACCCGGACACCCGCCAACGGCCGATCAGCGGGCGGCAACGGACGCGCGGGCGCGTCACCGATCCGCTCGATGGCCATGAGCGGCTCAGCGGCCACGGCCTTGCCTTGCGGATGAACCCGCCACTCGTCGGCGGACCGCAAGCAGGCAGCGGCACCCCCGGCCGCCACCACCGCCTCCGCGACTTCCGCCGCAGGCCACCGCGCGACCTCCGCGGCCACCACCGCCCTTCCCGCCGAGTTACCGACAGCCGCCCAAGAACCGAGATCGCCTGACGCCACGTCGATATTCTGCCCCAGCGAGCCCGCGCCCTTTCAACTGACGCCGGAGCCGTCTTACGCCCGCACCGCCGAGACGTTGACGTAGTTGTCCCACGGACTTGCTGTTGGGTCGTCCGTCTCAGGCTCTGGCACAGCTGCCATACGGACCTGTCGCTTTGCCTGGTTCGTTCCCTACCCAACACGGTCAACGTTGTGGCTGACCGGTGTGCGGTCCTGGTTCAGCTCGGGCAACATGCGGGGGACCACTCGTTCGAGTGGTCCCCCGCATCTGGGGCTTCGCCAGTGCGGCTGTGTCAGTGCTGGCGGCCGAGGAGGATGTGCGGGTAGCCCCGGTTGATCGGCTCGCCGAGTGGCACGCCGACGGAGGCGATGAACTGCGCCAGTCGCTCGGTGGCGTCCTCGACGGTGGCGGCGTCGGCCTTGTACTCGAACTCGACGAAGTGTCCTGCGCCGATGACGTGGTCGAACACGATCTCGATCTCGGGCAGCTTCCACTCCTCGCGGGTCTTGTCGACGGTGACCAGCGGCTTGAAGTCGAGTGCTTCGAGGAGGCGGCGGATGGCTTCGACGTCGTCGACCTTGGTCTCGTACTCGTCTGCGTGGGTCTTGATCAGCTCGTTGATCGGGTGCCAGCGCTTGAAGTTGACCGACGAGCCGCGGGCCTCGGTGCGCACCCGCAGCCACTCTGAGATCGCTTCGGGGGCGGTGAAGTCGCGGTGCGGGGCGTTGAAGTAGGCGTCGATCTGGTGGGTCGCCTCGGAGGGCTTGGCGCCGAGTGCTTCGAGCTTGGCCTTGAGTGCGGTCGGGTCGGGCAGGGCGAACTTCTTCTCAACCTCGATGTACTGCACGGGCGGGCGTCCTCTCGTCGTGTGTGTCGGGGTGGAGCAGTGCGGTGATCTCGACGACCTCGTCCGGGTGGAGCGGGGTGTCCAGGCTGGTGAGGGTGGTGGTGATCTGGTCGGCGTCGCGGAAGCCGACCAGCACGGCGGCGTCGGGCGCGTGCCGCAGCGCGTAGCCCAGGGCGATGCGGGCCAGCGCGGCCGGGCTGGTGCCGAACCGGCCGCGCAGCGGGGCCAGCCGCCGGTCGATCTCGGCGAGGGCGGTGGGCTGGAAGTCGCGGTCGCGGCTGCGGTGATCGGCGGGGCTGAACCCCCGGGGTGAGCGGTTCGGGTCGCGCAGGATCAGGCCCTGGCCGAGGGCCTGCTTGATGAGCACGCCGACCTGGTGGTGGCGTGCGAAGGTGAAGATGTCGGTCTCCTGCGCGGGGTAGCGGGGGCTGAGCAGGTTGTATCGCACGGTCATGACATCGGGCCGGACCTGGTCGAACAGCCGTAACCAGCGGCCGGTCTCTGCGGCCCGCGGTCCGGTGCCGTCCGCCCATTCAAGGGCGAAGGTGTGGGGTGCGCACAGCCCGATCGCGTCGATCATGCCCTGCTCGCGCAGCTCCCGCAGCGCGGCGACCGCCCCCGGCAGGTACTCGTCGTCGGGGCCGAAGTCGGTACTGTGCAGGAAATACAGGTTCAGGTGGTCGGTGCCGAGGTTGTCCAGGGTGGTGTCGAACTGGCGGCGGATCTGCTCAGGCTGATACGGGTGCCGTGCGGTCCCGGCGAAGTAGCCGACCTTGCTCGACAGCACCAGCCCGTCCCGCCCGATGTCGCGGACGAGTCGGCCGAGCAGCCGCTCGGACCGGCCAAGGCCGTAGACGTCGGCGGTGTCGAACAGCGTCACCCCGAGCTCGTGGGCGCGGAGGAGCCCGGCGTAGGCCTGGTCGGGGTCGACGTCGTCCCAGCCGATCGGCACACCGCCGTTGGTGGCGGGGCCGCCGATAATCCAGCAGCCCGCCCCCGAAGGCGGAGACCTCGCGGTCGAGACCGTGCAGGAACCGGCGCTGCATCAGGTGATCCCTCCTGGTCGTGGTGGTCAGGTTCCGCACGGGTCCGCCACGTTGATCAGCCGCCACCCGTCGGTCGCGGTCCAGCGGTCGTGCTCGCGGCGCAGGGTGTCGCGGTGCCGATCGGGCAGACTCTCACCGACCGAACCGAGTGCCGCGTCCAGGTCGGCGCGCAGCTCGGCGAGCAGCCGGTCGGCCAGGCCAGAGCACTGGTCGTTGAGTTCGTCGGCCCGCTCCGGTGCGGTGTCGGCAGTCGTGGCAGCGTCGATCATCCCGCCGAGCAGCCGGTACCCGGCGGTCTTGATGGTGCGCCGCAGGTCGCGGACCAGGCCGTAGGGTTCGCCGTCGAGGACCTTCTCCAGGCTCTTGAGGGTGTAGTCCAGGGCGAAGTTGCGGTCGATCCACAGCTGCGCCCAGTGCGAGGCCACCCCGATGCGCCAGTCAGCGAACCGGGCCTGCACCCGCCCCATCGACGGGTCGGCGTCCCCGGTCAACCCGGCGGCCTCGGCCTTGCGGGTGTAGGCGGCGTTGATCAGGCACTCCATCGACACCAGCATGTAGGAGATGCCGGTGTAGAACGGCTTGCCGGTGGTGTGGGCGGCGACCCAGTGCTCGTCGCGGACCCCGTCGATGATCTCGTCCACGCTCAACCCAGGTTGCGGGCGCAGCAGCAGGTCGGTGCGGCCCTGGAAGGCGTATGTCTGCTGCAACTCGTCGAGGGTCATCAGCTGGTCGAACGTGATGTAGGTGAACCTCGGCGGCACGCCGAGCGCGGTCAGGGTGCGGATGGCCAGGGCGTTCTGGGTGCCGGTGGTCTCCTTGTTGAACCGGTCCAGGATCGAGGTCACCCCGGACTCCACCCCGAACAGGCACCTGCGCAGACCGCGTTCCACCAGGTCTCGCCACAGGTGCGCCCGCTCGATGTGCCAGTCCCGATCGAGGTCCAGGCGCACGGCCTGGTCGACCCGACACGAGGTTTCCCACGCGAACCCGGCCTCGTGCAACGTGTCCGCGACCGCCAGCGCCCGGGAGACCGCGTCGTCGCCGCGGCCGATGAACTCCTCGTCCACCAGGTACAGCGTCCGGCTGACCTGTGGGTGCCGGTCGACCACCGCGCCGATCTCCCGCAGCACCCACGGCAGGGCGTCCGGTTCCGCTCCGGCCCACTGTCCTTTGTGGCCGCGTGGGCAGAACGAGCAGTAGTTCGTGCACCCGCGGCTGGATTCGAGCTGGGCGACCCCGCCGCAGGCGAACGTGCGGTCCAGCAGGTCCAGCTCCGGCCACATGTCGGTCTGCGCCCGGTTGGCCACCACCGGCGTGCGCCGGGGCCCGATCGACATCGTGCCCTCCCCTCGCGCGGCCCCGGCGTAACCGGCACCGCGGATGTGCTGCACCGCCATGTCGTCGTGCCAGTGCCCGAGCACGTCGGCGATCGTCGGCTCACCGGCCCCACGGCCGATGATCAGCTGCGGGTACCGCTCCAGCAGGATCCGCTCGTTGCGCACCGTCAGGCTGCCCCCGGCGACCAGCAGCGGCGGCTCCGGCATCGCGGTGAGCTCATCGAGCAGGCGGGTCATCAGGTCGTGCTGGCCGAAGGTGGCCGAGATCCCGACGATGTCGACCTCGCCGCCGGTTGCCCGGGCCACGACATCGTCGAGGAGCACACCGAGCTGCATGTCCAGCAGCTCCACCTGGCCCAGCAGCGTGGAGCGGGCCGCCCGTGCCAGATCGGAGATCGCCAACGGGAACCGGGGCAGCGGGAAGTTCTCCGGGTGGTACAGCGAGGCCAGCAGCAACCGGGGCCGCGCCAGCCGGTGCCTGCCCTCGGCGGTGATCTCCGCCCGCGACAGCCAACTGTCCGGGTCGCTGATGACGAGATTGGCCTCGGCCCAGCCCGGCCAAACCCGGGTGCCGTGCGGCTGACCGGACAGGTCCGCCGCCGTCCACGTCCCGCCTGATTCGTGCTCGATGAGCACCAGCCGCCGGTCCAGCGTCCCGGTCACCACGACCGTTCTCCCGTCCACGCACTCCCGCAGCGCGGCGTCGACCTTGTCGGGCTGCGTGAGCGGCACCTTCCACACCGCAGCGGCCACTGTGGGCATGTCGCCGGTCGCGTGAGCGATGGCCTGGACAAGCAGATCACGTTGGGACAAGCGCAAATCGCGCATCGAATCCTCCTGACTGTCGATGTTGGACGGTTGGTGCGCCGTTCAGTGCCCGAGAGGACCCGCGTCGTGCGGGACCTGGGGCGAGGTGAATTCGTGTCGGCCGATCTCGGCGCGGGTGTCGGTGGGGAAGGCGGGGAACAGTGCCGCCATGGCCAGCAGGCAGCAGTCCGGGCACAGCAGCTCCGGCACCGACGGCCGCAGCTCCCACAGGTCGTCCACTGGCAGCCCGCACAGCCCGGCCCGGCCGCTGCCTGGCCACACGACGTGCGCGCGGCCGGCGTAGAAGGTGCTGTTCCCCCGGTTGGTGCCCCACCACACCGGCTGCTCGATCGCGCTGGTCATCGCAGGTCACCGGCTTGCTGTCCACGACGGACGTGTTCGGTGTTGAACGAGAGCAGCAACCGCGTCCCGGGCAGGCTCAAGCCGACCGGCCGCACCGCCAAGTCGCTGCCCGGCTTAGGCAACTGATGCTGGAGATAGCCGTCGCGGGCGAGGACGAGCAGCGCCGCGAACACCTCCGGTGGCAGGTCGACGTGGTCGCGGCGCCGCAGCACCGTCCGGTCGGAGACGATCAGCTCACGGGCCGCCAGCCGCAGCGCTGTGTACCGGCCAGGGGTGTAGTCCAGGCTCACCGTCGCCCACCCCTTCCGGGATAGCCGACCTTGAGCACGTGCCCGTGCACGCATTCGTAGTAGCCGCAGACGATCCGGTACTGGTGGCAACAGTGGTTGCCAACCGGGAACGTCAACGCCGGACGGGCCACACGCGGCCGGGTCGCCGCTCGTCGAGCACTCATCAGCGAGGTGTCCTGTTCGATCGCGGGTCCCGGGAGGACGCGGGGACGCGGAGGATCGGCTGGGTGCGCCAGCCGACGGAGGCGTAGGGGGCGACCCGGAGCCCGGCCTGGACGGGCGAATGCGAACGACGCGGGAACCGCACGGTGGGCTGGTCGAGGAAGATCAGCTCGGTGTCCGGTTCCGGCACCGCGACCGGCTGGGCCGGGTGCCGCCACCAGCGCGGGCGCCACCGCCGGGCCGCGCGGACGGCCCTCACGACGCGACCCGGCCAGGGACTGGCCGCAGCCGGTAGGGCTCCGCCGGGCCGGGCAGCGCTCGCCGGTTGCGGTCACGGATCTCGTCCACTCGGCAGCGCAGGTCCGCCGCCCGGCAACGCGCCAGCCTGCGGCGGGTGCACCAGACGTTGATCGCCCACCCGACCAGCACCGGCGCGACCGCGCAGCCGACGATCACCGCCACCGCCAGGACCAGCCCCCACCCGGTCATGACCGGCCCCGGCCAGGGTTGAAACCTGCCGTGCCGACCGGTCGGGGTACGCCCGACACGGCAGGAGCCAGTGCTGATATCTCATGCGTCCGCTTGACCATGGGCATGGTCGCTCCCCAGTTCGCTCACACGCCTGCGTGGGACGATCTCCTCGTGACGTCCTATGTCACGGGGAGTGCTTGATTCAGGACGCTAGGTGCGGCGAATGTGGTGAACCGGGAGGATTTCTCTGGGTTCGTCGCGGCCGGAGCTGGAAGGTTGAACCTCATGCGAGGGATGACCGACGACATGACCATCGGCGAACGCGTCGCGTTCTACCGGCAGCGACGCGGGCTGACCCAGGCCGTGCTGGCCGGGCTGGTCGCGCGCACCGAGGACTGGCTGCGCAAGGTCGAGCACGACGTGCTCCCCGTCGACCGTCTCTCCGTGCTGCGCCGACTGTCCGCCGCGCTGGACATCTCCCTTGGCGACCTGATCGGCGAACCTGTCCTCCTGGCCTGGGCCGATGAGTCAGGCCGCCGAACCGTGCCCGCGCTGCGGGTCGCGCTGATGGACCACCGCCAGTTCCTCACCGGCCCGCGCGAAGGCGAACCGGCCCGGCTGGACGTCCTCGCGGCCGAGATCGCCGCCCAGTGGGACGACTACCAGAACTCCCGCTACGCCCGGCTCACCCAGCGGCTCCCGTTGCTGATCACCGACGTTCAGGCCGCCTGCCAGCAGTACGGAACCAGCAGCGACGACGGCTTGAGCGCCCACGCGCTGGCCGCCAGCGCCCACCAGGTCGCCACCGCGTTCCTCACCAAGCTCGGCGAGGCCGACCTCGCCGCGATCTCCGCCACCCGCGGCCTGTCCGCCGCCAACACCAGCGGCGACAACCTGATGATCGCCTCCCTCTACCGCTCCGTCGCCCACGCACTGGTCTCCATCGGAGAGTTCGAGCAGGCCGTCGCGCTCATCCGCGCCGCCGCCGAACACCTCGAACCCGGCCTCGGCGACGCCACCCCCGAGTACCTGTCGGTCTACGGGATGCTGCACCTGGTCGGCGCGGTCGCCTCATCGCGGCGCGAGGACCGCTCCGACACCACGACCTTCCTGTCCGAGGCGGACATTGCCGCCACCCGGATCGGGCACGACGCCAACCACCTGTGGACGGCGTTCGGCCCCACCAACGTCAACATCCACCGCGTCACCGCCGCGATGGAGCTCGGCGACGTCCAGATCGCCGTCGACCTCGGCCCCCGCGTCGACACACGGGCACTACCTGTCGAGCGCCGCGTCCGACATGCCATCGAGACCGCGCGGGCGTTCGTGCGCTGGAACCGCGCCGACGACGCCCTCGGGCTGCTCCTCGGCGCCGAGCAGTACGCGCCTGAGCAGGTCCGCTACCACCGGCTCTCCCGCGTGCTGGTCCGCGAGATGATCCGCCACCCTCGACCGGCGGACCGGGCGATCGAACTCGCGCACCGGATGGGCGTACACGGCACCGACCCTCGCCAGCCGTAACCTTGCCGGTCATGGCTACCACCGAACTGCTGCCCCAACTGCGGAACGACGTCGAGACCCTGTGGGCCTACCACGACATGGGCCACCAGACTCGCCGCTGCGATCTCGGCATCGGCCTGGGCTCCCACGACCTCGGCGTCGCCATCCACACCGCGCAGCTCTACCAGCAGGGCCTGTTCGAGCGGATCGTGTTCACCGGCGCCAACGCCCCCACCACCATCGAACGCTTCCCCCGCGGCGAAGCCGTCCACTACCGCGAGCACGCCATCGAACTCGGCGTCCCCGCCGACGCGATCCTCATCGAGACCAAGGCGACCAACACCAGCCAGAACCTCACCAACACCCGCGCCGTCCTCGCCGACGCGGGCATCCACCCGGACTCCGTCATGCTGATCTCCCGGCCCTACCAACAGCGACGCGCCTACGCGACCTGCCGCAAGGTCTGGCCCGAAGTCGAGGTCATCTGCTCATCACGGCCGCTGCCTCTCGACGATTACATCGGCTCGATCGGCGACGTCGACCGCGTCATCAACATGCTCGTCGGCGACACCCAGCGCATCACCGAGTACGCCCGCCTCGGCTTCGCCATCGAGCAGGACGTGCCCGAGCAAGTGCACGCCGCCTACCAGCGGCTCGCCGACGCGGGCTTCACCAGCCGCCTGATCTAGCACTAGCCAGGCGCCCGCTCGCCGTGGCTTGGCGCGGCAAGTTCAACACGCACAGACTCAATCGGGGCAACAGCTACAGCGTCCTCATCGTCCGGGCCGGCTAGAAACTCGTGGCGTGGGGTGGCGGGGAGATTGGCGATGGCCGTGAGTGCGGCGGCTTCGTGGTGTGGGTAGTTGCAGTGCAGCCGCACCCAGCCGTCGGCGGCCTTGTAGTCCCCCGACAGCGGCGACCACAGGTCCCCTGTCGACTCCCCGTCGATCAGCAAGTGGCGTTCGCTGCGGAACGCCGCCATCGCGTGGGCCGGGTCGACCGACACCGGGCCGGGGTCCGTCCCCCTGGCCCGCAGCAGTTCCGCCGCGGCCAAAGTCGCCTGTTCGACACACCAGGTGGCGGCGTCGGCGACCCGGTACGGGCCCGGGACGTAGGTCAAGGCAGGTTGGCGACGAGTTCGGCGGCCGGGACGCGGGTGCCCGTGTAGAACGGGATCTCCTCACGCACGTGCAGGCGGGCCTCGGTCTTGCGCATGTGGTGCATCAGGTCGACGATCCGGTGCAGTTCGTCGGCCTCGAAAGCGAGCATCCACTCGTAGTCGCCCAGGGCGAACGAGGCGACGGTGTTGGCGCGCACGTCCGGGTAGTCGCGGGCGGCCATACCGTGATCGGCGAGCATCTTGCGCCGCTGGTCGTCGGGCAGCAGGTACCAGTCGTACGAGCGCACGAACGGGTAAACGCAGACGTACTTGCGCGGCTCCTCCCCGGCGAGGAACGCGGGGATGTGGCTGCGGTTGAACTCGGCGGGCCGGTGCAGCGCGACCTGGCTCCAGACCGGGGTCGACGCGCGGCCGACGGCGGTGCGGCGGAAGCCGGTGTAGGCGGCCTGGACCTGCTCGATCTCCTCGGCGTGCCACCAGATCATATAGTCGGCGTCGGCGCGCAGGCCCGCGACGTCGTAGACCCCGCGCACCTCGACTCCCTTGCCCGACAGGGCGTCGAGGTAGTCGCTCGCCTCGGTCGCGGCCGGGCCGCGGTCCTCCGGCAGGCGGCCGGGCTCGATCCGGAACACCGACCACATGGTGTAGCGGATGGTGTCGTTGAGTTCGTTGTAGTTCAGGCGGGCCATACCGTCCATCGTCTCACTTGGCGACCAAGGTGTGCAGGTGGGCGGCGACACGTCGGGCGGCGGCCTCGCCGGTGCCGATGCAGGCCGGGACCCCCACCCCGTGCAGTGCCGCGCCCGCGACCGCGAGGCCGGGTTCGGCGGCCACGGCCTCTTCGATCCGCCGAGCCAGCTCAACGTGGCCGACGCCGTACTGCGGCAGTCCGCCACCCCAGCGGGTGACCAGGGTGTCGATCGGGGCGGCGGTCACGCCCGCGAGTTCGGCGAGATCATCGCGGACCAGCCGGACCAACTCGTCGTCGTCGGCCAGCAGCGCCCCCGGGTCGCCGAAGCGGCCGACCGAGCCGCGCACGACCACCGCGTCGAGGTGGGCCCACTTGGTCGCCGAGTAGGTGAACGCCTTGACCGCGAACGGTTTGCCGTCGCCCCGCCGTTCCGCGGCGCCGACCAGCACGCCCGAGGTGTCCGGCAGCGGCGTACCCGGCGGCAGCGCCAGGGCCACCACGCCGACCGACGCCGTCTCGATCCGCGAGTAGGCCATGGCCGCCACCGCGACCACGCCGTCGAGCAGCCTGCGCGCGGCGGCGGGCGGGACGGCCAGCACTACGGCGTCCACGTCGAGGACCGGGTCGGCGGGCTCGTGGCCCGAGGCTGCCGCGCCCAGGGTGAGCCGCCAGCCGGACTCGGTCCGCTCCAGCAGCCGCACGGGCACCCCGAGTCGGACGTCGACATCGCGCGCGAGCCGGTCGACCAGGGTGCTGAGTCCACTAGGGACGGTGCCGAACACCGGTCCGCCAGTGGGGTTCCCGATGACGGTCGCGGCGGCGGCGGTCAGCGAGGTCGCGCCGCCGTCGATGGCGGCGGCGAGCTGCGGCAGCGTCGCGCGCAGGCCGAGGCTGTCGACGCCGCCCGCGTAGACGCCGCCGAGCAGCGGGTCGATCAGCCGGTCGGGCAGCTCGTCACCGAACCGGGACCGGATCAGGGCACCGAGTCCGAGGTCGGCACCTTCGAGCCGCAGCGGCGGCAACGCGGGCTCTGCCTCGACCCGGCGAAGTCCTTCCTCGGACAACACGTCAGACACAGCTCCGGCCGACGCGGGGATGCCCAGCATCGTGCCGCCGGGAATGGGCCGGGTGACGCCGCCCGCGCGCACTGTCGAGCGCGCCGCGGTCGGGTGGGTGATCTCGATGCCCAGTTCGGCGACCAGCGCCGCCGCCTCGGGCCTGCGCACCAGGTACGCCTCGGCACCGACGTCATAGCGGATGCCCGCCAGGTCGACCGTGCGCAGCTTCCCGCCGAGCCGGTCGGTCTGCTCGACCACCGTGATCACCGCGTCCGGACCGAGCAGGTCCCGCAGGCGGTGGGCGGCGGCGAGCCCAGAGATCCCTCCGCCGACGATCGCCACCCGCACCGGGGTCACCCGCCGTGGACCAGGTCGACGACCTTGGTGATCGCGTCCGGGTCGGTCTCGGGCAGCACGCCGTGGCCGAGGTTGAACACGTGCCCCTGGGCCGCGCGGCCCTCCTCGATGATCCGGGCGACCTCGCGGCGCACGACGTCCTCGCCCGCGAACAGGACCGCCGGGTCGAGGTTGCCCTGCACGACCGGGCCGGTGGCGTACTCACCGGGCGCGGCGGCGATCCGGGTGACCGCGTCGTCCAGCGGGGTCCGCCAGTCGACGCCGACCACATCGGCGCCCGCCTCGCGCATCGCGCCGAGCAGGTGGCCGGTGCCGACACCGAAGTGGATGCGGGGCACGCCCGCGTCGGCCAGGCCGCGCAGGACCTTGGTCGAGTGCGGCAGGACGAACTCGCGGTAGTCGCGCAGCGAGAGCGCGCCCGCCCAGGAGTCGAACAGCTGCACGGCGTCGACCCCGGCGGACAGTTGGGCGCGCAGGAAGGTCAGCGCGGTGTCGGCGAGCCGGTCCAGCAGCGCGTGCCAGGTCGTCGGGTCGGCGTACATGAGCGCCTTGGTGCGCTCGTGGTTGCGGCTGGGCCCGCCCTCGACCAGGTAGGACGCGAGGGTGAACGGGGCGCCCGCGAAGCCGATCAGCGCCGTGTCGCCCAGTTCCTTGGTGAGCAGGCGGACGGCGTCGGCGACCGGGGCGACCTGCTCGGCGGCGAGCGTCGGCAGCGCGGCCACGGCGTCGGCCGAGCGGATCGGCTCGGCCACGACCGGGCCGGTCCCGGCCACGATGTCGAGGTCGACGCCCGCGGCGACCAGCGGGACCACGATGTCGCTGAACAGGATCGCGGCGTCGACGCCGTGCCTGCGCACCGGCTGCATGGTGATCTCGCAGACCAGGTCCGGGTCGAAGCAGGCGGCGAGCATCTTCGTGCCCGCGCGCAGGGCGCGGTACTCGGGCAGCGAGCGGCCCGCCTGGCGCATGAACCAGACGGGGACCCGCGCGGGCCGCTCACCACGGGCGGCGGCCAGGAACGGGGACTCGGGCAGACTCCGACGGGCGGCGCGCGCCTGAAGGGCCGTGTTGGTGTCAGTCATCGCGCGGACATCGTCCCACGTTGTGGTTTCCCGCCGGTCGAGCGGGAGCCGAACCGACCCAGGTCACACTGTCGGTGGCGTGATCGGGCCACAAATGCTCGGCGCGCCGTTCCCACTCACTAGCTCGGGTGGTCCTACAGTTACCAGTCGTGACCGGACCGTCGTCTGCGCCTGAGCTGTTCAGACTGGCTGTCGAGGCGCTGAAGTCGCTGCGACCTCGACCGGAGCTGCAGCTCGCCGAGGTTCGCCCGCCGCAGCGGCTGGCCCCGTGGGCCTACGCCCTGTCCGCCGAGGCCATCGGCCCCGCCGACGTGGCGGCCACCGGCAGGCTCATCCTCCTGCACGACCCGCAGGGCCAGGAGGCCTGGGACGGGGAGCTGCGGGTGGTGGCCTACGTCCGCGCCGAACTCGACGCCGAGTTGGCCGACGACCCGCTGCTGCCCACCGTCGGCTGGTCCTGGCTGACCGACGCCCTGGCCGCGTCGAAGGCCGACTTCACCGCGCTCGGCGGCACGGTCACCGACACCTCGTCGGCCCGGTTCGGCGACATCTCGGGCCCGGCCCGCGTCGACGACCTGGAGCTGCGCGCGTCCTGGACGCCGCGCACCGCCGACCTGCGCCCACACGGCGAGGCGTTCTGCGACCTCATGGCCAGCGTCGTTGGCCTGCCGCCGGTCGGGATCACCCTGTTCACCCAGCGCTCGGGCAACTAATGCTGCCGGTCACCGGAAATGGCGTCGTGATCGACCGCCTCGCCCCCGCCGACGCCGAGGTGCTGTCGGTGTCGCACTCCGATCCAGACAACGCCCGGTTCCAGGGCTGGCCGTCGCCGCTGTCCCCCGCCGACGCGCTGGCCTTCATCGAGTCGATGGGCGAGGCCACGTTCGCGGTCGGCACCGGCATCCAACTCGCGATCCGTGAGTCCCCTGGCGGCCCGCTGGTCGGCGACCTCTATGTCGCCCGGGAGCGCGCGGAGGCCGTCGAACTGGGCATCACGCTCGTCCCCGGCCACCAGAGCCGCGGCCTGGCCACCGCCGCCGTCACCGCGATGACCAACGCACTGCTCGCAGGCCTGCCGATCACCACGGTCGAGGCGATCTGCGATGTCGACAACACCCGCAGCGCCGCCCTGTTCGAGCGGGCGGGCTTCCGTTTCCGCGAACGGACGACCGCGAGCTGGACCCGCCGCGACGGCACGGTCACCGACGAGCTGCGCTTCGTCCGCGATTTCCCAGTTCCGGGAGCTAAGGGTCAGAGACCCACCTAGGATGCGGGCCCATGCGCAAAGTCTGCATCGCCGCCGCCGCATTGGCCTTCCTCGGCGCCCTCGCCTCCGTCATCACCGTCGCCGTCCTCGGCGGCGAGAACAGCACCAAGCCCATCGAGATCGCCGCGTGGATCGCCTGCGCCATCACGTGCGCCTTCATGACCATGGGTGCCTCGCTCGGCGCGATGGCGTTCCGGCCGACCGGGCTCGAACCCGCCAAGGTCCAGGCCGCCCCGCAGCAGTACCCGGGCCAGCACTCCGGCCCGATCCCCCAGGCCGCACCCGGCCAGCAGCAGCAGCAGCAGTGGCCGGGCCGCTGACCTGACACAGCAAAACGGCGGCAGGCGCGGGATGCGCCTGCCGCCGTCTTGGTTCGGACTGCTTACTTCTTGCGCTCCTTGGCCGCGACGGCCGAGCGGACGCAGACATCGCCGACGTCCACGGTCTGGCCGCGGTCGACGTAGATCTCCGCGAGTCCGACGAGCCTGCCACGCTTGTCACTGCAGGTCAGCGTGTAGGGCTCCTTCGGACCGTAGGTCGTCGGCAGCGGCGAGAAGAAGTCGACCTTCAGGTTCGACCAGTCGTCCGGAGTCGACGGGTTGGCCTGCGAGTAGTTGACCATCACCGCGGTGTAGTCGCCCGCGGGCGGGTCGAACAGCACGGCCTTCTCCGAGTTGGTGCCACCGCTGGCCGACGAGCTCACCAGGTTGCCCGCCGCGTCGAAGATGTAGAGGTCCCAGTCGGTGTCGGCGGTGCCCCAGCCGACGGAGACCTGCATCTTGCCGTTGTCCACCTTGGGCATGCCGTCCACGTGGAACGGGATGACCTCGCCGGTCATGTCGGCCGGGAAGTTGGTGTTCTCGGCCGGGACGCCCGCCGGGTTGGCCAGCGCGATCGTCGCCTGCGCCGGGCCCTGCGGCTCGCGGCCGTAGCGGCCCGCGACGTAGGGACGCGTCGACGGGTTGACCGCCCAGCTGAACCGGCCGCCGGTGCTGGCCAGGTCGGACTTGAGCACGTCGGACACGAAGATCGGGTCCTTGACGCTGCCGTCGGGCTGGACCACCGGCGAGGTCGGCGTCTGGAACGCCTTGCGCAGCTGCAGCTGGTAGCCCTTCGGCGCCGAACCGACCAGCGTCGAGTGGGCCGCCGGGTCAGCGGCGTTGGTCAGCATGTCGATGAACGCCATGCGGTTGCCGCCCTTGCCCGCGCCCGCGGCCGGGGCCAGGCCCGCGTACTCGGCCACGACGTTCTGGAACGGCGGGTGGAACTCGTTGGGGCCGACCTCGAAGGTGAAGCCCCAGCCACCGGTGGCGAAGTACGACCAGTCCTCAGTGCCTCCGGTGGTGTCGTAGAGCGCCCACGACGGCTGGCTGACGTAGCCGTTGCGGGAGGCCATCTTGTCGCCGAGGGCCTTGTAGGCGGGCTCGTCGAGCGGCGGCCGGACGTCGGCGACACCGGGCACGCGCAGCACCAGGTTCGAGTACGTGTGCAGCGTGATCAGGTTGGTGACCTGACGGTTGGACACGATCGACCGGACGTTGCGGGTCTCGGGCTCGGAGAACGGGCCGGAGCCGCGGAAGGTGTCGCTGCTCCACGCCGTCGACGCGCCCGCGCCGCCCCAGAAGCCCGCGTAGTTGCGGTTGGGGTCGGTGCCGCGCAGGCGACCGGCCGGGTTGGCCTTGCACACGCCCGTGCGGAAGGCCTCCGGCGAGTCGTTGACGTTGCAGTTCTTGCGCTTCATCTCGTAGTCGAACCGGGAGAAGTCGCCCTTGGGCTCGGCCTCGCGCGAGACGTTGAAGCCGTCGGGGTTGACGATCGGCACCACGATGTTGCGGGTCTTGGTCACCAGCGACCGCAGCTCGCCGCCCGCCCGGTAGCCCTTGACCAGTTCGTGGGCCCACTCCATCGCGTGCTCACCGGCGGGCCACTCCCGCGCGTGGTGGATGCCCATGGTGAAGTTGACGGCCTTGCCGTCCTTGATGTTGTCGACGTCGGCGGCGATCTCCACGCCGACGACCTCGCGGCCTTCCCAGGTCGACTCGGGCAGCGTGAACGCCTTGACCAGGCCGCGGTTGGCCCTGGCCAGTTCCTTCATCTCGTAGTTGTAGTCGTACAGGTGCCGGTACGCCGTACGGCCCGACGGCAGCTCAGAGCCCGACTTGGTGGCCGCGTACTGCTTGTCGGTCTTGGCGTTGGCGATCGAGCGGGCCGAGATGTCGGCCTGCACGACGGTGGACTTCATGCCGCTGTCGCGCAGGGTCTTCCGGTCGGCGTCGCCCGCGAGGACGACCTCGACGCCGGTGGCGTCGGCCTTCTCGGTGACGTCGAGACCGAGGGCGAACAGCCGGTCCTTGTGCTGCTTGGTGGGTGTCTCCACCCGGACGATCTCGGCTCGTTGGGCCGCTGTGGGCCCGCCCTGGGCGTTGATCGCCAGGAAGTCGACGCCCAGGTTGACCGTGCGCGCGGACCCGGCGTAGCGGCAGGCCTGGACCACCAGTTCCTGGCCCTTGGTCACGAAGCTCTCGGCGAGCTCGGCGCTGCGCAGCGCCGTCGAGGCGGCCACCACGTTCCCGGTGGCCTTGTCGAACACGGCGAGGTCCCAGTCACCCGCGTCGGCACCCCGCGCCGTCAGCCTGGCCTGGATCAGGCCGTCGACCGTCGAGGTCACCTCGCGGCGGTCGGTCCCCCTGGTGCCGCCCGGCAGCAGCTTGGCGAAGCAGGAGCGGGCGACGTCCCGGTCACTGCGCAGGACGTTGTCCTCCGCGACCGCTGTCGACGCGGTGAGGCCCGCGACCACGGCCCCACTCAGGCCGACGGCGGCAGCGAGCTTCCACGCCGGAATTCGTCTTGCTGATGAGCTCACGCTCGACTCCTCCCAAAGATTCGCCGGCCCCCATGCCTGGAGCCGGCAGCGTGACGCTAACCACAGCGTCCACAGTTTTAAGGGATTACCAGTTGCCAGTGCCCAATTTGGGGACGACTGGCCGAAGGGGTTGCGTCCGACGAGCCCACGACATGATCGGAATCGAAGGTAAGGCGAAGAAGTTTTTAACTTTTGCCAGTTATGTACGCTCGGCCGCCACCCGTTCGGCCGAACGCAGCACCCGCAGGACGTTACGGCCAGCAACCTTCGCGCAGTCGTCCTCACTCCAGCCCGCGTCCAGAAGCGCGTTGAAGAGGGCGGGGTAGGTGCCGACGTTCTCCAGCCCGCGCGGGAGCTGCGGACATCCGTCGTAGTCGCCGCCGACGCCGATGTGGTCGATCCCGACGACCTCGCGGGCGTACTCGAAGTGGGCCACCACCTCGGCCAATGTGGCCTCGGGCTGCTCGTCTCGGCCCTCCCAGGTGGCGAAGAACCGCTCCCGGGCCGCCAGGTCGGCGTGCTTCTCCCCCACCGCCGCCATCGCCTCGGCCATTCGGTCGTCCCAGGCCGCGATGGCCGGGGAGACGAAGCGCGGTACGAAAGTCACCATCAGCACGCCACCGTTGTCCGGGAGACGTTTCAGCACGTCATCGGGCACATTTCGGGGATGGTTGGTGACCGCGTGGCAGGACGAGTGGCTGAAGATGACCGGCGCGGTGCTCGCGTCCAGCGCGTCGCGCATGGTGGTCGCGGCGACGTGGGACAGGTCGACCAGCATGCCCAGCCGGTTCATCTCGGCCACGACCTCCCGGCCGAAATCCGACAGCCCGCCGACGTTCGGCACGTCCGTTGCCGAGTCCGCCCACGGCACGTTGTCGTTGTGGGTGAGGGTCAGATAGCGCACGCCAAGGCGGTACAGCGCCCGCAGAACACCGATCGACTCGGCGATGCAATGGCCGCCCTCGGCGCCGAGCAGGGAGGCGACCCGGCCGCTGGCGAAAGCGGATTCGGCCTGGTCAGCGGTGTAGGCAAGGCCCAGGTCGGCCGGGTAGCGCGCGGCGAGGGTGTGCACGATCTCGATCTGTTCCAGTACCGCGGACACCGCCGCGTGGCCGGTCAGCTGACAGGGCACGTAGACCGACCAGAACTGGCCGCCGACGCCGCCGCGGCGCAGCTTGACCAGGTCGGTGTGGAAGTCGGGCTGCTCGACGGCGAGGTCGATCCCGGCGAGGATGGCGCGGGGGTCGGAGCCGAACTTCTCGCGCAGCGCCCACGGGAGGTCGTTGTGTCCGTCGACCAGAGGGACGCTCGACAAGAGCGCTCGCGCGCGGTCGATACCTGGGTTGTGCACTACCCGTGACTCCATTCCATCGTGTGACTAAGTCCATCCGTTACGTCACCGTTCGGTGAGTCACCCGATCGTGGGACATTCACGTCCCTCAGTGACAACCCGATCGGATACTTACCCGATTGATCGTCCCGCTAACCCGCTTGGGCGGCTAGGCTGCCCCTGTCGACACCACTTTCGGTCCAACGGCGGCGCGGCTGTTTGGTCGAAAGTCCCAGTGCCGGTCGGGGGGCAACGACCGACTCCAGGGAGGTAGTGACGTGGCTGCCGTCGGCTTAGGTCAGGCCGTTCGTACCACGCCAGCAGGCAGTTTGCCTGCGAACATGGTCCCGCACCCGCGGGAAGAGTTGTTCTCAGTGCTGGTGGTTGACGACCACCCACTGTTGAGGGAGGCGATAGCCGCCCGGCTCACGCAGATGGGCGCGGGCACAGTGCACGAGGCCGCCACGGTGGCCGAGGCGAGGGCTAGGGCACAGGCCACTGGGCCGTGTGACCTGGCGATCCTCGACTTGGGTCTGCCGGACGGCAGTGGGATCGAGCTCGTCACGGAGCTCCGCAGCCATGGTTGGCCGCGGATCGTCGTGCTGGCTTCGTCCGACGACCCGTACGCCGTACGGTCGGCCTTCCAGGCAGGCGCACAGGCCTACCTGCTGAAGTCCGCATCGCCGGTCGTGGTGACCGACGGGGTCCGCCGGGTGCTCGAGGGTGGCGTCTACGCCGACCCGAGTGTCGCCCCGGTCCTCGCCACGGGCACCAGGGTCCCGGGCACCGACAACACTCCGCGTGAGCTTTCGGCGCGCGAGGTCGAGGTGCTCCAGCTCGTCGCGGACGGTCAGTCCAACAAGGAGATCGGCGAGGCGCTGAACCTTTCAGCGCTGACGGTGAAGTCTCACCTGTCGCGGATCGGCCGCAAGTTGGGCACCGGCGACCGGGCGCAAATGGTGGCTCTCGCCATGCGAGCGGGCGTCATCCGATAGACAACAGCGGTCGTGTGGCCGGGCAGGGCATGGCCCAGCCACACGACTGCTGCTGATCTACCGCGATCTTGTTCGGTCGTGCCGTAGGGTCAGTCGCCGTGACTATGCCCGGACCAGGACCCAGCTCGGCGGCCGTTGACCCTCCCGTCCCGGTGCTGCTCACCGAGCCAGCCGACGGCACCCCCGACGTCGTTGCCGACCGCGAGGCCCTGCGCCGCGCCGCGGATCTCATCGCCGCGGGCACCGGCCCCATCGCCGTCGACACCGAGCGGGCCTCCGGCTACCGCTACTCCCAGCGCGCGTATTTAGTGCAGATCCGCCGCGAGGGCGCGGGCACCTTCCTGGTCGACCCGGTGGCGGTCGACGACGAGGTCGAACCGCTCATCGAGGCCCTCGCCGCGGACGAGTGGGTGCTGCACGCCGCCTCACAGGACCTGCCGTGTCTGGCCGATCTCGGCCTGCGCCCCAAGGAACTCTTCGACACCGAACTGGCGGGTCGGCTCGCGGGCTTCGACCGCGTCGCCCTCGGCACGCTCGTGGAACTGCTGCTCGGCTACCGCCTGGAGAAGGGCCACGGCGCCGCCGACTGGTCCCGCAGGCCGCTGCCCCTGGACTGGCTGAACTACGCGGCGCTGGATGTCGAGCTCCTGGTGCCGCTGCGCGACGCGCTGGAGGCCGAACTGCGCGCCCAGGGCAAACTCGACTGGGCCTTGGAGGAGTTCGAGGCCCTGCGCACCGCAGGGCCCGCCGCCCCCCGCAAGGAGCCCTGGCGGCGCACGTCCGGCATCCACAGCGTCCGGACCGCGCGCGGCCTGGCCGCGATCCGCGCCCTCTGGGAGGCGCGCGACACGATGGCCCGCGACCGCGACATCGCCCCCGGCCGCGTCCTGCCCGACAGCGCCATCATCCAGGCCGCGGCGGTGTCCCCGACCGACGAACAGGCCCTGCTCCAGCTCCCCGTCTTCAAGGGTCGCGCCCAGCGCCGCCTCGCCGGAACCTGGATGCGCGCCCTGCGCGCCTCGGCCGCCCTGCCCAAGAGCGACCTGCCCGACCCGTCGCCGCCGAACGACGGCCCGCCACCCGCAAACCGCTGGGCCGACAAGTTCCCGGAAGCGGCGGCCCGCCTGGGCGCGGCCAGGACCGCGTTGACCGCGATCGCCGAGGCCAATCGACTGCCGGTGGAGAACCTGCTGCAGCCGGACCTGGTCCGGCGGACCTGCTGGCAGCCGCCGGAGGACATCGACCTCGACACCGTCACCGCCGCCCTTCGCGTGGGCAGCGCGCGGGAATGGCAGATCGCGTTGACCGGGGAGGCGCTGGTCACGGCCCTGCGCACGACTGTCACACCGCAGTCCTAGGGCGTGTCCTGAGGATCACGGCAGACGCTATCCGCACCCGCGCGGCCCCTGGCCATCACGGATCCCGCCCCACCGTGATCCACAGGCAAATCATTTGCGTGAGCTTCGTCGACCACGCGAGGCTCGCCCGGTGATCGAACGCGGCCTGAGCCGTCGGGTGCTTCTGCTGCTGGCCATGGCCTGTGGGGTCGCTGTCGGGAACGTGTACTTCCCGCAGGCGGTCAGCCCGCTGGTCGCCTCGGGTCTCGGCGTGTCGCCCGACTCGGCCACGCTCGTGGTGACCGGCACGCAGCTCGGCTACTCGCTGGGGATCTTCCTGCTGGTCCCCCTCGGCGACCGGCTTCCGCACCGGCCGCTGATCGTCAGCCTGGTCGCCGTCACCGCCCTGAGCCTGCTCGCGGCCGGGTTCGCCCCCGGGCTGCCACCGTTGGTCGGGGCGAGCGTCCTCATCGGTGTCACCACGGTTATCGCCCCCGTGATCGGCCCGATGGCCGCAGGCCTCGTCGCCGCGGACCGCCGTGGCGAGGTCTCAGGAACACTGCTCGCGGGCTCCATCGGCGGCATGCTGCTGGCCCGCACCTTCGCGGGCACCGCAGGCGACTGGATTGGCTGGCGTGCTCCGTACCTCATCGCGGGCGCGGTCACCGCCGTCCTGGCCGTGATGCTGGCTTTCGTCGTGCCCAAGTCGGTCCCGGCGACTCGCCAGCGGTACCTGTCACTCATCATCGAGCCACTGCGCCTGCTGCGAACCGAGCCCGACCTGCGCCGCTCGTGCTTCTACCAGGCGACGATCTTCGGCGGCTTCTCCGCGGTCTGGACCACGGTCGCCCTCCTGCTCACCGGCCCCACCTACGGCTACGGCGCCGAAGCGGTCGGCTGGCTGGCACTCATCGGCGCGGCGACGATGATCTGCACCCCGATAGCGGGCCGCCAAGTCGACCGGCGTGGGTCCGACCCGATCAACTTGGTCTGCATGATCGCCGTCATCGGGTCGGCGGTGCTCTTGATCCCGGGTGGGTTTGGCGGCGTGGTGGGGCTTGGCGCGCTTGTCCTCGGCACGCTGGTGCTGGACGTGGCGATGCAAAGCGGAATGGTCGCCAACCTGGTCCGCGTCTACGCGATCCGCCCCGACGCCCGCGGCAGGCTCAACACCGCCTACATGACGTGCGCCTACCTCGGCGGCACCGTGGGCTCCTGGGCGGGTACCCGCGCGTACACGGCGTTCGGGTGGCTCGGGGTCTGCGCGCTGGTCGGCTTACTCGGGGTGATCGCGCTGACCGCGGGCCCTCATGCCAGGGTGATCCGGAAGGCCGGGTGGTCCGGGGCGACTCGGCGGAGGTCGGTGTCGGCTGAGGAAGCGTCGACTCCGTCGAAGAACATTCCCACCTCGAACTTCCACCGCTTGAGATAGGCGCGCAGCAACTCCGGCTTCTCGTCGTCGGCCAGTTCGACCGCGGTGAACGTGAAGACCTTGCGGCCCAGGCGCAGTTCGCCCTCGCCCGCCGCCCGCAGGTTGCGCACCCACTGCGTGTGGCCGCGCGGGGCGACGAGGTAGTTCTCGCCGTTGTGGACGAGGAGGTTGACCGGGGTCGACCGCATCTCGCCGGACTTTCGGCCGCGCACCGACAGCACCCGCGAGCCCCACACATTCACGCCGCGGCGGACCAGGAAGGCCACGAAACGGTTGAACACGTCCGTGGTGAGCCTGCCCGGACGCTGGTAGCGAGTCGACATCGTCAATCCCTCCAAGAAACGAGAGCACCGCTCTCTCTTGGTCTCCAGTAAATACGAGAGCGGGGCTCTCGTCAAGAGCGGCGCTCTCGTATGCTCGGTCCATGACGACGAAGACCCCAGGCGCGCGCGACCGCAACCGGGCCGCGCTGACGCTCGCGATCAAGGAGGACGCCCGCGACCAGCTGGCCACCGCGGGCGCGCAGGCCCTGTCCCTGCGCGCCGTGGCGCGCAACCTCGGCATGTCCTCGTCGGCGGTCTACCGCTACTACCCCTGCCGCGACGACCTGCTCACCGCGTTGATCATCGACGCGTACACCTCGCTGGCCGACGCGGTGGAGCGAGCCGACCACCAGGGCACGCCGCGCGAGCGCTGGCTCGACATCTGGCGGGCCGTCCGGGCCTGGGCGCTGGCCAACCGGCACGAGTACGCGCTGATCTACGGCTCCCCCGTCCCCGGCTACAAGGCCCCGCAGGACACCATCGCCCCAGCGGGCCGCGTGCCCCTGCTGCTGCTCACCATCGCCAGAGCGGCCGAGGTCGCGGACGCGGAGATCGACACGACATTGCGCGGACAGCTCGCCGCCGTCGCGGACGCGATCTCGATCGACTTGCCGCCGGGGGCGTTCGCGCGGGTAATGGTGGCGTGGACACAGCTGTTCGGCGTCGTCGGCTTCGAGTTGTTCGGTCAGCTCGTCGGTTCGGCCGACCCGGCCGACGCGTTGTTCGACTTCTCCGCCGCGGCGATGGCGGACTTCGTCGGACTGTGACCCACTCCATAAGCGCGCCGCTATGTTACTCACTGGTAACCAGCGCTAGAGTAGGGCTTGTTACCAGTCGGTAGCCCATATTCGACTAAGGAGCACCCACGTGGCCGCACCCGCTGCATCCGCAGCCGAGCGCGCCGTTCGGAACGTGGTCTTCGTCGACGGTGTACGCACGCCGTTCGGCAAGGCAGGCCCGAAGGGCATCTACGCGGAGACCCGCGCCGACGATCTCGTCGTGAAGGTCATCCGTGAACTGCTGCGCAGGCACCCCGAGCTGCCCCCGGAGCGGGTGGACGAGGTCGCCATCGCCGCGACGACGCAGATCGGCGACCAGGGCCTGACCATCGGCCGGACGGCGGCGCTGCTCGCGGGCCTGCCCAAGTCCGTCCCCGGCTACGCCATCGACCGCATGTGCGCGGGCGCGATGACCGCGGTCACCACCAGCGCCAGCGGCATCGCCTTCGGCGCCTACGACGTGGTGATCGCCGGCGGCGTCGAGCACATGGGCCGTCACCCGATGGGTGAGGGCGTCGACCCGAACCCGCGCATCGTGGCCGACAAGATCGTCGACCCGACCGCGCTGATCATGGGCCAGACCGCGGAGAACGTGCACGACCGCTACCCGGCGATCACCAAGCAGCGCTGCGACGAGTTCGCCGCGCGCAGCCAGGAGAAGTACGCCGAGGCGGTCAAGGCGGGCAAAATCGGCCCCGAGTTCGTCGCGGTGTCGACCCGCTCGGCCGAGCTGGGCTGGGGCCTGGCCACCGAGGACGAGCCGCCGCGCCCGGGAACGACCGTCGAGCAGCTGGCGAGCCTCAAGACCCCGTTCCGTCCGCACGGCCGCGTCACCGCGGGCAACGCGGCGGGCCTCAACGACGGCGCGACCGGCTGCATCCTGGCCGAGGAGGAGACCGCGCGCGAGCTTGGTCTGCCGATCGGCATGCGCCTGGTGGGCTTCTCGTTCGTCGGCGTCGAGCCCGAGGTCATGGGCGTCGGCCCGGTCCCCGCGACGGAGAAGGCGCTCAAGCGCGCCGGTCTGTCCATTGAGGACATCGGCCTGTTCGAGCTGAACGAGGCGTTCGCGGTGCAGGTGCTGGCTTTCCTCGACCACTTCGGCATCGACCAGGACGACCCGCGGGTCAACCAGTGGGGCGGCGCCATCGCGTGCGGCCACCCGCTGGCCTCCTCGGGCGTGCGTCTGATGACCCAGCTCTCGCGCCAGTTCGCCGAGCACCCCGAGGTGCGCTACGGCATCAACTCGATGTGCATCGGCATCGGCATGGGTGGCACCGTGATCTGGGAGAACCCGCACTGGAACGGTGGTGGCAACTGATGCTGACCCAGGAACAGGCCCTCGCGGCCTTCCCGGACGAGGTCGTCACTCGCGCGGTCACGCGGCTGATCAAGGTTCCCGGCCTCGACAAGCCGGTCGCCTTCATCACCATCGACAACGGCCACGACCACACCCGCCCGTCCACGTTCGGCCCGCAGTCGCTGGTGTCGCTGAACGCCGCCTTCGACGCGGCCGTGGCGGCTGAGCCCGCCGCGATCGCCGTGACCGGCAAGCCGTTCATCTTCGCCGTGGGCGCGGACCTGTCCGGTGTGGAGCAGATCGCCGAGCGCGAGCGCGCGCTGGAGATCGCCCAGGCCGGGCACGACGTGTTCCGCCGGTTCACCGAGTCGAAGATCCCGACCTTCGCCTTCATCAACGGCGCGGTCATGGGCGGCGGCCTCGAACTCGGCCTGTCGTGCCACTACCGCACCCTCTCCGCGGGCGCGGCGGCCATCGCCCTGCCCGAGGTGTTCCTCGGCCTGTTCCCCGGCTGGGGCGGCACGCAGCTGCTGCCGAACCTGATCGGCCCGGACGCGGCCGTGACGGTGATCTTCGAGAACGCGCTGGCGCAGAACAAGATGCTCAAGCCGAAGCAGGCGCTGGAGCTGGGCATCACCGACGCGCTGTTCGACTCGGCCGACTTCCTGGAGCAGTCGCTGCTGTGGCTGGCCTCGGTGGTCAACGGCCAGGTCACCCCGGCCCGCCGCGAGATCGACCGCGGCGCCGAGTGGGACGCGGCCGTCGCGCGGGCGAAGGCGATCGTCCACGGCAAGACCAAGGGCGCGTCGCCGGGCGCCGAGCAGGCTCTTGAGCTGCTGGAGCTGGCTCGCGAGAACAACCTCGACAAGGGTTACGCCGCCGAGACCGAGGCCCTGGCCAACGTCCTGATGACCGACCCGCTGCGCGCAGGCCTGTACTCGTTCAACCTGGTCCAGAAGCGCGCGCGCAAGCCCGCGGGCGCCCCGGACAAGTCGCTGGCCCGCCCGGTGACCAAGGTCGGCATCGTCGGCGCGGGTCTGATGGCCAGCCAGATGGCGCTGCTGTTCGCCCGCCAGCTCAAGGTGCCGGTCGTGCTGACCGACATCGACCAGGCGCGCGTGGACAAGGGTGTGGGCTACGTCCACAGCGAGATCGACAAGCTGCAGGGCAAGGGCCGGGTCTCCCCCGACGGCGCCAACCGCCTCAAGGCGCTGGTGTCCGGTTCGCTGGACAAGGCCGCGTTCGCCGACGCGGACTTCGTCATCGAGGCCGTGTTCGAGGAACTGGGCGTCAAGCAGACGGTGTTCGCCCAGGTCGAGGAGCACGTCAGCGCGGAGTGCGTGCTGGCGACGAACACCTCGTCGCTGTCGATCACCGACATGGCCTCGAAGCTCAAGCACCCGGAGCGGGTCGTCGGCTTCCACTTCTTCAACCCGGTCGCGGTCATGCCGCTGCTGGAGATCGTCCGCGCGGACAAGACGGACGACGCGACGCTGGCCACGGCGTTCGCGGTGGGCAAGGCGCTGAAGAAGTCGTCGGTGCTGGTCAAGGACGCCCCGGCGTTCGTGGTCAACCGCCTGCTCACCCGCTTCATGGGCGAGGTCGTCAAGTCGATCGACGAGGGCACCCCGTTCGAGGTCGCCGACAACGCGCTGGAGCCGCTGGGCCTGCCGATGAGCCCGCTGGTGCTGCTGCAACTGGTCGGCCCGCCGGTCGCACTGCACGTCGCCGAGACGATGAACCGCGCCTTCCCTGACCGCTTCGGCGTCTCGGACAACATGAAGGCGTTCGTCGCGGCGGGCAAGGCCGCGGTGTGGACCTGGGACTCGACCGGCAAGCCGAGCGTCGACCCCGAGGTCCAGGAACTCTGGCAGTTCGGCGACGCCCCGCTGACCGCGGAGCAGGTCCGCGCGCGGGCCCTGGAGGGCCTGGCCGAGGAGATCCGCATCATGCTCGACGAGGGCGTGGTCGCGGAGGCACAGGACATCGACCTGTGCATGATCCTGGGCGCGGGCTGGCCGTTCTGGCTGGGTGGCGTCACGCCGTATCTGGACCGTGAGGGCATCTCGGAGAAGGTGAACGGCAAGCCGTTCCTGGCTCCGGGCGTGGCCTCGGTGCCGGTGGCGTAACCGGTTTCGCAGCGCCCCTGGTGTCTCCTCGGAGACACCAGGGGCGCTGTCGTTTCACCAGTACCGCGGGACCCGCCGCGCGTAGCTCGCCTGCTCGTCGCCGAACAGCGAGGCCAGTTGGCGCTCCTCGCGCAGGACGGCGCGATGGACCATGACGGCGGCGAGCGGCCAGCCCGCGAGCAGCCACGGCGAGCGGGCGGCGAGCCCAGTGCCAAGGTGGAGCAGGCTCCAGCCGACGTACATGGGGTTGCGGGTGAGCGCGTACGGCCCTGCGGTCACGAGTCGGTCCGGGTCGTCGATGTCGCCCACTCCCCGTGCTCGGACGGCCCACAGGTTGAGGCCCAATCCGGCCACCAGGACGATCCAGCCGGCGGGCGCGAGGCCCTCGGGCAGGCGGGTGCGGGTGCGCGCGTGCAGGAGGAGGCCCGCGGTCATCGTGACCGCGTGTTCGGCTGGGAGGGGTGTCCGGTCCCAGAGGGCCGACATGGGCCCACTGTATGCGACCCCGGCGAAGGCACGTTCCGGGTGGGCGTAGCCGCCCGGGCGATGTCGAGTTAGGCGGCCGATGGACGCGGGTCGAACCGAACGACCAGGTCCGCCGACAGTGCGTGCGCCAGCCGTTCGAGAAGCGGAATCGTGGGCACCGTCCCACCCGCTTCAAAGCGTGCGATCGCCGGTTGAGTCATGTCGGCCGTCTCCGCCAGCTTGGCCTGCGTCCACCCACGCGCTTCGCGCATCCGGCGCACCGACGTCCCCAGCTCGTATGCGAGCCGAGCCGCCTCATACGCCTCGTGGGCGCCTGGTTCGGTCAGCCTGCGGTCACGAAGCTGTTCCCAGTCCCGATCATCCGACATCCGCCTCAGTCCTCCACCACATGTTCCTGCGCGACGCATCGTCGTAACGCCCGCACGGCCCTGGCAAATCTCCCGCTCTTCCCGCATACGAGTCTTGCGAAAGACAGTGAGGAGGATGATCCGCCTCCCTGCCGCGATCCAGTACGTCACCCTGACCGCATCACCGTCGAGGTGCAGGCGAAGCTCACGCAACTTGCCTTCCAACTGCCGCGTATACGGCTCGCTCAACAGCGGCCCCTGCTCCGACAGCAGATCAATGTAGAACGCCACCGTCGCGAAGTGCGCAGTTGAGAGATCACTCAGCCAGTTCCGAACCTCTGGTTCGAGTTCTACGATACCCCAGGATATACCACCTATGCTATATCACTCAAGGTGTTGATCTTACCACCCACGGTAACATCGCCAGGCAAGTTAAGAAAACTTGACATCATGTCAATGCCACTTTACCTTCATCGGTGTCAAGTTTTCTTTACACAAGGAGCGACGATGCTGACCCAGACCCGAAGAGCCGCAGTCACAGGAGGGATCGGCCTGCTACTGATGGCCTTACTCGCTTTCGTCGCCAACTTCGTGGTCGTGGAGAAGCTGGTGACCCGAGGCGACACGGCCAAGACGGCGGGGGACATCCTGGCTTCCGAGGGCTTGTTCCGGCTTGGCGTGGCCGCCTTTGTCGTCATCGTGGTGCTCGACGTGATCGTGGCGTGGGCGCTGTGGATCTTCTACGGCCCGACGAGTGTCTCCACGTTCGCCGCGTGGTTCCGGATCGTCTACTCGGGAGTGTTCCTGGTGGGGATCATCCATCTCTTTGGGGCGCTGCGGCTCGCCGGGAGTGACCCGGGGCTGATGATGTCCGAAGTGGACACATTCTTCGACATCTGGAATCTGGGCCTCGTCCTCTTCGGCGCCCACCTGCTCCTACTCGCCTACCTGACGTTCAAGTCGAGTTACGTCCCCACCTGGGTCGGCGCCCTGCTCGCGATCGCGGGCGCGGGCTACGTCGTGGACAGCATCGGCAAGGTGATCTTCGCCGGCTACCAGCTCGACATCGGCACGGTGGCGGGCTTCGGCGAGGTGGCGCTGCTCGTCTGGCTGCTGATCCAGGGCCGCCGGGTCACGATTCCGGAGGACCGCGTCCAGACCGTCTGAGTCGTCGTCTCAGCGGTTGAGGGCCACCACGCGGCCGGTAGCGTCTGCGACATGCGGACATTCGACCCCCGCGCCGTCGGGCGGCGGGAATGCGGAGCCTGGGTGGCCTACTACCGCAGGCAGTGGTTCCGGTTCTTGCGCTACGCGGTGGGGATGGTGCGGGCAGGCTTCGAGATGTCCTGGCCGAAGACCCTGTACGGCGCGTGGCTGGTGCTGCGCGCCAACCAGCTCTGGGCGCCCGCCGAGGGCAACGACCCCGACGGCGCGCGGCGGTGCATGCGCCGGTTCTACGAACTGGTCATCGAGGCGCACGCCGAGCCGTTCGACCCGACCGAGGCGGCCCGCCTGGAGGTCGAGTGGTGGCGCGTGCACCGGGAGGCCCAGCGCGCGGGCGTGGCGAGCGAGGAACTGGTGGACGCCCTGATCGCCCTCTACGCGCACGTCTACGACGCGACGCCGGAGTCGATGCGGCTCGCCGCCCAGGAGCGCGCGGCGGCCATGGTGATCTCCGACGAGTGGGTCGCCGACGGGTGTGACCCGCTGAGCCCGTCGATCGCCATGGAACGGGCCGCGCTGGTCAGGTCCTACGCCGCCCTGCTGGCGGCCGTGCACCGCTGACTCAGCAGGAGACAGACACCGTGGCGGCGGCCTTGAAGGACACGTGGACGTGGTCCATGTGGTTGGCGGTCGGGCTGCCGCGGTTCTCCATCGCGTCCCAGCCGCCGCCGTCGTTGTAGCGCTGGCGCCAGATCACGTAGGTGACGCCGAAGGCCTGGCGGTTCGCGAGGATGTACTCGGCGACGGCGTTGCCGGTGGCGGTGTCGACCATGAAGTCGAGCGCCAGGCCCGACGGGTGGTCGCTGGTGCCGCTGCGGCCCGCGACCCCGCCGATGTCCCGAACGCCGAACTTGGCCGCGATGTGGTTGCCGACCTGCGCGACGTGCGGTTTGACGCCGTCCAGCGTGGTCGAACACGAGCCCGTGACGGGCTTGGGCTTGGTGGTGGTCTTCGGCGGCGGCGGGGTCGTGGTGACCGGCGGCGGCGGTGGAGTGGTCGTGACCGGCGGCGGAGGCGGCGTGGTGGTCACGGGCGGCGCGACGGGCGCGGCGGGGGGCGGGGTGCTCGACGGGGTCGACGTGGTCGTCAGCGGAGCCCGGAGCGAGAAGGCGGCGTTCATCGTGCGGGTCTCGGGAACGGGACCCTCGGAGAGCCAGACAGCTGCACATAAACCGGTGCCGATGACAACACCTACGCCCGCGGGCACGTGCCAGCCCACGGACTGCTTCCTATGTCGACCTGACATTCGTTGATCACCACTTGGCTCGGGGGCGACTCCTCGGGGCGGAGCCGGGGCAACATTACGAAACGGACTCGGGAAAGTCACGCCAGAGTGTCGCCGACCACATTTCCGCAGGTCGGCTTGACGTGGCGAAGATGACCTAGAATCCGGCGCATGCGTCTCACCCTGGTGGCGGTACTGATCAGCCTCCGGTCGGGCTCGCATGTGGCTGACCAGCGACAACGAGGCTGAAGCGGTGACCGGAACGATTCGGGTCGGCACGTCGGGATGGGTCTACCCACCCTGGCGGGGCGTGTTCTACCCGAAGGGGCTGACCCAGAAACGTGAGCTGGAGTACCTGTCGCGGCAGGTGACGTCGATCGAGATCAACGGCTCGTTCTACGCCCTGCAACGCCCCGAGAGCTACCAGAAGTGGCGCGACGAGACGCCCGACGGGTTCGTGTTCTCGGTCAAGGGCCCGCGATTCATCACCCACATGAAGCGACTCAAGGACGCGGACGTCACCCTCGCCAACTTCTTCGCCTCCGGCGTACTCGCCCTCGGCGCGAAACTGGGGCCGGTGCTGTGGCAGCTGCCGGAGAACTTCAAGTACGAGCCTTCGGTCTTGGAGAACTTCTTCAAGGCCCTCCCTCGAACCACTGTGGCGGCAGCGTCCGTCGCCCGTGCGCACGACTCCCGTTTGGACGGTCGCGCGTGGACGGAGACCGATGCGGACCGGCCGGTGCGGTACGCGCTGGAGGTGCGCAATCCGGAGTTCAAGCGACCGGAGTTCGTGGACTTGGCGCGGGAGCACGGGGTGGCGGTGGTTGTCGCGGACACGGCCGGTCGGTGGCCACGGTTCGATGAGGTGACGGCGGACTTCGCGTACGTGCGGCTGCACGGGGATGAGGAGCTTTACACCAGCGGCTACACGTCCGAAGCCCTTGATGCCTGGGCGGCGAAGGTGACGAAGTGGCGCGAATCGGGCGATGTGTATGTGTATTTCGACAACGACGTGAAGGCCCACGCTCCCCGCGACGCGCAGGCGTTGATCAGCAGGCTGTGATCAGGCCACGGGTGAGCAGCCGGCCATACCGACTGCCACTCTCCGTGCACCCTGTTTCAGCCCCGCTCGTGATCAGCGATCATTTTCCCAAGGAACTCCACCGTTTCGGACGAATCCAGCGCGATCCTCCGCAGGCTGGCGACCACTTGCTCGAGTCGGTCGATGTCATCGGCATCGTCAAGGAAGCCGCTCATCTGACTGCCTTCCACGAAGACCAGAGGCGGCGCGTCCCGGAATCCGAGAAGGGAGAAGTACCCGGACTGGTCGTAGCTGCCACGACGAAAGGGGATGACCCGAATAGCGATCTCAGGGCGCTTCGCCATGTCGATGAGCCAGCGGATCTGTTCCACCATCGCGTCCCTCCCACCAAACGGCCGCCGCAACGACGCCTCGTCCATGAACGCGGTGTAACGCGGCGGAACGATCCGGTGCAGGGTCGCCTGGCGCTGCATGCGCTCACCTACCCTCCGCTCGACCTCGGTGCGTTCGTAGGGAAACGACCCCATGACGGCCCTGGCATACGCCGGGGTTTGCAATAGCCCAGGTACGGGGCCTGATGAGTAGTTCACGATCGAACTCGCCTGGGACTCGAAGTAGGCCAGCTCATTGACGGGCGTGCCGGTCACACGGTTCAGGTGCCACCAGCCGACTGTGTGCACGTCCTCCGCCATGTCCATGATGCGTTTCTGCTCTGGCCCTACCACTTTGTAGACCGCCAGCAGCGCCGCGACCTGGGTGACCGAGGCCATCCGCCGCCCGGTCTCTCTCCGACTCAGGCTGGCGATGGAGATCCCCACCTGCGCGGCGACTTCATGGAGGTTCAACCCGGATGCCTTGCGCTTCTCTCGCAACTCCCGCGCCAACGCGCGTGACCGTGCCGATCGCTGTTCGCTCATATGACCATGAGACCAGGCTCACCGCGCATCCGGCACTCACTCGATCGGTGGAGCTGTTTCTCCTTGTGAGACACCATCAATCCGAATGCTCGGCGTATCCGGCCACGCGCAGTCGAAAGGATCATCGGCGCCGAACACTTCATCATCAGACTCGCGTTGCCGATACCACCGTTGCGCATCCATAGGCGGCAGCCTGCGGAACGCCGCCTGCGCTTCACCCAGGGTTCGCCGCCTCGGCGCGGCCCCTGCTTCGGGCGGCATGATCTCGGCGTTGGCGTCGCGACCACTGACCGGACTCATGAAACCACCGTAGATGAGCTACAGATGCGCCACCGACGGCAGGTGCACCGTCACGCTCAACCCACCGCCCGGCACCGGCTCAGCGGTCACCTGTCCCCCATGCGCCCTCGCCACCGCCCGCACGATCGACAGCCCCAACCCGGTCCCCGTGTGCGCGGTCCGGTCCACCCCACCCCGACGGAACGGCTCGAACAGCTCCGCCACCCGGTGCGGATCCACCGCCTGCCCCGACGACGTCACCGTCAGCGTCGTCCACTGTGGACCCCGGCTGGTCCGCACGTCGATCCAGCCGCCGTCCAGATTGTGGCGGACCGCGTTCTCCAGCAGGTTCCCCGCGACCCGTTCCAGCAGGGCCGAGTCGCCGATGACCGTCGGGTTGCCGTCGTGGAAGGTCGCGGTGATGCCTCGTTGTTCAGCTTCCGTGCGGGCCGAGCGCCAGGCACCGGCGATGACGGTGGCCAGGTCGACCGGGCCGGTCGCGCCGACGCCCAGGCCGTCGGTGCGGGCCAGGACCAGCAGCGCCTCGACCAGTTCGCCCGCGCGCAGGGTCGCCGCGCGGACGACCTCGGCCATCCGGCGCAGCTCAGCCTCGTCGGCGTCGGGGTCGGCCAGGGTGACGTCGAGTTCGGTGCGGATGACGGCCAGCGGGGTGCGCAGCTCGTGGCTGGCGTTGGCGACGAACTGGCGTTGGGTCGAGAACGCCGCTTGCAGCCGGTCGAGCATGGCGTCGAACGTGTCGGCGAGTTCGGCGACCTCGTCGCGGGCGCCGCGATGCCCAATGCGTTCGCCGAGGGACTCGACCGACAGCCGGTGGGCGGTGGCGGTGACCTCACGCAGCGGCCGGAGCACCCGCCCGGTGACCAGCCACGCCAGCAGGGCCGTCGCGGCGACCACGCACACGAACGCCACCGAGCCCGCCAGCAGAACCCGCTCGCGCGCGTTGTCTGCCAGGACTTCCGCGAGTTGCTCGGCCCGCACCCGCACGCCGTCGACCACCACCGTGGTCCCATCGGGCAGCGACGGAACCGATGCCACCACGCCGCCGGCCAGGAGCCAACCGAGCCACAACAGCAGCACACTGACCACGGCCACCAGCCCAGTGGCGAGCAGGGTGACCCTGGCCCGCAATCCGGGACCGCGACGGCGTCCGGTCACCGCACGGCGGAGGACGGCACGCGGTAGCCGGAGCCGACGACCGTGTCGATCACTCCGGGCTCACCGAGCTTCTTGCGCAGGGTCATGACCGTCACCCGGACCGTCGTGGTGAACGGGTCGGCGTTCTCATCCCAGACCCGCTCCAGCAGCTCTTCGCTGCTCACCACCGACCCGCGCGCCGACAGCAGGACCTCCAGGACCCCGAACTCCTTGCGGGTGAGATCGATCTGCTGCCCAGCCCGCGACACCGTCCGCCGCGCCGGGTCCAGCTCGACGTCGCCCGCCACCAGCACCGGCGGCGTCACCGGCGTCGCCCGGCGGGCCAGGGCCCGGACCCGCGCGACCAGCTCGGGGAACGCGAACGGCTTGGCCAGGTAGTCGTCGGCCCCGATCGACAGCCCCTCGACCCGATCGGCGACGGCGTCGCTGGCCGTGAGCATCAGCACCCTGGTCAACGCCCCGGACGCGACGATCTCCCGGCACAGCTCGTCGCCGTGCATGCCGGGCAGGTCCCGGTCGAGGACCACCACGTCATACCGGGTCACGGACGCCTTCTCATGCCCGTCGTTCCCGTCATAGGCGATGTCGACCGCCATACCCTCCCGCCGCAGCCCACGCGCCACCGCGTCGGCCAGGGGGGCTTCGTCTTCCACGATCAGGATCCGCACCCCTACAACGGTGCCACACCCCCGCCGACAAGGTCGGACAGGCCGTCCTCGGCGGACAGCGAGCACCTGGAAACCGAGGTGCGGGAACAGATCCACCTGAGGCACTGTGAGCTGAGTCCCTCAGCACAGTCAGGTGGTCCGTTGTCCGTCTCGAAGCTGCACGCCGACGAGGTCGAGATCGACAGTTCTCTGGTCGGCGGCCTACTGGCCGCACAGTTCCCGCGGTGGGCCGACCTTTCCCTGACCCTGGTGACCAGCCAGGCCGGGACCTCCAACGTCCTCTACCGCCTCGGCGAAGACATGGTCGTGCGCCTTCCCCGCACCCCAGGCGCGGCCGACAGTGTGGCGCTGGAGTCTCGGTGGCTGTCGCGGCTCGCCCCGGAGCTGCCGTTCGCGGTGCCGGAAGTCCTCGGCGAAGGACTCCCGACAGACGGATATCCGCTTCAGTGGTCGGTCTGTCGCTGGCTCGACGGCGATGACGTCCTCACCAACCCCGACGTGGACGAGCACCACGCCGCGATCGACCTCGGGCGGTTCATCGGCGCCCTACGGAAGGTCGACGCGGAGGGGCCGCCCGCGTTTCGGGGTGGACCGCTGGCGACGCGCGACGCCGGGGTTCGGGCGGCGGTCCGGGATCTGGGCGGCACGATCGACGCGGCGGCGGCGACCGCGGCCTGGGAGAAGGCGCTGGCGACGCCCGAGTGGACGGGCGACCCGGTCTGGCTGCACAGCGACCTGCTGCCCGGCAACCTGCTGGCCCGCGACGGCAGGCTCACCGCGGTCATCGACTTCGGCGCGTGCGGTGTCGGCGATCCGGCGTGCGACACAATGCCCGTCTGGACAGTCCTGTCGGCCGAGACCCGCCCGCTGTTCCGCGCCCAGGTCGACGTCGATGACGCGACCTGGGCGCGGGGGCGTGGGTGGGCGTTGTGCTTCGGGCTGGGCGCGGCGGACTACTACGAGGTACGGAACCCCGTGTTCGCGGCGCTCGGCAGGCGGGTGGTCGGCGAAGTCCTCGCCGACTAGGGCCTAACTCGGCCGGGCTCTTCCTCCGACTCGGCGGTCTCGCTGCCGAGCAGGTCCGACGCCCAGCCGGTGACCCGGCGGGCCACGTCCTGGGCCGTCAGGCCAAGGCGGACCAGGACCTCGTCGCGCGAGCCGTGGGCGTGGAACTCGTTGGGGATGCCCAGGTCACGCAGAGGGACGTCGACGTCGCTGTCACGCAGCAGAGCGGCCAATGCCCAGCCGAAACCGCCGTGGCGGCCACTGTCCTCGACCGTCACCACGAGTCGGTGCTTCGCCGCGAGCTCGACCAGCTCACGCGGGACGGGGGCGACCCAGCGCGGGTCGACCACCGTCACGCCGATGCCCTGGTCAGCCAGGCGCTCGGCCGCGGCCAGGCCCAGTTCGGCGAACGAGCCGACCGTCACCAGCAGCACGTCGGAGCTGTCGCCTCGGCGCAGCACGTCGACCGGGCCGACCCGTTCGACGGCGGTGATGTCGTCGCCGACGGTGGCCTTGGGGAAACGCAGGACCGACGGGCCGTCGTCGATGGCGACCGCCTCCCGCAGCTCCTCGCGCAGCGTGGCGGCGTCGCGGGGGGCGGCGATGTGGATGCCGGGGATGACACCGAGGATCGACAGGTCCCACATGCCGTGGTGGCTGGCGCCGTCCGGGCCGGTGATGCCCGCGCGGTCGAGCACGACCGTGACCGGCTGCTTGTGCAGCGCGACGTCCATCAGCAGCTGGTCGAACGCGCGGTTGAGGAACGTCGAGTAGATCGCGACCACCGGGTGCAGCCCGGCCATCGCCATGCCCGCGGCCGAGGTGATGGCGTGCTGCTCGGCGATGCCCACGTCGAAACACCGCTCGGGGAACCGCTCGGCGAACGGGGCCAGACCCGTCGAGCGCAGCATGGCCGCCGTGATCGCCACGACGTCCTCGCGCTCGGCGCCGATGCGCGCCAGTTCGTCGGCGAAGACGCTGGTCCAGACAGTGCCCTTGGACTTGCGCGGCTTGCCGGTGACCGGGTCGATCGGGTCGGTCTGGTGCATCTGGTCGAGCTCGTCGTTCTCGGCGAGCGGATAGCCGTTGCCCTTGCGGGTGACGGCGTGCACGATCACCGGCCCGCCGAAGTCCTTCGCCCGGCGCAGCGCGGCCTCCAGCGACTCGAAGTCGTGGCCGTCGACCGGGCCGAGGTACTTCATGCCCAAGTCCTCGAACATCGCCTGCGGCGCCAGCGCGTCCTTGATTCCGCGCTTGGCCGCGTGCAAGGCCGCGTAGAGGGGCTTGCCGACGACCGGCGTGCCCTGCAGAACCCGCTTGCCGCCTTCGAGCGCGCGCTCGTAGCCCGGACGCAGCCGCAGCGCGGCCAGGTGGTCGGCGACACCGCCGATGGTGGGCGAGTAGCTGCGGCCGTTGTCGTTGACCACGATCACCACAGAGCGGTCGGTGCCCGCGGCGATGTTGTTGAGCGCCTCCCAGCACATACCGCCGGTCAGCGCGCCGTCGCCGACCACGACCACGACGCTGCGCTTGTCGCCGCGCAGCTCGTAGGCCTTGGCCAGGCCGTCGGCGTAGGACAGGGCCGTCGAGGCGTGGCTGTTCTCGACGTGGTCGTGCTCGCTCTCGTCGCGGCACGGGTAGCCCGAGATGCCGTCCTGCTGCCGCAGGTCGTCGAACCCGTCCCGGCGGCCGGTGAGGATCTTGTGCACGTAGGCCTGGTGGCCCACGTCGAACACGATGGCCTCACGGGGCGAGTCGAACACCCTGTGCAACGCGATCGTGAGTTCCACTACCCCCAGGTTGGGCCCGAGGTGGCCACCGGTCTTGGTGACCTTGTCCACGAGGAAGGAGCGGATCTCGGCGGAGAGCCGGTCCAGTTCCTCCGGCGTGAACCGCATCAGATCAGCCGGTTCGTGCACGGAATCGAGCAGCGTCACCGCGTCGTCACCTCGTCATCGTCGGCTGTTCCCGCTCGATCCAGTCTACGAGTGGGGCTCCGATGATCGCCCGAGGTGTCCGACACATGCACGACACCATCACCGATCGTGCACATGTTCTCCCCCACAGCGGTAGTGTCTCTTCGCAGCCAGGGGGATGTTTGCTAACGGGGGAACGATGACGGAGTCGGTCATGGAACCGGTCGAACAGGACCGACTGACCAAGGAGGTCGGCCGCGCTTTGGTGCGCGTGGCCGGGCAGCACTGGCAGCGCATTCGCGCGTCCTACCGCTCGGCCGGGCGGCATGTCGAGGTCGACGTCACGGTGTTGGGCGCGGATGGTCATGACCACGTCATCCGGCCGCCTGGGGAGGTCGTCTCCGGGTTCGCCCGGCTGCGCGGCGGGATGTACCGGGCGGGCCGGGGAACGTGGATCTCGGCGACGTACTCGATCGAGCCTTCGGGGACTTTCGAGGTCGAGTTCGAGCCGGACGTGGAGCCCGAATGGCGACGGGTGCCGCCGCCGATCGGGTTCCTGGACGAGTTGAGGTTCTTTCCTAGGTCGGACGAGCACATCCCGGACTGGCTGCGGGTTCGGGCGGGGATGCCGCCCGCGGTGACAGCCGAACAGCAGGCTGCCCACACTCCTCCGGGAGGGCTGCCCGCGCAGCCCGCACCACCGCGCTCCGGTCCGGCAACGCCTGGTGGGCTGCCGCCCGTTCCAGGGGGTCCGCCGCCGCATCCGGGTCCGCGGATGCCGCCGCCGGGTCCGCCGCCGCGGCACCCCGCTCCGGGTGGGTTTCAGCCCGGCCGTCCTGGCGCGGTGCCGCCGATGCCCTATCGGGGCGGGCCTCCCGGAGGCCAGCGCTAGCGCTCGAGCAGCGCGACGCTTTCGACATGGTGGGTCATCGGGAAAGTGTCGAAGGCCCTCAGGTTCGTCAGGCGGTATCCGTGGTCGGCGAACAGGGCTATGTCACGCGCCAGGGCCGCCGGATCACAGGCAACGTAGACCACACGTTTTGGTTCTCGGTCAGCGATTGCTTCGACCACCTCGCGGCCCGCGCCCTTTCGGGGCGGGTCCAGGACGACTACGTCCGGGGAGGGGAGGTCGGCGCCCAGTACGTCCTCCACTCGGCCCGAGAACACGCGTACTTGGGGTAGGTCTCGTAGGTTCTCGGCGCCGTCTTCGGCTGCCTTGCGGCCGGATTCGACGGCTACGACTGTCCCTTGTGGACCGACCTGGTCGGCCAGCACGGCCGCGAACAAGCCGACGCCCGCGTAGAGGTCCCAGGCGCATTCGCCGGGGGTGATGCCCGACCACTGTTCCACGACCTCGGCCAGTACATCCGCGGCATCTGGGTGGACCTGCCAGAAGCCCTGGGCGTCGAGTTTCCACTCGCGGCGGGCGGCGCGTTCGGTGACGGTGGCCGAACCGATGACGCGGTGGGCACGGGGTTGTCTGCGGCCCTTTTCCTGAATGAGTTCGCTGACGTGGGTGTAGCCGTTGGCGTCGACAGCGACGTCCAGTTCAGCGCCCGGGGTCCAGCGGTTGGGGACGACAGCGTCGACGGTGCCGGGGGCGGCGATGACGCAGTCGGTGACCGGTACGACCCGGTGGCTGCGGTGGGCACGGAAGCCCGCCTGGCCGCGTCGGTCGACGGCGAGGCGAGCGCGGGTGCGCCAGTGGGTCAGGCCGCCCGCCAGTTCCTCGACCTCTCCATCCCACGAGAGGCCCGCCAGCCGCCGGAGTTGTTCGGCCAGTACCGCCTTCTTCAACGCGCGCTGGGCGTTCGCTGTCGCGTGTTGCCAGTCGCAGCCGCCGCAGCCGCCGGGGCGGGCCAGGGGGCACGGTGGTTCGACGCGGTCCGGGGACGGTGTCTGGATCTCGACGGCGTCGCCGCGGCAGAAGGATCCGCCGCGGTCCTCGGTGATCTCGACGACGGCCCGCTCCCCCGGCAGCGCGTGCCGGACGAACACGACCCGGCCCTCGACCCGCGCGACGCAGTGGCCGCCGTGGGCGACGGCGCCGACCTCGACCTCGACCCGGCGCCCAGTCCAGTCCGCGGCGGGTTCAGTTCCGGTCATCGTCGCTCGGTCTCCTCATCGATTGCCAGGCCGCGCCGGATCAGGCCGGGCGCCACCACCTCGGGCTCGTGCACGCCCTCCGACGACTGCAGCTGCCACGGCACGCTCGTCACCATCACGCCGGGCTGGAACAGCAGCCGCCCCTTGAGCCGCAGCGCGCTCTGGTTGTGCAGGAACTGCTCCCACCAGTGCCCGACCACGTACTCCGGGATGAACACCGTGACCACGTCGCGCGGGTTGTCGGTGCGCATGCGCTTGACGTAGTCCAGGACCGGTTTGGTGATCTCCCGGTAGGGCGATTCGATCACCTTCAGCGGGACCTTGAAGTCCTGCTTGTCCCACTCGGCGACCAGGCGCTTGGTGTCGACGTCGTCGACGTTGACCGTGATCGCCTCCAGCACGTCCGGCCGGGTCGCGCGAGCATACGCCAGGGCTCGCTTGGTGGGCAGGTGCAGCTTGGAGACCAACACGATCGTGTGGATCCGCGACGGCAGCACGAACGGGTCCTTGCCCTCGGCCTTGGCCAGTTCGTCGCTGACCCGGTCGTAGTGGCGGCGGATGCCGGTCATCATCGCGTAGAGCGCGGCCATGGCGGCGATGGCGATCCAGGCGCCGAGCAGGAACTTGGTGACGAGCACGACTACCAGCACCGCGCCCGTCATGGCCAGACCGAAGGCGTTGATGGCCTGCGAGCGGCGCATACGGCGGCGCTCGGCTGGGTCGGTCTCGGTGGCGAGGTGCCGGTTCCAGTGCCGGATCATGCCGGTCTGGCTCATCGTGAACGAGACGAACACGCCCACGATGTAGAGCTGGATGAGCTTGGTGACCTCGGCGTCGAAGGCGATCACCAAGACGATGGCGAACGCGGCCAGGCCGATGATGCCGTTGGAGAAGGCGAGGCGGTCGCCGCGGGTGTGCAGCTGCCGGGGCAGGTAGCGATCCTGGGCGAGGATCGAGCCCAGCACCGGGAAGCCGTTGAACGCGGTGTTCGCGGCGAGCACGAGGATCAGCGCGGTGACGATCGTGATGAAATAGAAGCCCGCCGAGAAGTCGGAGAACACCGCTTGGGCGATCTGGGCGACCAACGTTTTCTGCTCGTAGCCCTCGGGGGCGTTGACCAGCTGAGTGTCCGGGTCCTCAGCCAACTTGACGTCGGTGAGCTGGGCCAGCGTGATCAGGCCCATCAGCATGACCACCGAGATCAGGCCCATCAGCAGCAGCGTCGTGGCCGCGTTCTTCGACTTGGGCTTGCGGAAAGCTGGCACGCCGTTGCTGATCGCCTCGACACCGGTCAGCGCCGCGCAGCCCGACGAGAAGGCGCGCATGATCAGGAAGACCAGGGCCAGGCCCATCAGCTCGCCGTGCTCGGCGTTGATCGTCAGGTTCGCGCTCTCGGCGGGCATCTCCTCGTCGAGCACCAGCCCCCGGAACAAGCCGAAGCCGATCATCACCATCATGCCGGCCATGAACGCGTAGGTCGGCACCGCGAACGCGGCGCCCGACTCGCGGATGCCGCGCAGGTTCATGGCGGTGAGCACGACGATGGCCGCCACCGCGAACCACGTCTTGTGCTCGCCGATGTAGGGCACGGCCGAGCCGATGTTGGCCATGGCCGACGCGATCGACACCGCGACGGTGAGCACGTAGTCGACAAGCAGCGCGCTGGCCACTGTCAGGCCCGCCCGGCGCCCCAGGTTCACGGTGGCGACCTCGTAGTCGCCGCCGCCGGACGGGTACGCCCGCACGTTCTGCCGGTAGCTGGCGACCACGGTGAGCATCACCACCACGACCACGAGCCCGACCCAGGGCGCGAAGACGTAGGCGGACAAGCCCGCCACGGAGAGCATCAGGAAGATCTCTTCAGGCGCGTAGGCCACCGAGGACATCGCGTCCGAGGCGAACACCGGCAGCGCGATGCGTTTCGGGAGCAGGGTGTGCGCCAGGCGGTCACTGCGGAACGGCCGTCCGACGAGCAGCCGCTTGGCCGCCGTTGAGAACTTGGACACGGGTGCACAGCGTAGGCGGTCGCGTCACCGTTTCGGAGCAGGCACCGGTAGGTTCATCAGTGTCGCTCGCCGAGAAGTCGACGGGTGTCCGTTTCGCGTGAATACAGCCAGCGAGGAGGCTGCTCGTGCACGTGGTGATCATGGGCTGCGGACGCGTCGGGGCCTCGATGGCCCACGCCCTGGAGCGCCTGGACCACACCGTCGCCGTGATCGACAAGGACCCGCAGGCGTTCCGGCGCCTCGGTGCCGACTTCCACGGTCAGCAGGTCGTCGGGCCCGGATTCGACCGCCAGGTGATGATCGAGGCGGGCATCGAGCGCGCGGGGGCCTTCGCGGCGGTGTCCAGCGGCGACAACTCCAACATCATCTCCGCCCGCGTGGCCAGGGAGACCTTCGGCGTCGACCACGTCGTGGCCCGCATCTACGACCCCAAGCGGGCCGAGGTCTACGAGCGGTTGGGCATCCCGACCGTGGCGACGGTGCCGTGGACGACCGACCGGCTGCTGCGCACCCTGCTGCCCGACGGCGTGGCGTCGGCGTGGCGGGACCCGTCGGGCAAGGTGGCGCTGCTGCAGGTGCCGGTGCACGAGGACTGGGTGGGCCGCACGGTCCGGGAGTTCCAGTCGGCGACCGGCTGCCGGGTCGCGTTCATCATGCGGTTCGGCACTGGCGTGCTCGCCGAGTCGAAGACCGTCATCCAGGCCGACGACCAGGTCTACGTCGCGGCCCTGTCCGGCACGGTCACCGAGGTCACGACGGCCGCCGCCCAGGCGCCGGAGGAGGGTCACTGATGCGTGTCGCGATCGCCGGGGCAGGCGCCGTCGGCCGCTCCATCGCCGCGGAACTGGTGGGCGGCGACCACCAGGTGATGCTGATCGAGCGTGAGGCCAAGCAGTTCGAGCCGCACACCGTCGAGCAGGCCGAGTGGGTCCTCGCCGACGCCTGCGAGCTGGCGTCGCTGGAGGACGCGGGCATCCAGCTGTGCGACGTCGTGATCGCCGCGACCGGCGACGACAAGGTCAACCTCGTGGTGTCGCTGCTGGCCAAGACGGTTTTCGCGGTCCGCCGGGTGGTGGCTCGCGTGAACGACCCGTCGAACGAGTGGCTGTTCACCTCGGCCTGGGGCGTGGATGTCGCCGTGTCGACCCCGCGCGTGCTCGCGGCGATGGTCGAGGAGGCGGTGAGCGTCGGCGGGCTGGTGCAACTGCTGACGCTGCGCCAGGGGCAGGCGAACCTGGTGGAGATGACGCTGCCGGAGGACACGCCTTGGGCGGGGCGGCCGGTCCGGGAGGTCAAACTGCCTCGGGACGCGGCGTTGGTGACGATCCTGCGGGGCGGGCGGGTGATCGTGCCGCAGGCGGACGATCCGCTGGAGGGTGGGGACGAGCTGCTGTTCGTCGCCTCGGCCGATGTGGAGAACGAGATCCGCAAGGCCCTGGGGCACTAACGCATCTCTCAGTGCGCCGATACCGAAAGTAAGACTCGGCGAGACCTGGGGGACACATGCGGATCAAGCTCGCCCTGGCGACGGTGGCGGCACTCGGCGCGGCGGGCTGCGGCCCGGCCCCGGCTTCGGTGGACACACCGAGCACCACAACACCGGCGAAGACCACTTCGCCGACCCCGTCCAGCCTGGTGGACCCGAACTCGATCAAGGCGGTCGCCGTCGTCGCGGGAGACTTCGTCGACTTCGACATGTGCAGCCTCGTCGACCACCCGACCCTCTCCATCGGCGGGATGGTCCGCCCGGCTCTCGGCCGGTCGTACGACCAGTGTGACGTCCACATCGATGCCGCGGCGCCCGCCTTCGTGGTGATCGGGCCATGGCACCACCCGACTCCTGGCAACTCGAGGCCAGGGGTCACCGGGCTCCCTGGCGGGCTGACCGACAATCGAGTGGACGCCGACCCTGGGGAGTGCGCGCACAGAATCACCTTCACCGACGGTATCGAGCTCGACATCCTGGTGACACCCGAGGCGAACAAGCCCATCGCGGCGTGCGACATCGCCGCCACGGTGGTCACATCGGTGAGTGCGCGGGCGCGCGACGGCAAGGGCGCCAGATTCCCGTCACCGGACCCGAAGTCGCTGCGCGGCGTCGACGCCTGTCAGGTCGTCCCTGCCGGAGTGGTGACGGGTGCGGGCAAACCTGTCGGGCTGTCATCCCACATGTGCGACTGGCGGGACACCGACCTGGACGTACGTCTTGCCTTCACCGAAGGGATGGCGTCGATCTACGGCACCGAGAAGCTTGGGAAGCCGGAGACGATCGCGGGCAGGGCGAGCTTCGTCAACGACTCCCCGAACAACAATCCGCCAGGCGTGATGTGCGAGGTGGCGCTGGAGCACAACCGCGCGAAGGGGCCTCAGTCCTCGATGCCGAACAACGAGTACGCGGTCGTCTCGGTCGAGACGACCGGACCTGACAGAGCCGACCTGTGCACCGTGGCCAGGAAGATCGCGGCCTCCGTCTGGCCGAAGCTGCCCGCGGCTTGACCGCGCGAGCCAGGACAGACCACGGGCCGGGCAGCACCGCTGTGGGTGCGTCCCGGCCCGTGGTGACTGACGAACTACTTGGCGAGCGCCTTCTCGACGCGGAGCTTGTCGATGCGCTGTTCGGTGGGCCAGCGGACGTTGCTCGCCCAGCCGAGCTTCTCGAAGATCCAGATCACCCGAGCCGAGATGTCGAGCTGACCGCGGAGCACGCCGTGGCGGGCCGAGGTCGGGTCGGCGTGGTGCAGGTTGTGCCACGACTCGCCGAAGCTGAGGATGGCCAGGGGCCAGACGTTGGCGGCCTTGTCGCGGGACTTGAAGGGGCGGTCGCCCATCATGTGGCAGACCGAGTTGACCGACCACGTGACGTGGTGCAGCAGCGCGATGCGGACCAGGCCCGCCCAGAAGAACGCGGTCAGCATGCCCCACCATGACCAGGTCAGCAGGCCGCCGAGCAGTGCGGGGACGGTCAGCGACGCCACGGTCAGCGGGATGAACATGCGGTCGACGGCGCGCAGGTCGGCGTCGGCGGCCAGGTCGGGGGCGAAGCGGTCGATGGTGGTGCAGTCGCGGTCGAACAGCCAGCCGACGTGCGAGTGCCAGAAGCCGCGGGCGATGGCGACCGGGCCGGTGCCGAACAGCCACGGGGAGTGCGGGTCGCCCTCCTTGTCGGAGAAGGCGTGGTGGCGGCGGTGGTCGGCGACCCACTCGATGACCGAGCCCTGGGCGGACAGGCCACCGGCGGCGGCGAGGGCGATCTTGAGGCCCCGCTTCGCGCGGAAGGAACCGTGGGTGAACAGGCGGTGGTAGCCGACGGTCACGCCAAGGCCGCTGATCATGTAGAACGCCAGCGCGATGCCCACGTCGACCCAGCCGAGGCCCCAGCCCCAGGCGAACGGCACGGCGGCGCCGACGGCCAGCAGCGGGATCACCACGAAGGCGTAGACGCCGAACTGCTCCGCGCCGTTGCGGCGGCGGTCGGTGAGCGGCTTCGCCCCCGGGGCGAGTGGGGGCTCGAGAGTTGTCGTCACGTGCGGCTACCTCGGATCTCCGGTCGTCTCCCCCAAGACGTCCCTACGGTTACGTAACCGTAAGCCTACGCGAGTACGGAGAGTGCCTGATGACCGAGAGACGAAAGTCTCGGGACGACAAAAGGCCACCATCCGGCATGGATGGTGGCCTTTCGGACCCGGAAGATCAGGAAGTTTCGCCGTACTTGGCCCGCAGCCGGGCCTCCACCTCTTCGTCGCTCTCCACGAGTGCTTCGCGTTCGGCCTGGCGGTGCTTGGCCTTGCGCACGGCCCACACGGTGACCGCCAGCGCGCCGATGAACAGCGGGTAGCCCATCGCGAGTCGGGCCACGGCCAGCCAGCCGGTCTGGTCCTCGTCGTAGAGCCACTTCTGGACGACGTACCGCGCGGCGAACACCGCGACGAAGGTCAGGGTGGCGATGTCGTAGGCCCGCCGGGACACCTTGTCCTCGCGCCAGCTCTGGCCGAGGCCGTTGAGCAGCGACCAGATCACCCCGACCAGCGGCCTGCGCACCAGCACCGAGGCCAGGAAGGCACCGCCGTAGATGAGGCTGGTCCAGATCCCGAGCAGGAAGAAGCCCTTGGCCGACCCGGTCTGGTTGGCGATCAGCGCGGCGATGGCCACGCCGAAGAACCCGGAGATGGCGGGCTGCAGCGGCTCCTTGCGCACGACGCGCACAACCGTGATCAGCACGGCGCACCCGACGGCGCTCCAGATGCCGACGGTGAGCCCGAAGGCCAGGTTGGCGAGCACGAACACGACCACCGGGACGGACGAGTAGATCAGTCCGCTGACCCCGCCCATCTGCTCCAGCAGCGTTGGCTCGGACTTTGGTTCGTTGACCTCGGCGGTCGGTTTCGTCATGTGGTGGTCTGCAACTCGTAGTAGGGGTTGTAGAGAACCTTGCGACCGTCGCGGACCGCGATCCGGCCCTGCGCCTTGACGGTGCGGCCCGGCTCGATTCCCGGGATCCGGCGACGACCGAGCCAGACTAGTGTCACGCCCTCGGTCCCGTCGAACAGCTCGGCCTCCAGCGTGGCCACGGCGTCGCGCGGACACAGCTCGACCGTGCGTAAGCGGCCCAGCACCGTGACCTCGTCACCGGACTTGCAGTCACAGGCCCGGCGCGCGCCTTGCGCCTCGGCCCGTTCGGACAGGTCGTCCGCGTCCAGCTGCGCGACATCGGTCGTCAGCCGTTTGACGAGACGGTGCCAATAGCCGTCCCCCTTGGTGCCCATGTTGTCCCGCTCCTGTGGTGGGGGTCGGCCCCGACGAACGACCCATGCACAATCAGGTTAACCGCGCCAGGTAACCCGAGGACAGGGAACGAGGGGTGAGTGTGACCCAGCCGCCCGCCGCCGCGCACACGGCCGTGCTGCTGCCCGGCACCGCGTCGGACGACGTGTTCGTCCGGGCGGTGTTCGAGGTCCCGCTCGCCGCCGTCGGAATGGCCGCCGTCATGCCCGCACCGGTGCGTGGACCAGGGCATGTGGCCGCCTACCTCGCCGCGTTCGACGAGGCGGCCGAGGCCGGGCAGCCGATCATCGCGGGCGGCATCTCGCTGGGCGCGCACCTGGCCGTCGAGTGGGCGCTGAAGAACCGGGACCGCTGTGCCGGGCTGCTGCTGGCGCTGCCGGGCTGGACCGGGGCGCCCGACGGTGCCCCGGCCGCCGTCGCCGCCCGCTACAGCGCCGCCGCCGTGCGCGAACTCGGGCCGACCGCGGCGACCGAGGCCGCGGTCGCCGGGCTGGACCCGTGGCTGGCCGCCGAGCTGACCCGCGCCTGGTCCGGCTACGGCGACGACCTCGCCGAGGCCCTCGACGTCGCCGCCGACCATGTCGCGCCCACGCTCGATGACCTGGCCACGCTCGACATCCCCTGCGGCGTCGCGGGCTTCACCGACGACGCCGTGCACCCGGTCGAGGTCGCCACCGCGTGGGCCAAAGCCCTCCCCCAGGCCACCCTGTGCACGACCCGCCTCCAGATCGTCGGCGCCGACCCGGAGGCCCTGGGCCGCGCGACGGTGCTGGCCTGGCTGCGGGCCGTCACGCCGTGACTGCCGCAAGTGGGTGACATCGGCTGAAGGCCGCTTGAAGGCGTCGTGAAACTCGCGGGGCGGACAGTTCCTCCCGTGACCACAATGACGACATCGGAGACCCGCGGCGTCGCGCGGGACAGCGTGGACCTGGCCGTGCGCACGCACGAGCTGGTCAAGGTCTTCGGCGACAACCGCGCCGTCGACGGCATCGACCTCGAAGTCCGCCAGGGCGAGATCTTCGGCGTGCTCGGCCCCAACGGCGCGGGCAAGACCACCATGCTGCGGATGCTGGCCACGCTGTTGGAGATCGACGGCGGCCACGCCGAGATCTTCGGCGTGGATGTGCGCGAGCACCCGCACATCGTCCGCCAGCTCGTCGGCGTGACCGGGCAGTACGCGTCGGTCGACGAGAACCTCACCGCCACCGAGAACCTGTGGATGTTCGGCCGCCTGCAGGGCCTGCCGTCGGCCAAGGCCAAGCAGGTGACCGCCGACCTGCTCGGCCAGTTCGGTCTGGAGGAGGCGGCCAACCGGCCGCTGAAGCAGTTTTCCGGCGGCATGCGACGCAGGCTCGACCTCGCGGCCAGCCTGATCACCCGCCCGCCGCTGATCTTCCTCGACGAGCCGACCACCGGGCTCGACCCGCGCACCCGCGGACAGATGTGGGACACGATCCGCGCGCTGGTGTCCGACGGCTGCACCGTGCTGCTGACCACGCAGTACCTGGACGAGGCCGACCAGCTCGCGGGCCGCATCGCGGTGATCGACCGCGGCCGCAAGGTCGCCGAGGGCACGCCGGACCAGCTCAAGAGCCAGGTCGGCAACTCGACACTGCAGGTCCTGCTGACCGACCCGGCCGACCTGGCCGCCGCGACCGACACCATCCGCCGGGTGCTGCGGGAGGAGCCGGTGCTCACCCCGGAGCACGGCCGGATCAACGTCGCGCTCGACCGCGCCGACCAGGCCGCCGACGTGCTCATCGCGCTGCGGACCGCGTCGGTGTCGGTGGCGTCGGTGAGCGTGCAGAAACCCAGCCTTGACGAGGTGTTCCTGGCCCTGACCGGCCACGACACCCAGGACCCGACCGCCGAGGAAGAAGCCTGATGACCACCGTGACCCTGCACCCGGCCGTCGCCGCAGCCAAGCCGCGGGTGACCATGGCCGAGACGTTCAGCCAGACCATGACGCTGGCCTGGCGGGCACTGAAGAAGATGCGCCGCAACCCGGAGCAGTTCTTCGACGTGACCATCCAGCCGATCCTGTTCACCGCGATGTTCGCCTACATCTTCGGCGGCGCGATCTCCGGAAACGTCGCGGCGTACCTGCCGCTGATGATCCCGGGCATCATCGCCCAGACCACGCTCACCGCCTGCATGGCCACCGGGGTCCAGCTCCGCGAGGACATGGAGAAGGGCGTCTTCGACCGGTTCAAGTCCCTGCCCATCGCCAGGATCGCGCCGCTGGCCGGGCCGATGATCGCCGACCTGATCCGCTACGGCGTCGCCGCGGGCCTCACCTTCGGCATGGGCATCCTGATGGGCTACCGCCCCGGCGGCGGCGCGCTGGGCGTGCTCGCGGGCTGGCTGCTCGCCGTGGTGGCGGGCTGGTCGCTGGCGTGGCTGTTCACCTGGTTCGGCACCATCGCTCGCAGCGCCCAAGGCGTGCAGGGCATCTCGCTGATGGTGATGTTCCCGCTGACCTTCATGTCGAACGCGTTCGTGCCGACCGAGTCGCTGCCGGGCTGGCTGGCCGCGTTCGTCCGGGTCAACCCGGTCTCGCATGTGGTGTCGGCGATCCGCGACCTGGCCAACACCGGCACCGTCACCGCTGAGGTCGGCTGGGCGCTGCTGGGCTGCGCAGCGCTGGTCGCGGTGTTCGCGCCGCTGTCGGTGCGCAGCTTCCGCCGCCGGATGTAGCAGCTCTAGTGGCTAGCCGAAGAGGCTGTCGACGACCGCGCGGGCCTCATCGAGCAGCTGAGGCCCGCGGCGGTCGCCGTACTCGGCCAGCCACCGCGCGACCTCGCCTGCCGCCTTCGCCTCGGCGGGGGCGGTCACTGCCTGCCAGGCCATCGTCGGATAGGCCCGGTTGTAGCCGAACCGGTCGGCCAGCGCGAGCAGCCGGGCCGCCTCCGACGCGGGCAGCGTGTCGCGCTGCAACCCCCAAACCGCGAGCCCGACGAGGACGATGCCGATGACCGGGTGGTCCAGGTTCGGCCGAGTCGGGTCCAGGACGCCCTCGACCTTGGCGCTCAGCACGGTGTACAGCTCCGCGCCCTCGGTTCCCTTGCCGAACTGGGCGTGCGCGCCGAGCGCGGCGGCCTCGCCGAACAGGGTCCACGGCTCGAAGCCGGTCGGCTCGCCGAATCCGGGAAAGCGCAGCTCGCGCATCTGCGCGACGACATCGCGGTAGGCCCGCAACCCCTCGGCGTGGTCGCCCCGCACCAGCGCCATCTCCGCCTCGGCGACGGTACGCACCAAGTCGCCGCCGAAGCCCCCATGGGAGCCATCGGCGGCGTCGATCTGCTCGATCCAGTCCTGTGCCTCGGTCAGCCTGCCCGCGCTCATCGCCACGACCGCGAGCAACGCACGCAGCTGGCACGCGTCGTCGAAGGCGCGTAGCCGGTCCAGGACCGGGAGCGCGGCGATGGCGTGCGGTCGCGCGTCCTCCAGCAGCCCGAGTTGTCCGTACAGGTCGGCGACCTGGGTGTGCAGCATCGCCCGGTGCCATGGGCCTTCCTCGTCGCGGGCCAGGGCCAGCGCGCGGGTGGCGTGTTCGAGCGCGCCCTCGGGATCGCCCTGGTTCTCCAGCGCGTGGGCGTACCACTGCAGCGCCAGGCACGCCGTGCGCCGGTCCGGGTGGTCGCACAGCGCCGCCAGCTCGGCGGTGCTGCCGTCGGGGTCGGCGTGGTCGAGCGACAGCACCACCGACACGTGCGCGGCGATGACCGGCGACGCCGTGCCGGGGCCGAGTTCGCGCAGCAGCGCGGTGGCCGCCGCCGAGTCGGCGCCCTGCAGCGCGGCGGCGTTGCTGATCAGCACGGCCATGCAGGTGCGAGCGTGGTCGGCGATGTCCTCCGTGGGCGTCCACCCGAGGATGGCCTGGTCGAGTGCCTCGGCGAGCACGATCACCCTGGGGTGCTCACCACGCACCATCCAGAACGGCCCCAGCGCGGCGAACACCACGATCACTGTGTCCACATCGGACGCGGCGAGCGCTTGGCGCAGCACGTCGGCGAGGTTGGTCTCCTCCAGCAGGACCTCGTCCATCAGCTCGAACTGGGCCGGGGTGAACAGGGAGTCGCCCGCCGACCGGGCGAACCGGCACGCCCACGACCAGTGCGCCGACCTGGCCTGCTCGGTCTCCCCCGCGTCGGCGAGCCGGTCGCGGCCGAACTCGCGGACGGTCTCCAGCATCCGGTAGCGGACCCGGCCCGCGGACTCGAACACGCTCAGCAGGGATTGGTCCACCAGCGACTCGACCGCGTCGATCGCGGCCGGTCCGATGAGCTGCTCGGCGGCGGCCAGGGTGAATCCGTCGTGGAAGACCGACAGCCACCGCAGGCCGCGCCGCTCGCGCTCGGCCAGCAGGTTCCAGGACCAGTCGATGACCGCAAGCAGCGTCTGGTGCCGGTCGGGCGCCGTGCGGTCGCCGCCCCGCAGCAGCGCGAAACGGTCCTCCAGCCTGCGGGCGATGTCTTCCACCGACATCGCCCGGACCCGGGCCGCGGCCAGCTCGATGGCCAGCGGCAGCCCGTCGAGCCGGGTGACGATGTCGGCGACCACAGCCTCGTCCAGGGCCACATCGGGCCGGGCGGCCTGCGCGCGCCTGCCGAACAGCTCCACCGCGTCGCCGGTCCCGAGCTGGCCCAGCGGGTAGACCCGCTCGGCGGAGATGTTGAGCGGGGCCCGGGTGGTGGTCACCACGCGCAGGTCGCGGTCGGCGGAGACGAGGAAGGCGACCAGGTCGGCCACCGCGTCGACCACGTGCTCGCAGTTGTCCAGGATCAGCAGGGCGGGCGACTGGTCGAGCTGCTGGGCGATCCGAGCGCGCACGTCGGCCCGTTGCACCGGGGTCAGCGCCCGCCGACCGGCCAGCGAGTCGCGCACGCCCAGCGCCGAGCCGACCTCGCCGACGACGTCCTCGGCGGCCACCACGCCGACCAGCTCCACGAAGTGCACCACCGGCTGGTCGGCCTCGCGGCCCAGCACGTGCGCCAAGCGGGTCTTGCCCAGCCCGCCCGCGCCGACGATGGAGGTGACCCTGGCGGAGCGGACCAGCGCGCGCATGGCGGCGATGTCGGCGTCGCGGCCGACGAGCTCGGTGTGGTCGAACAGCAGCCCCTGGCGGACCGGTCGGTCCTTGGCGAGCAACTCGGAGTGCAGCCTGCGCAGCGACTCGCCGGGGTCGGTGCCCAGGGTGTCGGCCAGCCGCGCCCGGTAGTCCTCGAAGTGCCGCAGCGCCGCCGAGGGGCCGTGCACGGCGCTCTCGCTGCGCAGCAGGCACGCCAGCAGATCCTCGTCGGCCGGACGCTTGACCACGGCGGCGGCCAGCATCGGCAGGGCGCGCTCGTGCTCGCCGACTCGACTCAGCGCCAGGCCGAGCAGGTCGCGGGCTTCGTCGGCCTGAGCAAGAGCGGCGGCCAGCAGGTCGCCCAGGGCGCCTTCGTCGGTGGAGACAGCGATGGTGCGTCCCAGCTCGACCGCTTCCTCGGCGGCTGATCTCGCTCCGGGGGCGTCACCGGCCGCGAGCCTGGCGCGGGCCTGCTGGACGGCGATGGCGAGTTTCAGTGCGTCGACCTGGTCGGGGGCTATGCCGAGGCGGTAGCCGTTGGAGGACCTGGTGATCACGTGGGTGTCGGTGGCCGCTCTGGTTCGGGAGACCACGACTTGGAGCGCTTTGGTGGGGTGCGACGGCAATGCGTCGGGCCACAGCTCGGCCACCAGCCTTTCGTCGCTCACCCCGTCGCGGGAATGGCGGACCAGTTCGGCTAACAACGTCTGCGAGCGCTCACCGACCACAGGTGTGCCCTGCCAGCGGACACCGTCTAGCAGGATCAGAGGCGGGCGCACACGATCAGCCTAGTGGTGGTCGGCTAGTGGTTTCCGGTCCCGCCCACCCACAGAGCGCAACGGGCCGAACACGACAGCCCAACGGAGTTATGCCTGCTGCTGGTCAGCTTGGGCGATGTGTTCGGCGATGGCTTGCGGCAGGTCGATCTGCAGGGGGGTGCGCACCGGCATCGGCTGGGTGCCGCGTACGACGATCGTGTTGCGGAGCATCGCCCGCAAGGCCTCGGTGCTGGTGTCGGCGAGTTCCGGGGGGCCTGCCACGACGCCGCGCAGCATCCAGCGGGGGCCGTCGACGCCGACGAAGCGCAGGGCGACCTCGTTCAGGGAAGCCGACAGTTCCTGGCCCCACTCGCCGGTCTGGCTGCGGACCGAGGCGCCGTCGGTGCGGAGTTGTTCGGCGAGTTCGCCGCAAACTTCGCGCCAGAGGCCGCCGGAGCGGGGGGCGGCGTAGGCGTTGAGGGTGAGCTGGCCGATGGGGGTGAGCACGTGCACCGCGCGCACCGGGCCAGCCGGGTCCATCTCCACCTGCAGCTGGGCGCCGTCGGGGACCGGGATCCGCAGCGAGCCGAGGTCGAGGCGGGGGGACTCGTCGTCCGGCGCCTCGGACTCGTCGTAGGGGCCGTCAGCGCGGTCGACCTGGTCGACGTCGTCGAGTTCGTCGAAGTCCGGTGACTCGACCTCCTCGACGCGCGGTTCCTCGTCCTTGCGCTTGCGCTTTCCGAACAGTGCCACCTAGTCCTCCGTCCCCGCCGAGCCGGTGAGCACCTCGTGCCCCCCGGTCGACCCGTATCCGCCGGTGCCGCGCTGGGACTCCCCCAGGTCGTCCACCTCGCGGAACACCGCGTGCTCGACCCGCTGCACCACCAGCTGTGCGACGCGGTCGCCGCGGCGCAGGCTGATCGGTGCGGTCAGGTCGTGGTTGATCAAACAGACTTTGATCTCGCCGCGGTACCCCGAATCGATCGTGCCAGGAGAGTTGACCACGCTCAGCCCCGACTTGGCCGCCAGACCCGAACGCGGATGGACGAACCCGGCGTAGCCCACGGGCAGAGCGATCGCGATCCCCGTGCCGACGGTCACCCGGCGGCCCGGCGGAATGATGACGTCCACGGTGGTCACCAGGTCGGCCCCCGCGTCACCCGGGCGGGCGTACGACGGCAGGGGCACGTCCGGATCCAACCGGGTGAGCAGGACCTCCACGCTGGACACGAGCGGCGAGACTACCCTGAGGTGGTGACAGACAGCTCAGGCACGGCCCCTTCGACGACCACCGGCCAACAGTTCGCGGAGCGGCTGTACGTGACGTGGTACTGGTGGCCACTGCCGTTGCTGGCGGCCGGGCTGCTCGCCGCCGAGATCCACATGGGCTATCCGGGCGTGCGCTCGTGGCTGCCCTATGTCGTGCTCCTGCCCATGACGCTGCTGCTGATCGTGCGCTCCGGGCGCACCAAGGTCACGGTGGAGGACGGCGAACTGAAGGTCGGCGACGCGCACGTGCCGCTGGAGTTCCTCGGCACCGTCGAGACCTTCGGCGCGGGCGACAAGCGCAAGGTGCTCGGCCGGAGCCTGGACCCGGCGGCGTTCATGCTGCACCGGGGCTGGGTCGGGCCGCTGGTGCGGGTCCAGATCACCGACCCGGCCGACCCGACGCCGTACTGGGTGTTCAGCACGCGCAAGCCCGCCGCGCTGGTCGCCGCCCTGCGCCAGGACTGACGCACGACGACAGCCGGGCACCCCATCGGGTGCCCGGCTGTTTTGTCGTCGGTGTGGTCAGCCCCTGCCGGGGGCCGCGCGTCGTGGGCTTACGCGCAGTCCCGGCAGACGAAAACGCCGTTGTTGTCCTCGGCGAGTCGGCTGCGGTGATGCACAAGGAAGCACTTCGAGCAGGTGAACTCGTCTGCTTGCTTGGGCACCACGCGGACGGTGAGGTCCTCGCCGGACAACGCCGACAAGTCGGCGCCGGGCAGCTCGAAGCTCTCCGCCGTGTCCGTCTCGTCGACATCGACGACGCCGGACTGGGTTTCGTTCCGTCGCGCCTTGAGTTCCTCTAGGGAGTCCTCCGCGAGATCGTCCGCCTCGCTGCGGCGTGGTGCGTCGTAGTCGGTAGCCATCGTCTTTCACCCCTGCGGTCCATCAGGATGTGGGTCGTGCCGCTGGTCAACGTTCCAGCGCCCCGGTTTGTGCCCGCCAATCGAGTGACGGAGGTCTCGCCGGTCGCGTCAGGGTCAGGCAGCCATCGGAATCGATTCGGCTGGACGTCTTCGGCGACCGGAGCGGGCAGAGGGTAGCTCATCTACGGCCCGTCCCGCACCGCATCACCCGTCTGGGGGTGTTTCGGGCGCGTCGGCCGCCCGGATGCGAAGCTCGAACCCAGGGTTGCGGTCCGGACACGACGGGGGTGTCGGGCTGCGGAATCCGCCAAACCGAATAGGCTGATCACCATCGACTGTCGAGTGAGTCACGCTCACTCCGAATGCCTGCGGGGGTAGGGCATGAAGTCCGTAGAGAGGACCCGCTCGTGCCGGCCGGGAACCTGACGCGGGGTGGGCGTCCGAGCGGGTATCGAAAGCGTCGCCCGCTCCCGGCGCTCATCCTGATCGTGCTGCTAGGCGTTGCCGCGGGCGTCGTCTGGCTCCAGGTGATCAAGACCGACGAGGCGGGCTCGCGCACGATGAGCTGCAACCCGCCGCCCGCTGGGGTTCCGGTGGAGGGCGTTCCCGCTCCGCTGGTCGGTCAACCGATGGACCGCACCAGCCTGGACCGCACCTCGCCCGCGCCCGCGGCCACCGCTCTGGTCCGCGTCCTCAACGCCAGCGGAACCCGACGCCAGGCCACCACGGTCACCGAGACGCTGCGCGAACTCGGCTTCACCCAGATCGCCGCCCCCGGGGACGACACGCTCTATCCCGAGGGTTCGCTGTCATGCCGGACCCAGATCCGCTTCGGCCAGCAGGGGATGGCCGTGGCCCGCACGCTGAACCTGCTGGAGCCGTGCGCGGAACTGGTGAAGGACGACAGGCAGGACGCGACGGTCGACTTGGCCGTGGGCAAGCTGTTCGACCACCTCAAGCCTCGCCCGGAAGCCCGTCGGATATTGGACCTCCTGGCCGAATGGGCACAGTCCAACCCAGACCAAGGCGGCCTGCTCTCGGACGGCTCAAGCGCAGCCCCGATCCCATCAGAACTGATCACCACAGCCCTGGACATCCGCTGTTAGAAGGCCTCCACCAGCACAAACGCAACGGGCCCAGCAGAACGGCCTGTTTGGGTGGTTCGCCTTGATTTGGGGTGAATGGGCCTAAACTTTCGGCGCGGGTGGGCTTCACCTCGCCCACCTTTTTAGCCCGCGCAGGCCCATTCGAGGGGCCCCAAATCAAGGCGAACCACCCAAACAGGCGCCGCAGCACGCCCTAATAGTCCCCGCCCACACCTTCCTCAACCAACACCTGACGCAGCCCATCCACAATCGACGGCGAAGCGGCGAACATCGTGTCCGTGCCCAGTTCCGGCGCGGCGCCGGGAAGAGTGACCACAGCGCCTGCTTCGGCGGCGATCAACGCTCCCGCCGCCCAGTCCCATGCGGACAGCCCGCGCTCGTAGTAAGCGTCAACCCACCCCGCGGCCACCGAGCAAAGGTCCAACGCCGACGACCCTGACCGGCGGATGTCACGAACCCGACCCGCCACCCGCGCCGCCACCGCTGCCTGCGCGATCCGACGCTCCCGCGAGTAGGCGAACCCGGTGGCCACCAGCGACAGCTCCACCGACTCCGGCCGCGACACCGACAGCGGCAGGCCGTCGAGGAACGCTCCCCCGCCGCGCACCGCGGTCCACTGCCGACCGCTGACCGGTTCGATCACCGTGCCCGCCACCGAGACCCCGTCGACCTGGGCGGCGACGGACACGCAGTACCAGGGGTAGCCGTAGAGGTAGTTGACCGTGCCGTCGATCGGGTCGACCACCCAGGTCACCCCGGCCCCCACGGCACCGCCCTCCTCCTCGCCGAGCACCGCGTCGTCCGGGCGCAGGTCGGCCAGCCGGTCGCGAATCAGTACCTCGGCCGCTTTGTCCGCGGCGGTGACGACGTCGGTGGCGGTGGACTTGGTGTCGACGTCCTGGATGGCCTTGGACCGCTCGGTGCGCACGAGGTCGCCCGCCTCGGTCGCGACTGTCACGGCGATCTTCAGCAGGTCGCTGTTGGAATGGCTCACACCACTATCCGACCACAAGCGGACGGCGGCGGCTAATGTCTGCGGCAATGGTTCTGAATCGAGTAGGAAGGTCCGGCATGGGCGCGACTGGCTTCGGCGTGGACATCGGCGGCTCCGGCATCAAGGGCGGCGTGGTGGACCTGGTCACGGGCAGGTTGGACGGCGAACGCCTACGCATCCCCACCCCGAACCCGTCCACCCCGGACGCGGTCGCCGACGTCGTCGCCGAGATCGTCGGCAAGTTCGGCTGGGACGGACCGGTCGGGGTGACGCTGCCCGCGGTGGTCAAGAAGGGCGTCGCGCACACCGCGGCCAACATCGACAAGTCGTGGCTGGACACCGACGCCGCCGCCCTGTTCGGCAAGCGCTTGGAGCGGGAGGTGGTCGTGCTCAACGACGCCGACGCCGCCGGGGTGGCCGAGATCCGCTACGGCTGGCCGGGCGACCGCGACGGCGTGGTCGTGCTGCTGACCTTCGGCACCGGCATCGGCAGTGCCCTGTTCCTCGACGGCGAACTCGTGCCCAACACCGAGTTCGGCCACCTGGAGGTCGACGGCCACGACGCCGAGACCCGGGCCGCGGCCTCGATCAAGGAAGAGGAGAACCTCTCCTGGGGCGAGTGGGCCCACCGGGTCACCCGCTACATCACCAGCCTGGAGAACCTGATCTGGCCGGACCTGATCATCGTCGGCGGCGGAGTCAGCAAGAAGGCGGACAAGTGGCTGCCGCTGCTCGACGTCCGGACCAAGATCGTGGCCGCTGAGCTGCGCAATGACGCGGGCATCGTGGGAGCCGCGGTGGCCGCCGCGGACGGCTGAGGGGTCGACCCCGGCGACTTTCCGGCTTGGCGTGTCCCGACGAAACGCCGCACGTCGCTACAATGGAACACGCCCCTGGCTCAGCAGCCGCAGGGCACTCCCCCGAACTCCGGCGGCGACCAGACGTTTTCCCCTCGGGCGCCGCCGTGATGGACAGTTGTGAAAGGGCGTACGTGGCAGCCGCACGAACCGCAACCCGACGCTCCACCACGTCGGCGAGCGCCGCGAAGACGGCCACCGGCGAGCCGTCGGAAGAAGACCTGACCGCCACCGGGACCAAGACGACGGCCAAGAAGGCGGCGGGCGCCAAGACCGCGCGCGCGCCCAAGAAGGCCCCCGCGGCCAAGGCCGCCCCGAAGAAGGCGGGCGAGGGTCCCGAGGGCGAAGAGCCGGAGGACTCGGAGAACCCCGACCTGTCCGACCTGGAAGAGGTCGAGGTCGAGCCGGTCGAGGAGCCGGTCGAGGAGCCCGAGGAGAAGGACCCGAAGGAAGCGGGCAAGGACGGCGACTTCGTCTGGGACGAAGAAGAGTCCGAGGCGCTGCGCCAGGCCCGCAAGGACGCCGAACTCACCGCCTCCGCCGACTCGGTGCGCGCCTACCTCAAGCAGATCGGCAAGGTCGCCCTGCTGAACGCGGAGGAGGAGGTCGAACTCGCCAAACGGATCGAGGCGGGCCTCTACGCCGCGGAGCGGGTGCGCAAGTCCGAGGACGAGTCCGAGAAGCTGCAGCCGCAGATGCGCCGCGACCTGCGGTGGATCGTGCGCGACGGTGAGCGGGCCAAGAACCACCTGCTGGAGGCCAACCTGCGCCTCGTGGTGTCGCTGGCCAAGCGCTACACCGGCCGCGGCATGGCCTTCCTCGACCTGATCCAGGAGGGCAACCTGGGTTTGATCCGCGCGGTGGAGAAGTTCGACTACACCAAGGGCTACAAGTTCTCCACGTACGCGACGTGGTGGATCCGCCAGGCGATCACCCGCGCGATGGCCGACCAGGCCCGCACCATCCGCATCCCGGTGCACATGGTCGAGGTCATCAACAAGCTCGGCCGCATCCAGCGTGAGCTGCTCCAGGACCTGGGCCGCGAGCCCACCCCGGAGGAGCTGGCCAAGGAAATGGACATCACCCCGGAGAAGGTGCTGGAGATCCAGCAGTACGCCCGGGAGCCCATCTCGCTCGACCAGACCATCGGCGACGAGGGCGACAGCCAGCTCGGCGACTTCATCGAGGACTCCGAGGCCGTGGTGGCCGTGGACGCGGTGTCGTTCACCCTGCTGCAGGACCAGCTCCAGTCGGTGCTGGCCACGCTGTCCGAGCGCGAGGCGGGCGTGGTGCGGCTGCGCTTCGGCCTCACCGACGGCCAGCCGCGCACCCTCGACGAGATCGGCCAGGTCTACGGCGTCACGCGTGAGCGCATCCGCCAGATCGAGTCGAAGACGATGTCGAAGCTGCGCCACCCGTCGCGCTCGCAGGTCCTGCGCGACTATCTCGAGTAAGCCACGGGATTTACGACGCCGCTCGTGCCTTCGTGGCGCGGGCGGCGTCTTTCTTTACACAGAGCGACGATCGGATGTGGCAGGCGTCACGTTCCCGAGTCGTGGACGTGTTCGCCCGTGGTGAACAAGGGGCAGCGACCGGGCGTTTTGACCATGGACTCGTTGATCGATATGCCCTGCTCCCAGTCGATTTCGGGGCGAATGGCTAGGCCGACCGGGTTAATCCAGGGTTACCTGATTGCTATGTGGGCGCGGGAACACTGCTATTCGCTCGCGCGTCTGTAAGAGTAGGAATCGTGAACACGGCGGAGTCACCAGCCACCGGGTTCACGGCCGATGAGGGCGCCGGGCCATCCGGTGCCGGGACGGAGGGAGAACTCCCATGACGACAACGACGCTCACCCGCCCCGAGCTGACCGCTGCCGATCGGTGCGACCGCTGCGGCGCCGCCGCACAGGTTCGCGCCGTACTTCCCTCCGGAGGAGAGCTACTGTTCTGCGGCCACCACGCCCGCGCGCACGAGGTGCGACTGCGCGAGCTGGCGGCCGAGCTCCAGAAGGGCTGATCCCACGTCCTGATCCGTCAAGCGGGCGGCACCCCTCAAGGGTGCCGCCCGTTCTCTTTCCCGAGGCGACCTGACGCGTCAGACGGTGCCCAGGACCGGCTCGAAGGCCAGTTCCGCGGCCCCGATCAGTTTCCCGTCCGCGCCGAGGGTGGACGGGAGGATGCGGGTACCGCCGATGGCGCGGCTCACCAGGCTGCGCTTGCCCACCTCCAAGCCGACTGCGTCGACCAAGTCTCGGGGCAACGCGGTGAACAGGTCGCCCAGCACGACCAGCTCCGGGCTGAACGCGTTGACGATGTTGATCACGCCGATGGTGAGCCACCGCCGGAACTCGGCAAGCGTGTCGTCGCCTGGCCGCAGTGCCCGCAATTCGGCCACCACGGCCCCGCGCGGAGAACCCTCGGGCAGCGACAGCGCGCGGCACATGGCCAGCTCGCCCACCTCGGTCTCCCAGCACCCGCGGCTGCCGCAGTGGCAGTCGCGCCCGGCCGGGTTGACCACCATGTGGCCGAGTTCGCCGATGTATCCGCCGGTCCCCCGCAGCGCCGCGCCGTCGGAGATCACGCCCGCGCCGACACCGATGTCGGCGGAGACATAGACGACGTCCTCGGAACCCCGCGCCGCGCCGCGCAGGTGCTCGGCCAGGGCGCCGATCTCGGCGTCGTTGCCGACCCGGATCGGCACACCCAGCGTGGCACCGAGGCGGTCGCCCAGCGGCACGTCGCGCCAGCGCAGGTTGGGCGCCTCGTGCACGAAGCCGTCGGACCGGCGGACCACGCCGGGCACCGAGACGCCGACACCGAAGGTCTTCACGTCCAACTCCTCGGCCAGCACCCTCGTCGACTCGACGATGTGGGTGATCACCTCGTCGGGTTCGCGGGTGCGGCCGTGCAGGTTCCACCGGTTGCGGCCCAGCATCTCCCCGCCGAGCCCGACCAGCGCGATGGCGACCTGCTCGACCCGGATGTCGACGGCGAGCACCACCGCGGCCTGCGGCTGCGGCAGCACCAGCAGCGAGGGCCTGCCCGCCCCCGACCGCGCCCGCGGCACTCGTTCCTGCACGATCCCCGACTCGGCCAGGCCGTCGACCAGCGCCTTGATCGTGCTGCGGTTGAGGCCCAGTTCCGTGGCCAGCTCGGCCCGGGTGCTCGGCCCGTCGACGTGCAGGCGGCGCAGCAGAGCGGTGCGGTTGTGCCTGCGCACCTCGTCGGGCCGCGCGCCCGCCGTCGGTGTGCTCACCAGCCCTCCCCTACCTGCCCGCCACCGCCGCCCGCCTGCGGGACAGCGCGTCGACCGTCGCGGCCAGCAGGAGAACCAGCCCGGTGACGATGTTGACCACCGCGGCGGGTTGCTGCAGCAGGCCGAGACCGTTCTCCACCACGGCGAGCACCAGCCCGCCGATCACCGCGTGGATGACCTTGCCCCGACCGCCGAACAGCGACGTCCCACCGATCACCGCCGCGCCCACGGCGAACAGCAGCGTATTGAGACCACCCGCTTGGGGGTCGACCGACCCTACCTTCGAGGAGTAGACGATGGCACCGATCGCGGCCACCGACGAGCAGACGATGAACACGCTGGCCCGGATCTTGGGCACGTTGATGCCCGCACGGCGGGCCGCCTCGGCGTTGCCGCCGACGGCGTAGATGTGGCGGCCGTAGCGGGTCCGGTTGAGCACGTAGGTGCCCGCGACCAGCAGGACCAGGACGATCGGGACCACGTACGGCACGCCTTGGATCACCACGAAGTCGTTGGGCGACCGGTTGACCGTCAGCGCGAAGGTGGCCAGCGCGGCGAGCACGGTGATCCCGGCCACCTTGGCCAGCACGATCGGCGTCGGCGCGGTCACCAGCCCCTTGCTCAGCCGGATGAAGTGCTCGCCGAGCACCACGCCCCCATAGCCGACGGCGATCACCGCGAACAGGATCCAGCTGCCCAGCACCGACAGGTTGCCGTTGGCGACGTTGAACAGCACCGGCTGGGTGCCGATGCCGAGTACCCCGCCCTGGCCGATGAACTGCAGGATCACGCCCTGCCAGGTGATGAACAGTGCCAGGGTCACCACGAACGACGGCATGCCGATCTTCGACACCAGAAACCCGGTGATCACACCGATCGCGGTGCCGACGCACAGGGCGAGCAGCATCTCGATCCACGGGTTCGGCGCCGCGCCGATCATCGCGATCGTGACCGCGACCATGGCCAGGACCGCGCCCGCCCAGATCCGCATGAACACCGCGAGCAGCGCGGCGACGACCATGCCGCCGACGAAGACGTAGAACACCGTGGAACCCATGCCGCCCAACAGGTTCCCGGAGCGCACGTAGTGCATCGCCATCACCGCGGCGCACACACCCGACGCGGTACCGGCCGACAGGTCGATCTCGCCGAGCAGCAGGACGAAGACCAAACCCATGGCGATGATCATCTTGCCCGCGCCCTGGGCGATCAGGTTCGCGGTGTTGTCCAGGGTCAGGAAGTTCTCGGACTGGGTCCAGAAGTAGACGACGAGCGCGGCCAGGCCGAGCACGGCGGGCATCGAGCCGAGGTCGCCGCCACGCAGGCGGGCGAAGAAGTCACGCACCGCCTCACCCGTGGACTGGGTGGTGGTGTCGATGCCGAAGTCGGAGATCGCGCCGCCGGAGTCGGTCCGCGCGGCCGCTGGAGTGTTGGTCATGGTGTTCCTCAGACGGTTGCGGTCTCGGGGCGGGCGAGGCCAAGGTCGCCGGAGCGGCCCGCGGTGATCAGCTCGACCACCTGGCCGTGGGTGACCTCACGGGTCGGCACCTCGGCCACCATCCGGCCCAGGTAGAGCGTGGCGATGCGGTCGGCGACCTCGAACACGTCGGCCATGTTGTGACTGATCAGCACCACGCCGAGGCCCTGTTCGGCCAGCCTGCGGACCAGGTCGAGCACCTGCCGGGTCTGCGCGACACCGAGCGCGGCGGTCGGCTCGTCGAGGAGCACGACCTTGCTCTCCCACAGCACCGCCTTGGCGATGGCCACGGTCTGCCGCTGCCCGCCGGACAGCGAGGAGACGGGCGTGCGCACGGACTTCACCGTGCGGACCGACAGCGACGCGAGGGTGTCGCGCGCGGCCTTCTCCATCGACGCCTCGTCGAGCAGCCACCCGCTGCCGCGTTCGCGGCCGAGGAACATGTTCTGCACGATGTCGAGGTTGTCGGCGAGGGCGAGGTCCTGGTAGACGACCTCGATGCCCAGCCGGGCCGCGTCCCGGGGGCCGTGGACATGCACGGGTTCGCCGTTGAAGGCGACCTCGCCGGAGTCCATCGGGTGGATGCCCGCGACACATTTGACCAAAGTGGACTTCCCGGCGCCGTTGTCGCCGACGAGCGCGGTGACCTCGCCCGCGCGCACGGTGAAGTCGACGTCGTGCAGCACGTGCACAGGTCCGAAGCTCTTGTTGAGTTTACGAACTTCGAGAATGGGATCGCTCATGACGCCCCCTCGCAGGCTCCGTGGCGCCACTCGTGGTCGCCCTGTGACATTGATTCACTCGCAAGCTCGTTCATGGCGGAAACTCCTGGGCAAGGCCCCGGCGCGACCCGTTCAGGCCGCGCCGGGGGCGAAGGATCGTCAGCTGATGCCGAGCTGCGTGCAGACCGCGGCCAGGTCACCGGTGCAGATCTCGGTCGCCTTGACGTAGCCCTCGGAGACGACCTCCTTGACCCCGTCCTTGGTGGTCAGCTTCGGCTCCAGGAGCAGGGACTTGACCTTGCGGCCGGACTTGGTGTCGTCGGTCGAGCCGGAGGCGATCTTGTCCGCCGCCGCCGTGTCGCCCTTGGCCAGCGCCGCGGCGAGCTTGGCCGCGCCCTGGGCCTCGGCCTTGATCGGCTTGAACACCGTCATGTACTGGTCGCCGCGCAGGACCGCCATCAGGCCGTCCGGGGTGGCGTCCTGACCGGTGACCGGGACCTTGCCGTTGAGCCCGTTCTTGCGCAGCACGGTGATCACCGCGCCCGCGAGGCCGTCGTTGGCGGCCACCACGCCGTCGACCTTGCCGCCGTTGGCGGTCAGGATCTGCTCGAAGGTCACGCCGCCCTTCTGGTTGTCCCAGCCGTCGATCGGCTGGCTGCGCACCAGCTTGAGCGCGCCCGAGTCGTAGAGGGGCTTGAGGACCTTCTGCTGTCCGTTGTAGAAGAGCGTGGCGTTGTTGTCGGTCGGGGCGCCCTCGATCTCGATGACCTGGGCACCGGCCTTGTCCTTCAGCGCCGTGGCCAGACCCTGGCCCTGCAACTCGCCGACCTTCACGTTGTCGAAGGAGACGTAGTACTCGGAGCTGCCGCCGAGGTTGAGCCGGTCGTAGTCGATCGTCGGAATCCCACGGGCCTTCGCCTTGGCCGCCACCGCGGCCCCGACCTCGCTGTTGATCGCGGCGATGACCAGGACCTTCACGCCCTGGCTGATCATGCCGTCGGCCAGCGTGCTGAACTTCTGCACGTCGCCCTGGGCGTTCTGGATGTCGGGCGAGAGGCCCTCGGCCTTCATCGCGGCCTCGATCATCGGCTTGTCGAAGCCCTCCCACCGGGCCGAGGTGGCGGTCTCGGGCAGGATCACGCCCACCTTGATCCCACCGGCACCCGTCGCCTGGGTCTGCCCGGAACCGCCGGAGGGGGTCTCCTGGTTGGCACCACAGGCCGTCATGGCGAGGGAGACACCCACACCTGCGGCGAGCAGAACCAGCTTCTTGCTGCGCATTGGTCGTCCCTTTCAAGAACGGTCGACGCGTCGCCTGGGCCCGGGCGGCAGTCGTCTCGGTTAAATGTTGTGGCTCACAACATATGCCGGACACACCGGTGATGTGAACCACACTGGATCGATCCAGAGCCAATCAAGTGGACACATTTTGGCAACGGGACGGACATGAGCTGGACGTGCGCGCGCCGGAATCGCAGGCAGGCCATGCTTGCTGACCGGCCGAAATGGACGTTCGCGTGATCGACTACCAGGAGCGCAGCGTGGCGATCCGCTCTTCCAACTGCTCCATCGACGCCATCGCCGTCGGCGGTCCGCCGCAGGTGCGGCGCAGTTCGCCGTGGATCATGCCGTGGGCCTTGCCCGTGCGGTGGTGGGCCATCCCGACCAGCGCGTTCAACTCCTTGCGCAGCGCGGCCAACCGTTCCTGCACCGTCTGCGACTTCGGCGCGACCGGCTCGGCCGGGCCCTGCTGGGCGGCCTTGCGGGTGCGCTGTTCGAGCTGGCTGTCCTGCCGCTTGCGCAGCAGCTCGCGAACCTGGTCGGGCTCCAGCAACCCCGGCAGCCCCAGGTACTCCTGCTCCTCGGCCGACCCGGCGAACGCCGCCGTGCCGAACGACGAGCCGTCGAAGATCACCTGGTCGAGCTCGGCCGAGGCGCCCAGCGAGGTGAACGCCTTCTCCTCCTCGCCCAGCTCGTCCTTGGTCCGGTTGGCGTCGGCGAGGAGGTCGTCCTCCCAGCCCTCCTTCTCCCGGTGCGGCTTGCCAAGGACGTGGTCGCGCTCGGCCTCCAGCTGGCTGGCCAGGTCGAGCAGCACCGGCACCGACGGCAGGAAGATGCTCGCGGTCTCCCCCGTCTTGCGCGCCCGGACGTACCGCCCGATGGCCTGGGCGAAGAACAGGGGCGTGGACGCGCTCGTCGCGTAGACCCCGACGGCCAGCCGGGGCACGTCGACGCCCTCGCTGACCATCCGGACCGCGACGAGCCAGCGGTCGGTCGAGTCGGCGAACTCCTGGATCCGGCCCGACGCCTTGGGATCGTCGGAGAGAACCAGGGTCGGCTCGTCGCCGGTCAGCGTGTAGAGGATCTTGGCGTAGGCCTTGGCGGAGACGTGGTCGGAGGCGATCACCAGCCCGCCCGCGTCCGGCATGCCGCCCACACGCAGCTGCGTCAACCGCATGTCGGCGGCGCTGAGCACGGCCGGGACCCACTCGCCCTCCGGGTCCAGGGCGGTGCGCCAGGCGCGCGCTGTCTGCTCGGCGGTGAGCGGCTCGCCCAAGCGGGCGGTGAACTCCTCGCCCGCGCTGTTGCGCCAGCTCGCCTCACCCGAGTAGGCCAGGAAGATCACCGGCCGGACGACACCGTCGCGCAGCGCGTCGGCGTAGCCGTAGGTGTGGTCGGCCTTGCTGCGCAGGAAGCCCGCGCCGTCGGGCTCGTAGTCGATGAACGGGATCGGCGAGTCGTCGCTGCGGAACGGGGTGCCGGTCAGGCTGAGCCTGCGCACGGCCGGGGTGAACGACTCGCGGACCGCGTCGCCCCAGCTCTTGGCGTCACCGCCGTGGTGGATCTCGTCGAGGATGACCAGGGTCTTGCGCTGCTCGGTGCGCACTCGGTGCAGGCTCGGGTGGGCGGCGACCTGGGCGTAGGTCACCGCGACGCCGACGTACTCGCTGGAGGTCTGGCCCATCGAGTTGGTGAAGTTGGGGTCGATGGGGATGCCCGCCATCGTCGCCGACGCCGCCCACTGGTGCTTGAGGTGCTCGGTCGGGGCGACGATGGTCAGCCGCTCGACCGTGCGGTCGGCCAGCAGTTCGGCGGCGACCCTCAAGCCGAAGACGGTCTTGCCCGCGCCGGGCGTCGCGACCGCGAGGAAGTCCTTGGGCCTGCGGGTCAGGTACTTGGTGAGCGCCCGCCGCTGCCAGTCGCGCAGGGGTCGGGCCGCTGGGGACTCGGGGGTCGCCGATGAGTCCGGATGCACCTCGGCCCGCGTCACGAGTCCCCCCAGCCCCTTTCCCAAAATACCTGGACAAGCGAATGCCCCCAAGCGTCGACGTTGAGGGCGAAGGCGAGGATACCGCCCGCCCGATCAAGATCGCTGCGCGGCGCGACACGCGGTGAGATCAACGGGCGTGCGCACGTACCGGGGAGTCATGGACCATGCTTATGCATGTCATGACTGACCAGGCGACCTCCCAGACCGGCGACACCGCCGCGCCCCGGCGCGGGCCGTGGCGGCTGGTCTCCCGCACGATGTCCAAGGCGTGGGAAGGCAACCTGTTCTCCGAGGCGGCGGAGGCCGCGTTCTGGCAGGTCCTGTCGCTGCCGCCGCTGCTGCTCGGACTGCTGGGCAGCCTCGGCTTCGTGGCCGACTGGTTCGGCAAGGACGTGATCGCCGCCGTCGAGGCCGACATCATCGACATCTCGCGCACCGCGTTCAGTGAGAGCGTGGTGACCCAGATCATCCAGCCGACGGTGTCGGACATCCTGACCGTCGGCCGCGGCGAGATCGTCTCCGTCGGCTTCCTCATCTCGCTGTGGGCGGGGTCGTCGGCGATGTCGTCCTTCGTCGACGCCATCACCGTGGCGCACGGCCAGTACGGAGTGCGCAACGAGGTGTGGCAGCGGATCTTCGCGCTGCTGCTGTATGTGCTGAGCCTGGTACTGCTGGTCATCGGTCTGCCGGTGCTGGCGCTGGGCCCGGATCTGCTGCCCAAGCTGTTCCCGGTGCCCTGGCGCGACACGGTCACGTCCTGGGTGGATGTCACCTACTACCCGATCATCGGCCTGCTGCTCGTCCTGGCGCTGGCGACGCTCTACAAGCTCGCCCTGCCGCGCAAGCTGCCATGGCACCGCGGCCTGCCCGGCGCGTTCCTGGCGATGATCGTGTTCCTGCTCTCCAGCATCGGCCTGCGCCTCTACATCGGCTGGATCACCACCACCGGCTACACCTACGGCGCGCTGGCCACCCCGATCGCGTTCCTGCTGTTCGCCTTCTTCATCGGCCTGGCCATCGTGATCGGCGCGTACTTCAACGCCGCCATCCAGGACATGTGGCCCGCCAGGATGACCCGCAGGCAGCGCCGCCGCTGGCGCAGGCTGGAGATCGAACGCGCCGCCGAGCAGATCCGGTCCACCGATGACGAGGGCGACTGGAAGACGCTGGAAGACCCCGACCGTCAGACCTCTGACGATCATCAGCCCTCAGATGGTCGTAGTCCTAAAGTATGAGATGACTTCAGACCCTGGACCGAATCGGTCCAGCGCGGTTCGTGCTTGGATGGAAAGTGCTACCGACGCGGGGGCGCCGGTCCACATCCGAGGGGAAACGCAAGCCAATGTCAGTGCTGGCTCGTCTGAGCCTTGCCAATCGCGGCCTGATCGGGCTGCTCAGCCTGCTGATCGTCGGCTTCGGCGCCTTCGCGCTGCCGTCGCTCAAGCAGCAACTGCTGCCGTCGATCCAACTGCCCGCCGCCGTAGTGATCGCGCCGTATCCGGGCGCTTCACCCGATGCCGTCGACAGCCAGGTCGCCGAACCCATCGAGAGTGCGCTGCGCGGGCTCGCGGGCGTCGACAACATCACCACCAGATCCGCGGAGAGCTCGGCCACAATCCAGGTCCAGTTCACGTACGGCACCGACATCGACGCCGCGGTCAGCCAAATGCAGCAGGCGGTCAACCGCCTGCGCCCGACGCTGCCGCAAGGCGTCGAGCCGACCGTGGCGCAGGGCAGCACCGACGACATCCCGGTGGTGATCCTCGCCGCGCAGACCGGCGCCGACGAGACCGCCACGGCCAACCGGCTGCGCACCGAAGTGGTGTCCGAACTCGAAAGCATCACCGGAGTCCGCGCCGCCACGATCACCGGCACCCGCGCGCAGACCGTCACGATCACCCTCGACTACGCCAAGCTCGCCGCCGCCGGGGTCGACCCGACCGCGCTCGCGGGCACGCTGGGCGGCGCGGGCACCCCGATTCCGGCGGGCACCGTCACCGACGGCACCCGCAGCCTCACCGTGCAGGTGGGCGGCCCGATCAAGTCGGTCGACGACCTGCGCGCCATGACGCTGCCCTCGCGCGGCGCCCCGGTGAAGCTCGGCGACGTCGCCACCGTCGAGGCCGGGCTGGCCGACACCACCGCGATCACCCGCACCGACGGCAAGCCGACGCTGGGGATCATGGTCACCATGTCCCAGGACGGCAACGCCGTCGAGATCTCCAAGACGATCAAGGACAAGCTCGGCGAGCTGAGCAAGGACGCCCAGACCGAGCTGACCGTGGCCTACGACCAGGGTCCCGAGGTGCAGAAGGCCATCGGCGGGCTCACCTCCGAGGGGCTGCTGGGCCTGCTGTTCGCCGTCGCGGTCATCCTGCTGTTCCTGCTGTCGCTGCGCTCCACGCTGGTGACGGCGGTGTCCATCCCGCTGTCGGTGCTGGTGGCGCTGATCGCGCTGTGGATGGGCGACCTGTCGCTCAACCTGTTGACGCTGAGCGGTCTGACCATCGCCATCGGGCGCGTGGTCGACGACTCGATCGTCGTGCTGGAGAACATCAAACGCCACCTGAGCTACGGCGAGGAGAAACAGCGCGCCGTCCTCGACGGCACGCGGGAGGTGTCGGGCGCGGTCACGGCGTCGACGCTGACCACGGTCGCGGTGTTCCTGCCGATCGCGTTCCTCAGCGGACTCGCGGGCGAGTTCTTCGGGCCGTTCGCCATCACGGTGACGGTGGCGCTGATCGCTTCGCTGCTGGTGTCGCTGACGATCGTGCCCGTGCTGGCCTACTGGTTCCTGCGACGCCCGCCGGTCTCGGCCGACCCGGAGGCCGCCGAGGCCGCTCGGGTCGCCGCCGTGGAGAAGGAGCGGCGCAGCCCGTTGCAACGGGCGTACGTGCCGGTGCTGGAGTTCGCCACGAAACGTCGCGCCGTCACGCTGCTGATCGCCGTGCTGATCTTCGGCGGCACGATCGGCCTCGCGTCCCGCCTGGAGACCAACTTCCTCGACGACTCCAACGCGGCGACCCTGCAGATGTCGCAGGAGCTGCCGCCGGGAGCATCGATGCGGACGCGCGACGAGGCGGCCAAGAAGCTGGAGCAGGTACTGGCGCGCACCGACGAGATCGAGGTGTACCAGGTCACCGTCGGCACCGACGACACCTTCGCCGGGTTCGGCTTCTCCAGCAACGGCACCAACACCATCAACGCGACGGTCAAGGAAGGCACCAACGTCGCCGACCTGCGCGCCAAGCTCGGCGACCAGTTCAAGGCCGACCCGTCCATGGGCGTGGTCAAGCTGGGCGCGGAGGCCAACGGCTTCGGTGCCAGTGGCGTGCAGGTCATCGTCACCGCGCCGGACGGCGAGTCGCTCACCAAGGCCGCCGACACGGTGCAGAAGGCCGTCGAGCAGGTGCCCGGCCTGGCCGAGGTCGACAACGACCTGGCCAAGAGCAGCCCGCGCGTGCAGGTCGTGGTCGACCAGCAGGCCGCGGCGGCGCGCGGGCTGAGCAGTCAGGCCATCGGCCAGTTCGCCACCCAGGCCTTGCGCGGCACCCCGGTCGCCGAACTGCCCATCGGCGGGGCCAGGCACGACATCGTCCTGCGCACGGGCGCGGCGCCCGCCGACGTCGCGGCGCTCAAGGCGCTGCCGCTGCCCAGCGCCACCGGACCGGTCACCCTCGGCGAGGTCGCCCAGGTGTCCACTGTGGACGGACCGGTGCAGGTACGCAGGACCGGCGGCGACCGCAGCGCCACCGTCTCGGCCAAGACCACCGGCTCCGACCTCGGCAAGATCACCCAGGACCTGACGAACAAGCTCAACGGTGTCAACCTGACCGGCGGGGCCAAGTGGGAGATCGGCGGCGTCAGCGCCGAACAAGCCGAGACCTTCGGCGACCTGGGCCTGGCGATGCTGGCCGGTATCGTGATGGTCTTCCTGATCATGATGGCCACCTTCCACAGCCTCATCCAGCCGCTGATCCTGCTGGTCTCCATCCCCTTCGCCGCCACCGGTGCGATCATCCTGTTGCTGGTCACCGGCACGCCGCTCGGCCTTCCCGCCATGATCGGCATGTTGATGCTCATCGGCATCGTGGTGACAAACGCGATCGTCTTGATCGACCTGATAAACCAATACAGATCCGACGGAATGAGCGTCCGCGACGCGGTGATCGAGGGCGGGCGCAGGCGCCTGCGGCCCATCCTGATGACCGCCGCCGCCACCATCTTCGCCTTGGTGCCCATGGCGTTGGGCATCACCGGCGAAGGCGGCTTCATCGGAAAGCCGCTGGCCCTGGTCGTCATCGGCGGCCTGATCAGCAGCACCCTGCTCACCCTGGTCCTCGTCCCGACCCTCTACACCATGGTCGAGAACCGCAAGGAACGCCGGAACGCCAAGCGCACGGCCAAGCACGCACTTGCCGAGGATCCACAACCTGTCAACGCGTAATGAGATCGAACGGGCCCCGGGGAATGAACCGGGGCCCGTTTCGTTCTCAGAGTTCCCGACGCATGATCACGCGCGGGAACCCGCCGGACACCGACGTGGTGTCGCTCGCGAAGGTGAACCCGGCCGACTCGAAGAGCGTGCGTGTGCCGACGTAGGCCATCACCAGGTCGACCTTCTCCCCCTTGTTGTCGACCGGATATCCCTCAAGAACCGGCGCCCCGTGTTCCCGGGCGAAATCGACAGCGCCGTCAAGCAGCGCGTGGGCGATGCCGCGACCTCGGTGCCCTGGCCGGACCCGGAAACACCACACCGACCACGCGGGCTGGTCGTCCACATGCGGAATCTTGCGCGACCGCGCGAACGGCAACTCCACCCGCGGCGCGACCGCGGCCCAACCCACGACGTCGTCACCGTCGTAGGCGAGGACGCCTGGCGCGACCTCGCGCCGAGTCAGGTTCTTGACGTACTCCCCGCGCTCCGGCCCGAGCAACGACCTGTTGGTCTTCGCGTCGACCCGGTGGCTCAGGCACCAGCACACCGAGGACCGCGGATTCTTGGGCCCAAGGATCGTGGCGACGTCGCCGAACGAACTGGCGGGCCGGATCGAGAAACTCACGAGCCGACCATACTTGCCTGCACCGACGATTCGCGGCCGTGTAGAACCGGGCCATGCAGTGGATCACCGTGTGGGAGAACGACGTCAGCGAAGCCCTCAATGCCGGCCTGGCCGGGCTCTTCGCCGACGCCTACCCGCGCAGCGCCCACAAGTTCCGGGACGGGCGGAGTTGGTCGGGAGCGCGGCCCGAGGTGCGGGTCATCGGCCTCGACGGCGGCAGGCCGATCGCCCACCTGGGCATCCTGCGGCGGTTCCTGCGGACTCCACCCGACGCAAGCCTGCTGGTCGGCGACGTCGGACTCGTCGCCGTCCACTCCGAGTGGCGTGGAACCGGCGTGGGCAGGCGGTTGCTCGCCAGCGCCGCCGACGAGCTCAAGGCCTTGGGGGTGCCGTTCGGCTATCTGACCTGTGGCACGCACGTCATCGGCTTCTACGAGTCCGGCGGTTGGCACCACGTCGACGGGCAGGTCACCCGGATGATCGACAACCATCAGCGGCCCGAGGTCTACACCGGGCCGACGATGGTGCTGCCGGTCCGCGCCGCCCTGGCCGACTGGCCGCACGGGCAGACGGTCGACCGGAACGGGTGGGAGATCTAGCCCTTGAAGCTTTCGTAGATCTTCTGGCAGTCGGGGCAGACCGGTGAACCGGGCTTGGCGGCCTTCGTCACCGGGAACACCTCACCGCACAACGCCACGACCATGGAGCCCATGACGGCGCTCTCCACGATCTTGTCCTTCTTGACGTAGTGGAACATCTTGGGGGTGTCGTCGGTGGTGGTGTCGGTGCCCTCGGGACGGGTATCGACTTCCGGCAGTGTCTGGGTGGGTGCGCTCACCTGTCCATGATGCAACATCGCCCCGAAAACGTGCCGCCGTGGGCGTCGGGCCGGCAGGATGCGCCCATGTTCCAGAAGGTGTTGGCCAGCTTGGGCTCGGGCGGGGCGAAGGTGGACGCCCGCATCATCGACCGCGCGGTGAGGCCGGGCGGGACCCTGCGCGGCGAGGTGTTGCTCACCGGCGGGCAGGTCGACCAGGAGGTCGACTCGCTCGGGGTGAGTGTCCTGGCCCGTGTGCAGACCGACGGCGACAAGGTCGCCGACCTGCCGATTCAGACGGTGAACCTGGCCGGACGCGAGCTCATCCGGGCGGGTGCGCAGGTCACGGTGCCGTTCGAGGTCCAGTTGCCATGGGAGACGCCGATCACCTCGGTGTTCGGCAAGTACCTCACCGGCATGGCCGTGGGCCTGCAGACCAACCTCGACCTCGCGGGCAGCGTCGTCGACCCGCAGGACGTCGACGCGATCGCGATCGAGCCGCTGCCGGTGCAACACCGCATCCTCGACGCGATGAGCAGGATCGGGTTCCAGTTCCGGGCCGCGAACCTGGAGAAGAACCGGCTCGACGGGGTCGACCAGCAGCTCCCATTCTTCCAGGAGATCACCTTCGCCCCCTCCCCCGCGTTCGCGGCGGCGTTCACCGAGGTCACGGTCACCTTCCTGGCCCGGCCGAACGACGTGCAGGTCGTGCTCGACGTGCTCAAGAAGGTCCGGGTCGCCAAGGGCGGCGGGCTCGGCGCACGTGGGCAGGCGTATCTCGGCTCGTTCGTGGTGCAGAACGCGACGATGGCGCAGAACAACTGGGAGCAGCAGATCGAGGGCTGGCTCCGGCAGGTCGCCGCCCCACGCGGGATCTTCGACTGACAGCCACGCGGCTGGTGGGACGGAAGTGCATTCTGGTTCTCCTCGGGCATCCACTCCCGCAAGGCCCGCAACATCGCGGCGGGGTCGGCGGTGTCGGTGTCCCCTCCCGGACCCGCTGGACCCGGTGATCTTGGAGGGCACGGCCGAGATCGTGGGCCTTCGATCCGCCGCTCTGAACATCGCTCGGCCGCGGTGACGAGTCGCACGGCCGAAGGCCGTGCCAAATTACAGCCGTGCCATATTACAACCGTGAACACCGATCACCTCGCCATGACCCCGGAGGTCGCCGACGCGCTGGCGACCGGCCGCCCCGTCGTCGCCCTGGAGAGCACGCTGCTCGCCCACGGCCTGCCCTCGGGCCGCAACCACGAGGTCGGCGTCCGGCTGGAAGAAGTGGTCCGAGCAGCGGGCGCGGTACCCGCGACGATCGCCGTCCTCGGCGGCAAGGCCCACATCGGACTCACCGGCGCTGAACTGGACCAGGTCTGCTCAGGCGGCCTGACCAAGCTGTCCCGCCGCGACCTCGCCCCCGCTCTGGCCCTGAGCCGCGACGGCGCCACCACCGTCGCGAGCACCGCCACCCTGGCCCACCAGGCAGGCATCCAGGTCTTCGCCACCGGCGGCCTGGGCGGCGTCCACCTGACCCTCCCCCGAGGCGCAGCCGCATGGGACGTCTCCGCCGACCTCGACGTACTGGCGTCGACCCCCGTGACGGTCGTGTGCTCCGGGGTGAAATCGGTCCTCGACATCGCCGCGACCGTCGAGGTCCTGGAGACCCGCTCGGTACCTGTCCTTGGCTACCAGACGGACTCCTTCCCCGCCTTCTACCTGCGCGTTTCCGCCTTCCCAGTACCGTGGCGGGTGGACACCCCGGCGGCGGCCGCGGCGGTGATCGACACCCACAACACCCAGATCCCCGGCAACTCGGGCGTACTCCTGGTCAACCCGATCCCGGTCGAACACGAACTCGACCGAGCCCTGCACGACCGCCTGCTGCAGGAGGGCATGGACCTGCTGCGCACCCGCGACATCCGAGGCAAGGACGTCACCCCTGTGCTCTTGGAGCACTTCCACACCGCCAGCGAAGGCGCCAGCCTCACCGCCAACATCGAACTGGTAGCCGACAACACCAGGGTCGCCGCCGAGGTGGCAGTAGAACTGGCACAGCGCCGATAGCCCGCGGGGCACCGCTCAGTGCTCACCCCGATAGAGCCGGGCGATCACATCCTCGATCTGCGGCTCCCGAAGCGAGAGATCCACCAACGGGACCGCCCGAGCCAATGCGGCGATGACCTCCCCCGCCGCCACCCCGTCAAGCTCCAAGGTCACCCGCCGCCCCTCCACAGAAACCACCGACGCACCGGGCAAAGCGAGATCAGGCCAAGGCGCATCAAGGTCAGCAACCAGAGTCCGACGAGAGCCATAACGCGCATGCAGGGCATCAAGGCTGCCGTCGTGGACAACGCGGCCGTGGTCGATCACCACAAGGCGTTTGCACAGTTTCTCGATGTCGGCGAGGTCGTGCGTGGTCAGCACGACAGTGGTGTCGCCGCGCGCGTCCAACTCGGCGAGGAACGTGCGGACGGCCTGCTTGCTGAGCACGTCGAGCCCGATCGTTGGCTCATCGAGAAACAACACCTCCGGCCCATGCAACAACGCCGCAGTCAACTCCCCGCGCATCCGCTGGCCCAGCGACAACTGCCGGACAGGCGTCTGAGCGAACTCGGCCAGCCCGAGCAGGTCGGAACACCGCGCCAGCCGGGTCGCGTGGTCGCCCGAGGGCACCCGATAGATATGCCGAAGCAGTTCGAACGACTCCGCCAGCGGCAAGTCCCACCACAGCTGCGAACGCTGCCCGAACACCACCCCGATCCGCCGAGCCAACGTAGTCCGGCTGGCCACCGGCTCCAACCCACACACCCGCACAGACCCCGCGCTAGGCGTCAACACCCCCGTCAACATCTTCAACGTGGTCGACTTACCAGCCCCATTAGGCCCGATATACCCCAGCAACTCCCCCGTACTCACCCGCAAATCGACCCCGTCGACCGCGGACACCACGTGCCGCGATCGGCGAAACCGGCCAGTCTTGCGGCTGACCGTGAAGTCCTTCCGCAGCCCCTCAGCTGAAATGATCATGATCCTGTGCTCCGGTAGTGACGGACGCCGATTCGCCAGAACGTTCCCGCCGCGCAGGCCGCGACCAGTGCGGTGACCGGCGAGCACCACCGCAGCCAGTCCGGGGTGCCGAGCGGGTCCGCGCGGTCGATCAAGGCGAGCGTGGGCAGGTAGGCGACGAAGCTGAACCCCAGGACGCTGCCGAACACCGTCCGAAACCAGTCACCGAACATTGTGGACGGATACAGGGTGAAGTCGTTGCCGCCGTAGGTGAACGCGTTGGCGACCTCACCCGACTCGACCCACCAGAACGCGACCGTGGCGCCCGCGATGAACAGGCTGCCGAAGAACACCGCGCCCGCGATCGGCGCTCCGACCGCCAGCACGATCCTCGGCGCGTCCCAGTCGATGTCGGCTACCGCCAGCGCGACGACGTAGAGGATTCCGCCTTGGATGGCGCGGCCGACCCGGCGTGGGGCGAAGTTGACCGCGAGCAACTGCCACAGCGAGGACAGCGGGCGCAGCAGCAGCGTGTCGAACAGGCCGGTGCGGACGTAGTCACGCAGCTTGTCCGCGTTGCCCACGACCAGGTCCGCGGTGGAGAAGGCGAACGCCGACAGTGTCGCGATGAGGAACACCTCGGTGCCCGCGAACCCGCCGAGACTCCCCGCGACGGAGAACAGCACGAACACCGTCGCCAGGTCGAGTCCGTTGATGATCACGCTGCCGATCAGCTCGAACGCGAACGACACGCGGTACTGGGTCTGGCTGCGGATCTGGGCCCGCACGACCTTCGCGTAGACACTAGCCACCCTGCACCACCAGTTTCGCGACAGCCCTGGTCTGCACGACGCGGCACGCCACGAGCAGCACGGCCGCCCACGCGGCCTGGCCGCCGATCACCGCGGCGGCGTGCCAGAGTCCGCCCCGCTCGACGGCCACGTCCAGCGGGGCCTGGAGCAGCGACGGGAACGGGGTGGCCGTCCACAGGACCGTGGTCAGCCACTCCGGCAGGATCGCCAGCGGGAAGTAGAGCCCGCTGCCCGCCCCGGACGCGAAGACCCAGAACATCGACACGCCCCGGATGTCCAGCAGCCAGAACGATGTCAGCCCGACGAGGTAGCGGCAGGCGAAGCCGACCACGACCGCGAGCACGATCGACACCGCGGTCAGAAGGTACGTCGCGGCATGGGTGGGCAGGTAGAGGCCGAACGCGAGCGCGCCGACCAGCAGCGGCACGCTGAACCGGGTCAGCAGCGAGAAACCCGCCCGGCCCAGGTCCGTCCACAAGTATGTCCACAGTGGATCTATCGGTCGCAGCAGGTCGGCCACGATGTCACCGGAGCGCACCCGTTCGGCGAGGTCGAGCATCGTCCAGCTGTTGACCACGGCCAGCATTCCCTGACCCAGCCACACATAGGTGGCCAGCTGCGGACCCGAGTATCCGGCGACGGTTCCGCCCGCGGCGACGGCCAGCAGGACGTAGCAGCGCAGGAAGCCGAACACCGAGTTGGTGAAGATGCCCGCGATGGTCGCCTGCCGATACGTGGCGTAGCGGCGGAAGCCCGCGACCATCAACGCCCACGGCGCGCGCGGCATGGGCCGACCTCCTTGAGGCGGTGGGATGGATGGCGGGATGAGCTTTCTACTCTATCCACGGACAGGCGCGCGACTCGTTTCCAAGGAGAGCAACATGACGGTGGTGGTCCTCGGCGACGCGGCGCTGGACGTGGTGGTCCGGCCGAGTGGTCCGATCGCGTTCGGCGACGACACCCGGGCCTCGATCACCCGGTCGATGGGCGGCGCGGGCGCCAACACCGCCGCGTGGCTGGCCCACCTGGGCACCGACGTCGTGCTGGTCTCACGGGTCGGCGCCGACAGCGCGGGCGCGCAGTTGGAGGCGACCTTGACCGCGGCGGGGGTCCGCTGCGCGTTCACCGTCGACCCGGAGGCCGCGACCGGCGGCGTCGTGGTCTTGATCGACGAAGAAGGCCGTCGGACCATGCTCTCCGACCGCGGCGCCAACGCCCGGCTCCAGGCCGCCGACCTCGACCCTGCTCTCCTGGCGGACGCCCGCCACCTGCACTTGTCCGGCTACGTCCTGCTCGACGAGTCGTCCCGGCAGGCGGGCGTCGACGCGCTCGCCGCCGCCAAGTCCGCCGGGCTCACGACCTCCGTCGACCCGCAGGCCGCCGCGATGATCGACGACGCCACGGTATTCCTCGACTGCCTGCGCGGGGTGGACCTGCTGCTGCCCAACGCCGACGAACTGCGGGCGCTGGGCGGGCAGGCCGTGCTGCGGGTGGTGGGCGCGGTCGCGGTCACCGACGGGGAGCACGGCGCGTCGTGGCTGTCGCCCGACACCACGGAATCGGTGGCCGCGCCCGCGGTCGAGTGCGTGGACTCGACCGGCGCGGGCGACGCGTTCGACGCGGGGGTGCTCACGGCGTGGCTGGGCGGGGCGTCGCCGAGGGAGTCCCTGTTGGCGGGGGTGGCCGCGGGAAGCGAGGCGGTGCGCCGGATCGGCGCCCGGCCGCCCGGTCAGCCGTCGATCACCTGACGGGTCGCGGGCTCGATGGCGGTGCGGTCGTGCTCGTAGCGGTTGACGTGCTCGGCCTTGCGCGGCGGGCGGTCGTTGGCGATCAGCACCGCGACCCAGGGCAGCGGGATCGACAGCACGACGAAACCGAGCGCCAGCCACCACGTCTCGTGGAACATGCCCGCGAGCAGCAGACAGGGGATGCGGAGCCCCATCATGATCATGTACTTGCGTTTGCGCGCGGCGAACTGGTCCTCGTATGACGGCTCGGCCTCGGTGATCAGAACCGGCGTGTCGTCCCGCTCGGTGCCCTTCACGACACCACCTCCAACACCCATCCTCCCACCGCCGGGACCCAGTTGCGCCATCCGGGTAGAAGTCGGTGAGGATTTATCCTGCCGCCGGTAGAAAGAAACGCATGACGGTTCATGGCGTCGAATTCCTGCCGGGCGCGCGGGACGGTCGGGAAGCCACCGACGCCGTCCGGCGCAGGCACGCGGCGACCGAGGCCAACCTCGTCCGCCACCTCGACGGACCCCAGCGGGTCCTCGACGCGGCGGGCGGCACCGGCCGCGACGCGGTGCGCCTGGCGATGCGCGGCCACGACGTGACCGTTCTCGACCCGGCCGGGGCGATGCTCACCACCGCCATGGCGTGCGCCGACGACCACGGCGTCGCCGACCGCGTGCACGTGGTGCAGGCGATGGCCGAGGACGCCCCCGACCTGTTCGGCCAGAACGACTTCGACGTGGTGCTGTGCCACAACCTGCTGCACTTCGCCGAGGACAGGGTCGGGCTGCTGCGCGCGCTCACCGCTCCACTGCGCCCGGGTGGGCTCCTGTCCGTGGTCGGCCCGGCGACCGGCACGTTCATCTGCCCGGCGTCGGCCGTGGTCGACGACCTGCGCGCCGCCGGGGCGGAGATCCTGGCCCACTACGGCGTGGACGAGTCGCCCGCGGGCCCGCTGCCGTACTTCCAGATCATCGCGCGCAACGTCTGATCGAAACGCCCACCGGATTGAAAACGGTGTGATCCAACAGAGCGGCCGTGGAGCCGCCGTGAAAGCATTCCCGGGTGCTTCCCCGCCTGACCGACCAGTTCTGTGACCGCCTCCGCGACTCCTTGCACGCCGCCGGGTACACCGCCGACGGGGTGGTGGCCGTGCTGGGCGACCAGGCGCACGCCGCCCTGGGCCGCGGCGAGCCAGAGCCCGCCCGCCGGGCCACCCGCGGCGACTCGGCCCGCGAGACGCTGGTGCGGATGTTCCTCGTCGGCGACGCCGTCCCCCGCGACCACGCCGACCGGGCCCTGGGCGGTGTCGACGAGGCGGTGGCCGAGGGGCTGGTCCGGGTCGACGGCGACGACGTGCGCGCCGCGCTCGATCTGCGGCCCTACGGTGACGACGAGGGCTCATGGTGGGTGCTGGCCGACCTCGACGCCGAACAGTTGGGCGGGCCGGTCGGACCCGATCACGTCCTGGGCATCGGGCACGCGTCGCTGAGCCTGGCCAGGGCCACCGTCCGGCGCAAGGTCGGCTCCGTGCTCGACCTGGGCACCGGCTGCGGCATCCAGGCCCTGCACGCCGCCCGGCACGCGGACCGGGTCACCGCGACCGACCTGTCGGAGCGGGCGCTGAAGCTGGCCGAGGCGACGTTCCGGCTCAACGACCTGCGGGTGGAGACCGCTCGCGGGTCCTGGTTCGAGCCGGTCGCCGGACGCCGGTTCGACCAGGTCGTGTGTAATCCGCCGTTCGTGGTCGGACCGCCGCGGGTCGACTACGTCTACCGCGACTCCGGCCTGGCCGGTGACGACGCGAGCGCGCTGGTCGTGCGCGGGCTGCCCGCGGTGCTGGCCGAGGGCGGCGTCGGGCAGCTGCTGGCCTCCTGGCTGCACCGGCGCGGCGAGGACTGGTCCGAGCGGGTCGCGTCGTGGCTGCCCGACGAGGGCGTCGACGCGTGGTTCGTCCAGCGCGACATCGCCGACCCCGCGCTGTATGTGGGCACATGGCTGCGCGACACCGGGGTCGACCCGCGCTCGGCGGAGGGGTCGGCCAAGGCATCGGCGTGGCTGGACTGGTTCGACGCCAACGACGTGGTCGGCGTCGGCTTCGGCTTCGTCACCCTGCGCGCAACCGACCGCGACACCGAGGTCGCCTGCGAGGACCTGCGCCACGCCTACGACGACCCGCTGGGTCCCGAGACCGGCGCCTGGCTCGACCGGGTCGCCTGGTTGCGGGCCAACTCCGACCCCAAGGTGCTGCTGTCGACGCGGCTGATCGTGCCGCCGACGGTGGTGCTGGAGCAGGTGTCCGAACCCGGTGACGTCGGCTGGTCGGAGCTGGTGCGCAGGCTGCACCGCACCGACGGGCCGGGCTGGCAGCAGGAGACCGACGAACTGGTGTCGTCGCTGCTGGCGGGCTGCCGCGGCCACCTGTCGCTCGGCGAGGTGCTGGCCATCCTCGCCGCGGCCAACGAACTGTCCGCAGAAGAGGTCGTCAACGCGGCGTTGCCGGTGATCAGCGAGCTGATCCAGCACGGCATGGTGCTGCCGATGGAGCCGGCATGAGGGCGGTGGCGGCGCGCGTGCTGCGCGCGAGCGTGGTGGTCGAGGGCGAGACCGTCGGCGCTATCGATGAGCCGGGACTGCTCGTCCTGCTCGGCGTGCACACCGACGACACCCCCGCGCAAGCAGCGACAATGGCGCGCAAGCTGCACGAACTTCGCATACTTCGCGACGAGGGTTCGTGCGCGTCGACCGGGGCACCGCTACTCGTAGTGAGTCAATTCACACTCTACGGAGACACGCGCAAAGGCAGGCGTCCGACATGGACCGCGGCCGCCCGGCCGGAGACCGCCGAGCCGCTCGTGGAGGCGGTGGTCGCCGAGCTGCGGGCGCGCGGCGCGAAGGTCCAGACCGGCAGATTCGGTGCCATGATGGCGGTCGAGAGCGTCAATGACGGGCCGTTCACCGTGCTGGTGGAAACCTGATCCCACCGTCGCCGTAGGACACTCGCCGGGTTCTCAGGGAAACCTCAGGTAAGCCTGAGCAACGTTTTCTTCTTCCAGGGCGTCTTCCAGTTGTCAGACCGGGAACGAATCGCTTCGTACCGACGTTTGGCAGTGCAGAAGACAGCGACAGGGGGAGGAGCACCATGACGGTCCCGCAGCAGCGAGAACCCGAGCAGACCTATGAGGCGGACCTCGACGCCCAGGGGCCAGCGGCCGACCTGGTTCGGGTCTACCTCAACGGGATCGGGCGCACCGCCCTACTCAGCGCCGCGCAGGAGGTGGAGCTGGCCAAGCGCATCGAGGCGGGGGTCTTCGCGCAGCACATGCTCGACACCTCGCCGCAGCTCTCCCACGCCCGCCGCGCCGAACTGCGCGCCCTTGTCGTTGACGGCCACACCGCCAAGAACCACCTCCTCGAAGCCAACCTGCGCCTGGTGGTGTCGCTGGCCAAGCGCTACACCGGTCGGGGGATGCCGCTGCTCGACCTGATCCAGGAGGGGAACCTGGGTCTGATCCGCGCGGTGGAGAAGTTCGACTACACCAAGGGTTTCAAGTTCTCGACCTACGCGACGTGGTGGATCCGCCAGGCGATCACCCGCGGCATGGCCGACCAGGGCCGCACCATCCGGCTTCCGGTCCACCTGGTGGAACAGGTCAACAAGCTGGCCAGGATCAAGCGCGACCTGCACCAGCAGTTGGGCCGCGAGGCGACCAAGGACGAGCTGGCAAAGGAAGCGGGCCTCACCACGCAGAAGGTCGCCGACCTGCTCGATCACGCGCGTGACCCGGTGAGCCTGGACATGCCGGTCGGCGCCGAGGAAGACGCCCCGCTGGGCGACTTCATCGAGGACGGCGAGGCCACCGACGCCGAGAGCGCGGTCATCTCCGGCCTGCTGCAGGACGACATGCGCCGCGTGCTGTCAACTCTCGACGACCGGGAGCAGTCGGTGATCCGCCTGCGCTACGGCCTCGACGACGGCCAGCCGCGCACCCTCGACCAGATCGGCAAGCGCTTCGGGCTGTCCCGCGAGCGCGTCCGCCAGATCGAGCGCGAGGTCATGTCGAAGCTGCGTCAGGGCGAGCGGGCCGAGAAGCTGCGCGCGTACGCGAGCTGATCTCCAGGGTTGCTCGAAGAATTCCGACCACTCCGAGCAACCCTTTCGGCCGCCGGTACGTCACCTAGATAGCAGCGTTGACATGTGACCTGAGTCACGGCACCGTCATGCTCAGACCGCGCGAGGCGGGAGAGATCCCGCGCTCGCTTTCGACGGGAGGTCGGGACGGCCGGGGGCCGCCCCGGCCTTCCGGCTTTCCAGGGTCTGTTCACGGCGCCAGGATCTTTGTCACGGGGCCAGGATCACAGCGTTGGACCGGGAGTTCAGCGGGCGGGGCGAGTAGGTTCCTAGGGAATTGGACGCGCGCAAGGGAGCCCGCAGATCGTGACCGCCACCACGAATTTCGAGTACACCGACGTGCTGCCGCTCGGCCCGGACCACACCACTGAATACCGGCTGGTCACCGCCGAGGGTGTGCGGGTCGTCGAGGCCGCTGGACGCCGGTTCCTCGAGGTCGACCCGGACGTGCTGACCCTGCTGGCCAAGGAGGCCGTCAAGGACATCCAGCACCTGCTGCGGCCGTCGCACCTGGCGCAGCTGCGCGCGATCGTCGACGACCCGGAGGCCAGCGCCAACGACCGGTTCGTGGCCACCGACCTGCTGCGCAACGCGTGCATCTCCGCGGGCGGCGTGCTGCCGATGTGTCAGGACACGGGCACCGCGATCGTCATGGGCAAGCGCACCGAGACCGTGCTGACCGGCGGCGCCGACGAGCAGGCACTCTCGCGCGGGGTGTTCGAGGCCTACCAGGAGCTGAACCTGCGGTACTCGCAGATGGCCCCGGTGACGTTCTGGGACGAGAAGAACACCGGCACCAACCTGCCCGCGCAGATCGACATCCACACCAAGCCCGGCACGGACCCGTCCTACGAGTTCCTGTTCATGGCCAAGGGCGGCGGTTCGGCGAACAAGACGTTCCTGTACCAGGAGACCAAGGCCGTCCTGAACCCGACGCGGCTGGCCAAGTTCCTCGACGAGAAGCTGCGCGGCCTGGGCACCGCGGCCTGTCCGCCGTACCACCTGGCCATCGTCGTCGGCGGGCTGTCGGCCGAGCAGAACCTCAAGGTCGCCAAGCTCGCCTCCGCCCGCTACCTCGACACCCTGCCCACCTCGGGCTCGGCGGCGGGCCACGCCTTCCGCGACGTCGACCTCGAGCAGCAGGTGCTGGAGATGACCCGCCAGTTCGGCATCGGCGCCCAGTTCGGCGGCAAGTACTTCTGCCACGACGTCCGGGTCATCCGGCTGCCCCGCCACGGCGCGTCCTGCCCGGTCGGCCTCGCGGTGTCGTGCTCGGCCGACCGCCAGGCCAAGGCGAAGATCACCCCCGACGGCGTCTACCTGGAGCAGCTGGAGCGCGACCCGGCCCGGTTCCTCCCGGAGATCACCGGCGAGGACCTGTCCGACGACGTGGTCAGGATCGACCTGACCCGCCCGATGGACGAGATCCGGGCCACCCTGGCCGCGCTACCGGTCAAGACCCGCCTGTCGCTGACCGGCCCGCTGGTCGTGGCTCGCGACATCGCCCACGCCAAGATCAAGGAACGCCTCGACGCGGGCGAGCCGATGCCGCAGTACCTCAAGGACCACCCGGTGTACTACGCCGGACCGGCCAAGACGCCCACCGGCTACGCGTCTGGATCCTTCGGCCCGACCACCGCGGGCCGCATGGACTCCTACGTCGAGCAGTTCCAGGCCGCGGGCGGGTCGATGGTCATGCTCGCCAAGGGCAACCGCTCCATGCAGGTCACCGACGCCTGCCAGACCCACGGCGGCTTCTACCTCGGCTCCATCGGCGGCCCGGCCGCGCGGCTGGCCCAGGACTGCATCAAGAAGGTCGACGTCCTGGAGTACGCGGAGCTGGGGATGGAGGCGGTATGGAAGATCGAGGTCGAGGACTTCCCCGCGTTCATCGTCGTCGATGACAAGGGCAACGACTTCTTCGCAGGCACCTCGGCGCCGACCCTACAGATCTCGTTCCGCCGCTGATCACCCCAGATCGCCGCCACCACAGCAGCGGCAGATGAGCAGAGAAGGGCGACCGCAGCTTGGCCGGCGGGGGTCGTGGAACTTCGTGAAACTCGCCAACGACGCTCGGCCGCGGTGACGGTTTCGGGCGCCACGGGCACGCGACGCAGTCGTCGTGTTCGTGGCGCCCGAAACCGTCACCTGAAGGCGGCCGAGCCGCACGGCCGGAGGCCGTGCCATGTCACAGCCCGACGCCGCGCTGGCGTAGCCAGGCGATCGGGTCGGTCTTCTTCGAGCCGCCCAGCCACACCTCGAAGTGCAGGTGCGGGCCGGTCGACTGGCCGCGGTTGCCCACGGTCGCGATCTTCTGGCCCGCGGTGACCCGGGTGCCGGTCTTGGCGATGATCTCGTTGACGTGGCCGTAGATCGTCACGGTGCCGTCGTCGTGCTGGACGCGGACCCAGAGGCCGAAGCCGCTGGCCGGACCCGCCTCGATCACTGTGCCCGCCGCGACGGACACGATCGGGGTGCCGATGCTGTTGGCGATGTCGATGCCGTAGTGGGTGGTGCCCCAGCGGGCACCGAAGGTCGAGGTGAGCCTGCCTTCGACCGGACGCACGAAGCCACGGGCGGCCTTCTCGGCCGCGGCCTTCTGCTTAGCCGCCTGCTGCTCGGCGGCCCGCTGCTCAGCGGCTTTCTTCTCGGCGGCCTGCTGCTCGGCCAGGCGCTGCTGCTCGGCCGCGGCGGCCTGGTCGCGCTTGCGCTGTTCGAACTGGGCGGCGAGGTCAAGCTTGCGCGCCTCGGCAGCCGGGTCGATGGCGACCGGGCGCGGGGCGACCAGCGCGGGCTGGTTGCCCGCCTTGGCCAGCGGAGTGGAGTAAGCCATCCGCAGGACTTCCTGGACCCGGCTGTCGGGCTCAGCGGCGGGCGAACCCGCGACGAGGGGGGCGCCCACGGTGAGGACCGCTCCCGCGGCGAGAACCGCCGCCATAAGGTGCTTGCGCGGCGTGTGCCGCGTGGGCAGGAACCCGGCCGGTGCCGGGAGACGTTTACTGCCGTCTGTGGCCGTGCAGGACATAGCGATAGTGCCTTCCGTCTCGGGGAGATCCGGTCGGGCCCCGGGCGGGGGATCCCGGTTGGCCAGGTGGCCATGCCCTCGTAACCGAACCGTGACGTTCCCAGCGACGTTAACCATGAGCAACCAAAGAAGGCAAAGGCGTGTGATCTGGGTCTATTTCCCCAGGACGGCCTCGCGTAACACTTACCCAGGGTGACAACAAGATCGGCGACTCATGATCGGATCACGATCGACTGCCCATCCGACCTGGGAGGTTCAAATCGCAAGCCGACCCGGTAAATTACTTACCGGTAACACCGTGAAGCCCGGAATTCGCCGCGATCAAGCCGGAAAACCCGGCGATCCGCGTGACGAAGGGCACCGTTCACGACAACGCGGGCGCAGCCCCGAAGGACCACGCCCGCGCTCACCGAACGGAGAAGGTCTAGATGTCGGCGGTCACGATGACCGTGCGCTTGCCCAGCGGCTCGCGCAGCGGCACGGTCACCGGCTTCGGGGTGATGACCATGGCGCACGCCTGGCCCTCGGGCCCGCCCTGTGGCTGCGCCATGGGCCGCAGCGCGATGCGAACGGTCGTGGCGGAGAACTCCTCGACCACTCCCTCGATCACCTCGCACGCGTCCCGCGCCATGCCGATCAGCTGCAACGTCTTACCGTCCGGCGACGACCAGACCCGCCGCTCGTTATAGGTGTCGGGCAGCGACTTCGACTCGACCTGCCCCGCGGGCAGCGGCGCGAACTCGGCCGGGACACCGGTGACGGGCGGCTCTGTGGGCTTACCCGGGGCGGGGGTGGTGGCCGGAGCCGTCGGACTCACCGACGACGGCGCCGTGGTGGGCGCGGCCGTGGTGGTGGAACTCGGCGGGGACGTCGTCGACGATCCCGCGCCGGTGGCCTGGTCGGCCTGCTGGCCACACGCTGTCAGGGCGAGCAGGGCCAGGGCTGCTCCAGCGGCGAACATCGAGGTCTTCATGGTGAAAGGACGGTACTAGGCCCACAGCGGGTTGCATCGGGACACCCGCCCTACTGCAGCACTCCCGCAAGGGGCCCAGCAGAACGGGCAGCCAAAGCAGGCCGTCCTAAGCGGTCCGCCGCTCGGCACGCAACACCACAGTGCGCTCCCCCAGCGGCTTGTCCAGGTCGACCCGCAGCTCCGGGAACCGAATGTCCAACGTGCACTGTCGCGGCTCGGACGGCGTGGTCTCGATCAAGGTCAGCGCGACCCTGGCCGCCGACTGCTCAGCCACCTCGACACTGGCCTTCCCACAGCCGCCCTCCTGAGCGACAACCCGCAACGTCGCCCCGCCTTCCTCGGTCCACACGGTCCGCGGAAACCCCTCAGGCAAGGCACCCCCGTCGACCCGGTTCGCGGGCACTGGGGTGCCCTGCGCCGGTGGGGTGACCCCGGGCTGCACGTTCGGCGCGCTCGACGCGGGCGGGAGTTCTGGACCGGCCGACCGCGGGGTGCCGCAGCCCGCCAGCGCGATCAACACGGCTATGGCGATTCCGAAACGGTTCATGGAAGGGGGACGGAGCGGGCGGCTAGCCAGGTTGCACCGTCACCTCGATGTCGCGCCCTGCCAGCGGTTCCGCGCAGCCCGGGCACACCAGCCGCAGGGTGAACCGGTGGTCGGTGCCGCGGTGGGCGAAGTCGATGGCCGGGCCCTCCGGCGCGACGAACCACTCGCGGCACCACTGCAGGCCGGACAGCACCACCGGGAAGAACTCGCGGCCCTTCTCGGTGAGCTTGAACGTCGCACGGTCCGGCGGGTCCTGCTCGCCGGTCGCGGTGAGCACGCCGATCTCGCGGAAGACGCGCAGCCGATCGGCGATCACTGTGGCGGGAGCGCCGACCTGGCGGTGGAACTGGGAGAACCTCGTCGCGCCGAGGAAGATCGAGCCGAGCATCGCCGCCGACCACCGGTTGCCTATGAGCGCGCGGCTGTGCGGGTAGAACGCGGGTCCGAGGCTGGCCGATCCCCCTGGCTGCCGCCGGGTCGCGGCGCTGGGCGCCGACCGCGGCCACGAGCCGCTGGGGCCGAACTCGCCGACCACGTCCTGCCTGGCCACCGACTCACCGCAGGTCCCGCAGGCCATCCGGGGTTTCACCTGGGTGCCGCACGGGCGGTGCCACAGCAGCGGCAGTGGCTCGGCGTGGTCGTCGCCCCAGTCGCCCTCCCAGGCGACCACGCTGACGATGAGCGGCCACAGCGCGACGCCGCGGCGGGTCAGGAGATGGCGGTCGTCGACCGGGACCACCAAGCCGAGTTCGGTCATGCGGCGCAGCCTGCCCGCGAGCAGCGACGGGGTGATCGGCAGCAGCTCCAGCCACTGGTCGAACCGGTCGACGCCCCGCACGGCGTGGCTCAGGATCAGCATCGTCCACTCGTCGGCAAGGACGCCGATGAGGTACGCGATCGAGTTGTCGCCACCGGGATGCAGGGCGGTGGGCGTGTCCGGCGGGTGGATCATGCCGTGGGCAGGCCGATCGCGCTCGCCGGGTGGTCGGCGTCGCGCCAGCCGGGCAGGTCCGCGCCAGCCGCCCACGTGCTGTGGGTGCCGCTGGAGACCCGCTCGGGCAGCCGGAGCCGGGCGACCGGTCCGTCGGCGACCCGGCGGGCGTCGAACACCAGGCATTCGGACAGGTCCGAGGTCATGTCAGTGGTCATGGTGATCAGGTAGCCGTCGTCCTCGTCTTGGGCGCCCGCCCTGGGCGCGAACGCGGTCTCGCTGCCGTAGACGCCCGGCCCGTAGCGGTAGCGCTCCTCGCGGCCGGTGGACAGGTCGTGTTTGACCAGACCGTCGAACAGGAACCAGCCCGGCTCCCCCGTCGAGGCGTACGCGTAGCGGTAGGGACGTCCCGCGCTGCCGGAGTTGATCATACCGAACTCGGTGATCGACTCGGTCATTCGTTCCTCGACGGTGGTCCCCGTGCGCAGGTTCAGCCGCCAGCGGTGCAGCCGCGTCTGCATCCCGTCGAGGGAGAGCATGCGGAACATCCGCGCGTAGCGCCGGTCGCCGGGGAACGATCCGCGCTGCCCTTCCGGGTCGCCCTGGAAGAACCCGTCGACGACGATCGACTCCCCATCCTCGTACGCGTTGACGAAGTGCAGCACGAATGTCGGCTCGGCCTCGAACCACCGCACGTCGCCGCCGCGGCGCGGGACCACGCCCAGCCGCAGCGGGAGTTCGGGGTGGAACCGGGCGGCGTGCTTGCCTTCGGCGAGCAGGTCCGGCGACCAGAACAGCGGGCAGTCGTTGAGGATCGCGTAGTTCTCGGTGAACGCCATGTCGTGCGGCAGGCGGGGTCCGGGCAGGTCCACCTCGACGTAGTGCGCGAGCCGGTTGTCGGAGTCGACCACACCGTAGTTCAGATAGGGTTTTTCCTTGCTGTAGTTGAAGAACAGCAGCTCACCGGTCGCCGGGTCGACCTTGGTGTGCGCGGACACTCCGCAGGCCGGGAACTTACCGTCCCAAGTGGACTTGCCGAGCGTGTCGAGGGTCAGCGGGTCAAGCCGGTAGAGCTCGCCGCACTGGTAGAAGCTGGTCAGCGCGACGCCCGCGTGCACCACGATGTCGGTGCTGGACGCGTCTTTGAGCCCGCCGCGGGCGCCCCAGCCCGGTCGCAGCGCACACTCCGGCGGCTCGGCGATGCCCGCCCACAGCGGACGCGCGGCGGCCTGTTCGGCCAGGAAGCCGTCGGTGCGCACGAAGCGGTTGCGGTAGAACGCCTTGCCGTCGCGGAACCCGACCACGTGCACCATCCCGTCGCCGTCGAACGGGTGATACTCGGCGATCGCTGGGTGCACGGGGTTCTCGGTGTTGCGCAGATAGACGCCGTCGAGATCGGCGGGCAGCTCGCCGACGACATCGAGATCGGTCGCGGCGCGTTCGACGGTCTGCGGGCGCCAGGGGCCGGTGCGGTAGGGATGGTCGTCGTCGCTGGGCAAGGTGCTCAGCGCGCGACCGAGGATCTCGACGTCCACAGTCCCCCCATCCTTGCCTGGGCCGTGAATTCGAGACTACAACTACACGGGGTCCACCAGGGAGGTGTGGATGAACGAGGTCTATGTGTTGGACTACGTCCGCACCGCGCGCGGACGGGGTACCAGCACCGGAGGGCTGCACCAGCTCAGCGCGTTGGACCTGGTCACAGGCCTGCAGCGGGCGCTGGTCGAGCGGGGCGGGTTCGACCCGGGCACGGTCGAGGACGTGGTGGTCGGCTGCGCGTCGCAGGTGGGCGAGCAGGGCGGCAACCTGGCCAGGACAGCCACGCTGCTCGCGGGCTGGGGCGACCACGTGCCGGGGATCACGGTCAACCGGTTCTGCGCGTCGGGGATCGACGCGGTGGCCCAGGTCGCAGCCAGGGTCAAGGTCGGCGAACTCGGCCTTGCGGTGGCGGGCGGGGTCGAGAGCGTCTCCCGCGTCCCCATGTTCAGCGACCGCGCTCCACTGTGGATAGACGCGGAGGTGGTGGCCAGGACCGGGTCCGTCCACATGGGAATAGCCGCTGATCTCAACGCCACCATCGACGGCTTCACCCGCGACGATCTCGACGCCTTCGCCTTGGAGTCACACCACAAAGCGGCCGCGGCGTGGCGGGCCGACGCGTTCGACCGGTCGCTGGTCCCCCTCGGCGGACTGACCCGCGACGAGTTGGTCCGACCCCGCACCTCGCGCACGACGCTGGCCGCGCTGCCGCCCGCCTTCGCCGCGATCGGCGCGGACGGACAGGACGAACTCGCGCTGTCGAGCCGGGCGTGGCCGGACCGGATCGAGCACCGGCACACCGTGGCCACCTCCCCCGCCACCGCCGACGGCGCCGCCCTGCTGCTGATCGGCGACGCGCGGGCGGCCCGGCGATTAGGCATGACCCCGCGGGCGCGGCTGGTGTCCTCGGCGGTGGTCGCCCACGACCCGGTCACCATGCTCACCGCGGGACAGGCGGCGATGTCGGCGGCCATGCGCCGGGCGAGCGTGCTGCCCGGCGAGGTCGCGGTGTTCCAGTTCGCCGAGGCCTTCGCCGCGCTCTGCCTGCGCCTGCGCCGCGACTTCGACGCCGGACCGGAGCGGCTCAACCCCAGCGGCGGCACCATCGCCACCGGCCACGCCTTCGGCGCCACCGGCGCGATCATGGTCGGCGACTGCGTCGAGGAACTGGAGCGGCGGTCCGGCCGGGTCGGGGTGGCCGGGGTGAGCGGAGCCGCCGGACTCGGCGTGGCGGTCGTGGTCGACCGGGCTATGTGATCACTAGCACTAAGTAGGCGAGCGCCTTCGGTTCCCGCGGTGGCGGCGGGCCGATCCGCCTGGTCAGCCACGTGCCGCCGAGCGCACCACCCGGCGAAATTGGCGTACCGCAGGCCGCCCTGACGACGGGCGATCTCGGCCCGCCGTGTCCCGACCCCGGCCAGGAGAACGTCGACGGGTCGCCGTCGCGGCACGTCGTCGGCCCGGCCGTGAGGGCGTTGTCCGTGGTGAAGGCGTCGGCAGCAACCGCGCGGGCGCCGACCATAACGCCCCGGTCATCGCACCGGACTCGGTAACGAGCTATCCAGACTGCACCGGCCGAACCGTGCGAGTGTTCGACTTCCCCGATTGCTGGGACGGCCGCCCCACCGACAGCCCTGACCGACCACGCGCACCTCGTCAGCGCGCGCTCCGAGGCGCGGATCGCGGCCGTGGTCGACTGCCTCAACGCCAACCGGACCTGCTGACTCAGTTCCAGTTGTCGATCTTGACGTCGTGCGGATCCGGCGCGCCTGTCCCGGTCTCGACCAGCGATTTCAGGCTCATCAGGAAGACCGCCCACTTGGTGCTGCAGTGGTGCATGAACTCCACCGGCTCCTTCCAGCCTCGGTGATGGAAGAGCACGACGGTGTGGTCGTCCACCTGATCGAGGTTCCAGGCCACCTCGGTGCCGATCCACTCCTCGGGCCCGTCGACCACCTCCCACAGCACGCGCTTGCCCGGGTCGAGGTCGAGGACCTTCATGTCGAATCCGCCCGCCCCGAACCGGAACCGGAGCACGCCGCCGAGATCGTCGCCGTCGCCTTGGGTGTCGGTCGTCCACCAGCCCGCGAGCCCCTCGACGGTGGTCAGGGCCGCGTAGACCTCGGCCACCGGCGATTTGATTCCTACCCTGTGCAGGATGTCCACCATTTGACTCTTCCTTCCATGTGCGTTCACTGGTCTTTCCCGCGCTGAATGGCCTCGGCGATCCGCTTGATCCGGCGGAGCCGGGCGTCCCACGCCGCCCCCACCGACGAGAGCTGCGCGACCGCGCGGGCGAGTTGCGCCTCGTCCACCCGGTACCTCCGCTCGCGCCCGGCGGGCGCGGCGTGCACCAGGCCGACGCGGTCGAGCACGCCGAGATGCTTCGCGACGGCCTGCCGGGTCACGGGCAGCCGTTCACTGAGACTGGTGGCGGTGCCGTCGCCGTCGGCCAGGAGCAGGTCGAGCATCCGCCGACGGGTCGGATCCCCGATCGCGGACCACAGGTCGTCGTCGACGGCGGCGGTCATGGAGTCGACACCAGCCGCGCGAGGTACTCGCCGAGCCGGGGAACGAAGGTGTCCCAACCGACACTGTGTTCGCGGTACTGCTCCGCCACCTTCGCCGCCGTCCAGCCCATCTCCCGGAACCCGGTCTCGGTAAGCCGGATCCTGGTGCCCGCGCCCGCCGGGGTGAGCTCGAAGGTGATCAGCAGCGACTGGGCGGCGTCGACCCTGCCATCGGGATGGCACCAGCGGAACGAGAACAACCGAGGCGGCTCAACGTTCACCACCTTGATCGGGACGACGTTGACCCGGTCGCCCCAGACCAGCTCACCCACCGCGCCGGGGGTGGCTTCGACCTCGGCGTCGTCGGTCCACCACTGCGAGATGTGCTCGGGGCGGCTGACGACCTCGAAGACCACCTCCGGCGCGGCGTCGACGTGGATCTCCCGTTCGATGCTGCCGTACTCCATGCTCACACTCTCCTCAATGTGCAACGTTTGGTTGCACATCAAGCTAGCCGACCACGTCGCATCGCGCAACCGTTGGTTGCTAGTCCTGGGACTCGGCCAGCGGGCGCAGCCTGCGGGGCCCCGCGTCCGGCCGGGTGGGCGGCGGGCCGACCTTGGCGTGTCCGCCCGACACATAGGCGCCCGCGGCCGAGGCCAGGATCGGCTCCACCGTGAGGATCCGGACCTCCGGCAGGTCCTCGGCGAGCGCGGCGACCCGCAGCACCAGGTCCTCCAACGCTTTGAGGTCGGCGGGCTCACCGCCGCCGTAGCCCGCCAGCAACGGTGCCGCGCGCGGCGCGCGGACGATCGAGGCGGCGTCGGCGTCGGTGAGTGGGACGGCCCGGTAGGCGCGGTCGCCGAGCAGGTCGCTGATCACGCCCGCCAGCCCGAAGGACAGCAGGGAGCCGAACGACGGGTCGTCCTGCAGCCCGATCGTGCACGAGATCCCCTTGGGCGCCATCCGCTGCACGTACACCGTGTCCACACCGGACACTTCGCGCAGCTGGGCGTGCGCGGCGCGGATGGCGTCCTCCGCGGTCAGGTCCAGGCGCACGCCGACCAGGTCGTTGCGGCGGCGGAACCGGGGGTCGGCGGTCTTCATCACCACCGGCAGCCCAAGGTCCATGCCCGCCGCCACAGCTTCGTCGGCGCTCTCGACCACGCGATACGGCATCACGTCGATGCCGTAGGCGCCCAGCAGCGCGCGGGTCTGCTCGTCGGTCAAGTCCACTTCGGACCCTTCGACGGCCGCCGCGGCCACGACGGCGGCCCCGGCCGCGGCGTCGATCCCTTCTGGCCGCTGGTATTCGCCGAGTGGAGCCGAAGCCCACCGGGCGTACCGGGTGGCGCGGGCCAACGCCGCCACAGCCCGCTCCGGGCTCGGATACGACGGGATCGAGCCCCGGCCCGGACCGCCGCCCGGGCCCGCCACGACCAGTTCGGCGGGGACGCCCTCCACCGCGAGGAACGTCGACACGATCGGCTTTGTCCCCGCCTCGGCGACGTCGGCGGCGGCCTCGCGCAGGGCGCGGGCGAACGCCGTGCCGGGGATGGCCAGCGGGGGCACGAACACCACGATCAGCGAGTCCACGTCGTCGCGGCGCAGTGCGTCGGCGACCGCGGCGGCGAACACCTCGGGCCCGGCCTGCGCGCCGACGTCCACCGGGTCGCCCGCCAGCACGAGGTCCTGGGCCAGCGCGGCGTCAGCGGCGAGCACGCCGATGGCCGACGAGTTGCCGACGACCGCGACCCGCTCCCCCGGTGGCAGCGGCTGATGGGCCAGCAGGAGCGCGGTGTCGAACAGCTGCGCGATCGACTCGACCCGGATCACGCCCGCCTGCTCGAACAGCGCCTGCACGCTGGCGTCGTCGATCGTGACACCGGTCGCGGCCAGCGCGGGCAGCACCGCGTTGCGGCCGGACTTGACCGCCACGATCGGCTTGCTGCGGCCCAGCCTGCGCGCCAGCCGGGCGAACTTGCGCGGGTTGCCGAACGACTCCAGGTAGAGCAGCACGACGTCGGTCGCGGGATCGGTCTCCCAGTACTGCAGCATGTCGTTGCCCGACACGTCGGCCCGGTTGCCCGCCGAGACGAACGTCGACAGACCGAGCCCGCGCGCGGCGGCGTCGGCCAGGATCGCCGTGCCCAGCGCGCCGGACTGACAGAAGAACCCGGTCCGCCCGCGCGCGGGCAGCGTCGGCGCGAGACTGGCGTTGAGCCGCACCTTCGGGTCCAGGTTGATCACCCCGAGCGCGTTCGGGCCGACCACCCGCATGCCGTGCGCGCGGGCCTCGTCGACGAGCCTGCGCTCGGCGTTGGGGCCGGTCTCGGCGTAGCCGGAGGTCACCACGACGAGGGCTTGGACACCCTTGGCCATACACGCGTCCATGACATCGTCGACCCGGGACGCGGGCACGGCGACGACGGCGAGATCGACCGGGTCGGGGATATCGAGGACAGTCGGGTAGGCCCGGACCCCGCGCACGGACCGGTGCTCGGCGTTGACCGGGAACACTGGACCCGCGAACCCAGCGGCGAGCAGGTTCCGCAGGACGGCGTACCCGATCTTGGTCTCGTCGGTCGAGGCGCCGATCACCGCGACGGCGCGTGGGTTGAGCAGGTTGTGCACACTGCGCGCCTCGGCGGCCTGCTCGCGCGACCACGCCACCCGCACCGAGTCCTCGGTCGGGTCGATGTCGAACTCCAGGTGCGCCACGCCCTCCTCGAACTCGCGGCTGACCTGGTACCCGGCGTCGCGGAACACCCGGATCATCTGCGCGTTCTCGGCCAGCACCTCCGCCTCGAACCGGCGCAGCCCCCGCTCCCGCGCGGCGGCGGCCAGGTGCTCCAGCAGGATCGACCCGAGCCCCCGCCGCTGGTGCTCGTCCTCGACCACGAACGCCACCTCGGCCGAGTCCTGGTCCTTCAGGCGCTCGTACCGCCCGACGGCGACGATGTCGTCCCCCAGCAGGGCGATGAAAGCCACCCGATCGTGGTGGTCGACGGTGCTGAATCGGACCAGGTCCTTGGCCGGGATCCGCGGGTACGGCGCGAAGTAGCGGAAGTAGCGGGTGCGGTCGGAGAGCCTGCCATGGAAGGCGAGCAGCGCGTCGGCGTCGCTGGGGACGATGGGCCGCAGATGGACGGTGCGACCGTCGGCGGCCACGACATCGGCTTCCCAGTCGCGCGGATACGCGTAGGGATCGGGCGCGTCAGCTGAATCGGCCACGTCGGTTCCTCGGTCGTCCAGATCGGGCGCGGACTCGGCCCACGCGGTAAGAGCGAACCAGATCGGTCCCACCTTCGCGCGGAGGCGTCAGTCCCGGGGGTCGTCCGGGTCGAGGCCGTGCAGCGGGAACACCGCGCGCCGCACATCGCGGATCACGGCGTCGACGGGCTGGTCGAGCCCGCCGTCCCAGGGTTCGAAGGCGGTGTCCCGGCCGTCGCTCATGGTCAGCGGCAGGTCGGCGTTCGGCGCGATCTTGCGCACCGAGGCGGTCCACTGCGCGGGCACCCGGGTCTCGGGGGCGACGTCGCGGTCGAGCACGGTGGCGATCAGGTGGGTCCACGAGCGAGGCACCACCCGCAGCAGCTGATAGCCACCGCCGCCGGTCGCCAGCCACTTGCCACCCGCGTACCGATCGGCCAAGTCGCGCAGCGTCCGGTAGATCGCGCGGTGGCCGTCGACAGACAGGGCGAGGTCGGCGAGCGGGTCCTCCTCATGGGTGTCGACGCCACACTGGGTGACCAGAATCTGCGGCCGGAACGCCTTGAGCAGCGACGGCACCACCCCGGTGAACGCGCGCAGCCACGCCGCGTCCCGGGTGTACGGCGCCAGCGGGATGTTGACCGCCGACCCCTGCGCGCCCCGGCCGCCGAGTTCGTTGACGAAACCGGTGCCCGGCCACAGCGTCATCGGACTCTGGTGCAGCGACACGGTCAGCACCCGCGGATCGTCATAGAACGCCGCCTGCACCCCGTCGCCGTGGTGGACGTCGACGTCCAGGTACGCGACGCGGTCGAACCCGTTGTCGAGCAACCACGAGATCGCCACAGCGCAGTCGTTGTACACACAGAACCCGGACGCGTGGTCCCGCATCGCGTGGTGCAGACCGCCCGCGATGCTCACCGCCCGGTCGACCGTGCCCTCCGCGATGTGCCTGGCACCCAACAACGACCCGCCGACGACCAACGCCGACGCGGTGTGCATGCGGTCGAACACCGGGTTGTCGGCCGAGCCAAGCCCATGCCCCACATCCCACCCGACCGTCGGCGCCCGCTGCACGGCCCGCACGTAGTCGAGCTCGTGCACGCGCTCGATATCGGACTCGGCGGCGGGCTCCGGGACCTGCAGGGTCACCCCGTCCAACACCCCGAGCGCCGCGGCCAGGCGCATGGTCAGTTCGAGCCGGATCGGGTTGAACGGGTGCTCACCACCCAGGTCGTACCCGAGCAGGGAGGCGTCCCAGACGACGGTGGCTCGATCACCCATGTGTCGACCCTAGTGCTGTGTCCACGAACGTTGCCAGGCTCTCGACGGCCCAGCTTCCCGCCGGCCGCACCGCCGAAACGCCCAAGTACACCCAGTACGAGCGGCATTCCGGCGGCACGCCCAGCGGAAACCTGGATCCGCCGATAGCCCGACAACGTTCATGGACACAGCACTAGTGGGACCGGTTCCCTACCGCGACAACCCCGGTTGGCAGGGTCACGACCCCTGGACCTACGGCCGGGTCGGGCAGGATTAACCGGCTAGGGCTGGTCGCCGGTCGCCACTGGCCTGCCCTGGTCCACGCACCAGTGCGACCACGAACCCGCGTACAGCGCGGCGGGCCGCTCTGGCGTCGTCACCCCGGCCACTTCAAGCGCCAGCACCACCGACGACGCCGTGACGCCGGAGCCGCAGTAGGCGCCGACCGGTTCGCCCGCGCGCACCCCGATCTCGGCGAACCGCTCGGCGAGCGCGCCCGCCCGCTTCCACCGGCCGTCTTCGCCGAGGTGGCCCGCGAACGGCGCGTTGACCGCGCCCGGCACGTGCCCGGCCCGCGGGTCGATCGGCTCCACGTCGCCCCGGTACCGCTCCGGCGCCCGCGCGTCGAGCAGGATCCCGTCGCGCGCCATCGCCGCCGCGTCCCCGGCGTCGAGGACCGGCATCCCGCCAGGACGCACCTCGATGTCACCCGGTCGCGGCACCACCACGGCCGTGTCCACCGGCCCGCCATGCGCGACCCACGCCGCGTAGCCGCCGTCGAGCACCGCCACGTCCTGGTGCCCGGCCCACCGCAGCAGCCACCAGACCCGCGCCGCGACCGACCCGTTGTCGGCGTCGTAGGCCACCACCGGCCGGTCCGCCCGCACGCCCGCGGCCCGCAGGACCCGCTCCAGGTCGGCAGGGTCGGGCAGCGGGTGCCTGCCGCCCTCCCCCGGCTCGGCGGCCAGATCGGTGTCCAAGTCCAGGTAGACGGCACCGGGGAGGTGGCCCGCTGCGTAGTCCTCCCGCCCGGACGGGCCACCGAGCCGCCACCGCACATCGACCAGGACCGGCGCGTTGGGACTGTCGATGGCGGACAGCAGGTCGGCTGTGGAGACGATGGGCTGCGTGAGTGCGGTCACCCCGCCATCCTGCCCGAGCCCCGATCGAGATCATCGACCACCATCGTGTCGCTGTCCTGTCATCCCCAGCGACTACCATGGGAACCGACGTAAGGGGAACGGCGTGAACGATCTCATCGACACCACCGAGATGTACCTCCGCACCATCTACGAGCTGGAGGAGGAGGGCGTCGTCCCCCTGCGTGCCCGCATCGCCGAACGCCTCGGCCAGAGCGGTCCCACGGTGAGCCAGACCGTGGGCCGCATGGAGCGCGACGGCTTGGTCGTGGTCGCGGGCGACCGGCACCTGGAGCTGACCGACCACGGTCGGTCCCTGGCCATCGCGGTCATGCGCAAGCACCGCCTCGCCGAGCGCCTGCTGGTCGACGTCATCGGCCTGGAGTGGGAACACGTGCACAGCGAGGCCTGCCGCTGGGAGCACGTGATGAGCGAGGCCGTCGAGCGCAAGCTGGTGAAGCTGCTCGGCCACCCCACCACCTCGCCGTACGGCAACCCGATCCCCGGTCTCGACCAGCTCGGCGAGGGCGAGCCCGCGCCGCCGGTCGAGGCGGGCCTGGTCCGGGTCGACGAGGTCGCCCGCCGCGGCGGCGGCAGCGTCGAGGTCCGGCGGATCGCCGAGCACGTCCAGCTAGACCCGCACCTGATGGCCGAGCTCAAGCACGTCGGGGTGCTGCCCGGCGAGATGATCGACGTCGCCGCGTCGAAGGGCGACGGCAGCAACATCGCCATCACCGGCGCGGGCAACACCGCCGAGCTGGCCCCGATCGTCCTGCACGCTGTGCTGGCCCGTTCGACGTGAGCCCGGCGGTTCAGGCAGCCGCCGAATTCCGGCGGCTGCACGAACGCGCCCCCGAGGGAGTCTGGTCGGCCCCCGGCCGGGTCAACCTGATCGGCGAGCACACCGACTACAACGACGGCTACGTCCTGCCCTTCGCGCTGCGCCACCGCATCGCCGTCGCCGCGTCGCCCAGAGCCGATGGCGTCCTCACCGCCGTGACGATCGGCTCGGACGGCAACGCCCAGTGGGCCATCCCGACCTCGGTCGCCGACCTCGCTCCCGACCGCACCGGCGGCTGGGCCGCCTACCCGTTCGGCGTGGCGTGGGTGTTGCGCCAACACGGTTTCGCCGACGGCGCCGATCTCGTCATCACCGGCGACGTGCCCACCGGCGCGGGCCTGTCTTCGTCGCACGCCCTGCAGTGCGCGGTGGCGTTGGCCCTGCTCGGCCTCGCGGACGCCACGGTGCCGCTGCCGGAACTGGCCAGGTGGATCCAGCGCTCGGAGAACGACTTCGTCGGCGTGCCCACCGGTCTGTTGGATCAAACAGCCTCCCTTTGCTGCGTCGACTCGCATGTGTTGTTCGTGGACGTGCGCTCCGACGAGCAGGAGCAGATCCCGTTCGACCCAGCCGCCCACGGCCTGGGCGTGCTGGCCATCGACACCCGTGTGCGGCACTCCCTGGCCGACTCGGCCTACGGCGACCGGCGCACGGCCTGCGAACGCGCCGCCGACCTGCTCGGCGTGCCGTCGCTGCGCGACGCGACCGACATCAGCGGCCTCCCCGAGGACCTGTTGCCCTTGGCCCGCCACGTCGTCACCGAGAACGCACGGGTGCTTCGCACGGTGGACTGCCTGCGCGCGGGCAGCCTCCCGCTCATAGGCGCGGCGCTCACCGAGTCCCACGTGTCTCTGCGCGACGACTACCTGGTGTCCTGCCCCGAACTCGACGTCGCGGTGGAGTCGGCCGTCGGCGCGGGCGCGCTTGGTGCCAGGATGACCGGAGGCGGTTTCGGCGGCACGGCCATCGCCCTCGTCCCGGTCGACCGGGACGAGCAGGTACGCGCGGCGGTGACGTCGGCGTTCGCCGAACGCTCGTTCACCGCGCCGCGGATGTTCACCGCGGTGCCGTCCCCAGGCGCGGGACGCGACTACTAGGGCCACCCGGGTGGCCACGCGAAGCAGGAAGGCGAGGACCACGGTGAAGCTGCTGGTGACCGGTGGAGCGGGGTATGTCGGCAGTGTGTGTGCCGCCAGGCTGGTGGAGACCGGACACGAGGTGACCGTTGTCGACGACCTGACGACCGGCCACGCCGACGCGGTGCCTGAAGGCGCCCGCTTCGTCGAGGGCGACCTGGCCGAGGTCGCCCCGGTGCTGCTGGCCGACGGTTTCGACGGCGTGCTGCACTTCGCGGCCAAGTCACTCGTCGGCGAGTCCATGCAGGACCCCGGCAAGTACTGGAACGGCAACGTACTGACCTCCCTTCAGCTGTTGGACGCCATGCGTGAGCACGGCACCCCCCGACTCGTGTTCTCCTCCACCGCCGCGACTTACGGCGAGCCCGAGCAGGTGCCCATCCTCGAGACGGCACCGACCCGCCCCACGAACACCTACGGCGCGACCAAGCTCGCCATCGACCTCGCCATCACCTCCTACGCCAAGGCCCACGGCCTGGCCGCGGTGAGCCTGCGCTACTTCAACGTCGCGGGCGCCTACGGCCGCTACGGCGAGCGGCACACCACCGAGACCCACCTCATCCCGATCGTCCTGCAGGTCGCCATGGGCACCCGCGAGTCCTTGTCCATCTACGGGGACGACTACCCCACCGCGGACGGCACCTGCGTCCGCGACTACATCCACGTCCTCGACCTGGCCGAGGCACACCTGCTGGCCCTGAGCCACACCGTCGAGGGCGAACACCAGATCTACAACCTCGGCACCGGCACCGGGTTCTCCAACCGCGAGGTCGTCGAGACCTGCCGCCAGGTCACCGGCCACCCCATCCCCGCCACCTTCGCCCCGCGCCGCCCCGGCGACCCGGCCACCCTGGTCGCCTCCGCCGACGCCGCCGCCGAGAACCTCGGCTGGAAGCCGGAACGCACCGACCTCCACACCATCGTCACCGACGCCTGGGAGTTCACCCGCGACCGCGGGTAGGAGGACCGCGCAGTACCCGTCAGTCCGATTTGGACAGATCCCGTCCTGGCCAGGCCTGCCTGCCTGGCAGGCAGGCAGGCAGGCAGGCAGGCACCAAGCCCGTTTCGGCCTGTCCACGTCGTAGGTCGAGCGCCGTACGCCTGTCCCACATCGAGTGCCCGGTCCGACACCAGCGGCTTCACTCCGCCGGGGTCGGACCGGAGGCGCGAAAGTCAGCAGCGGAACACGTGCGTAGGAGCGTTCGGTCAGCCCGGTGTGGGATCGACCGGGGTCGGACGGGGTTGGTTCGGTCTGTCTCTCCTTCCGTCGTTCAGGCCGCCGGGTGTGGTCAGGCTGGGGCCGTGGCGGGGATGGGTGGGCCCTCGCGTGGGGAGGGGGTCCGGCCTGCTCGGGTCAGGATGTGGCGGAGTTCCTTCGGCGATATCGCGTGCTGTACCGCGATCTTCAGCATGCCCGCGACCTCGTGGCCGGGGTCGGCCGCCAAGGCGACATCCAAGGCCGCGTTGGCGAGCACGCCGTCGCCCCGTAGGTGGGCGCCGATCGCGAGGAGGCAGGCGGGTTCGGCGCGTTCCGGGGCTGGGGCGCTTCGGGTGAGGCGGGTCCAGAGGCGGGTGGCGGCGTCCGCGTCGGCGGAGAGGACGATCTTGAAGCATTCACCGCGGACGTCCTCCTGGGTCAGGGCGAGGGTGAGGGCGACGAGTCGGTCCTCGTCCAGATCCGGTTCGGCTCGGGTGGCCGAGGCGAACTCGGCGACGGCGGCGTGGATGAGGGCCATGTCGCGGGCGAGCGCGTTCGGGTCGCACTCGCCGTGGATCGCGGCGCGGACTTCGGCGCCCACCAACGTGTCCAACGCCCGCGCGCGCTGGTCGAGGATGTCGGGTGGGTCTGGCGCCAGGCTGGCCACGAGCGCCTCGCGGGTCGGGTAGGTGATCGCACCCTCGACGGCTCTCATCACCGCGAACGGGGTGATGTCCGGGTCGGGGACGACGCCGGAGCACTCGGGTTCGGCGTAGCACCACCACATCTCCCCCGCCGCCCCGGTCCGCACCCACAGCGGATGGTCCACGACCACACCCACCGCGTTGAGGTCGGCGATGAGTTGGTCGACGAAGTCGCGGTGGGACAACCGACCTGGCCCGCCCACGATGACCACCAGCGCCCGCCCGACCCGGTGGCGGGAGCAGGTGTCTGCGAGGTGCGCGGAGAGGCCGACCACCTCTGCCGAAGCGGGAAGGTCGGCCCGGAGGACCGGCCCCACGGCGAAGGTGTCGCCGTCGGGTTCCACCGTGACCACGACAGCGGACTCGCTGGGGTGGAAGCCGAGGAGATGGGGTACGGCGGCCACGAGGTCGCCGCCGTTGTCGAGTTCAAGGTTCATGTGTCCACTGTGCGAGGCGGTGGATCTCTTTGCCAGACAACCATTCCCGGTTGTGGATGAATCGCCCCATGTGGACAAACGGCCCGACAGAACTCGGTTCTGTCGGGCCGTCGCGCTACCCTGCTCAGCCGCAGTGCTCGAACGGGCTGGTGTAAGCCGAGGACCCGACCGACCCGCCCCACTTCACGCACTGGTTCGCGGCCGACTTCTTGACCGGCCCCGCGTAGTAGGAGAAGGACCCCGAGTCCGTCGTCCGGGTGGAGCCTTGGACTTCGAGAAAGGCCGACACCGGCGACGGCGTCCCGATCGACACCACCTTGATCGTCGCCACGCAGTTGGCCCCGGTGCCGGAGTTGTAGAGCAGGTACGTCGTCCCCTGCGACCCCAATGCCGCCGAATCGATCCGAGTGAAGCCGCTGCCGCACACCTCTTCCGGCGAGTACGGGTTGACGCCGCCGCACTTGTTCTGGCTGGTGTAGCCGCGGGTCCCCCAATAGAGGATCTGGCTGCCGTTGAACACGATCCGCTGCGGCACCCCGTTGAGCAGTTCCTCGAAGTGCAGGTGCGGCCCGCTGGACTCGCCGGTGTTGCCGACGTCGCCGATCAGCTGGCCTTGGCTGACGGTCGCGCCGACCGACACCCGCCGCACCGACAAGTGCGCGTAACGGCTGCGCCAGCCGCTGCCGTGGTCGATCTCGACCCAGTTTCCGTAGCTGGCCGCGCCCTCACTCTCCGAGCGCGTCACCCGGCCGCCGAGCGCGGCGACCACCGGGTCGCCGTCGTCGTTGGTCCGGTTGAAGTCGACCGCGTTGGCCGGGCTGTGGTTGGTCCGGGTCTGACCACTCCACACCTGACCGCAGGGGAATGGCATCTGGAAAGCCGGTGCCGCCGCGGCGACGCCCTCACCGAGAACGAGGAGCGCCGCCGCGGCGACGGTGGTGCATGCCAGGGCTGAGAACCTGTTCAACTGCCACCTCCGCGAAGATCCGATTACGTTGATCGGACCACGACAGTCAGTCGGCGGGGAAGCCTTCGGGTGTGAACAGTTTCCGCACTAGGGGTGCACCCCGGTGTCATCCCACCGACGAGCGCAGCGCCGAGTGGCCGCCCACGACCGGCAGAATCAGGCTGCTGCGCGAGAGGTCGACCGAGATCCCCGCACCCGGCTGGGGCCGCAGCGTGTAGTCGTAGTCGCTGGACATGACCACCACGCCCAGGCTGTGCCCGGCGCCCAGCACGTAGTCGTCCGGCACGAGTTCGACCTCGATGTCGTAGGCCTTGCCCGGTCGGATCGGCTGGGTGTGACCCGGCGAGTGCCGGTTCTGCGGGTCGGTCCACCCGCGCGTGATGATCGACGTCTTCCCGTCCGGTGCCCGGTCGACCAGCAGCACTGTCACGTTCGCCGCGGGCCTGCTGAACGACAGCCGCAGGTCGGCCCGCACGCCACCGCTGATGCGCAGTGGCTGCGTGGCCGGGCGCGTGGCGTACGACAGGCGGTGCTCGGAGGCGGGCGCCGCGGCCAACACCTCAGCGGTCTTCGACACGTCGTCGGTCAACGACTCGACCACCGGCCTGCCGAACGACGGGCGCGCGCTGAGTCCGCCGACAGTCGCGCCACCGACGCGCGGGAAAAGCCGCGCGGGCGCGGTGCCCACCGCGGGCCACTCGGCCTCGTCGTGCCAGGTCTTGTCCTCGCGCTGGATCGTGGCCTTCGGCTCGTCCTCGATGCCGTTGTCGATCGAGTACAGGTAGTGCGACATCCACCGGTTGAGGGTGATCAGCCACTCGGCCTGCCGCAGCCGGAAGGGATCGGCGTGGCCGGACTGGTGCAGCCAGATCTTGTGCTCGACACCCTGCCGCTTGATCGCGGAGTACCACTGGTCGACGTGGGTCATCTTGACGTTCCAGTCGTTCAGACCGTGCACCGCCAGCACCGACGCGCGGACCTTGGAGACGTCGCCCAGGTAGTTGCGCTCGTCCCAGAACCGACTGTAGTCGCCGGTGATCCGGTCCTGTCGCGCCACGATGTCGGCGATGACCGGCTTGCAGATCTCCCGGTCCGCGCGGGTGTAGACGTAGTCGGCGAGCACGTCGAGGTCCTCGCCCTGGAACGTCCCCGGCGCCACGACCGCGCCGTCGGCCCGGTAGTAGTCATACCAGCTGGAAATCGCCGCGATAGGCACGATGGTCTCCAGACCGCGGACTCCGGTGGTCGCGACGGCGTTGGGCAGGGTGCCGTTGTACGACACGCCCATCATGCCGACCTTGCCCGTCGTCCACGGCGCGTCGACCGGGTTGCCCGCGGCGTCCTTGGCGCCCGCGCGGCCGTTGAGCCAGTCGACCACCGACTTCGCGCCGATCGTCTCGTTGCGGCCACCGCTGGTCGGGCAGCCGGTCGACAGGCCCGAGCCCAGCGACTCCGCGTAGACCACCGCGAACCCGCGCGCGGTGAAGTAGGACTCGTATCGCCAGGTGATGGCCGGATTCGGGCCGACGGACGCGGCCACGCGCTCGTCACCGAGGCCGCGCGCGCCCGTGCGGCGGTCGCCGTGGCCCGGCTTGCCCGGCACGTACAGCTCCTGGTCGACGCTGTGGTTGGGCACGTCGTTGCCGCCCGCGTAGTACGGGCTGGCCTGGTAGACGACCGGCACCTTCATGCCGAGATCGGTCGCGCGGGGCCGCACGACCTCGACGTGGACCAGGTCGTCCTTGCCGTCGAAGTCGCTGTCGACAGGCGCGGTCACCCACAGCGACTGGCGCACGACATCGGCGGGGTCGAACACGGGCTGGGCCTGGCCGTCGACGAAGACCGGCGCGGGCGGGTCGGTCTGGGCCGAGGCGGGGGTGGTGAGCAGGGGAACCGCGAGCAGGGCGGCCACGGCTGCGACGGCGGATCGCGCACGTCTCATGGTTGGCTCCAATGTGCAGGATGCAGGTCGGGTCCGCACCTTTCCCCCTGGTCCGACAGTGTGTCAATGCCGCCAAAAGGGCGAAGAATCCACTGTGGACACGTGCCGGGAACCCGCGCGATGGGTAGCCTCGCGTCGTGACAAGTCCTCTGGAAGCCTCGATCGTGGCCGTGACCGTCTATCCGGGACAGGCCCGAGTCACCCGCAAGGGCGTGGTCAGCCTCGACGCGGGCGCGCGCCGGGTGCTGGTCGGCGGCCTGCCGCTGGCGCTGCACCCGGACTCGGTCCGGGTCACCGGTCGCGGCGCCGCGACCGTGCTGGGGGTCGACGTGCGCTCCGAGCACCACCCGCGCACCCCGGACGGCACCCTCGCCGAGCTGCAGGAACAGCGTGACCTGATCCGCGCCGCGCTCGACGAGATCAGCGACAAGGAAGCCGTGCTGACCGTCCAAGCCGACGTCGTCAGCGCCCTCGCCAAGCGCGTGGGAGGTACCTTCGCCCCGGCGCTTGCCCGCAACGAGACCGACCCGGCCAGGGTCGCCGACGTCAACGGCGCGCTGGCCAGACAGCTCGCCGACGTCCTGGCCGCCCAGCGCGACCTGGCGAGTCAGCGGCGCAAGACCCAGGAGCAGCACGACGAGATCGAGCGCAAGCTCAACGACCGCTACGGCCACCGCGCCCCCGACCGGATGGCCGTGGAGGTGGAGTTGGAGGTCGTCGAGGCGGGCGACCTGGAGATCGAACTGTCCTACCTGGTGCACGGCGGGCACTGGGAGTCGCGCTACGACGTGCGGCTGGCCGACGGCGCGTTGACCGTGACCTGGTACGGCCTGGTCACCCAGCACACCGGCGAGGATTGGCCGGAGTGCGATCTGCGCCTGTCGACCGCCCAGCCGACCGACGGGATCAACGTCCCCGAGCTGTCGCCGTGGTACGTCGACGTGCTGCGTCCGATCATGCCGAGAGCGGCCCGCGCGTACGGCGCGGCCGACATGGCCGCCCCCGGTGGCGCCATGCCCGCGGCGGCGCCCGCGATGGCCGCCGCGCCGGAGATGATGGAGTCGTTCGCCACCGTCGAGCAGGGCGCCACCGCCGCGACCTACCGGCCCGCGCGGCCGATCGCGGTGCCCGCCGACGGCACGGCCCACCGCACGACCGTCGCCGTGGTCGAGCTGCCAGCGGAAACCGATCACGTGACAATGCCCGTGCGCGGCCCTGAGGCTTATCTGCGCGCGACTGTCACTAACAACTCCGAACACACACTCCGGCCTGGCCGGGCCTCGATCTTCCACGACAACGAGTTCGTCGGCTCGACCGACCTCGACGCGTGGGCACCGGGAGAGGAGGTCGAGCTGACCCTGGGCGTCGACGAGCGCATCCGGGTCGAGCGCGAACTCGTCCGCCGGTCGGCTGGCAAGGCGGTGCTGGGCAGCACGCGCAGGCAGGAGGCCGCCTACCGGATCAAGGTCGGCAACTTCGGCCCGCGCGACGCGCACATCACCGTCGTCGACCAGGTGCCGGTGTCGCGCAGCGAGTCGATCGTGGTCCGCGATGTCACCCTGCGCCCGGAACCGGTCGAGAAGACCGACCTCGGCGAGATCACCTGGAAAACCGACCTGGCGCCGGGCAAGTCCGCCGAGTTCGAGTTGGGGTTCCGCCTCGACATCGCCAAGGGCGTGCAGGTCTCGGGCTGGCGAGACTAGGGAGCGAACGCGGTCAGGGCATCGTGGGCCCGGCGCATCGACTCGGCTGGGTCGGCGTCGGGTGAACCGATCTCGGGGTCGAAGTTCAGGTCGACGAACAGCTCGGTGATGCCCTGCTCGGCGAGCATGGCGAAGTCGCCGCGGATCTGGTCAAGGGTGCCCGTGAGGGTCCGCCGATCACCGTGGGTCGTCTCCCGCACCCGCACGGCGCCGCGGCAGACGAACCGCAGGGCGTCGACGTCGCGGCCTGCCTCCCGCGCGGCCTCGCGAACGATCGCGATCGACGCCCCGATCGACGGAAGATCGGCTCGGCTGCTGCTCACCCACCCGTCGCACAGCCTGCCCGCGCGGCGCAGCGCGGCCGGGGCGGTGGCGCCCAGCAAGATCGGCGGTCCCCCTGCCTGCACCGGTTTGGGATCCATCCGGATCGGCGGCACGCGGTAGAACTCGCCTTCGTGCTCGACGACGCCATCGCTCCAGAACCGGCGCAGCAGCGGCAGGTACTCCTCGGCCCGACGGCCGCGGCCCCGCTGGTCGGCGCCGACGGCGATGTACTCCTCCTCGGCCCACCCGATGCCCAGTCCCGCGTCGAGCCGTCCGCCGGACAGCACGTCCAGCGTCGCCAGTTGCTTGGCGAGCAGTGGCGGAGCGAAGAACGGCAGGTTGAGCACCGCGATCCCGAGCCGGACCCGGCTGGTCCGCGCCGCGAGGAACCCGGTGGTCGCGATCGGGTCCAGCACCGACCGGTACATCTCACCCCAACTGCCGTCCGGCGGGGACAGCAGTCGCTGGAAGGTCCACAGCGAGTGGTAGCCCAACTCCTCGGCCCGCTCCGCGACGCGCACAACATTGTCCGTGGTGGCCCAGGAACCCGACACTGGAACCGCGAATCCGATCAGCACATCCACCACGCTACGGCGCCATGAGTGCGATGGCAGACTGGCGCCCATGACCGACGACCCGTACCTGTGGCTGGAAGAAGTCACCGACGAGACCGCCCTCGAATGGGTGCGGGCCCGCAACGCCGAGACGACCGCCAAGCTGGGCGGCGAGCGGTTCGAGTCGCTGCGCGCGGGCATCCGGGAGGTGCTCGACGCCGACGACCGCATCCCCTACCCGCGCCGCCGGGGCGAGTTCCTCTACAACTTCTGGCAGGACGCGGCCAACCCGCGCGGCCTGTGGCGGCGCACGACGCTCGATCAGTACCGCACCGACGCGCCCGAGTGGGACGTCCTGCTCGACGTCGACGCGCTGGCCGAGCGCGAGGGCGAGAACTGGGTCTGGAGCGGCGCGGCGGTCCTCAAGCCCGACTACCACCTAGCGCTGATCGAACTGTCTCGCGGGGGCGCGGACGCGACCGTGGTCCGCGAGTTCGACTTGCGCACCCGCGAGTTCGTGGCCGACGGGTTCACCCTCCCGGAGGCCAAGTCCCGGGTCGGGTGGATCGACCGCGACCGGGTCTACGTGGGCACCGACTTCGGCGACGGCTCGCTGACCACGTCCGGATATCCGCGTGTGCTCAAGGAATGGCTCCGGGGCACACCCTTGGAAACCGCGACACTGGTGTTCGAGGGCAAAGCCGAGGACGTCTCGGCCTACGCCTTCCACGACTCGACCCCCGGCTTCGAGCGCGATTTCGTCGGACGGCACCCGGACTTCTTCACCTCCGAGGAGTTCCTGCGCACCCCCTCGGGCGACCTCGTGCGGATCGACGTGCCCGACGACGCCACCTCCGACGCGCACCGCGAGTGGCTGCTGGTCCTACCTCGCACCGACTGGACCGTCGCCGACACCACCTACCGCGCCGGTTCGCTGCTGGCCGCGAACTTCGACGCTTTTCTCGCGGGAGACCGTGAGCTGACAGTCCTGTTCGAGCCCGACGAGCACACCTCTCTCTCGGGGTACTCGTGGACGCGCAACCACCTGATCCTCAACGAGCTGCGTGACGTGAAGTCCCAGCTGGAGGTCCTGACCCCAGGCCCCGTGGGCTGGACCCGCGCGCCGCTGCCCGGCGTGCCGGACGTCGGCTCGGCTGACGTTATCGACACCGACCCCGACCACAGCGACGAGTACGTCCTCAACGTCAGCGGCTATCTGCAGCCCGCGACGCTGCTGCGCGGCGAGATCGGCGGCGAGGCCGAGGTGCTCAAGCAGGCGCCGTCGTTCTTCGACACCGACGGCCTGCGCGTCGACCAGCACTTCGCCACCTCCGACGATGGCACCAAGGTGCCGTACTTCGTTGTCGGCCCCGAGAACCCGACCGGTCCGACGCTGCTTTACGGCTATGGCGGGTTCGAGGTCTCCCTGACCCCGGGCTACGCGGGCGGCATGGGCCGCTCGTGGCTGAACCAGGGCGGCACGTACGTCGTGGCCAACATCCGCGGCGGCGGCGAGTACGGCCCGGCGTGGCACCGCGCGGCACTGCGCGAGAACCGGCCGAGGGCCTACGAGGACTTCGCCGCCGTGGCCCGCGACCTGGTGGCGCGCGGGATCACCACGCCCGAGCGGCTGGGCGCACAGGGCGGCAGCAACGGCGGCCTGCTCGCGGGCGTCATGCTGACCCGCTACCCCGAGCTGTTCGGCGCCGTGGTGAGCCAGGTCCCCCTGCTCGACCTCAAGCGCTACCACCTGCTGCTGGCGGGCGCGTCCTGGATGGCCGAGTGGGGCGACCCGGACGACCCTGCGGACTGGTCCTACCTCAAGGAGTTCTCGCCGTACCATAACGTCCACAGTGGACAGGCGTACCCGCCCGCGTTCTTCGTGACCTCGACCCGCGACGACCGCGTGCACCCCGGCCACGCACGCAAGATGGCCGCCAGGATGCTCGAACAGGGCCACACGCCCTACTACTACGAGAACATCGAAGGCGGCCACGGCGCGGCTGCGGACAACGAGCAGCGGGCGTTCATGTCCGCGATCGTCTACGAGTTCCTGCTGCGCACATTGGGTTAGGAGCGGATACGTGCCTGCCCGGCAACCACATATCCTGGCGACCTCCATGGGCTTCAATCGAGCACGGACGCCTTGGCGACCATCGCCCCTTTTCCGCTACGCCTTCGAGTTGGCCGAGACAACCAAACCCCGGTTGTGCTTCATATCAACCGGCACCGGCGACCGGGAAAGCAGCAGTGACGCCTTCTACGCCGCGTTTGACGACCGCGATGTTCAGACAAGCCACGTCGCCTTGTTCGACAAACCCAACGTCGCGGACATCAGGCGCGACACACTGCCGGACGGGTACGCCACGGACGCTGGCGCAGGTTTGCACTTCGCGGGCACCGAGTTGGTTACCGCGATCGCTGATCGACCCGACGCGCAGGCATACAAAGTCGTGAAATCAGCGGACGGCCGGACCGAGGAGACGGCCCTGGACTCGCTACGACTCAGGCGCTAGGACGAAAGCGTTCCATCACCATCCGCACATCGTCACGGCCGCGCCAGTTACTCAGCACGGGCATTGCCCTGCGCAGTTCACTGCGCGCCGACAGGGACACGACTCGCTCGCAGTCGTCAAGGGTGGCCAGGGACAGACGAGCCGCATCTTCCGGCAAACCTAACGCCCGTGGTGGTCTTGCCCACCCCGAAGGATCCGTTGAGCCACACGATCATGTGCCACGGTAGCGCGTCCCGACTCTGTCCGCCCCCACCTGTATGGTCCAGCGCGTGTTGGCGCTGCACTGTCTGGCCACGGCCGAAGGAGAGGTGGCGCTGTGGGCTGAGGACTCGGATCTGGCGCCGAAGCGCACGGGGCGGTCCGACCGAGCCCATCCGTTCGCCGTCTCCACCGACGTCCTCACCGACCGGCTGGGCGTGGCCGCCAAGGCCCGTACCCTGCCGGTGCTGCTGCCGTCGCACCCGTCCACGCCCGTCGACTCCCCCGAGCTGGTCCGCGACCCGTTGGCCGACCACCCCAAACCACGCGGCGCGGTGACGCTGCGGCCCTGGTTGGTCCCGGTACTCGGGTGCGATCCCGGCACGCTCGCAGCGGAGCTGTCCCGGCTGATCGATCACGCCGATGACGTCCGGCCGGGGTCGAGCGTGCGGTTCGTCGCGACTGTCGCCGCGCTGGCCGAGGACCTGGTGGACCGGGGCCGGGTGCTGCCCGCGATCGTCGCCGAGCCTGACGGCCCGGCGGCCCGCTGGCGGCCGGTCCTCTCCGGCGTCGACGCGGCCCGCTTCGCCCGGCTGCGCGACAGCATGCCGCCGGTCCTGCGCGCCGAGCAGCACGAGTCCGACCTGCTCGACGGCCGCGCCGCCGACGATGTGCTGCGCGTTCTGCTCGACTCGTTGGTCGACGCGGCCGTCCGGGTCCGGCTGGTCGATCACCCGATAGCCCCGCCCGGCGGGTTCCGCGCGGTCGAGGAAGCCTCCGGCGCGCTGTTGCACGCGCTCGTCGATGACCCTCGCATCGACGCCGACGCCGGCCAGGTGGATCTGCTGACCCGTCAGCTCGACACGTGGCGGTCCGGCGCGGTGAGCGAAGCGCCGGTCCGCACCTGTCTGCGGCTGAAGTCGCCCGCGCAGGCCGAGGACTGGGAGATCGAGTTCCTCCTCCAAGCCGCCGACGATCCGAGCGTGCTCATCCCCGCCCAACAGGTCTGGGACGGTGAGAGCGTCCTGCACCGCTGGGTGAGCAGGCCGCAAGAACTCCTGATCGCCGACCTCGCCAGAGCGGGCCGGATCTTCCCCGACCTGGACACCGCCCTGCGCGACTCGCGACCACACGGGATGAAAATCGACACCGAGGGCGCGCACCGGTTCCTCAGCCACTCCCCTGCGCTCGACCAGGCCGGATTCGGGGTGCTGCTGCCGAGCTGGTGGCGCGCGTCGTCCGGCCTCGGTCTGCGGCTCACCACCACCTCGCGTGGCGCAGCGGGGACTGTCACGCGCAACACCGTGCTGGGCAAGAACGAACTGGTCGACTACCGGTGGGATCTCGCGCTGGGCGACCTCACCCTCAGCGAGCACGAGATGAAGGAACTGGCGAAGGCGAAGGTCCCGCTGGTCAAGGTGCGCGGCCAGTGGGTGCACCTCGACCAGCGCAGGCTGGCCGCGGGCCTGGCGTTCCTCGAACGGTCCGGCACCGGCCAGATGACCGCGGGCGAAGTGATCGACTTGGCCGGGATGCCCGCCGAGGACGACGCCTTTCCGGTGCCCGTGCTCGGCATCGGCGGCACCGGCTGGCTCGCCGATCTGCTCAGCGGCGCCGCCGAGGCCAAGCTGGAGCCGGTCGACCCGCCTGCCGGGTTCACCGCGCTACTGCGGCCTTATCAGCGGCGGGGCCTGGCCTGGCTGTCATTCCTCGACCGGCTCGGCCTCGGCGCCTGCCTGGCCGACGACATGGGCCTGGGCAAGACGGTCCAGTTGCTCGCGCTGGAAACCGCGTCCCGCACGACGCCCAAGCCGCCGACGCTGCTGGTGTGCCCGATGTCGGTGGTCGGCAACTGGCAGCGCGAGGCCGAGAAGTTCGCCCCGCGCCTGCGGGTGCACGTCCACCACGGCGCCGATCGGATGAGCGGCGTGGACCTGGCCGACGCCGTCGCCGACGCCGACCTGGTGATCACCACCTACGCGCTGGCCGCTCGCGACGCCGCCGAACTGGCCGAGCTGACGTGGGACCGGATCGTGCTCGACGAGGCGCAGAACATCAAGAACAGCGCGTCCCGGCAGGCCCAGGCGGTCCGGGCGCTGCCCGCCCGCCACCGGGTCGCGCTGACCGGCACGCCGGTGGAGAACCGGCTGGCCGAGCTGTGGTCGATCATGGATTTCGCCAATCCCGGCCTGCTCGGGCCGCTCGCCAAGTTCCGCGCCCGCTACGCGGTGCCCGTCGAGCGCTACGGCGACGAGGACGCCGCCGCGCGCCTGCGCCGCGTCACCGGGCCGTTCGTGTTGCGCAGGCTCAAGACCGACCCGGCGATCATCGACGACCTGCCCGACAAGATCGAGATGAAACAGCTCTGCAACCTGACCACCGAGCAGGCCACGCTCTACCGCGCGGTCGTCGACGACATGCTCACCAAGATCGACGAGAGCGAGGGCGTGCAGCGCAAGGGCTTGGTGCTGGCGACGATGACCAAGCTCAAGCAAGTGTGCAATCACCCGGCCCAGTTCCTCGGCGACGGCTCCCGCGTCGGGGGCCGATCAGGCAAGCTCGCGCGGCTCGAAGAGATCCTCGAAGAGGCCCTGGCCGAGGGCGACCGGGCGCTCTGTTTCACCCAGTTCGCCGGGTTCGGCGCGATGCTTGTCCCCTATCTCTCGGCCCGCTTCGACACCGACGTGCTGTTCCTGCACGGTGGCACGCCGAAGAAGCAGCGCGACGCGATGGTCGAGCGGTTCCAGGCGGGCGACGGCCCGTCGATCTTCCTGCTGTCACTCAAGGCGGGCGGGACCGGGCTGACGCTGACCGCCGCCAACCACGTCATCCATCTGGACCGCTGGTGGAACCCGGCCGTCGAGGACCAGGCGACCGACCGCGCCTTCCGCATCGGCCAGCGGCGCGACGTGCAGGTCCGCAAGTTCGTCTGCATCGGGACGCTGGAGGAGCGGATCGACAAGATGATCGAGCAGAAGAAGGCGCTGGCCCAGCTCGTGGTCGGCGCGGGCGAGGACTGGCTCACCGAGCTGTCCACCGCCGAGCTGCGCGAACTGGTCACGCTGTCCGCGGAGGCCATCGGTGAGTGACGAGTGGTGGCGCACCGAGCCGACCAAGACCATCCGGGTGGAGAACGGCATCCGCACGCGCAGCCAGCACGGCGAGATCGCGCGCACGTGGTGGTCCCGCCGGTTCCTGGAAGTCCTTGAGTCGCTGGGAATGGGCGGGCGGCTCGAACGCGGCAAGCGCTACGCGCGCGCTGGACAGGTGTTAAGCCTGTCGTTGTCGACCAGCATTGTCGTGGCGACGGTGCAGGGGTCGCGGCCCGAGCCCTACCGCGTGCGGATCGGCGTCAAGTCGTTCACGCCGGACCAGTGGATCGAGGTGGAGAAGGCGCTGGCCGGGCAGGCGCTGTTCATGGCGAAGCTGCTCGCGGGCGAGATGCCCGCCGACATCGAGGAAGTGTTCGACAAGGTCGGCGTCGCGCTGTTCCCGGACTCCACGCGCGAACTATCGATGGACTGCTCGTGCCCGGACTGGGAGGTGCCGTGCAAACACCTCGCCGCCGCCTGCTACCTGCTGGCCGAGTCCTTCGACGCCGACCCGTTCGAGATCCTGGCCTGGCGCGGCCGCGGTCGGCAGGAGCTGCTGGACCACCTGCGTTCGCTGCGCGACAGCACCGCACTGGAGCCCACCGACCACCGCGAGCCGCTGGCCTCGGTGCTGGACACGTTCTGGGGCAAGCCATCGCCGCGCACCGGCGACCCTCCGACAGCCGCCGACCGGCCAGACGCGCTGCTCGACCAGCTCGACCCGCTGCGGGTGATCGTGCGCGGCAAGCCGCTGGTCGAGTTCCTCCGGCCCGCGTACCGGACCATGGCGGAGGGCTCGTGAGGCTGGCGACCCGGGTGGCGACGGTCGCCGAGGAACTGTTGAGCCGCAAGAAGTACGTCGCGCCCATCGATGTGCTGGTCGGGCTTGGCTGGCTCAGTGGGCGCGTGGTCGCGTCGTGGGAGCAAGGCCGGACCGAGCGACTGGACGCGGTCGCGGCCGTGTCCGGCGACCGGGTGGCAGAGGCCGTGACAATCCTGGCGGACTGGGCCAGGGACAACGGCCTCGCCGAGTCGCAAGTGGACTATATCGCCGCGACCAGGGACCGCCGGTCGCTGCGCTTCACCGCGGGCGACGACAAGGTCTTCCGAACGCATTGGACGGACCCGGCACTGCCCGCCGCCCGGCGCGAGAAGGTGCTGGAACGGCAGCGGAAAGTGCCCGACTTGGTGGTCATCCAGCCGGACAAGCACTGGTATTGCTCGCTCTGCGGCGATACCGGCGACTTCCACTTCCTGGAGAACGACCTGCCGGTGTGCGTCGACTGCGCGGACATGGGCCACCTGGTGTTCCTCCCGTCCGGCGACACAGCACTCACGCGGCGGGCCCGCAAAGCCAGCGGACTCGCGGCCGTAGTGGTCAAGTGGAACAAGTCGCGCAAACGCTTTCTGCGGTGTGGGCTGCTGGTCGAGCACGCGGCGCTGGAGACAGCCGAGGAACAGTGCTTCGCCGACGAGGAGGTGCGCGAGCGGCGCAAGGCCCGCGACCGCGTCCGCCGCGCGGCCCAGGACGTCGAGTTCCAGGCGGCGTTCGCGGACCGGATCGTGGCCCTGTTCCCCAGGCTCGCGGCCGACCGCGCGCAGGCCATCGCCGAGCACGCCGGTACCCGCAGCAGCGGACGCGTCGGCCGTTCCGCGGCAGGGCAGGCGTTGGACGAGGGCGCGGTGACCCTGGCCGTGGTCGCGGCGATCCGCCACGAGGAGACCGACTACGACGCCATGCTCATGTCGGGCGTCCCGCGCGCACAGGCCCGCGAACGAATCCGCGACGACATCGAACGCGTCTTGGCCGAGTGGCGCTTGCCTTAGCTACTCGACCTTGGGCGACGGCGCGGCGAAGGTGTTGCAAGACGCGCTCGACTTGCCGTCGTATCCGGCCATCGCCCACACGAGCTGGTTCTCCCGCGTGCCATGGGTGTCGGTGCCCTGCGTGTCCTCGAAGCTCTCGGCCGACTCCTCGGCGAGGTCGGCGTCGACCGATCCGCGTCCGCCGACAGCGGCCAGGAACATCCCCGCGAAGCAGTTCGCCTGCAACTCCGTGCGCCGGGAGAGCTCCAGCGTCTCGTCCTCGTCGGCCTGTCGCTCCCGCTCGTTGACCGCGCCGAGGATGCCCGCGAGGGCTTGGACGTGGTGGCCGTACTCGTGGGCCAGCACCGCCAGGTGGTAGGCGGTCTCGTCGCCCGCGTCCCGGATCAGCCGCTTGCGCGGCATATAGATGATCTTGTCGCGAGCGCAGTAGAACGCGGTGGCCTCGTCCTCACCGGGCGCGAAGCCGCACTTGCTGCGTGGGGCGTCGTCGATGTTGAGGCCGGGGCTGCGGAACGGCAGGCCCGCCGCGGTCAGCGCGGGGCGCCACGCCTGGTCCAGGCAGGCGATGCCCATCCGGTAGTACGCGTCCAGCTCGCCCGCCTCGGTGCCCAGCTCGGGCAGCGCGCAGTCGACCTGCGGCAGCGGTGCGCCCGGCGTGAGCAGCTTGTTGGCCGCGACGTCGGCCAGCGTGCCCTTGTCGGCCTTCGGGGTGTCGGCGAGGGCCTGCTCCCCCACCGCGAGCGCGTGACCCTCGATCGTGGTCCGGGTGCCGCCCGAGGTCACCTTGCCGACCACCGCGATGGAGAGCACGCCGACCAGGACGATGCTGAGCACGGCCACCAGCACGAACGGCGAGTTGCGCCGCGGCGGAGGAGCGAGGGTGACCACCGAGACCTGCGAGAGGAAGACCTCGTTGTAGTTGACCGGCAGCGTGGGCCCATGGCGCGGGTCACCGTCCGGACTGCTCAATTCCCCCACCTCGTCATCCGAGCCGCGAGTCCGGCGCCCGTGCGGGCGAACGGTCCCCCCGAACCGGCGACACAATCATAGGTGGCCGGTCAGCCGCGTTCGACAACCACTTTCGGCACCACGGTCAGGACTGCCTCAAGAACGCGTCGAAGTCGACCTTGCCGTCGGCGTGCTCAGGGGTGAGGTGATCACCGCGGCGGTAGGCGGCGAACGTGCGGCCCGGCAGCCACAGCGGCACCGTCGGCCTGCGGCTGCCCTTCGACCGCAGGTACGCCCTGGCCAGGTCAAGCGCCGTCTCGATCTTGGGCCCACCCAGGTCGTCGACCCGTCCGGCGGGCGGTGCGGAAGCCAGCTCGATGAGCCGGGCGGCCACGGTCTCGGTGTCGACGGGCTGGAACCGCAGCGCGGGCGCGAACACGACCGGCAACCGCTGCACCGACCAGATCCGCGCGAGAAGCTGGTGGAACTGCGTCGTCCGCAGGATCGTCCAGGGCAGGCCGGAGTCCTGGATCAGCCGCTCGACCGCGAGCTTGGTCTCGTAATACGGCAGCGGCACGCGATCAATGCCGACGATGGAGATGTAGACAAGATGGGCACCGTTAGCCGCGCTTATCAGGTTCTCAGTAGCACGGACGTCCCCGCTGCCCAGCGTTGTCGCGCAGTGGATAACGACGTCCACCCCGGCCATCGCGTCGGTCAGACCGTCACCGGTGAGCAGGTCGACTGAGGGCGTGCTCCGGCGGCTGGCCGACCGGACCGGACGGCCCGCGTCTTCGAGTCGGCGAACCACGACGCTGCCGAGGACGCCCGCTCCGCCGGTCACAAGAATGGTCATCGTTCCTCCAGGGTTGGTGAGTCATCCCTGCAGACCGGACAGCTCCCTGGAACGTGACAGCTGCCCAGCCAGATACCCGAGCTTGTCCGGGTTCGCCTGAATCCGCAGCGCGACGACCTTCCCGTCATCGATCTGCGGCACGATGAGCCCGGCCGCGACGCCGTCGACCCAGCCGAGCACCCCGATGTCGCCGTTGACCTCGACCACCGTGAACTCGGTCGCCTTGGTGAGCCGGGTCGTGATGCCGACCAGGTACCGCGCCACCCGGTTCGCCCCGACCACCGGCCTGCGCGCGCTGTTGACCTTGCCGCCGCCGTCGGCCCACGACACCACGTCGTCGGCCAGCAGCTTCTCCAGGGCCGCGACGTCGCCGAGTTGGGCGGCCGCGAAGAACCGCTCGACCAGCGCGTGGTCCCGATCCGCCGACGCGCGCGGCCGGTGTCCGTCGAGACCCCGGCGGGCCCGGTGGTGGATCTGGCGGCTGTTGACCTCGCTGAGCCCGAGAACGCCCGCGATCTCGGCGTGCGGGTAGGCGAAGGCTTCCCGCAGGACGAACACCGCCCGTTCCACCGGACTGAGCCGCTCCATCAGCAACAACAGCGCGAACGACACCGACTCCCGCCGCTCAACGGTGTCCACCGGCCCCAACGCGCCGTCGCCGGTGGCCACCGGTTCCGGCAGCCACGGCCCGACATACCGCTCCCGGCGAGCACGGGCGGAGGTCAGCTCGGTCAGGCAGAGGTTGGTGACGACCGTCGCCAGCCACGCGCTCGGCTGCTCGACCCCGTCGGCCTGACGCCACCGCAGGTAGGCGTCCTGAACGATGTCCTCGGCCGCCACCGCCGACCCCAACATCCGGTACGCGATCCCGAACAGCCGCGCCCGCTGCGCCTCGAACTCGTCGACCTCGTTCACAACCCTGATCCTGCCCGTACGGCGGCCCGGTGAGCATCGAGTTCTGGCTGACAACCCTTGTCATAGTCATCACGCCGGGCGCCGGCATGGTCTATACAATGGCCGCGGCCCTGTCCCGCGACTCCCGCGCGAGCATCCTGGCCGCCTTCGCCGCCACCGTCGGCATCGTCCCGCACATGGTCGCCAGGTGGGTCACCGCGCGACACCTACGAGCCACTCGCGCAGCTGCTCATCATCACAAAAACTGATCAACTGCACCAATCCCCAGTTGTCACGGTGGTTCGGGGCGTCGAGCAGGTGACGCTGCCAGTCTTCCGCGTACTCCCGCAATGCATCAACCATCTCGGCGATCGCCTCGTCCAACGACGCACCATCAGCAGCAACCGGCAACCCCGGAACGAACACCGACCAGCCATCAGCCGCCGAAACAACCTCGGCGCGCGACGGAACGCTCGACACGAGAAAGCTGCGCAAGCGCTCTACAGCCACAACGGCGGTAGTAGCCGAGTCTCGCCGAACAGTAGCGACTCGCCCCTTCTCCGCGGCATCAAGCAAGTCCTTCAAATGTGCGCGAGCTTCGGTGTAGCTGTCGTAGTGAACCGCGGACATACCAGCCTCCCCGATCAGTCTCCTCCTGTGTCCCCGTCCGATCGAGAACAGACGTCGAGGAGCTGGGGCGCCAATCGGCACCCCAGCTCCTCTGATCAGCGATAACTCGCCCAGCGAGGCGCCCCGAACTCAGCTGCAGCCGGACGTCGACCCGCAGCCCTCACACAGATAGCAAGAGCCCGCCGGTCGCATCTTCGTGCCGCACGTCATGCACAGCGGTGCGTCCGCCACCTTGCCGAGGTGCAGTTCCAGCAGTTCCGTCGAGCTGTGTGCCTCCGGCTTCTCCTCCGCAGCGGCCTCGATCGTCGCCCGCGGGCTCGCGTCGACCGTAGTGCGCAGGCCCTCCAGGTCCACATCCGACTGTCCACTGTAGTCGGACGCGACCTGGGCCGAACGCTCGTCGGCGGTGAAGACGCCCAGTTGGGCGCGCTTCTCGTAGGGCAGATAGTCCAAGGCCAGCCTGCGGAACAGGTAGTCCAGGACGCTCGTGGCTATGCGCACGTCCGGGTCGTCGGTCATGCCCGCGGGCTCGAAGCGCAGGTTCTGGAACTTCGAGACGTAGAACTCCAGCGGGATCCCGTACTGCAGACCCACCGAGATCGACATGGAGAACGCGTCCATGACACCGGCCAGGGTCGAGCCCTGCTTGCCGAGCTTGACGAAGATCTCGCCGAGGCCGTCGTCCGGGTACGAACCGGCGTGCAGGTAGCCCTCGGCGCCGCCGACGGTGAACGACACCGTCTGGGACGGGCGCTTCTTCGGCAGGCGCTTGCGGACCGGGCGGTACTCGATGACCTTCTCGGGCTCCGCGGCCGCGGTCGAGCCGTTGTTGGCGCCCTTGCCCGCCGACAGCGGCTGGCCGACCTTGCAGTTGTCGCGGTAGATGGCCAGTGCCTTCAGGCCCAGCTTCCAGCCCTGGAAGTAGATCTCCTCGACATCCTCGACGGTGGCCGCCTCCGGCATGTTGACCGTCTTGGAGATCGCGCCGGAGATGAACGGCTGCACGGCCGCCATCATCCGCACGTGGCCCATCGGCGCGATGGAGCGCTCGCCCATGGCGCAGTCGAAGACCTCGTAGTGCTCCTTGCGCAGGCCAGGGGCGTCGACGACGTGGCCTTGCTCGGAGATGTACTCGACAATGGCCTCGACCTGCTCGTCCTGGTAGCCCAGGGAGCTGAGCGCGCGCGGCACCGTCTGGTTGACGATCTGCATGGAGCCGCCGCCGACCAGCTTCTTGAACTTGACCAGCGCCAGGTCGGGCTCGATGCCGGTGGTGTCGCAGTCCATCATCAGGCCGATGGTGTTGTGGCTGACGAACCCGTTGGCGACGTAGGTGACGTTGTCCGGCACTGACAGGTCGTAGGTCGGCTGCACGCCGCCGTCCTCGTTGGCCGAGACCGGCTCGAACAGATAGTCCAACGCGTGACCAAGTCGGGCGTCCCGGGTCTCCTGGAATAGCTGATGCGCCCGCATCCGAGGCACGCCGCCGGTCTTCCGCAGAGACTGCGAGATCGCGTCCCGACTATCGTGACCAGCAGGAACCAGCTCATCCCACACGGCGCGCGGTAGGTGAACGAGGTCGCGCTTGGCCGAGTGGCGCGGCTCCAAGGCGACCACGAGCTTCGCCTTGCGCTCTCCGAGGAAGCCCACAACCTCATCGAATGCCAACGCGTGATCGACATTGCGCAGCCGAACCTGGTGCACCGGACCGCCCCAACCGCTGGTCGTCTCGCGAGTGGTGCTCGCCAGCCGCAGTGCCAGCAGCAGGCCGCGCACATCCTCAGCGAACAGCGCCGAAGCGGTGCTCAAGCTTGGCACGCCCTCGGTCACGGTGCCGTCGGCCTCAAACAGCCCCCGCAGGAACGCGCCGTAGATCGCGGCGTTGTTGGTCTCGCGGATGGCGGCGGGCACCCGAGGCGTCCACCCCTTGCCGGTGTGGTCGACTCCGGGCAGGTCCTTGGCGAACCCGGCGGCGGACCACCAGCGGGCCAGCCGCACCGACTGAAGGACGACCTCCTGATACCCATCTGCCTGGTTGACGACCACCTCCAGCCCGAACAACTGCTTGCCCAGGATGCGCAGCCGCTCCACCACGTCGAGGTCGGTGTCGGCGACACACAGCCTGATGCCCTTGCTGTGCATACTGCCGTCGCCCATGAAGTAGCCGACCAGCTCAGCCAGGTCCTCATCGATGACCTCAGGCACCTGGATGTCCCGATCACCGGCGTAGTACGCCTGGTCGAGCACTGGCAGCGGTACCTGGCGCGGATCGCCGACCAATCCGCCCAACTGCAGCGGAACCACGTCGTCGGCCTGGATATCGGCCAGTCGCTTCCATTCCCAGGCCCCGGTTTCGGCGTCCACGACCTTCACCCGGTGGGCCAGCGTCCCCTGAATGGTGTAGCCGCCATCGGTCACGATTCGCCGGGTCGGTTCTTCGCCGTTGACGAAGAACTTCGTGGCGCGCTTCGGCCCCTCGTCGGTGCTGACCGTGAGTTCGATGTCCTGCCACTTGTCGCCGTACAGCTCGCCCAGCTCAGACAGCCTGGCCAGCCCACGATCCGTCGTGACGACTGTGTCACCGACCAAGCAGCCGGTCGGGGCCAACACACTCGCCTGGGCGTTGCGCCAACCAAGGCGCCCGCCGATCTCCAGCGCGGCCTGCCACTCGCGAGTCGCCACGCGCTGCACGGCGGCGTCGGTGGAGTGGTAGGTGCGGACCAGGTCGTTGGCCGCGGAGTGCTTGCGCATGACCCGCTGGTGGGCCTCGGCGTTGCGCGCGTAGCCCTCGAACGGACCGACGACGCCCGCGAGCTCGGCGGACCGGCGGTAGGCGGTGCCGGTCATCAGCGAGGTGATGGCCGCGGCCAGCGCCCGGCCGCCCTCGGAGTCGTAGGCGTGGCCGGTCGCCATCAGCAGCGCGCCGATGTTGGCGTAGCCGATGCCCAGCTGCCGGAACTTGCGGGTGGTGTCGGCGATCGGCTCGATCGGGAAGTCGGCGAAGCAGATCGATATGTCCATCGCGGTGATGACGATCTCGACGGCCTTGGCGAAGGTCTCCGCGTCGAAGGTGCCGTCGTCGCCGAGGAACTTCATCAGGTTGAGCGAGGCGAGGTTGCAGCTGGAGTTGTCCAGGTGCATGTACTCACTGCACGGGTTGGACGCGGTGATGCGGCCCGACTCCGGGCAGGTGTGCCACGCGTTGATCGTGTCGTCGTACTGGATGCCCGGGTCGGCGCACTCCCACGCGGCCTGCGCGAGCTTGCGGAACAGGGACTTGGCCCCGACGTTCTCGATGATCTCGCCGCTGGTCCGCGAACGGAGGCCGAACTCCCCGTCGGACTCCACGGCGTGCATGAACTCGTCGGACACGCGGATCGAGTTGTTCGCGTTCTGGTACTGCACCGAGGTGATGTCGGCGCCGCCAAGGTCCATGTCGAAGCCCGCGTCGCGCAGCACGCGGATCTTGGCCTCTTCACGGGCCTTGGTCTCGATGAACTCCTCGACGTCGGGGTGGTCGACGTCGAGCACGACCATCTTCGCCGCGCGCCGGGTGGCGCCGCCGGACTTGATGGTGCCCGCGGACGCGTCGGCGCCGCGCATGAACGACACCGGGCCGGACGCGGTGCCGCCGGAGGACAGCAGCTCCTTGGACGAGCGGATGCGGGAGAGGTTCAGACCCGCGCCGGACCCGCCCTTGAAGATCAGGCCCTCTTCCTTGTACCAGTTGAGGATCGAGTTCATCGTGTCGTCGACGGCCAGGATGAAACACGCTGACACCTGCTGCGGGGAACTGGTGCCGACGTTGAACCACACCGGGGAGTTGAAGCTGAACACCTGGTGCAGCAGCATCCAGGTCAGCTCGTGCTCGAAGACCTCGGAGTCGGCCGACGTGGCGAAGTAGCCGTGCTTGACCCCCGCCGCGACGTAGGTCTTCACCACGCGGTCGATGAGCTGGCGCAGCGAGTGCTCGCGCACCGCGGTGCCCACGGCGCCGCGGAAGTACTTGCTGGTCACGATGTTGGTGGCGTTGACCGACCAGAAGTCGGGGAACTCGACGCCGCGCTGCTCGAAGTTCACCGACCCGTCACGCCAGTTGGTCATCACCACGTCGCGGTGCTCCCAGGTGACCTCGTCGTAGGGATGCACCCCCTCGGTGGTGTAGACGCGCTCCACCCGCAGTCCGCGCTTCGGCGAGCCGTTGCGCTCCGCGTGCTCGCTCGCCGCGGGGGTCCCCACGGTTTCGGTCATGACAAGTCCCTCTTCCTCATCACTGGCCTGTACTGGTGTGGCCACGTCCGGGCTCCCCGTCCGATGCGGCCTGAGTTTGTGGTGGTGGTGCCTGCTCCCGCGTCCGCGAGATTGCCGTCTAGTGCTCATCGGGCGTCGATTCACCCGCCATCGCCGCGCGCAGGTCGGCGATCTCCTTCTCGAAGTCCTCGACCGAGGAGAACGACCGGTAGACGCTGGCGAAGCGCAGATAGGCGACGCCGTCGAGCTCACGCAGCGGTCCGAGGATGGCCAGGCCGACCTCGTGGCTTGGGATCTCGGCGCCGCCGGTGGCCCGGATCGTCTCCTCGACCTTCTGGGCGAGCAACTGGAGCTGGTCCTCGTCGACCGGCCGCCCCTGACAGGCCCGCCGAACACCGGTGACGACCTTGTCCCGGCTGAACGGCTCCGTCACGCCCGACCGCTTCACCACCGCGAGGATCGCCTCCTCGACCGTGGTGAACCGGCGGCTGCACTGCGCGCACGACCGACGCCTGCGGATCACCTGACCCTCGTCGACCTCGCGCGAATCAACGACCCGGGAATCGGAGTGGCGGCAGAACGGGCATCGCATGAACTCTCATCCTCCCTCTCCTGCTCCGACCATCCGAGTGGCCGCTTGACGGTCGTCCACGACCACGGCTGGTGATCAATCTGTGGATAAAGGGTGGATAACCCACCCCAACCTGTGGACGAACTACAACGGCGTAACTACTAGATGTTGGGGTCGACCGTATGCCTGGACGCCACATCATGCAACTCCGACACGCGACGGCCACCCCTACTGTCGGCGGTTCCACGTGCAGTAGTTCCAACATCACACTGCGCCGAGTTATTCACCCGTTCGGTGGATTCGTGAACTCGTCTGATCGAGCCGGTGAACAACGAAGTCCCCACACGCGAACCGCGTGCGGGGACTCGGGGCGAAGACGCGAAGGTGTGGGATACGCGACACTCGTCGCGCGCGGGGTTCAGCGGGAGAAGGGCACCGTGAGCGGTTGGCCGACCCGCACCATGGAACCGGTCAGACCATTCAGTTCGCGGATCTTGGCGACGACGGCGGTCACATCGCTGTCCGGCGCCATCCTGGCGGCCAACTCGGACAGACTCTCACCTGGTTCGACCCGGACGACCGTCGTCGTCCGCGGCACGTCGGCGCCCGCCATCGACCCCGCGAAGGCACCGAGGCCGAGGAACGCCAGCGCCACCACCGTCGCGACGCCCAGCAGCACGACGACCGGCAGCGGAGCGCGCCGCGGGGCGCATTCCGGCCCGGCGACGACATGCGCGACGTTGACCCGGCGCCTGCGCGTCGGGGGGCGGAGCCTGCCCTGGCCGATCGGCCGCGCCGGGCGCACCACGGGCAGCGGAGGTGCCACCACGTGCGCGGATCGGCTCGTCGCCGAGCCGGTGGACCGGGATGCCAGTGTCGCCGCCATCGCAACCTCCTCGAACGGCCGTTCGATCGAACGCCCGTGCGAATGTCTACCACCAGGCACCGACAAAATCGATACCCGATCGGCGTGTCGCTCGAACAGGTGTTTGATCTGCCCAGGTCGGCGGACTAACGTCGAGGTCGGAGAAGATCGAAGACGATCCACCACCGGGACACGAGCCGCTGTCCCGGTTTCGCAGGGAGGCAGCGCAGTGGCAGGCACGAGTGGTCGCAAGCCCGCAGGGGCACCGAAGCGGAAGCCCTTGTCGGGGGGCAACGTGCGCAGTTTCCCCGAGCTGGACCAAACCCCGGACGGTGCCGAGCTGCCCTTGCGGCAGCGCCAGGTGCTCGAGGTGATCCGCTCTTGGGTGCAGCGCTTCGGCTACCCGCCGAGCGTGCGGGAGATCGGCGAGGCAGTCGGCCTCACTTCGACGTCATCGGTGGCCTACCAGCTGCGCGCGCTGGAGGAGAAGGGCTATCTGCGCCGCGACCCGAACCGCCCGCGGGCGATCGGCGTGCTCCCGGCCGACGCGACGCCCGCGCAACTGCGCGGCGAGCAGATCACGCCGGTGATCATCGAACAGGCCGCCCAGGGGCCCACGCCGACGTATGTCCCGGTGGTCGGCCGCATCGCCGCCGGTGGCCCGATCCTGGCCGAGCAGGCCGTCGAGGACGTCTTCCCGCTGCCCAAGGAGCTGGTCGGCGAGGGTTCGCTGTTCATGCTCAAGGTCGCGGGCGACTCGATGATCAACGCCGCCATCGCCAACGACGACTGGGTCGTGGTCCGCCAGCAGCCGACGGCGAACAACGGCGAGATCGTGGCGGCGATGATCGACGGCGAGGCGACGGTCAAGACGTTCAAGCTGCGCGACGGACACGTGTGGCTGCTGCCGCACAACGACGCCTACGAGCCGATCCCCGGCGACGAGGCCACCATCCTGGGCAAGGTCGTCGCGGTTCTGCGCCGACTCTGACTACCCGCGTTTGGCGGATCGGCGGTGCATGTAGAGCAGTACGCCGCCGACCGCCACCACGGTCAACCCGATCGCGGGAAGCGCAGGCAGTCCACTGTCGCCGGAGCCTGACGCGGCCGCCGCCTGACCGCTCGCCTGCGTGCCGTCAGCGGAGTCGGGCTTCGGCGCCACCAGTGCGGCCGCGCCCGCCACGGTGCGCACCGGCTCGCCGACGCCCTCCGACACCGATACCAGCGTGCCGTCCGGTTCCAGCGCGATGGCCTCCCCCTGCTTCTCGTTGGGCAAGGGGATCCGCACCGGCTCGGACTTGAACGCACCCAGCAGGTCGCCGTCACGTACCGGGTACAGATAGGCGTCGGTGTAGGTGCGCAGGGCGACGACGCTGCCGTCCGGGTTGGACGCCGCGCCGGTCACCACCACTGAGCCGATGGCCGGGTTGACCGGACCGCCCTGGGTGTTCGTGCTGGTCAGCTGCACGGTGCCGACCTTCTCCAGCGTCGTGGGGCCGGGGCTGGTCAGCGCGGCGGTCGGCCGGTAGATGTCGGCGCGGCCGAACGGGTTCTTGGTGAGCAGGTACGGCGTGCCCGAACGGTCGAGGATCAGGGCCTCGGTGTCGTGGGCGCCGTCGGGATAGGTCAGCCGGTGGACCTTGGTCTTGCCGTCCGGGGTGAGCGAGATCAGCGCGATGGTCTCGCGCTTCTTGTCGTTGTCGCCGGTGTCGGCCAGCCAGAACGTGCCGTCGGCGGCGCGGGCGAGGTCCTCGACGTCGAACGGGTCGGTCGGGCCGTTGATCACCTTCTCGACCTTGCAGTCCTTGGTGAGCACGTAGACCGTCGACTTCGTGCCGCCGTCGTTGACCGCGTACCAGCGCTTCCCGTCGGCGACGAGCCCCGAGAGCTCACCCAGCCGTTTGTCAGCGGTGACGCACGCGTCGGCGGGCGCCGGTTGGGCCGACGCGACCGCCGGTCCCCATCCCAGCAGACCAGCCACGATCGCAGCGGTCACCAACACCCGCACAGGCACCTCCCAGTCGCCGACAACCCCCACCCACGGTAGCCGTCGGGAGGCACACAACAGCTAAGACGTCTCCGACCACGCCGCGTTCACCCGGACGTGCGACGGCGGCCCGGTCTCGTCCGGACCGCCGTCGTCGCTGTGCGTGTCGTGCCCTCAGGCTGAGGTGCCGTTGACGGCGAACCCTTCGAGCACCCCGGCCAGGTCAGCCTTGACCCTGGCCCGCAGCTGCGTGCCCGCCTCGGTGTGGTCCTCGAACAGGACATCACCCTCGCGGTGCACTCTGGCCACGAGTTCGCCGCGCGCGTACGGCACCAGCACGTCGATCTCCGTGCTCGGCCTGGGCAGCAGCTCGGCGACGCGCTCGCGCAGCTCGGCGATACCGGCCCCGGTGTGCGCGGAGACGAACATCGCGCCGGGCAGCAGGTGGCGCAGCCTGGCCATCGCGAACTCGCTGGTCGCGTCGACCTTGTTGACCACCACCAGCTCGGGCGGCATCTTCAGGTCGCGCCGCTCGCCGATGTCGTTGAGCACCTCGCGCACGGCCGTCACCTGCCACTCGGGCATCGGGTCGGAGCCGTCGACCACGTGCAGGACCAGGTCGGCGTCGGCCACCTCGTCCAGCGTCGTGCGGAACGCCTCGACGAGCTGGTGCGGCAGGTGCCGCACGAACCCGACCGTGTCGGTCAGCGTGTAGGTGTGGCCGTCCGGGGTCTCGGTGCGCCGCGTCGTCGCGTCGAGGGTGGCGAACAGCGAGTCATCGACGAGCACTCCCGCGCCGGTGAGCGCGTTGAGGAGACTCGACTTGCCCGCGTTCGTGTAGCCCGCGATCGCCACGCTGGGGATCTCGTTGGCCATCCGACGTCCGCGCTTGGTGTCGCGGACCGTGCTCATCGCCTTGATCTCCTTGCGCAGCTTGGAGATCTTGGCCCGGATCCGGCGCCGGTCGGTCTCGAGCTTGGTCTCACCGGGACCACGCAGACCCACACCACCGTTGCCGCCACCCGCACGGCCACCGGCCTGCCGGGACAGCGTCTCACCCCACCCTCGCAGGCGCGGCAGCAAGTACTGCAGCTGCGCGAGCTCGACCTGGGACTTGCCCTCTCGGGACCGGGCGTGCTGGGCGAAGATGTCGAGGATCAACGCGGTGCGGTCGATGACTTTGACCTTGAGCCTGGCCTCTAGCTGCTGCAGCTGGCTCGGCGAGAGCTCACCGTCGCAGATCACCGTGTCCGCGCCGGTCGCGCGCACGATGTCGCCCAGTTCGGCGACCTTGCCGGAGCCGATGTACGTCGCCGAGTCCGGCTTGTCACGGCGCTGGACGAGGCCGTCGAGCACCTCGGATCCAGCGGTTTCGGCCAGCCTGGCCAATTCCGCGAGCGATGCCTCGGATTCCAAGGCGGAGCCGTCGGTCCAGACCCCGACAAGGACGACCCGTTCGAGTCGCAGCTGCCGGTATTCGACCTCGGTGATGTCCTGGAGTTCGGTCGACAGACCGGCTACTCGGCGTAGCGACGACCGCTCTTCCCGCTCCAGGTCACCGAGGGAGAACTCAGCCGGGTCGGCCACCGCGCCGTTGATTTCCTGCTGAGTGAATTCCTCTGTCACCTGGTGAACCCGTCCTTCGTGTCGCGGGGAATCGGTCGATTCCGTCTAATCCATGGTCGCACGTCTGAGCAACCAATACGACCCGGTTATTCCCCTGGGTAGAACGCGACGTACACGGCGGTGCGCTCGGCACCGGGTTCGATGGGCCGCTGAACGTACTCGTCGAGCACCGCGCCGATGCGCTCCATCAGCTCCGCCCTGCTCGCTTCATCGACCTGGACGACCAGCCGGGTCTGCTGGAGTTTGCCCAGGCCCGCGTCGGAAACCTCGCCCAGATAGGCCTGCAGCATGGCCTGCGCCAGGTCGACCCGCTCGTCGCCGCGGAACCTCAACCCCCAGGACACACCGGTCGCCCGATACGGGATCTCCTTGGCGCCGCGATTGCCCCGCCGCACCGGCAGGGCCTCGAGAAATCCGGCCGCGACGAGCTTGCGCACGTGGTGCAGGGTGGTGGCCGGATCTTTGTCCAACCGCTCGGCTATCTCCTTGTTCGTCAGTGGCCGCTGATAGGCAAGGCGGATGATGCGCAGCCGGATCGCCGAGCCCAAGGCTTCGAGCTCGATCGGGGTGGCGTCCCGCTTCACGGTCACGGCGCAAGCCTAGATCACCGCCTGTGGACAACTGATTGACGGTTTCCAATCACTCGGGCACTCTCGAACCATGACCACCGCGCTGCACACCCACCCCGACTTCCGCCGCCTCTGGATCGGCGACACGATCGCCCAGTTCGGCACCAACATCGGCCACATCGTGCTCCCACTGCTCGCGATCGCGGTGCTCAACGCCTCGCCGTTCCAACTCGGCGTGCTGACCGCGGCCGAGACCGCCGCGTTCCTGGTCATCGGCCTTCCAGCGGGTGCCTGGGTCGACAGGGTCCGCCGCAAGCCACTGATGGTCCGCATGGACCTGGCCAGAGCCGCCCTGCTGCTCACGGTGCCGTTAGCGGGGTGGCTCGGCTGGCTCACCTTGAGCCAACTCGTCGTCGTGGCCCTGCTGGTCGGGGCCTGCACGGTGTTCTTCGATATCGGCTACCAGGCCTATCTCCCGTCCCTCGTCGGTCGCGATCGGCTCGTCGACGGCAACGCCAAGCTGCAGGCCAGTCAGTCAGTCGCCCAGTTGAGTGGCCCCGCGGTGGGCGGGGCGCTGAGCCAGGCGATCGGCGCCGCCAACGCGATGTTCGCCACCGGAGTCGGCTACCTGGCCTCCGCCCTGATGCTCAGCCGAATCAAGGCCGTCGAACCAGTCCCGGACCGACCGGCCGAGCGCGACTTGCGCGCCGAGGTCCTCGAAGGTCTGCGGTTCGTCCTGCACAACCGCTACTTACGCCCGATCGCGCTCTGCACGGCGTCGTGGAACCTGTTCTTCGGCGTCGAGGCCGCCGTGTTCGTCTTGTTCCTGGCGAAGACGATCGGCCTGAACCCCGGACAGATCGGGATGGTCGCGGCGCTGGCGGGCGTCGGCTCCATCCTCGGCGCTGTCGCGGCGACCCGGGTGAACTCGGCTATCGGCACGGCCCGCGCGATCTGGCTCGTCCCGCTGGTCTGTGCCCCGTTCGGCCTGCTCATCCCGCTGGCACGGCCTGGTTGGCCGATGGTGTTGCTGGTCGTCGGTTTCCTGGTGGTGAACTTCGCCGTGGTGATCTACAACATCGCCCAGGTCAGCTTTCGCCAGGCCATCTGCCCCGACCACCTGCTCGGCCGGATGAACGCCAGCGTTCGCTTCATCATCTGGGGAACGATGCCCCTCGGCGCTCTCTTGGGCGGCACCCTGGCCTCGACCATCGGCGTCCGCGAAACCCTCTGGATCGCGGTGGCGGGCTGGGCCGTCTCCTCGCTCTGGGTGCTCCTGTCGCCTTTACGTGGCCTACGAGACGCCCCATCCGCCCCGGAGCCCTCCCCGCTGCCCGCGACGACTGACTGAGACCGACGCTCCTCGCCGCAAGGAGGCCGCCAAGGACACCATGCCAAGAAACGGGTGAAGGCCACCCCCGGGGATTTCCCGACGATGGCCTTCAACCGAACCTGGACTAGCGGGACGCGACCGCTTGCTCGGCGGCGGCGAGCCACTCGCGCCACTGGGCGGCCTGCGCCTCGGCCTGTTCGGCGCGGCGCTTGTCGCCCGCGGCGCGGGCCTTGGCGGCCTGGGCCTCGAACTGCTCGACCCGCTCGCGGAACTGGGCGGCGCGGGCCTCGGCCTCGGGGTCGGTCCGGCGCCACTGGGCGTCAGACGCGGTGCGGACCTTCTCCTCGACGGCGCGGAGCCTGCCCTCGAGTTCGCGGATGCGCTCGCGCGGGACCTTGCCGACCTCTTCCCAGCGCTCCTGGATCTTGTGCAGGTGCGCGCGGGCGGCGTCGAGGTCGCCCTGGGGGTTGATCTTCTCGGCCTCGGCGAGGAGGTCTTCCTTGAGCTTGGCGTTCTCGGCGAACTCGGCGTCCCGCTCATCGAACACGGAGGAACGCCTGCTGAAGAACTTGTCCTGCGCGGCACGGAAACGCTGCCAGAGTGCGTCGTCGGCGTCCTTGGGCGCGCGGCCCGCCGCCTTCCACTCCAGCATCAGTTCCTTGTAGCGGCCCGCGGTCGGACCCCAGTCGTCCGACTCGGACAGCCGCTCGGCCTCGTCGACCAGTTCCTGCTTGCGACCCTTCGCGGTCGCGCGCTGGCGGTCGAGGTCGGCGAAGTGCGAGCCGCGGCGGCGGTTGAACGTGTCGCGGGCCTTGGAGAAGCGGCGCCAGAGCTGCTCGTCGGTCTTGCGGTCGACGCCCTTGATCGTCTTCCACTCGTCGAGGATGGTGCGCAGCCGGTCGCCTGCGACCTTCCACTGCGTCGACTCCTCGGCCATCGCCTCGGCTTCCTCGACCAGCTGCTGCTTGCGCGCGATCGACCCGGCCCTGGCCTCCTCACGCGCGTGCTTGGCGTGGTCCAACGCGACCGCGGCGTGGGCGATCACCTGGTCTAGCCGCGCCTCCAGGCCGACGAGGTCACCCACGACGTGCGCCTCGGCCAGGCTGTCCTTGATGTGCTTGGCGTTGGTCGCGGCGTGCTTGGGGTCGCCCGACCCGGACACGAGCCGGGTCTCCAACAGCTCGACCTCGGTCCGAATGTCATCGAACCGCCGGGCGAAGTGCGCCAGGCCTTCGGCGGGCTCACCTGCCTGCCACGACCCGACCGCGCGCTCGCCGTCGGCGGTGCGCACGTAGACGGTGCCGTCAGCGTCGACCCGACCCCACTTGCCCGGGTCCACCGACGCGACCGCCACCGGCGGAAGCGCGTCCACCATCGGCACCGGCACCGGAACAGCGGCGGCGGGCGCCTGCGCGGCGGCCGCGGGCGCGGGCGTCGCGGGGGACGCCGGGGCGGGGGTGGCCTTGGGGATGGCGGTGGGCAGCACGGACGGCTTCACCGGGGAGGGCTTGGGGACCTCGACGGTTCCGGCCGAGGCCTCGCTCGCCTGCGCGGCTTTCGCCGAGTCGCCTGCTTCGGCTTGGCCCGCGTCATCGTCCGCGACGACCTCGGCACCCGACGCGTCGGCGCTCTCGCCCGCATCGACCTCGGACACGCCTGCCTCGGCCGAGGCCGGCTCGGCCGGTGCGGACTCAACGGCGCCCGACGTGCCTGCCTCGGGGCTAGCGGCCTGCTCGGCGGTGGCCGGGGTGGGCTCGGCGGCGATCGCCTCGGCGGGCTCGACCTCCGGCGCGGCGGTCACATCCTCGGCAGGCTCGGCTTCAGGCGCGGCGGTCACGACCTCGGCGTGCTCAGCCGCCGGGGCGGCGGTCGCGGTGGGCTCGCTGTCCTGGGTCGCGGACGCCTCAGCGGACTCGGCCGACGGCGTGGCCGCCTCATCGGACTCGGGCTCCGTGGGGGCTGCGACAGCCTCCGTGGGGGCGGTGGCCGCTTCAGCGGGCTCGGTGTCCGGGGCCGCGGCGATCGGCTCGGCGAGCGCGGCCTCCATGAGCTGAGTGTCCGGGGTCGCGGCGATCGGCTCGGCGGGCGCGGCCTCCGTGAGCTGAGTGTCCGGGGTCGCGACGATCGGCTCGACGGCCGTGGCCTCCGCTTCGGCGGGGGCCGCCTCGGTGGGCTGAGTTACCGGGGTGGCGGCGATCGGTTCGGCGGGCGTGGCGGCCGGGGTGGTAGGGGCCGCCGTCGGGGCTTCTCCCGCGGCTCCGGGGGAGGTGGGGGCGGGCGGAACTCCCGTTGTCCCGGTCTCCGCGGCATGCACCACGCCGTTTTCCTGCTCCGTCACCGTCTCGGCGCTCATGTCCCTGTCCGTCATGGCCGGCTCCTCCCGCCTGCGTTGCCCGTGTTCCCACGGGCGCCCCGCTCGCGGCGGGGCCCAGCACTGTGCGTACGGCCTCGGGCCGTGCGGCTTTACCCGCGCGCATTCAAACAGGTCAAGCGCCGCGTCGGTACTCCGAGGGCCGCAATGGTCATCATGGTGCCGCAAACTCGGCCGTTCGTGGGCCGCCAACGGCAAGTTTGTTCGACGGACAGTAATCTCGACCGCGTGATCTCCCGTGTTGCCGTGCTCCCCCATCCCCCTTTGCTGGTCCCCGAGCTTGTCGTCGGGGATGACGCCGACGTGGCGGTCGTTCGGGCGACGGCCTTGGCCGTGGCCAAGGAGCTGACCCAGGTCGCGCGACGGTGGACGGTGGTGGGGGTGGGTCCGGCCGTCACGGGCCGTGCGGGCACGTTCCGGGGATTCGGCGTCGATGTGCGGGTCGAGTTGGGGCCGGACGCCGCCGACGAGGCCGCCGACCCGGACATGCCGCTGCCCGCCTTGGTGGCGGGGTGGCTGCGGGAGCAGGTGGGCGCTGAGGAGGTCACGGTCAACCTGGTCCCGGCCGACCTCTCGCCCGCGGACTGCCTGGAGCTGGGCGCTCACCTCACCGACACCGCATTGCTGGTGCTCGGCGACGGATCGCACCGCCACGGCGAACGGGCGGTCGGCAGGCCGGACCCCCGTGCGGAAGCGTTCGACAACACTGTCGCCGACGCGTTCGCCCAGGTGGATCTCGATGCTCTCGGCGCGCTGGATCCAGAGGTGGCCGGCGAACTGGGCGCGGTCGGTCGGGCCCCATGGCAGGTGTTGGCCGGTGCGATCGCGGCTGACGGGCGGGCGTGGCGGTGCGTCGAGTCGAGCCTGCTGATCCCGTTCGGCGTGGCCTATCACTTCGCTGTCTGGGACCCGGCGTGACACGGGCCGTCGCCGTCGTCGGGCCGACGGCCACCGGGAAGTCCGACCTGGGCGTCGCGATCGCCGAGCGGCTGGGTGGGGAGGTGATCAACGCCGACGCGATGCAGCTCTACCGGGGGATGGACATCGGCACCGCCAAGATCACCGCCGAGGAACGCCGAGGCATCCCCCACCACCAGCTCGACGTGCTCGACGTGCGGGAGACCGCCTCGGTCGCCGCGTACCAGCGGCAGGCGAGGGCGACCATCGAGGACCTCATCAGCCGCGACCGGGTGCCCGTCCTCGTGGGAGGGTCCGGTCTGTATGTCCAAGCGGTCATCGATGACCTCGACTTCCCCGGCACGGACCCCGACATCCGGCTGAACCTGGAGTCCGAACTCGACCGCCACGGCCCGACCCGGCTCTACACCCGCCTTCAGGCCGCCGACCCCGTCGCGGCCGAGTCGATCCTGCCCACCAACGGCAGGCGGATCGTGCGGGCGCTGGAGGTCATCGAGCTGACCGGCAGGCCGTTCTCGGCGACGATGCCCAAACCAGGCCCGGCCCGCTTCGGCATGATCCTCATCGGGCTCGACCGCGACCCGGCCGCGCTCGACGAGCGGGTGGATCTGCGGGTGGCCCGGATGTTCACCGCGGGCTTGGCCGACGAGGTCCGCGACCTGGAGAACCAGGGCCTGCGGGAGGGCCGCACGGCCTCCCGCGCGCTGGGCTACCAGCAGGTGCTCACCGCGTTCGACGGCGACCACGACCTTGATGCCGCCGCGGCCGAGACCGCGCGGGCGACCCGCCGGTTCGTCCGTAGGCAGCGGTCGTGGTTCCGCCGCGACAAGCGCGTGACCTGGCTCGACGCCGCCCGGACCGACCTGGTCGACGCCGCGGCGGCGCTGCTCGACCGGTAGCCTTGGGACCGTGGCGATCGCGTTTCTCAAGGGGCATGGCACGCAGAACGACTTCGTCGTGCTGCCCGACCCCGACGGCGACCTGGACCTGACTGACAGCCGGGTCCAGGCCCTCTGCGACCGTCAGCGCGGTCTCGGCGCCGACGGCGTCCTGCGAGTCGTGCGCACCAAGGCCCTGCCGGACGCGCCCGCGGACATCGACGGCGACGTCTGGTTCATGGATTACCGCAACGCCGACGGCTCGATCGCGGAGATGTGCGGCAACGGGGTCCGTGTGTTCGCCCGCTACCTGCTCGACGCGGGCCTGGTCGATGCCACGGACTTCCCCATCGGCACCCGCGCGGGTCTGCGCCCGGTCGTGGTGCGACCCGACGGCGCGGTCACCGTCGACATGGGACCGGTCCGCAGGCTGGGCGAATCGACCACCACGGTCGCGGGCCAGTCGTTCACCGGCACCGGGATCGACGTCGGCAACCCACACCTGGCCTGCGTCCTCGACGGCGTCGACCTCGACTCCCTCGACCTGACCAAGCAGCCAGGGTTCGACAGGGCTGTCTTCCCCCACGGCGTGAATCTCGAGTTCATCACCCGCCAGGCGCCGGGCGAGATCCGCATGCGGGTGCACGAACGCGGCGTCGGCGAGACCCGTTCCTGCGGCACCGGCACGGTCGCCGCCGCAGCCGCCGCGCTAGGCGGCGAGGGCGCGCTGACCGTCCACATCCCCGGCGGAACCGTCCATGTGACGATCACCGAGGACTCCAGCACCCTCACCGGCCCCGCCGTCTTCGTCGCAGGCGGCGAACTGGACCAAACCTGGTGGGACTCGGTCTAATCGCGTGACCAGGCAGTCCGGAACCAGAGGACGCCGAGGGTCACCATCGCGATCTCGCTGATGATCAGCCCGATCCCTGGGCCCGGCGAGGCAAGGCCCGCGCTCGACTGGCGGGTCCAGATCGCGAGCAGGCCGTCGACCGAGGCGAACCATGAGCCGAGCGCGCAGACCCAGGTCAACCCCCAGCGGCGGGTGATCAGCGCCAGGGCCGAGGCGCCCACGCCGAAGGCCAGCGACGTAGCCGCGAACAGTCGCGGGACCATACCCGCCTTGCCCGCCGCGTCGCCTTGGTGCAGCAGGACTTCCCAGCCCGACGCCGAGCCCATCCACGGCAGCAGGTAGCCGATGATCAGCACGAACACCGCCACGGAGATGACCACCGCACGCGCGCCGAGGTCGACCGTGCGGGACATCTTGCGTTCGACGGCGTCGATCTCGCGACGCAGGCCGGTCTCGTCGTCTTCGGTCATGAGGTGGCGCAGCCTGTCGACTCGGGCAGCGGGGCGGGGACACCGAAGGCGGGCAGGCCGAGGCCGACCCCAGAGGTCTTCGGCCGGAGGCCCGCCTCGTGGTTGTCCCCCGCGCGGGTGCGGCGGTGGGACAGGACCGGGCCGTCGGCGACGAGGTGGTGCGGCGCGGCGTAGGTGATCACGGTCTCGACCACGTCGCCCGGCCGCGGGTCGGCCCCGGCGGGCGAGAAGTGCACCAGGCGGTTGTCGCGCGCGCGGCCGCTCATGCGGCGGGTGTCGGCGTCCTTGCGCCCCTCCCCCGCGGCCACGACGACCTCGACCGGACGGCCGACCAGTTCCTTGTTGAGGTCCCAGGAGATCGCCTCCTGCACCTCCAGCAGGCGGTCGTAGCGCTCCTGGACGACCTGCTTTGGCACCTGGTCGGCCATCGTCGCCGCAGGCGTGCCGGGGCGCTTGGAGTACTGGAAGGTGAACGCGCTGGCGAAGCGGGACTGGCCGACCACGTCGAGAGTGGCCTGGAAGTCCGCTTCGGTCTCGCCGGGGAAACCGACGATGATGTCGGTGGTGATCGCCGCGTCCGGCATGGCCGCGCGGACCTTCTCGATGATCGAGAGGTAGCGCGCCGACCGGTACGAGCGGCGCATCTCGCGCAGCATCTTGTCCGAGCCCGACTGCAGCGGCATGTGCAGCTGGTGGCAGACGTTGGGCGTCTCGGCCATGGCGGCGATGACGTCGTCGGTGAAGTCCTTGGGGTGCGGCGAGGTGAACCGCACCCGCTCCAGGCCGTCGATCTCGCCGCAGGCGCGCAGCAGCTTGCCGAAGGCGAAGCGGTCGCCGAACTCGACGCCGTAGGAGTTCACGTTCTGGCCCAGCAGCGTCACCTCGAGCACGCCCTCGGCGACGAGCGCCTTGACCTCGGCCAGGACGTCGCCGGGCCTGCGGTCGCGCTCGGTGCCGCGCAGCGACGGGACGATGCAGAACGTGCAGGTGTTGTTGCAGCCCACCGAGATCGACACCCAGCCGGAGTGCGCGGAGTCGCGCCGGGCGGGCAGCGTGGAGGGGAAGACCTCCAGCGACTCCAGGATCTCCACCTCGGCGCGCTGGTTGTGCCGGGCGCGGTCGAGCAGGGCGGGCAGCGAGCCGATGTTGTGGGTGCCGAAGACGACATCGACCCAGGGCGCCTTGCGGACGATCTCGCCGCGGTCCTTCTGCGCCAGGCAGCCGCCGACGGCGATCTGCATGTCGGGGTTGGCGGTCTTGACCGGCGCAAGGTGGCTCAGGTTGCCGTACAGCTTGTTGTCCGCGTTCTCGCGGACCGCGCATGTGTTGAAGACGACGACATCGGCCACCTGGCCACCGTCGACGGCGACGTAGCCTGCGTCCTCCAACAACCCGGACAGCCGTTCGGAATCGTGGACGTTCATCTGGCACCCGTAGGTGCGTACTTGGTAGGTGCGCGCGCTCATCTCGCTGTCCGAGGGTACGCGGCCGTCAGCGTCCCGCCGAAAGCAGGCTTCTGGCACGATCGGCGCATGGCACGGACCCGGCTCGGCGGCATCCTCCTCGCGCTGCTCAGCGTCGCGGGTCTGGTCACCGGATGCGACAGTGAGTTCACGGGTGTGCGGCTGCGCATCGCCGCCGGGGTGAAGGACGGCGTCTACCACACATTGTCGGTGTCGCTGGCGGGCTCGTGGCAGGCACAGCTCGGCATCGATCGGCCCGATGTGCTGGAGACCGGCGGGTCGCCGGACAACCTGCGCAAGCTGTGCGCGGGCGACGCCGACATCGCCTTCAGCGCCGCCGACGTGGCCGCACGGCCCACCACCGGCACGCGTCATCCGCGCGCGCTCGCGCGCATCTACGACGACTACCTCCACGTCGTGGTGCGCGGCGACGGCCCGATCCGGAGCCTGGCGGGTCTGCGCGGCACCAACGTCGCGATCGGCTCGCCCGAGTCGGGCGTGGCCTTCATCGCGAACCGGCTGCTCGACATCTCCGGCCTGTCCGCCCCTGGCGTGCTGACCAAGCACAACCTCAACCTCACGGATTCGATCAACGCGTTCAAGCGTGGCGAGGTCGACGCGTTCTTCTGGTCCGGCGGCCTGCCGACCAGGCCCATCACCGGGCTCGCCGCCGTCGTGCCGCTGCGGCTGCTCGACCTCACCGACGAGTTGCCCGCGATGCGCAACCAGTACCCGGTCTACAACACCGCGTCGATCCCCGTGACGACCTACAACCTGGCGGGCGGACCAGTGACGACCCTGGCCGTGCCGAACTTCCTGCTGGTCACCGACGCGATGCCGGACGCCATCGCCGAGGCACTGATCGGCGGACTGTTCGACTCGCACGCGGAGCTGATCAAGGCCAACCGCGCGGCGTTGTCCATCGACATCCACTCCGCCATCGAGACCGACCCGATCCCGCTGCACCCCGGCGCGGCCCGCTACTTCCGCGACCGCAAACCCTGACCTAGTGTCCCGAGTCGATCGGCAGGCAGATCGACGGTCACCCGCAGGCCGCCGCCCTCGGGCAGGTCGAGCCGCAACTCGCCGCTCGCCTTGGCCACGATCCGGCTCACGATCGCCAGGCCGAGGCCGGACCCAGGCACGTTCTGGTGGCTGTGGCTGCGCCAGAAGCGGTCGGTGGCCCGCTCCAGTTCGTCGGCCTTGAGCCCGGGCCCGTGGTCGCGCACGGCCAGCCGGACCCGGTCGCCGACCAGGTCGACGGTCACCTCGACCGCGCTGCCCGCCCCGGTGAACTTCAGCGCGTTGTCCAACAGCGCGTCGAGGATGCCGTCGACCCCGCGCGGTGGGGACATGGCCCATGTGTCGCCCGCCGCGCCGACGCGGTTCAGCGCGATGTCCCTGGACACCGCGACCACCCGCCAGTCGGCGACCCGCTCGGCGACCACGGTGTCGATGTCGGTGGGCACCAGTTCGCCACCCGCGCTCTCGGCCCTGGCCATCGACAGCAGCTCGTCGAGGATCTGGTTGAGCCGGTCGGCCTCGGCCGACGCGGCGACCCGGTGGGTCTCGGCCTCGGCGTCGACGTGGCCTTCGAGGTTCACCAGTCGCAGCTTGAGCGCCGTCAGTGGGTTGCGCAGCTGGTGGGACGCGTCGGCGACGAAGGCGCGCTGGGCGGCGAGGGTGTCGCCGACGCTGGCCGCCATCCGGTCGAAGGAAGTCCCGAGTTTGCGCAGCTCAGGTGGCCCATGGGTGCCGCCGACGCGCTCGGCCTCGCGCCCGCTGACCACGGCGGCCACCAACGACCCGGTGGCCTCGTCGAGCCTGCGGACCGGTCGCAGGATCCACTGGATGACCGGCACAGCCAGCATGAGCGCCAGTCCGAAGGCGAGCACCCCGCCCGCGGCGATGAGCAACCACCACCACAGCATCCGTGACCGGCTGCGATCGGTCGGCGACACCGAGACCACAGCGCCGCGCACCTCGCCGTCGACGAGGACCGGCCCGGCGAGCACCAGCGGCTCAGCGTCCCACGGCAGCAGCAAGGCCCCCGCCTCCGGGCGCCTGCCCGCCAGCGCGGCATCGATCCGCTCCCGCACCTTGGGGTCGGCCAGGTCGACGGGCATCGAACTCCCGGCGCTGGCGGAGCTGACCGCCGGATTGCTGTCCCTGTCGACGATGACCACGCTGATGCCGTAGAGCTCGGCATAGCGCTGAAGTTCCTCGCGCAGTGACTCCGGCCGGGCGTCGGTGAGCGGGCGCTGCGCCAGCGAGGCGAACCGGGTCGTGTCGGTCAGCCGGTCGAGGAACAGTCGCTGCTGCTCAGCGCCCGCCACCGACAGCGCCAGCGGCACGCCGAGGCCGAACACCAGGAGCGCGACCAGAAACCACACCATGCCCAACAACCGCGTCCGCACGAACTACCTCCCCAGGTCGCTAGGTGAGTTTGCCTGGTTGGTTGGCCAGGCGGTACCCGACCCCGCGAACCGTCTCGATCAGCGCGGGCCTGCCGAGTTTGGTGCGCAGCGTGGCCACGTGCACGTCGAGCGAACGGTTCTCCGCCGAGCCCGCCCGGCCCCACACCTCGGCCAGGATCTGCTCGCGCGTGCACACTGAGCCCTGCGCGCCCACGATCAGGGCCAGGACATGGAACTCCTTGCGGGACAACGCGACCGCGGCTCCGTCCACAGTGACCTCATGGCGATCCAGGTCGACCCGCACGTCACCCACCTCGGTGACACCGGCCAGGCCGGGCGCACCGGGCACCGGTGACTTGCGCCTGCGCACCGCGTGCACGCGGGCCACCAGCTCGTCGACGTCGTAGGGCTTCACCAGGTAGTCGTCGGCGCCCGCGCGCAAGCCAAGGATGCGGTCGTCGATCTCGCCGCGGGCGGACACCACGATGACCGCGACGTCGCTGGCGGCGCGGATCTGTCGACAGAGGACGATCCCATCCATGTCCGGCAGGCCCAGGTCGAGCAGGACCACGTCGACCTCGGGCACGATGTCGAGCACGCCGGTGCCCCCGGCGAGGCGCTTGATCGTCAGGCCGCGGCGCACCAGGGCCGGGATCAGCGCCTCGGCGACCCGGTCGTCGTCTTCCACGAGCAGCACTCGCACGCGTGTCCTCCGGTTCAGCAGGCGCCTGTGTGACAGAGTTGAGACCCTAAGTGTTGCTCAAGCGGCATCGACATCGACGTGCGCCGGAGTAGGTTTCCCGCCATCGCGTGCCCGCCGACCACCGCACTGTCACACGAACGCGCTCGTGGAGGACTCAATGACCGCCTCGAACCCCGCCCCAGCGATGATCCGGATGGAGGGGGTCGACAAGTACTTCGGGACGTTGCACGTCCTCAAGGACATCAACCTCGAGGTGCCCCAAGGCCAGGTCGTGGTCGTTCTCGGGCCGTCGGGGTCGGGCAAGTCGACGCTCTGCCGGGCCATCAACCGGCTCGAACCCATCAACTCGGGCGTCATCGAGGTCGACGGCCGGGTGCTGCCCGCGGAGGGCAAGCAGCTCGCGCAGCTGCGCGCCGAGGTCGGCATGGTGTTCCAGTCGTTCAACCTCTTCGCCCACAAGACGATCGCCGAGAACGTCACCCTCGCCCCCATCAAGGTGCGCAAGCAGCCCGCCGAGGTGGCCCGCAAGACCGCGATGGAGCTGCTCGAACGGGTCGGGATCGCCGACCAGGCCGACAAGTACCCCGCCCAGCTCTCCGGCGGCCAGCAGCAGCGCGCGGCGATCGCCCGCGCGCTGGCGATGAAGCCCAAGGTCATGCTCTTCGACGAGCCGACCTCCGCCCTGGACCCTGAGATGGTCCAGGAGGTGCTCGACGTGATGACCTCACTGGCGGGCGAGGGCATGACGATGCTGGTGGTCACCCACGAGATGGGCTTCGCCCGCAGGGCAGCCCATCGGGTGATCTTCATGTCCGACGGCGAGGTCGTTGAGGACTCCACCCCCGACGAGTTCTTCACCGCCCCCAAATCCGGGCGGGCGAAGGATTTCCTTGGCAAGATCCTCACGCACTAGGTAGTCCCCCGAGTGTTCGGCTGGACAGCGGCCGAATCGAAAACCGAAGGAGCACGACATGCGATTCCGGGGCCTTGTGGTTGGCACCGTGACCGCCGCTCTCGCACTCTCGATGACCGCGTGCGGTAAGTCCGACACCGGGACGGGCACGAACCCGCCCGTCGAGACCGCGGCGAAGTTCGAAGCGGGCACGACGATGGAGAAGCTGCAGAAGGCGGGCGCGGTCAAGGTCGGCACGAAGTTCGACCAGCCGCTGTTCGGTTTGAAGGGCCTCGACGGCAAGCCCGCGGGCTTCGACGTCGAGATCGCGAAGCTGATCGCGTCCAAGCTCGGCATCAGCGCCGACAAGGTCGAGTTCATCGAGACCCCGTCGAAGGTCCGCGAAGAGGTCATCGAGCAGGGCAAGGTCGACTTCGTCGTGGCCACCTACACGATCAACGACAAGCGCAAGGAGCGCATCAGCTTCGCCGGCCCGTACTACGAGGCGGGCCAGGACCTGATGGTCAAGAAGGACGACTCGGCGATCACCGGGCCGGACTCGCTCAAGGGCGCCAACGCCAAGGTCTGCTCGGTCACCGGCTCCACCCCGGCCGAGAAGATCAAGACCTACGTCGACGCCGCGAACATCGTGCTGTTCGACGTGTACTCCAAGTGCGCTGACGCGCTGCGCACCGGCCAGGTGCAGGCCGTCACCACCGACAACGTCATCCTGCTCGGTCTCATCGACGCCTCGAAGGGCGAGTTCAAGCTCGTCGGCAAGCCCTTCACCAAGGAGCCGTACGGCATCGGCGTCAAGAAGGCCGACGTCAAGTTCTGCGAGTTCATCAACAAGACCCTGACCGACAACGCCGCCGCGTACGAGAAGGCGTGGAAGGACACCGCGGGCAAGGTCTCGCCGGACACCCCGAAGCTGCCGACCACGGCCGCCTGCAGCTAGTCGACTGACCCGCGCTCGGGGCGCCTGCGCACAGCAGGCGCCCCGAGCCACAAACGGGAGTCCCTGTGAACGCCATCTTCGACAACTTCGCGCTCTACCGAGACGGGTTCTTCAAAACGCTGCTGATCTGTGCCTACGCCATGGCGGGTTCGCTGGTGCTGGGCACGGTCATGGCCGCGTTCCGGGTGTCGCCGGTCCCGCCGCTGCGCTGGATCGGCACGTCGTGGGTCAACGTCTTCCGCAACTGCCCGCTGACCGTGGTGCTGTTCTTCTGCGCCTTCGGTCTGCCGGAACTGGGCATCAACGGCGCCTACTTCTGGTTCGGCGTGACGGGTCTGGTGCTCTACACCTCGGCGTTCGTCTGCGAGGCGGTGCGCAGCGGTATCAACTCGGTGCCCGCCGGACAGGCTGAGGCGGCGCGAGCGGTCGGGCTGACGTTCAGCCAGTCACTCTCCAGCGTGATCCTGCCGCAGGCGCTGCGCACGGTCGTGCCGCCGCTGGGCAGCGTCATCATCGCGATGATCAAGAACTCGGCCATCGTCGGCGCGTTCGGCGTCGGCGGGGAGCTGTTCGCCGTGTCGGACACGCTGACCAGCGCCCGCGGTGAGGCCGCCCTGCCGGTGCTGACCGGTGTCGTCATCGCCTACTTGCTGATCACGATCCCCGGCGGGCTGTTCCTCGGCTGGCTGGAGCGGAAGGTGGCGATCGCCCGATGAGCACGTCGGTCCTCTACGACACCCCCGGGCCCAAGGCCAAACGCCGGGTACTGTTCTTCAGCGTCCTCGCGGCGGTCGGCCTGCTCGCGGTCGGATACATCGTCTACCGCCAGTTGGACAAGCAAGACCAGTTCGACGAAACCAAGTGGAGTCCGCTGTTCGACCCCAGCGACAAGGACTTCGAACTGGTCTGGCAGCGCCTTGGCGAGGCCTTGGTCGCCACGCTGGTGGCCGCCGCGCTCGCCGTGGTGTTCTCGCTGATCATCGGCACGCTGCTGGCGGTCACCCGGGTCACCGCCGCGCGGTCGTACCGGTGGGCGGTGGTCGGCCTGATCGAGCTGCTGCGCGGAATCCCGGTCGTCATCATGATCTTCTTCGTGGCCCGGGTGCTGCCGGAGTACGGTGTGGACGTGGAACCGCTGTGGTTCCTGGTGATCGGCCTGACGCTATACAACTCGGTCGTCATCGCCGAGATCGTCCGCGCGGGCATCAACTCGCTGCCGCGCGGCCAGCGGGAGGCCGCCGAGTCCCTCGGCCTCACCCGCGGCCAGACGCTGCGACTGGTGCTGCTGCCGCAGGCGTTCCGGGCGATGCTCCCCGCGCTGATCAGCCAGCTCGTCGTGGTCCTCAAGGACACGTCGCTGGGCTTCATCATCAGCTACGAGGAGACCGTCCGCGTCGCGGGCCAGATCGTGCAGGTCCTCGGCAACCCGATCCAGACCTACCTGTTGATCGCGGTCATCTTCATCCTGGTCAACTACGCGCTGGGCAGGCTCGCCGTGTACGTCGAGCGCAGGCTCAGCCGCGGCAAGAAGACCGCCAAGACCAAAGAGGGCGCCGCGACGCTGCACGCGGACGACCTCGCGGGCGCGGGCGCGACCAACGTCGGCTGACCAGTACGCGCTCCGATGGCCGTCTCCCGACTCGGGAGGCGGCCATCAGCGTTTCGTGGGCAAAGAGAGGCCCGCGCGGACCGGGTCGAGGACGAACATGGTGGTGTAGCGCTGGATGTTGGGCGCGTCCTTGAGCAGGCGGTCGGCGACCTCGCGGTGGTGGGCCATACCGGTCGACGCCAGTACGACGACGTAGTCGGTGTCGCCGGAGACGCTGTAGAGCTGCTGGACCTCCGGCGCGGCGAGCAAGCGGCGGCGGAAGGCCGCGTGGATGGCGTTGGACTCCTTCGCCAGGGTCACCAGGCACACCGCGAGCAGCGCGTCGGCCTTCACCGGGTCGAGTACGGCGACCTGCCGGTCGAGCAATCCGGCCTTGCGGTAGCGGTCGACCCGGCGCTGGACGGCACTGGGCGAGAGCGAGATCACCTCCCCCAGCTCGGCGAGCGTGCGGCTGGAGTCTTTCTGCAGCAAGGCGAGCAGGTGGTGGTCCGTCTCATCGAGACGCAAGGCTGTCACGCAATAATCTTGCGCCATAGCGGGAGAACTTTCAATCGGCGCCACCGGCCGCCCGGTTAGCGTCGCCGCCATGAGACGTGGATTGGCACTGGGCGCGGCGAGCGCGTTCGCCATGGGTGGGTCGGCCCCGGCGTTGAAGGTCCTGGCCGGCAGCGAACTCTCCCCGGTGAACGTCATCCAGGCGCGAATGGCGATCGGCGCGGTCACCTTGCTGGTCCTGGCGCTGGTGACCAAACGGGACCTTCGGGTCCGCCGCGCGGACTGGTGGCTGATCGGCCTCTATGGCGGGTTCGGCCTGGCGCTCAACCAGGTCGTCTACACCGCGGCGCTCACTCGAATGCCCGTCGGACTCACACTGCTCATCGAGTACCTCGCGCCCGTACTGATCGCGCTGTGGATCAGGTTCGTCCGCCGAGAACACCTGCCCGCACGGCTGTGGTTGGGCATCGCGGCGACGCTGGCGGGCTTGGCGCTGATCAGCCAGGTGTGGACGTCGGTCCGCCTCGACAGTCTCGGAATGCTCGCCGCGCTGGCCGCCGCCGTCACCTACGCGGGCCGGTTCCTGTTCGCCGAGCGCGCGCTGCGCACCCATGACCCGCTCGTGCTGGCCACCTGGGGCGCGGGATTCGGCACGATGGTGCTCGTCCCGCTGGAGCCGTTCCCGTTCGACCAGGTGGGCACTCAGGAGGCCTGGCTGCTGGCCTGGGTGGGCATCGTAGGGCTCGCCGCGGCGGTCCTGCTGACCGTCCTGGCCCAGCGCACATTCTCCTCGACGGCCGCGAGCCTGATCTCGTGCGTGGAGATCGTCATCGGCGGCGCGCTCGCCGCGGTCCTGCTCGGCGAACACCTGACACCGGTCCAACTGATCGGCGCGGCGGTCATGCTCGCGGGCATCGTCGTCGCTCAACTGGCGCTGGCCTCCGGGCGCCGCGAACAGCTCCCGGAGGCCCGCGACCTCACGCCTTCGAGCGCTTGAACAGCTTGTTGCCCAACCACACCACGGGGTCGTACCTGCGGTCGGCGACGCGCTCCTTCATCGGGATGAGCGCGTTGTCGGTGATCTTGATGTGCTCGGGGCACACCTCGGTGCAGCACTTGGTGATGTTGCAGTAGCCAAGTCCGTGCTCGTCCTGCGCGTCCCGGGTCCGGTCGGCCGCGTCGAGCGGGTGCATCTCCAGCTCGGCGATGCGCATGAGGAACCGCGGACCGGAGAAGTTCTCCTTGTTCTCCTCATGGTCGCGGATGACGTGGCACGTGTTCTGGCACAGGAAGCACTCGATGCACTTGCGGAACTCCTGCGAGCGCTCGACATCGACCTGCTGCATCCGGTACTCGCCCGGCTCCAGCCCCGGCGGCGGGGTGAAGGACGGGATCTCGCGGGCCTTGGTGTAGTTGAACGACACGTCGCACACCAGGTCGCGGATCACCGGGAACGTGCGCATCGGGGTGACCGTGATGACCTCGTCCTCGGTGAAGGTCGACATCCGGGTCATGCACAGCAGCTTCGGCATGCCGTTGATCTCCGCGGAGCACGAGCCGCACTTGCCCGCCTTGCAGTTCCAGCGGACCGCGAGATCGGGCGCCTGGGTCGCCTGCAGGCGGTGGATGATGTCGAGGACGACCTCGCCCTCATTCACCTCCACCAGGTAGTCGAACAGCTCGCCGTCCTGGTCGGTGCCGCGCCAGACCTTGAACTTCGCTTTGTAGGCCACCTCAGGCCGTCCTTCCGGGATGGTTGGCCAGCTCGCCGTCGGTGTAGTACTTCTCCAGCTCCGGCAGCTCGAAGAGCTCCAGCAGGTCCTGCCGCATCGGGTCCTGCTCCTTGGGCGTGACCTCGATGGCAGGCACGATCTCGGTGCTCTCCTTCGCGCTGCACACCAGCAGCGTGTTGCGCCACTTCGAGTCGAGCCGCGGGTGATCGTCGCGGGTGTGGCCGCCGCGGCTCTCGGTGCGCAACAGGGCCGCGCGGGCGACGCACTCGCTGACCATCAGCATGTTGCGCAGGTCGATCGCCAGGTGCCAGCCCGGGTTGAACTGCCGGTGGCCCTCGACGGTGACGTTGTGGACGCGACCGCGGATCTCGGCCAGCTTCTCCAGCGCCGCCTCGACCTCCTCGGCCTTGCGGATGATGCCCACCAGGTCGTTCATCGACTGCTGCAGCTCGGTGTGCAGGGTGTACGGGTTCTCCTCGACACCCTCGGTCGGCGGGTCGAAGGGCGAGAGCGCCATCTCCGCCGCGGCGTCCACATCGGCCTGCGCCACGGCGGGCCGCGACACCAGCGACTCCACATAGGACGCCGCGCCCAGCCCCGCCCGGCGGCCGAAGACCAACAGGTCCGACAGCGAGTTGCCGCCGAGGCGGTTGGAGCCGTGCATGCCGCCAGAGCACTCCCCCGCGGCGAACAGGCCGGGGACGGTCGACGACGCGGTGTCCGGGTCGACCTCGATGCCGCCCATCACGTAGTGACAGGTCGGGCCGACCTCCATCGGCTCCGCGGTGATGTCCACATCGGCCAGTTCCTTGAACTGGTGGTACATCGAGGGCAGCCGCTTGCGGATCTCCTCGGCGGGCAGCCTGCTCGCGATGTCGAGGAACACGCCGCCGTGCGGTGACCCGCGACCGGCCTTGACCTCGGAGTTGATCGCGCGGGCGACCTCGTCGCGGGGCAGCAGGTCAGGCGTGCGGCGGTTCTGTTCCTGGTCGGTGTACCAGCGGTCGGCCTCGGCCTCGCTCTCGGCGTACTGCCCCTTGAACACCTCAGGCACGTACTCGAACATGAACCGGTTGCCGTCGGAGTTCTTCAGCACGCCGCCGTCGCCGCGCACGCCCTCGGTGACCAGGATGCCCTTCACGCTGGGCGGCCAGACCATGCCGGTCGGGTGGAACTGGACGAACTCCATGTTGATCAGGGTCGCGCCCGCGCGCATGGCCAGCGCGTGGCCGTCGCCGGTGTACTCCCAGGAGTTCGACGTGACCTTGAACGACTTGCCGATGCCGCCGGTGGCCAACACGACCGCAGGGGCCTCGAACAGCACGAACCGGCCGGTCTCCCGGTAGTAGCCGAAGGCGCCCGCGATCCGGCCGTCTTCCTTCAGCAGCTCCGTGATCGTGCACTCGGCGAAGACCTTGATCTTGGCCTCGTAGTCGCCGTGCTCGGCGAAGTCCTCCTGCTGCAGCGAGACGATCTTCTGCTGCATGGTGCGGATCAGTTCGAGTCCGGTGCGGTCGCCGACGTGGGCCAGCCGCGGGTAGGTGTGGCCACCGAAGTTGCGCTGGCTGATCCGGCCGTCCTTGGTGCGGTCGAACAGCGCGCCGTAGGTCTCCAGCTCCCAGACCCGGTCCGGCGCCTCCCTGGCGTGCAGCTCGGCCATGCGCCAGTTGTTGAGGAACTTCCCGCCGCGCATCGTGTCGCGGAAGTGCACCTGCCAGTTGTCGTTCTCATTGGCGTTGCCCATCGACGCCGCGCAGCCGCCCTCGGCCATCACGGTGTGGGCCTTGCCGAACAGCGACTTGCACACCACGGCCACGCTGAACCCGCGCTGACGGGCCTCGATCACCGCGCGGAGACCCGCGCCGCCCGCTCCGACGACGACGACGTCATAGGAGTGACGTTCGACCTGACTCACGTTGATCCTCTCGAAGTTACGGTGGGGATGGCGGTCGCTCAGATGAACCGCAGGTCGGAGATGGCGCCGCTGGCGACCAACATGACGTAGAGGTCGGTGATCATCAGCGTCGCCAGGGTCGTCCACGCCAGCTGCATGTGGCGGACGTTGAGCTTGGACACCACCGTCCAGGCGCGGTAGCGCAGCGGGTGCTTCGAGAAGTGCTTGAGCCGCCCGCCCGCGATGTGGCGACAGGAGTGGCACGAGAGGGTGTAGGCCCAGAGCAGGACCACGTTGCCCGTCAGGATCAGGTTGCCGAGGCCGAACCCGTGGGTGAAGGAGATCACCGCGTCGTAGGTGTTGACCACCGAGACGACCAGCGCCGCGTAGAAGAAGTACCGGTGGAAGTTCTGCAGGACCAGCGGCAGCTTGGTCTCACCGGAGTACTTGGCGTGCGGCTCGGCCACCGCGCAGGCGGTCGGCGATTGCCAGACCGAGCGGTAGTAGGCCTTGCGGTAGTAGTAGCAGGTCAGCCGGAAACCGAGCAGGAACGGCAGGGCCACGAAGCCCAGCGGGATCCAGCCGGGCAACTCCGGGAGCGGAGTGCCGAAGTGGCTGGATCCCGGCAGGCAGGACTCGCTCAGACACGGTGAGTAGAACGGCGTCAGATAGCCGTACTCCTGCACCCAGTACCACTTGCCCATGAACGAGCGGCCGCCCGCGTAGATGACGAATGTCGCCAGGCCGAGGACCGTCAGCAGCGGCGGCTGCCACCACTTGTCCGTTCGCAAGGTGCGCGCTGAGATGCGCGCCCGGGTGGGGGCGTTGACGCCTGACGTCATCGTTTCCTCGTCGCTGAGAAGTGGTGGGGAGTTCGGGTGGTGCTAGCGCTGGTAGCCGCCGACGCCTTCGTCGTCGGCGCCCTGCCAGAGTGCGGGGTCGTACGGGGTGTCCGGCACGACGACCACCTCCGCCTCGACCGGGTTGCGCGGCACCGGCGTGCTCGGGGTGCCGCTGAACTCGCTCGAGTCGATGTCGAGTCGTTCGATGTCGTTGACGAGTCTGCGCACCGCCGGGATATCGCCGTAGCGGCCCCGCAGCGCCGCGACACACTGCCGCAGCTGTCCGATGGTTCGCTGCAGCTCGCTGATCTCCGTGCTCGACATGTACGCACCTCCGTACGCCGGTCCGTTCGCGGACCCGGAAGGGTGGTACAGGCCCGGGTACCCGCTCGTTGCCGACTTTGCCTGCCGGCAGCAGATGTGACAAGTACCACAAGGGACGAACCGACGGGTCACCGACCCACTACGGAGGAGCACATTGGGGTGTGATTTCAGGCACATCAAGATTGGTTCAATGGGCGCCCGAAGGCGGGAACCGTTGCGGCGCAACGGTTCCCGCTCGATCAGTAGACGGACAGCTCGTAGAGCGAGTAGCCGTATGCCGTGGCGCGTCGCACGCCCTGGAATTTCACGTACCGGGTCGACGTCGGCGGGAATGAGACCACCTCGAGACCGCCCGTACCCGCACTCACGGTGGCCACCGTGCGCCAGTTCGCGCCGTCATCGGACACCTCGACCCGATAGGCCGCCGCGTGAGCCGCTTCCCAGCGCAGCGCCACCCGGCTGACGTTCTTGGACGCGCCAAGGTCGACCCTCAGCCACTGGCCGTCCGACCAGCCGCTGGCCCACCGGCTGCCGAGGTCGCCGTCGACGGCCTTCGGCGCGCGGAAGTCGTAGAACGGGTTCCACTCGTAGGAGCTGGCGGTCGTCGTCGCGCCGCGGGCCAGGTTCGGCTTCGGCTGGTGGACCTCGACCGCCCGCCACGTGCGCAGATAGGCCTCCGCGCCGCCGAGCAGGTCCTGGACGACCTCCTCGCCGCCGACCTTGCGCAGATCCTCGACCCAGTCCGGCATCAGGCCGTAGTGGGCCATGCCGTCCTTGGTGTAGTCCCAGGTCCGCTGGGCCATGGTCTCCCGGTCGATCATCACCGAGCCGTCGGCGGACTTGAACGGGTAGCTGACCCCTCCCGCGCGCGGCGCGGGCAGGCCGCCGATGCCGTTGACGTCGATGCCGAACCCGTAGCCGTCGACGCCGTTCTGGTCGCGGTACGCCTCGCCGCGCTGCCATTCCGCGACGAACTGCGCGGCGGAGTGCCCGTACTGGGCGATCATGCCGCCGAGTTGGTAGATGCGAGGAAAGTACTTCTCGTCGGTCCAGCTGTGCGAGCTGATGACACCCGGGTAGGCGGCCTCTTCGAGCAGGTCCAACGTGCGGTCGGCGGCCTTGACGCTCATATGGTCGAGCTCGACCATCATCTTGCGCGCCATCATCGCCTTGATCGTGTACTCGCCGAGGTCGGTCAGCCCTCGGGTGTTGCAGTGGGGCGCGGGCGGGTACAGCGGCAGCGGCACGATCGGCTTGAGCGCGTCGGGGACCGTGCCCGCGGCGGCGAGGGTGTTGTCGGTGTACGGGGTGGTGCAGGTCCGTGCGTCCCAGAAGGTCCCGGTGCCGAGGAAGTTCGCCGCGTTCACCGCGATACCAGCCGTGCCCGAGTCGAACCGGACACCGCAGAGCGCGTTGTCGTACTTGTGACAGACGAACATCGTGCGCACACCGAGCGCGTACACCTCGTCGAGTCCGCGGTCGATGTCCGCTTTGGAGCACTGGGCGACATTGAGGATGTGCCTGCAGCCGAAGGGTTCCGAGGTCTCGATGCCCAGCATCACCGCGAGCTTGCCCTGCTCGATCACCTGCCGGGCCTCACCTTGGCTTCGGACGACCCGGAACCAGCCCTTGCCCGGCCCACCGCTCTCCGCGTCGACGAAGTTCTGCAGGTCGGTCGTCAGCTTGGCCTGCAACCGGATGCTGTCCATCTCGTTGCAGGACTGGTTTTTGATCGGGTAGATGTCACAGAGCTGCCGGTTGGCGACGAGGTGGTTGACCATGAACCGCAGCCCACCCCGCCACGCGCGCTCGATCCACTTGTAGTAGGCCTGTTGGTGGGTAAGGGAATTGTGCGCGGGCCAGTCCTTGAAGGTCGGATAGCCGACCGGGTCGTGCGTGCCCGTGGGCGACCCGGTCTTGGTGAAGTTCTCGAACCACGCCGCGCTGCCGTCGGGGAAGTGGTCGGGACAGTCCGCCAACGCCTTCTGCGGCCCCGCCGGATCGAACGGCTTGCCACAGATGAGGCCACCGCCGAACGAGACGTTGGCGAAGATGTGGGAGTGGGCGTCGAGCAGGCCCTTCACCGTCCCATCCGGTGCTCTGCCGCTGAACGGCGTGCCGACGGCATTGACGTCGGCGCCGGGCGGGGTCTCGGCGGCTTGACCGGGAAGCGCGGACACCACCGCGGCCAAGCCGATGGCGAGCAGGATTGTCAGGTTGCGGGCTGTCGATCGAGGACGGAGCACGGTTCCTCCTCACGAGCACAGGGTGAAACCCGAAAGATACTCGCGAGTAATCCTCACGTAAACCCTATGACCGACGGTTACAGGTCGATCTTCCCGTTCACCCGAACAGGCCGCCGTCGATCATGTCCCCGTCGTCGCCCGCCGCCCGCAATTCGTCGCGGACCACCCGAAACGCCAGCCCTTCGGCGTACCCCTTGCGCGCAAGCATCCCGACCAGCCTGCGGATCTTGGCCTGCTCCTCCAGACCGCCCATCGCCCGCAGCTTCTTGCGCACGAGCTGACGCGCCCGCTCCTCCTCGGCCTCGCTGTCCACCGCGTCCACGGCCTCGGCGACCAGTTCGTCGGCGACACCCTTGCGCCGCAGCTCGGTTGCCAGCGCACGCCTGCCCAAGCCCTGGTGGGTGTGGCGGGAGCGCACCCAGCTCTCGGCGAACGCCGTGTCATCGATCAGGCCGATGGCGGCGAACTTGCCGAGCACTGCCTGGGCGACATCCTCGGGGATCTCCTTGCGGCGCAAGGCTTCCTCAAGCTCCTGGCGGGTGCGCGCGCGTGCCGTCAGCAGCTGGTAGCAGATCTCCCGCGCCTTGGCCGCCGGGTCGTCGAGGGGGCGCGATTCCCCGGGAGGCGGTTCCTCCCGGGTCCTACGCGCGTACTTGCGTTCCGACACTAGAACTCGACGGGCGCCGGGGCGGTCTCGTCGGCGTCGAGCTTGGCACCGATGCCGAGCTTGTCCTTGATCCGCTTCTCGATCTCGTTGGCGACGTCCGGGTTCTCCAGCAGGAACTTGCGGGCGTTCTCCTTGCCCTGGCCCAGCTGGTCTCCCTCGTAGGTGTACCAGGCACCCGACTTGCGCAGGATGCCGTGCTCGACGCCCATGTCGATGAGCGAGCCCTCGCGGCTGACACCCTTGCCGTAGAGGATGTCGAACTCGGCCTGCTTGAACGGCGGGGCCACCTTGTTCTTCACGACCTTGACCCTGGTGCGGTTGCCGACCGGCTCGCCGCCGTCCTTGAGGGTCTCGATCCGGCGCACGTCCAGGCGGATCGACGCGTAGAACTTCAGCGCCTTGCCACCGGTCGTCGTCTCGGGAGATCCGAACATTACTCCGATTTTTTCCCGGAGCTGGTTGATGAAGATCGCCGTGGTGCCGGAGTTGCTCATCGCGCCGGTCATCTTGCGCAGCGCCTGGCTCATCAGGCGGGCCTGGAGGCCAACGTGGCTATCGCCCATCTCGCCCTCGATCTCCGCGCGCGGGACCAGCGCCGCCACGGAGTCGATCACCAGGATGTCGAGCGCGCCGGAGCGGATCAGCATGTCCGCGATCTCCAGCGCCTGCTCACCGGTGTCGGGCTGGGAGACCAGCAGGGCGTCGGTGTCGACGCCCAGGTTCTTGGCGTACTCCGGGTCGAGCGCGTGCTCGGCGTCGATGAAGGCGGCGATGCCGCCCGCGCGCTGGGCGTTGGCCACCGCGTGCAGGGCGACAGTCGTCTTACCCGAGGACTCCGGGCCGTAGATCTCGACCACTCGGCCCCGCGGCAGACCGCCGATCCCCAGCGCCACGTCCAGGGCGATGGAGCCGGTCGGGATGACCGCGATCGGGGCCCGGCCCTCGTCACCGAGGCGCATCACCGAGCCCTTGCCGAAGTTCTTGTCGATCTGGGCAAGGGCAAGCTCTAGCGCCTTATCCCGATCGGGTGCTGGTGCCATCTTGGTTCCACCTCGGTTGACTTTCGACTGTTTCGTACTCACGGCGCCGACGCTACGGGCAAGGACCGACGTTTCTCCGCACGCACCGCCGGTCTGTGGACAAGCGGACCCGATGTGGACAACATCGTAGCGAACGTCTGTTCGAGACGGTGGAGTGACACGCCGGTGGGGTAGGTTTGCGGCGGCCCGCCGGTCAGCGTCGTTCGACCGGCACCTCGAAGGCCTCGCACACCGCCTGCCAGATCTCCTTGGTGGACAGCCCGGCGTCCAGCGCCTGGTCGACCGTGCGGTCGCCGAGCGCGCTGAAGACGTGGTCGTGGGCGATGGTGTCGGCCAGCGACGGGCCGAACTCGTCGGCGAGCCGGGTGCGAAAAGCGGTGATGCGCATCGCGGGCAGTCTAGTGGTGCGGGCCTGGCAGACTTGGACTTGTGCTCACCTTCGCCATCGAGAACCCGACCGCCCTCGAGGACACGCTGCTGACCGTCGGATCCATCGCGGCCTGCCTCGCCGCGGTCATCGTCGGCCTGATCGCCTACCGCAACCGCAGGTAGTTCCTACGTCCCCGGCTGGACGTTGGCGGCGAAGAAGTCCGCCAGCTTGTCCGGGCTCAGGCCGTCGCCCTTGGCTGTGAGGGTGCCGACCAGCGGCCGGTCCTTGACCGTGAACACCAGCACCCCGGTGTCGCCCTTGACCCCCGCGCGCAGCCTGCCGTCGAGCCCATTGCCCCGCCAGTCGGCCACGACGTGCTCCCCGTCGGACAGCTGGCCCAGCTCCTGGTCCCACACCTCGCGGGCGGCGTCCACGGACCCGACGTGGGCGTAGCTGACCTGGTAGGACTCGGGCAGCGCGCACGTCACGTCGATCCCGTCGGACGCGCGCTCGCACGAGTTCTTGTCCGGGACACTGCCCGCGAGCTGCCGCAGGCACTCGGTGAAGCCCTTGTCGTCCGCGGTGCCCTTCGTCGCGCAGCTCTCCGCGCTGGGCACACCGGCGGGCTTGAACACGAGGAATCCGCCTACGGCCGCGAGCACGACCACCACGGCCGCGCTGATCGCCAGCAGCGACTTCCGCTTGTTCGGCGCCTGCGCGGCGGCCTGCGGGCGCGGGAGCGTAGGGAAGTTGCCGTGCATCGGGAAAGCGGCGGTCTGCTGCGGGAAAGCAGGCGTCTGAGCGGGGAATCCGCCGGTCCGCGGCGGCGCGGGCTGGGCAGGGAAGCCGCCGCTCTGCGGGTTGACGTTGGCCGTGCGCATGCTGATGCCCTCGCTGGAGACGTGATGCGCGCCGAGCGCGACCGCCGTCTCGGGCTGGTCCAGGCTCGTGGGCACGATCCGCAGCTGCTCGGCGATCAGGGTCGCCACCAGCGGGATCCGGCTGGACCCGCCGACCAGGTAGATCCCGACCAGACGATCCGGCGTCAGGCCCGTCGCCCGGATGGTGCCCGCGAGCAGCTCTACGCTGCGCAGCATGCTCGGCCGGATCAGCGCCTCCAGCTCGGCGCGGGTGACCAGCACGTCGTCGAACGGCTCCGGCATCGGCACCTCGGTCTGCGGGTGCCGCGAGAGCGCCTCCTTGGCGCCTTTGACGTCCTCCAGCAGCGCCCGGCGCGCGCGTCGGTCGGCCATGGACTCCGGGCGGAGCAGCCGCTGCCAGCCACCCGGGTCGCGGTGCGACACCTGGCGGCCGACGTGTTCGAGGACGGTCTGGTCGACGTCCATTCCGCCGAGGTCCTGCAGGCCGTTCTCGGCGAGGACGGCGAACCCATTCTGGGTGGCCGCCACGATCGCCACGTCGAACGTGCCCGCGCCGAGGTCGTAGACAGCCAGCGCCTGACCAGGGCCCAAGGTGTGGCCGAAGGACGCGAAGTGCGCGGCGGCGGCGACCGGCTCAGGCACCAGCACCAGGTTGGAGCCGAGACCCGCCTGACGCGCGGCCGACAGCAACACGTTGCGCCGGACCGGACCCCACTGCGCGGGGTGGGTCAGCCGGACCTCATCGGGCTTGCGACCGCCGAGCTGGCGGGAGACCTCGTCACCGACCCGGCGCAAGACCGCGGCCAAGGCGTCGGTGACCGGGATGACGACGGTGCCCAGCAGCAGCGTGCCCTCATCGACGCGGCGCTTGGGGTTGGGCTCGAACCGGGACGGGTCCAGCCGGGCCCGGCGCTCGGCCTCGCGGCCCACCACCAGTACGCCGTCCTCGCCCGCGAACACCGCCGACGGCATCGTGGCGGATCCGTCCACCTCGACCACCCGCGGCGCGCGGCCGTGGGCCGACAGCACCGCGACGGTGTTCGAGGTGCCCAGGTCGACCGACAGGACGTTCACGGTCACTCCCCCTGTCAGCCGTTGCTGCCCGGCTTGATGTGGTTCTCGAAGTAGCTGAGGATCCCAGGGTTGCCGCTCGTCCCGACGATCCAGCCCATGATCGGGGTGTCCTTCACGCTGTAGAGCAGCATCTCCGCGCCGGTGGCGATCTCCACCACGTGGTAGCCGCCGGACATGCCGCCGCCGCTCCAGTCGCCCTTGGTCGTCTTGTCCCCGCCGGGGTCGAGCCCGCTCAGCGCGGCCGTCAGGTTCTGGTCGACCACGCCCGCCGAGTCGAAGTGCACGTAGATCGCCAGGTAGTCGTCGCCGAGCTTGCACGTCGCCGAGGTCGCGCCGGGCGTGGCGATGGCCCGCCCGCCGAAGTTGGCCCCCGACTCGCAGTCGTTGTTCGACACCACCGCGCCCGCGACCTCACGCATGCACTTGGTGAAGCCCTTGTCGTCGGTGCCCTGGTCGGTGCAGTCGGCGGTGACACCGCCGGACCCCGAGGTGGCGATGATGATGCTGACGATGCCGATCACCACCACCGCGATCACCGCCGTGGCGACGTACCAGACCTTGTTCGACGACGGCCGCGGCGCGGGCACGAACGGCTGGGCGGCGGCCGGTCGCTGCTGCGCGGGGGTCGGCGCCGACGGCGGACCCTGCATCGGCTGGTTCTGCACCGGGTTCGGCCGCGACGGCGGCGGGGGCTGCACCCGCTGCGGACCACTCGCCGGGTAAGGCTGCTTGGGCGGCGGCTGGGCAGCGAACCCGCCGGAGCGCGGGGGCACGATCGCCTGCGTGCGCTGGACCGTCTCGACCGTGGCGCTCATGTCGCCGGTGCGCATGGTGACGCCTTCCTGCGGCACGTGGTGCGCGCCGAGGGCGACGGCGGTCTCGGGCTGGTCGAGGCTGGTCGGCACGACCCGCAGTTGCTCGGCGATCAGGGTCGCCACCAGCGGAATCCGGCTCGACCCGCCGACCAGGTAGATCCCGACCAGCCGGTCGGGGGTCATGCCGGTGGAGCGGATGGTGGCTGCCAGCAGCTCGACGCTGCGCAGCATGCCGGGGCGGATCAGCGCCTCCAGCTCGACCCTGGTGACCAGCACGTCGTCGAACGGCTCCGGCAGCGGGACCTCGGTCTGCGGGTGCCGCGACAGCGCCTCCTTGGACGCCTTCACATCCTCCCGCAGTGCGCGCTGGGCGCGGCGGTCACCGGTCGACAAGGGGCGCAGCAGCCGCTGCCAGCTCGCCGGGTCGCGGTGGGAGACCTGCCTGCCGACGTGCTCGAGCAGCGCCTGGTCGACGTCGAGGCCGCCGAGGTCGGGCAGGCCTGCCTCGGCCAGGACGGCGAAGCCCTTCTGGGTGGCGCCGACGATCGCGACGTCGAAGGTGCCCGCGCCGAGGTCGTAGACCGCCAGCGCCTGGCCCGCGCGCAGCGTCTGGCCGGGGAAGGAGGCGAAGTGCGCCGCGGCGGCGACCGGCTCGGGCACCAGCACCAGGTTGGACCCGAGACCCGCCTGACGCGCGGCCGACAGCAGCACATTGCGGCGAACCGGGCCCCACTGCGCGGGGTGGGTCAGCCGGACCTCATCGGGCTTCTTGCCGCCGAGTTGGCGGGAGGTTTCGTCGGCGACGCGGCGCAGCACGCCCGCGAGCGCGTCGGTGACCGGGACGACGGTGTCGCCGAGCAGGAGGGTGCCCTCGTCGACGCGGCGCTTGGGGTTGGGCTCGAACCGGGACGGGTCCAGCCGGGCCCGCCGCTCGGCGTCGCGGCCGACGACCAGGCCGCCGTCCTCGGCGGCGAACACCGCGGACGGCATCATCGACGCGCCGTCGACGTCGACCACGCGCGGTGGACGGCCATGTGCGGACAGCACGGCAACGGTGTTCGACGTGCCGAGATCCACCGACAGGACGTTCACTGCTCTCCCCTCATCGCACCGACTACGCAGCAAGCCCCCAGGTAGTCGTCGCAGATAGTCCCATGCCCGGCGGCGGCCGCGGTCCCGGTAGCCACAAGTGCGGCGAAGTTGTCCACAGGCGACGCCATGGGGCTGGGCGATGTCGGTGGCCAGGAGTAAGGATTGAGACATGACCGAGAACGCGCTCGACCTGTTCTCACCCGCGACAAGGCAGTGGTTCGCGGGTGCGTTCGTCGCGCCGACCGACGCCCAGACCGGGGCGTGGCGGGCGGCGGCGGCGGGCGAACACGCACTGGTCGTGGCACCGACCGGATCGGGCAAGACGCTGGCGGCGTTCCTGTGGGCGCTCGACCGGCTCGCCGCCGAGGGCCCACCCGTCGACGCCAAGCACCGGTGCCGGGTGCTCTATGTGTCGCCGCTCAAGGCACTGGCGGTCGACGTCCAGCGCAACCTGCGCGCCCCGCTGGCGGGCATCCGGCAGGCCGCGCACCGGCTGGACCTGCCCGAGCCGGACATCACCGTCGGCATGCGGACCGGCGACACCCCGGCCGACGAGCGACGTGCCTTCGCCAGGACCCCGCCGGACGTGCTGGTCACCACGCCGGAGTCGCTGTTCCTGCTGTTGACCTCGGCGGCCAGGGAGTCGCTGCGCGGAGTGCGGACGGTGATCGTCGACGAGGTGCACGCGGTCGCCGGGGTCAAGCGCGGGTCGCACCTGGCGCTGTCGCTGGAACGGCTCGACGCCCTGCTCGACCGGCCCGCCCAGCGGATCGGGCTGTCGGCGACAGTGCGGCCGGTGGACGAGGTCAGCGGGTTCCTCGGCGGCGGGCGGCCGGTGACGCTCGTGCAGCCCAAGATCGGCAAGACCATCGAGGTGCGGGTCGAGGTGCCGACCGAGGACATGGCGGCCCTGGTCGAGCAGGTCAACGACGACGCCGCCGACCGGACCCCGGCATCGATCTGGCCGAAGGTCGAGCGGCGGGTGCTGGAGCTGGTCCGGCGACATCGGTCCACGATCGTCTTCGCCAACTCGCGGCGGCTGGCCGAGCGGATGACGGCCCGGCTCAACGAGTTGGCCGCCGAGGAGCCGAACGAGCCCGCCCGGTTCCCTGCCGAGGCGATCGGCCAGTCCGGGATGACGACGATGGCCGCCCCGGTGATCGCCCGCGCCCACCACGGGTCCATGTCGAAGGAGCAGCGGACCCTGGTCGAGGAGGACCTCAAGTCCGGGCGGCTGGCGTGCGTGGTCGCGACGTCCTCGCTGGAGCTGGGCATCGACATGGGCGCGGTCGACCTGGTGGTGCAGGTGGAGGCGCCGCCGACGGTCGCGTCCGGGCTGCAACGCGTCGGCCGCGCGGGCCACCAGGTCGGCGCGGTGTCGCGCGGGGTGATGTTCCCGAAGTTCCGCGGCGACCTGGTGTCCTGCGCGGTGGTCGCCGAGCGGATGGCCCAGGGCGCGATCGAGGCCGTGCGGTACCCGCGCAACCCGCTCGACGTGCTGGCCCAGCACATCGTGGCGATGGTGGCGATCGAGCCGTGGACGGTGACCGAGCTGGCCACCCTGGTCCGGCGCGCGGCCCCGTTCGCCTCGCTGCCCGACGCCGCCCTCTACGCCGTGCTCGACATGCTGGCCGGGCGTTATCCGAGCGAGGAGTTCGGCGAGCTGCGGCCCCGGGTCACCTGGGACCGGATCAGCGGCGAGCTGCGCGGTCGGCCGGGGGCGCAGCGGCTCGCGGTCACCTCGGGCGGCACGATCCCCGACCGCGGCCTGTTCACCGTGATGACCCCGCCAGACGAACGCGGCGCGGGCTCGCGGGTCGGCGAACTGGACGAGGAGATGGTCTACGAGTCGCGGGTGGGCGACACGTTCCTGCTGGGCACGTCGTCATGGCGGGTCCAGGACATCACCCACGACCGAGTGATCGTCACGCCCGCGCCGGGTGAGGCCGCCCGGATGCCGTTCTGGAAGGGCGACGCGCCGGGGCGCCCGCTGGAGTTGGGCCGGGCGCTGGGCGGCTTCGTCCGCGAGTTGTCCAGTATGGACACTCAGGCGGCGCGCGAGCGGGCTGCGGCGGCGGGCCTGGACGAATGGGCGATCGACAACCTGATGGCCTACCTGGGCGAACAGCGCGAGGCAACGAGACATGTGCCCGACGACCGCACCATCCTGGTCGAGCGCTTCCGCGACGAGCTGGGCGACTGGCGGCTGGTGGTGCACTCGCCGTTCGGCGCCCAGGTGAACGCGCCGTGGGCGCTGGCGATCGGGGCCCGGCTGCGGGAGCGGCGCGGGGTCGATGCCCAGATCGCCCACGGCGACGACGGCATCGTCATCCGGCTGCCCGACACGGTGGACGACGCCGGGCAGGAGATCGTCGCGGGCGCTGAGGACGTGCTGCTCGACCCGGATGAGGTCGAACAGATCGTGGTGGCCGAGGTGAGCGGCTCGGCGCTGTTCGCCGCCCGGTTCCGCGAGTGCGCGGCACGGTCGCTGCTGCTGCCCCGGCGTGATCCGCGCAGGCGCACGCCGCTGTGGCAGCAACGGCAGCGATCGGCGCAGCTGCTGTCCGTCGCGGCGAAGTACGAGCAGTTCCCGGTCGTGCTGGAGGCCATGCGCGAGTGCCTGCAGGACGTCTACGACGTGGCCGGACTGCGAGAGCTGATGTCCGACGTGCGGTCGCGGCGGGTGCGGGTGGTCGATGTGCAGACCCAGTCCGCGTCGCCGTTCGCCCGCAGCCTGCTCTTCGGCTACGTCGGGATGTTCCTCTACGCCACCGATGTCCCGCTGGCCGAACGGCGGGCGGCCGCCCTGTCGCTCGACAGTGCCCTGCTGGCCGAGTTGCTGGGCTCCGAGGCGATCCGCGAACTGCTCGACCCGGACGTGCTCGCCGAGGTCGAGCGGTCGCTGCAGCGGCTCGACCCGGGCAGACACGCCCGCCACGCCGAGGACGCAGCCGACCTACTGCGATTCCTCGGCGACCTGTCCGTCGAGGAAGCGGGCCTGCGCGGCGTCGAGCCGGACTGGCTCGCCGAGCTTGAGTCCACCCGGCGGGCGCTGCGGGTGCGCATCGCGGGCGACGAGCGGTTCATCGCCATCGAGGACGCGGGCCGCGTGCGCGACGCCCTGGGCACGGCGTTGCCGGTCGGGGTGCCGGAGGTGTTCACCGAGCCGGTCGCCGACCCGCTGGGCGACTTGCTGTCCCGCTACGCGCGCACCCACGGCCCGTTCGCCGCGGCCGAGGCGGCGGCGCGGTTCGGCCTGGGCACGTCGGTGGTCACCGGGGTGCTGGAACGCCTCGCGGGCAGCGGCAGGCTGGTCCGCGGCGAACTGCGTCCGATCACCGGCCCGGAGCCACCCGCCGCCGTCGAGTACTGCGACGCCGAGGTGCTGCGACGGCTGCGCCGGTCGTCGCTGGCCAGGCTGCGCGCCGAGGTCGAGCCGGTCGAGCCCGCCGCGCTGGGCCGGTTCCTGCCGAGCTGGCACGGGATCGGCCGCAAGACCCGTTCGTTCGCGACGGCCGACGACGTTCTGTCCATTGTGGAGCAACTGGCGGGTGCGCCGATCCCGGCCAGCGCCCTGGAGTCCTTGGTCCTGCCGTCGCGACTGCCCGGCTACTCCCCCGCCCTGCTGGACGAACTGACAGCGGCGGGCGAGGTCACCTGGTGCGGCACGGGCGCGCTGGCCGGTGGCGACGGCTGGATCGCGCTCGCCCCGGCCGATGTCGCCGATCTGCTGCTGCCCGACATCGAGGACGCGGTGCCGGACACCCCGCTGCACACCGCCGTATTGTCCGCTTTGGACGGTGGAGCGCTGTTCTTCCGCCAGGTCGCCGACCGCGCGGGCGCCATCCTGCTCGACGGCGGCGCCGAGGCCCCCGCCGACCCGGACATCGTCGCCGCCGTGTGGGACCTGGTGTGGGGCGGCTTGATCACCAACGACACCATCGCCCCGCTGCGCGCCCTGGTCTCCGGCAAGGGCGCCGCTCACCGCCCCCGCCGAACCGCGCCCCGCGGCCGCTACGCCCGCCTGCGCACCGCGCGACCCGCCATGCCCAGCCGCACCGGCCCGCCCACGGTCGGCGGCCGGTGGTCGCTGGTCATGCCCCGCGAGGAAGACCCGACCCGCCGCGCCCACGCCCGCGCCGAGGCCTTCCTCGAACGCCACGGCGTCCTGACCCGCGGGGCGTTGGACACCGAGCGGGTCACCGGCGGATTCAGCGGCATCTACAAAGTCCTGCGCGCCATGGAAGAGTCAGGCCAGATCATCCGCGGCTACGTCGTCGAGGGCCTCGGCGCCGCCCAGTTCGCCGCCCGCGGCGCCGTCGACCGCCTCCGCGCACTGTCCCGTTCGGACACCCCAGGAACCGACCCAGCCGAGGCGACGGTCCTCGCCGCCGCCGACCCGGCCCAGCCCTACGGCGCGGCACTCCCCTGGCCGGAACCGTTGGGAGAAGGGAAACATCGCCCCGGCCGCAAAGCAGGCGCCTTGGTCGTCCTGGTCGACGGCACCCCAGCCCTGTACGTCGAACGCGGCGGCCGGTCCCTGCTGTCGTTCACCGAGACCGACACCGCCCTGCGGTCCGCCGCCGAAGCCCTGTCCCGAGCCGTCCACGACGGCTGGCTGGGCTCCCTCTCAGTCCAGAAAGCCGACGGCGAGGTCGCACTCACCTCGGCGCTGGCAGATGTCCTGCGGGATGCGGGATTCCGCGCCACACCGAAGGGATTGCGCTTGAGAGCATGACAGCGGCACGCGACCCGCGCCTCGGGTGAGTGGGCACCCGAGATCTCGCACCCCACGGCATCCGCCCCACCCTCGCGGCCGCCGAGCATCCCAAGCGCCACGCCCAGCCTCAACGGCGCGGAACGCCGAGCCGAGACCCGGTGATCGCGAAGCCCGAGCCGAGCCGAGCCGAGCCGAGCCGAGCCGAGCCGAGCCGAGCCGAGCCGAGCCGAGCCGAGCCGAGCCGAGCCGAGCCGAGCCGAGCCGAGCCGAGCCGAGGAAGGCTATCCGCGTCGATTGCGGCGGCAAGTCCTGCGCGGCAGGGCAATTCTGGCTGAACGCGGGCGTCAACGGGAGCTGAGGACGCAGAACTCGTTGCCTTCGGGGTCGAACAGCACCCGCCACGGAAAGCCGACCATCTCCTCGTGCGGCCGGGCACCACCGGCGAGAAGGCGGTCCACCTCCGCGGCCTGGCTGCCACCGGTCGACCCCGCCACGTCGAAGTGCAACCGATTCTTCACCACCTTAGGCCCGTCGACGCGCAGGAGTTCCAGCCAGGGCCCGAGGCTGTCGGCCGCCCGCAACGAGGCGAAGTCCGCGGTGTCGCGCACCACCGGCCACCCGGTGGCCGCCGACCAGAAGGCGGCCTGGGCGCTCGGTTCGCGGACGTCCATCACGATGGCCGCGACCGCGCCGGTGTCCCGGTACTCGTCGCGGGGTTCGAGGACGCAGAACTCGTTCCCCTCCGGATCGGCGAGGACGACCCACGGCGTCTCACCTTGGCCGATGTCGACCGGGCGAGCGCCGAGGTCGCGCGCGCGGGACACGATGCGGTCACGATCCGGAAGCGAGGTCGACGACAGGTCGAGGTGCAGCCGGTTCTTCACCACCTTGGGCTCAGGAACCGGGAGGAACGCCAGGTCGATCCGCCAACCATCCCCAGCGGGCGCCTGGAGGTCGATCTCCTCGTCGTCAGCGAAACTGACGTGCCAGCCGAGGAGATCACCCCAGAACCGGGCCAGGGCGACCGGATCGAGGCAGGCCACCACCAGATTGATCAATCGCGTGGCCACCGATGGCCTCCTTCGGACGCGGGCGTGCAATGGATGATCCGCGAACTCCATCGAACCGCATCGCCACCCCCGACGCAGGCGTACCAAGCGCGGACACCGGCCATGTGCGGCGGCAGAGCTGCCAGTTGTGCGCCTGCGCGGGCGGGTATCAACGCGCGGGCCGGTGCCTCAGCGGCCTGCTCTGCGGGCGTCGACGCGCGCGGGTTCGCGCAGGACGCGGAACTCGTTGCCCTCCGGGTCGGCCAGGGTGCGGCCGTCGCGGGTGGCGCCGAGGGTGAGGAGCCAGGGAATGGGGTCGGTGTCCTCGGTGGGCGCGATGTCGAAGCGGACGCGGTTCATGCCGCGCTTGGGGTCGGGGACTCGGAGGAACTCGATCCAGGGGCCGCGGTCCTGGCGCGGGCGCAGCGCGACGGCGTCGGGGGTGACCTGGATCCGCGGCCAGCCGGTCGCGGCGGACCAGAAGGCGGCTAACGGAACCGGGTCGATGGCGTCGATCACGACGGCCGCCAGTGGGCCGGTGTCGGTATAGAGCTCGCGCGGTTCCAGGACGCAGAACTCGTTGCCCTCCAAGTCCTGGAACACCGTCCACGGAACCGTGCTGCCCTGCCCGACATCCACCCTGCGGGCGCCCAGGTCGGTGGCCAGTGAGGTCAGCACCTGGTATTCGTGCGGGCTCTCGGTGGCCAGGTCGACGTGGATGCGGTTCTTCGCGACCTTGTCCGCGGCCGAGGGGACGAAGACCAGGTCGACCTCGCACGTCCCGATCTCAGGTGCCACCAGACGTCTGCCGCCCTGGCCGTCAGGAACGGCCGTCCCGCCGAGCATGACGTACCAGAACTCGGCGGTGGCCGTCGGATCGGCTGCTTCGATCACGACGCTCGCCAGGCGGGTGGACATACCGGACACCGTAGCCGCGCGGGCCGTGGTGTGGTTCGGGGTCCACCCGCCAAGACGTCGTGGCGGTCAGCGGGTCGCGAGCCTGAGCAGAGCCCAGAGCTGCGCGGACACGTCGAGATCGCCGTCGAGCGTCACCGCACGGTCGAACACGGCGCGTCGGCCCCAGAGCCAGAGGTACAGCTCGGTCGGGTCGGCCGTGACCACCGCGTCGGCCGACTCGGCCTCCGCCGCGGTGACCCGTCGCGCCGAGGTGGACCGTGGGCCCAGGGTGGCCAGCCAGACCCGGTCGGCCGTGCGGACGGCGACCGTGCCGCTGCGGGTGCCCGCCACCCCGAGGACCGCGAGGCGGTGGGTGAACCACAGGTGCAGCACCTCGTCGACGCCGTCCACCGCGACCTCGGGGTCGACCTCGGTGATGTCCTGCCCGCCCGCGGCCTGCACGTCGATGCGGTGGACGGTGCTCTCGTGCGCCATCCGGCGCCGCCAGAAGCCGTAGTGCTGCTGCTGGGGGTGCCAGGTGGCGCACCCTTCGGCGGGGTCGTGGGTGGCCAGTTCACCGAGCAGCGAACGCAGGCCGTCGCGGACGTAGTCCTCGACGCTCTGGCCGTCGTCGGGTTGGCGCTGCCAGGACGTGGGGCGGTCGCCCGACCTGATCCAGGCGACCACCGTCCGATAGACGCTGCCGACGTGCCGCGCGGTCTCGCCGAGGGTGAGGCCGGGGCAGCCGGGCACGGGCCGGTCATGGTCGGCACCCGCCGCGGCCGAGGCGAGCCGGGTGCCTTCGTGTTCGAGGACGTCGAGGAGTCTGTCGTGATCGATGAGCGGAGTTCCGCTCATCGCCTTACGCCGTGCACGGCGCGGTGCACGAGGTCGATGAACTGCTGGGACTGACGAACCAGATCATCGGCGGCGCGGGGGCCGACCCGACTGGTGATGCCCGCCTGGACGGCGGCCCGGGTGGCCGAGCAGGAAGCGAAGAACGCCGCCCACTCCCGCATCTCCGGCGCGACCGAGGCCAGCAGGGTCCACACACTGGTGGGCTTGGCCCGACCGCGGTGTGGACGCCCGCGGGTCGCCAGCAACGCCGCGGCCGCACGCAGCGCACACAGGTAGGCATCGGCGAACCGCTGAGCCGCGACCTCCTGTGCCGCCGCGGCGGCGATGCCGTGCTCCGCCTGCCCGAGCAACGCGAAAGCCGAATCAGGAGCCGCCGAGCCGACCCGCCGACCACCGCGAGCCCGCGGCGCCGGAACAGGGCCGGACGAGCCTGCCGAAACAGGACCAGACACTGACATTCGAGCTGGACCAGGCAAAACCGAACCATCCTCGGCGAACAACGCGGGTACGCGATCGGGCACCACCGGCCCCCCACCACGCCCCGACAGACCCGGACGCGCCGGAGACGAACCAAGCACGGCCAAACCATCAAGCGTGTCCCGAGCGAACAAGGCAGGCGCACAATCAGGCGCAACAGGCCGTACGGCTCCAACCCGAGCACGACGCACCGGAGACCCACCAAGCGCAGCCAAACCGCCAAGCGTGTCCCGGGCGAACAAAGCGGGCACCATGCCCGCCTCTCCCCGCGCACGACGCACCGGAGACGAACCAGGCGCGGCCAAACCGCCAGGTGGGTCCTGGGCGAACAGGGCGGGCCCGCAATCAGGCACCGCGGGCCGCGCACCTACCCGACCGCGACGCACCGGAGACGCGCCAAGGACAGCCAGATCGCCAGGTGTGTCCTGGGCGAACGAAGCGGGCCGCCCGGTGGCTTCGTCCCGACCACGACGCACCGGAGACGGGCCGGGGGCGGCCAAGCCGCCGAGTCCGTCCTCGGCGAACAGGGCAGGTGCTCGATCGGGCGCGGGCCGCACGGCTCCCGCCCGAGCGCGCGGGGCGGGGATCGATTCCGTGGGGTCGTTGTCGGGCTCGGTGGTGTGACCGCGGGCGGGCTCGGTGGCGGGAACAGGGGTGACGGGGAAGTCCAAGGTGCTGGTCATCGGGGCCTCCTCGCTGGGTGGTCCGCCAACGGGGTACGTGGACGGCGACGCCGAGGGGAAGCCGGCGGGGGCTCGGCGGTGAGGCGCTTCCCCCGCCCCACCACCGAGCGATATCGAACGCATGTTCGACACGTCCAGCTTAACCCGCCGTTTCGCGGGCTTCAAGCAGGAGGGGTAATCCGGTTGCCGAGAGCCTGGTCAACAGTGGTGTGATGGAGCGGTGAGCACACTCGACCACCCCGCCGTGGCCAAGGTCGCCGCGGCGCTGCGGGAAGCCGGATTGGACCGGTGTGCCGACGGCATCCGGATCCTCGACGACGACGTGAAGACCGCCGCCCTTGCCGCGGCCGCACTCGATGTCGAGGTGGGAGCTATCGCCAACAGCCTGGTCTTCAAAGCCTGGCATGGCGACGAGGACCGGCCTCTGCTCGCGCTGACCTCCGGGGCGCACCGGGCGGACACCGCGTGGCTGGCCGAGCTCACCGGGGCCGACCGGATCGGCCGGGCCGACCCGGACTTCGTCCGCGCGCACACCGGCCAGCCCATCGGCGGGGTGGCCCCGGTCGGCCACCCGCGGCGGCTCGACACGCTGGTCGACCGGTATCTGGCGCGGTATGACGTGGTGTGGGCCGCGGCGGGGCATCCCAAGTCCCTCTTCCCCGTCACCTACGCCGATCTGGTGATCCTCACCGGGGGCACGGCTGCGGATGTGTCGGGCAAGGAGGATGATCCTGCCTCGTGACCGCCGCTCCCTCTCCCCGCGTCGACCGGTTCGCCGAGCTCAGCTCCGACGAGTTGCGTACCCGGCTGCGTGAGTCGCTGGAGCTCTACGTGACGGCCATGCGCTACCCGATGGGCACCGTCGAGCAGCGCGCCCCCATGTGGCTGGCCCACATGCTGCGGGCGGGCTGGCGCTGCGTGGCCTCCTTCGACGCCGACGACCGGCTGACCGGGATCGCCTACGGCTATCGGGGGGCGCCTGGGCAGTGGTGGCACGAGCAGGTCCGGCGCGGGGTGACCGAACATCGCGGGCCCGCCGTCGCCGAGGGGTGGCTGGGTGACTACTTCGAGCTGACCGAACTGCACGTGCGCCCCGACCGCCAGGGCCAGGGCATCGGCGAGGAGCTGGTGCGCAGGCTGCTGGCCGGGGCGGACACCACGAAAGTGCTGCTGTCCACCCCGGAGGGCCCCTCCCGCGCCTGGCGCCTCTATCGCCGTCTCGGCTTCGATGACGTCCTGCGCCACTACCAGTTCGCGGGCGATCCCCGCCCATTCGGCGTGCTGGGTCGCATCCTGCCCCTCTGATCCGCTCAAGAGGACGGCGGCGCCAGTGCGGCGCCGCCGTCGAGGACTGCTACAGCTCGGCCAACCTGGAGCGCAGGGTGTCCAGGCCCATGGCGCCCATTTCCAGGGCCTGCTGGTGGAATCGCCGCAGCGAGAAGTCCGCACCCTGCCGGGCCTTGGCCTCGTCGCGGGCCTGGAGCCAGAGGCGTTCGCCGAGTTTGTAGGTGGGGGCCTGGCCGGGCCAGCCGAGGTAGCGGTCGATCTCGTCGTGCACGTGGTCGGGGTCGGTGATGGTGCGGGTGAGCATGAACTCCAGGCCCAGTTCCGGGGTCCACCGCTCGCCCTCGTGGAAGCCGGTGCCGCGCGGGATCTCCAGCTTCAGGTGCATGCCGATGTCGATGATCACCCTGGCCGCCCGGAAGATGTGCGCGTCGAGCATGCCGAGCAGGTCGCCGTCGTCGTCGAGGTAGCCGAACTCGCGCATCAGGCGTTCGGCGTAGAGGGCCCAGCCCTCGCCGTAGGCGGGGATCCAGGACAGCAGGCGCTGGAACTTGTTGAGGCTCTTGGCCTGCGACACCGCGGTGGCGATCTGCAGGTGATGGCCGGGGGCGCCCTCGTGGTAGACCGTGGTGACCTCGCGCCAGGTGGAGAACGACTCCTTGTCGGGGTGCACCGACCACCACATCCGGCCCGGGCGCGTCCAGTCGTCAGTGGGGCCGGTGTAGTAGGCGCCGACGCCGCCGCCGGGTGGGGCGATCTTGCACTCCAACTTCATGATCTGGTCGGAGATGTCGAAGTGCACGCCGCGCAGGTCGGACAGAGCGCGGTCGGACAGGCCTTGCATCCACTGCTCGAACGCCCGCTGGCCGACGACCTGGTAGCGCGGGTCCGCGTCGAGCTTGGCCGCCGCGTCGGCGATGGTGCCGCCGGGGGCGATGCGGCCCGCGACCTCGGTCATCTCCGCTTCGAGCCGGGCGAACTCGGCCCAGCCCCACTCGTAGGCCTCGTGCAGGTCCAGCGTGGCGCCGGTGTACTCGCGCGACCAGAGCCGGTAGCGGTCGGCGCCGACGGCGTCCTCGGTGGGCGCCTTGGCTGCCAGCTCGCCCGCGAGGAAGTCCGCCAGCTCGCCGTAGGCGCGGGCCGCGCCCGAGACCGCGGTGTCCAAGTCGGAGCGCAGGGCGCCCTCGACCGGCGCGTCCTCGGCGAAGGCGGCGAAGAACGACGGGCTGTCGCCGGAACCGGCCCAGGTGCGGCACTGCTCGGCCGTCTTGACGACCTGGCGCAGCGCCGAGGCCTCGCCCTTGGCCGCGGCGAAGCGCAGCGACTCCTGGTAGCCGGCGAGCGCCTCGGGCACCGCGGACAGCCGCTTGGTGATCACGGCCCAGTCGTCGGCGGTGGCCGTGGGCATCAGATCGAAGACCTGGCGGATCTCCTGCACCGGGCAGGTGATCACGTTGAGGGCGCGGTGGTACTCCCCCGCCTCGTGCAGCTCGACCTCGAGGCCGACCCGCTCGACGAACACGGCTTTGGCGTTGGCCTCGGCGACGTCGGCGGGCTCGGCGGCGTGCATCTTGGCCAGCGCGGCGGCGTAGATCGCGCCGCGGGCGTCGACTCCCTCCGGCGACAGGTCCGGGAGTCGATCGTCGTGGCCGGATATCCCGCAGTACGTGGCGATGACCGGCTCAGCGGCCGCCAGGTCTTCGACGTAGGAGTCACTGATCGCGTGCACGCCTTCGTGCTGAGGGGTCTGCATGGAAACGCACGCTACCGCCCAGTCCATGGTCGTTCGCAAGCATTAAAGGTCGCGCGGCACAGTGCTGGACCGGGCTGGCAGGATGAGCCGGTGCACCAGGTCACTCCCCGTTTCCGCAGGTGGGTCGCGATCGCCCTGCTGAGCCTGCTCGCCGCGCTCACACTGTCGGGCTGCGTTCGGGTCCAGGCGTCACTGACCGTCTCCGAGGACGACCTGGTTTCCGGCCAGGTCGTCGTGGCGGCGGTCTCGATCAAACAGGGAGACACCGGGCCCGCGCTGACCGTGCCGCCCGAGTTGGCGGGCAAGGTCAAGACCCAGCTCTACACGGCCGACGGCTACGTCGGGCAGACCGTGTCGTTCCAGGACCTGACCTTCCCCGAGATCGGCATCCTGTCCGACGGCCTCACCGTCGGAAAGCAGTACCGCCTGTCGATCCGGCGCTCCGGCGACCTGGTGACGATGGCGGGCTCGGTCGACCTGAGCGACCTCCCGCCGGACCGCGCGGAGGTGCAGTTCAAGGTCACCCTGCCCGGCACGGTGAGCCGCACCAACGGCATCAACGACAACGGCACGATCAGCTGGAAGCCCAAGCCGGGCGCGGTGACCGAGTTCAACGCGACCGTCCAGTACACCGACGTCTCCGGCGTGTCATGGACCAAGTGGGTCACCATCGTCGGCGCGTCCACCATCGGGGTCGCGCTGATCGTGCTGGTCCTGGCCCTGGTGACGCACCGGCGAAGCCGCCGGGTCGGGGCCTAAGCCCTGGCGGGCACCAGCCCGAGCCTGCCGACGACCTCACGCGTCGCCTTGGCGCGGTTGAACGTGTAGAAGTGCAGGCACGGCACGCCCTCGGCGAGCAGCCGCTCGCTGACCTCGGTGGCGATGTCGATCCCCTCGGCGCGGAACGCGGCGGCGTCGCCGACCAGCGGGTCGAGCCGGGCGGCGATGCGCGCGGAGACCGGCGCCCCGGCCAGTTCGACGGTCTTGCTGAGGATCTTGGGCGTGGTCAGCGGCATGATGCCGGGCAGCAGCGTGGTGTCATAGCCGCGGGCGGCGACCCGGTCGCGCAGCCGCAGGAAGTCCTCCGGCTCGAAGAACAGCTGGGCGATGGCGAAGTCGGCGCCCGCGCGCAGCTTGCGGATCAAGTTCTCGGTGTCGCTGTCGAGGTCGTTCGACCGCGGGTGGCCGTAGGGGAACGCGGCGACGCCGACGCAGAAGTCGCCGAGTTCACGCACGAGCGCGACCAGTTCGTCGGCGTAGTTGAGGCCGTCGGGGTGCTTGACCCACTCGCCGTTGGGGTCGCCGGGCGGGTCGCCGCGCAGGGCGAGGATGTTGCGGATGCCCAGGGCGGCGTACCAGCCGATGACGTTGCGCAGTTCGGCCACGGAGTGGTCGACCGCGGTCAGGTGGGCCATGGAGACAAGCGTGGTCTCGCGGGCGACGCGGCCGGTGGTGCGGATGGTGCGGTCGCGGCTGGAGCCGCCCGCGCCGTAGGTGACCGACACGAACGCGGGGTCGAGGCCTTCGAGCTCACGGATCGCGTTCCACAGCCGCTTCTCGTCGGCTTGGTCTCGCGGCGGCATGAACTCGACGGAGAACACCGGCTTGTCCGCGTGGATCCGCTGTACCACCGTAGTCATGGAATAAAGGGTATCGGGGAGTCCGGCTGTTGGGACAGAGCGTCCACTTTTTGGAAGAAGCCTTCTCTTGGTCACACCGGACCCACCCCGCCTGCCCAGCCTGGACGGGTACGGCGGACGATAGCGGGGTGCAGCAGGCACAGGGAACCCATGTCATCGCCATTGATCACGCCGTGGCCGACCACGCCGAACGCGCGCTAGCCGACTATCTGGCCACCCGCCACGCGGAGATGGCCGAGCGGGCGCCGTCGTTCGGCTCGGCCGTGGCGTCGCTGGCCGATTTCGTCCTCGGCGGCGGCAAGCGGCTGCGGCCGACGTTCGCCTGGTGGGGCTGGCGCGGCGCGGGCGGTGACGGCGACGGCGAGCAGGCCCACTCCGTGCTGCGCGCGGTGAGCGCGCTGGAGCTGATCCAGGCCTGTGCACTGGTGCACGACGACCTGATGGACGCCTCGGCCATGCGTCGGGGCAAGCCGACCGTGCACGTGTCCTTCACCGCCCAGCACCGCGCGCGGGGGTGGCTCGGCGAGCCGGAGCGGTTCGGCGCGGCGGCGGCCATCCTGCTCGGCGACCTGGCCCTGGCCTGGGCCGACGACATGTTCACCGGGTCCGGGGTCGACCCGGCGCGGCAGGCCGCGGGCCAGGAGCCGTGGCGGGCGATGCGCACGGAGATGCTGGCCGGGCAGTACCTGGACGTGCTGACCCAGGCCAAGGGCGACGAGTCGGCCGACGCGGCGCTGAGCGTGGCGCGGATGAAGACCGCCGCCTACACCATCGAGCGGCCGCTGCACCTGGGCGCGGCGATGGCGGGCGCGCCCGCGCCGATGGTCGCCGCGCTGCGCGAGTTCGGCGCCGACCTCGGGCTGGCGTTCCAGTTGCGCGACGACATCCTCGGCATGTTCGGCGACTCCGACGTCACCGGCAAACCCGCGGGCGACGACCTGCGCGAGGGCAAGCGGACGCTGCTGATGTCGGTGGGCCTGGCCAACGCCGACGCCGCGGGCCGCACCGCCGACGCCGCCCTGCTGCGGGGCGCGCTCGGCGACGACAACCTGGGCAGCGACACGATCGAGCGGGCCCGCGAGTTGCTCATCGACCTGGGCGCGGTGGCCGACCTGGAGCGCCGCATCGACACGCTGACCGACGCCGCCCTGGCCGCGCTGGAGTCCGCCCACCTGGCCGCGCCTGCCGCCGACGTCTTGGCCGACCTGGCCGTCGCCGCCGCCCGCAGGGCCCACTGACCGTGCGCGACCACAAGACGATCCCCGGCCGCACCGACCACGTCGTCGTCGTGGGCGCGGGCCTGTCCGGGCTGTCGGCGGCGATGCACCTGGCGGGCACCGGCCGCGAGGTCACCGTCATCGAGGCGGCCCCCGGACCGGGTGGCCGGGCGGGCCAGACCACGATGGGCGACTACCGGGTCGACACCGGCGCGACCGTGCTGACCATGCCCGAGCTGATCGACGAGGCCTTCGCCGCCGTCGGCACCTCGCTGGCCGCCGAGGTCGACCTCATCGACCTGCATCCCGCCTACCGCGCGCACTTCGCCGACGGCAGCACCATCGCGGTGCACACCGACCCGGCGGCGATGGAGGCCGAGATCCGCCGGGCGGCCGGGCCCCAGGAAGCCGAGGGCTACCGGCGCCTGCGCGCGTGGCTCTCCGACCTCTACCGGGTGCAGCGCGACCGGTTCATCGGCGCCAACTTCGACTCCCCACTGGACCTGCTCGGCCCGGAGCTGGCCAAGCTGACCGCGCTCGGCGGGTTCGGCAGGCTCGGCCCCGCGGTGGGCCGGTTCCTGTCCGACGACCGGCTGCGCAGGCTGTTCTCCTTCCAGTCGCTCTACGCGGGCGTGCCGCCGAGCCGGGCGTTGGCCGCGTACGCGGTGATCGCCTATATGGACACGGTCGCCGGTGTGTCGTTCCCACGCGGCGGCGTCGGCGCGGTGGCCGAGGCGATGGCGGGCGCGGCGGCCAGGGCCGGGGTCCGCCTGCGGTATTCGACGAGCGCGGCGTGGCTGGAGCGGGTCGGCACCCGGGTCGGCGCGGTGCGCACCACGACCGGCGAGCGCATCCCGGCCGACACCGTCGTGCTGACCGCCGACCTCGCCGCCAGCTACCGGCTGCTCGGGGTCACCCCGCGCCGCCCGCTGGCCCTGCGCTACTCCCCTTCGGCGGTCGTCCTGCACACCGGGACGACCCGGTCATGGGATCAGCTGGACCACCACACGATCTTCTTCGGCCACGCCTGGGAGCGCACGTTCCGCGAGATCACCCGCGCGGGCAAGCTCATGACCGATCCGTCGCTGCTGGTCACCCGCCCGACCGCGACCGACCCGACTCTGGCTCCCGATGGCAGGCAGCAGATCTCGGTGCTGGCGCCGTGCCCGAACCTGCGCACCGGCCCGATCGACTGGCGCCGCATCGGTCCGCGCTACCGCGACGACCTTGTCCAAGTGCTGCAAGACCGCGGGTTGGACGGCTTCGGCGACTCGATCGAGGTGGAACGCCTGGTCACGCCCGCCGACTGGGAGGCGGCGGGCCTGGCCGAGGGCAGCCCGTTCTCCGTGGCGCACACCTTCGCCCAGACCGGACCGTTCCGTCCGCGCAACCTGGTGCGCGGCGTCGACAACGTCGTGCTGGCGGGCAGCGGCACCACCCCGGGCGTCGGCATCCCGCCGGTGGTGATCTCCGGGCGGCTCGCCGCGCAGCGGATCGCGGGCAGGCTGGCGACCGCGACGCGAGCCCGTGGGGAATCCGTAAGCGGACTGTGAGGTTGCGCGCGAGGTTTTCCAGGCCGTACCCGCGATAATCTCGCCCTGGGGCGACAGGCAGTGAGGTGGGGAACGGCGATGCGTGGGGTAGCGACGACACGGGGGCGCGGCGGGCTGGCGGCCGTGCTCGGTTGGGCGGTCCTCGTCCTGGCGGGGTGCAGCACCGCTGTGTCGGGCAATCCGGTGGCCGCGGCCGTGCCGCCGCCGACGGCAACCGAGTCGATCACCCAGTCGCTGATCAACCTCGGCGAGTCGAGCACGGTGCGCTATCAGGGCACGCTGTCCTCGGCCTCCGACGACGCGGTCACCTTCGACCTCACCTCCGCGCAGACCGGCGAGATCTTCGGGACGTTCACCCTCGACGGCAAGGCCGCGACCCTGCTGGTGGTCAACAAGACGACCTACCTCAAAGCGGGCGCCGACTTCTGGTCGACGCTCTCGGGCGTGGCCAACAACCAGGGCAAGGGTGCCGCGGTCGCCGACCGGTGGGTGAAGGTGCCGACCAGCCTGATCGGCGTCGAGTTCGGCGACGTGTTCACCCCCGACGTGCTCGGGCAGAACCTGGCCAAGGGCAGCGAGAAGGCGGGCGCCGATCCCATCACCGACGGCGAGCGGGTCAAGATCGGCGAGCTCCCGGCGATCAAGGTCACCACCGGCGGCGGGACGGTCTACGTCACCGAGGCCGTGCCGCACGGCGTGGTGAAGGTCGAGATGGACAAGGTGGGCCGCTCGGACACCACGAGCGTGAAGAAGCTGGTCACCTCGGTCGCCGACGGGTCGGCCGAGGTCGCGAAGTTCTACCAGGACGTCTCCGCCCAGGCCGCCGCGCTCACCGCGCCGATCGACGTGCTCACCACCGTCCAGGAGGGCACCCACGCCTTCGATGGCTGCGGCGCGGCGAGCTGCTCGATCATCGTGCAGTTCACCAACCCGGGGAAGGTCGCGGTCAAGGTCTCGGTCCGCGGCACCTGGCAGGGCGACAACGCCCCGCTGGGCATCTGCGACGCGACGGCGGGCCCGGTGGCCCCCGGCGCGGGCGGCAGCGCGACGTGCACGCTGGCCACGCGGGAATGGGTCTCGTTCTACCAGAGGGCCAACTCGGTGCCCGGAAACCATCCGTACAGCGTCGAGTGGTCGACCGTCGTCCTCGCCGAGGCCCCCGACCTCGCCCAGCTGACCGCGCGCGCGGCGGCCAAGCCCGCGGACGGCAGCGCGGCCAAGGCGGAGGGCTCGCACTACGTCTATTCGATCGGCTATTCCGACGCCGACCACCAGCCCAAGGTCTGGAAGTACGGCGTGGTGGCGGGCAAGTTCTGGCGCGACCACGCCGACCAGCAGGTCACCACGTGCCTGCGCAGCACCGGTTCGGGCTGCGTGGTCACCCTGGTCACCGCGACCGGCGACGCCGCCTCGGCGCAGGGGCTGGTCCACCAGCTCGTCGAGAAGTACAAGGCCGAGCGCAAGGAGTGCCCGATCGGCCAGTGGGTCGGCTGTAAGCGCTGACACTGTGGCCGAGCACGAGCCGTGCTTCCCCTTCGACCAAGCCGGCTGTAAGCGCTGACACGTTCGCGGGAGCCCGCGGTGGCGGGCGTGCGAGGATTGCGCGCGCCATGCGTGTCGACGAACCTGATCTGCGCACCGCCTATCTGGCCTGCCGTCGGATCAACGCCCACTACGGGCGCACCTACTTCCTGGCCACCCGCCTGCTCCCGCCCGCGCGCCGCCCCGCGGTGCACGCGCTCTACGCGTTCGCGCGGCTGGCCGACGAGATCGTCGACGCCCCCGGGCCGGACCCGTCCGGCGCGCTGGCCGAGTGGGAGATCTCGTTCAAGGCGGCGATCAACGGCGACGCGGCGCACCCGGTGCTGGCCGCGCTGGCCGACACCGTGCGCCACCACGACCTCGACCCTGGGCTGTTCACCGACTTCCTGCGGTCCATGCGGATGGACCTGACGGTCACCGACTACCCGACCCTCGATGACGTCGCGGTCTACACCCACGGGTCGGCCGGGGTGATCGGTCTGATGCTGCTGCCGGTCCTGGGCACGGTGGTCCCCCGCGCGCAGGCCGCGCCGTTCGCCCGCGGGCTGGGCGAGGCGTTCCAGGTGACGAACTTCCTGCGCGACGTCGGCGAGGACCTCGACCGGGGCCGGGTGTACCTGCCCGCCGACCACCTGGCCGCCTTCGGCGTCGACCGGGACCGGCTGGCCCACGCGCGCGCCGCCGGGCGGTCCGACAAGCCGGTCCGGCAGGCCGTGGCCCACTTCGTCGCCCACACACGGGCGCTCTACCGGGCCGCCGAGCCGGGGATCGCGCTGCTGGACCCCGTCGCGCGGCCGTGTGTGGCCACCGCGGCCCGGCTCTACGGCGGCATCCTCGACGAGATCGCCGCGGTGGGCTACGACGTCATGGCGCGGCGGGCCGTGGTGCCCACGCACCGGCGCCTGGCGGTGGCGCTGCCGGGCGCGGCGCGGTGTGTGGCGGCCAGGATCAGAACGCGAGGGCCTGCGCGCGGCGCTTGACCTCGCGGCCGCGGTCGCCGCGCAGGGCGTCGATCGGGGTGCCCGGCAGGGTCTCGTCCTCGGTGAACAGCCAGCGCAGCATCTCGTCCGGGGTGAAGCCGGAGTCGTTGAGCACGGTGATCGTGCCGGACAGGCCCTTGACCAGCACACCTTCGCTCTCGTCGAGGAACGCCGCAGGCACCATGAGCACACCCTTGCGCCGCAGGGCGATCAGGTGGTGGTCCCGTAGGGCCTGGTGGACGCGGGTGATGGGCTGGCGCAGTCGCTCGGCGACGTCAGGCAGGGGAAGGACCTCCACCGAGGAGTCCAGGACGTCGGCTGCGGCGGGAATCGAACTCACGGGGCACAACGATGCCACACTCGGAGGTGCTCGGCCGACCACTTGGTCACAGAATCGCGGGCGCGACCACGGCGAGGCGAGCGGCTACGTACGATCCACCACTGTGGTGGACAAAGGACCGAGGCTGATCGGGACCCTGCTGGAGCAGCGGTACCGGGTCGACGCGTTGCTCGCGCGCGGTGGCATGTCGGCGGTCTACCGCGGACTGGACACCCGCCTTGACCGACCAGTGGCGATCAAGGTGATGGATTCGCGGTTCGCCGCGGACCAGTCCTTCGTCGACCGGTTCGAGCGCGAGGCCCGCTCGGCGGCGAAGATCCATCACCCGAACGTGGTGGCCGTGCACGACCAGGGCCTTGATGGCGACCACGTGTACCTGGTGATGGAGCTCGTCGACGGCGGCACGCTGCGCGACCTGCTGGCCCAGCGCGGGTCGCTGCCGACGCCGCTGGCCGTGGCGATCATGGAGCCGGTGCTGTCGGCGCTGGGCGCGGCGCACGCGGCCGGGCTGATCCACCGCGACGTCAAACCGGAGAACGTGCTCATCAGCTCGGCGGGCGTGGTCAAGGTCGCCGACTTCGGGCTGGTCCGGGCCATCTCCAGCGTGGGCACCACCAAGAGCAGCGTCATCCTCGGCACCGTGTCCTACCTGTCCCCCGAGCAGGTCGAGGCCGGGTCGGCGACCGCGCGCGGCGACGTCTACTCGGCGGGCATCGTGCTCTACGAGATGCTCACCGGCTCACCGCCCTACCACGGCGACAACGCCCTGACCGTGGCGTATCGGCACGTCAACGCCGACGTGCCCGCCGCGAGCGCCGCCGTGCCGGGGCTGCCCGCCCCGCTCGACGAGCTGGTGCTGCGCGCGACCCGGCGCGACCCGCAGTCCCGGCCGGAGGACGGCACGGCGTTTCTGCAGGAGCTGCGGGCGGTGCGCGAGCAGCTGTCGCTGCCCCGGATGCGGGTGCCCTCGGTCGCGGCGCCGCCGCCGGACGAGACCGTCCCGGTGTCGGGTACGGACCTCGACTCGATCAAGCAGCCATCCGAGCCTGTCTCACCCGAGGCGCCCGACGAGCCGACCATGGAGGCCGTCGCCCCGGTCGACCCCGAGGCCACCGTGCGCGTCCCGGCCGTTCAGTTGCCCGCCTCGCCGCCGCAGGGCATGACCGTGGTGCGGCCCGCGCCGTCGGGCTTCAGCGCCAGCGGACCGCAGGGCACCCGCGCGATGCTGCGGTCGGACCTGGAACGGGTGATCGACTCGGCGGCGGCCAACCCGCTGCCGACCGGACCGCACCCGGTGCCGCACGTGCCGACCGGGCCGCCGTTCCCCCACCAGCAGCACCCACACCACCACCAGCAGCAGCCGCCGCACGAGCCGCCGCCGAACCGAACCCGCAAGATCGTGCTGTGGAGCACCGCGGGCGTCGTGGCGCTGGCCGTGCTGATCACGTCGATCTGGTGGTTCACCAGCGGCCGCTACACCGCGATCCCGACGGTGCATGGCAAGGACACCGCCGCGGCCGAGAAGGCCCTGCGCGACGCGGACCTCAGCCCGAACACCACGACCGTGCGGCACAACGACATCCCGTCCGGCGAGGTGATCGGCACCGATCCGGGCGCGGGCGCCGAGGCGCTGCGCGGCGACCAGGTGAAGCTCATCGTCTCCGCAGGCAGGCCGGTGGTGCCCGACGTGCCCGCCGGATCCACCCAGGCCCAAGCCGAACAGGCGATCCGCGCCGCGGAGCTGCAACCCCTGCGCGACGACGGCAAGAACGTCTTCGATGAGAAGATCGCCAAGGGCGCGGTGGTGAAGCTCGACCCGGCGCCGGGCACGAAGCTGCTGATCGGCGAGCGGGTCATCATGGTGCTGAGCAAGGGCCCGGCGCCCAAACCGGTCCCGGACCTGCGCGGCAAGTCCCGCGACGAGGCGTTCGAGGAGCTGACGAAGCTGGGATTCGAGCCGTTCGACGGCCCGGGGGAATTCTCGCCGGACATCGACAACGGCAAGGTCGTACGCACGGATCCGGCCGCGGGCACCAAGATCGCGCCGGAGGGAAGCAAGCGGGTTGCGGTCATCGTGTCCACTTCGGTCACCGTGCCCGACCTGTCCAACCGCACGGTGCCCGAGGCGCAGGACGAGTTGGCCAAGGTCGGCCTGCACCTCGATCTCGGCGTCTTCTCCAACCCCAACGGCCGGATCCTCACCCAGAGCCCTGGTCCGGGCAGCAGGGTGGAGAAAGACAGCAAGGTCGGAGTCATCGCCTTCTGACCCGGCGAGTGTGACGAACTCGATCGGGTGGTTCTGGTCGCGTTGACCCATCTGGGTAACCCGCCTGTCACGTCGACCTGGTGTCGTTGTGCCATGTCCACACTCAGCGGGCTTGACCTCGCGTTCCTGAGCCTCGAACGAGCGAGCACGCCCATGCACGTGGGCGCCGTCGCGTTGTTCCGTCCCAACACCTCGATCGACGCCGACGCCGTGGCCCGGCTGCTCGCCGAGCGCGCCGACGCGCTGCCCCGGCTGCGCCAGTACGTGCGGCCGACGCTGTTCCCGCCCGGCGGCGCCGACTGGGTGTCCACACCGGACTTCCGGGCCGCCGACCACATCTCGGTCTACCGCCTCCCGCACGAGCTCGACCTGCTCGACGCCTACGCGTCGCGGTGGGTGGCCACCCCGCTGGACCTGAGCAGGCCGCCGTGGGAGCTGCACGTGGTCGCAGGCCTGCCCGACGGCGGCTTCGCGGTGCTGCTCAAGCTGCACCACGCCCTGACCGACGGCGCGGGCGCGGTGGAGATCGCGGGCGGCCTGCTCGACGGCCTGTGCGAGCACCGCGTGCCCACCCCCGCCTCGGCGGCGCTGCCCGGCCTGGTCGACCGCGTCCGCCAGGGCGTCGAGGTGGCGACCGCGGTGGCCAAGGCGATCCGCCCGCCGTGGGCGGCGCCCTTGCTCAGCCGGACGTCGCCGGAGCGCGAGTTCGCCAGGGTCCGGCTCGATCTCGCCGACATCCGCCACATCCGCAAGACCCACGGCGGCACCGTCAACGACGTCATCCTGACCGTCCTGAGCGGCGCCCTCCGCGACTGGATGGACGCCTCCGGCAGGCGGGCAGCCGACATTCGGGCGATGATCCCGGTCAGCGTGCGCGGGCGCGGCGAGGTGGGCGGGGGCAACCAGATCTCGGCGTACCTGTGCGACCTGCCGGTGGCCACCCCCGATCCTGTCGACCGCCTCCGCGCGGTCCGGGCGGCGATGGACGCCAACAAGAAAATGGGCCCGACCAAGGGCGCGGGAGCGCTGCCGCTGGTGGCGTCCTGGCTTCCGCCACTGGCCCACCGGGTCGGCACGCGGATGCTGGCGGGCAGCGCGGCGATGCTGTTCGACACGGTGGTGACCACGGTTCCGTTCCCCCGCATGGAACTCCGCTTGGCGGGGGCGGCGATGCGGGAGGTGTACCCGGTGGTTCCGCTGGCCCCTGGACACCGGGTCGGGTTCGCGGTGTCGACCTATCTCGACGGTGTCCACATCGGACTCAACGCGGACCCGGCCGCGGTGGCGGACCTGGGCAGGCTAGCCGACGCCATCGTGAAGTCGACAGCGACACTGCACGAGCGCTGCGCCTAACGCCACTCGCGAGTCCTTGTTTTGCTTGTTGGACCGCAGGTCCCTGCTTTGACGGACCGCAGGTCCTGCTTTGAGGGACCGCAGGTCCCTGCTCTTCCCCCTGCACCCTCGTCCCGGCAATCCCTTATCCGGAAACAGCGATGTCAATGGTCAGCTCCGCTGATCGCGCAGCGACGCCGCAGGCGCCATTGACATCGCTGTTTCCGGATAAGACGCTGAAAAACGAGGGAGCGACCCCAGCCTTCGAAGAACGAACGAGCGCACTCGGACAGCGCCCGGTCAGCCCCTACTCTCGGCCCAAGTCCGGCACCCCGGCGATCAGCTCATCGGGCGCCGACAGCCGCCATGCCTCGAAGACCAATTCGGACAACTCGTCAACATCGACGCCCGCCAGATAGACCACGACCCACCCAAAGCCGCCCGCCGTGAACTGCTCCTCGAACACGTCCGGCCGCTCAGACACCAGCGCCTTCTGCTCAGACAGGGTCTGCTTCAAGCCGACGGTCTGCGTACGCGGCCAGTAGTAGCCGAACCGCTTGCCCCGCACGCTGTACGACGTGTACTGCCCGCCTTCGGCCGTCGACACGTCGGCGAGCGCGTCCACGATTCGAAAGAACACGTCGTTCCCTACCGCCACCGCAGCCCCCTGACAGAAAGACAGAGCCCGCAGTATAAGTGCGGGCTCTGTCGTGGATCGGCGGATCAGGAGCGGAGCATCTCCGCGACCAGGAACGCCAGTTCCAGGGACTGCTGGGTGTTGAGCCGGGGGTCGCAGGCGGTCTCGTAGCGACCCGCGAGATCGTCGTCGGAGATCTCCTGGGCGCCGCCGAGGCACTCGGTGACGTCCTCGCCGGTCAGCTCGACGTGGATGCCGCCGGGGTGGGTACCCAGCCTGCGGTGCACCTCGAAGAAGCCCTGGACCTCGTCGACGATGCGGTCGAAGTGCCGGGTCTTGTAGCCGGTCGACGACTCGTGGGTGTTGCCGTGCATCGGGTCGCACTGCCAGATGACCTTGTGGCCGGAGGCGGTGACCTTCTCCACGATCGCGGGCAGCACGTCGCGGACCTTGCCGTTGCCCATCCGGCTGATGATCGTCAGCCTGCCCGCCTCGTTGCGCGGGTCTAGCCGCTCGACGTACTCCACGGCCTGCTCGGGCGAGGTCGTCGGGCCGATCTTGAGGCCGATCGGGTTGCTCAGTAGCTCGGCGAAGGCGATGTGGGCGCCGTCGAGCTGGCGGGTGCGCTCGCCGATCCACAGGAAGTGGGCAGAGAGGTCGTAGAGCTTGGGCTCGGGGCCGGAGGAGTCCAGGCGCAGCAGGGCTCGCTCGTAGTCGAGCAGCAGGGCCTCGTGGCTGGCGAACACCTCGACGGTGTGCAGCGAGCTGTCCTCGACGCCGCACGCCTGCATGAAGCGCAGGCCGCGGTCGATCTCGGTGGCCAGGGCCTCGTAGCGCTCACCCGCGGGCGAGGTGCGCACGAAGTCGCGGTTCCAGTCGTGGACCTTGGTCAGGTCGGCCATGCCCGCGCCGGTCAGGGCGCGCAACAGGTTCATCGCGGCGCCCGCGTTGGCGTAGGCGCGGATCATCCGGCCGGGGTCGGGGACGCGCGCCTCGGGGGTGGCGACCAGGGAGTTGATGATGTCGCCGCGGTACACCGGCAGGCCGAGGGCGTCGGTCTTATTCGACCGGGGCTTGGCGTACTGGCCCGCGATGCGGCCGACCTTGACCACCGGCATGCTCGCGCCGTAGGTCAGCACGACGGCCATCTGCAGCAGCGTGCGGATGTTGCCGCGGATGTGCGGCTCGGTGTTGTCGACAAAGGTCTCGGCGCAGTCGCCGCCCTGGAGCAGGAACGCCTCGCCGCGCGCGACCTCGGCCAGGCGCGCTTGGAGGCGGTCGATCTCGGCGGGCACGGTGATCGGGGGCACCGACTCCAGCACCGTGCGCACCTGGCGCACCTGCTCGGCGTCGGGCCACTCGGGCTGTTGCGCGGCGGGGCGCGCGAGAGCGTCGTCGAGGCGGGTTCGCAGCGTCGGGGGCAGCGGGGGCAGCTCGGGAAGCGTTTCCACTGGCACGTCCACGGTCCAGTTCACGTGTCAAGGGTAGGAGGTCGGGTTTTCCGGCCGCACGCCGGGACGCCTGTCCCACAGCTTGGACGCGGAGATGGCCATTACCTCGACGTCGACCCGCTGTAGGCGATCAGCTCGTCCACCGGCTCGCCGCGCCGGACCTTGCCGACCGCGACAAGGGGCGCCATGGCCCGACACCAGCCGTCCAGCCGCTCGGCGTCGAGATCGCTCGCGGCGACCAGCGCGTCGCGCCGGGTTTCGACACCGGGCCCGTCGAGCACGAAGTCGACGGCGTCGAAACTCGGGCTCGCCCAGCGTGCCCTGGGGGTCCAGCGCGACCAGCCCGCCGGGGGTGTCGAGCAGGTTGAAGCGATGCAGGTCGCCGTGCAGCAAGACCAAGCGGCGCTGGCTGTCGGCGAGCCGATCGCTCAGGTCGCGGGCGCGGTCAAGATGCTCGGCGGTGACCGGTCCGGTCGGCGGAAAGCGGGGGAAGAACTCAGCGATGCCCGTCCGCAGGTCCCGCCGGGCGATCGGCTCCGGTTCGGCGACCGCGGCGTGCAGGTCAGCGAGCAGTTCGGCGAAGCGCACCGGGTCCGGCCAGCCCTCGGTCCCGTCGACCCAGGCCATGAGCAGCGCGCCGTCGGCCGTGGCCAGCAGCTCGGGCACCCGCCCGCTCGGCGCGAACGCCCGCAGCACCCTGGCCTGCACAGCGGCGAACCCGACATCCGGGGACACCTTGAGCACCACCGGCACCCCGTCCCGCGCCGCTCGCAGCGTCACCGCCGAGGCGCCGTCAGGGAACGTGTTCCCAAGCTCCAGTCCCCAGTCCGCCGCGAGTCGGTCGAGCCGGTCGGGGAGCTCGGCCAGCCAGGGCCGGACCGACCCGCCGAACCGCCGGACCAGCCGCTCCTCAACCGTCACTCCGCTCGCGCCCGGATCTTGCGCGAACCGTATTCCCCGCGCGTCACGCAGCACGGATTCGGACAAGGTGGTGTGCCGTGCGCGTCCGGCATGTGCCGCCAGCCCGTCACCCCGCTGACGTGTCGCACGTCGTGGATCTCGGCGGCGCGCACCGCCCGGGGCAGGAACACCTCGTAGCCGCGCGGATCGGGATGGGCGCGGATCAGCGCCGCCGCCTTCGCCGCGGTCATCGACACCGGCTTGCGGTTGTAGTGGGAAACCGTCACCGGCTCGTCGTCGGGCACCCGGAACCGCACCGCCACGGTCGTGCGGTAGCCACTCTTGCGCAGTTCGCGTCCCCACTGGTGGGTCAGCACATACGACTGGAGGACGGCATGCAGAACACGCCCCGGTCGGCCACCCAGCGGTGCCAGGACGTCCGGATCCCGCCGCGGCGGATGGCCGCCGCGGATCGGGCGTCGGTCAGGTGGACCAGCAGCATCAGACCTCGGGCCTCCGGTCGGCCCACGGGTGCGCCCGCTCGTACTGGCCCGACAGCGACAGCAGCAGCCGTTCCGAGCGGTGCGGGCCGATCAGCTGCACGCCGATCGGCATACCCACCTCGTCCCGGCCGACCGGGACGGCCGCGACCGGGTTGCCCAGCACGTTCCAGGTCGGGAAGTACGGGATCCGGATGGTGACGCCCGCGTAGGTCGCGCTCAGGCCGCGGCCGTGGAAGGCGCCGACGCGGGTGGGGCGGCGGGTCCAGGACGGTTGCAGGATCACGTCGTGGGCAGCGAAGAAGTCGGTCATGGTGCGCTGCAGGCGGTCCTCGACGCGCTGGGCCCAGCCAAGGGCGGAGTCCGGGACGCGCCTGCCGAGGAAGGCGATCTTGCGGGTCCGCGACTCCAGCCACTCCGGATGCGGCAGGCCCGCGACGTCGTCGGCCACGCCGCGCAGGTAGCGGATCAGGAACAGGGTGGACGGGGCGGTGCCCAGCGGCGGGTCGACCTCGGTGACGCTGTGGCCGAGATCGCGCAGCCGGTCGGCGGTGTCGATGACCGCGCGGCGCCAGCGGGGGTTCATCGGCGGGCGGCCCATCGGCGTGCGCCACGACAGGGCGATCCGCAGCGGGCCGGGGTCGGCGTCGACAGCGGCCCGGTAGTCGCCGCCGTCGGCGATCACGTCGAGCAGGGCGCCCACGTCGGCGACCGTGCGGCCGAGCGGGCCGATCACCGACAGGCCGTTCCACCCGCCGACCCACGGGGTCTGGTCGACCAGACCGCGCGAGGTCTTGATGCCGAACACCCCGGTCGCGGTGGCCGGAATGCGGATCGAGCCGCCGCCGTCGGAACCGGTCGCCGCGCCGACGATGCCGCCCGCGACCGCGCACGCGGACCCGCCAGACGAGCCGCCGGTGGTGTAGTCCGGGTTCCACGGGTTGCGGGTGGCACCGTAGGTCAGGGTCTCGGTGAACGGCCACAGGCACTGCTCGGGGGTCAGCGTCCGCCCGACGACCACCGCGCCCGCCGCGCGCAGCCGGGCGACCACGGCGCTGTCGGCCGCGGCGGGCGGGAACTGCGGCCGGGCGCCCTTGGTGGTGACGTCACCGGCGACGTCGGTGTCGTCCTTCACCGCCACAGGCACGCCGAGCAGCGGGGTCCGCTCCCCCGCGTCGAGTCTGCGCTGGGCCTCGCGCGCCGCTTCACGGGCGGCGTCGACATAGAGAACACGGAACGCGTTCAGCGTCGGGTTGAGCGACTCGGCGCGGCGCAGGACGGCCTCGAGCAGATCGGGCGCGGTGACCTGGCCGTCGCGCAGGGCACGGGCCTGCGCGTCGGCGCCCGCCCAGAGCAGATCCTCCATGGCGGGCACCATAACGCGCCCGCGGGATCAGCCGAAGAAGATCTCGGCCTCGGCGTACCGCTCCAGCGGCACGGTCTTGAGCTCCGCGGTCGCCTCGGCGAGCTTGACCCGCACGATGTCGGTGCCGCGCAGCGCCACCATCACGCCGAAGTCGCCGTCGGCCACCGCGTCGACGGCGTGCAGGCCGAACCGGGTGGCCAGCACCCGGTCGTAGGCGGTGGGCGTGCCGCCGCGCTGGGTGTGGCCCAGGACCACGGCGCGGGACTCCTTGCCGGTCTTGGCCGCGATCTCCTCGGCCAGCCACGTGCCGACGCCGCCGAGCCGGACATGCCCGAAAGCGTCCTTCTCGCCGCTGGCCAGCACCTCGGCGCCGCCCTCGGGCAGCGCGCCCTCGGCCACCACGATGATCGGCGCGTACTGCCGCTCGAAGCGCCGCTGCACCCACTCGATGACCTTGTCGACACTGAACGGCCGCTCCGGCACCAGGATCACGTTGGCCCCACCCGCGAGGCCGGAGTGCAGCGCGATCCAGCCCGCGTGCCTGCCCATGACCTCCACGACCAGCGCCCGGTGGTGGGACTCGGCGGTGGTGCGCAGCCGGTCGATGGACTCGGTGGCGATGTGCACGGCGGTGTCGAAGCCGAAGGTGTAGTCGGTGGCGTTGAGGTCGTTGTCGATGGTCTTCGGCACGCCGACGACCCCGATGCCGTCCTCGGTGAGCCGCTTGGCCACCCCGAGCGTGTCCTCGCCGCCGATCGCGATGAGCGCGTCGACGCCCAGTTCGGCCAGGGTCGCGCGGATCTTCTCCGGACCGCCGTCGACCTTGTAGGGGTTGGTCCGCGAGGAGCCGAGGATGGTGCCGCCGCGGGTCAGGATGTCCTCTACCTCGGCGAGTCCGACCGGCTTGGTGTTGCCATCGATCGGTCCCTGCCAGCCGTTGCGGAACCCGACGATCTCCCAGCCGTGGCCTTCGATCCCCTTCCGGACCACCGCCCGGATGACCGCGTTGAGACCTGGACAGTCACCGCCGCCGGTGAGCACGCCGACCCGCATGAGCCCCTCCTGGACCTTGACCGAGACAGTGACCGTCGTCACCGATGTCGACGCCCAGCCTGCCGGCTACTGAATCGGTGTAGCAAGCAGGGGGCTATCCGGCGACCTTTTTGCGCCACTCAGCTTCGATGATGCGCCAGCGGACGAGGTTGTGACGAGCGTCGGCGAGCGCGTCGTGCGCGTCGTTCGGCGGGGTCGGCAGGTGCGGCTTGCCCACGTCCTCCCAGCGCTGCCGCAACTCCCGGGTGAAGCGCGGGATCTCCCGCGGCAGCGCGGGCATCGCCCCCCACAGCTGCCCGAGCACCACATGGTCGTAGGCGCCGAACCAGGCCCACAGCTCGATCTTGTCGCGGGACTTGGGCGTGGTCAGGAACTCCAGCAGCCGCTTGCGGATCGTGGCCCGGTCGCACCACGCCTTGTCCGCGGGCGATGGCAGCTTGTCCAGCACGTTGTCGCGCACCCAGGGACCGGCCTTGGCCGGGTCGAACTCAGTGGAGACCGCGTAGAACTCACGCCCGTTCTCGTCCACCACACCGATCGACACCAGGTCGATGGTCGTTCCGTCCTCGATGAACTCGCAGTCATAAAAGAATCGCACCGAGCGAGACTAGTTGAACCGACGCAGACTCACGGCCGAACTCAAGCGGCTGCGGGACGAGAGCGGGCTGCAACGCCATGGTTGGCTAGCTGGCCTCGGTCTCCGGGACGCGGGCCTCGCGCTTGAGTTGGGTGGGGACGTCGGTGACCGCGCCCGCCTTGTGGGCGGCCTCCAGTTCCTTGGCCTTGGCCGCGTAGATGTCGACGTACTCCTGGCCGGACAGCTCCATCAGCGCGTACATGATCTCGTCGGTGATCGAGCGTTCGACGAAACGGTCGCCCTCCAGGCCCGCGTAGCGGGAGAAGTCCAGCGGCTTGCCGACCTTGATCCGGATCGGGTAGGGCCGCCACATCTTCGAGCCGATGGGGTTGGCCTTGTCGGTGCCGAACATGGCCACCGGGATCACCGGCACGCCCGCCTCCAGGGCGATCCTGGCGATGCCGGTCTTGCCCTTGTAGAGGCGGCCATCCGGCGAGCGGGTGCCCTCCGGGTAGATGCCCATCAGGTGACCCTCGCGCAGCAGGCGCACGCCGGTGTCGATCGCGGCGCGGGCGGCGTTGCCGCCGGAGCGGTCGATCGGGATCTGGCCGAGGCCGGTGAAGAACCACTTCTTGAGCCTGCCTTTGATCCCCGGCTCGGTGAAATACTCGATCTTGGCGGGGAAGGTCACCCGGCGCGAGACCTTCAGCGGGAGGAAGAACGAGTCGGAGACGGCGAGGTGGTTGCTCGCGAGCAGGGCGCCGCCGTCGGCGGGAATGTGCTCCGCGCCCTCGATCTTGGGCCGGAAGAACAGCCGGAGCAGCGGCCCCAGGAAAACCCACTTAATCAACCAGTACACCACTTGACCAGCGCTCCTGTTCTCCCCGCGTCCCGATCCGAGCCTACGAAGCCCCGGTGGCCTGGCACAACAGCGCGCCGGAGCGGTAACAAGAACACACCGACTCGAGACACCGAAGTCACCCGGGTACACAACGATGAAACCGGGTGCCCGGATCCGGGCCGCACTGTGTCCAATCGTGCGACGATGGCCACAGCCCAGGCTCGCCAGAGCTGATCATAGGAGGAGCGGGGTGCCCGCTATCGAAGGCGCGCAAGCCTACGCGCACGATGGTTCGACCGAGATCGGCGTCGTCCTGAGCCACGGCTTCACCGGTTCGCCGTTCAGCATGCGGCCGTGGGCCGACCACCTGGTCGAGCAGGGCTACAGCGTGCGGGTGCCGCTGCTGCCCGGCCACGGCACGCGGTGGCAGGACATGAACCGCACGAGTTGGCCGCAGTGGTACGGCGCGGTGTCGGCGGCCTTCGCCGACCTGCGCGGCCGCTGCGACAAGGTGTTCATCTTCGGTCTTTCGATGGGCGGCGCGCTGTGTCTGCGTCTCGCCGAGGACGAGGGCGCCGACGTCGCGGGGATCGTGCTGGTGAACCCGTCGGTCATGACCCTGCGCAAGGAGATGCGGTTCATCGGCGCGCTGTCGAAGGTCGTGCCGTCGCTCAAGCCGATCAGCGACGACATCGCCAAGCCGGGGATCACCGAACACGCCTACCCGCGCACGCCGCTCAAGGCGGTGCACAGCCTCACCCGCCTGTGGGCCGACGTCCGGCGCGACCTGCCCGCCGTCGAGCAGCCGCTGCTGGTGCTGCACTCCGCGGTCGACCACGTGGTCGAGCCGGAGAACTCGCGGGAGATCCTGGCCGGGGTGTCCAGCGCGGACAAGACCGAGATCATCCTGGAGAACAGCTACCACGTGGCGACCCTCGACCACGACGCCCCGCTGATCTTCGACTCGAGTGTGGAGTTCATCCGCCGCGTCGCCGCGGGTGAGCGGGTGTGAGCGGCCGCCCCGGCGACGGCCCAGATGACGTCGACGCCGCCTTCGCCGAGATCGTCGCCGATCTCGAACGCGAGGGCGTCGGCCGCGACGTCGGCACCCGGCGCGACCAGTTGGTCGACGAGCCCGCGACCGAGCCGACCCCGGTGGTGGAGGCGGGCCCGGTGACCGCGGCGTGGCGCGGCCACGAGGCCGAGTTCGACTGGGCGGGCGACGACGACACCGAGCGCTACGTGCCGCCGGAGCCCCCGCCGCTGCCGAAGCTGCGCCCGCTGACCGTGCTCGCGCTGGTCCTGCTGGTGATCGGCGTCCTGCTGCTGGTCCTGCCCAGCCTCATCGGGCTCGACGCCCGCGTGGCCACCCCGATCGCGCTGATCTCGCTGGCCTCGGGCATCGGGCTGCTCCTGCTGCGCGTGCGCAAGAACCCGCCGACCTACCCCGACGGCGACGACGGGGCCCAGGTCTAGATGATTGATTCCTAACTATCGCCTGGTATCGGCTGGTCCACGGCGTCGCTGCCAAGGCGCAGGGACAGCGCGCGTACCGGGTGTACGTGGCTGTTCCTGCAACGCGGGCAGCGGCGTCGTGGGCCGGTCGAGACCTGGTGATAGTTAGGAATCAATCATCTAGGCGCCTGATTCGATGGCCAGTGTCGCCGCGCCGACGATGCCCGCGTCGTCGCCGAGGTGGGCGGTGCGGATGCGGGCCAGCGGTCGGTGCCCGGCCCCGGTCACCATCGACTGATAGTGGTCCCGCGCCGCGTCCAGGAACAGTGGGCTCGACTCGGACACGCCGCCCGCGATGACGATCAGCTCCGGGTCGTAGACGTCGGCGACGAGCGCCAGCCCCTCCCCCAGCCACCGCGCCAGCTCGGCCATCGCGCGGCGCGCGATCGGGTCGCCGTCGCGGGCCGCCGCGGCGACCTTGCGGCCGGTCAGCGAGCCCGGCTCGCGCGCCTCGCGGGCCAGCGCGGTCGACCGGCCCCGGTACTGGGCCAGGAAGTCCAAGGCGGTGGCACTCAGCGCCGTGCCGCTGCAGTAGCGCTCCCAGCAGCCATGCTTGCCGCACGCACACGGCCGCCCGTCGGGCACCAGCCGCAGGTGCCCGAGTTCCGGCGCGACGCCGTGAGCGCCTCGGAACAGCGTGCCGTCGAGCAGCAGGGCGCCGCCGATGCCGGTGCCGATGGCCACCAGCAGGCCGACGCGGGCCCCGCGCAGGGCACCGAAGTGGTACTCGGCGACCGCGGCGGCGTTGGCGTCGTGCTCCAGCACCACCGGCAGGCCCAGCCGGTCGGCGATCCGGTCGGCCACGGGCACCGCGCGCCACGCCAGGTGCGGGGCGAACATCACCGTGCGGCGGTCGTTGGCCACGAACCCGGCCACCGCCAGTCCGACCGCGTCCACCGGATGCCGCTCGGCCAGTGAGCCCACGACCGAGCAGATGACGTCCTCCAGCTCGGCCTCCCCGCTCGGGGTGGCACCGCGGGCGGTGTCCAGGATCGCCCCGCGCGAGTCGACGACCCCGGCCCGGACGCTGGTGCCGCCGACGTCGACACCGATTGCCGTCAAGGCGACTGCGGCTCTCGGCGTCGCACCTCGATGCGCTGCACGCGAGGGGATGCGGGCTCTGGCTCGGGTTCGGGGCGGAAGCCCGGCATGTGCGGGTCGGCCTCCGGGTGCCAGCGGTCGGCTAGCACCGCGCGCAGCAGGGCGACGATGTCGGCGACCCGGTCGAGGCTCTTGCTCGCCAGTTCGTTCGGCTCGCCGCGCAGCAGGGCGATCAAGGCGCACAGCGGGCACCAGCCGCAGGCCGCGGGCGGGCCGTCGGCGGGTTCGTGCTCGTCGTGGGTGCTGACCGTGACCCGGTCGAGCCACGGCCCGGCGCGTTCGGCGACCGCGGCCAGCAGCAGGCGCAGTTCGTCGGCCAGCCGCGTCCCCGGATCCTGTGTCGTGGTCACGGGCGCTCCTCACGGCCGAGCGCGAAGCGAAGCACCAGTCCGGCGCCGTCGGCTTCGGCGTCGATGACGGTGTAGCGCCGCAGCATAAGCGGCAGCGCGACGAGCCTGCGCACCCCGTCCACAGTGACCGCCAGATCGTCCTCGATCCGGACCAGGTCGAGATCGCCGCCCTCGGGCAGCGGCAGCGAGACGGTCAGCAGGTAGTCCTCGCCGTCGGCGTCCACCGACAGCAGCGGCACCCCTGGCCTGCGCAGGCCGTCGAGCGGGTCGATGCCAGGGTAGAGCTCGTCGGCGAGGTCGAGCAGCGGCGCGGTCCCGATCGGCTCGGCGGCGCGGTGTTCGACCACATGCAGCGACAGCGGGGTCGAAGCGTCCAATTCGGACAGTACGGCGTCCTGTTCGGACCGCCGGGTGCGCAGCCACTTGGCCGCGGACCCCTGCCACAGCCGCGACTTGGGCACCAGCCGGTTGGCGATCAGCGCGTCGACGTGCACCCCGCGCAGCGCCAGCGCGGCCAGGGTGCGGCGGGTCTCGGCGACCACCAGGCGTTCCGGGGTCAGCACCAGGCGCACGCTGGTGGTCTCCGGGTCGGTCAGCACGGCGCGCAGCCCGGCCAGGTGCTCGGCCAGCGCGCGCACCGACTCCGCGGCCGAACGCAGACCGGGGACCACCCCGCGGAACGAGCGGTCCAGGTAACCGGCGATGGCCTCTGGCAAAGCCAACAGCCGCAAGGTCTCCGCGGTCGGGCCGCAGTCGACGACCACGACCTCCCACGGTCCGACCTCGGCCAGCCTGGCCACTTCGGACAGCGCGAGCAGCTCGTCGACGCCGGGCAGGACGGTCAGTTCCTCGGCGTCGAGATCGGCGATCCCGGCACCGGCGAACACCCCGCGCAGCTGGGCGCGCAGCCGCGGCCACGATCGGTCCACGAGCGCGCGGGCGTCCACATGGGCCGCGTAGAGCGCGGTGTCCACTTCGGACGGCTCGGTGCCCAGGGTCACCCCGAAGGCGTCGGCGAGCGAGTGCGCCGGGTCGGTGGACACCACCAGCGCCTTGCGGCCGGACGCGGCGAGGCGGGCGGCCGTCGCCGCGGCCAGGGTCGTCTTGCCGACCCCGCCCTTGCCGGTGAAGAGCAGTATCCGCACCCGTGGGCCCCTCTTAGTGCTGTTCGACCCGCCGCTTGAGCTCCTTGAGCGCGGTGTCCATGACCATCTTCTCGGCCTTGCGCCGGAACAGGCCGATCATCGGCACGACCAGCTGGACGGAGAGCGTGTAGGTGACCGTGGTGCGGCCGTTGGCCTCGCTCAGCGCGTAGCGCCCCTTCTGGGAGCGCTGCATCTGGCCCTTGACCAGGTTCCAGTCCACCGACAGGCCGTCGTCGGCCCAGTCGTAGGCCAGGGTGTAGACGTCCTTGAACGGCCCGGCGTCGAGGGTGAAGGTGACCTGCTCGCCACGCCCGTCCTCGAAGCGGGAGAGCACCTCGGTCTGCTTGACCGCGGCCGCCCACGTCGGATACGCCGCGAAGTCGGCGATCACCGCCATGATCTGCTCCGCCGGAGCGTCGACGACGATGGACTGGGTGGACTCGTCGGCCATAGTCCCGCAGGTTACCTGGTCACCAGCGCAGCACGTACGGGCACTCGGTCCGCTGGAAGTGTCCGACGTTGGCGCACTCGGTGCGCCCGACCCGCATCCGAGGCGCCAGCGGCTGGTGGACGTGCCCGAACACCGCCCAGCGCGGCCGGGCGCGGTGGATCAGGTCGAGCAGCCCGGCCGACCCGATCTCAGCGCGTCGGGCCATCACGTCGTAGGTCAGCTCGGGGACCTCGGGCGGGATGTGGCTGCACAGCACGTCGACCTCGCCCAGGCCCGCCACCGCCGCGTCGAACTCGTCGCGGGTGCGCAGGTAGGCGACGAACGGGCCGGTCCGCCTGGGCTGGATGTGCGGCGGGAGCACCGCGCCGCCGACGAAGCCGAAGCGCAGGCCGTCGATCACGGCCACGTCGCCGTCGAGGACCTCGATGCCGTCGCCCGCGAACTCCGGCCACAGCGCGGGGAGGTCGACGTTGCCCGGGGTCGCGTAGGTCGGCACGGACATCGCCGCGAACAGCGTCTTGTACTGCTCGCGAACGGCCTCCTCGACCATCGCGGCCGGGTCGTCCAGGCTCCCCCACAGCTCGCGGGCGTAGGCCGACGCGGCGCCGTGCCGGCGCGCGCTGCGCAGCCCGGCGAAGACCGACACCTTCTCAGCGCCGAAGATCGAGCCCAGGATGCCCCGGGAATAGTCGTGGTAGTCGACGAAATCGATCAGGTCGCCGAGCACCACGAGCGCGTCGGCACCGTCACCCGCTCGGGCCAGAGCCTCGGCGTTGCCGTGCACGTCGGAGACCACATGAACCCGCACCGGGCCCACATTACGCGGGGGCCGGGGCGCACCCGGGCGCTCGCCCGTCCTCCAGGACGGCTTTCAGCCGCAGCGCCAGCGCCTTGGCGGCGAGCTGACGTGCGGTGATCTCCTTGCGGACGGCCTTCGGCTGGGCCGGTTGGGGGAAATCGGCGCGCAGGAAGTAGTGCACGACCGTCCCGTCGAGTACCGCCTCCAACCAGACCTCCATGGTCCCGACCAGCGCGCCGCCGACCGTCCAGCGCAGGCCCTCGGCGCCGCGGTCGGCGTAGACCTCCAGCTTGAGGTCCGGCCAGTACCCGCGCCAGGCGGCTGGGTCGGCGAAGGCGGCGGCCACCACCTTGGGCGGCACCACGATGAACGTCTCGTCCACGACGTCGACTTGCGGCATTCCCGCAGCATGACATGCCACCCACGGGCGGCGCGCACGGCGGGTGGGGCTAGTTTCGTCGCGAATCACCTGGGGAGGGCGACATGCGGGAGCAGGGCGTGGCGGTGGCCGACGAGGAAAGCCTCACCGACATGGTGTGGGCCAACGCCGACCGCTTCGCCGACGCGGTGGCGCTGCGGCGGCGGGTGGACGGCTCGTGGATCGACGTCACCACCGCGGACTTCGCCGACCAGGTGCTGGCGCTCGCGCGGGGCCTGATCGCCATGGGCCTGGAACCCGGCGACCGGGTCGCGCTGCGGTCGCGCCCCAGCTACGAGTGGACGCTGCTCGACTTCGCGATCTGGACCGCGGGCTGCGTGAGCGTCCCAGTGGCGGACGACCACGCCGTGAAGGCCGAGTTCGTGGCAACGGAATCGGGCGAGTTCACCCCGGCCATCGACGAACTCGTCGCCTTGGGCGCGGGCGTTGATCCACGCGAGGTGCACGCCCGCAGGCTGTCGGTGCGCGCGTCGGACGTGGCCACGGTCGTGGACGGCGCCGAACTGACCCACCGCGACCTGCTGACCGGCGTCCGGTCCACGATCGCCGCGTTCCCCGAACTCCTGCGCCCTGGCACCGCGACCCTGGTGTTCCTGCCGCTCACCGGCCTGGTGTCGCGCGTGGTGTCACTGTGCTCGGTCTACGCCCGCACGACGCTGGGACACCTGCCGACCACCGAGACCCTCGCCGCCGACCTGGCGACGTTCCGGCCCACGTTCGTCGTGGCCGACCCGGCGGTGCTTACCGATGTGTACCTCACGGCCCGTGCCGCGCAGGACGACCGGCTGTTCACCGCCGCCGAACAGATCGCGGTGTCGTTCAGCAAGGCGCCCACGCTGGCCCTGCGGGTGCGGCGGGCGGCCATGAGCAAACTGGTCTACCGCGGCGTCCGGGCGATACTCGGCGGGCGGTGCGAGGCGGTGATCCTCGCCGAGAACGGCCTGGACGAGGAACTGGGCCACTTCTTCGGCGGCATCGGGGTCCAGGTGCACCCCTCCCCGACCTTCCTGGCGGCCACGGCTAACTGAGTCGGTAGGTGGTCTCGCCGGTGAGCAGGTGGGCGAGTCGGTCGGCGCGGTCGGACCACCGCCATGACTCCTGCATCCACTGGCGTCCGGCGGCACCCATGGCCGCGGCCGCCGCCGGGTCGGCCAGCAGGGCACCAACGCGGTCGGCCAGGTCCGCCACATCGCGGCCGTCGACCACGTGGCCGGTCTCGCCGTCCAGGACCGTCTCCGGGGCGCCGCCGGACCGGCCGACGATGACCGGCAGCCCGGTCGCGGCGGCCTCGAGGAACACGATCCCCAGCGCCTCGACGTCCAGGCCGCGGCCATGCGTGCGGCACGGCATCGCGAACACGTCACCGGCGGCGTAGTGGGCGGGCAGTTCCTCCCACGGCACCGACCCGGTCAGCACCACGTCGACGCCAACCTGCCGGGCCAACGCCTCCAGCCGCGCCCGGTAGGGACCGCCGCCGACCAGCAGCAGCGCCGCGTCCGGGACCTTCGCGCGGATGGCGGGCAGGGCGCGGATCAGCATGTCCTGCCCCTTGCGCGGCATCAGCCGCGACACGCACACCACCGTCGGGCGATCACCCAGACCGTGCCGGGCCCGGATCTCCGCGCGGGCGGACGGGTCGGGCCGGTAGACGTCGGTGTCGACGCCGGACGGCAGCAGCTCCAGCGCCGCGCGCGGCCCGAACGCCGCGGCGAACCGGGTCCGGGTGTAGTCGCTGACGTAGGTCACCACGTCGGTCGTGCCGCCGATGCGCCGGATGGCCTGCCGGGCCCCGGGCAGCATCGACCAGCCGACCTCGTGTCCGTGCGTGCTGGCCACCACCCGACGCGCCCCCGCGGCCCGCAGCGTGGGGCCGAGCAGGGCCAGCGGGGCGGCGGCACCGAACCACACCGCGTCGCAGCTCTCCGCCCGCAGGATCTCCTTCGCCCGCCGAGCCACGTCCGGCGTCGGCAGCATCAGCTTGCCGGGGTGGCGCACCACGGGGAACGGCTGCTTGGCGTCGAAGTCGGCCGCGCCGTCCCAGGCGGGGGCGTAGACGACGAGGTCCTGGCCGGGCAGGCGGGTGGCGAAGGAGTGCAGGTAGGTCTGGATGCCGCCGGGGCGGGGCGGGAAGTCATTGGTCACCAGCAGCGTCCGACGCATCCGTCCAACCTATTGGCTGGCGGTGTGGCTCTTGCAGGTAGGTCTGGATACCCCGCAACAGCCCGCCCGGCTAGCCGATTGTCTCCTGCAGGTAGGTCCGCCACTCGCGCAGCAGGCCCGCGCGGTCCAGGTCGAGTACCCGGCGCAGCAGGTCGTCGGTGTCCCCCGCCGACATCGGCCCAGCTCCACCCAGCTGCCGGTACAGCGTGACCAGGCGGGCCTCGCCGTAGCGGTCGGCGACGAACCGGGCGATGGACCACGCCTGTTGATAGGCGAGGTCTAGTTCCTTGTCCTTGCCGCGGAACGCCCGGTCCTCCGGCAGCGCCGTCGGCGGACCCGACTCCTGGACCTGCCGGGCCAGGTCGGGCGCACCCTGGAGGAGCCCGATACCGCTGTCGCGGTACCCGACGTAGTCGGAGAAGCCCTCCAGCAGCCACATCGGCGAGCCGTCCACGGTCACCGACCGGGCCGCGACATGGGTGATCTCGTGCCGCAGCACCACCCGCAGCGACGCGATCGACAAGGCCCTTGCCCCCATCGGGCTCAGGATCACCCGCTGGCCGGTGGTGGCTCGCTTGGCGGTGTCGACCCGGTCGGCGGTGGCCACCGCGACCACCGACTCCACCGGGAAGTCCGGACCCACCAGCGCCCGCATCTCAGCGGCGCCGTCGGGCAGCAGCAGCGCGACCCGCCCCGACCACTCGCCACCCCACACCTTGCTGACCGCCTCGACGGCCGGGTCCAGCTCCCGCACCAGCCGGTCGACCATCGGCTGGCTGCCCGGATGGGCCAGGACCAGCCCACGCGCGGTCGTGGTGACCAGGCACGGCCCGAAGTCCCACGGTCCGCGCCAGGTGCGGCGACCGATGTCGGCCAGGTCGGTGTCCGACCGCAGGTACCAGGCGCCCGCCCGGTGGACGAACAGGTAGCCCATCGCCCGGCTGGTCGGGGTGGCGTCGATCCCGCCGAGCGCGTAGCGCAGGTCCACCGCGGGCGCCCACAGCTCCGCGCCGCCCGCCAGACCGGAGACGTCGAGGCTGTCGTCGTGGTTCAGGACGTAGGACCAGTGGTCGAACGGGACGCCCGCGAGGTTGGCGAACAGCGCCCGCTGGCTCTCCAGGAACGCCGGGTCGGCCTGCGGGTCCAGGCCTGCGAGGAAAGCGGCCTCGTCGCGGCGCAGGATCGCGTCGGCGCGGGCGGCGAGCAGGGTGGTGATGGCGTCGGTGCGGTCCGGGTCGGTGCCCACCGGGGCCGCGGGCTCGACCGCGCCCAGCGGCTGGCCCTGCGACGGCGGGCGCTGCGGCACCACCTGCGACGACGGCAGGGTGATGAGCGCCATCGCGGCGAGCGCGATGACGGCGACCGCCGCGCTCAACCAGGCGCGCACCCGAGCCCTCGTGGCCATCCAGCGATCCTAGGTGAGAACACAGTGGAGGCCGGCACCCAAGCGGGTGCCGGCCTCCACTGGAGAGATCGACTAGCCGACGATGCGCTTGGCACCGAGGTAGTCGCGGCCGCCGCCGTCGACGGTCGCGGTCTTCACCGGGACCCCCGAGGTGGAGGCGTGCACGATCATGCCGCCGCCGATGTACATCGCGACGTGGTGGATCGAGCTCGGGCTGCCGCCGTAGAACAGCAGGTCGCCGGGCTGCAACTCGCTTCGCGAGACCGACTTGCCCAGGGTGTACTGCGCACGGCTGGAGTGCGGCAGACTCACGCCCGCCGCGCGGTAGGCGTAGAGCGTCAGGCCGGAGCAGTCGAACGAGCCCGGACCCTCGGCACCCCACACGTAGGGCTTGCCGCGCTGGGCCAGGGCGACCTCCATGGCCTTGCCCGCCGCGCCGGGGGGCGCCAGGTACACGCCGTTGTCGACCGGGTTGGCCAGCTCGGTCTTCTCCTTGGGCGTGAGCCGGGTCTTGGCCTCCTCGACCTGCTTGATCTGCGTCTGCAGGTCGTCGCGGGTCTTGGTGATGTCGGCGGTCAGCTTCTCGGCCGTGGCCTTGGCGTCGGCGGCGCGCTTCTGGCCGTCCTCGGCCTGCTTGCGCGCCTGGCTCGCGGTCGCCACGGCGCTGGTGTACTTCTCCAGCGCGTTCTGGTTGTCGGAGGCGAGCACGTTGAGCGCGGAGGCGCGCTCGAGGAAGTCGTCGGCCGACGAACCGGTGAGCAGCGCGCTGATCTTGTTGAAGCGCGCGCCCTGGAACGAGGCGTTGGCCAGTTGGTCGACCTGACCCCGGAACTGCTCCTCCTGGGCCGCGGCCTGCTTCTCCAGCTCGCCCGCCTGCGCCACCTCGGCGGTCGCCTTGTCGAACTCGGCCTGCTTGGCCTGCAGGTCGGTCTGTGCCTTGAGCAAGTCCTCGTTGACCTTCTCGGCCTGCTTGCTCAGGTCTTGGAACAGCTTGAGTGCCTCCGACGCGGTGGTCGGCGGCTGGATAGGGGCGGGCTGGGCGTAAGCGGGACTCGGGGACATCCCGATCACCGCGATGACAGCGGTGACACTCAATGCTCCGCGCACAGCTCGCTTGAGTCGATGCGACGACACGTCGCGCGTACTCCTCACGTCCTCAGACCGCCGACGGGGCTGTCTCGGGCGCCAGAGGTGCTCGGGGGAACACCTCCGGCCGGATCGGTCGCGGTGCGCTTGTGACGCGCCGTTCTCGATCAACGACAACCCCACCGTGGGGGATTCCGGGTCAACCGAACGAGGCTGACTTCGGCGGCGATCTCGCGTAGCCACCTCGGGGTGGGCGACTGTCGGCCGCGAGATCTCGGACAGGTTACGAAACGTGAGCCTCCGCGTCTACCAGCGGCCCCGAAAACACAACGCGTTTTGTCCCCAAACACCAACGGAGCAGTCGCGACTGCGCGGTGTGACAACCACAACACCACAGTTCACCCGGCTGGGGAACCGTTCGGCGACGGCGACCAACCGCTTGGCGAATCGCCGACATCACCGCCGCCGATCACCGCCGTCAGGCCGATTTTTCGATCGGAATCAGCCGCAACCGGGGCACCAGACCGGCCCCCGCGAGCGCGTCGATGGCGCTGCGCTCGGAGCTGTCGAGATCGACGTTCGGCGGAGCGCCGAGCAGACAGGTGATCACACAATCCTGGCAAGCGTCGCCGCGGACCTCGCAGCTGTCGCAGTCGATGATCATTAACCGGTCCTTTCCGGTGCGGACGATCTCGTGTATCGCACTCTAGAAGAGGACACCGACAATTTCGCTCACGTGTTCGATCAGGCGCCGACGAATTCCCAGTGCCACGGTTCCTCGCGGCCCCGCCCCGGCTGCGCCCACGGCGGATTCGACCAGCCGAAAAGCGGCGCCGTCCTGGCCAGCCAGGCGTACTCGCCGGTGCCGAAGGTCTGCGCGCCACCGCACAGGTCGACCGCCAGGCCCCAGCCGTGGTTGCTGGTGCCGGGAACGGCGGCGAGGGCGGGTTTGACCGCGTAGAGGCGAACCTGTGCGGGAAACGTCCGATAGGAGTCGGTGACGCACAGCGGCCTGCCGAACGCCGCGCCGTGCGCCGCCGACAGCGCCCGCAGCGACTCGGCGGCGTCGCAGCGCAGCAGGTGGCTCCCGATGCCGACCGGGCAGAGGGCCGCCGCCGGGATTAGGCCGTTGGGATAGCCGCCCCACGCGCCAGCCGCCTCCCCCGCCGCCCGCGGCGGCAGCTGGACGCCGCCGCAGCGCCAAGGCAGCCCGCCGTCGGTCGCGCCGGGGACCGGCTGGGGCGGCCTGCGGGCCAGCGCGGGCCTGGCCACGCCGAGGACGGTGTCCCCGGCGGGCAGTTCGGTGACCACCACCCCCGCCAGTCGGGCGTCCGCGGCGAGCATGGTGCGCTGGTCGAGCACGATCCCGACGCCTTGCGCGCCGAGCCGGGCCGGGCCAAGGAAGACCAGGTCACCGGGCTGGGCGTCGGCGGTCGGGACGGGGGTGAGCACGCTCATCTGCTCCCCCACCGACGTGGGCACGCCGCCGTAGACAGCACGTACCAATCCGTCACAGGAGTACGCCGTCGGACCTTCGCCGCCCTTGCCAGGAACGTAGGGCTTGCCCAGGGCCGCGACCGCGCTGTTCACCGCGCCGAGCGTCTCCGCGGGCAGGACGAGCAGCCACTCACCGCCGGGCAACGCGGCCCGCGCGACACCGGCCTGTGGGGCACCCGTCGACCCCGGCAGCGGCGCCAGCCCGGCGGGCAGCCGGGCCGGGTCGGCCAAGGCGGCGGCCTTGGGCACGGTGATCCCCGCGGCCGCCAGCTTGTCGGTGTAGGCCCGCCAGTTCGCCGCCGTGCGCTCGTTGCGCTCCCGCTGAGCGGTCTGCTGGGCGACCACGGCGGCGTTGGTGTCGTCGACCTTGCCACGCAGCTCCGAGGACACCGCCGCGGCCCGGTTCGTCGCGTCGCCGGTGCGCCGGTCCAGCTCAGCCTTGCGCTCGGCGGCGGCCCGCTCGGAGCCCAGCGCGGTGTTCTCGGCCTCCAGCGCGGTCCGCTGCCTGCCGAACGCGGCGGTGAGCCTGCTGTCCTGGTCGGCGCGCAGCCGGTCGATCAGGTCGCTGCCCTGCAGGAAGTCCTCGGGGCTCTCGGCGATCAGCAGCGCCTGCATCTCGCTGGGCCGGGCCAGCGCGGAGTACATCGCCGCGGCGTAGTCGTCGACCTCCTCCTGCTGGGCGGCCACGACCTTGTCGGCGGCCTCCCGCTCGGCTTTGGCCCGGTCCACCTGCCCGGTGGCGGCGCGCAACTCGTCCTCGGCGACGCGGACCCGGTCGGACAGGTCCGCCAACTCGCGCTGCACGTCGGTGGCGGTGCGCTGCAGCTCGGCGACCTTGGGATCGGCGAACGCCTCGCCGGGGCGGGTGTCCGGCACCGGGGCACCCGGCCCGACCCCGGCCTCGACCTGGGGCGGCTGGTCGGGCTGGGCCTGGGCGACCGGGTGGACCAGCAGCGCGGTGACCAGCGCGACCGCGCCCGCGATCCGACCCCACCTGCGCAACGGCACTCCCTGACAGCAACACACTCAGCTGACTACTTATCAGTACTAGTTGTCAGTACTAACGGATGCGCGACAGCGGCGTCACGCGACCCACCCGATCGGGATGGTCTCGATTCAGACGCGCCCGAGCCGGGCCAGCAGCACCGCGGAGGGCACCGGGTGGGCCCCACGCCTGCGCACGGCGTCGGCCACCGCCCGGTCCGAGGTCACGACCACCACGGGGCGACCCTCGGGCTCAGCGGTGACCAGCGCCTTGATCACGTCGTCGGCGAGCACGCCAGGATCGCTGAACAGCACTCGCACCCCCCTCGGCGCCGCGACCGGCACGGCGACCACGCCCGCGCCGTCGAAGACCAGGGTGACCTCGGCCGACGTGCGGGCGGCCAACGCGGCCAGTTGGCGGACCAGGCGGTCGCGCTGGTCGGCCAGGGACAGCTCGGCGTAGCCGGTCTTGGTGACGTTGTAGCCGTCGACCACCAGGTGCACCGACGGCAGCGCCAGCAGCCGGTCCAGCGCGGCCGGGTCCTCGACCCGACCCACCACGCCCTGCGCCGCCGTCGCGCCGCGGACCAGGTCGGCCGGGCGCGGGCCGCCGCCGCCGAGGACCAGTTCGCGGCGCAGACCGGTGACGGCGCCGTCGAGGGTGTCGATGAGCAGGGCGAGGCGGACCTCGTCGGCCTGCCTGGCCTCGCGGGCGGACTGGCGGGCGATGTCGGCGTCGGCCTCGGCGCGCTCGGCCCTGGCCCGCTCGGCCTCGACCCGGTCGCGTTCGCGGTCGCGCTGCTCGGTGAGCGCGGACACCTCGGTGACGCACTGCTTCTGGACCTGCTCGATGGCCACGCGGGCGGACTCGGCGGCGTCCTTGGCCTCGCGCAGCTTCACCCCCTGGTCGCGCAGGCGCTTGCGCAGCCGCTCGACCTCGGCCTCGGCCTCCTCGCGGACCTTGCCCGCCGCGCCCGCCGACTCGTCGAGCAGTGCCTGCACCCTGGCCAGTTCGGCCTCGACCTTCTGCAACCGGGCGACCGCGGTGTCGCGCTCGGTGCGCAGCGAGATGTCCGACGCGCGGCGCGACACCAGCTCCAGGTAGTGCACCGCGCTGTCCTCGCCGAGCAGCACCGCTGCGGCGGCGACCGCGACCGGGTCGGTGCCGCCAAGGTCGAGCGCGGCGGGCCGGTTCTCCCTGGCCCACTGGACCACCGCGGTCCGGAAGCCGACCGAGTCGCGCAGGCCCGCGAGAATCGCGCCGCCGCCCAGCCGGGCGCGCTTGGCCGGGGCGAACCGCGCGACCGGGCGAACCGACTGCGGAATGTCCACCGGCGGCATCGATCCGACCGACTCGGCGCCCAGTTCGGCGAGCCTGCCGCGCACCGCGTCGGGCAGCGCGGCCCAGTCGACCGGCGCGGCCGCCCCACCGTCCACGTTGGACGGCTCAGCGGCGGACCCGTGGGGTCCGGCGAGCTCGGGCGAGTCAGGCATTGCCTAAGGTTAGTCTGCAGTTTGGCGTCGCCTCCGGCGACGCGCGCTCGGCCGCCTCAAGGTGATGCATCGGGCACGTGAACGCGCCGAAGCTAGATCCCCGCCGACACAACCGCGAGGGCTGTGAAGGGCACCACCGCTCGGCCGCGGTGACGTATCGGGTGCGTGAATGCGCCGACGAAGTCTGGCGTGTTCACGTGCCCGATACGTCACCTTGAGGCGGCCGAGCGCGCGTCGCCGAAGGCGACGCCGAATTACTGTCGGTGCGCTGATCTAGCTTCGCTGGTGATGACCACCGCACCCGCCATCCGCACCCAGCTCGCCTTCGACGAGTTGGGCACACCGCTGCGCGACACCACCTTCGTCGTGTTCGATCTGGAGACCACCGGCGGCAGCGCGGAGACCGACGCGATCACCGAGTTCGGCGCGGTGAAGATCCGCGGCGGCGAGGTCGTCGGCGAGTTCGCCACCCTGGTCGACCCCGGCCGCGGCATCCCGCCGGAGATCATCGCCCTCACCGGCATCACCGACGCCATGGTCTACACCGCGCCCAGGGTCGAGGCCGTGCTGCCCGCCTTCCTGGAGTTCGCCGCTGGCGCGGTCCTGGTGGCGCACAACGCGGGATTCGACGTCGGCTTCATCAAGGCGGCCTGCAAGCGCCTGGGTTACCGGTGGCCGAAACCCGCCGTCGTGTGCACGGTCCGCCTCGGCAGGCGGGTGCTCACCCGCGAGGAGGCCCCCAGCTGCAAGCTGTCCGCGCTGGCCACCCTGTTCCGCGCCTCCACCATGCCCACCCACCGGGCGTTGGCCGACGCCCGCGCCACTGTGGACGTGCTCCACGCCTTGCTGGAGCGGGTCGGCTCGCTGGGCGTGCAGTCGCTGGAGGAGCTGCTCGACTACCTGCCCGAGGTCACCGCCGCCCAGCGCCGCAAGCGCGGCCTCGCCGAGGATATCCCCAACGAGCCAGGGGTCTACCTCTTCCGCGGGCCGTCCGAAGAGGTCCTCTACGTCGGCACCGCCTCCGATCTGCGCCGCCGAGTCCGGCAGTACTTCACCGCCGGGGAGACCCGCAGACGCCTGCGCGAGATGGTCAGCCTCGCCGTCCGGGTCGACGCGATCACCTGCGCGCACCCGCTGGAGGCCGAGGTCCGCGAGCTGCGGCTGCTCTCGGCCCACAAGCCCGCCTACAACCGCCGCTCCAAGAACGCCCGCCACGCCTGGTGGATCACGCTGACCGAGGAACCCTTCCCCCGCCTGTCGATCGTCCGCCGCCCCCGCGACGGCGCCCTCGGCCCGTTCCGCAGCAAACGCCAGGCCGACGAGTCGCTGCTGGCCCTGCAGGACGCCACCGGGATCCGACCGTGCACGGTGCGCATCCCAGCGCGGTCCGCGTCCGCGAGCCCGTGCGCCCTGGCCGAACTCGACCGCTGCGGAGCGCCGTGCGCGGGCCGTCAGACGGTGGAGGAGTACCGGCCGTTCGTCAACGCCGTCGGCTCACTCGTGGCGGGCCATCGCCTGGATGCCTTGCACCACTTGGAAAGCAGGATCACGGAGCTGTCGACGGCCGAGCGGTTCGAGCAGGCCAGGTCCGACCGGGACCGGATGTGCACCTTGATCCGCGCGCTCGACCGGGGCCAACGGCTCGCCGCGCTCGCGGCGGTCGAGGAACTGATCGCGGCCCGGCCGGACTCGGCGGGCGGCTGGGAGTTCGCGGTGATCCGCCACGGCCGCCTGGCCTCAGCCGGAGTGGCCCGGCGCGGCGTCTCCCCGATGCCGGTGGTGGAAAGCCTGGTGGCGTCCGCGGAAACGGTGATCAGCGGCGAAGGCCCGTTGCGGGGAGCGCCCGCGGAAGAGGTCGGTGTGGTCCTGCGGTGGCTTGATCGGCCGGGCACCAGGATGGTGCGCTGCTCACGCCCGTGGACAGAGCCCGCACAGTGCGCGGCCCGGTGGCGGCCATGGCTGGACCGGGCCGACCGGGCCCGAGCCGCACTCGTGGTGCGGGACTAGGCGACTCGCCTGCCCGCACACGCACCGCGGAACTGGTCCACCGCCACCGCATCACCAAACGCCCGCACTCGCGGGCGCGGCGGCTATCGGGTCACCACTTGTCCGCGTCGCGGACGACCACTGTCCTGTCGGCGAAGTCCTCGTCATCGGCGGCGGGTGCGGGCGGCGCCGGGGTGGCGGCGGTTTCCGGCTCCGGCTCCGGGATGTGCTGGACGATGGCGCTGTCCCCACCAAGCGGAACAAAGGCTTGCGCGACCTTCCCGGCCGCCCCCTGCCGCGCCTTGCGCGTCAGGCCAAGGATCTCGGCCGCCAGCTCCGCGCCGGACTTGTTCAGCGCCGTGTCCTCCAGGCGCAGGTCCAGCAGCGCCCCGCTGGCCGCGACCGACACCGTCACCGACCCGTCAGCCGACGCCTCGGTCGCGCCGGAGGTCTCCACCGAGGTCTTGAACGCCGTGGCTTTCTGCTGGAGATCGGCCACCTTCGCCTCGAAGTCGGCCAGCCACTCATCCGGAGTCTGCACGTCGCTCTCCCCTGTCGTACGGTCGCGCGGGAAGCCTAATGCGTCCAGGGCATTAGGCTGGGCGAAACATGGGAGAACCGATGATCACGGCGATCGTGTTGATCCGGGCCGCGACCGACAGCATTCCCGAGACCGCGCAGGCCATCGCCGACATCGACGGTGTCTCCGAGGTCTACTCGTGCGCGGGCGATGTCGACCTGGTCGCCATCGTCCGGGTCGCCGTGCACGACGAACTCGCGTCGCTGATCCCCGATCAGATCAGCAAGGTCGACGGTGTCCTCGACACCGACACCCACATCGCGTTCCGGTCGTACTCACGCCAGGACACCGACGCTGCCTTCGACATCGGTGTAGAGGACGTCTAGAACTTCCCCGCGAAGATCAGCCGCGCGACCTCGGTGTCGGTGGCCTTGCCATCGTCGTAGCCGCCGCTGCCACGCAGGTTGTTCATGATCGCCAGGGTGTAGCGCTCGTCGGGGCCGACGAAGCCGACACTGTTCATCACCCAGCCGCCCTCTTCATCCGACCAACCGGCCTTGACCCCCGGCCGCGCCGCCGCGCCCGCGCCCCAGACGCCCCACTGCTGGTTCGCGGCCACCGACCGCATCCGCTCGACGATGGCGGCGCGGTCCTCGGCGGGCAGCTTGGTGAGCACGTGCGACATGAGCCGGTCGAGGTCGGCCGCGGTGCACTTTTGGTAGCCCCAGTACGGGAACACCTTGCTGAACCCAGGAATAGCTTCGACCGAGGTCAGCCCGTAGCGCGGAAAAGCCGCGTTGAACTCCTGGTGGTCGGCCCCGGAGTACTTGGTCCACAGCGCGGTGGCCGCGTCGTCGTCGGAGCTGTGCAGCATGGCATCGATAAGCGTGCGGTCGCCCGCGGACAGCTTGATCGCGCCCGCGCGGTCCCGGGTGAGGAGGTCGACCGCCATGGCCAGCTTGATCGTCGACGCGGTCCACGTCGACTCTTCGGCGTGGCCGTTGCGCCACACCGCCCCGGTTCGCAAGTCGCGCACCACGATCCCGACCGTGCCCGGCCGCTGGGCCACATACGCCTCGGCGGCGGCGAAGCGGTTCTGGAAGTCGCAGTCGAAGCCCGACTCCGGGTGGGGGCAATCGGCCGTCGCCGACACCGTCGTCGTCACCGGTGGGGCCTCCGGGGTACTAGTCGCGATCTTGGTGCAAGACAGTACGGCGAGCATCAGCACACCGCTCGCCGCCACGCCCATCCATCGCCTCAGCCCCCGCACTCGACCACGCTACCGGGTCTGACCTGGGAACAGACCAAGGGCGGCACCCCTGTCCGGAATGCCGCCCTTGGTCCGAAATCCGCCCCTAGTGGCTCTTCTTCGCCTCGTCCGACGCCTCGATCTCGGCGTGGCCGTTGTGCTGGGCCGCGCGGGCCCTGGCCAGTGCCGTGGTCTCCTCGACCGGGTCCGGCGTGAGCCAGGAGCCCGCCACCGGGGCGCCAGCCGAGCCGAGCTTGTTCATCTTCTTCGGCACCGGGGCACCCTGGTACTCCAGGGGGATCGGGTGGCCGTGGTCGTCCACCGGGCCAAGCGGCTGGTGGATCTCGATGAACTCGCCGTGCGGCAGCCGCTTGATGATGCCGGTCTCGACGCCGTGCTCCAGCACCTCGCGGTCCGAACGCTGCAGACCCAGGCAGATGCGGTAGGTGATGAAGTACGCCAGCGGCGGCAGCACGAGCAGGCCGATGCGGCCCATCCACGTGGTCGCGTTCAGCGAGATGTTGAACTTGTCGGCCAGCACGTCGTTCGCGGCGGAGAGCAGCGACACCATGAAGTAGGTGATCGCCATCATGCCGAGGCTGGTGCGGACCGGAACGTCACGCGGACGCTGCAGCAGGTTGTGGTGGGCGTAGTCCTTGGTGAACCACCGCTCGATCCACGGATAGGCCGCCGCGATGGCACCGAGCATCGGCAGACCCATCTGGAACGGGAAGAACGCCGCCGGGATCGTGTAGTCCCCGAGGTAGATCTCCCACGCGGGCCAGAGCCGGATCAGACCGTCGGTCCAGCCCATGTACCAGTCGGGCACCGTGCCCGCCGAGATGTGCGCGGCGTTGAAGGGTCCGAAGTTCCAGATCGGGTTGATCTGGAAGAGCCCGCCCAGCGCGGCGCAGATGCCGACGACGACGGCCATGAAGGCGCCGCCCTTGATCGCGAACACCGGCATGATGCGGACGCCGACGACGTTGGTCTCCTTGCGCCGCACGCCCGGGAACTGGGTGTGCTTCTGGTACCAGACCAGCGCGAGGTGGACGCCGATGAGCGCGAGCAGGATGCCCGGGATCAGCAGGATGTGGATCGTGTAGAGCCTGGGGACGATGTCCTCACCGGGGAACTCGCTGCCGAACAGCAGCCAGTGCGTCCAGGTGCCGATCACCGGAAGCGACAGCAGCAGGCCGGACATGATCCGCAGGCCCGCACCGGAGAGCAGGTCGTCGGGGAGCGAGTAGCCAGCGAAGCCCTCGAACGCGCCGAGCAGGAACAGCAGGATGCCGATGACCCAGTTGACCTCACGCGGGCGGCGGAACGCGCCGGTGAAGAACACGCGGAACATGTGGCAGACGATCGCCGCCATGAACAGCAGGGCCGCCCAGTGGTGCACCTGGCGGGCGAACAGGCCGCCGCGGACCTCGAAGGTGAGGTTCAGCGTGGACTCGTAGGCCCGCGACATCTCCAGGCCGCGCAGGTTGACGAACGAACCCTCGTAGACGACCTCCTGCATGGAGGGGTCGAAGAACAGCGCGAGGTAGGTGCCCGTCAGCAGCAGCACGATGAAGCTGTAGAGCGCGATCTCACCGAGCAGGAACGACCAGTGCGTCGGGAAGACCTTGTTCATCTGGTGCCGCAGGCCCTTGGCCAAGTGGTACCGGTCGTCGGCCCACTTGGCCGCCCCGCCCGCCGCGCGGGAGGCCATGTTGTTCGGCTTGGTGGGAGTTGTGATTGCGCTCATGACTTCCGCTCCCAGAAGGCCGGGCCGACCGGCTCGATGAAATCGCTCCTGGCATAAAGGTAACCAGTTTCCTCATCGAGGGCGATGGGGAGCTGGGCCAGCTTGCGCGTCGCCGGACCGAAAATCGGCTTGGCGTACTGCAGCGCGTCGAACTGCGACTGGTGGCACGGGCACAGGATCCGGTTGGTCCGCTGCTCGAAGAGCGAGGTCGGACAGCCCAGGTGGCTGCAGATCTTCGTGTACGCGTAGTAGTCGCCGTAGTTGAAGTCCTCCTGGCCCGCGTGCTTGACGACCTTGCGGGCGTCGTCGGTGCGCAGGCGGATCAGCATGACCGGGTTGTCCGAGCGCTTGAGCGCCGCGGACAGCGCGTGGTGGTCCTCGCGCTCGGACTCACGGAACGGGAACACCGTTTCCATCGAGCCCACGTCGAGGTCCTCGGGCTTGACCAGCACGACCTCGTGCGCGTGGCCGGTGGCGCGGCGCAGGAAGACCTTCTCGTTGTTGCCCGGCTCAGACATCCAGCCGGTGTGCCACAGCGAGTTCTTGCCGGTCTGCGCCCACGGGTCGCGGACCAGGCCGCCGAGTGCGAACACACCCACACCCAGGCCCATCGCCGTCATACCGAGGCCCGCGCTGGACTTGATCAGCGAGCGGCGGGCGATGGTGCTGCGGTCGCCCGCGTCGGCCAGGTGCGCCAGGATCGTCTTCTTGTCCAGCTCGCTCGACCCCCCGTCGCTGCGCTGCTGCACCGCGACCTCGTGCGGGACGAACTTCTTGGTGTAGAGCAGCGCGCCCGCGCCGATCGCCAGGACCGACAGGCCCAAGGTGGCGCCCAGCAGCGGGGTGAACAGCGAGTACGCGAAGTAGCCCTCGGTATCTGGCGCGACGTAGGCGTGCGGCCAGAACAGGAAGACACCGATGAACGCGAAGCCGGAGATGGCCGCGATCAGGAACCACAGCGCGACGGCGCGCTCAGCGCGCTTCTCCGCGCGGGTGCCCTTGACCGGCCACGGGTCCGGGTATTCCACGATCTCGACGCCGTCGAGCTTCCCGCCGAGCTTGACCAGCTCCTCGCGGGACATCTGGGCCAGCTCGTCGTCGCTGGGCAGATCTGTGGGGTTGGTGGAACTCATGCTTTCGCCCCAATCCAGAGGGTGATGCCGATCAGCGCGGCCATCCCCACGATGAATGCGATCAGGCCCTCGGACTGCGGCCCGAGCCCGCCGAGCGCGTTGCCGCCGGGGTTGTTGTTCCCGTCGGTCACCGACTTGACGTAGGCGATGATGTCCTTCTTCTCCTCCGGGCTGAGCTGCCGGTCGGAGAACTTGGGCATGTTCTGCGGGCCGCTGAGCATGGCCGCGTACATCTCCTTCTCGCTCACCCCGTCGAGCGCGGGCGCGAACTTCCCAGAGGACAGCGCGCCGCCGCGGCCGGTGAAGTTGTGGCAGGAGGCGCAGTTGAGCCGGAACAGCTCGCCGCCGCGCGCCGGGTTGTCGCCGACGAGGTCCTTGCCGGACTCCTCGGGCAGCTTGGTGCCGCCGCCCTTGGACTCGACGAACGCGATCAGCGCGTCGATCTCCTCCGGGGTCAGCTTCGGGGGCTTGCGCTGGGCCTGGGCCTCCTGCTTGACCGCGGGCATGCGTCCGGTCGCGACCTGGAAGTACACCGAGGCCTCGCCCGCGCCGATGAGGCTGGGGCCGCGGTCGGTGACACCTTCGAGGTTGGCGCCGTGGCAGCTGATGCAGGTGTTGTTGTAGATCTGCTCACCCTTGCGCAGCAGCGCCGGGTCGCCCTGCGCCTGCGCGACCTGCGGCTGCGGCGCGAACGCCGCGTACAGCAGGCCAAGGGTCATCAGCGCGAAACCGAGGGCCAGCAGCCCGGCGACGCGCCGGTGGAGCTTGCCGTGGCTGCGTTGTTTCTTGGTCATTTAGTCGGCAACCCTTGCTGTCAGTGCGGGCTCGGCGAAGCAGTGGTGGGCGTCCATCACGGCACCAGGTAGATGACCGCGAACAGGCCGATCCAGACGATGTCGACGAAGTGCCAGTAGTACGACACGACGATGGCCGACGTCGCCTGGGCCGGGGTGAACTTGCTCAGACGCGTCCGGATGAGCAAGTAGACGAAGGCGACGAGACCGCCGAGCACGTGCAGGCCGTGGAAGCCGGTGGTCAGGTAGAACACGGTGCCGAAGCCGCCGGACGGAATGGTCACGCCCTCGTTCACCAGCTGCACGTACTCGTATGCCTGACCGAACAGGAAGATCGCGCCCATGATCAGCGTCAGGACGTACCAGCGGCGCAGGCCGAACACGTCGCCCTTCTCGGCGGCGAACACGCCGAGCTGGCAGGTGAACGACGACGCCACCAGGATGATGGTGAACGGCAGCGCGAACGGCAGGTTCAGGTGGATCGGCTCGCCGCCCGCCTCCAGCGGAGGGGGCCAGTGGCCGGTCGCGTTCTGCGCCTTGACGGTGAAGAACATGGCGAACAGCCCAGCGAAGAACATGAGCTCGCTGGACAACCACACGATGGTGCCGACGCTGACCATGTTCGGCCGGTTCAGCGAGTGGACACGCTGACCAATGGAGGGCGCTGCTGTTGTCACGCGCAGCATTATGTCGTGCGGTTGGCCGCCCTGCCCGATCGGGTCCACGGCGGGTCGCGAGTTGTCCGCGTCACATGTCCGAGTCGCTGGTCGGCCGATGAATTCGTGGGTATGAATGGCGTCCAGCAGGACAAATTCCAGCTCCACTGGGCCGAGAGGACGCCTTTCTCGGCCCGGAAGTGAGCCCGATAACATCAGCGGTGCCCGACCTGACCTAACGAAGGACCCCCGCATGAGCACGCAGCCACTGAAGATTCTGGTGTTCAGCCACCGCCCCGAGGTGCGGGAGACCATCGTCACATCGGTCGGCCGCCGACCCGCGGCGGACATCGGCCACGTGCGGTATGTCGAGGTCGGCACGGTCTCCGAGGTCCTGATGGAGATGGACAGCGGTGAGATCGATCTCGCCATCCTCGACGGCGAGGCCCAGCCCACCGGCGGCATCGGCCTGTCCCGCCAGCTGAAGAACGAGATCGCCGACTGCCCGCCGATCGTCATCGCGGTCCGGCGCAAGGACGACCGGTGGCTGGCCACCTGGTCGCAGGCCGACGCGGTCATCGTCCACCCGCTCGACCCGCTGACCGCGGCCGAGACCGTCGCCGACGTGCTCCGGTCGAAGGCCCTGCCCGCCACGCGCGTTTAGCCATGGCGGACCGAACCTGGCCGAGGCTGCTCAACCAGCTCATCGACCGCCGCGACCTCACCGCCGAGGACACCACCTGGGCGATGGACCAGATCATGTCCGGCAGCGCCACCCCGTCGCAGATCGCGGGCTTCGCCATCGCCCTGCGCGCCAAGGGCGAGACGGCCGCCGAGGTCGAGGGCATGGCCGCGGGCATGCTGTCGCACGCCAAGCGCGTCCACGTCGACGGCCACGCGGTCGACGTCGTGGGCACGGGCGGCGACCAGGCCGACACGGTGAACATCTCGACCATGAGTGCCCTGGTCACCGCCGCCGCGGGCGTGCCGGTGGTCAAACACGGCAACCGCTCGGCTTCGTCGCAGTGCGGCACCGCCGACGTCCTGGAAGCCCTTGGCGTGGCCATCGAACTGTCCCCGGACGCGGTGGCGACGTGCGTGCGGGAGGTCGGCATCGGCTTCTGCTTCGCCCCGGCCTTCCACCCCGCCCTGCGCTACGCCGGTCCCACCCGCCGGGAACTAGGGGTGCCGACCGCGTTCAACGTGCTCGGCCCCCTGACGAACCCGGCCCAGCCGACCGCGGGCCTGGTAGGGGTCGCCAACGCCCGAATGGCCCCGATCGTCGCCGAGGTCTTCGCAAGCCGCGGCGCGAGCGTCCTGGTGGTGCGGGGCGACGACAACCTCGACGAGATCACCACCACGACCACGACGGCGGCCTGGGTGGTCGCCGACGGCAAGGTCCGGGTGGACCAGATCGACCCGTCCCGCCTCGGCATCTCCCCCGCCACCCCGGCTGACCTGCGCGGCGGCGACAAGGACTTCAACGCCCAGGTCGTGCGTGACCTGGTCGCGGGCAAGATGGGCCCGGTCCGAGAGGCCGTCGTCCTCAACGCGGCGGGCGCCATCGCGGCTTTCCGAGGCCTGTCGGGCGACGTCCACGCCGACCTCGAAGCCGCCATCGGCCAGGCGACCCACGCGCTGGACTCTGGAGCGGCGGCGACGCTGCTGGACCAGTGGGCGGCTCGGTCTACCGAACTGGCGAAGTAGTCGGGCCGTCCGACTCGCCATAGCGGTTGATCTGGCACTTACGCTTGTCCGCGTGTCTGTCGACCAATGGGCCGCGCACATGCGCGTCGTGCTGTCGATGCTGGACCAGGCGCAACACACGATTCACGCAGCGGTCGCTTCCCTCGGCGAGGCAGCACAGGCGTTAGGCACCGCAGTGGGCGGAACGGATGATCGCAACGTTTCGCATGCGGTGGTGGTGCTCGAACAGACCAAAGACGAGATTGTCGTCTCCTATGAGGTGGTGGGCGACGCACACCAGGCCATCAGCCGCTACCTCGGCGGCCTTGCCCAGGACGAACCGTCCTGCGGGACACATGGTGATCGCGATCCTGGTGCAAGCGGTGTTGTCCGGACTCGACAGCATCCGAACGTGCCACCGCCCGTGGCGGGAGTCAGCAATCGCCATGGCGACCGCTATCCCGAAGACTCGCTTCCTTACTCCGATGACCTGCCACCGCGCGTCATCCGGGGCGCGGGAAACTCGCCGACCATCGGGATCATCGAGATAGACGGGCGGATGTTCGGCGAGATGCGGCCGACCCGCGACGATGTGTGGCACCGCGACGTCATCGATCGGATCGACGCGATCGGGCTGTCTCGGCGTGCGAAGCGCTACGCCAATCATGTCGAGATGAAGGCGGCCTTCATGGTGGTCACCTCGAAGGGCCGCCACGGCCGGGTGATCCTCAACCACGCGCCTTGTGGTTCGGAGCCAGGGGCCTTCGAGGGATGTGAGACATTCTTGGCCGAGCTTCTCCTGAAGGGCAACTCGCTCACGGTTCTCGGCACCGACGCGCAAGGCAACCCGTTCGCCCGCATCTACCACGGCAAGGCAGTCCAATGATCCCGGACATCCTCACCCGATCATCGGTGCACATCGACCACATCGCACCCGGCATCGATCTGGTCAGCGCGATTCGCGACCTGAACTCGACCGGGCTCGTCATCCCTTGGGCCTGGACGATTGCCGCAGGCCCCCACGACCCTCGGTCGGCCGACGTCGTCAGCCTCACCGTGGGCATCCACAGCGACACCGCGATGCTGCTCTGGGCCGACGACACCGCCGACTATGTGCCCAGCAACGGCCATAACACCGGCTGGGTGACGTACCACCTAGCCGGTATCCACGAATTGCCGGTACCGCCACATGCGGAAACCACGCCGGACCTCGCGTACGAAGCGCTCACGGAATTCTTGGAGACCCACGCCCGGCCCGCCTGCGTGACCTGGTGCGAAGCAGAAGCGTGACGAACCGGTCGGGGCGGAATCCTGTCCCACCCCGACCGGTTCAACCGCCTAGAGTGCCTCGGGGTTCAGCAGACCGCGTGGGCGTTCGCCGCGGAGTCCTGCCAGCAGGTTCTCCACCGCCAGCAGTCCCATAGCCGTCCGCGTCTGGATGGTCGCGCTGCCCAGGTGTGGGATCAGGGTGACCCGGTCCAGATCCAGCAGCGCCTCCTCCACGATCGGCTCCCGCTCGAACACGTCCAGACCCGCCCCGAAGATCTCCCCGGCCCGAACCGCCTCAGCCAGGGCCTTCTCATCGACCACCGGACCCCGCGCCGTGTTCACCAGGACCGCCGAGGGCTTCATCCGGGCGAACACCGAAGCATTGAACAGGTGATGGGTCGCGGGCGTCAGCGGACAATGCACCGAGATCACATCGGACTCAGCAACCAGCTCGTCGAACGTCCGCAGTTCCGCCCGCAATGGCCCAGCAACTTCAGCAGGCAACGGACGGGAGTTGTGATAGATCACCCGCATCCCGAACCCGAGCGCGCGCCGGGCGGTGGCCTGGCCGATCCGACCGCAGCCGACGATGCCGAGCGTGCGCCCGTACAGCTCCTGCCCCAGCATCATCCGCGGGTCCCAGATCCACTCCTGCCGCGACCGCAGGAACCGGTCCCCCTCCGCCACCCGCCGCACGCAGGACAGGATCAGTGACCAGGCGATGTCCGCTGTGGCCTCGGTCAGCACGTCCGGTGTGTTGGCGACCAGGATTCCCCGGCGGGTGCATTCGGGGATGTCGATGTTGTCCACGCCCACCGCGTAGTTCGCCACGACGCGCAACTGCGGGCCCGCCGCGTCCAGTAGTTCGGCGTCGACCTTTTCCGTCAGGAGCGTGAGCAGACCGTCCTTGCCCTTCGCCCGGTGCAGGAACTCGGCCCTCGGAATCGCCGTGGGCGGGCCTTCCCACAGGTCGAACTCACAGTCCAGCACCGCCATGGCGTCGTCGACGAGCCTGCGGGTGACCAGTACCTCAGCCATGGGCGACCTTTCCAGCGAGCTCGGCGAACGCGGCCAGCGCGGCGCGGATGTTGTCCGGGGAGTTGGCGTAGGAGAACCGCAGGTAGCCCTCACCGTAGTCACCGAACGCTGTCCCAGGCAGGGCCGCCACACCCGCCTCAGCCAAGAGCCGGTCCGACAGCTCCCCGGACGACAGGCCAAGCTCGGACACGTTCGGGAAGGCGTAGAAAGCCCCGCCCGGCCGCACACACGACACCCCCGGGATCTCATTGAGCCCGTCCACGATCAGCGACGCGCGCGACTCGAATTCGGCCTTCATCCGGTCCACCTCGTCCCACGGGCCGTCCAGGGCGGCGACGGCCGCGTACTGGCTGAACGCCGACGTGCAGGACACCGAGTTGATCACCAGCCTGCTCACCGGCTCGACCAGCCACTGCGGGAACACCCCGAAACCCAGCCGCCAGCCGGTCATGGCGAACGTCTTCGACCAGCCGTCGAGCAGGATCGTCCGCTCGGCCATGCCGGGCACGCTGAGCACGCTGCGGTGCGACCCGTCGTACTGCAGCGCCCAGTAGACCTCGTCGCTGAGCACCGTGAGGTCGCGTTCGATGGCGATCTTGGCGATGGCCTCGATCTGCTCCTGGGACAGCGAACTGCCGCAGGGGTTGTGCGGCGAGTTGAGGATGAGCAGCTTGGTCCGGTCGGTCACCAGCGACGCGAGTTCGTCTGGATCGATGGTGAAGTTGTTCGACTCGCGCAGCGGGATCGGCACGGGCTTGGCCCCGGCGAACGCGGTGATCGAGGCGTACATCGGGAAGCCGGGGTCGGGGTAGATGACCTCGTCGCCCTCCTCGCACAGCGCCATGATCGCGAAGAACATGATCGGCTTGGCGCCAGGGGTGACGATGACCCGGTCCGGGGTCGTGACCAGGCGATTCTTGCGTTCGAGGAAGTCGGCGACCGCGGTGCGCAGCTCCGGGATGCCCGGCGCGGGCACGTAGTGGGTGTGGCCCTTGCTCAGCGCTTCCTGCGCGGCGCTCGCGATGTGGGCGGGGGTGTCGAAGTCCGGCTCGCCGATCTCCAGGTGGATCACCGAGCGGCCGGTCTTCTCCAGCGCCTTGGCCTTCGCGAGCACCTCGAAAGCCGATTCCGTGCCGAGGCGTTCCATTCGGGAGGCAAGTTTCACGAACGCTCCTTCTAACTGGCCGCCCGCCGGGGGTCACCCGGCGGGCAAGGACAGGGCAGGCGCGATCGTGCCAGGAATAGGGGCTGTGTCGAATCGACCGAGTGGTTCGATTCTCGGGTTGCGTGGGGTTGGCCTAGGGGCATTGCCCCGACCGGCTCCAAGACAATGAATAAACGCCGCCGAGTCGAATGACTCGGCGGCGTCGGTACTTCGGCGAAAGGATCAGTCGGTGGGGTCGGGCCGGGTGTGGTACTCGAACACCAGCCCGCCGATGGTGATCAGGATCAGGACGGCGGCGATGACCAGCAGCCAGATCTGCCAGAACGCCATCGCCAGGCCCGCCAGACCCGCCGAGGCGGCCATGGCCACCGGCCAGTAGCTGTGCGGGCTGAAGAAGCCCAGCTCGCCCGCGCCGTCGCTGACCTCGGCTTCCGGGTTGTCCTCCGGCCGCTGGCTGAGCCTGCGGGCGACGAAGTGGAAGTAGGACCCGACGATCAGCGACAGACCGCCGGTCAGGATCAGCCCGACCGTACCCACCGGCTCCTTGGACCACACGCCGTACACGACGGCGGAGAGAAAGAAGAAGATGGTCGTGACGTCGAAGAGCCTGGCTTCGACCTTCATGCTGTCCTCACATTCACCTGTCGACCGTTGTTCCCCTGTGTCCGCTCGCCCGGCCTCAGCCGGACTCCTTGCGGGCGGTGCGGTCGGTGTTGAACGGCTGCGTGGTCACCGAGTGCGGCGTGCACAGCTCGCCGCAGTTCATCTGGGTCAGCGCCTCGGCGGTGGTGTAGCCCTTGCCCGTAGCCGGGTTCACCTTGGTGCGCAGCGCCATGTACTGGTCGAACAGCTCCGGCGTAATGGCCCGGACCTCGAAGTTCATCGCCGAGTGGTACGTGCCGCACAGCTCGGCGCAGCGCCCGACGAAGGAACCGGTCCGGTCGATCTCGTTCTGGAACGTCGAGTCCTGGTTGTTCTTGTCCGGGTGCGGGAAGACGTCCCGCTTGAACAGGAACTCCGGGATGAAGAACGAGTGGATGACGTCGGTCGCGCGCAGGTTGTAGTGGATCTTCCGGTTGGTCGGCAGGACCAGCAGCGGGATCTCCGTGGAGCTGCCGATCGTGCGGACCGTGGTGTCCCCCGGCGCGGCGGGCACGTCGAGCGCGCCCTTGGTGTTGACGTAGGACTTGTGGTCGAACTCCCAGTTCCACTGGAAGGCGGTCACGTCCACCGTCACGTCCGGCTTGTCGGTCTCCTGCTGGACGTAGTTCTGGGTGGTGGCGGTGAAGTAGAACAGCACGACCACGATGACCACCGGGATCGCCGTGTAGACGATCTCCAGGATGTGGTTGTACTGGAACTGCCGGGGCAGTCGGTCGCCCTTCTTGCGGTGGGCCACGACCGGCCACAGCATCAGCGCCCACGTCAGCACACCGATGACAAGTGACGCGACGACCGACCAGGTCCAGAAGTCGCGCATCCGGTGGGCCTGCGGGGTTACACCCTCTGGCCAGCCGAACCGCAGCACCTCCTCGGTGGAGCAGCCGCTGGCGGCAAGTGCGACCACCACGACGAGACCGGCGACCTTGACCAGCCGGGCCACCGACGCGCGGTTCCGGCGCTCGGTCATGGGTGTGCCCACTGCGCGACTCCTCCTCCAGGCGATCTCTCACGCGCTCAGAACACTCGTCGGTTCCCCCCGTCGGACAGGGCAGAACTCCGCTTGTTGAGAGCAATGCGGAGCCTAGCCCAGCGACCCAGGCCACACCCCCGGAGGGTGACAGCGGGGTCGGTCACATTCCCAGGGCAACGCGCCGCCCGCCGTCCCGTCCTAATAGCCGGGGTGGCACCCGGCATACTGGCCACTCTCCCGCGACTCGACTCCATCATGACTCCGGCTCGACACGAGAGGTGCGCGAAAAGCGTGTGCGGTCTGCTTGGTCTGGTTTGCCCTTCTGAGATGGACGCCGCCGCCGCGCGGCCAGCCGTAGGGGCGGCGATGCGCTGCCAGCGGCACCGCGGCCCCGACGAGAGCGGGACATGGACCGGCGGTGAGGCCGTCTTCGGGTTCAACCGGCTGTCGATGATCGACATCGAGCACTCCCACCAGCCCCTGCCGTGGGGTCCCCCGGAGTCGCCCGAGCGATACACGCTGCTGTTCAACGGCGAGATCTACAACTACCTGGAGCTGCGCGCGGAGCTGACCGAGCGCTTCGGCGCCCGGTTCACCACCGACGGTGACTCCGAGACCATCGTCGCGGCCTACCACTACCTCGGCGAGGAGGCGGTGACGCGGCTGCGCGGCATGTTCACGTTCCTCATCTGGGACGGCCAGACCCAGACGCTGTTCGGCGCGCGCGACCCGTTCGGCATCAAGCCGCTGTTCTACGCCCACGGCCCCGGCGGCGTGGCCTTCTCCAGCGAGAAGAAGTCGATCCTGGAGCTGACGAACCTGCTCGGCGTCGGCCAGGACCTCGACCGCCGGGCTCTGCAGCACTACCTCACGCTCCAGTACGTGCCGGAGCCCGCGACTCTGCACACCACGGTGCACCGGATCGAGTCGGGTTCGTCGTTCACGCTGGTCCCCGGCGAGGAGCCGGTGATCAAGCGCTACTGGGCGCCGAGGTTCCACCCGACCCCGGTGCACGGCCCGGCCGACGCCGAGACGCTGTACAGCCGCATCGCCGAGGTGATGAGCGACTCGGTCCGGATGCACATGCGCGCGGACGTCACGGTCGGCTCATTCCTCTCGGGCGGTATCGACTCCACCGCCATCGCGGCGCTGGCCCGCGAGCACAACCCGGACCTGATCACCTTCACCACCGGGTTCGAGCGCCAGGGCTACTCCGAGATCGACGTCGCCGCCGAGTCGGCCGCCGCGATCGGCGTCAAGCACGTGGTGAAGACCGTCTCCGCCCAGGAGATGATGGACGCGCTCCCGCTCATCGTCTGGTACCTCGACGACCCGGTGGCCGACCCGGCCCTGGTCCCGCTGTGGTTCATCGCCCGCGAGGCCCGCAAGCACGTCAAGGTCGTCCTGTCCGGCGAGGGCGCCGACGAGCTGTTCGGCGGCTACACGATCTACCGCGAGCCGCTGTCGCTGGCGCCCTTCGAGCGCGTCCCGGGCGCGCTGCGCCGCGTGCTCGGCAAGGTGTCGACCAAGATCCCCGAGGGCACCCGGGGCAAGGACCTGCTGCGTCGCGGCGCTTTGTCGCTGGAGGAACGCTACTACGGCAACGCCCGCATCTTCCGCGACGACCAACTGAGGAAAGTCCTGCGCACGTTCGACCCGGGCGTCGGCCACGCCGACATCACCGCCGGTCCGTACCGCGACTCGCGGGCGTGGGACCCGGTCACGCGGATGCAGCACGTCGACCTCTACACGTGGCTGCGCGGCGACATCCTGGTCAAGGCCGACAAGATGACCATGGCGAACTCGCTGGAGCTGCGGGTGCCGTTCCTGGACCCGGAGGTCTTCAAGGTCGCCGCCGAGGTCCCCCTCGACCAGAAGATCACCAAGGAGACCACCAAGTACGCCCTGCGCCAGGCGCTTCGCAAGGTGGTCCCGGCCCACGTGCTCAACCGCCGCAAGCTGGGCTTCCCGGTCCCGATCCGGCTGTGGCTGCGCGACGAGATGTACGAGTGGGCCCGCGACATCGTCATGGCCTCCCAGACCGACGCCCTGGTCGACAAGAACGCCGTCATGCGCCTGCTCGAAGAGCACAAGGCCGGAACGCTGGACCACAGCCGCCGGATCTGGGCGCTGCTGGTCTTCATGATCTGGCACGGCATCTTCATCGAGCGCCGGATCGCGCCGGTCATCCCGGAGCCGCACTACCCGGTCAAGATCTAGTACTAGGCGGACAGCCGGTGCGGCCGTGACCGCGCGATCAGCTCGTCCAGTGGGATGCCGACCGCGCCCGCGATGGCGGCGACGGTGAAGAAAGCCGGAGTGGGGACCCTGCCGCGTTCGATCTTGCGCAGGGTCTCCACGGAGATCCCAGCGGTGGCGGCGACCTCGACCATGCTGCGCTCGCCCCGGGCGGCACGCAGCAGCTCCCCGAGCAGTTCGCCGCGGATTCTCTCGTCTTGGCTGAGCGGTGGTCGCACCATGACCGTCATAGTAATACCGGTATAGTTATCCCCATGGTCGAGCTGAAGACACGGGGCGAGCTGGACGCGATGCGAGCGGCGGGCAAGGTCGTCGCGGCGGCACTGGCAGCGGTTCGGGAGGCCGCCGACGTCGGCGTCCGCCTGCTGGACCTCGATGAGGTCGCCCGGTCGGTGCTGGCCGAGCACGGGGCGAAGTCGTCGTTCTTGAACTACCGGCCGCGGTTCGCGCCCACGCCGTTCCCGGCCGTGATCTGCGTGTCGGTCAACGACCTCATCGTCCACGGCATCCCCGACGACTCCCGGCTGGACGACGGCGACCTGGTCAGCATCGACTTCGGCGCCAATATCGACGGCTGGCACGGCGACGCCGCCGTCTCCTTCATCGTCGGCCGCCAGGATCCCGCCGACGTCCGGCTGATCGAGGCCGCCGAGGCCGCGCTCGCCGCCGCGATCGAGCGGATGCGACCGGGCAACCGCCTCGGCGACATCGCGCACGCGGTCGGATCGATCGGGCGGGCCGCGGGCTACGGCATCCCGGCCGACTTCGGCGGCCACGGCATCGGCCGCGCCATGCACGAGGACCCTGGCGTGCCCAACGACGGCAGGCCCGGCCGCGGGATGCTCCTGCGGCCGGGCCTGGTCCTGGCCATCGAGCCGATGTTCCACGCGGGCGGGAACGACGCCTACGAGGTCGCCCCCGACGGCTGGGCGCTGCACACCGTCGACGGCAGCCGCGCCGCCCACGTCGAGCACTCGGTGGCGGTCACCGAGGACGGCCCGCTGGTCCTCACCGGCGCTTCTCAGCGTTGAAGTGAGACCTCCGGCTGGACGTTGTGCCAGCGGTTGAACACGTTGTCCGGGTCGTAGAGCGCCTTGACGGCGGCGAGTCTCGGGTAGTGCGGCCCGAACCCGGCCATGATCCGGTCGGCGCCTTCGTCGCCGATGAAGTTCAGGTAGGTCGCCCCGGTCGTCCACTCGCGCAGCCCCGCGCCGACGGCGTGCGTCCAGTCCCGGCCCTGCTCGTCGTCTGCCGGGTCCTCCCAGATCCCGAACGGGTGCACGACCCACGCCACATCCCGGTTGGCCATGGCCGACGTTCCCGCGTTCCGGGCCACCGCCCCGCCCCACGGCAACATCAGCAGCTGTGACGCCGACGGCGAGATCATGTCCTCGCCCCCTGCGCAGAAGACGTCGAGCGCGGCGTCGGGCAGGTCGGTCAGGTAGTCGGCCGACCAGTAGTTCCGCATCCCGGGCGGGTCGTCGAGCATGCACTGCATGTCCGCGTAGGGCACGTCCATGACCACTTCAACCGGCGGCGCCAGCTCCAGCAGCGGCGCGATGACCGCGCGCAGTTCCTCGACCGGGCCCATGCACGTCACGATCGCGGCCGCGCAGCGCTTGCCGACCAGGTTGCCGACGAACTCTTCGGGTGGTCCGGTCAGGTAGGCCGCCGCGCCGCCGATCTCCTCCGGGGCGTCGAGCATGATGTCGCGCCATCGCCGCGAGACCGCGAGTCCGAATTCGGACGGCCACAGCAGCAGCGCGATCGAGCACGCCGCCAGCGGGTACAGCCGGAAGGTGAACGACGTGGCGACGCCGAAGTTGCCGCCGCCGCCGTGCAGCGCCCAGAACAGGTCCGGGTTCTCCGTCTCGCTGGCGGTGATGCATTCCCCGGCCGCGGTGACGAGATCGACCGAGAGCAGGTTGTCGCAGGCCAGGCCCCATTTGCGCTCAAACCAGCCGGAGCCGCCGCCGAGGGTGAGCCCGCCGACGCCGGTGGTGGAGATCCGCCCGCCGGTCGTGGCCAGCCCGTGCGGCTGGCAGGCCCGGTCGAAGTGCGACCAGGTCGCGCCGCCGCCGACCGTCGCCGTGCGCGCGGCCGGGTCGACCGTGACCGAGTTGAGCCCCCGCATGTCGATGACCAGGCCGTCGGCCACCAGCGACGCCCCCGCGACACTGTGTCCGCCGGAACGAACCGCCAGCGGCAGCCCGGCGTCCCTGGCGTGCCGCAGCGCCCGCCGCACATCCTCGACCGAGGCGCATTGCGCGATGGCGAGCGGACGGGTCTCGATCGCGCTGTTGAAGAGCGCGCGGACGTCCTCGTAGCCCTCGTCGTCGCGGGTCACCAAGCCGCCGTCGAGACTGTCGCGAAGTTGATCCCAGTTGCCCATCGTCGACCTCCCAGCCGTTTGTCCCCAACCCAAGGGTCGGGGACAAACGGCCTAGCGGAAGGGGCCAAAAGGCATATGTCAGACCTGTGTAAGGAATTCTGACCAGCGGTAACCGATCAAGCTCAACCGGGGAGGACGGCGCCGATCTCGCCTGCGGCGTCCGGGCCAAAGGCGCCGCCGATGCGGGTGATGGCCTCAGCCTTGCTGAACGTCCACTCCTGCGGGCCGACGGTCTCCAGCACCAGCACGGCGATGAACGAGCCGAGCTGGGCCGAGCGCTCCAGGCTCAGGCCCTTGGTCAGGCCGGTGAGGAAGCCCGCGCGGAAGCCGTCGCCGACGCCGGTCGGGTCGGCCTTGGTGGTCTCCGGGACCGCGCCGACGTGCAGCACGGAGCCGTCGGCGCTGACGATCTCCACGCCCTTCTCGCCGAGCGTGGTGATGCGCATGCCGACTCGGGACATGACGTCGGCCTCGGACCAGCCGGTCTTCTGCCGCAGCAGTTCCCACTCATAGTCATTGGTGAACAGGTAGTTCGCGCCGTCGATGAAGGTGCGCAGCTGCTCGCCGTTCATCCACGCGGTCTGCTGCGACGGGTCGACGCCGAAGACGTAGCCGCGGTCGCGGCACTCCTGGGCGTGGCGCTGCATGCCGTGCGGGTCGTCCGGGCTGATGAGGACCAGGTCGAGCCCGCCCGCGCGCTCGGCGACCGGCAGCAGCTCGATGTTGCGCGCCTCGGCCATCGCGCCCGCGTAGAACGAGGCGATCTGGTTCATGTCGTCGTCGGTGGTGCAGACGAACCGCGCGGTGTGGGCGGTCTCCGAGACGTGCACACCAGAGGTGTCCACTCCGGCGCGCTCCAGCCACGAGCGATAGTCGGCGAAGTCGTCGCCGACGGCCCCGACCAGGATCGGCGAGCACCCGAGGACGCCCATGCCGAACGCGATGTTCGCGCCGATCCCGCCGCGTCGCACGACCAGGTCGTCGACGAGGAAGCTCAGCGAGATCCGGTGCAGCTGGTCGGCGACGATCTGCTCGGCGAACTTGCCGGGGAAGTGCATGAGGTGATCGGTCGCGATGCTTCCGGTGACGGCAACGGGCACGAGGCCAACTCCCTGTCTGGGCTGGTCGACGCGAGTGTCGACGTCGGTGGCGCGATCTTGGTCAAGCCACCCGGTCGGGTGGCTTTTGGTCACCGTTGAACACTACCGTTTGGTATGGGTGTCCAGGTTCCGTCAGGTTGCCTAACGTCGGGGCATGGGCACACCAGATCCGGACACCATGGACGAACTGATCGCCGACTGCGCCGACATCACGTCCCCGCACATCGAGCCGTCGGCCGTCCCTGGCCCCCGCTACCCCAACTGGTCAGTCGATGACGCGACGGCCGCACAGGTCGCCGACATGGATGCCTTTATTTAGAGCCGACCACTGCGCTTGTTCTAGAGCCGACCACCGCGCCCGGTCGCGGTGACGAGAACGGGGCCTCTTTTCCTGGTGGTCGACTGCGCTAGCAGTTGATCGCCTGGAAAAGAGGCCCCGTTCTCGTCACCTAAGAGCGACCGGGCCGCCCGCCCGAAGGGCGGGCCATGTATCAGTGAAAACTATCGCCGCAGGCGCAGCTGCCGCCGGCGTTCGGGTTGTCGATGGTGAAACCCTGCTTCTCGATCGTGTCGACGAAGTCGATCACTGCGCCCTGGACGTACGGGGCGCTCATGCGGTCCACGGCCACCTTGACGCCGCCGAACTCGGCGTACAGGTCACCGTCGAGCGCGCGCTCGTCGAAGAAGAGCTGGTAGCGCAGGCCCGCGCAGCCGCCGGGCTGGACCGCGATGCGCAGGTGCATGTCGTCGCGGCCTTCCTGCTCGAGCAGGGCCTTGGCCTTCTCGGCGGCGGCGTCCGACAGCACCACACCGTGGGTGGTGGTGGCCGCTTCGGCGGTGTTCTCCTGAGCGGTCGTCATCGTTCTCCCTAGGCAGTCCTACTCGGGCGGTACGCCCCGTCCAACAAGGGTACGTCCCGGAATGTTCCGCCCTCCATGGTGTCACAGGCGCAGTCCAGAGAATTTCTCCGTGACAGCGGTCACCCTTTGGCCCACTGGCCCGCCACGTGCTCGGCGAGGTCGGCCAGCGTGCCCGCCGGGTCGGCCATGGACGCCTCGACCGAGCCCACGTGGTCGACCACCGAGTACGCCGCCTCGACGCCCGCCGCGGCGGCCTGCCTGCGCCCCACCGCGACCTGCCCGGCCAACGCCAAACACGGCACGCCACGGGCCGCCGCGACGCCCGCGACCCTGGTCACGAGCTTGCCGCGCAGTGACTGCCAGTCGAAGCTGCCCTCCCCGGTGATCACCAGGTCGGCCCAGCCGATCGACGCGCTGAGGTTGGTCGCGCCGCTGACGATGTCGGCCCCGGACTTCATCTCCGCGCCCAACGCGAGCAGGGCGAACCCGAGCCCGCCCGCCGCGCCCGCGCCGGGGGTGTCACGGACATCACGCCCGGCCCACGCGGCGATCGAGTCCGCCCACGTGGTCAGCGCGCGGTCGAGCCGTTCGACCCCGGCCGGGTCGGCGCCCTTCTGCGGGCCGAATGTCGCGGCGGCCCCGTGCGGGCCGAGCAGCGGGTTCTCCACGTCGGACGCGGCGATCAGGACGGCCCGGCCGATGTCGGCCACGCCGTCGACCCGCACGCAGTCGCCAAGGGCACCGGGCAGCAACGGCGAGCCCATGCCGTCGATCCCGGTGACGCCGAGCGCGGTCAGCGCGCCCGACCCGCCGTCTGTGGTCGCGCTGCCGCCTAGGCCGACGATGATCTCGTGCGCGCCTTTGTCCCTGGCCGCGGCGATGAGCTCGCCGACACCGCGCGTGGTGACGTGCTCGCACACCTGCGGACGACGCTCGGCCGGGACCAGATGCAGGCCCGCCGCCTCCGCCGACTCGATGTAGGCGACGCCGCCGCGCATCAGCCAGGTCGCCGCGACAGGACTGCCCAGCGGCCCGGTCACCGTCGCGCGATGCAGCACTCCGCCCATGGCGGTATGGATGACGCTGACGAAGCCCGGTCCGCCGTCGGCCAGCGGCCGCAGGGCCAGTTCGTCGTCGGGCGAGGCCCGCCGCCACCCCTCGGCGATGGCCTCGGCGGCCTCGGTGGCGGTCAGAGTGCCGCCGAAGCAGTCCGGGGCGATGACGACTCGCATGGGCGCAGCGTAGCGATCATCACCCCTGTTCTACCCTTGTCGCTGTGAGGTTCCTTCGCCGTAACGCAGCAGACAGTGCCGACTCCCAGGTAGACGAGGAGTCCGCCGTCGCCGTGGGCGAGGACGTGCCCAAGGGACACACCCCCGGCAAGGGCAGGCCCACCCCCAAGCGCCGCGAGGCCGAAGGCCGAAAGCGCGGCCCCGTCCCGCCCCCGCCGAAGACCTCCCGCGAGGCCATGCGCCGCGCGCGCGGCTCGAAGGAAGAGCGCAAAGCGCTGGCCGCCAAGCGGAAGGACCAGCGCGTCGAGCAGCGCCAGCGCATGCTCAGCGGCGACGAGAAGTACCTGATGCCGCGCGACCGCGGCCCGGTCAAGGCGTATGTGCGCGACCTGGTCGACGGCAAGCGCAACCTGCTGGGCCTGTTCATGCCGCTGGCGCTGTTGGTGGTGATGTCGATGTTCGTGCAGAACTTCGCCATCCAGCAGTACGCGACGCTCGCGTCCCTGGTGATGCTGATCCTGATGATCATCGAAGGTGTCATCAACGGCCGCCGCTTCACCAGGCTGGCCCGCGCGAAGTTCCCCAAGGAGAACATCCGCGGGGCGTCGGTCGGCTGGTACGCCTTCGTGCGCGCCTCCCAGATCCGCAAACTGCGCGCCCCCAAGCCCCGCGTCTCCCCCGGCGACAAGGTCTAAGACTTTCCGCCCCGGCAACAATCACCCGAAGGTGCACGTTGCTGACTACGGGTGCATGGGTCTCAATTGACCCATGATCAGGGATCGTCAGCCCGCAAGGGCGCGCGCATTGGGTATGGGGTTGCAGGCGGCTCGCACGAGGGCGGCCAAGACCGGCAGGCAGGTGTGTGCGGCGGCTGGGATGTCACTCGCCAGCCTGAGCAGGACCGAGAACGGGAAACGGGCGCCATCGCTGGTGAACGTGGCCGCACTACTGGCGATCTACGGCGTGACCGGCGACGAACGGGATGACATCCTGGACCTCGCCGCGAAGGTCCACGAGCCCCACTGGCTTGAGACCGGAGATCAACTCCCGCGCCTTCTTCCTGCCCTGGCGGGATTCGAAGCCGAAGCCAAACTGATCGTTCACTTCGCACCGTTCATGGTGCCAGGTTTGTTGCAAACCCCTGCCTACATGCGATCGATGGCAGTCCACGCGAACGCCGACGACCTTGTCGTGCAGGAGCGAATCGAAGCGCGACTCAAGCGGCAGGAGATCCTGGGAAAGATCGTTGCCCCCCAATACGTCGCGCTGCTCGATGAGGCGGCCCTTCGCAGGCCGTTCGGCGGCTCCGAAGTCATGGTCCAGCAACTGCACTGGCTGATCGGTCGAGCACAGCAGCCGAACATCACCATTCGCGTCATCCCGTTTCGGCACGGCGGATACATGAATCCGGGCATGTACTCGCTGATGGAGTTCCGCGAAGCCCCGCCGATCGTCTACGTCGAGGCCGAAGGCGCGTCCGGCTTCCTCGACGGACCAAAAGCGACCCAGAGGTTTCGAAGCAGGACGGCTACCCTGGAGAAGATCGCGTTGGGATCAGCCGATTCGGTGAACTTCCTGACGAGGATGGTGGCCGACTACGAACGGAGCTGAAACACCATGCACGCACAGTGGCGCAAGTCGAGCTTCAGCAGCATCAATGAAGCCGAGTGCGTGGAGGTGGCCTACCAGGCCGACGTGCGTGTGCGGGACTCCAAGAACCCCGCAGGCGGCGACCTGACCTTCGGCGAGGCCGCCTGGCAGCGCCTAGTCTCGGAGTCATGCAGTTTCGTCGCCTAGGCCGCAGCGGCCTGAACGTCAGCGAGATCTCCTACGGCAACTGGCTCACCCACGGCTCCCAAGTGGAGGAAGACGCCGCGCACGCGTGTGTGCGGGCCGCCCTCGACGCGGGCATAACGACTTTCGACACCGCCGACGTGTACGCCAACACCAAGGCGGAGTCCGTCCTCGGCCGGGCGCTCGCCGGTGAGCGGCGCGAGGGCCTGGAGATCTTCACCAAGGTCTTCTGGCCGACCGGCCCCGGCGGTCCCAACGACAAAGGCTTGGGCCGCAAGCACATCATGGAGTCAGCGCACGCGTCGCTGAAGCGGCTCGGCACCGACTACGTCGACCTCTACCAGGCGCACCGGTTCGACCGGACCGTGCCGCTGGAAGAGACCATGCTCGCCTTCGCCGACCTGGTCCGCCAGGGCAAAGTGCTCTACGTCGGCGTCTCCGAGTGGAACGCCGAGCAGATCACCCGGGGCGCGGCGCTGGCCCGTGAGCTGAACGTGCCGCTGATCTCCAGCCAGCCGCAGTACTCGATGCTGTGGCGGATCATCGAGGAGCAGGTCGTCCCCGCGTGTGAACGTGAGGGCATCTCGCAGATCGTTTGGTCGCCGATCGCTCAGGGTGTGCTCACCGGCAAGTACAAGCCGGGCGCCGAGGCCCCGGCGGGCTCGCGGGCGACCGACGAGGCGGGCGGCAAGAACATGATCGCCAACTGGCTGCGCGACGACGTCCTCACCGCCGTGCAGAACCTGGAGCCGCTGGCGAAGGAAGCCGACCTGACGCTGGCTCAGCTCGCCGTCGCGTGGGTCCTGCAGAACCCGAACGTCGCCTCCGCCATCGTCGGCGCGTCGCGGCCGGAGCAGGTCGCGGAGAACGTCAAGGCCGCCGGGGTGAAGCTCGACGCCGACCTGCTGGTCAAGATCGATGAGGCCCTCGAAGGCGTCATCGAACGCGACCCGATGCAGACGCGTACGCCTTAGTTCGCTGGTGGGTGGAGGCTCATGGGTCCGTAGACCTCGGTCTCCCCCTCCAGCAGCACCACCTGGTCCACACCCAGCGCGAGCAGGTCGGACCAGGTGGTGCTGAACCACTCCTCGGCCTCGGTCTGGTCCTCGAAGGTCAGCGAAGGGCCCTCGATCGCGTCGCCGGAAGCGTTCTCGTACCGCCAGTGGAAGCTCACGCGGCCAAAGGTAACGTGCCCGGCCGTGAACAGGACGCTGGTGCTCGGCGGGGCGCGGTCAGGAAAATCGGCGCACGCCGAAGGGCTCGTCACGGCCGAGGCCACCTACCTGGCCACCGCCCGCCGCATCCCCGGCGACGTCGACTGGGACGCCCGCATCGCCGAGCACATCTCCCGCCGCCCCGCCGTTTGGCGGACCGTCGAGACCCCGGACACCGATTCCCTCGTCGCGGCGCTCGACAACGCTTCCCCCGCCGACACCCTGCTCGTCGACGACATCGCGACCTGGCTGACCGGGGTGATCGACGACGCCGACGGGTGGGAGAGCCGGGTCGACCTGGCCCCGCAGCGCGACCGGCTGGTCACCGCCGTGGCGGGCTGCCGGGCGAGCCTGGTCGTCGTCTCCGCGGAGGTCGGCCTGGGTGTCATCCCGGCGACCCGCTCTGGCAGGCTCTTCCGCGACGAGCTCGGAGCGGTCAACGCGTCCCTGGCCGAGGTCTGCACCGAGGTGCTGCTCCTGGTCGCGGGCCTGCCGCTCCGGCTGAAATGAAGTCCTAGGAGGTAGCGCGCGGTGTTCCAGTCCGTCGAAGCGCCCAGCGAAGCCGCCCGCCGTGAGGCCGTGGCCCGCCATGAGCAGCTGACCAAGCCCCTTGGCGCACTCGGCAGGCTGGAAGAGATCGGTGTCTGGGTGGCGGCCTGCCAGGGCGTGTGCCCGCCCAAGCCGTTCACCCGCCCGCGCGTGGTGATCTTCGCGGGCGACCACGGCATCGCCAAGCACGGCGTCTCGGCCTACCCGAGCGAGGTCACCGCGCAGATGGTGGCCAACTTCCTCACCGGCGGCGCCGCGATCAACGTGCTGGCCGCGACCGCTGGCGCCACCGTCCGCGTGGTCGACATGTCGGTCGACTCCGACGGCGAGGGTCTGCCCGAGCAGGTCACCGCGCACAAGGTCCGCCGTTCCAGCGGCGCGATCGACCGCGAGGACGCCCTCACCCAGGACGAGGTCGAGGCCGCCATCGCGGCGGGCAAGGCGATCGCCGACGAGGAGATCGACGGCGGCGCCGACCTGCTGGTCGCGGGTGACATGGGCATCGGCAACACCACCCCGGCCGCCGTCCTGATCGCCGCGCTGACCGGCGCCGAGCCCGTCGCCGTGGTCGGCCGCGGCACCGGCATCGACGACCAGACCTGGATGCGCAAGGCCGTCGCCATCCGCGACGCCGTCCGCCGCGCCCGCCGCGTCAGCGCCGACCCGGTCGCCCTGCTGCGCACCGCGACCGGTGCCGACATCGCCGCCATGGCCGCCTTCCTGGCCCAGGCCGCGGTCCGCCGCACCCCGGTCATCCTCGACGGCGTCATCGCGGGCGCCGCTGCCCTCGCCGCCGAGGAACTCGCCCCGGGCGCGTCCCAGTGGTGGATCGCCGGTCACCGCTCGGTCGAGCCCGCCCACACGCTCGTGCTGGACCACCTCGACCTCAAGCCGATCCTCGAACTCGACATGCGCCTCGGCGAGGGTTCCGGCGCGGCGGCCGCCATCCCGCTGGTCGCCATGGCCACCCGCGTCCTCGCCGAGATGGCCACCTTCGCCGACGCCGGAGTCACCGAGAAGCCGGAATAGCCCATGCGCCTAGCGCTGTCCTGGCTCACGGTCCTCCCGGTGCACACCGACAAGGTCGACCGCCGCGCCGCCCGCACCGCCATCGCGGTCGCCCCGGTGGTCGGCCTGCTCCTGGGACTGACGGCGGCCGGACTGCTCTACGCGCTGCACGAAGCCGGGCTCCCGTCCCTGCTGGGCGGTTTGCTGGCCGTGGCGTTCCTTGCCTTGGCGACCCGGGGGATGCACCTGGACGGCTTGGCCGACACGGCGGACGGCCTCGGCTGCTACGGCCCACCCGAACGGGCCCTGGCCGTGATGAAGGACGGCGGCGCTGGCCCGTTCGCCGTGGTGGCCCTGATAATCACTCTCGGCGCCCAGGCGACTGCTTTCGCCGCGCTCACGCCAGACCGGTGGGGCGCGGTGGTCTTGGCCGTCACGGCGGGCCGCGCGACGTTCTCGGCCGCCTGCCGGACGGGAATCCCGGCGGCCCGGCCAGAGGGACTCGGCGCGCTTGTCGCGGGCACACAGCCGTGGTGGGTACCCGCGGGCTGGACCATCGCGTTGGCCGCGGCCTCTCTGCTCGTCGTGCCAGGGAAGCTGTGGCTCGGCCCGCTGTCAGTGGCACTCGCCGCGGTGGCGGTGATCGTGCTCATCCGACACACAGCGCGGAGGTTCGGCGGACTCACCGGGGACACACTCGGCGCGGCCTCAGAACTGGCGACCACAATCGTCCTGGTCGCCGCAACACTCAGTCCATAGTGGACCCCGCCGCTGTCGGCGGGGTCCACCAAGGAAATCAGCCCAGAACGGTCATCCAGCCGTGCGGGTCGGCGGCGCCGCGCTGCAGCGAGGTCAGCGTCGAGCGCAGCTTCGAGGTGACCGGACCGGTGTCGCCACCGGAGATGGAGAACGACCCGTCGGCGTGCTTCACGTGCCCGACCGGCGTGATCACCGCGGCGGTCCCGCACGCGAACACCTCGGTCAGCTCGCCGGACTCGGCCTTCTTCTCCCACTCCTCAGTCGAGATCCGCCGCTCCTCGACCGAATAGCCCTGGTCGGCGGCGAGCTGGAGCAGCGAGTCGCGGGTGATGCCCGGCAGCAGCGCGCCGGACAGCTCGGGGGTGACCACGCGGTCGCCGAAGACGAAGAAGAGGTTCATGCCGCCCATCTCCTCCACCCAGCGCCGCTCGACCGCGTCGAGCCACACGACCTGGTCGCAGCCCTGCTCCGCCGCCTGTGCCTGCGCGACCAGCGAGGCCGCGTAGTTCCCGGCGAACTTGGCCGCGCCGGTGCCGCCGGGCGCCGCCCGGACGTACTCGGTCGACAGCCACACGGTGACCGGCTTGATGCCGCCCGCGAAGTAGGACCCGGCGGGCGAGGCGATCAGCACATAGAGGTACTCGCTGGCGGGGCGCACCCCGAGGCCCGCCTCGGTGGAGATCATGAACGGCCGGATGTAGAGCGATTCCTCGTCCCGCTCGGGAACCCATCGCGAGTCGACGGCGATGATCTCGCGCAGGGATTCGAGGAACAGCTCGTCCGGCAGCTCCGGCATCGCTATGCGACGCGCGGAGGCGCGGAAGCGCGCGGCGTTGGCTTCTGGCCGGAACGACGCGATAGAGCCGTCCGGCTGGCGGTAGGCCTTGAGGCCTTCGAAGATGGCCTGCCCGTAGTGCAGCACCATCGCGGAGGGGTCCAGCGTGATCGAGCCGTATGGCTCAGTCCGGGCGTCGTGCCACCCGTGCTCGCGGGAGTGGCGGATCGTCACCATGTGGTCGGTGAAGTGCTGCCCGAAGCCTGGCTTCGCCAGTACCTCCGCAACCCTGTCCGGGGTCGCCGGCTGGGGGTTGAGTGTCCGTGTGAACGGCAACATAGGCGTCATGGGAGAACGGTATCTCCCCCGCGCCGTCCGGAAAATCGGTATCCCGACCTTTGGGCGTGCGACTACACAGACTCAGCCGATCGGGCACTGACCGTGCACAAAAGGGTGCCCACCAGCAACACTGCGAGTGCGCCGAGCAGGGCGACGACGGCGATATTCACCCCAACGATCACCGACAGGGCCAACCCGCAGCACCCGGTCCGCAGCCACACCGACCGCTCCGCGCGGCACAGCGACCGCGACGCCGAGTTCACGAACGCGTAGGAGCCCAGCAGCAGGGTCGCGGCGAGCCCGAGCGCCGCGACGGGGGTCAGCAGCACCGCGAGGCCCGCGGCCCCGACGCCGACGCCGACCGGTCGGAACCGGATGGGCACGTCGGGCACCTCACCCGCGGCGGCCAGTTCGCCGACGGTCTCGATCGCGCCGCCGACGAGGTCGTACAAAGCGAGCAGGGTCCCGGCGAGCAGACCGAGCATCAGGACCGGGAGGAGGGACGCGCCGTCCGCCGCGCGCAGGGTGTCGCCCAGCGGCGCCGACGACAGGGCCAGCCGCGGTCCGCCGAGCTGGCGCAACGCGACCACGGTGATCACCAACAGGACAACCGCGACGGCGGCGACCGAGAGCATCGGCGTCCGCCAGCGCGGCGACCGATGCCGGATGGCGCCGAAGCCGAGGAACAGCAGTCCCGCCGCGGCCAGGATCCCGGTCGGATCATCCGATCCGGCGACACTCGAATCAGTGATTGTCAGCGCCGCCGCGGGCGCTATGGCGAGGCCCGCGATCACTACAAGCACAAGTGTGACGATTGCCATACTGGCGAGAATCAGCCACAGCCGGTGGCCCGGTCCAATGCCGACCTGGTGCGCCGCGCAAGCGATCACCACCAGCACCACAGCGATGATCGGGCCGACCGAGCCGAAGTACGCACCGGCCAGACCCGCGACAGCGGCCAGTCCCACGACTCGACCGCCGAGGTCGAGCACTCCCGCGAGCCTGCCCGGCCAGACTCCATGCCGGTCCCTGACGTGCCGGAACACGCCCCGCGAACCGGATTGGGCGGTGAGGTCGGCGATCGACACCGCGGTCAGCGCGGCGACCACCGCCACCAGTGCGAGACCCGCGAGGGACCACCATCCCGCGTCGGCGACAGCGGGGGAAATCGACCCGAACGCGCCCGCGCCGAGCATGGTCGCGACGCCGACGAAAACCGGTCCGGCACCCCGCGCCACGTTGTGTCCCATCAATGTCACTGACACAACTGTGCCAGGAGGGTTGTTGAATCTCCATCAACCTGCCGGCCGAATCCGGCCGAGAAGTCGTTAGCATACGTCACCACCTGGCCAGCCATGTCGTCTGATCAGGCAGGCCCCGCCTCCCACGAGGACCTCAGCCGGGCCTTCCCCGACCGACCTAGGAGCACATCTGTGACCGCCCCCAAGCTGGCCCTGGCCACCGCGCCGGTGACCGAGGCCGCCGTCGACGCCATCGTGATCGGCACCGTGCAGAACGGATCGGGCGTCGCACTGGCCCCCGGCGGCGACCAGGTGGACGCCGCGTTCGACGGCAAGCTGACCGAGCTGCTGACGACACTGGGCGCGACCGGCAAAGCGGGCGAGATCGTCAAGGTCCCCACCCTGGGCAAGCTGTCCGCTGCCCTGATCGTGGCCGCCGGACTGGGCAAGGTCGACGGAACGCCGACCGCCGAGCAGGTGCGCCGCGCCTCCGGTGTCGCCGCCCGCGCGCTCGGCGACACCAAGCGCGCCGCCACGACGCTGTCGAGCATCGACCTGCAGGCCGCCGCCGAAGGCTCCCTGCTCGGTGCCTACCGCTTCGCGAGCTACAAGTCGGAGTCCACCGCGCCCGAGCTGGCCAAGATCGACCTAACGGGCCCGGCCGAAGGCGCCGCGAAGGACCACCGCGCCACCCTCAAGGCGGCCACCGCGATCGCCGAGGCCGTCGCCACGGCCCGCGACTTCGTCAACACCCCGCCCAACGACCTGTACCCGGCCTCGTTCGCTGAGAAGGCCGCAGAGCTGGCCAAGGGCACCGGCGTCGACGTGGAGATCCTCGACGAGAAGGCGCTGCGCAAGGGCGGCTTCGGCGGCATCCTCGGCGTCGGCGTCGGCTCGACCCGCCTGCCGCGCCTGGTCCGCCTGACCTACAAGGGGCCCAAGGCCAAGAAGAAGGTCGCCCTGGTCGGCAAGGGCATCACCTTCGACACCGGCGGCATCTCGATCAAGCCGTCGGCCAACATGGAGCAGATGACCTCCGACATGAGCGGCGCCGCCGCCGTGATCGCCACGGTCCTGCTGGCCGCCAAGCTGAAGTACCCGCTGGAGATCACCGCGACGGTCCCGATGGCGGAGAACATGCCCTCCGGCGCGGCCTACCGCCCCGGCGACGTGCTGACCATGTACGGCGGCAAGACCGTCGAGATCCTCAACACCGACGCCGAGGGCAGGCTGATCCTGGCCGACGCCATGGTGCTCGCCTGCGAGGACAACCCGGACTACCTGATCGAGACCTCGACGCTGACCGGCGCGCAGATGGTCGCACTTGGCAACCGCACCTGCGGGATCATGGGCTCCGACGAGTTCCGCGACCGCGTCACCAAGCTCGCCCAGGAGACCGGCGAGGGCGGCTGGGCCATGCCGCTGCCCGAGGAACTGCGCGGCGACCTCGACTCGCGCATCGCCGACCTGGCCAACGTCACCGGCCACCGCTGGGGCGGCATGCTGGCGGCGGGCATCTTCCTGCGCGAGTTCGTCGGCGAGGGCATCCCGTGGGCGCACATCGACTGCGCGGGCCCGGCGTTCAACGCGGGCGAGCCGTGGGGCTACACCAGCCGCGGCGGCACCGGCCTGCCCGTGCGCACACTGGCCGCGATCCTGGCCGACATCGCGCTCAACGGTTAAACCCAGCACGACACGGGGCCCTCCGATTCGTCGGAGGGCCCCGTCGCCTACTTGCCCTCGCGCTTCTGCCGGGCCATGTAGTCGCGCATCCGTTGCGGATAGCCGACGCGCGCGACCTCGTAGATCGGCATGGACCGCTTCTTGGCGAAGGCGAAAGCGGCCTCCGGGTTGGCGATCCGGCGCCGGGTCCACTCGCCGTCGTGCGCGACGAGCACCACGGTCGTGTCGGTCACGTTCGTCTTCGGCTCGATGAACGCCTCGACGCCGAACCGGCTCGCGGCCCAGTCGTCGAGGTGGCTGGTGTCCTCCTTCGTCGCCGACCGAAGCACGCCGGGCTTGCGCTTGCGTCGCAGCGAGTCGAAAACCCCCACGATCCACACCTCCGAGACGTCGTCTGTGACCATTGTCCAGGGATACCGACCAGTAACTGACCTGGGGGGACACGAGAGAACGGCCACCTCGCAGCACTCTGTCCCATAGTGACAAGATGACGTGTGGTGGCGGCGGCCGCGCTGAGCGGTCCCCCATCGACAACAACGCTTGAGCCCGTCGAGGAGATCCCGTGACTGACACGTCCGCTGACCTGGTCATCCTGGGCGGTGGGTCCGGTGGCTACGCCTGCGCATTCCGCGCGGCGGAGCTCGGACTCTCCGTCATCCTGGTCGAGAAGGACAAAGTCGGCGGCACGTGCCTGCACCGCGGCTGCATCCCGACCAAGGCGCTGCTGCACGCCGCCGAGGTCGCCGACCTCGCCCGCGAAGGTGACCAGTTCGGGGTGAAGTCCTCGCTCGAGGGCATCGACATGAACGGCGTCAACTCGTACAAGGACGGCATCGTCGCGGGCCTGCACAAGGGCCTGCAGGGGCTATTCAAGGCCAACAAGGTCACCGTGGTCGAGGGCACCGGCAAGTTCGTCGGCGGCACGACCGTCGAGGTCGACGGCACGCGCTACACCGGCAAGAACATCGTGCTCGCCACCGGCTCCTACGCCAAGACGCTGCCCGGCCTCGAGATCGGCGGCCGAATCATCACCAGCGACCAGGCCCTCAACCTCGACTACGTGCCGGAGAGGGTCGTCGTCCTCGGCGGCGGCGTCATCGGCGTCGAGTTCGCCAGCGTGTGGCGCTCCTTCGGCGCCGAGGTGACCATCGTCGAGGCGCTGCCCCGGCTGGTCCCGCTGGAGGACGAGTGGGCCTCCAAGCAGCTCGAGCGCGCCTTCCGCAAGCGCGGCATCAAGTTCAAGACCGGCGTCCGCTTCACCGGCGCCACCCAGACCGAAGACGCGGTGACGGTTTCACTCGAATCCGGCGAGACCTTCGACGCCGACCTGCTGCTCGTGGCCGTCGGCCGCGGCCCCAACAGCGCGGGCCACGGCTACGAGGAGGCCGGTGTCGCCATGGAGCGCGGCTTCGTCCTCACCGACGACCGCCTGCGCACCAACCTGCCCGGCGTGTTCGCCGTCGGCGACCTCGTGCCCGGCCTGCAGCTGGCCCACCGCGGTTTCCAGCAGGGCATCTTCATCGCCGAGGAGATCGCCGGGCAGAACCCGAAGGTGATCGACGAGGCGGGCATCCCCAAGGTCACCTACTGCAACCCGGAGGTGGCCTCGGTCGGCCTGTCCGAGGCGCAGGCCAAGGAGAAGTACGGCTCCGCCGAGACCCTGGTCTACAACCTCTCGGGCAACGGCAAGAGCCAGATCCTCAAGACCAGCGGCGGCATCAAGCTCGTCAAGGCGCCCGACGGCCCTGTCGTCGGCGTGACGATGGTCGGCGAGCGGGTCGGCGAACTGATCGGCGAGGCGCAGCTGATCTACAGCTGGGAGGCCTACCCGGAGGACATCGCGCCGCTCATCCACGCGCACCCCACCCAGAACGAGGCCCTGGGCGAGGCCTTCCTCGCCCTGGCAGGCAAGCCCCTGCACGTGCACGGCTGAGTTCAGCCCACAGACAGCCAAACGCAGAAGAAGTCACGAGGAGTCCACGAAACCATGGCGTTCTCCGTTGAGATGCCGGCGCTCGGGGAGAGCGTCACCGAAGGCACCGTCACCCGGTGGCTCAAGCAAGAGGGCGACACCGTCGAGGTCGACGAGCCGTTGCTGGAGGTGTCCACCGACAAGGTCGACACCGAGATCCCCTCGCCCGCCGCGGGTGTCCTGCAGAAGATCGTCGCCCAGGAGGACGAGACCGTCGCCGTCGGCGCTCAGCTCGCGGTGATTGGCGATGGTTCTGGGGACTCGGCTCCGGCGCCCGCTGCTGAGCCCGCCCCTGTTGCCGAGCCTGCCCCGGTCGCTGAGGCCGCGCCCGCTGAGGGTCCCGCGCCGTCGGACGACGCGCCGACAGGCAACAGCAAGGGCACCGACGTGACCATGCCCGCGCTGGGCGAGAGCGTCACCGAGGGCACGGTCACCCGCTGGCTCAAGCAGGTCGGCGAGACCGTCGAGGTCGACGAGCCGCTGCTGGAGGTGTCCACCGACAAGGTCGACACCGAGATCCCGTCCCCGGTGGCGGGCACGCTGCTGGAGATCTCCGCGGCCGAGGACGCCACGGTCGAGGTCGGCGGCAAGCTGGGTGTCATCGGTGCGGCTGGTTCCGCGCCTGCCCCGGCGCCCGAGGCCCCGAAGCCCGCTCCGGCGGCTCCGGCACCCGCGCCGACCCCGGCTCCGGCCGTCGCTGCCCCGGCCCCCACCCCGGCCGCACCCGTCGCGGCCCCGGCTCAGGCCGCCCCGACCAATGACAGCGCGCCGTACGTGACCCCGCTGGTGCGCAAGCTCGCCGCGGAGAACGGCATCGACCTTGGCTCGGTCAAGGGCACCGGCGTCGGCGGCCGCATCCGCAAGCAGGACGTGATCGCCGCGGCCGAGGCCGCCAAGGCGCCCAAGCCCGCCCCGGCCGCCGCTCCCGCCGCCGCTCCCGCGAGCAAGGCCCCTTCGGCCGACGCGTCGCTGCGGGGCACCACGCAGAAGATGACGCGCCTGCGCCAGACGGTGTCGCGCCGCATGGTCGAGTCGCTGCAGACCGCCGCCCAGCTCACCCAGGTGGTCGAGGTCGATGTGACCAAGATCGCCAAGCTGCGGGCCAAGTCGAAGACGGCCTTCGAGCAGCGTGAGGGCGTCAAGCTGACGTTCCTGCCGTTCTTCGCCAAGGCGACCGTCGAGGCGCTCAAGCAGCACCCGAAGCTCAACGCGTCGATCAACGAGGACGCCACCGAGGTCGTCTACCACGGCGCCGAGCACCTCGGCATCGCCGTGGACACCGAGCGCGGCCTGCTCACCCCGGCCATCCGCGACGCGGGCGACCTGAGCATCAGCGGCCTGTCGCACAAGATCAACGACCTGGCGAGCCGGACCAGGGCGAACAAGGTCACCCCGGACGAGCTGTTCGGCGCCACGTTCAACCTGACCAACCTGGGCAGCCAGGGCGCGCTGTTCGACACCCCGATCATCCAGCTGCCGCAGGTCGGCATCCTGGGCGTCGGCCTGGTCGTCAAGCGCCCGGTCGTGGTGACCAACGAGGACGGCGACGACACGATCGCCATCCGCTCGATGGTCTACCTGGCGCTGACCTACGACCACCGCCTGGTCGACGGCGCCGACGCGGGCCGGTTCCTCACCGCGGTGAAGAACCGCCTTGAGGAAGGCGCGTTCGAGGGCGACCTCGGGCTGTAATCGCACGTCAGACCGCTGGGCCGTCCCGACCGGGGCGGCCCAGCGGCCGTTTGAGGGTGACCCCGATCGTGCGTCCACGTGGGATATTCGGGACGATCAGATCATGCGCGTAGTCGTCGCCGGTTCGTCCGGCATGCTCGGGACCGCACTGGTGGCCAGGCTCCGGAAGGAAGGCCACGAGGTGATCCGCCTGGTGCGGCGCGCCCCGCACGCCCCCGACGAGCGCGGCTGGGACCCGCCCGCGGGCCGTGTCGACGCGGGCGCGCTGGACGGCGCGGACGCGGTGGTCAACCTGTGCGGAGCCGGAATCGGCGACCGCCGCTGGAGCCAGGCGCGCAAGCAGGTGCTGCTCGACAGCCGGATCGAACCCACCGAGGTCCTCGCCGCCGAGGTCGCCGCGGCAGGCGTCCCCGTGCTGGTCAACTCCTCGGCGGTCGGCTACTACGGCGACACCGGCGGCCACACGGCCGACGAGTCCAGCCCAACGGGCGACGACTTCGCGGCCCAGCTGTGCGTCCGCTGGGAGGCCGCGACCGAGGCCGCGCGGGCCGCGGGCACCCGAGTGGTGCTCACCCGAACCGCGCCAGTCCTAGCCAGAAAGGGAGGGCTCCTGGGCCCGCTGCGGCCCCTGTTCTTCCTCGCGCTGGGCGCCAGGCTGGGCAACGGCCGCCAGCACATGCCGTGGATCCACCTGGAGGACCAGATCAACGCGGTGATGTTCCTGCTCACCAGCGACATCTCCGGCCCAGTCAACCTGGCCAGCCCCATCCCGACGACGAACGCCGAGTTCACCGCCGCGTTCGCCAAGGCGCTGCACCGACCCGCGGTGCTGGCGGTGCCGTCGTTCGCGTTGAAGATCGTCCTCGGCGAACTCGCCGACGCGGTGCTGATGACCCAGCGCGTTACGCCGAAGGTGCTGCTGGACAACGATTTCCGCTTCACCTTCACCGCGGTCGACGACGCCCTGGCCGCGGTCGAGAACCGGTGATCACCCGGGTGGGCACGAGCCTGCGGGCGGGAATCCGATGATCACCCGAACGAGCCACGTGCCCGCATTCGACCCCGGCGCCGACACTGAGGGCTTCGCGCGGGCCGGCTTCCACCCGATCACCCGAACCCGCGCCAACCACACGCCCACCCTCGCCCCCGACACCGACGCTCAGGACCTCGCGCGGGCCGGCTTCCACCCGATCACCCTGATCGGCGCGAACCACATGCCCGCCCCCGGCACCAACGCCAACGGCACTCACCCGACCCATGCGAACCTGGCGCCCGCGTTCGTCATCAGCACCGACGACCGCGGCTTCGCACGGGCAGGCCTCCGATGATCATCCGGATCGGCGTAACCCTCGTGCTCGCCTTCGTCTTCCTCGGCCTCGCCGTGTCCGGGGAGCCGCCCGGGGTCGACCGGTTCGTCGCCGACGCCATGGGCGGCGGCCCCGCGGTCGACGTCGCCTCGGTCGTGACCTTGGTCCTCGGGCCGATCCTGCCCCTGGTCGCCGCGCTGGGCCTGGTGATCGCGGCCGTCGCCGTGCGGGCGCGCAGAGGCCTATTCCTGCGCGCGATCGTCCTGCTCGCCGCGTGTCGGGCGGTGTCGCTGGTGAAGCCGCTGTTCGAGCGGGCGCGGCCCACCGACTACCCCGACTTCAGCTTCCCGAGCGGGCACGTGGTGTCGGTGGCGTCGGTCGGGTTCACCGCGGCGGTCCTCTGCGCGTGGCTGACCAGGGACCGACTGCGGATGGTCGTGCTCGGATCGGTGCTGACGGTCTTCGTGGCCGCCGTGTGCCGCGTGCTCCTCGACGTGCACTGGCTGACCGACGTCCTCGGCGCGACCCTCGGGGTGGCCGGGGTGGGCCTGCTGGCCGCCCGCGCGTTACGGCTGCTGCCTGCCCCGGCGTAGGGTCGCGGGCGTGAGCACAGCGAACATCTCCTGTCGCGCGGACGGCCCCCAGGTCGAGGTGCGCGAGGTCGGCCTGATCGACTATGTCGAGGCGTGGGACCTGCAGAAGGACCTCGCGGGCGCCCGCGCCGACGACCTCGGCGGCGACACTCTCCTGCTGCTGGAACACCCGTCGGTCTACACCGCGGGCAAGCGCACCGAGCCCGACGAGCGCCCCGACGACGGCACTCCGGTGATCGACGTCGACCGCGGCGGCAAGATCACCTGGCACGGCCCCGGCCAGCTCGTCGGCTACCCGATCATCAAGCTGTCCGACCCGGTCGACGTCGTCCAGTACGTCCGCCGCGTCGAGGAGGCCCTGATCTCGGTCTGCGCCACACTGGGCCTGCGCACCGGCCGCGTCGAGGGCCGCAGCGGCGTCTGGCTGCCCGCCGACGCCACCCGCCCGGAACGCAAGATCGCCGCCATCGGCATCCGCGTCCAACGCGGCGTCACCATGCACGGCTTCGAAATCAACTGCGACGCCGACCTGAGCGCCTTCGACCGCATAGTCCCCTGCGGCATCCGCGACGCGGGCGTCACCTCGCTCACTTTGGAGTTGGGCCGCCAGGTCAGCGTCGCCGAGGTCCTGCCGTTGGCCCGCGAAGCCGTGCTCAAGGCGCTGGAGGGCACGCTGCCGGTGGCCGACCACTGGCTGACCCCGGCGGAACCGACCAGCCCCGGCGTCACCTTCGCCCTCAGCTGACCCGCGCCACCGCGAGCAGCGGATAGCCGGGGAGGCCCACCGCCACGGCGCTCTCGGGCGTGGGCTCCCCGGCCACCCACACCACACCGGTCTCCCACATCGCCCCCACAAGCTCCGCAGGTGCGCTGTGCATGCTGATGGCGAGCTCGACCCCGTCCGCCCGGCGCATCGTGCCCTCAGCCTTCACGGTCCCGTCACCACGTATCGCCCAGGGCTCTAGGTCGACGTCCACCTCGGCCCACTCCGCCTCGATCAGCGACAGCAACCGCCACGAACCGAACCGATAGGCGAACCCCGCGCTGAATAACGCGCCCATAGTGGCCGCCCCAGGCAACGCGGCGTCGTTCAGGTCCCAGCCGAACACAAGCGCCAGGCCGAACAGAGCCACCAACCAGAGCACCGGCACGACGGTGATCCACCGCTTCACCACGGCCACCCGCCGAAAGATCCGGTCCGCCTCGACCACCGGGCGCCCAGGCGATCGGCGCCGGCCAGTGGGCAGGTAGATGGCCACCCCCATCGCCAGGAGCATGACCCACCCATACGGAATCGGCTGGTCCAGGAGGGCGTAAGTCACCACCATCCCGGAAACCATCAGCACCGACACCACCGCGCCTACCCGCGCCTGCCTGCGCCTGCGCTCAGCCAGCGGGATCCAACCGGCGTCACCCATACGCGGCGATCTTCGCGACGGCGAGCTGCGGATAACCTGGAAAGCCGACCGCGACAGTCCGGCCGGGCTGGGGCTCCCCCGCCACCCACAGCACGCCCGACTCCAAGATCGTGCCCAGCAGATCAACCTTCGCGGCCCGCATACTGATGGCCAGGATCGTGCCGTCTGCCAGCCGGATATGCCCGTGAGCGCTGGCGATCTGGTTCCGCTGGGCAGTCCACGGCGCCAACTGGATCTCGGCCCGAACCCACTCGCCCGCGTTGATCAGCGCGGGCAGCCTGCACCACTGCCACTGATAAATCACCGCGACGCTCCAGAACAGCGTCATCACCGCGCAGCTGACCAGCGTTCCGAACAAGGGTGCGGTGAAGTTCACCGAGACCGCTGCGTAACCCAGCCCCATGGCCGAGACAGTCAGCACGGGAGTTGAGGCCAACCTTCGGGCCGTGAGCCGGGTGACCGTCGCGCCATCGCCGAGGCGTTCCGTCCGCGATGCTCCTGTCCCATCCGCCCGCCGCACGGGATGCACGGCATGGGATCCCTCCACCCGAACCGCCACCCGCCCGCCCGCGTCCGGTCCGACGAGCCACACCCGCCCGGTCCGGGCGATCACCAAGCGGTGTGCACGCGGCACGAAGGTGAGCCGCAGGTGCCGAACCTGAGGATCGTCGACCTCAAGCGTCGAGCCGATCAACCGCGCGGACGCGGGGCGCCACCCGTTTCGGGCCAAGAACTCCCGGGTCGGTCGCCGCGGCACCACAAGCAGGTACAGCGCACCTGCCAGCGCATACGCGACAGAGGCCACAACGAACTTGATCGCCCACGGCTTGTCGTCCTCCCACTCGATCAGGAGATACAGGGCAAGCGCGAAAACGGGATACAACACGCAGATCAGGCGCGTCACGCGCCGGACGTCTTCGGCGGCCGTGAACACCAGGTTCGTCGTCGGGTCGGCCAAGACGGGCATGTCCAGCCGCGGCTCGGGGACAGTGATCGTGTCAGACACCGGTGGCCTCGCAGATCGTCGCCGCGGTAAGAAGCGGATAGCCGGGGAAGCCCACTGCGAGGGTCCTGCCGGGCTCCGGTTGGCCGACGAGCCACAGCGACCCGGTGTCCCACACGGTCCCGAGCACGTCGACCGGCGCGGCGGGCATCGCCGCCAGCAGCACGCGGCCGTCCGGCAAGCGGAGCGTCGCGACGCCGTAGGTGGTGCCGTCCATCCTCGCCTGCCACGGCGCGAGCGAGGCGGACACCTTGGTCCACTCCCCCGCACCCAGCAACTCACCCAGCCGCCGATTCTCCGGCGCCTTCCACCATGACCGTGACTGCCGCGCCCACATCGCGCTGGCATCCGAGTCCGCGGCGGGCACGCGAGCGGGCTTGACCGGTCGCCGATGCACGCGGGCGGGCCAGGCGTGGTGCGAACCCTCCAACCGCAGCGCGGCCCGACCCCGGCCGTCCGGCCCGACAACCCACGCGGTTCCCGTCCGAACCGCCACCGCCAGGTGCGCACGCGAAGCCCCGAACACCCGCAGCGGCCCCACACCGTCGCCGACTTCGACCACGCTCACCCCAAACAGCGAAGTACCGCGCAAAACCCGCACACCGACCGGCCGCCACGCCTGCGCGCCAAGCAACTCCGACATCGCGGTGTGCCCACGCACCAGATGGAGTTGTGTGATCACCACACCGAAGCTCACAGACGACCAAACGGTGCTGGTGAAGAACGTCCGCACCGGGTCATCCGACATCGCCATGGCGACCCACTGCAGTGCGCAGGACAACCCCAGGATGACACCGACCACCCGCCACAGGGTCTGCGAACACCGCATGGGCCGAAGCAAGATCGCGGTGGTGGGGTCGGACAACGCGGGTCTGTCGGTGAACGGCGCACGGACGATGTCCGTCGTCGATTCGGTCATGATCTCCCCCAGGGTGTCCTCAAATGAGGATCGTCGGAGACCGTACTCGCGTTATCCGGCGGCCTGAGGCCTGCGCAGCCCCTCCAGCACCTTCGTGATCGTGAACATCACATCCGCAGCCGCCTTCTTCGCGTCGTCGGCGGCGGCGATGATCGTCGCGCCGGTGGAGAGGGCGCCGAAGAGTATCCGGGTGGTGACTTCGACGGGCATTTCGTCGATTTCTCGCGCCTCGATCAGCGATTCGAGGGCGGATTTCACAATCCCGTAACTCAAATGTTCCTCCGCCTCCCGCCACCGTTCCCAGCCCATGACGACAGGTCCCTCATGGATGGCGATGCGCTGATAGGACGGCTCCATGCAGATTTTGATATACGCCTGGAGCCCGCCCAGCACCCGGTCCCACGCCGCCCCCGGGCCTGCGACGACCTCGCCGAGCCGGGCCATGACGGCTGTCTCCACGGACCGGAAAGCGGCCTCGAACAGGGCTTGCTTGCCGGAGAAGTGGTGATACAGGGCGCCCTTGGTGACCCGGGCGCGCTTGGCGATGGCGTCGAGCGAGGTGGCCGCGTAGCCACGCTTGGTGAACAAATCGACAGCGGAATCGACCAGGGCCTGCCTGGTGCTTTCGCTGTAGTCCACTCTCCGCGACTGCGCTGTCGTCATATTCACAACGGTACGACATACCGGCGGTACGTACTCGTGGTAGGTTGGCCTTATCGGTTCCGTACCGATGGTATGCCGGAAACCCACGGTATGACCAAGGTGACGGAGGGGAGCCAGGGGCCATGAGCTGGAACGACTACTACCGCAGACGAGACGCGATGGACGCCGTCGTGGCACACGCGGCACGCACGCCCGAGAGCGTGCTGCCGTACGCGGAGGTGCCCGGCGTCGACGAGGTGTTCGGCAGCCACGAGGAGCTGCTGCTCGCCCTGCACTACCGCTGGACACTGAAGCTGACCGGCCGGGTCGGCCTCGCGCAGGCCGAGGCCGAGCGCGACGCGTCGATCGACCTGGTCGACACGGTGTCGCAGGCGTGGCGGACCGCCGCCACCGAACACCCGGCGCTGCGCAGGCTGGTCGACCAGGCCGCGCTGACCTACCCCGGGCTGCTGCGCCCGGCCCTGGACAGCGAACAGCGCATGCTCGCGCTGGCCGCCGGGCTGGCCGAGCCGCACGAGGACAAGGCCGAGATCACCAGGGTCGGCGCCGCCTTCGTCGCGCTCGTGCGCAGCTCGCCGGATCGGGTCGCTGGCAAGCGGCGCAACCCGGTCGAGCTGCTGCTGCGCAAGCTGGTGGCCAGCGCCTGAGCGCGGTCTCAGCGGGCAGACCATAGGCTCGATCGCAGAACCAGGGAGGCACGATGGCGTGGTCCGAGGCCGAGATCGGCGACCTGGGCGGGCGCACCGTCCTCATCACCGGGGCCAACTCCGGTCTGGGGCTGCGCAGCGCCCAGGTGCTCGCCGCGCACGGCGCGCACGTGCTCGTCGGCTGCCGGTCGATCGAGCGCGGCCACGCCGCCATCGCGGCCATCGAGGGCCCGGCCGAGCTGCTCGAACTCGACCTGGCCGACCTCGCCTCCGTGCACAAGGCCGCGGCCGAGGTTCGTGAGCGCACCGGCGACCGGCTCGACGTGCTGATGAACAACGCGGGCGTCATGGGCACGCCGTCCTCCACCACGGTCGACGGGTTCGAGCTCCAGATCGGCACCAACCACCTCGGCCACGCCGCGCTCACCTGGCTGCTGATGCCCGCGCTGCGCACCACGCCAGGGTCCCGCGTGGTCACGCTGTCGTCCCTCGCCCACCGCGGCGGCGGCCTCGACGTCGACGACCTGAACTTCCAGCGCCGCCGCTACAACGCGGTGGGCGCCTATTCCCAGTCGAAGCTGGCCAACCTGCTGTTCGCCTTCGAACTCGACCGGCGGCTGCGCGCGGCGGGCGACAGCGTCCTGAGCGTCGCCGCCCACCCGGGTATGACCGACACCAGCCTCTCCACCAACTCGACCCGGCTGCGGTTCGGCTCGGCCGCGGCAAAGGTCGTCGCCGTCGGCAACAAGTTCGTCACCCAGTCCGTCGAACGCGGCGCGCTGCCCCAGCTCTACGCCGCGGTGGCCCCCGACGTCGTCGGCGGGCAGTACTGGGGACCGGCCGGACCGGCCGAGCTGTTCGGCAAGCCCGCCTTGGCGAAACCGAGGGCTGCGGCCCTCAATCCCGACCTTGGCCGGACATTGTGGCAGCGCACAGCCGAGCTGACCGGCGTTTCGCCGGACCCAGCGTGACCTGGGTGACACCGGTCACCCGGACCCTGGGCGTAACCTGAGCGGCGTGACAGTCGCACCTGAAGGTCGGAAGATGCTGCGCCTGGAAGTGCGCAACAGCCAGACGCCGATCGAGAAGAAGCCGTCGTGGATCAAGACCCGCGCGAAGATGGGCCCCGAGTTCCGTGAACTCAAGGGCCTGGTTCGCCGCGAGGGCCTGCACACGGTGTGCGAGGAAGCGGGCTGCCCCAACATCTACGAGTGCTGGGAAGACCGCGAGGCGACCTTCCTCATCGGCGGCGAGCAGTGCACCCGCCGCTGCGACTTCTGCCAGATCGACACCGGCAAGCCCGCCGATCTCGATCGCGACGAGCCCCGCCGCGTCGCCGAGTCCGTCCAGGCCATGGGCCTGCGCTACTCGACCATCACCGGCGTCGCCCGCGACGACCTGCCCGACGGCGGCGCGTGGCTCTACGCCGAGACCGTCCGCCAGATCCACGCGCTCAACCCCGGCACTGGCGTCGAGCTGCTGATCCCCGACTTCAACGCCGTGCCCGAGCAACTGGAAGAGGTGTTCGGCTCGCGTCCGCAGGTGCTCGCGCACAACCTGGAGACGGTGCCGCGGATCTTCAAGAGCATCCGCCCGGCCTTCCGCTACGAGCGCTCGCTCGACGTGATCACCCAGGCCCGCGAATACGGCCTGGTCACCAAGTCGAACCTGATCCTCGGCATGGGCGAGACCCCGGAGGAGATCACCGAGGCGCTGGCCGATCTCCACAACGCGGGCTGCGACATCATCACGATCACCCAGTACCTGCGGCCGAGCCTGCGCCACCACCCGATCGACCGGTGGGTCAAGCCCGAGGAATTCCTCGCGCACAAGGAAACCGCCGAGTCACTGGGCTTCGCGGGCGTCATGGCCGGACCGCTGGTCCGCTCGTCCTACCGCGCGGGCAGGCTCTACACCCAGGCCGTCGAACACCGCGGCGAGGAGGTCCCGGCGAACCTGCGCCACCTCGCCGAGGCAGGCTCCTCCAGCCAGGAGATCAGCGCCCTCATGCAACGAGTCGCGCCACAGCACTAAGGCAACCCCGCTGTTCCCCGTGCGTCTGACCCCGCATACGCCTGAGGTCTGACCCCGAAGTCAGATCTCAGGGCGATCTCAGAGGGAACCCGGTTATGCCAGGCTCCCTCTTAACGACAGACTTCACAGCGCCGGAGGGACCGGCGCTGTCGTATGAGGGGGATCTCCACCGTGGCCTTGGTTACCGACGTGCTCGAATGGCTCCAGGCGCTGCCGCAGCCCGCCCTAGTCGCCGCCACCGGCGGTCTGGTGTTGGCGGAGTGCACCATCGGCCTCGGCTTCATCGCCCCCGGTGAGGCGGGCCTGCTTGTCGCCGCCACCACCGTCAACAGCGTGCCCCGCTTCCTGATCCTGTGGGCCGTGGTGACCGTGTGCGCGGGCATCGGCGACTCGATCGGCTACTTCATCGGCCGCAGGTTCGGCCCCCGCCTCCGCGAGACCAAGCTGATCCAGAAGTACGGCACCGAAGGCTGGGACAAAGCCACCGACATCCTCAAGCGACGAGGAGCGTGGGCGGTGTTCTTCGCCCGCTTCATGCCGGTGGTCCGCACCCTGACCCCGGCCGCCGCGGGCACGTCAGGCTTGCCGTACCGCAAGTTCCTCCCGGCCGTCGTCGCCGGAGCCGCCTGCTGGTCGGCCATCCACATCAGCATCGGCGCCGCCCTCGGCGAAGCCGCCAAGCGCATCGAAGGCGTGCTCTCCACCGGCGGCTTGGTGTTGCTGGGCGCCGTGATCGTCATCGGCGTCACGGTCCACTTGGTCAAGAAGCGCAAGAAGGCCGCCGCCCCCGTGGTCGAGGCTCCCCTGCGCCGGGACGAGGACCTCGACCCGGTCCACTGAGCCACACGCCTGGCTGGACCGCGGCCGGTCCAGCCAGGGCGCCGGGTCACACGGAGTCCAGAATGGACACCAGCCGTTCGTCGCGGGGCAGGTAGTGCGGCGACCGGATGTCGTGCACCCGGGACCGGGTTCCGGGGGTGGCCCGGTCCGCCTCCCGAATCATCCGATTCTGTAGCGCGAGCGGGATCGTCCGGTCCTCGGTGAACCGCACATAGGTCCGAGGCACCCGCCCCCACCGCCGCGGGGTGCCACGCCCGTCGGACACCGGGATCGCCGCCACCTCGTCGGGCTGCAGGGTGTTCAGCATCGCCCGGACCTCGCCGTCCGGACGATCGGCCGCGATCAACTCCTTGAACAGCGCGAAGTCGGCGGGCTCCCCCGATCGCCAGTTCATCCGCGACACCCCCAGCGACGCCGGGTCGCCGATGGGCACGATCCGCCGAGTCACCGCGTCCGCCGCCTCGGGCGTGCCCATGTAGTCGGCCATGCAGCGCAGGTCGACACAGCAGAAGGCGGCCACGTAGACGATGTGCTCGACGAGGTGCGGAATCGCCTCGGCCACCCTGGTCACACTCACCCCGCCCTGACTGTGCCCCACCAGCACCACCCGGGCCCCGGTCTGCCGCACGATCCCCGTCACATGGGCGACCCAGTCCTCCAACGTGATCCCCGCCAACGGCGACGCCTCAACCGCCAGCCCGTCGAGGTCCTGCGGGCTCTGATAAGCGCGGGGGATGTAGGCCTCGGTCCCGTGCCCCGGCAGATCGACCGCGATGGCCCGATGACCCCGCGCACTCAACCGCCCCGCCACCCACGACCAGTGCAGCGAATTGGCGTGCGTGCCGTGAATGAGCACATAGACCCGCCCGCGCGGCGCCGCCTCGCCACTGGCCGCCACCCCGACTCCGACCGCCGCCGCCCCCGCCGCGACGGCCCCCGCGCGCAGAATCGTCCTCCTGTTACGCATGATCCCCTCCTTGGTAACACTGTTGCCTTCTGACAACATCGTTTCTACGGCCGGGGATCGGCAGGGTCAACACAACAAAGGAAAGAGGGGTGCCAGCCCTACCGCCGGTCGGCGGAAAACCCGACAATCACCGCGTCGATCAGCCGCCCGTAGCGCTTGGCCCCGGTACCCGCCCGAAAGTGCCCCGCCAACTCCATGCTCACCGCCCCGTGCGACGCCGCCAACAGCAACTCGGCGATCTCCCGCGGCTCGCCCTCGGCGAACACCCCACGCTCGACACACGCGGCGATCGCCCGCAGCGGCAACTCCGCCGCCCGCTCCGCCACCGCCAACGCCTCACCGTCCGGCACGAACCCCGGAATGGCCCGCTCAAACATCACCCGGTAGTAGTGCGGCTCCCGCAACGCGTACCGCCGATACGCCAGCGCCAGCCCGGTCAGGTAGTCCACCGGATCGCCGGAGTCGACGACCTTGTCCTGCACCTGCCGCAACCGGGTGAACCCCTCGACGTACAAGGCCTTGACCAACCCCGCCTTGCCGCCGAACATCGTGTAGATCACCTTCGTCGAGGCCCCCACCTCACTGGCGACCCGCCGCGTCGTCAACGCGGCCGTGCCCTCGTGGACCAGCAGCCGAGTCGCCGCATCCACGATCGCCGCCCGCCGCGCCGCCCGCCCCGCCGCCGCGTAGCCCCCCGGTGATTCCGCCACAGCCCGCCGCGCTCTCCGGTCCTGTTCAAGGTGACCAGGGTTTGAGAAGTCGAATCTGGTGGGCGCAGCAGGATTTGAACCTGCGACCGCTCGGGTGTAAACCGAGTGCTCTTCCGCTGAGCTATACGCCCCAACGTCCCGGCGCCCGCAAGCGCCGGGACAAGGGTGTCACGCCTTGAGGGCCGCGACGGCCTTCTTCCACGCGTCCTGGTCGCGGGCCTCGCCCGGGGCGTTGATCTCGGCGAAGCGGACGACGCCCTCGGTGTCGATCAGGAAGGTGCCGCGGGTGGCCAGGCCTGCCGCCTCGTTGAACACGCCGTACTGGGTCGCCACGGCGCCGTGGGGCCAGAAGTCGGAGAGCAGGGGGAAGGTGTAACCCTGCTGGTCGGCCCACGCCTTGAGGCTGAAGGGGGTGTCGACCGAGACGCCGATGACCTGGACGTCGTTGTCGGTGTAGGACGCGAGTTCGTCGCGGACCTGGCAGAGCTCACCGGTGCAGATGCCGCTGAACGCGAACGGGTAGAACACGAGCAGCACGTTCTTGTCGCCCTGGAAGTCCGAGAGCTTGACCGGCTGCTTGTTGTAGTCGTTGAGCGTGAAGTCCGGAGCCTTCTGACCGACCTCGACCGCCATACCCGACATCCTCCTGGAGTGAGGGCGCGCACCAGCGCGCCCAGAGACAACGTGTCCCGCCCAGCCTAGGCCACGACACCGCGGGTTCAGACCGTGGACCGGGAGAGGCTCCCGGTCCACGTGGTCGTCACTTCTTGGTCTTCACCGACTTCGGCGACACCAGCCTGGTCCCGACCCAGTCGTTGCCCACGCTGACACTCGACGTCTGGGCCAGCCCCGCGGTCGGCACCGCCTCGGCGATGTCGCTGGGTTCGACGTGTCCGTCGCGGCCCGTCTTCGGGGTGAGCACCCAGATCACGCCGTTGTCGGCGAGCGGGCCGATGGCGTCCATCAGCGCGTCGACAAGATCGCCGTCTTCCTCGCGCCACCACAACAGAACGACGTCGACAACCTCGTCGGCGTCCTCGTCGAGGAGATCGGAGCCGACGCGCTCCTCGATGGCGGCGCGGACGTCGTCATCGACGTCCTCGTCCCAGCCGATCTCCTGGACAACGGTGCCCTCTTCGATCCCCAGCTTGTCGGCGACGCCGGCGTTCCCGGCGTCTCCCGCGGCCACCACGGTCTCACTCCTCCAGTTGTTTTCGCACGGTCTCAAGGCCCATCTTGGCCTGTCCGACCGCGTTACGCCTGTTCGGTTAGGCGATAGCGAACACTGACAGTGCCCACCAGCGCAACCGTGTGCTGTCCGACACGCCGCAACTGGCGCTTTCCGCGTGCGCTCTCGGGTGGCGAAACACCCGTACTGACCAGTAACGATGACGCCCGCGTCGATTCAGACGAACATGGCAGAGTGACCCCGTACGCGCGCGTATGCGCGCGCGCGTAAACCATTACCGAGCCAGGCTGGAGCGCAAGTTGCCCACCCAGAACAGCAACCCCGGCACGCCCGAACGGGTCCGCGTCATCCGTGACGGACTCGCGGCGCACCTCCCGGACATCGATCCGGAGGAGACGGCGGAATGGCTGGAGTCGTTCGACGCCGCCGTGCAGGGCGGCGGGCAGCAGCGCGCCCGCTATCTGATGCTGCGCCTGCTTGAGCGCGCCCGCGAGCGGCACGTCGGGGTCCCGTCGCTGACCAGCACGGACTACGTCAACACCATCCCGACCGACCGCGAGCCGTGGTTCCCCGGCGACGAGGAGGTCGAGCGCCGCTACCGCGCGTGGATCCGGTGGAACGCGGCGATGACGGTGCACCGGGCACAGCGGCCCGGCGTGGGTGTCGGCGGTCACATCTCGACCTACGCCTCGTCGGCGGCGCTCTACGAGGTCGGCTTCAACTGGTTCTTCCGCGGCAAGGACCACCCCGGCGGCGGCGACCACATCTACGTACAGGGCCACGCCTCCCCCGGCATCTACGCCCGCGCGTTCCTCGAGGGCCGCCTCTCCACCGACCAGCTCGACGGCTTCCGCCAGGAGCTGTCGCACGCGGGACCCGGCGGCGGCCTGCCGTCGTACCCGCACCCGCGGCTCATGCCGGACTTCTGGGAGTTCCCGACCGTGTCCATGGGCCTTGGCCCGATGAACGCGATCTACCAGGCCCGGTTCAACCGCTACCTGCGCGACCGCGGCATCAAGGACACCTCCGACCAGCGCGTGTGGGCCTTCCTCGGCGACGGCGAGATGGACGAGCCCGAGTCGCGCGGCCTGATCCACGTGGCGGCCAACGAGGGCCTCGACAACCTCACCTTTGTGATCAACTGCAACCTGCAGCGCCTCGACGGCCCGGTGCGCGGCAACGGCAAGATCATCCAGGAGCTGGAATCCTACTTCCGCGGCGCGGGCTGGAACGTCATCAAGGTCATCTGGGGCCGCGAGTGGGACACGCTGCTGCACGCCGACCGCGACGGCGCCCTGGTCAACCTGATGAACCAGACCCCCGACGGCGACTACCAGACCTACAAGGCCAATGACGGCGCCTTCGTCCGCGAGCACTTCTTCGGCCGCGACCCGCGCACCAAGGCGCTGGTCGAGCCGATGTCGGACCAGGACATCTGGAACCTCAAGCGCGGCGGCCACGACTACCGCAAGGTCTTCGCGGCCTACCAGGCGGCCACCGAGCACCACGGCCAGCCGACGGTGATCCTCGCCAAGACGATCAAGGGCTACAACCTGGGTCCGCACTTCGAGGCGCGCAACGCTACGCACCAGATGAAGAAGATGACCCTGGACGACCTCAAGCAGTTCCGCGACACGCTGCGGGTGCCGATCACCGACGCCGAGTTGGAGAAGAACCCGTACCTGCCGCCGTACTACCACCCCGGCCAGGACTCCGCGGAGATCCAGTACCTGCAGGAACGGCGCCGCCAGCTCGGCGGCTACCTGCCCGAGCGCCGCGCGAAGGCCAAGGCACTGGTGCTGCCCGGCGACAAGGTCTACGACGTGATCAAGCGCGGCTCCGGCAAGCAGGAGGTCGCCACCACGCACGCGTTCGTCCGCCTGGTGCGGGACCTGGCCAAGGACCCGGAGATCGGTGCCCGGATCGTGCCGATCATCCCGGACGAGGCGCGCACGTTCGGCATGGACTCGATGTTCCCGACGCAGAAGATCTACAACCCGCAGGGCCAGCTCTACACCTCGGTCGACGCCTCGCTCATGCTGTCCTACAAGGAAAGCCAGCAGGGTCAGATCCTGCACGAGGGCATCAACGAGGCGGGCTCGACGGCGTCGTTCACCGCGGTCGGCACGTCCTACGCCACCCACGGCGAGCCGATGATCCCGATCTACATCTTCTACTCGATGTTCGGCTTCCAGCGCACCGGCGACGGCCTGTGGGCCGCGGCGGACCAGATGGCGCGCGGCTTCGTCCTGGGCGCCACCGCGGGCCGCACGACGCTGACCGGTGAGGGCCTGCAGCACAACGACGGCCACTCGCTGCTCCTCGCGGCGACGAACCCGGCGGCGGTCGCCTACGACGCGGCGTGGTCCTTCGAGATCGCCCACATCGTCAAGGACGGCCTGCGCCGCATGTACGGCGAGCAGTCCGAGGACATCTTCTACTACCTGACCGTCTACAACGACCCGTACCAGCAGCCCGCCGAGCCCGAGGGCCTGGACGTCGAGGGCCTGCTGCGCGGCCTCTACCGCTACGCCGAGGCCCCTGCGGGCGACGGCCCCAAGGCCCAGGTGCTCGCCTCCGGCGTGGCGATGCCGTGGGCGGTCAAGGCCCAGCGCCTGCTCGCCGAGGAGTGGGGCGTGCAGGTCGACGTCTGGTCGGCCACGTCGTGGTCGGAGCTGCGCCGCGAGGCCGTCGACATCGAGCGGCACAACATGCTGCACCCGGAGGCCGAGCCCCGCGTGCCGTACGTGACCACGGTGCTCGAGGACGCCCCCGGCCCGGTCGTGGCGGTCTCGGACTGGATGAGCGCGGTGCCGGACCTGATCCGCCCGTGGGTACCCGGCGACATGGTCACCCTCGGCACCGACGGCTTCGGCTTCTCCGACACCCGTCCGGCCGCCCGCAGGCACTTCCTGGTCGACGCCGAGTCGATCACGGTGGCGGTGCTGGGCGCGCTGGCGCAGCGCGGGAAGATCGACCACGCGAAGGTCGTGGAAGCCACCCGCAAGTACCGGATCGACGACGTCACCGCCGCGGGCCCGCAGACCTCGGACCCCGGCTCCGCCTGATCGCGAGACGAACGGGGCGCCAGATCATCGATCTGGCGCCCCGTTCGCGTTCAACGGCTCAGCGCCGCGACTCGTGTGGCTTGCGCTCGGCCGCCTCGGCGGGCGCCTCGACCCGCGGCTGCGGCGCCCCGGCCTGGCCGCCCATCTGCGACTGCATGCGCTCCAGCCAGCCGCCCCACCGGTCCGACATCGGCCGGATGAGGCCGCCGCCGAGCCCGACGACCAGGATGCCGCCGATCGTCGCCAGCACGGTGATGAGCACCGGCATCGTCACCGTGGTGGCGATATCGACCTGGTTCAGCGCCGCGATGACGCCGAAGGCGATGATGAACACGAAGGCGACCGTGCCCAGCATCGGCCCGAACGGCCGGTTGCCCAGCGCGCTGGTGATGAGGTCGCGCACCACCCTGGCCACCGCGGCGGCCACGACCAGCAGCACGATCGCCACCAGGATCCGCGGCAGGAACGCGATGACCTGGTTGAGCAGCTGGCTCACCGGATTCGACTCACCGAACACGCCGAACGCCAACTGCAGCGCGATCAGCAGAATGAAGTAGTAGACCAACTTCACCAGGATCGCGCCCACGTCGATGCCTGAATTGCGGGCCATTCCGGACATTCCGGTCTTCTCCATCAAACGGGAGAAACCCAGCTTGCCCATCAGCATGGACAACCCCTTGCTCACCGCCTTGGCGATCAGCCAGCCGATCAGAAGAATGATGAGAAAACCGAGCAGCTTCGGCACGAACGTGGCCACCATCGACCACGCCTGACCGAGCCCCTCGCGAAGTTCCGCACCCACGATGTTCTACCTCCTAGGGCCCCCGACGAGCAGATCTCTGTCCAGGGAGATCGTTTCTCAGCCCACGGGCACAGGCAACCGCGACACATCCCACGAACGGGTTAACCCTCCGACTTCAGATGGCGCCTACCCCGCACCAAACCCCATAGTTGAACCACCGGTGGGGACCGGGGAGATGGGCCGTCCGGCATCGAGCGCACCGAACATGCCGGGCGGCCCGCCCTTTTGCTGCGATATTTGCATCCATCAGCGGCACATAACTATTGGAAGCCGCATTTGCGTGCGTTCGCCCTTATGCCGCAGGACAGCCACTGTCCTCTAGATGTCGCGGATGGACCTGAGCAGGCCGTGTGGGAGCCTGAGCACGTGAGCGGGCCGACAGCACTATCGGCGGAAACGCTGGACGCGGTGGAGCGGGCGTCCGGCAAGCTGGCGTCCGCGGCCGTCGCGGCCATGGACAGCCAGTTCGCCTGGTTCGGCCGCATGCCCGCCGACCAGCGCGCCTCTGTTCTCTTGGTCGCCCAGAACGGCGTCGCGGGCTTCACCGCCTGGCTCCGGGATCCCAAGGAAGCCCTCCGCCTCACCACGGACACCTTCCGCGGCGCCCCGAGGGACCTCTCCCGGTGGATCAGCCTGCGCCAGACGGTCGAGATGGTCCGCGTCTCCTTGCAGATCTTCGAGGAACTGGTCCCCGACCTGGCGAAAGACGACACCGAACGGGCCGTCCTCTCCGAAGCCGTGCTCCGCTACGGCCGCGAGGTCGCGTTCGCGTCGGCCATGTCCTACGCCTCCGCCGCCGAGGCCCGCGGCGCGTGGGACGCCCGGCTCGAAGCCCTCGTCGTCGACGGCATCGTCCGTGGTGACGCCGAGGAGTCGCTGTTGTCCCGAGCGGCCGCTCTCGGCTGGGACCCCGCCGCCGAAGCGACCGTCCTGGTCGGCAACCCGCCGTCCGACGACCCTCCGGCCGTCGTCTACGAGGTCCGCAGCCGGGCGGCCCGCGCGAGCCGCCCGGTGCTGCTGGGCGTGCAGGGCTCACGCCTGGTCGTGGTCTTGTCGGGCCCGACCGAGGACGCCGACCGCGAGGTCATGGCCAAGATGGCCGAGGCGTTCGGCGCGGGCCCGGTCGTCGCCGGACCCACCGTCACCACCCTCGCCGAGGCCCACCGCAGTTCGTCCGACGCGCTCTCCGGGCTGCGGGCGGTCGTCGCCTGGCCCGAGGCGCCGCGCCCGGTCCGGTCGACCGACCTGCTCCCCGAACGCGCGCTCGCGGGCGACCCCGAGGCCGAGTGGCAGCTCATCGACCGGGTGGCCCGGCCGCTGGAGGAGGCGGGCGGGTCGCTGCAGGAGACCGTCGAGGCGTACCTGGCCACCGGCGGCGTCCTGGAGACCTGCGCGCGGCAGTTGTTCGTCCACCCGAACACCGTCCGGTACCGACTCAGGAAAGCAACCGAGCTCACCGGACGCAACGCGGCCGATCCCCGCGACGCGCTGGTGCTGCGGGTGGCACTCGCGGTTGGCAGGCTGTCGCGTTCGCGAGGGTTGTGGTGACACGCCGGAGTTGGTCCGTGGCACACGACACATCTGACAACAAATACCCGCGCGTAGCGTTCACCCGGGCTTAACTTTTGTAGGACCCCTACAAACCAGACCCCGGGACTTGGTCAGCCTCAGCATGCGTGGAACGCGGACAAACGGTGTTCAGTGATGGACGTGATCGCGCTACTCGCTCCTGGGCAAGGCTCCCAGACCCCCGGCATGCTCGCCCCCTGGCTGGAACTGCCCGGCGCGGCCGAGCGCCTAGCGGGCTGGTCGGAGATCGCGAAACTCGACCTGACCCGGCTGGGCACCACCGCCGAGGCCGACGAGATCAAGGACACCGCGATCACCCAGCCGCTGATCGTCGCGGCCACGCTGCTGGCGTTCGAGGAGCTGCGCTCGCGCACCGAGATCCCGGTCGACGTGATCATCGCGGGCCACTCGATCGGCGAGTTCGCCGCCGCCGCGATGGCGGGCGCGCTGACCGCGGCGGACGCCGTCGCCCTGGCCGCGGTGCGCGGCCGCGAGATGGCCGCCGCGTGCGAGTTGGAGCCCACCGGCATGGCCGCGCTCATGCGCGGCACCGAGGAGGCCATCCTGGCCCGCCTCGCCGAACTCGACCTCGTCGCGGCCAACCGCAACGGCGCGGGCCAGATCGTGGCCGCCGGTTCCGTCGCGGCACTGGAGAAGCTGGCCGCCGAGCCGCCCGCCGACACCAAGGTGATCACCCTCAAGGTCGCGGGTGCTTTCCACACTCACTACATGGCGCCCGCCCAGCAGGCGCTCGCGGCGCACGCGGCCACCCTCGCCGCGCCCGCCGACCCGGCGTTCACCCTGCTGTCCAACCGCGACGGCGCCGCCGTCGCCGATGGCGCGGAGGTGCTCGCCCGGCTCATCGACCAGGTCACCAACCCGGTGCGGTGGGACCGCTGCATGGCGGCCATGGCCGAGCGCGGCGTCGACGCGATCGTCGAGTTCCCGCCCGCGGGCGCGCTCGTCGGCCTGGCCAAGCGCGAACTCAGCGGCACCCCCACCGTGGCCCTGAGGACCCCCGCGAATCTCGACACGGTGGCCGAACTGATCGGAAGTACCGCATGACCACACTGCGACTCGCCACTGGCGCACCAGCCAGCCGAATCCTCGGGGTCGGCAGCTTCCAGCCGGAGCGCATCGTCACCAACGACGAGCTCTCGCAGAAGATGGACACCACCGACCAGTGGATCCGCGAGCGCGTGGGCATCGCCGAGCGCCGGTTCGCCGCGCCGGACGAGCGTCTGGTCGACATGGCTGTCATCGCCGGGTCGAAGGCGTTGGCCGACTGTGGCCTGGCGCCGTCCGAAGTGGACACTGTGATCCTGGCGAACTGCACCATGCCGACGCCCATTCCCAACGGCGCGGCCCAGGTGGCCGACCGGATCGGGGTCAAGGCGGCAGGCGCGTTCGACCTCAACGCCGCGTGCGCCGGGTTCTGCTACGCCTTGGGCACCGCGTCCGACCTGGTGCGCTCCGGCTCGGCCCGGCGCGTGCTGGTGATCGGCGCCGAGAAGCTCACCGACTGGGTGGACCCGGTCGACCGGTCCAACGCGATCATCTTCGCCGACGGCGCGGGCGCCGCGGTGGTCGGACCGGCCGAGGAGCCCGGCATCGGCCCCGTCGTGTGGGGCAGCGCTGGCGACCTGGTCGACACCATCGGCATGACCGACCGCCGGTTCATCTACCAGGAGGGCCAGTCGGTCTTCCGCTGGGCGACCACCATGATCGCGCCGATCGCGCTGCGCGCGCTGGAGGCCTCCGGCCTGCGGCCAGAGGACATCGACGTGCTGATCCCGCACCAGGCGAACCTGCGCATCATCGAGGCGATCGCCAAGCGGCTGCGCGCCAAGGGCGCCCGCGAGGACATGGTCGTCGCCGACGACATCGTGCTCTCGGGCAACACCTCGTCGGCCTCCATCCCGATGGCCATGGACCACCTGCGTGCCGCGGGCCGGATCAAGCCGGGCGACGTCGCCCTGCTGATCGGCTTCGGCGCGGGACTGTCCTACGCGGGACAAGTGGTGATCTGTCCATGAATCTCCCGTCCCAGCGTGGACAGGTAGCGATCTGTCCCACTGTGTTGTCTTAACGCAAGGGACACACCAATAAAGCTCCGGCAGGTGCACACCGGCCGGTTGACCAACTGAGAAAGGACGACTGGCATGTCGGAGAAGCCCAGCGAAGCCGAGATCCTCGAAGGCCTGGCGGAGATCGTCGAAGAGGTCGCCGGTGTGGCGCCGGACGACGTCACCCCGGAGAAGTCCTTCGTCGACGACCTCGACATCGACTCGCTGTCGATGGTCGAGATCGCCGTGCAGGCCGAGGACAGGTTCGGCGTCAAGATCCCGGACGACGAGCTGGCCAACCTCAAGACCGTCGGCGACGCCGTCGCCTACATCAGCAAGTCCTGACCCACCTCCTTGTACCTCAGCACTCAGCACCCAACCGCTGCGAAGGAAACCCCATGAGCAACGTCGACGTCGTCATCACCGGGCTGGGCGCCACCACGCCGCTCGGCGGGGATGTCCCGTCCACCTGGGAAGCGCTGCTCGCGGGCAAGAACGGCGTGCGCCGCAACGAGCATGAGTGGGCGGAGCGCTTCGAGCTGCCCGCCCGGCTGCACGCGCCGCTCGCGGTCGACCCCGCCGACGTGCTGCCCCGGGTCCAGGCCCGCAGGCTCGACCGGTGTGAGCAGATCGCGATCATCGCCGCCAGGGAAGCCTGGGCGGACGCCGGGTTCGAGATGCCGAGGGACGAGGAAGCGCCGGTCGACCCCGAACGACTCGGGGTGTGCATCGGCACCGGCATCGGCGGACCCGTGACCCTGCTCGACCAGGACGACATCCTGGAGCGGGAGGGTCTGCGCAAGGTCTCACCGCTGCTGGTGCCGATGCTGATGCCCAACGGCCCGGCCGCCCACGTCGGCATCGAGCTGCGGGCCAGGGCGGGCGTGCACTCCCCCGCCTCGGCGTGTGCCTCGGGCGCGGAGGGCCTGGCCACGGCCTACCAGATGATCCAGACCGGGCGTGCCGACGTCGTGGTCGCCGGTGGCGCCGAGGCGTGCATCCACCCGATCACCGTCGCCGGGTTCGCCCAGTCCCGCACACTCAGCACGCGCAACGACGAGCCGGAGCGCGCGTCGCGGCCGTTCGACCAGGACCGCGACGGCTTCGTCCTCGGTGAGGGCGCGGGCGTGGTCATCCTGGAGCGGGAGGACTACGCGCGGGCTCGCGGCGCCCGCATCTACGGCCGCCTGTCCGGCTACGGCATGACCTCCGACGCCTTCCACATCACGGGCAACCACCCCGAGGGCGTCGGCCAGATCAGGGCCATCACCAACGCGATCCAGATGGCTGGTCTGCGTGCGGCCGACGTGCAGCACGTCAACGCGCACGCCACGTCCACCGTCGTCGGTGACGTCGGAGAGGCCGCCGCGATCCGCAAGGCGCTCGGCGACCACGTCGTGATCACCGCCCCGAAGTCGTCGCTGGGCCACCTGGTCGGCGGCGCGGGCGCGGTCGAGAGCATCGCGACGATCCTGTCGATCTACTACGGCACCATCCCGGCCACCCGGAACCTGGAGAACATCGACCCGCGGGTCGGCTTGGACGTGGTCACCGGCCAGCCGCGCAAGGTCGAGCTCACGGCCGCGGTGAACGACTCGTTCGGCTTCGGCGGCCACAACGTCGCGCTCGCGTTCACCGCCGCCTGACCGGCGTCGGCGAACCATCCGTCCTTGAGGAGCACTCCATGACCGCCCTGGCCACCCGATCGAGCGAGATCGGTGACCTGGACCCGCGTGATCCGCTGGTCCGGCTCGCCCAACTGCTCGACGCCGACTCGATGGCCCCGCTGCGGCCCGCCGACACCAGTGGCGTGTTCGCGGTGCGCGGTCGCGTCGACGGGGTCAAGGTCATCGCCTACTGCACCGACGCCACGAAGATGGGCGGCGCGATGGGCACGGAGGGGTGCAGGCACATCGTCGAGGCCATCGACACCGCGGTGCGCGAGCGCTGCCCGGTGATCGGCGTGTGGCACTGCGGCGGCGCCCGGCTGGCCGAGGGCGTGGAGTCGCTCGACGCGGTCGGCAACGTCTTCGCGGCGATGATCCGCGCCTCCGGCCGGGTCCCGCAGATCAGTGTCGTGGTCGGTCCCGCCGCCGGTGGCGCGGCCTACGGCCCGGCGCTGACCGACGTCGTGATCATGTCCCCGGCGGGCCGGGTGTTCGTGACCGGGCCGGACGTGGTTCGCAGCGTCACCGGTGAGCAGATCGACCAGGAGGGACTCGGCGGCGCGGAGGCGCACGGCCGCAAGTCCGGTGTGGTGCACGTGCTGGCCACCGACGAGCCCGACGCCTACGTGCGGGCCCGTCGGATCACCAGCCTGTTCGCCAAGCCTGGCCTGTTCGACCTGCACGCCGTGCGCGAGGAGACCCCGCTGCGCGACCTGCTGCCCGAGCAGCTCAACCGCGCCTACGACGTCAAGCCGGTCCTGCGCGGCATCCTCGACACCGATGAGGAAGGCGTGTCGCAGTTCGAGGAGCTGCAGGCCAAGTGGGCGCCGAACATCGTGGTCGGCCTTGGTCGCCTCGGTCGGCGCACGGTCGGCGTGATCGCCAACAACCCGCTGCGCAAGGGCGGCTGCCTGGACTCGCTCTCGGCGGAGAAGGCGGCCCGGTTCGTCCGGATGTGCGACAGCTTCGGGGTGCCGCTGCTGGTCGTGGTGGACGTGCCCGGCTACCTGCCCGGCGTCGGCCAGGAATGGGACGGCGTCGTCCGCCGCGGCGCGAAGCTGCTGCATGCCTTCGCGGAGGCGGTGGTTCCCCGGGTGACCCTGGTGACCCGCAAGTCCTACGGCGGCGCGTACATCGCGATGAACTCGCGTTCGCTGGGCGCCACCGCGGTGTTCGCGTGGCCGGAGGCCGAGGTCGCCGTGATGGGCGCCAAGGCGGCGGTCGGCATCCTGCACCGCAAGAAGCTCGCCGCGGCGACCGAGGACGAGCGCGAAGCGCTGCACGCCCAGCTGACCGCCGAGCACGAGCGCATCGCGGGCGGTGTCGACCGGGCGATGGCCATCGGCGTGGTCGACGAGGTCATCGACCCGCGTCAGACCCGGCGGAAGCTGGCCGAGGCGTTGGCGGCGGCGCCCGCCGGACGCGGCGCCCACGGCAACATCCCGCTCTAGATGAGCCGCCTCCGACCGGCGTCTCAGCAGGCTTCGTGCTGCGGTGAGGCGCCGGTCGGCCCCCCGGCGAGCTTCCACACGTCGTCCTCGATCGCCATCGGGAAGACGACGCTCCACCGGATGCACGCCACCGGCAGCTCAAGCGGCGCGTCGGAGACGTCCTGCTTGCTGATGAACCGCAGCATCACCCGCGCGGTGTCCTCTGGGCCCGTGTCGATCCGGTAGACAACGATGCTGCCGTCCAGCGTCGACCGGTAGCTGGCCCGCCAGTTGGTCTCGGGCATGTTCTTGATCCGGTCCGCCGTGACCGTGGTCTGCCAGCGGGCGTAGTTCTTGCCGTTGATCGCGTCGAAATAGGTCTGCAGCAACTGCCGGACCGTCTCGTACATCGGGTGCTGGGTGGCGTCCTGCGTGCCGCGCACATCTCGGTGGCCCGGCTGTTCGGCGGCGGGCAGCGGGCCCTCGCTCGGCAGGACGGCCGCGGGCGGCGGCGCGGCGCGATCATCGGCGTACAGCTCGCGGGCCAGCAGGCTCGCCGCGGCCGTCAGCACCACGGCGACCAGCACCGCGGGCCACACCCACTGCTGCCGCATCGACCCCTCAACCACAGGTCAAGCGTGCCACAACCACTATCCGACCCGGTGCAGCCAGGTCACCGGGGCGCCGTCGCCCGCGCGGCGAAACGGCTCCAGCGCCTCGTCCCACGACGCGCCGAGCAGCTCGTCGACGCCGTAGGCGAAGGACTCCCCCGCCCTGGCCGACGCCGCCAAGGTCCGCAGCTGGTCCTCGCCGACGACGATGTCGCCGTTGGCGCTGGTGCGCGCGTGCCACAGGCCCAGGGTCGGGGCGTAGCAGAAACGTTCACCGTCGACACCGGCGCTGGGTTCCTCGGTGACCTCGAAGCGGATCATCGGCCACGCGCGCAGGGCGCCCGCGAGCTTGCCGCCGGTGCCCGCGTCGGCGGTCCACGCGCACTCGGCACGCAGTTGGCCGGGCGCGGCGGCCTGCGCGGTCCACTTCAATTCGGCGCGCACCCCGAGGGTGCCCGAAATAGCCCACTCGACGTGCGGACATACCGCAGACGGCGACGAGTGGACGTACACCACGCCTTGGGTGTTTCCACGGGTGCTCACTGCTGACCTCCGCTGCTCGACGAGGATCGTCTTCCCCTACGTCCTGTCGACCGGCGGTTGCCGCACGGGTGGAATACCCGCCACATTGTGCCCTGCATCCGGACACTTTGGCCACACGAACCACGGAAAGCATCAGGCGCATCAGCAAATTCTTAGGTAAAACAAGAATGCGGGGAGCCTGTCGCCAGACTCCCCGCATACCCCGAGTCAGTGAATCAGTGTGCGCCTAGAGCGGTCGCGGCGGCGACCACGTCGACCAGGCCGGTTCCCTTGTCGAAGCTGCTCGTGTACGGCCCGACGGCGGTGTAGGCCGCCCCATTCGTGAACTTGTGCGCCTTGGTCTTGAGGATGGCCTCGATCTCGGCGGGGGTCGCGGTCGGCTTCGCCTGGAACAGCTGGGCGACAATGCCGGTGATCTGTGGCGCAGCCATCGATGTCCCGCTGATCACGTTGTAGCTGCCGATGTCGAGCAGCCCCGGGCCGTTCTTGGGGGCCAGGCCGGTGGCACAGATCGGCAGGTACAGCCTGCACGCCGAGATGATGTTCTCCCCCGGCGCGGAGATGTCCGGCCAGGTCGCCGGGTTAGTGGCCAGGCCACGGGAGGAGAAGCCGGACACGGTGCCGTTGCGGGTGCCGGTGGCCTGGTCGTTGTAGGAAGCGACCGACAGCACGCCGGGGGTCGGGTCCTGGCCGGGCGGGTTCGACACGTTCGCCGAGCCGTCGCCACCGTCGTTGCCGTTGGCCCACACCGTGACCACGCCTTCGGCGGCGAGTTGGCGCTGGATCTTGGCGGTGGCGGAGTTCGGGTCGAACGCGCCACCCCCGGAGGGCCCGTAGGAGTTGTTGATCGCCTTGATCGGCGGGCAGGTGCTCGCCGGGACACCCGCGCCGCAGGGCGCGCGGTGGTTCTCCAGCACCCAGTTCAGCGCCGCGTCGGCGCCGACGATGAGGATCACCGCACCAGTCGAGATCGACACGATCTTGGCGCCGGGGGCCGAACCGCCGACCTGGGTGCCGTCGCTGAGCGTCAGCCGCTTGCCCGCGGCGATGCCCGACACGTGGGTGCCGTGACCGCCCACGGCGAGCGCGTCGGTGTCGACCGACGTCGGGACGTCGGTGATGCAGCCGGTGCCGACGCTGGCCTCGTCCAGGCACAGGCTCTTGAGGTTGCGCACGACGCGGGTCTTGCCGTCGTCGCCCTTGAACGCGGGGTGGGTCGGGTCGATCCCGGAGTCGATGATCGCCACCGAGACGCCGCTGCCGTCGAGCTTGCGCCCGTTCGCGCCGGTCAGCGTCTGCTGGGCCTGCAGGCTCGTGGTCGCGGTCGTCCCCGGGCTACTGGCGAGGTAGCGAACCGGGTCATTGCCCTCGACATAGGTGACGCCGGAGTTGGCGCGCACGGCTTGGACCTGCTGGGCCGACCCCCGGGCGACGACCACGCCGACCTTGTTGAACTTGCCGATCGGGGCGAGACCGGCCTGTCGGGCGGCGGTGTCGGCCGCGGCGGCCGATGTGCCGTGGACCAGGACGGTGAGTGACTGGGTGGCGGAGCCGAGCAACGCGGTGAGCGAGGCGGACAGCGGGGCGAGTGGACCCGCTGAGGCGGGCGAGGTGACCGTCAGCGGAATGGCGACAGCCGCGGCCGTCAGACCGATGAGTACTCGCTTGCCGCGCAGGGAACGACCAAACATGGAACCTCCAGGACAAAAACCGACTTGGAAGGTGACGTTCACCGTAACGACGGTCGCCCGTTTGGGTGACGACGGTCGCACCCGTTCGCCGGCCAGGGCGCCGCGATCAGCCCTGGAACACACCGCTACCGTGTCGACACGGCGACGTTCGAGACCGAACCGCCACTGGTCGGGGAGGTGGCGGGTGCGGCTGGTCCGGATCGGGGACGCGACCTCCGCCGTGGGCAAGGACCTGCGCGCCGCGCTGGTGTCCTGGGGACGCGGTGACGAGGTCGTCGGCGGGATCGCGCTGCTCGGCGTCCAGCCGCCCGGCAGTGATCAACCCATCGACGCCGTGGTCGTGCTGCCGCGCGGGGTCCTGGTGATCGTCGGGGTGGACCTGCCCGACCCGGCCGTGCGCCTGGACGCGCCACTGGGCGGGCAGTGGAAGACCGACGGCTGGCCGCTTGTCCGGCCGGACGGGGCGACCAACCCGGCGGCCGAGGCGCTGGCCGCGACCGCGGCGGTCACCGGACTGCTGCAGGCGGGCCGGGTCGAGCCGGTGCCGGTCAGCACGGTCGTCGCGATCGGCCCCTACGTCTCACAGGTCTCTCAGCCCACCGCCGACCTGGTGCGTGGGGTCCGGATCCTGCACCCCGAGCCGATGAACCTGCTCACCGCCGCCCGCGAACTGGCCACCCACCCGCGGCCGTGCACGGTGGCGGAGGCCGGGCGGATCCTCGCCGCGCTGCACCCCACGGGACCCGACCTCGGCGACCTCGCGGCGGAAGGCTTCCCCCATGCGGCCGCCGCGGCGACCACCACGCTGATCCCCCGGGTCGTCGACGGCCCGGCCGCACCCAAGCCGGTCGCCGCGCCGAAGCAAGGCGGCCTGCGGTGGCTGCCGATCATCGCCGCGATCTTGGTGGCGATCCTGCTGATCACCGGGATCGCCGTGGCGATCAGCTCGGCCAGCGACTCCGGCCACCAGCGCGACCCCGACGGCAACCGACCCGGCCCGGTCCCGGTCGACGGCGTCGGCTTCACCGCGCGCGGGTCGGCCGAGCACACCGACTGCGCCGCCCACGCCTTCGGCGACGTGCGCGGCTGGCTGGAGGCCAACGGGTGCGCGCGCCTCATCCGCGCGCGCTTCGAGGCCACCTCGGACGGCAAGCACGCGGCGGTCCTCGTGTCGGTACTGCGGTTCAGCTCCAGCAGTTCGGCGACCGAACTGCGCACCGTGGCCGACCGGTCCGGCGGCGGCGGTGTCGCCGACCAGGCCGCGGAAGGCGTGGCCTGGCCGGGGGACCGCAAGCCGACCTTCGAGTCGGCCGCCTACGCCAGCGGGCGTGAGGGAAACAGTCTCAAGCTCGTGCAGGCGGTCTGGCTGGACCAGCCATCGGCGCCGGACGACCCGGCGCTCAAGGAGATCGTCACCAAGGCGCTGCAGCTCAGCCTGGCACGCTGAGCGCGTGGCCAACGGCGGCCGCGCCGATGCCCGCGACCACGCTGACCGCGACGTTGGCGAACGCCTTGCGGTAGGCGCTGTCCTCCAGGAGTCGGACCGTCTCATAGCCGAAGGTGCTGTAGGTGGTCAGCGCGCCGCAGAAACCGACGCCGAGCAGTGCGTTTGTCGCCGTCGACACGCCCGCGAGCGCGCCGAGCACTCCCGAGCCAACGATGTTGACCACCAGCGTGCCCCACGGAAAGCCGTGGCCGAAGCGTCCGCGCAGCGCACGGTCGACCAGGTACCGCGCGGGCGCGCCGACGGCGGCGCCGAGGGCGACCAGGAGTACGGTCACACCGCCCACCTGGCCAGGCGCATCCCGACCGCCACCGCTGCGAGGGCGCACAGGACTGTGGTGATCAGGTAGGCCAGCGCCACGAGCATAGTGTCCGGGGCGAGCAGGGCGCGGACTTCCTCGGTGTAGGCAGAGAACGTGGTGAACCCACCTAGTACACCGACACCGAGAAATGGCCTGACAAGGGTATGAACTTTTCTCAGCTCCACCACGGCGACCATCAGCGCCCCGATGAGCAGGCAACCGACGGAATTGACAAGCAAAGTGCCCAGCGGAAATCCGCCAGTTTTGGCCGGGACCACGCTGACCAGCCAATATCGCGCGAGTGATCCCACCGCCCCGCCGAGGGCGACCGCGGCGAGCGTGCCCTTCGCCGCAATGTCGGCCGCCATCACACCTCCCCGCGTGATTATCCACGAGCGCCACACCGGACCGGCTTGTGGGTTCCACGACGAGATACCCCTATGATTCCCACAGGCGGTCGGAGGAATACCGGACGACCGCGGCCAATTCGGCCAATACGACTCTCATCACGCGGAGGAAACCGTGGCGCAGAAGACCGTTGTCGAGCTGGTCGATGATCTCGACGGTGGCACAGCCGACGAGACCGTCACTTTCGCTCTCGACGGCGTGGACTTCCTGATCGACTTGTCGACCGAGAACGCCACCCGCCTGCGCGAGTCACTCGCGGAGTTCGTCGGCCACGCCCGCCGCACCGGCGGCCGCAAGGCCAAGGTGAACGCCGTCACCGCGCGCAAGTCCCCCTCGGCCGCCGACAAGGCCGACAACCAGGCGATTCGCGAGTGGGCGCGCAGCCAGGGCGAGAGCATCGCCGAGCGCGGCCGGATCCCGCAGGCGCTGGTGATCAAGTTCCAGGAAGCCCACGGCGGCTGAGGTCCGGCAGCCGCGCCGGTGACGGCGCGGCCCATTCACCGAGTCGCCGAATAGCGGCGACCGGTGCGGGCTCGATCTTGCGAGACAGCCGGAATCCACCGGGTACGGCCAGCGCGGCCTTACGGAACGCGCGTACGGCCAAGGTGGTCACCGAGGCAGGGTAAGCGCGGCGGCCGTAAAGCCGCCGCGCCCACCCCGGCAACAGCGAATACGACAAATGACCGATTGTCGGTTCGTAGACCCGCGCGCCCATCGCCAGAAGCCCTTGCACCGGCGGCCGGTGCAAGAAGTCGTAGATCAGATCAGAGTCGTCGCTTCTTCTTAACAAAGGGTAAACACGTTTCAGGTAGGTCGACATTTCGCTGACGCTGCCCGGCACTTCGTCCGGGTCGAGGCCCACGAGCGCGGCCGACGAGCGTTGTTCGCGGAAGTAGAGATCGGCGTGTTCCTTGGTCAGCGGGAAGCCCGCGCGGCGCGCGACCGCGAGAAATGACGAAGTCTCAGCACAATGCACCCAGAGCAGCAGTTCCGGGTCATCGATCCGAAACGATCTGCCCCGGTCGTCCTTGGCCCGCAGTGACCGGTGCACCCGGCGCACCCGCGCACCCGCCTGTTCGGCCTGGTCAACGGTGCCGTAGGTGGTGATCCCGACGAAGTCCGCGGTGCGGACCAGCCTGCCGAGCGGGTCGCCCTGGAAGTCGGAGTTCTGCACCACGCCCGCCACGGCACGCGGATGCAGCGCCTGGAAGTACAGGCTGCGGATCCCGCCGAACCACATCGACGGGTCGGCGTGCACCTGCCACGTCACCGAGTCCGGCCCGAAAAGGCCTAGATCGGCGGCGTCGATCACCGCGGGCCTGCTCATGAGATGAGTTTGTCATCCGGGAACCAGGAATGGACTGGGTCGCGGTGGCGTTTACTGGGGTGGCTAGGTCGGAGACTGGGAGGCAGTTGTGGTGGACGGTCCGGAGGACCTGTACGGCGTGGACTCGGATGTCCCCGATCTGACGGGCACGGTGCTGCTGCACAACTTCGAGGGGTTCATGGACGCGGGATCGGCGGGCCGTCTGGTCGCCGAGCACCTGCTGGAGACCCTGGAGCACCGGGTCGTCGCTCGATTCGACGCCGACCGGCTCGTGGACTACCGAGCGCGCAGGCCGACGATGACCTACCTCACCGACCACTGGGAGTCATACACCGCGCCCGAGATCGCCGTGCACCTGCTGCACGACACCGACGGCATGCCGTTCCTGTTGCTCACCGGCCCCGAACCGGACCGCGAGTGGGAGCGGTTCAGCGCCGCCGTCGGCTCGCTGGTCGAGCGGTGGGGCGTGCGGATGGCGGTCGGGTTCCACGGCATCCCGATGGGCGTCCCACACACCCGGCCGCTGGAGGTCACCGCGCACGGCACCCGGCCGGAACTGGTCCGCGACTACCGCCAGGTGTTCAACCGCCTGCAGGTCCCCGCAGGCATCTCCGCGCTGCTGGAATTCCGCCTCGGCGAGTCCGGCCACGACGCGATGGGCTTCGCCGCGCACGTGCCGCACTACCTCTCGCACGCCTCCTACCCGGCCGCGGCGCTGTCGCTGTTGGACTCCGTCGAACGGGCCACCGGCCTGCGGCTGCCCGCCGAGAGCCTGCGCGAGGCCAAGCGCCAGGCCGACCTGGAGATCGAGCGCCAGGTCGCCGAGTCCGACGACATCGCCGACGGGGTGCGCGCGCTGGAACGCCAGTACGACAGCTTCGCCGAGGCCGCGGGCCGCAACATGCTCGCCGAGCCGGGCGCGCCCATCCCCACCGGGGACGAGTTGGCCACCCAGTTCGAGCAGTTCCTGGCCGAACAGGGCCGCGACGACACCTGAGCGTGACGGCTCGGCCTGAGGCTTTCGCCCCTGTCGTGCGATGGGCCGCGCGGTCGTAGGGTGGGTGTTTCCTCACTTGGTCGCCAGCCCGGGACGAGGGACGCCATCGGGAGGACGACCCGATTGGAGCGCACCATGTTCATGCAGATCATCCAGGGCCGCGTGCGCGACGAGCAGGCCGCGCGGGCCGCTATGGACCGGTGGCTGGCCGACCTGGAACCGGGCGCCGACGGCTGGCTCGGCGGCACCTACGGCATCACCGACGACCGCATGCTGGTCTGCTGCATCCGCTTCGAGTCCGCTGAAGCGGCCCGCCGCAACAGCGAACGCCCCGAGCAAGGCGCCTGGTGGAGCGAGATGGAACAGTGCTTCGAGGGCGAAGCCATGTTCCACGACTGCGAAGACGTGACGCTGCTGCTCAACGGCGGCTCCGACGACGCCGGTTTCGTCCAGATCATCCAGGGCCGGGTCACCGACCGCGACAAGGCCCACGCCCTTAACGAGCGCGCCGCCGAGATGATGACCAAGTACCGCCCCGACGTCATGGGCGCCACCATGGCCATCGACGCCGACGGCTTCTTCACCGAGACGGTGTTCTTCACCTCCGAGGACGAGGCCCGGGTGGGCGAGTCCAAGGAACTGCCCCCTGAGGTCAGCGCGGCGATGCAGGAGGACATGTCGGTCCTCACCGACATCAGCTACCTCGACCTGCACCACCCCTGGTTCGCCTCACACCGGTAGCCGCCTGCGGCCCGCGAAGCCCAGGTCGGACCGGTGGTACCAGCCCAGTTCCCGATCACCCTCCAGCCAGCACCACAACACAGGCACCCCGTCGAGCTCACCGGGAAAGTCGACCAACAGCGGAGCGAACCCCTTGAGCTCGGCGCCGGTGTGCTGCACCAGCGTCATCAGCTCGTCCAGCCGCGCCTGCGCCGCCTTGAACTCCGGCATCCCGCCCAACCCGGTCTCGACCCCGGAATTCAGCGCCGCGCCCAACTCCGCCGCGTCCGCCCGCAACGCCACGATCTCGTCGAACACCGGGAGCAGACGGCCGACCTCGATCTTCGCCTCGACGACAGTGAACATGCCCCCATCATGGCCGACCCGGTCGAACCAGGCCGCTCTCGTCGGCGTAAACCACAGCCTGAGTCCGGTCCCGCGACCCGCGTTTCGCCACGAGGCTCCGGACGTGTGCCTTCACCGTCTGCTCGGCGACGACGAGTCGCCTGTGCCAAGAGGACCGTCACCAAGGCGAGTAGCAGCATCGTGAGGCTCCGGACCAGCGGCACCGCGATCCAGTCGAACAGTCGATTTCTCATGTCTTCGACGTTAGGCAGTTCGGCGGCGCCGTGCATCAACCTCGCGAGGGATCGTTCTCCCTCAAAGGAGTTAGCAGGTCCTAGGACCTTTCTCCCTCAAAGAGTTAGAGCGCCTTCAGTTCCTCGGTGACTTCGTTCACAGAGGACTTCGCGTCGCCGAACAGCATTGATGTCTTGGGGTCGAAGTACAGCGCGTTGTCCACGCCCGCGAACCCCGGCGCCATCCCTCGCTTGAGGACGATCACCGACCGGCTCTCGTCGACGTTGAGGATCGGCATCCCGTAGATCGGCGAGTCCTGGTCGGTCCGCGCGGCGGGGTTGGTGACGTCGTTGGCGCCGATCACCATGGCCACGTCGGTGCGGCTGAACTCGCGGTTGATCTCGTCCATCTCCTTGAGCCGGTCGTACGGCACGTCGGCCTCGGCCAGCAGGACATTCATGTGTCCCGGCATGCGACCGGCGACCGGGTGGATGGCGTAGTAGACCGAGACTCCCTTGGCCTCCAACAGATCCGCCATCTCCCGCACGGCGTGCTGCGCCTGCGCCACCGCCATCCCGTAGCCGGGGACGATGATCACCTGGTTGGCGAAGGCCATCTGGATCGCCGCGTCCGACGCGCTGGTGCGGCGGACCGTCTGGTCGCCCTCGATCGCGGTGCCAGTACCGCCTCCGCCACCGAAGCCGCCCGCGACGATCGCCGGAATCGACCGGTTCATCGCCTTGGCCATCAGGTTGGTCAGGATCGAGCCGGACGCGCCGACGATCATGCCCGCCACGATGAGCGCGGTGTTGTCGAGCGCCAAGCCCATCGCCGCGGCGCTGAGCCCGGTCAGCGCGTTGAGCAGCGAGATGACGACGGGCATGTCCGCGCCGCCGATGGGCAGCACGACCATCACCCCCAGCACCGCCGAGGCGACGAGCAGGCCGATCATCAGCCACTCGTTGTCGGTGCCTGTCGCTATGACTGTCGCGCAGACCACCGCGCCCAGCAGCAGAAGGAGGTTGAGCGGCTGCTGCAGCCGTCCGATGCCGATCGGCCGCCCCGAGATCAGCTCCTGCAGCTTACCGAAGGCGATATTGGAGCCCCAGAACGACACCGACCCCACGATCGCCGAGAAGAGGCTGGCGATCGCGACATACGCGGGCGCGTGCGCGAACCCGTCACTCTGCCGGAACTCGACCCAGGCGATCAACGCGACCGCGCCGCCGCCCACGCCGTTGAACAGCGCCACCATCTGCGGGATGGCGGTCATCTTGACCCGCTTGGCCGCGGGCACGCCGACGACGGTGCCGAGCACGATGCCCAGCACGATCAGCAGCCAGTTGCCCATGCCTGGGGTCAGCAGCGTGGCCACCACCGCGATGCCCATGCCGACAGCGGCGATCAGGTTGCCGCGCACGGCCGTGCGCGGGCCGGTCAGCCCCATCAGGCCGTAGATGAACAAGGCGAACGCGACGATGTAGAGACACTGGATCAGGATGTCGCGGCTCATTTGTCCGTCCTCTTGGAACGGTCTTTGAACATGGCCAGCATCCGGTCGGTCACCAGGAACCCGCCGACGACGTTGATCGTGCCGAAGGCGATCGCGACGACCAGCAGGATCTTGTCGAGCACGCTCTCCGCGCCGAGTCCGAGCACGATCAGCCCGCCGAGCAGGACGATCCCGTGGATGGCGTTGGTGCCCGACATCAGCGGCGTGTGCAAGGTGTTGGGCACCTTCGAGATCACCGCGAAGCCGACGAAGCCCGCGAGCACGAGCACCGCCAGGTTCTGCACCAGCATCAGGGCCCCTTCCTGGTCACACACGCGCCTGCGACGACCTCGTCGCCGAAATCGATGGCCAGCGCGCCGTCGGCGTCGACCAGCAGGTCCAGCAGCGCCTGCACGTTGCGCGCGTAGAGCTCGCTGGCGTGTTCGGGCATGGCGGCGGGCAGGTTGAGCGGGGCGGCGATGGTGACGTCGTGGACCACGACCGTCTGCCCCGGCTCGCTGAGCTCGCAGTTGCCGCCCGCCTCCCCCGCGAGGTCGACCACCACACTGCCGGGCCGCATGCCTTTGACGGCCTCGGCGGTGACCAGGGTCGGCGCGGTGCGGCCGGGGACGAGCGCCGTGGTGATCACCGCGTCGAACCCGCCGATCGCGTGCGCCAACTGCCGCTGCTGCTCGGCGCGTTCGGCGTCGGTCAGCGCGCGCGCGTAGCCGCCTTCGCCGATGGCCTCGATGCCCAGGTCGAGCCACTGGGAGCCGACCGAGCGCACCTGCTCGGCGACCTCGGGCCGCACGTCATAGCCGGTGGTGTGCGCGCCGAGCCTGCGCGCGGTGGCAAGCGCTTGCAAACCGGCGACGCCGACGCCGAGGACCAGCACCTTGGCGGGCGGGACCGTGCCCGCCGCGGTGGTCAGCATCGGGAAGAACCTGGTGAGCCGCTCGGCGGCGAGTATCGCGGCGCGGTACCCGGCGACGTTGGCCTGCGACGACAGTGCGTCCATCGTCTGCGCACGGGAGATGCGCGGCACGGATTCCATGGCGAAGGCGGTGACTCCGGCGTCGGCCAGGGCGGCCACCCCGTCGGGGTCGGTCAGCGGGGCGAGGAAGCCGATGAGGGCGGCCCCGGACCTCAGCCGCGCGATCTCGTCGCGGCTGGGCGGAGCGACCTTGACCACGACATCGGCCGACCACGGGTCGCCCAAGGTCGCGCCCGCTCTGACGTAGGCGTCGTCCGGGATGAGAGCGGCCGCGCCTGCCCCTTGCTCGACCACGACGTCCAGGCCACGGGCCCGCAGCCGCTCGACCACTTTGGGCACGAGCGCCACCCGGCGTTCACCCGCGGCGGACTCGCGCGGGACGCCTACGACTGTGTTGGCGGTCACAGTACAGTTGTACCATTTGTGGGCCCGATAACCATCGCGCCACCCGGCTGATCACATTGCCAAATCACGGGCGCGAAGTCTCCGCCTATTGCAAGTGGTCTGAACCATTGCGTACAGTTCGATCACTTCCATCGACTGACGAAGTAAGTGGCGGACATGACGCAGCTGCGATACACCGGCAAGGCGACGAAGGAGTCGCTGCGCGAGCGCAATGACGCCTTGGTGCTGCAGTCGGTCGCCCAGGGTGGCCGGGCGCGCACCGATGTCGTGCGCGAGACCGGCTTGCCCGCCGCCACCGTGTCCACGATCGTCTCGGCGCTGGTCGAGCGCAGGCTGGTCCGCGAGGCGGGCCACGCCGTCTCCCGCGGCGGCAAACCGCGCACGCTCCTGGAACTCGACGAGGACCACCATCGCTTCATCGGGGTACACGTCGGCACCGACCGCGCGACCGCGCAGCTGCTCACGCTGACCGGCCGGGTGGAGCGTCGCGCGTCCACCGCGCTGCCCGCGCAGTTCGATCCGGCCGCGGTGGCCCGCCTGATCCGCAGAGTGAGCACCGACAACGTCACCGCGATCGGCCTGTCGGTCCCCGGCATCGTCGACCGGGACAGCGTGGTCCGCTCGGCCATCAGCTTTGGGTGGAACTGGTACCCCCTGGGCAGCGAACTCTCGCGGCGGTGCGGCGGCGTGCCGGTGCACGTAGTGAACGACGCGAACGCGATCGCGCTGGCCGAGGTGGCTCGCAGCACCGACCCCGGCCCGGACCTGGTCCTGTTGTGGCTCGGCACCGGCATCGGCGCGGGCATCGTGCTCGACGGCAGGCTGCACGAGGGCCGCGGCTTCCGCAGCGGCGAGATCGGCCACGTCGACATCGGAGTCGCCCTGCGGTGCCACTGTGGCCTGGGCGGCTGTCTGGAGACAGTCGCCGCGCTCCCCACGATCCTCGGCGACGCCTCGCCCGAGGTCGTCGCGCGCTATGCGTCCTGGGCAGACGACAGCACCACCCACGCGCTGGGCAAGCGGGTCGACCGTGCGGCCCACGGCCTCGCGCGGGCGGTGTCGATGCTGACCGCGGCCCTCGACGTGGACGAGTTCGTCGTCGGCGGACCCGTGGCCGACCACCGGATCGGGCCGCGCCTGCTCGCGGCGGTCAACGCGGTGCTCGCCGCGCGCGTGATGTCGGGCTTCACGCCCGTGCGGCTGCGGTACTCCGCCTTCGGCGAGGACAGCGCGGTCGTCGGCGCCGCGGCCCACGCCATCCGCCAGGAGTTCGGCGTGGCCCTCACCATGGCCGCCGAGCCGCCACAAGCCAGAGGCACCAAGGAGTCCTGACCCCACCGCGGGTCGACGGGCGCACGCCAATCGCGTGCGCCCGTCCACACTCAGCCCTCGATGACCTTCTTCAGGTCGGCGATCCGCTCGCGCCAGAACTCGCGCATCTCGGCGGCGGACGCGGCGTCCTCCAGTTTCTCGATGGCGACGGCGACCTGGACCTTGTCCGGCCCCTTGACGTCGACGCTCATGTTGATCTGGGTGCGGCCGTCGGGCCACAGGGCGCGCACCGTCTTGCCGGGACGGACCGTCCGCAGCGTCAGGTCCACGTCCGGGAGCCACTGCTCGCGCAGGACCTCGTCGGTGAACGCGGCGGTGGCCAACTCGGGTGCGACCGTCATCGTCTTGCTCACGCTCGCGGCGAACTTGCCGTCGCAGCGCTGGCCCGGTTCCCGCATTCCGCGGGCCTGCTCGTAGGCCACGGTGATGCTCTGCGCCCACCAGCCGGTGACGCCGTGCGTCTCGAACAGCCAGCGCGCGATCTGTGTGTGCGTGCGGGTGGTCGCGCCCCACTTGTCGAGCAGGGCGAACCATTCCTCCCGCTCGCGGCCGGTGCCATTGCGCGTGGCCTCAGGGGTGACCATCTCGTCGAGCGGGGTGATCAGCTGCCTGCGCGCCGCGGCGTAGCTCTCGCCGGTCTTGGCCATGCGAGTGCGGACCTTGGTCTTGAACGTCTTGTGCTTGGTCATCATGCTCCCGGGCGATGACAGCGAACTCGCGCTTGCGCTGCCCCACCGATCAGGGCATGTCGGACCGACGCACCGAGGACCCGAAGTCCCCTTTACCCCTATCGCGTCGGTGGCGCGAGCACCGAATCAGAGGTCAGGCGCGGTACAGCGCCGTGACCAGGCTAACCCCGGTGCCCGTGGCTCGTCCAGCGGCTCATGCCGAGCACGATCAGCCGCAGCTGGCGTTCGGCGACGGACACGACCTCGGCACGGTCCCCAGGGTGGTCGCCGACGTCGAGCAGTGCGGTCACGATGGACAGCATCCCGCCGACCATCAGGTCCGCGGCCATGCGCAGGTCGTCGGCCGACCAGCCCGACATGCCAGGGAACCGGCCGAGGTCCGTGGCCAGTTCGCTGCCCAGCAGGCGCAGCTCCGCGTGGATCGCGCGGCGGACCGGCTCGACGCCGCCGTGCCGTTCGCGCAGCAGGAAGCGGAAGTGCGGGCCGTAGCCGTCGACCTGGTTGACCAGGATCGACACCGATCCGCGGATCGCGTCTCCGGCCGGGTTGCGACGGGCCTCGCGGAGCATGGCGCGCAGCGTGCGCATGGATTCCTCGACGAGCACCACGCCCAGCTCGTCCATGGAGGCGAAGTGCCGGTAGAACGCCGTGGGCACGATGCCGACCTCGCGGGTGACCTCGCGCAGGCTCAGGCTCGCCAGGCTCTCCTCGGCCCGCAGCGCCGCGTCCAGCAGCGCCTGACGGGTGCGCTGCTTGCGTTCCTGCCGCGACCCGACCGGTTCCACTGCCACGACGTTGAGAGTACGCGTGTGCACTGTCACACCTCCCTCAAGTTGACACTCACGCTCCATCGCGATGCACTTTTCAGTGTACGCATGTTCACCGACGGAGGAGGTCACGGTGCGCACTCCCGGGTTGCGATTGCTGGAGGCCCTGGCCACACCCCATGGCGTCGACCGCTATCTCGAACTGATCAACCCTATGCTGGTCATCCGGGACCTGCGCGGTGAGGTGACAGCTGTTCACCGAAGCACCCCGGACACGGTCACGCTGACCATTCGGCCGACCCGCCGCTGGCGCGGGTTCACCGCGGGCCAGTACGTCCGCGTCTCGGTCGACATCGACGGCGTGCGCCGGACCCGGTGCTACTCCCCCGCCACCTCGCAGCACCGCGACGGCAGGTTCGAGTTGATCGTCAAGGTCCACCATGAGGGCATGGTGTCGCGGTGGCTGCGGGAGCACGCCAAGCCCGGCCTGGTCCTGCACCTGTCCCAGCCGGAAGGCACGTTCACCCTGCCGCTGACCCGGCCGGACAAGATCCTGCTGATCAGCGGCGGCAGCGGCATCACACCGGTGCTGAGCATGCTGCGGACCCTCGCCGACGAGGGCTACCAAGGCCAGGTCGCGTTCCTTCACTACGCCTACCGCGAGTCCGACGTACCGGCGATAAACGAGCTGCGGGCGCGCGACGCCGTACTGGCCTACACCGACGCCGACGATGGCGACCTGACCGGGTTCTTCGACGAGACCCACCTGCGCAAGGTCGCCCCCTGGTACGCCGAGGCGCAGACCTACCTCTGCGGCCCGCCCGGACTCATGCGGAGCGTCCGCGAGACCTTCGCCGACCTCGGCGTCGCCGACCGCCTGCACACCGAGGACTTCGCCCCGGCGCCGATCACGACCGACGCCTCGGAAGCGACGGGCCATGTCACGTTCGCCCGCAGCGACAAGACCGCCGCCAACTCCGGGGCCACGTTGCTCGACCAGGCCGAGGCCGCCGGGCTCAAGCCCGAGCACGGCTGCCGCATGGGCATCTGCTTCTCCTGCACCCGCGTGAAGACCGCGGGCCGCGTGCGCGACGTGCGAAACGGCGCGCTGTCCACCGACCCCGACGAGGAGATCCAGCTGTGTGTCTCCGTCCCGGTCGGCGACGTCGCCATCGACCTCTAGTGGTGTGTCCATGAGCGTTGCCAGGCTCTCGACGGCCCAGCTTCCCGCAGGCCGCACCGCCGAAACGCCCAAGTACACCCAGTACGAGCCGCATTCCGGCGCCACGCCCAGCGGAAACCTGGATCCGCCGATAGCCCGACAACGCTCACGGACACACCACTAGGAGCATCGGCATGACACTCACCAAGGACCAGTTCGACGCGCTCGGCCGCGACCTCGACGAGCTGCGCGAGCGGACCATCGCCAAGCTCGGCGACGAGGACCGCGAGTACATCTACAACATCATCAAGGTGCAGCGGGCGCTGGAGGTGGCGGGCCGCGGGCTGCTGTTCGCGGGCTTCTTCCCGCCCGCCTGGGTGCTGGGCGTGACCGCACTGTCGGTGTCGAAGATCCTCGACAACATGGAGATCGGCCACAACGTCATGCACGGCCAGTACGACTGGATGCGTGACCCGGCACTGAACTCCAAGATGTTCGAGTGGGACACCGTGGCGCCCGCGGAGAATTGGAAGCACTCGCACAACTACGTGCACCACACCTACACCAACATCCTCGGCAAGGACCGCGACATCGGCTACGGCGTCCTGCGGATGGACCCGGCGCAGAAGTGGAACCCGTACTACCTGGGCAATCCGGCGTACGCGCTCGCGCTGATGGCGTTCTTCCAGTGGGGCGTGATGCTGCACGATCTTGAGGCGGACCGGATCCTGTCCGGCGAGAAGAAGTGGTCCGAGGGCGCCGCCGCCCGCAAACGCATGTGGCACAAGGGACTCAAGCAGACCATCAAGGACTACGTCCTGTTCCCGGCGCTCACCGGCCCCATGTTCGTCACCACCCTCGCGGGCAACCTCACGGCCAACTTCGTGCGCAACGTGTGGGCGTTCTCCATCATCTTCTGCGGCCACTTCCCGGCCGGGGTGCAGAGCTTCACCGAAGAGGAGACGGAGAACGAGAGCCGCGGCCAGTGGTACTACCGGCAGATGCTCGGCTCGGCCAACATCACCGGCGGCCCCCTGTTCCACATCATGTCCGGCAACCTCTCCCACCAGATCGAGCACCACCTCTTCCCCGACATCCCGGCGCGGCGCTACCCGGAGATGGCCCCCGAGGTCCGCGCGATCTGCGCCAAGTACGGCCTGCAGTACAACACGGGCGGTTTCGCCAAGCAGCTCACGTCGGTGTTTGTGAAGATCGTGCGTCTTGCCCTTCCGGACCGGCTCTGGGACAGGCCGGACAACCCGCCTGCCGGTACCGTCGGCGGTGGCCGCGCGGTGCGCGCGGCATGACGGACACCGGAACGGGAGCGACCATGGTCAGCGACTTCGAGGCGGCGAAGGACACCGTGCAGGAGGTCACCGAGTCCGCCGCCAACCACGTGGGGCGGATCGCGCTGATCATCACCGGGGCGGTGCGCGACATCGCCAGGGAGATCGGCGACCTGGCCACCGACATCATCGAGATGCGGGAGGCGTCGGACAAGGCCAAGGCCGACCGGCCCGTCCGCATCATCGATGAGACCAGGTAGGTCACCAGCAGTAGTCCAAGAGCCCACGTTTGAGGATGCATACTCCTCAAACGTGGGCTCTCGTCTGTTTGTTGTCACACGATAGTGGGATCTTGGTGCGACCAAGGTCCACTCGTCCGAGGTCTCGTGGCCGCCTTTGTTGTCTGTCAGTCTTTTCTGGTCCGTACTGTCCAGCTAGGAGTGACACATGCGCACCACGGCAAGACGACTCGGCATCCTGCTCGGCGCGACCGCGCTGAGTTTCGCCCTGGCGACCCCGTCGGCCTCCGCCGAGACCGCGACCGCCACCCACGACGACTGCTGCGGGCTGTTCCTGGTCATCGACCTGGACGTCTCGCTCGACCTGGACCTCGGCCACCACCACCACTGGGACCACGACTGGTGGTGTGACCACCCCCTCGGGTAGTCCGAGCGCCTGCCCGCACCTTCGTCAGATCAGCGACGGCACCATCGCGTCGATGAGGTGCGGGCCTGGCTCGGCCAGCGCGCGGCTGAACTGCTCGGCCAGTTCCTCCGCCGTGTTCGCCCTGGTCGCCGGAACACCCATGCCCTCGGCGATCCGCACGAAATCCATGTCCGGTGTGGACAGATCCAGCAGCGAGTTCGCCGCGGGCCCGCCCTGCGCGCCGACCCTGGTCAGCTCCATCCGCAGAATCGCGTAGGCGCGGTTGTTCAGGATCACGACGGTGACGTTCAGGTTCTCCCGCGCCATGGTCCACAGCGACGAGATCGTGTACATCGCGCTGCCGTCGGACTGAAGGCTGATCACCGGGCGGTCCGGACACGCGACGGCGGCGCCGACCGCGACCGGCAGGCCTTGGCCGATCGCCCCGCCGGTCAGGGTGAGCACGTCGTGCCGGGGCGCGCCCACGGTCACCATCGGGATCATCAGGCCGGACGTGTTGGCCTCGTCGGAGACGATCGCGCGGTCGGGCAGGAGAGCGCCGATCACCACGGCCCAGTTCTGCGGGGTGAGCACGCCCGAGGGCAGCGCGGGCCGGGAAGCCTGCTGCAGCACGGGTTCGGCGTCGGCGGCGACGTCGTCGGCGAGGCGGTCGAGCGCGTGGGCTGTGTCGCTGCCGAGGTCGGCCAGGGTGTGCACCTCGCAGCCGTCCGGGGTCAGCTCGCTGGCCTTGCCCGGGTAGGCGAAGAACGAGATGGGCGCCTTGGCGCCGACCAGGATCAGGTGCTTGACGTCGGTGAGCTGCCACTGGACCTGCTCGGCGAGGTAGCCGAGGCGGTCGACGGCGGGCAGGCCCTCGCCGCGCTCGAAGCGGGCGGGGAAGGTCTCGACGAAGACCTTGGCGCCGGTCGCGACCGAGATCCGGCTCGCCGCGCGCAAACCCCGCTCGCGTGTGACTCCCTTGCCCAGCAACAATACCGCCGACTCACCGGAGCGCAGCACTTCCGCGACACCCGCGATCACCGAGTCGTCCACAGTGGACGCGGCGGGCACGTCGACCGGGGTGGCGGCCACGCCCCCGTCGCCCCAGGAGACGTCGGCGGGGAGAGTCAGGTTGGCCAACCGGCCTGGCGCGGCCATCGCGGCGGCGACGGCCTCGGCGGCGTCCCGGCCGACCTCGGCGCTGTCCCGCGAGGTCCGGTTCCAGCCGTGCGTCCACTCGGCGAGCGCGTCGATGTCGGATTCGAGCGGCGCGTCGAAACCCTTGTGGTGCAGGGCGTGGTCGCCGATGACGTTGACGATCGGGGTGTGCGCGCGGCGGGCGTTGTGCAGGTTCGCCATGCCGTTGACCATGCCCGGGCCCAGGTGCAGCAGGGTCGCGGCGGGCTTGTCGGCCATCCGCCCGTACCCGTCCGCGGCGCCGGTCACCACGCCCTCGAACAGCGCGAGCACCCCACGCATCTTGGGGACGTCGTCGAGCGCGGCGACGAAGTGCATCTCCGAGGTACCCGGGTTGGCGAAGCACACGTCGACACCGGAGTCGACCAGCGTGCGGATCAGGGACTGTGCGCCGTTCATGTGGTCCTTCTCTTGCCGGGTACGGGTATCAGTCGAACAGGACGCCGGGGTTGAGGATCCCGGCCGGGTCGAACGCCTGCTTGACGCGCCGCATGAGGTCGACCTTGGCCGGGTCCTCCAGCTCAAGGAAGTACTGCTTCTTGGCGTGGCCGATGCCGTGCTCGCCGGAGATCGCCCCGCCCAGGGCCATGCCCGCCTCGAACAGGCCGTGCAGCACCGCCGACCGCTTCGCCTCGTCCTTTTGGAACACCGCGAGGTGGACGTTGCCGTCGCCCGCGTGCCCGCAGCCGACCACGAAGGTCTCGTTGGCCTGGGCGATCTCGGTGACCTTGGCCATGAACCGCGGCAACGTCGCGCGGGGCAGCACCGTGTCGATCACCTCGTCGGCACCGGCTCCCTTCGCGGTGAAGAACGCCTTCTCCCGAGCCTCGATGAGCTTGCGGGCGGCGGTTCCGTCCAGCACGTACGCGTCGACCGCGCCCAGCTCGCCGAGCAGTTTGGCGGCCTCCTCGACGTCGGCGGCGAGCCTGCCCGCCAGCCGGTTCTCCAGCATGACGACGAGATAGGCCTGTGCGGTGTCGCGGACCTCGTCGGGGATGCCGAGTTTGAGGTCGGCGGTGTAGGTGATCGCGCCCATGGTCATCGCGTCGATGTACTCCAGGATCAGCGGCCCGATGCCGCTGCCGACGATCTTCGGCACCGCCCGCACCACCGAGCCGAGGTCACCGAACGGGGCAAGCACGGTGGCCTGGTGGCGCACGCGCGGCTGCAGCTTCAACACGGCCTCGGTGACCAGCGCGAGGGTTCCCTCCGAGCCGACGATGAGCTGGGTGAGGTCGTAGCCGGTGCTCGCCTTGACGAATTTGCCGCCCGTGCGCAGGATCTCGCCGGTCGGCAGGACCGCCTGCAGGCCCAGGACGTGGTGGCGGGTGACCCCGTACTTCACCGCGCGCATCCCACCCGCGTTGGTGGCGACGTTTCCACCCAGGCTCGCGCTCAGCTCGCCGGGGTAGACCGGGTACACGAGCCCTTCTGCGGCGGTGCGCTCTTCGAGTTCCTGGAGCGTGACGCCGGGCTGGACGACGGCGACGTGGTTGTCGGTGTCGATCTCGACGATCTGGTTCATCCGTTCGAAGGACACCAGCAGACCGTCGGCGCGGGGCACGGCGGCGCCGGACAGGCCGCTGCCGGACCCACGCGCGGTGACCGGGGTGCCGGTCTCGGTGGCCAGGCGCAGGATGTCGGCGACCTGCTCGGCCGACGACGGCCGGACCACGAAGGCGGGGCGGACCGGCGCCGACGACAGCGTTTCGTCGTGCGAGTAGTCCTCCGACGCGTCGGATCCGGCGATCACATGATCCGCGCCGACGATGTCGGCGAGTTTGGCCCCGATGTCCATCACATCAACATAGTGGCCGGATCAGCTCGGCGCCCAGAGGTCTTCGGGTGTCACGGGTATGTCGGCGGGGACCGGCTCGCCGAGGATGATCGCGGCGCCCGCGGCGGCCAGCGCCGGGGCGATCTGGATGCCGTAGCCGCCCTGACCCGCGAAGAAGTGGAAGCCCGGCGCCGCTTCGCCCACTGTCGGGACCCGGCTCGGGGTGAACGTCCGCAAGCCCGCCCAGGCGGTGCGCACCGACCGCAGTGCCAAGGTCGTGACGTCGTTGACCAGCTCCATGACCATGGCGATGTCGAGTTCGTCCGGTTTGGCGTCGCACGGCTCGCTGGGGGTCTCGTCGGCGGGCGAAATGAGCACGCCTTGGCCTTCGGGGCGCAGGTAGAAGTGGTTGGCGGCGTCGCAGACCAGCGGCCAGGCCGGGTCGACCGGGGTGGCGCCGACGGCGATGGCGACGGTCCGACGGAGCGGGGTCAGGCCAAGTTGGGGGACGCCCGCCATCGCGGCGAGCCGGTCGGCCCAGGCGCCCGCCGCGTTGACGACCGTCCGCGCCCGCAGCTCCTCGGCACCCACGGTGACCCGCCAACCGTTGTCGTCGCTGGTCAGAGCCGTGACGGGGGCATCCATGCGGATCTCGCCGCCACGGGACCTGAGCAGGCGGACGTAGTGCTGGTGCAGGCCCATCACGTCGAGGTCCCGGGTGCCGGGCTCCAGCGCGGTGGCGAGGACGGCCTCGGGGCGCAACGCGGGGAACATGGCCTGGACCTGCGCGGTGGTGATGGGTTCGGCGGTGCCGTCGGCGAGATAGCCGTCGATCGTGTCCTTGCCCTCCTCGTCGGTGGCCACCCAGACCATGTGGCGCGGGGACAGCAGGTCCGGGTCGAAGCGCGGCAGGCTGGCCGCGGCGAGCGCGCGGACGACCGGGCCGCCGTAACTGGGCAGAAAGATGGCGGCGGAACGGCCGGTGGTGTGCCGGGCGAGCATCGGCTCGGCCTCCACGAGAACGACATCCCGCGTAGCCGCCAGCTCGGCCGCGACCGACACCCCGGCGATTCCGCCGCCGATCACCACCACGTCACCTGTCATGCTCGCGAGACTACGACCACGCCAGGTCGAACCGATGGAAATGTCGTCCGCCGCTACGGCCGCCAGTTCGGATCGCGGCCGGTGACGGCGAGCAGTCGGTCCACTGTCGACGCGTCGTCGGGAACCCGCACCTCGGCGCCGAAGGCCGCCCACTCGCGAGCCATCACCGCGATCTCCTCGGCGTCGGCCAGCGCGGCCTTGGCGAGGTCGGGGTCGATGTCGAAGTCCTGGCCGGTGGCTTTCGCGAGGTCCCAGCCGTGCAGCACCAGTTCGCCGTAGAGCATCTTGCCGATGAAGTCGGCGGGGCGGGGGTCCGACGCCATGACCGACTCGCCCTCCCAGGCGCCGGGTGCGCCCCAGGCGCCCACGGCGCGGTCAAGGCGCTCGGCGAAGAACTCCGGCCAGTCGGCCTCGGCGGCGTAGTCGGTGCCCTCGGCTTCCGAGCCGTCGGCGGGCACCGGCAGCTTGCGCGCCGTGCGCTCGGAGACGACGGCGGACCAGTGCGTCAGGTGGTTCGCCAGCGTGCGGACATCCCAGTCGGCACACGGGGTCGGGCGGTCGTACATGTCGGGCTTGACGTTGCGAACGACCGCGTGGGCTCCAGCTGCGGCCCGCTCCATCAATGTCTGCTTGTCCATGCCCGCCACGCTAGAAGCGGCTCTGACCTGCGGTCTTGAACAAACGCGACAAACTGTCGGTGGGCAGGGATACGGTTCTCGCTGTGCCGGTCCCACGCAAAGGCGTGCTTGGTGCGCAGGCGGCGCGCACCAAGTTCGACTTGAGCACGCGGGCACCCTCGGCGGAACTGGCCGACTTCGTCGAGTACTACTGGCTGGTGTCGTGGCGGCGCACGACTCCACACGAGCAGCAGGTGGTCCCACACCCGAATGTCCACCTGGTGTTCGAGCCCGAAGGCACCCTGCTCTACGGCGTGATGCGCGGGCGGTTCGTTCGCAGGCTCATCGGCGAGGGACACGTCCTCGGCGTCCGGTTCCATCCCGGCGGGTTCCGGCCGTGGCTGGGCAGGCCCGTGTCGACGCTGACGGACAAGGTGGTCCCCGACTTCCTCGACGTGGCGCCGGAGACGGTGCTGTCGGCGGGCGACGACGCGGCGATGGTGGCCGCCGCCGAGGCTGTGCTGCTGGCACGCAGGCCCGAGGTCGACCCGGTGGTGCGGGACGTGCGCGCGATGGTCGCCGCCATCGAGCACGGCGTGTCCAGAGTGGACGATCTCGCGCGCGAGTCGGGGCTGGCGGTGCGCTCGGTGCAGCGGCTGTTCAACGAGTACGTGGGCGTCGGGCCGAAGTGGGTCATCCGGCGCTTACGCATGCACGAGGCCGCCGCGCGGGCCGAAGTGGGCGGCGACGTCGACTGGGCGAGTCTCGCGGTGGAGCTGGGCTACAGCGACCAGGCCCACTTCACCCGCGACTTCCGGGCGAATATTGGGATTACCCCGGCGCGGTACGCGGCTACATTGCGGCCATGAGCGAGCTCGCGGGTGAATCATCGAAACAGTGCCTTCGCGCGTGGAGCCACCGATCTTGTGAGGTGGCCGCATGAGTGAGTTTGAAGTGGACAGCGATCGCGATCGGATCGACGTCGACGCGGCGTGGGCGTTCCTGTCGACCGAGGCCTACTGGGCCCGCTGGCGGACCCGCGAGGACTTCGCGACCCAGGTCGCGAGCGCGTGGCGGCTCATCGGCGCCTATGACCGGGCGACCGGCGCCCAGGTCGGCTTCGCCAGGGCGACCTCCGACGGCGTCGCGTTCGCGTTCCTGTCCGACCTTCACGTGGTGCGGAGCGCGCGCGGCCAGGGGATCGCAAAGGCGATGGTCCGCGCGATGATCGACGACGGCCCGGGGGCGCGGTTCCGGTGGATGCTGCACACCGAGGACGCGCACGACCTGTACCGCCCGTTCGGCTTCACCGAGCCGGACGGCACCTATCTCGAACGTGCGCCGCGGTTCACCTGAGCACGGACGCGAGGTCCTTCTTGAGGTGGTCACGGTCCTCCGGGTCGGCGATGGAGACCTCGTTGGCCTTGTCGACGTGGCCGACTTCGACCTTGGCTTCGCCTACGAGGCCATCGCCAGAGCGCACGCCATCGCGGGCCGCACCGATCAGGCCCACGAGAACGCCGTGCTCCTTGCACAGCGCCAGCGCGCGCTGCCCGTGCCACAGCGCGGGCTCGGACCGGCCGAGGACCGCGTAGACCCGGGCGCACTGCCACTCACCGCGGATGAGGTTCTGCGCGGTGCCGACCTCGCCCCAGTGGTACCGCGACGCGTGCGCCATGTGGATCATGCGGTCGTCGTCGGCCGGGCCGCGGTCGGTCCGGTCGAGCAGGTCCCACACGCTGTTGAACAGGGTTCGGGCCAGCTCGCGGTGGTCGGTCATGCCCGCCAGTGTGACCGATCAGACGCGGTCGCGGGGAAGGCTGGACGGCGGCGGTTGTTGTAGCGGATATGACCACCGAGGTGGACGTCGCCGTCATCGGAGCGGGCCAAGCAGGGCTCTCCAGCGCCTATCACCTGCGCCGGGTCGGCCTGGACTTCGTCGTCATCGACGCCAACGCCGGCCCTGGCGGCGCGTGGCGGCACCGCTGGCCGACGCTGCGGCTGGGCCGGGTGCACGGGATCCACGACCTGCCCGACTTCCCTCTCGGCGAGCGCGACCAGGGCAGGCCCGCGGCGGAGGTGGTGGCCGACTACTTCGGCGCGTACGAGCGGGCGTTCGACCTGCCGGTGCTGCGCCCGGTCGAGGTGCGCTCGGTGACCGACGAGAGCGGGCTGCGGATCGACACCGACCACGGCGTCTGGTCCGCACAGGCCCTGATCAACGCGACCGGGACCTGGGACAAGCCGTTCTGGCCGCACTACCCCGGTCAGTCGGACTTCCTCGGCACGCAGCTCCACACCGCGAACTACCGAGGACCGGAGGACTTCACCGGCAAGCGGGTCGTGGTGGTCGGCGGCGGAACTTCGGCGGTCCAGGCGCTACTGGAGATCGCGCCGCTCGCCGCCGGGACCACCTGGGTCACCCGGCGTCCGCCGATCTTCCGCACGGGCCCGTTCACCCAGGAGGACGGCCGGGCGGCGGTGGCGCGCGTCGATGAGGCGGTGCGGGCGGGACGGTCCCCCGCAAGCGTCGTCAGCGTCACCGGGCTGGGACTGACCCCCGAGGTGATCGAGGGGCGACGCAGTGGGGTGCTCGACCGGCTGCCGATGTTCGACCGGATCACGCCGACCAGTGTGAGCTGGGCGGACGGCCGCTTCGCCGAGGCGGACATGATCCTCTGGGCGACCGGTTTCCGGGCCGCGCTGGACCACCTTGCCCCGCTGCGGCTGCGGGGACCGGGCGGCGGGATCACCATGGACGGCACGCGCGTCGTCGCCGATCCCCGCGTACACCTGGTCGGCTATGGCCCTTCGGCCAGCACTATCGCTGCCAACCGCGCGGGTCGCGCCGCGGTGAACGACCTGCGCAAGCTGCTGCCCGCCCGCACCGCGGCCTGACCCTCGGCGGCCGCAAGCAGGCTGACCGACGCGATCCCACCCGGATCCGCTCGACCTGTTCCCTGGTCCGGGCCGCCACCCGCTTACGACCGATCGCGAGGTGGAACCGGCTCCGCGACCGCCCACCGGTGCTTCCCTTGGGCGACCTGTCCGTCTACGGCGGTGTTCCGCGTTGCCGCCGCCACGTCGCCTGTCATCTGGTGGAGCGCGGTCAGCGCGGGGTCAGGACCGGGAGTTTGGCCACCCGGCCGTCGCCGGACGAGCGGCCGGTCAGGCGCCTGCCGATCCATGGGCTCAGGTGCACCCGGGCCCACCGGACGTCGGCCCGCACCCGGGAGGCCAGCGAGAGCGGTGCCGCGGTGGGCACCGGGGCCGTCCAGTCGAACGATCCGGGCAGGCCCAGCGCCCGCACGGTCGCCTCCGCGACGCGGCGGTGGCCCTCGGCGTTGAGGTGGATCCGGTCCTCGGCCCACAGTGCGGGCGAGTCGAACACCTTCTCCGAGAACAGGTCCACCACGATCGCGTCGTGCTTGGCGGCCAGCGCGTCGACCACCGAGAGCAGCCGGGTGATGCGCGGCATCAGCCGGGCGCTGCCCCGCATCCGGCCGGTCGGGTCGATCACCCGGAACAGCATGAGCCTGCCGCCTGCCCCGGCCAGCGCACCGGCCGCCTCAGTGATCTTTCGGGTCACCGCGTCGACGTCGCAGCCTGGGCGCAGGACGTCGTTCATCCCGCCCGCGAAGCTGACCAGGTCGGGCTTCATCGCCACGGCGGCGTCGACCTGCTCGTCGACGATCTGGCGGACCAGCTTGCCGCGGATCGCCAGGTTGGCGTACCGGAACCCGGATCGCTCGGCGGCGAGGCGGTCGGCGACGAGGTCGGCCCAGCCCCGGCAGGTGCCGTCGGGCAGGTCGTCGGACATGCCCTCGGTGAACGAGTCGCCCAGGGCGACGAAGCTGCGATAGGTACTCACAGGCCGCCAGCTTAGAGCCTGGTCTCAGCGGGCGAGGTCGGATAGGTTCCGGCCACATGAAGCGACCCTTGATCATCGCCGCGCTCGCCGCGGTGGCTGTCGGTTTGCTGCAGGCCCCGGCGACGGCAACCCCGGCGCCCGGGCTCACTCCGACCTGGCAGCTCTCCCCCACCGGATCCACCGCCCGCCTGCGCGGCCTGTCCGCGGTGAGCCACCGCGTGGCGTGGGCCAGCGGCAGCGGGGGCACGGTCCTGCGGACCGTCGACGGCGGCGCCACCTGGCAGCTCACGACGCCCCCGGACGCCGCCGCGCTGCAGCTGCGCGACATCCAGGCGTTCGACGCGGACAACGCAGTGGCCATGAGCATCGGCCCCGGCGAGGACTCCCGCATCTACCGGACCACCGACGGCGGCTCGACGTGGACCGAGACCTTCCGCAACACCGAGCCCACCGCGTTCTACGACTGCCTGGCGTTCTGGGACCGCAGGCACGGGATCGCGTTGAGCGACCCGGTCGACGGCAAGTTCCGCGTCCTGTCGACCGACAACGGCGGCAAGACCTGGTCCGTCCTGCCCTCCGACGGCATGCCCGCCGCCCTTGACGGCGAGTTCGCCTTCGCCGCGAGCGGCCAGTGCGTCAGCGTCGCGGGCGGTCGGGACGCGTGGATCGCCACCGGCGGCGGCGCCAAGGCGCGGGTGCTGCACAGCCGCGACCGCGGCCGCACCTGGACCGTCGCCGACACCGTTCTCGCCAGCGGGCCGAGCGCGGGCGTGTTCGCCACGGCGTGGCGCGACACCAAGCGCGGGATCGCCGTCGGCGGCGACTTCGCCGCGCCCACCAACGGCACCGACGCGCTGGGCACCAGCCGGGACGCGGGCGCGACCTGGCAGAAGCCGTCGAACGCGCCGCAGGGCTACCGCTCGGGCGTGGCCTGGCACCCGTTCGTCCAGACCGCCGCGATCGCCGTCGGGCCGACCGGCAGCGACTACACCCTCGACAGCGGCCGGACCTGGAAACAGTTCGACGCCGGTACATTCGACACGGTTGACTGCGCGCGCGACGGCGCCTGCTGGGCGTCGGGCGCCACCGGCCGCGTGGGACTCCTGCGGCTAACCAGCTGAAGGGACCGACGTTGCGCTCCATCATCCACAGCATCACCATCGACTGTGCCGACGCGTACAAGCTGGCGACCTGGTGGAGTGGGGTGGTCGGTCAGCCGGTCCACCCGGATGACGAACCTGGCGACGACGAGGTGCTGATCGAGCTGCCCGCGGGCCCGCGGCTGCTCTTCATCAAGGTCCCCGAGCCGAAGGTGGCCAAGAACCGGGTGCACCTGGACCTGTGCCCGGTCGACACCCGCGACGCGGAGGTCGAGCGCCTGATCGGCCACGGTGCGACGCTGGTGGACGATCAGCGCAGGCCTGACAGCCGCGGCTGGGTCGTGCTCGCCGACCCCGAGGGCAACGAGTTCTGCGTCGAGCGGGGCGAAGCCGAGAGCACGGCCGCCCAGTGAGCTCGATCGACGTCGTGCGCACGGGCACCCATGAGTTCGTCGCCCGCAACGACCGGGGCGCCGAGGTCAGCATCGGCCGCGTCGGCCAGGAGGGATCGTTCAGTCCGGTCGAACTCCTCCTGGCCGCCGCGGCGGGCTGTGTCGCGGTGACCGGCGAGGAACTGATCGTCCGGCGCGCGGGCGAGGTACCGCTGCGGGTGACCGCCGCGGACGTTCGGCCGCCCGGCGCCCATCAGCTCGACGGCGTCGACCTGCTGCTCGACCTCGACCTGTCCGCCCTCGACGCCGCAGCCCAGGACGAGTTGCGGTCAGTCGTCCAGCGGGCGGTCGCGGCGCTTTGTACTGTGACTCGCACGCTGAAACAGTCGGCATCGGCGGACTTGAGATTCCGCTAGTTCGAACGGTACGAAATCGACTGTCCTGGCGATGCAGTGGTGGGGATCCACCACAGGGGCAGTACGACTACGCCATTCAGGGGGCCACCAGCAGTAACCCGGAGGCCTGCACATGAAGCACGCAACCGTTCAGTCGCGCAGACGCGCGCTGCCCGCCTTACTCGGGCTGACAGCCGCGCTGCTCGTCGCACCCATCGGTGCCACCAACGCCGTCGGAACCACCGATTCGGCGCAATCCACCTATGTCGTCGTGTTCCGCCAGGGGGCATCGGCCGCAAGCTCGGCCAGTGCCGTCCAGGCCGCGGGCGGCTCGGTCGTGGCGAACTACTCCCAGATCGGGGTCGTCGTCGCCCGCTCGGGCAGCGGCGGGTTCGCCGCGACAGTCAAGCGGGCCGCGGGCGTGGAGGGCGTCAGCTCGACCGGCGGCTTCGGCGTCCGGCTCCCGGCCGCCGCGGCCGACGACGCCGCGGCACCCGCCGACGTGCTGGCCGCCTGGGGTGACACCCTGTCCGGCAGGCAGTGGGACATGACCCAGATCAACGTGCCGCAGGCGCACGCGATCACCGGCGGCAGCAGCTCGGTGATCGTCGGCGACCTCGACACCGGTCTCGACTTCACCCACCCGGACATCGCACCCAACTATGACGCCTCGCGCAGCACGGACTGCTCCAGCGGTGCGCCCGCCCCGCTGCTGCCTGGCAACGACGCCAACGGGCACGGCACACACACCGCGGGCACCATCGCAGCGGCGGCCAACGGCTCCGGCATCGTCGGTGTCGCGCCGAACGTGAAGATCGCGGGCATCAAGTCCAGCAACGACGACGGGTTCTTCTTCCCGGAGATGGTGATCTGCTCGTTCATGTGGGCGGCCACGCACGGCATCCACGTGACGAACAACAGCTACTTCGCCGACCCGTGGCTGTTCAACTGCAAGAACGATCCGGAGCAGCGCGCGATCTGGAACGCCGAGCGACGCGCCATCCGCTACGCGCAGTCCAACGGCGTGCTGGTGGTCGCCTCGCAGGGCAATGACAGCACCGACCTGTCGCACCCGAGGGTGGACGTCATCAGCCCGGACTTCCCGCCGGGCAGCGAGCAGGAGCGCGAGATCACCAACACCTGCTCGGTCGTGCCGGTCGAGGTTCCCGGCGTGGTCGGCGTGACCGCGACGGGCAGCCTGCGGCTCAAGTCGTTCTACTCGTCCTATGGCGTGTCCACCGCCGACGTCGCCGCCCCCGGTGGCGACTCGCGCCTGCAGGTGGGGTCGACGGTGAACGGCCGGGTGCTCTCGACCTGGCCCGCGACGGCGGCGTGTCTGCCCGCGCGGACCGTGTTCGACCCCGGCACGGGCGCGAAGTACTGCTACGCCCAGGGCACCTCGATGGCCGGTCCGCACGCGGTCGGCGTCGCGGCCCTGCTGCTGTCGGTCCGCGGCGGCAGCCCCGGCGCGGTGGCGGCTCGGCTCCAGCAGGCGACCAACCCGCTGGCGTGCCCGGACACGTCGATCTACGCGCCGTTCCCGCAGAACAGCGGGGCCCCGCAGACCTGCCAGGGCGGCAGGGGCCACAACAGCTTCTACGGCGCCGGTGAGGTCGACGCACTGAAGGCTGTCAGCTGATTCGGCCGGTTGGCCGGGGCCATCCGCCCCGGCCAACCACCGTCCGCGCCGGACCGTGCCTGGATACGATGCGGCGGTGGACGACGAACTGCTCGCCTGGGCGCCCAGGCAGGCTGAACCCGCGGCGGGCTCGATCAGCCTGCCCGGCTACAGCGACTTCCGGCTGGTCGCCCAAGGCGGCGAGGGCACGGTCTACCGGGCGCGGCAGGACGGCCTCGGCCGCGATGTGGCGGTCAAGGTGCTGCAGGTCGACGACCCGGCGACGCTGGCGCGCTTCCAGCGGGAGCTGGAGATCACCGTCCGGCTCGGGCGGCAGCACCCGCACATCGTGACCGTGCTCGACACGGGGACGGTTCCCGGTGGGCGCCCGTGCATCGTCATGGAGTTCTACGACCTCGGCTCGCTGCAAGACCGGCTGCGCGAGCGTGGCCCGCTGCCGGTGGTCGAGGTGGTCGCGGCGGGCACGGCGGTGGCCGACGCGCTGGCGTTCGCCCACGCCCAGGGTTTCCTGCACCGCGACGTCAAGCCGCAGAACATCCTCGTGCTCCCCACGTCCTACGTCCTGGCCGACTTCGGCATCGCCCGCGGCGCCGACGCGGGCCACTCGGCGTCACTGCAGATGGTCAGCTACCGGCACGCCGCGCCCCAGATGATCGACGGTGCCGCACCCGCCGCCGCCGATGACGTCTGGTCGCTCGGGTCGACCCTGTTCTCGCTGCTGGAGGGCGTGCCGCCGTTCGCGTCGGACAACCCGGACGAGGACACGGTGCTGCCGTACCTCGGCCGGATCCGGTCGGCCGAGCCGCGCCCGCTGACCAGGCCGGATGTGCCACCTGAGCTCACCGCCGTGATCACCCGCTGCTTGCGCAAGGACCGCGCCGACCGCTTCCCGGACGCGGCGGCACTGCGCGACGCCCTGGCCGAGGTGGGCGCCGAGGTCCGACGATGGGGCCCGGCCCCCGCGAACCCGGCGAAAGTGTCCACTGTGGACGCCGACGCGACGGCGATGGCGCCGGTCGAGCGCACCAGTCACCTGGTGGCGGGGTCGTTCACCGATTTCGGCCCGACACCGACACCGCCCGAAGCGGAACCGATGCCGGAACCAGTGCGCGCGCCGGTGGTGGACGAGTCGCGGGGGACGATGACGGGCAAGCTGGCGGACCTGACGGTTCGGCAGCTGGAAGTGCCGGTGGTGGTGGACTTCGGCCCATCGGCGGGCGCACCGCTGGAGGCGGGCTCGTCGCCGCAGGCACAACCGCGGCGGACGGATCCGGCGCGCGCACGGACGGTGGACTCACCACCCACACCGCTCACAGCCGCGACGCCGATGAACTCACCCGCCGCACCACCGATGGGTGCGCCTGCCACGCCGTTGGAATCGCCTGCCGCACCACCGACGGGTGCGGCACCCACCACCCGGATGGACTCGCCCGCCGCTCTCCCGACGGGTGCGGCACCCGCCAATCCGACAAACTCACCCGCCACTCTCCCGACCGGTGCGGCACCCGCCAGCCTGACGAACTCGGCCACCGCTCTCCCGACAGGTGCGGCGTACGCGCCCCCGATGACTTCGCCGCCAACACCTTCGAGTGGCTTGCCGCCCGTTCCGGTGTTCCCGGCGGGTGAGCGGACCGTGCGCACCTCCCCCGTCACCGCTGCCCCGGTCGATCCCGGCAGCCAGTGGCCGCACGCCAGGCCGGTCGACGACCAGCCCCGGGACTGGGATCTGCTCGACTTCGACGCCACCGATCGCACACCAGACGAGTCCGCCCCTGTCCGCCGGTCGCGAGCCTGGGCGTGGGGGCTCGCCGCGGTGGTGGTGAGCATCGTCGGGGTCGGGATCGGGATCCTCGCCGCCGACGACGGGAGCACCGCCAAGCCACCGCCGAAGACCACCGAGGCGTCGGTGTCCACGACCGTGCCGCCGACCACCGGACCGCCGTCCACGTCCGGCGGTATCGCGGAGGGCGGCAACCCGAACACCGCACCTGTGCTGAACCGGTTGAAGGACAACGGGTCCACGATCGAGGTGTTCTGGACCGACCCCACCAAGGGCCAGGCCCACTTCGTCCTCTACGACGTCACCGCGCAGTCGGCCAAGCCCAAGTATGTGTCCGGTGTGGACCCGGGGAAGACGACCTTCCTCGTCCCCGATCTCGATCCGAAGGCCAAGCAGTACTGCTTTCAGCTGGTCGCGATCGGCCTGGTCGACCCCGCCACGAACAAAGGCTCATCGACGCGGGTCTGCGCGGTGCGAAACTAGTACCCACTAGCGTCGGCGCAGCGGCCTAGGGTCCACGCCCCAGAAGATCCTTCGGTGCCACGGCACGGACTTGCGCACACCCGCCCGCACCGCCCGCGCGAGTTTCCAGGCGTCGCCCGACGCGGTTTCCTCGGGGGCGAACGCGGCCCGGTCGGCGAGGTCGGCGAGCGCCTGGGCCGGACCGGGGGTGGTCGCGGCGATGTCCGGTGCGGCGAGGTGACGCGCGGGGCGCCGTCCCGCGAGCATGAGGTGGTCGAGCACGTACGCCCACGCGCCGAGTGGACCCGCGCGGCGCAGGCGGGAGCGGCGGCCCGCGCGCAGGGTCGCCAGGAGGATCAGCACCAGCAGGGGAAGCGCGCCGATTCCCGCCAACAGGATCCACTGGCGCGACCTCGTGTGCGGCGGGGCGGCGTCGGTCGCGGGCTGGGTGGTGGGGATGACCAGGTCCGGCAGGTCGGTCGCCGGGACCGTCGGCTTGGCCGTGGTGGACGCGAGGCGGTTGAGGACCTCGCGCTTGGCGGCCGCGCTGGTGCCGCTGTCGGTGCCCGCGACCGGGTCGAACGGCACCCAGCCCCAGCCGGAGAAGTACACCTCCGGCCACGCCGTCGCGTCGATGCCGCGGATGACCCGGTAGCCGTCCGGCCCTTCCGGGACCGGCTGGAAGCCGACCGCGATCCGGGTCGGCAGGCCGACGGCGCGCGCCAGCACGGCGAACGCGGTGGCGAACTGCTCCGCGGTGCCCTTGCCCGCGCCCGCGTCGCCCGCGGGGCCGAATAGGAACTGCTCGATCCGCGCGTAGGACGAGCCGACCGGGGCCTCGGCGTCGGGGTGGCGGTCGAGCCGCACGACCTGTTCGAGCGCGACGGCCCGCTCGTACGGGGTCGCGGTGTTGACCACGGCCTGGCGCGCGTAGTCGGCCAGGGTCGCGGGCAGTCCGGGCAGGTCGAGGTAGCGGCGCAGATCGGGCACCTTGGCGGTCGCCAGGTCCTCGTCGAGGGGCTTGTCCACCACGCCGTGCATCTCGTAGCGCAGCCCGGGGGCCAGGCCCCTGGCCAACACCAGCGAACCGGAGTCGGGGTCGACCATCACGTCACCGAGGCTGGTCGACGTCGGCCTGCCCATGGTCGGCAGCCACGTCCCGTCGAGGGCGCCGACGACCAGTTCCACGTCGGTCTCCTCGACCCGCTCTCCCGGCGGCAGATCCGGCGGCGACACCGCCCCGATCGGACCGTAGAGCGACGACGCCTGCCAGGCCGCGCCGGTGTAGTCGGCCAGCGCGACGAGACGGACCGGCAGCTCCGGACCGCGCACCCGCAGCAGCTCGGTGTCGGCCATCGCCGCCCAGGACGCCAGTTTGGGCAAGGGATTGGCGACGTCGACATCGGTCACCGGGGGCCGCACCAGCTCGCGCGGCTCGAACGCACCGCGACCGGGCAGCACCCCGGCGGCCAAGGCCACCGCGGCCAGCACGGTCAACACCGCGGTCGGAGGTACCACCGGCGCTTTCCGAGCCGACTCGGCGCGGTCGATCAGCACCCAGCCGAGCGCGGACAGCACGACGATCACGCAGGCGATGAGCCCGCGCTCGTCCGCCCGACCTGCCGTCAGCAGCGCACCGGCGGTGTAGATCACCACGGCCCCGGCGGGCGGACCGATCAGCGACCTGCCCGCCAGTGACACCGCGACGACCACGGCCACCAGGAAGACCAGCAAGGCGCCAGGCATCAGCAGATCGAGCGTGGGCGGCGCGGGGCGCGCCGAAGTCAGCAGCCGGGGAACGCTGTCGCGCAGCACCTCCACCGGACCGCCCGCGATCGCGCCCCTGGCCACGAAGTAGCCCGCGGCCAAACCGCCGAGGAGCAGCACGGACAGCGTCAGCCCACCCGTCAGCTTCACCGCGTTCGCCACGAGCACGGCCGCGAAGGCGACGACGACCGCACCCGCGAACACCGGCCACGCCACCGACCCCGACCAGCCCGCCGCCAACGGGAACGCCGCCAACACCAACAGCACGGCCGCCCACCCGGCCCGGAACCCAGTGATCACCGCGCTATCCCCGTGTCCCACGCCCGCAGCAGGCCTTCCGCATCCGCCGCCCGCACCACGAGTACACCACCCAGGGCCGACAATCCCGACGCGCTCGGGTCGACAGACAGCACCACGCCGAACGCCGCGCGGCCTGCTTCGAGCAGCAGCGCGGACAGCTCCGACTCCGCACCGCAGATCACGGCTACGACATCAAGGTCCCGCACGGGCACCGACGCCGCCGCCACCCCGTCGGCCATGCCCAGTTCCGCCAGCGCCGCGAGCACAGCGGCCGCGTCACCGTCGACAGTGCTGGCGGCGACCTCGACGTCGACTGAACCGGACACGGTCAGCAGGCGCACCGGGTGCCCGTCGCCGATGGCCGCGGTCAGCAGCGAGGCCGCGACCTCGACGGCGTCCTCGAACTGCCGCGGGTCCGGGTAGCCCGCGGCGCGGTCGTCCAGAACGACGGCCAGGTGGGGCCGGGCCGGGTCGGCGTCCTCGCGGATCATCAGCGTGCCGGTCCGCGCACTGGTCGCCCAGTGCAGGCGGCGCAGGTCGTCGCCGGGCACGTATTCGCGCAGCCCCACCAGGTCCGTGCCGCCGCGCTCGACCCGTTCGTCGGCGCCGACCTGTCCGCGTCGGGCGCCGGAAGGCAGCCCGCGCACCGGCAGCACGCGCGGCACAACCCGGACCTCGATCACCGAACCCACCGTCGTGCGGGCCTCGGCCAGCGCCGCCAGGCCGCGCCTGCGCAGGGTCAGCGGACCGACCTGCCACACGCCGCGGCGGTCGGTCGGGATGCGGTAGTCGAGCTTGGTCCGCTCGCCGGGCGCCAGCACCGGGATGTCGACCGGCACCGGCTCGCCCGCGATCTCGTCGGTGCCGTCCAGCAGCACCCGCAGCCGCTTGGCCCGGCTCGTCAGCTCCAGCGTGCCCGTGCACGCGCCCAACCGCTGCACGGTGCGGGGCCGAACGGTGCGGACCGGCGTGACCGGAGCGGCGAACAGCACCGACGCGACACCGACCAGGAAGATCAGCGTCAGCGAGATCCCCAACGCCGCCAGGCCCGGGTACCGCCACCAGAGTCCGCACCCGGTCAGCAGTGCCCCGAGTACCAGCGCGCCGACGCCGCGGGCGGTCAAGCGCACGGTCATGGGGTCGGCCGCGGCACCTCGACCCGGGACACCACGTCGGCCAGCACCTCGGCCGTCGTGGCCCCGGAGAGCTGCGCCTCGCGGGTCAGCACCAGCCGGTGGGCCAGCACAGGGGCGCTGAGCCGCTGCACGTCGCTGGGCACCGCGAAGTGCCGTCCGTTGGCCGCGGCGTAGACCTGCACGCAGCGGACCAGCGCCCGCAGCCCACGGGTGGACGCGCCCAGCCGCAGCCGCTCGTCGGCGCGGGTCGCGACACCGAGATCGGTGATGTAGCGCAGGATCGGGTCGGCCACGTGCAGGGTGGCGAGCCTGCGGCCCGCCTCGGCGACCTGCTGCGGGCTGGTCACCGTCGGCACCCGCGCGATCAGCCCGGCGCCGCTGCCCGGCCGCAGCACGTCGAGTTCGTGCTGCGGCTCCGGGTAGCCGATCGAGGTGCGCAGCATGAACCGGTCGAGTTGGGCCTCGGGCAGCCGGTAGGTGCCGTCGAGGTCGATCGGGTTCTGGGTGGCGACCACCAGGAACGGCTCGGGCACCGAGTGCCCGACTCCGTCGACGGTCACCGTGTGCTCCTCCATGACCTCCAGCAGCGCCGACTGAGTCTTGGCCGCCGCGCGGTTGATCTCGTCGGCGAGCACGACGTTGGCGAACACCGGCCCCGGCCGAAACCGGACCTGACCGGTCTGCGGCTCGTAGACCGACGTGCCGGTGACGTCGGACGGGAGCAGGTCCGGGGTGAACTGCACCCGCCGCGACAGCCCGCCCAGCGCCCCGGCTACCGCGCGGGCCAGCGTCGTCTTCCCGGTGCCGGGCACGTCTTCCAACAGCACGTGTCCGCCCGCGAACATCGCCACCAGCACCAGGTCGATCACCTCGCGCTTGCCGCGCAGCGCGGTCTCCACCGCGTCGCCCACCCGCGTGTGCAGCGCGCGGAACGAGGCGATCTCCTGCTCACCGATCGCCGGGCCTGTCACCGTTGTCACTGCTTGTCGTCTTCCTCTTCTTCACGGCGCCGGACGCCGAACCGCAGCAGGGCCGCGGTGGCGAGCAGACCGATGCCCGCACCTACCATCGGGCCGGACGAGACCTCGTTGCTCACCGGATCGCTGGCGGCGTTCGGGATCGGACAGATCCGGCCAGGCCTGCACTCGTTCTGGATCGGGAAGCTGATCCGCCGCGTCGCCGACTCGACCGAGCGGCTGCCGTCGCGCGCGGTCGCCCGCACCACGACCATGTTGGAGCCTTCCTCGACCGCGATGTTCGCGGTGGTGGCGTCGCACGCGATCGGCTCGCTGTAGTCATAGGTCTTGTTCACGACCACGCACGCGCCGTCGTGGTTGGCCCAGTCCGCGGGCGGGGCCATGGTCAGCCGCCTGCTGTAGCCGGTCGCGGTGTGCGCGGTGATCACCACCGCGCCCGCGGTCGGCACCGGGGCGGGCGGCGGGGGCGGCGGCTGGGTGGTCGTCGGCGGCGGAGGGGGCGGCTGCGTCGTCGTGGGCGGCGGAGGCGGCTGCGTGGTCGGCGCGGGCGGGGTCGTCGTGGTCGGCCGCGGCTGGGTGGTCGTGGACTGCGGAACCGACCACACCGCGGTGCCCGCGGCACCCTGGCCGACCTGGTTGACCGCCACGACGGACAGGTCGAGCCGCCCGTTCTGGCAGAACTGGGTTCCCGCGCAGCTCAGCGTCATCGTCGTGGACGTGCCCGCGACCTGCGCGGTGTTGGTCGAACCCGAGAACCCGCCGCGCGCGGTCACCACGTATCCGGAGATCGGCGAGCCGTTGTCGGTGGCCGCGCCCCAGCGGATGTCGACGGTGATGTCGTTGGCCGTGCGGCCGTTCAGCGACGCCGCGACACCCGGCGGAACACCGGGCGCGTTGCCCGTCCGCGGTCCCGAGGTCGCGGTGGTAGGCACAGGCGAGCCGCTGGGGTCGGTGGTGCCAGGAGCGACCACGGTGGTCGGAGCGTTAGTCGACGTGGGCTGGTTCGGCCGGGTGCGCGTCGGTTCGGTCGGGTTCGGGCGGGGCGGGCTCGGCGGCGAGGGCGGCGGGGAGCGATCGGGGTTGGTGACCTGCAGTTCGGGGCTGCGGATGACCACCGAGCGCGTCGTGCCGTCCGGGTCGACGATGACGCCGGTCTCGGCGCCCGGGGCGTTGATGAACAGCTTGCCGTCGTCGAAGACCAGCTGCGGGTCACCGGTGCCGGTGGTGCGCACGTCGTCGCCGCCGCGCTTGCCCGAGCGGTCGAGCACGATCACGCGGCCGGTGCCCCGGCACGGGATGTAGATCTTGTCGCGGTAGACCACGGGCCGTCCTGGCCGCGCGCAGCCCAGGGTCGCGACGTCGACGCGCAGCACCTCGGACCCGCTGACCAGTACGACCGTGCCCGTATCCGGGATCGAGGCCGGGGCGAGACCGGGCGGGCTGGTCTGCGCGGCGAGCACATCGCCGCCCTGCCGCGCGGTCGTGGCGGTGAGGTCCTCGTCGGTGCCGTCGCGCAGGACGACGCCGCCCTCCAGACCCAACAGCGTCACACCGCGCTCGTGCGGGACCAGGGCGGTGCGCGGACCGGCGCCGGACACCGGGCGCTCGGACCTCTCGACGAACTTGTTCTCCTCGTCGGACCACTCCAGGGCCCGCAGCGTGCCGCCGTGGTCGACCACCCACAGCACGCCGGACTCGTCGGTGACCGCGTCGGCCAGCGGAAGCCCCGCCAGCCACGGTTCGCCGATGTCGGCCAGCGTGATCGGGTCGGCGTTGACGACCGAGCCGCTCGCCCGGTCGACGATGTAGAGCCTGCCCGCGACCAGCAGGACCTTGCTCGACCCGCCGGGGGGAGCCTGTCGCCTGCCGCTGGCGAGCAGTGTGGCCAGGTCGATCACGGTGATCTGGCCGGTGCGCCGGTCGAGCACGACCAGCACGCCGTCCTTCTGCGTGATGTCGAGCTGGGAGTCGCTGCCGGACACCTGCAGCCGGGTCTCCGGCCTGCCGGAGGCCGGGTTGACCTGGACTACCTCGCCGCGCTGCTCGTCGGCGAGCCAGGTCAGCCCGTCGGAGACCTCGACCGCGGTCCGGGAGATCCCGTTCCCCAGTGCCGCCCCGGCCAGCAGCAGTACGCCGAGGGCGGCGGCGCCGAAGCTGGCCGACTCACGGCCGCGTCCGCGCTTGCTTGTGAAACGGCGGATGGTTTCCGCCGTACGTGATCCCACGGTCATTGACCCTCCCTGGCCCGCCGGGATCGTATCGGGCTGGGGAGACGCTTTGGTCGGAACCGACTATCTAGTGGGGTGGTACGAGAAAATCATTCGCTATCGCACCGCGGTCAAGGCGATGGCGATTCTCTTCAAGGCGTCGCGCAGCACTTCGAGTTGGTCTCGAATGTGTCGGCCGAGCCCGCGAAAGCGGACGGCGCGGCGATGGCCAGGCCGGCGGCGGCCACGATCGAGGCGATCAGCAGCAGGGTACGGCGTCTCATGGGTACCTCTCTTGTCAGCAGGGGGGACGGGCACGACTGTGGACTGTGGATCGCCGTCGTGTCAACGGTGTAATTGCCGAACTCGCGTGTTCACACATCTCCCGCGAGGTGGTGAAAACCCAGCTATATCTGTAAAAGGTACCCGGCACTACTCCGAGTGTCCCAACGCCTGAGCGCGGAATCCGTTGATAGAAGCCGTTTTTCCGCTACCAGCGGGCAACCGGACGATCACGTTCCGTTGCCGGATCGGGGGTCGAAGACGATCAAAGTAGAGCGACCGACACGGGCCGCGGTGGGCCGGACAACGCCGCGACGCCGCTATCCTGGGCCCGTGACCATCCCTGTGGTCGTGGTCGCGGGATTCCTGGGGTCGGGCAAGACCACGATGCTCAACCATTTGCTGACCTCGCGCACCGGCACGCGCATCGGCGTCATCGTCAACGACTTCGGCCGAGTCAACATCGACGCGATGACGGTGGCCGCCCAGGTCGACTCGATGGTGACCCTGGGCAACGGCTGCCTGTGCTGCGTGGTCGACGTCAGCGACCTCGACGCCATGCTCGACCGACTGGCCACCCCGGACGCCCCGGTCGACGTCATCGTGATCGAGGCCAGCGGCCTCGCCGAGCCGCCCGCGATGGTGCGGCTGGTAATGGGCAGCACCAATCCGCGGGTCACCTACGGTGGTCTGGTGGAGGTCGTCGACGCCGCGGAGTTCACCGCGACGCGCCTGCGCCACCCACAGCTCGACAAGCACCTGCGGTACGCGGATCTGGTGCTGCTGAACAAAATGGACCGTGCCCAGCCGGGTGTCCTGGCCCTGGTCCGCGAACTGGCCGAAGGCGTGCCGGTGATGCCGATCGAACACGGCCGCGTCGATCCCGCGCTGCTGTTCGAGCCCGTCGACCGGCCCGATCCCGCCTGGCGGCAGCTGTCCTTCGACGATCTGGCCGACCACGAGCCACACATCCACGCCGCCTACGAGACGACCACGTTCACCAGTGGGCAGCCACTGAACCCCACGCGATTCGCCCGATTCCTCACCGAGCGCCCCGACGGCCTGTACCGGATGAAGGGGTACGTGCACTTCGGCGATACCGAACGGTATTCAGTGCAGACCGTCGGCACCTACATCAGCGTGCGCCCCGAATCCGAGTCGCATGACACGCGACTGGTGATGATCGGCGCCGGGCTCGACCTGGAGCTGATCACCAAGACGCTCGCCGACGCCGTCGAATCCGACCCGGCCTCGGTCGACCCGCTCGATCTGCTGTCGGTCACCCGCTACGTCCGCGACTGACTGCCCTTCCGACCGCCCCCTCGGACCTGGTCGGGTCCGGTTCCCGGCCGGACGATGGCCCGATGGACAGCGAAATCACCGGCGTCGAGTTCGAGCAGGAGATCGCGCCGGGCAGCTCGGTCGACCTCGACGCCGACTGGGTCGCCTGGCTGGAGGGCGAACCCGTGCCCGACTGCGTCGAAGGCGTCGATCCCACCATCACCCACGGGGCCTCGGGCTCCGCGATCGCCTGAGGAGCGCGCGATGGGCAACCCTGAGCTGCGCCGCGACAGCGACGAGACCGCGTGGGTCGAGTACCTGCAGGGCCTGCTGGCCAACCAGCTCGCCGCCGAGGCGGCCGCCGATCAGATCCGGCTGAGCCCGGTCGACGGGCTGTTCGGTCCGCTCACCGAGGGCTCGGTCCGGTTCTTCCAGCAGCGCGAAGGCCTTCCGGAGACGGGGGTCGTCGATGACGCGACCTGGCAGGCGTTGGAAGGCACCGCCGCCGCGACGCCATCGGGCACGAACCCGGTGGATCTGCGCATCCCGGCCCAGCTGCACCTGCACTGGGACGACACGACCCTGGAGCGGATGCTGCAGGACTTCGACTCCTTCGACCTAGCCACCCATCCCGGCGCCCGGCTCACCCTGGGGGCGGGCGCGGGACCGCTGGCGGGCAACGGCAGTGTGCAGCTGTTCAACCGCGAGCTGCCGCTGTGGCGCGACTGGTTCCTGACCGAGACCACCCGCCTGACCCTGGACTGGACCCGTGAGCACGGGTTCGAGTTCGGGCTGGACAACGAGGCCGAGTTCGGTGTGCGCCCGCTGCGCAACGTCGACCTGTTCCTGCGCGGCGACCTCGACCTGAAATGGCGGCCGGAGGACGGCTCCGGGTCGGTGGAATGGGGTGGCTCGCTCAACCTGAGATGGCGGTTCGACGTGCCCTAGCCCGCCTCCCCGGAATTCAGGGGTTGGTCGCCTGGAGATGAGAAGTGCGGGTTTGGGCGGCAACCGTGGTCGGCTGCCGTCACGGTCCCCTTAGGTGGGGTCGGGCGGCAGTACCAGTCGTGCGGTGCCGTTGTCGAGGTCGATCTTGGTGCGGGGTGGGGCGCCTGCCTCTTCCTCGTCGCGCATCAGGGTGTGGGACTTGCGCTCCTCCAACTCCAGGCGCTTGCCGGTGGAGAACAAGGCGTCCAGTTCCTCGAAGCCCGACGCCGAGACGAGCGTGCCTTTGCGTCGCCAGGGCAGCAGCCGTCGCGCGCCCGCCCACGCGCCGAGGCGTTCGACGGCGGCCAGCGCGATCAGGCCGACCACCAGCCCGGGCAGGGACAGCGCCCACAGCAGGCCGACGTTCACACCCCGAAGAACTCCGCGGCGGGCAGATTGGTTCCTTGTCCTCGGCGACAACGTTGGTTGTGGGCTCGCGCATATGCCCAGGCCTGCGGAAACACCGCCGAACCCTGCTCTATCCGCGCGGCGGGTCGGGGCGGTATGGCTAGCTTCCCGAGCCCCGTCCCCCAAGGAGACAACATGCGGGCCTTTCTCCGCGCGACGGTCATCGCCCTCGTCGCGGTCTTCGGCGTCACCGTGCCCAGCGCGTCCGCCGCGGCCGTGTCGGCGCCGTTCGCCGAACACCTCACGATCGGGTTCGTCTTCGGCGACGACGCCCACGACACCAACCCGTTCTGGCGCGGCGAACTGACCCCGACGAAGGTCGTCTCCCAGACCACCACGGGCATCTTCTTCAAGACCACGACCACGGTACTCACCGGCCAGGCCCGCGCCGCGCGAGTGAACATGCCGCAGACCGAGCGCACCGGTGAGGTCCAGCTGACGGTGGTCCAGAAGCCGTTCATCGCGCCAGAGGTCCGCTACACCGCCTTCGACGGCTGGCTCACCGGCAAGTCCTGGCTCGCCGGCCCCAAGGGCTTCTCGGGCACCTTCACCACCACCGACGGCCACAGCGGCCCGATCGCCGCGCTGACCGACGCGAAGATGGCCGAGCCCGCGCAGACCACCGCCGCCGAATACCCGTTCATCGCCGCCGTGCTCACCGGCCCGCACCGCGGCCTGCTTCCCATCGGCGACTTCCACATCAACCAGATCGGCACCTACGTCGGCGGCAACTTCATCTCCACCGGCGGCCTGCACACCGTCATCGGCGACACCGACGGCCACCTCGTGCTGATGCACATGGTCGGCTACGGCGCCGTCGTCGGCGTCCCCGGCGTCGTCATGGGCGCGAAGGTCCTCGGCGGCACCTTCACCGGCCCCTCCCCCGGCGACGGCGGGACCTGGGCGTCGGTGCGCACGTTCCACATCTTCTGACGGCCGGGCGGCCGCGGTTCCTCGACCGCGGCAGCCCATTGTTCAACATTAGGATTGTTCAACATTAGGATTGTTGGACGATTACTTCGCTTGAGGCAGCTTCACCGATCGGCGGGGACGCCCGGCGGACGGCGGCGGCACGACCGGCCCGATGTCCCCATCCGGAGCCACGTCGATGTCGACCATGACCGGCGCGTGGTCGCTCGGCCCAGTCCCCTTGCGCGCGTGCCGGTCGACCCACGCCGCCCGCACCCGCTCCGCGACCGGCGCCCCGGCCAGGACCAGATCGATCCGCATGCCCAGATTCTGATGGAACATGCCCGCCCGGTAGTCCCAATAGGTGAAGACCGTCTCGTCCGGCCACCGGTCGCGCACCACGTCGTGCAGCCCGACCGCCTGCAACTCGGCCAGCGCGGCGCGTTCGGGCGCGGTCACGTGGGTCTCGCCGATGTAGGCCTCCGGGTCGAACACGTCGGCGTCGGTGGGCGCGATGTTCATGTCCCCGCACACCATCACCTCGGGCGGCCCGGCGGCGACGACCTCGCGCAGCGCGGCCAGCCACGCCAGCTTGTAGTGGTAGTGGTCGGAGTCCGGCACGCGCCCGTTCGGCACGTACAGCGAGTGGACCCGGATCCCGCCGCAGGTCGCCGACACCGCGCGGGCCTCCAGGTCCGGGAAGCCGGGGGCGCCCGCGAAGCCCACCTCGACGTCGTCGAGTCCGACCCGGCTGAGGATGGCCACGCCGTTCCACTGGACCTCGCCGCTGAGTGCCACCGCGTAGCCGCGTTCGGCCAGCTTGGCGCCCAGGAGCGTGGTGAACGCGTCGTCGGTCAGCTTGGTCTCCTGCAGACAGACGACGTCCGGCTGCCGCTGGTCGAGCCAGGCCAGCAGCCTGGGTTCCCGCTGTTTGACCGAGTTGACGTTCCACGTGGCCAGCCGCACCCGACCTACCCTAGTGCCGCCCGCGCCTGCTCGGGGCTGTCCGCCGCGAGCACCGCGGCGGCGAGTTCCCGGCACTGGTCGAAGGTGTACTCGGCCAGGGACGCCCGGACATCGGCGACGCTGACCGGAGCCATCGACAGCGAGTCGATGCCCAGCCCGACCAGCACGGGTGCCAGCCGCGGATCGCCTGCCGCCTCGCCGCACACCCCGACCGGTTTGCCCGCGCGCGCCCCGGCCCGCGCGGTCGCGGCGATCAGGTCGAGCAGTGCGGGCTGCCACGGGTCGAGCAACTCGGCGAGCGCGCCGAGTTGCCGGTCTGCGGCGAAGGTGTACTGGGCGAGGTCGTTGGTGCCGATGCTGACGAAGTCGACCTCGGCCAGGACCGTGTCGGCGCGCAGCGCCGCGGCCGGGATCTCGATCATCACGCCGACCTTGTCGATCCCGTGCGCACGCGCGGCGGCGGCGAACGTGGCCGCCTCCGCGGCCGTGGCGACCATGGGCGCCATCACCCAGGGCTGGGCGCCGGTGTCCCGTGCCGCGAGCGCGAGCGCTTCGAGCTGGTCGTGCAGCAGGTCGGGCCGCCGCCAGGACGTCCGCAGCCCGCGGACGCCGAGTGCCGGGTTGTCCTCCGGGTCCGGGCACGCGTAGGGCACCGGCTTGTCCGCACCAGCGTCGAGCGTGCGGACCACGACCTTGCGCCCGGCCAGCGGCGCCAGGACCTGCCGGTACACCTCGCGCTGTTCGGCGACCGACGGCTCCTCCGCGCGGTCGAGGAACAGGAACTCGGTACGGAACAAGCCCACGCCCTCAAGATCGGCCGAGAGGTCGGTGGGACCGCCGATGTTGGCCAGCAGGGCGACCGGGTGTCCGTCCTTGGTCCGGCCGGGGCCGGTCGCCGTCGCCCGCTTCGCCCGGGCAGCCCGCCGTTCGGCCACCTCGGCGAGCCGCGCCGCGGTGGGCTCGGGCGTGACCTCGCCGGAGTCGCCGTCGACAACAACGACCTGTCCATCCACAAAGGACTCCGCGGCGGCGCACGCGACGACGGCTGGGATGCCCAGCGACTTGGCCAGGATCGCCGTGTGGCTGGTCGGACCGCCGCGTTCGGTGACCAGCGCGAGGACCACGGTCGGATCGAGCAGGGCCGTGTCGGCGGGCGCGAGATCCCGCGCCACCAGCACATACGGGTGCCCTGGCGCGGGAAGTCCCGGCATCGGCAGGCCGAGCAGCCGGGCGACCGCGCGGTCGCGGATGTCGTCGAGATCGGCCACCCGCTCGGCCATGTATGGGCCCGCCGCAGCCAGCAGTTGGCGGTAGCCGCCGATCGCGCGGTCCACCGCCCACGCGGCGGGCACGCCCTGCGCGACCAGGTCCTGGACGTTGGCGGCCAGCGCCGGGTCCCGTGCCATCAGCGCCGCGGCGGCCAGCACCTCGGCCGCTTCCGACCCGGCGAGCTTGGCCCGCCGCTCCAACTCGACCGCCGTCTCCTCCAGCGCGGTGGCCGCCCTCGCGGCGTCGTCCGCCGCCGCCGCTGGGACGACATAGGGCAGTTGGGGCGGAAGGCCCAAGCGGGCGACGGGGCCCGCCGCCACGCCGGGGCTGACACCGATGGTCATGAGTCGTGGTCGACTTCCAGAACGGCCACGAGGGCGGCCAGTGCCTCGTCGGCGCCGTCGCCGTCCGCGGCGAGCACGACCTCGTCGCCGCCGCGAGCGTCCAGCCCCAGGACCGACAGGATGCTGCCGGCGTCGACCGCCCGGTCGCCCTTGGCGATCGTCACGCGGACGGACTGGCCGGCGGCGGCCTCGACGAACAGTTTCGCGGGACGTGCGTGCAGGCCCACGGTGGAGGCGATGGTCACTCGACGCTCGGACATAGGTGCTCCTCAGACAGTCGCGGGAACGGGAACGGTGGATTCGGTGCGGCCCAACGATTTCGCGGCCACCACACTCACCGCGGTGATCGCGGTGCCGACCGCGATGGCGAGCAGCACCAGCAGCGGCTTGCCGATGAGCCCGACGACCCAGATGCCGCCGTGCGGGGCCAGCGAGGTCGCGCCGACGGCCATCGTCAGCCCGCCGGTCCGGCGTAGAAGTCGGTCGGCACGCCCGGCGGGAGGCTGCCGCAGAGGGCGACCCACTCGGCGCCCTTGGCGGCTTCGAGTGTCGAGGCGACCAGCCGGTCACGTTCTCCCACGCTGAGGTGGGGACCGGGTTCGTTGAGCTTGGTGGTCGTCCCGTCCGCCTCGGCGATGGTGATGTTGGACCGCACGGCCCCGGCGACCGGCACCTCCACCACCGCGATGCCCGCGGCGGCCAGCAGCGCCGTGAGCTGCACGCCTTCGGCACCGCCGGTGGGCAGCACCGCGGTGGCGCGGTGCCCGTTCGCGGCGAGCGCGCGAGCGACGTTGACGCCCTTGCCGCCCGCGTCGAGCAGGGCCGACCGGGTCCGGGTGACGGCGCCGCGCTGGAACACGTCGATCTCGATGGTCCGGTCGACACTCGGGTTGGCGGTGACAGTGACGATCACGCGCGCACCACCGTCGGGCCTGCCGCCTCGAACTCGGCGGCTTCCAGCGCATCGAGGCCGTCGTCGGTGATGATCACGTCGACCTGGTCCAGGGTGGCGAAGCGGGCGAAGCAGTCGGTGCCGACCTTGGACGAGTCGGCCAGCACCACGACCCGCCGCGCGGCGGTGACCATGGCCTGTTTGACCGCGGCCTCGGCCTGGTCCGGCGTGCTCAGGCCGCGCCCGGCGGTGAGTCCGTTGGTGCCAAGGAAAGCGACGTCGACGTAGAGGTCGCGCAGCGCGTTGAGCGCCCACGCGTCAACTCCCGCCAGGGTCTTCGTCCGCACCCGGCCGCCGAGGCTGAGCACGTTGAGCCCCCGGTTGGCCAGGGCCAACGCGATCGGCAGGCCGTTGGTCACGACAGTCAGGTCGCGGTCTGCGGGCAGCAGTTCGGCCAACCGGGCGGTCGTGCTTCCCGCGTCGAGCAGGACCACGCCTTCCGCGGGCAGTTCGGCGAGCGCGGCCTTGGCGATGCGCTGCTTCTCCGCGGTCGCCTCGGCATCGCGGGCGGCCAGTTCCGGCTCGAACCGCAACCGCTCGACCGGAATCGCTCCCCCGTGGACCCGCCGCAGCACCCCACGCTTCTCCAGCGCGTCGAGGTCACGTCGGACGGTCTCCGTGGTGACCCCCAGGTCCTCGGCCAACGCGGCCACCTCGACCCGTCCCGCCGCGCGGGCCCGCTCGGCGATGACCTGCTGACGTTCGGCGGCGTACATGACTTCCCCTTCGTTTCTTGTTGTTTCATCTTTGTACGTCTTTGTTTCGGTGGGGTCAAGGGTTACTGATGGGTAGCCTGGAACGACTGAACGCCCGCCCGGCTGCTGCCGGACGGGCGTTCGCAAGCTCAGCTACAGCGCGATGCTCCAGGAGTCGATGAACCCGGTGTCGCGGTACGCGGTGTCGCGGACCCGCAGCTTCCAGGTGCCCTCGACCCACTCGCCGGAGAGGTTGACCGGGTAGGACTGGTTGATGTCGTCGGTGCCGCCGCCGGTCCGGTTGTGCAGGACGAAGACCGTGCCGTCCGGCGAGACCAGGCTGACCACGAGGTCGCCGATGTAGGTGTGCTTGATGTGCACTTCGACGCGGGAGTTCGGCAGCCCGTGGGTCGGGCAGTTGGTCACCGTGATCGGGCTGTCCACTGTGGACTTGTCACGGATCGGGTAGTCGGTGGAGTTGCCGTTGCCGCAAGGAACCGGGGGCGTGACGATGTTCCAGTTGAACGTCACCGACCCCAACCTCCCCACCGAGTCCTTGGCGGTCGCGGTGACCTCGTAGAGGCCCCATTGCTGCGGAGTCCCGGACACCAGCCCGGTCGCCGCCGCCACCGTCAGTCCGGGCGGGAGATTGGCCGCTGACCAGGTGTAGGGGGTGGTGCCGCCGGTGGCGGTCAGCTGCAGGCTGACGGCCATGCCCATCACCCCGGTGCGGTCACCGGGGTCGGCCACCACCGGATCGCTCTGCGCGAGCGCGGGCGAACCCGTGACCAGCAGCGCGATCAGGGCGGCTATGACTGTGAATACCTTGCGGGACAAGCGAATCAACTCCCATCACTGGGATGCAGGGATCGCCAGCCTACTGACGGTTACGCGCACGTCACAAGGTCAACCACGCGGCAACGAGGCCCGCAGGGTCGCGATCGCGGCCACGATCCTGGACTGGCCGACATACCGCTGCCGTGGGCCCGCCGCGTGCGGCTGCCTGCGCGGACCGTTTGCCGTCTGTTCGCGGGCATTCCGAGGCATTGGGGCCAAGCTATCAGCGTTTCCGCTGGTCAAGTGGTGGGGCGGGTCGGGCTCGAACCGACGGCCAAGGGATTATGAGTCCCCTGCTCTGACCAACTGAGCTACCGCCCCCAACTCCGGCCGATCCTACCCAATCGGCACCGAAGGGGATCTTGCTGGATCGACCTTCACTGTGTGCCCAAAGTGTTGCGCAGCAGCCGAACGACAAAACCCCCAGGCCTGTGACCTGGGGGTTTGCTCCTCCAGTTGGACTCGAACCAACAACCCTGCGATTAACAGTCGCATGCTCTGCCAATTGAGCTATGGAGGATTACTCCGTTGGACCGTGGCCCAACGTTGGCACAACTCTAGCGCACAGCGACAACGTGGTTTTCGCGGGGTCCCTCCACCGGCCCGCAGCGCCGGGACCCCAGGTGAGGGAGGATGTAAGGGGCAGAGTCAAGCGGGTTCTGGAGGCGAACATCGTGATGGGGTTCCTGTTGGGGGCCGGTGTCGGTTATGTCCTCGGCTCCAAGGCGGGTCGTGGGCGCTACGACCAGATCATGCGGACCTACCGGCGGATCGCCGACCATCCCGCTGTTCAAGGGGCGGCCGGGATCGCGCGGGCGAAGGTCGGCGAGAGGTTCAAGCGCGGCTAGCTCGGGGTCCTCGCGACGAAGAAGACGCGGCGGAACGGGAACCACGTCGTGCCGTCAGCGCGATGGGGGTAAGCCTTGTGGAGGCGCGGGGTCAGGGCGGCGCGGAACTCGGCCCATTCGGCGTCGGGCACGGCGGCTCGGATGGGGCGCAGGGCGGTGCCGGTGATCCAGTCGAACACGGGGTTCTCGCCCGTCAGCCGCTGTTGGTAGGTGGTCTCCCAGGCATCGACGTCACAGCCCGCGTCGGCCATGGCGTCGGCGTAGCCGGTGGGGTCGAGGACCGCGTCGTCCTCACGGAGGACGACCTGGGCGAGACTGTCGCGCCAGCGGGGTTCGCGGGCCAGTTCGCGGACGAGTTCGTGGGATGGGGCGGCGAAGTTGCCGGGCACCTGGACGGCGATCCAGGCGCCGGGTGACAGCGCCTGGACCCACCGACGGAGCAGGTCGACGTGGCCCGGCACCCACTGCAGGGCGGCGTTGCTGATGACGACGTCGGTGTCGGCATCGGGGCGCCAGCTCTCGATCGAGCCGAGCCGCACAGTCACCGCGCGCTCCCCCGCCGCCTCGACCATCTCGGGGGACGAGTCGTAGCCGACCAGCTTCGCGTCAGGCCAGCGCCGGGTCAGCGTCTCGGTGAGGTTTCCGGGGCCACAGCCCAGATCGACGACCGACCGCGGGGACTCGGCGCCGATGCGGGCGACGAGGTCATGAAAGGGCCTGCCGCGGTGATCGCCGAAAGTCAGGTACTTGTCCGGGTCCCACATGAGTCGCCTCCCAAGCAAACCGTACGTACGTACTGTTTACTCTAGCGTCTCGTGTCCCCTGGCGTCGGCGATTTTCGCCGCGACCTCGGTCGCGATGGCCCGCACGGCGTCCAGGTCGGTTCCCGGGTCGGGGCGGACCTGCAGAACCGTGCCGTCCTGACCTGGGACTTTCCGCTGCACGAACCACGCCCCACCGCCGGGCAGCTCACGGTGGTGCCGCGACCGGATCGACCCGGTCACCCGACGGTGGACCGCCTGCGGCAGCTTTCCCGGCGACTCCACGACCACCTTGACCGGCGGCAGATCCGCCAAGATCACCGCGTTGCCCGCGTGTTCGGTCTCCTCGGCCTCGGTGATCACGAACACGCCACTCCCCCAGGTGGCCTTGGTGACCAGGTGCCAGCCGATGCGCCGGGCGCCGTCGCCGTCGGGAACCCACAGGCCCAGCGACGTCGCCACGACGTGCCCCCCGCCGCGCACGGGCGCCGAGCCCACGACCGCCTCGTCGGCGTCCAGCTCGCCGGCGAACCCCTTGGGGACGCCGCTGCCGAGCAGTCGGTCCAGAAAGCTCATGCCATTCCCCCGGCCGCCTGCTTGCCCAGCGCCTTGTACCACTCCTCCATGGCCACCAGGTCGCCCCAGAGCGCGCGGGCCTCCTCCGGGTTGTCGACCGGCGACACCCGCTGGAGCCGGGACTTGATCTCCGCGATCTGTTTGGCCACGAGCTCGCGCTGCAGCGCGGCGAGGATCGCCGACGAGTAGCGCTCGGCGGCGGAGTTCTTGTTCGGCAGCGGCATCGGCTCGACGGCGAGCTCGCTGACCAGGGTCTTGAGCGTCTGTGTCGAACAGTTCTTCGCCACCGAGTCGAGCAGTTCCGCCCCCGCCAGCCCGGAGGCTGTCCCGCCCGCATCGATCACGGCTCGGTGCACGGCCTCGTACGCGGGATGGGTGAATACCTCCAGCGGCAGCGAGTCATACATCGGCCCGGCGAGCGCGGGCTCCTGCAGCGCCAGCTTGAGCACCTCGCGCTGGGCGTTGAGCCGGGGATCACGCGGGTCCGGCCGCGGCGGACCAGTGTCGACTTCGACGGCCAGGGCGCCCTGGTTCGGGTCGACCGCGCGCGAACGGCGGGTATTCGCGGCGACCGGCGCGCCCGCGCTCTCGCGCACCCGGCGCACGACCGTGGCGACATCGTCCCAGCCGACCCAGCCGGTGAGTTGGCGCGCGTACTCGTCCCGCAGTGAGTGGTCCTTGATCCGGGCCACCATCGGCACCGTGCGGCGGAGTGCGTCGACCCGCCCCTCGGCGGTGTCGAGGTCGTGCGAGGACAGCTCGGCGCGGATGGCGAAGGCGAACAGCGGCTGCCTGCGGGCGACCAGGTCGCGCACGGCGACCTCGCCCTTGGCCTGCCGCAGCTCACACGGGTCCATCCCGTCCGGCGCGATGGCGACGAAGGTCTGGGCGGAGAACTGCTGGTCGTCGTCGAACGCCTTGAGGGCGGCCTTCTGTCCCGCCTCGTCCCCGTCGAAGGTGAAGATCACCTCGCCGCGGAAGGCGTCGTCGTCCATGAGCAGCCTGCGCAGCACCTGGATGTGCTCGCTGCCGAACGCCGTGCCGCAGGACGCGACCGCGGTGAGCACGCCCGAGGCGTGCATCGCCATGACGTCGGTGTAGCCCTCCACGACCACGACCTGGTGCCGCTTGGCGATCTCGCGCTTGGCCAGGTCGAGGCCGAACAGGACCTGCGACTTCTTGTAGATCGGGCTCTCGCTGGTGTTGAGGTACTTCGCCTGGATCTGGTCGTCGTCGTGCAGCCTGCGCGCGCCGAAGCCCACCACGTCGCCGCCGATGTCCTTGATCGGCCACAGCAGCCTGCGGTGGAACTTGTCGATCGGGCCCTGCCGTCCCTCGCGGGACAACCCGCCCTTGATCAGCTCGGCCAGCTCGAAACCCCGACCCAGCAGGTGCTTGGTCAGCTTGTCCCAGCCCGCGGGCGCGTACCCACAGCCGAACGCCGCCGCCGCGGCCTGGTCGAAGCCGCGCTCGGCCAGGAACTCGCGCGCGATCATCGCGTCGGGCCCCCGCAGCTGCTCGGCGTAGAACTCGGCCGCCGCCTTGTGCGCGTCGACCAGCCGCGACCGGGTGCCGCGGTCGCGCTGCACGCTGGTGCCGCCGCCCTCGTAGGTCAGCTGGAGTCCGACCCGCTCGGCCAGCCGCTCGACCGACTCCACGAACGACAGGTGATCGATCTTCATTACGAAGGCGATCACGTCGCCGCCCTCGCCGCAGCCGAAGCAGTGGAAGGTCCCATGCGTCGGCCGAACGTTGAACGACGGCGTCTTCTCGTCGTGGAACGGGCACAGCCCCTTGAGCGCGCCGCCACCCGCGCGGCGGAGCGCCACGTACTCGCCGACGACGTCGTCGATCCGGCTGCGCTCGCGAACCTGCGCTATGTCACTTTCCCGGATTCGCCCCGCCACAACAGTCGAGTCTATGCGCGCGCCCAAGGGCGAGGTGTCCCGCCCTAGGATGAGTCCCGTGACCGTCAGCGACTCTGATCTGGCAATGCGCTTCACCGAGCACCGCACCCACCTGCTCGGTGTCGCCTACCGCCTGACCAGCACGCTGTCCGACGCCGAGGACGCCATCCAGGAAGCCTGGCTGCGACTGTCCGCTTTGGACGACCGGGCCCGCGCCGACATCCGTGACCTGCGCGGATGGCTGACCACCGTCGTCGGACGCCTGTGCCTGGACCGGCTGCGCTCGGCCGCGGTCCGCCGCGAACGCTACGTCGGACCCTGGCTGCCCGAGCCGGTGGTCACCCCGTTCGGCACCCCGACCAGCGAGGATCCGCTGGACGCGATCGTCCGCGACGACGGTGTGCGCATGGCGGCCCTGGTCGTCCTGGACAAGCTCACCCCGGAACAGCGTGTCGCCTTTGTCCTGCACGACGCGTTCGGCGTGCCCTTCACCGAGATCGCCGCCACCCTAGGCTGTTCCGAGGCGACCGCCCGCCAGCACGCCTCCCGCGGTCGCCGCGCCGCCGCCGACGCCGACCCGCCACCTCGCGCGGCATTGGCCGACCAAGGCGCCGTGGTTCAGGCCCTCCTCGCCGCACTCAGCGCGGGCGACCTCGCCAAGGTCGTCAGCCTGCTGCACCCCGACGCCGTGCTCGTCGGCGACAGCGACGGCAAGGCCCGCACGGCGCGCAACTTCGTCGTCGGCCCGGACAACATCGCCCGCTTCATGCTCGGCCTCGTCAAGATGTACGGCTTGGAGAACCTCGGCAAGAGCGAACTCGTCCTGGTCAACGGCGATCTCGCGATGGCCATACCCGACATCCCGAGCGACGGCGTGCACCGCGAGGTCAACCGCCGGGTCACCGCCTTCGCCTTGCGCGACGGACAGGTCGCCGCGATCTACGACATCGTGAACCCGGACAAGCTGACCGGCTACACCCGCTGACCACGCTGCGACCCGCCCACCGCGCGGGCGGCCGAGGCGCCTGGTCAGGGTGTCGGGATCCGGCAGGCGTCGCCCGAGGTGAAGCCCTGGTCGACGATGCCGAGCGCGCTGTTGACCCTGGCGCGCATGTTCTCCAGCCCGATCTGGTAGCTGAGTTCGATCACCCCTTTCTCCCCGAAGACATCCTTGAGTTCGGCGACCTGTTCGTCGGTCACGCTGACGGGATTGCTGGTCATCGCGTCGGCGTAGGCGATGGCAAGCCGCTCGTGGGCGCTGTAGGCGTCCGATTCGGCGTAGTTGTCGATCTCTTTGAGCCGGTCGATGTCCAGTCCGTCGAGCCGCTGCAGCATGGTGCCGAAGTCGACGCACCATGAGCAGCCGAGTGACTGGGCCACCCGGTAGACCGCCAGCTCACGAACGCTGGCGGGCAGCACCTTCGACGCCTTCTGCACGGCCAACTCATGCCGGGCACTGGCCATCATCAGCCCGCGGTGGTGTGCCGACACCGCCACCGGCTCCGGCACCGCACCGAACCGGCGTCGGGCGAACCAGTAGATGGTGCGCAACAGCGGACCGGCTTCTCCCGTCGTGACAGCTTTGATGCGCGGCATCTCAACCTCCCTGTGTCGGCCCCCGATCTGGGCCGTTCACCAGGTGGACGAGACACCAGGACTAGACGTGACAACCTCCTCTCAGGATGGGTCTGTGACCCGCGCCATGAAGTACACCGCGCCCGTGCCCGCGTGCCGGACGAGCAACAGGAACGGCTTGTCGACAACCACCGGCAGGGGTTCGGCGGGCATCGACAGCATCCGCATCATCACCGCGGTCGCGGCCGCGCCCTCGAATCCCTGCTCATCGATCTTGAGCACGGACTCGTGCAGGATCGCCTCCACTGCCAGCGGATCCGGACTGATCCCGCTCAGGTCCGCTTGGTCGCCGAACACCTCACGAACACCGACCGATCGCAGCGCGGGTGACAACTCGGCTTGGGTGCTGACCTTCAACTTCGGGAGCGACAACGCGACTTGACGATGTTCAGGCGCGTTGAGCAGCGCGCCCAAGGACTCGGCTGTCAGCTCCGGCTCGGCGTCGGCGAGATCGCCGTCCGGGAGCAGGATCACCGCCTCGACACCGCCGATGGCAGGCAGCCCGACGACCTGCCACCCGCTGGTCGCGGCATAGGGCACCGACTCGTTCAGCGCCATCGTCGGCACCTCGACCACCCCGGCCGCGGTGTGGAACGGCTTGGGCTCGGTCAGGAACTCGCTGAACTTGTTGCGCCACGCGCACTTCAAGTACAACGCGTTGACCAAGGCGGAGACCGTGTCGGAGTTGATCGACCCCTCGGGCAGCAGTTCCGGGATCAGCCCTCTGGTGGTCTCCGCGACGTCGGCGTTGATCTCATCGCGCGCCTTGACCGGTTCCGTCCTAAATGGAGCATTGCGCACCGATCCGTCCGACCACCGGGAAAGCTCGTCGGCGAACGAGCTCTCCACCCTGACCGACGCGTCGGCCCACAGCGTGTTCGTCACCGCGATCACGGGTTCGTCCTCGTCGGTCCCCGCCTTGTCCAACGTGGCCGCGCCCGCGATCAGGGTTGTGAGGTCGTCGAGGTCGCCGAACAGCTCGACGAGTTCCCGGCGGCTCCCACCTCGGGCACCCAGCGCCAGCAAGCCGAGCGCGCTGGCCACCGAGTACGGCGACCAGCACACCTGTTCCGTGGGATTCCCCGCGATCGCGCGGTGCAGAGCGAGGGTGAATTCCAGATGCGACACGGCTGACTCCCCGACGACTTGTGGTGTCCGTCTCACGAGTGTGCCGGCTTTGGGCTAGCAGGCTCGGAAGTTGTCCACAAGCTCGGCGTGCCAGGTGACGGCCTGCGCGTCGGTCAGGGAGGCGACTTGGTCGACGACCACCCGCAGCCGCGCGCCGTGGTCGGTCGCCGCCGCCCAGGCGGGTCGGAAAGCGGGTTCGAGGACCTCGGCACCCCGTCTGATGAGCGTCGCGACCAGATTCGTGATCAGCCCGCGCTGCCTGGCCTGCATGGCCAGCCGGACCGGGTCACTCATCACGTACCGAACCGCCATGGCCTTGAGCAGCGCGACCTCGGCTGCGACCTGGTGTGGGATGACCAGGTCGGCGGAATACCTGGTCAGCGGTCCGTTGCCGTGGGCTTTGCGGGTTCCTGTCACCACCGCCGAGGCGTACCGGCCGACCAACTCGCTGGTCAGCCGCTTGAGCGCGACCTGTGCGTCCAACGACCCGTCGTACGCGCGGGCCTCCGCGACGACCGGGAGGGTGAGCAGCTCGGTCGCCGCGTTCTCCAGCGCCGAGACCGGTTCCGAGGAGAAGTGCTTCGAGGCCATCTGCGCTATCGCGGCACGCTCAGCCGGGTCGGCGAGCGAGCCCAACGTGATCCGGCCCGCGCGGACGCCGTCCTCGACATCGTGCACGGAGTACGCCACGTCGTCCGACCAGTCCATCAACTGGGCCTCGATGCACTGCCGGTCCGGCGGCGCACCGTCCCGAATCCAGTCGAAGACCTCGATGTCGTCGTCGTAGACACCGAACTTCCGGACGCCGTCGCGCCGAGGCCACGGATACTTGGTCGCGGCGTCGAGCGAGGCCCTGGTGAGGTTCAGGCCGTGGCCGAGGATCTTCGGTTCGAGCCGGACCAGGATCCGCAGGGTCTGGGCGTTGCCCTCGAACCCGCCGCAGTCCTTGGCTGCCTCGTCGAGCGCCCGTTCACCGTTGTGCCCGAATGGCGGATGGCCGATGTCGTGGGCGAGCCCGGCGGTCTCGACGATGTCCGGGTCGCACCCGAGTTCCTCGGCGATGCCCCGGCCGATCTGGGCTACCTCAAGGGAGTGGGTGAGCCGGGTGCGCGGGATGCCATGCACATCCGAGCCCTCGTTCGGACCCACGACCTGCGTCTTTCCCGCGAGTCTGCGCAGCGCCGCCGAGTGCAGGACGCGCGCGCGGTCTCGGCTGAATGGTGACCGCACGGCGGGCAGCGCGCCCACCAGGGTCGCTCCTTTGGGCGCCTCCACGAAAAGGCGATCGATGTCGTGCTCTGAGTAACCGGGGCTCACGGTCACAGAGACTACGGGCCGGTCAACCGACCTCGCCGTCGAGCGCGATCCCGTCCGCGGAGGCGTTCGTCGCGCGGTAGTAAAGCAGCGCCGCGGTCTCGCGAAAGATGTAGCGGGCCTGCGTCTCGCGGGTCTGGACGATCGGACCGGTGTGCGTGGGCGAGGTCCAGGCGTCCAAGCCCGCGTCGTGGGCCATCGTGCGCGCGCGCAGCGAGTGCCATGGATCGCTGACGATCACCGCGGACTCCCAGCCGCGCCGCTTCACCTCGGCCGCCACCGCGCGCATGGTTCCCAAGGTGTCGTTGCCCTCGCCGACATCGATCACCCGATCGCGGGGCACACCCTGCTTGACCAGCCACGCCCGGCCTGCCTCGGCCTCGGTGAACCGGTCGCCTTCCCGCCTGCCGCCGCCGGTGACCACGTAGTTGGCGATGCCCGCTTCGTACAGGGCCTTCGCCTTGCGAAGCCTGGCTTCCAGTACCTTGGACGGCTTGCCCGCGTACTGGGCCGCGCCGAGGACCACGACGACGTCGGCGTGGTCACGGTCATCGATGCGCGCGACCTGCCAGACCCGGAACGCCGTGCCGCCGACGACGAGCAGGCACATCAGCACGATGCCGACGAACAGCCGTCGCACGGCACGCAGGATGGGGCGGGGCTGAGCGGGCACGTTCCGCATCCTTTCAGACGAGGCACCCGGGTCGGCCCGGGCCACTGTACCTCGACCCGCCGACGATCCGATGGTCCGGCGGCCGAGTTGTCCACAATGGCCCAATTCATCCACAGGCGGCGGGTGACCCCTGGCGATCGCCGCCGCGTCCCGGTTTGCTCGAAGCCATGGAAACCAACCAAGCGGTACTCGACCTGGAAAGCCTTCCGTCCGTGTTCCCCCACGGTGTCGCCCGCGCGGCCCAACTCAACGCGCTCGGGCTGACGCGGGGCGACATTCGCGAGCTCTGCGGCGAGAACGGCCCCTGGCAACAGCTTCAGCCCGATGTTGCCCTGCTGAGCGACAGCCCGCCCACCCGAGCCCAACGTCTCCAAGCCGCACTGCACCTCGCCGGTGCGAACGGCGTGGTCACCGGCCGCGAGGCGATGTGGCTGCACGACTTGTCGACGCCGTCGCAAGGCGCGATCCATCTGCTCGTGTCGAGCCACGGGCCGCGCCGGTCCGATGGCTCAGTGCGGATCGAGCCGACCATCCGCCCGCCGAACCCGTTGTGGCGAAACGGGTTTCCCGTCGCGCCGCTGGCGCGGGCGACGGTCGACGCGTGCCGGGCGACCGCGTCCCATACCGAGGTTCGCGTGCTCGTGCTCGACGCCATACACGTGGGCGCCGTGCCGGTGGAGTCGTTGCGGCACGAACTCGACCGCGGCCGCAAGCAAGGAACAACGCTGCTGCGGCAAGTCCTCGCCGATGTCGACCGCGGATTTCGCTTGGCGGGCGGTCACATCGCGCGAGAACTCGTCGCGCGGGCAGGCCTGCCGCCGCCGGAATGGGGCATCCGGCTGAGCACGCCCGACAAAGTCCATCTGGGCATCGTCGACGCCTGGTGGGACGACGTCGGAATGGCGTGGGACTTCGACGCTCACCGGCCGTGGGCGGCGCGCACGGCACAGTCGGTGTCCGACCGGGCGGACCGGATGACCGCGCACGGTGTGGTGGCCGTGCACACGACAGCTCAGCGCGCCCAGAAGGACGCCGCGGCAGTCGTGGAGGATCTGCGGAATGCCTATCGGTCGGCCTCCGCCCGACCACGGCCGGAGGTGGTGGCCTCCTGAGCGAACTCAGCAGCCGATGAGCTGCCCGGCCAGGTAGGACTCCAACTGGTCGAGTGAGACACGGTCCTGCGACATGGTGTCGCGTTCGCGGATCGTCACGGCATGGTCGTTGAGGGTGTCGAAGTCGACGGTGACGCAGAACGGGGTACCGATCTCGTCCTGCCTGCGGTACCGGCGACCGATGGCACCGGCGTCGTCGAAGTCGACGTTCCAGTGCTTTCGCAGTGCCGCGGCGACGTCGCGGGCCTTCGGCGAGAGGTCCGCGTTGCGGGACAGCGGGAGCACGGCGACCTTGACCGGGGCGAGCCTGCGGTCGAGCCGGAGCACGATCCGCTTGTCGATCCCGCCCTTGGCGTTGGGCGCCTCGTCCTCGACGTAGGCGTCGAGCAGGAACGCCATCATCGGGCGGCCGACACCCGCGGCGGGCTCGATGACGAACGGCCGGTAACGGGAGTTCGTGGCCTGGTCGAAGTAGGACAGGTCCACGCCGGAGTGGTTGGAGTGGGTGGTCAGGTCGAAGTCGGCGCGGTTGGCGATGCCCTCCAGCTCACCCCACTCCTGGCCGCCGAACTGGAAGCGGTACTCGATGTCCACGGTCCGCTTGGAGTAGTGCGACAGCTTCTCTTGCGGGTGCTCATAGACACGGAGGTTGTCCTTGGCGATACCAAGATCGGTGTACCAGCGCATCCGCTCATCGATCCAGTACTGGTGCCACTCGTCGTCCGTGCCGGGTTCGACGAAGAACTCCATCTCCATCTGTTCGAACTCGCGGGTGCGGAAGATGAAGTTGCCGGGGGTGATCTCGTTGCGGAACGACTTGCCGATCTGACCGATGCCGAACGGCGGCTTGCGACGGGAGGTGGTCTGCACGTTCAGGAAGTTGACGAAGATGCCCTGCGCGGTCTCGGGGCGCAGGTAGTGCACTCCCTCGTCGGTCTCCACCGGGCCGAGGTGGGTCTTGAGCATCATGTTGAACTCGCGCGGCTCGGTGTACTGACCGCGGGTGCCGCAGTTCGGGCACGGCACGTCGGACAGGTCGTACACCGGGTTCGCCGAGGCGGCGCCCGGCAGGTCCTTGCCGGTCCGGGCGGCGTACTCCTCGGCCAGCTGATCGGCCCGGAAACGCTTGTGACAGGAGGTGCACTCGACCAACGGATCATGGAAGGCGGTGACGTGTCCGGATGCGACCCATACCTGGCGCGGCAGGATCACCGACGAGTCGAGACCCACGACGTCGTCGCGGCCCTGCACCATGGTCTTCCACCACGCGCGCTTGATGTTGTCCTTGAGTTCGACGCCAAGGGGTCCGTAGTCCCAGGCCGACCTGGTGCCGCCGTAGATCTCGCCGCACGGGTAGACGAAGCCTCTGCGCTTGCAGAGGCTGACGACGGTGTCGATCCGGTCGGCTGGCACTGACCCTCCATGCGGGAACTCAAGGTCGCAGGCCGCCAGGGTAGTCCGCGACCTTCCCGGTACCCGATCGGGGAGTCACTGTGGGCGCTCGTTCGACCACTCGACGATCACCGCGCGTGGCGGGCGGCCCGCGTACTGGGCAGGCAACGGGCGGGATCAGCGAGCGCCGTCCGACCCGAGCGGGGCACTACGAGCGCGCCGCCATCCTGCTCCTACGCCGTCGGAGCAGGATGGCGGTGACCACACCAACGAGCACCACGCCGAGACCGATACCACCCAAGAGCCCAGCGGACAGTCCCGTCTGTCCGGCACCTGTCGAGTCTCCCGCCACGTTGGCTATGGACGGCGCGGTGGACCCGGCGCCCGGGTGGGCGGTGCCGGTGGCTGGAGGGTGCCCCGCGTTCCCGGTGGGCGGGGCGGCCTCGGGGTTGATGATGAGCACTGGCGCGGGGAAAGGTGGCTCCTCGCCGCCGGTTTGCGGCTGGTTCCACGCGGCGACGGTGCCGTTGGAGTAGGTCTGCTCGGTGTTGAAGGTGAGGGAGCGCTGGTCGGGAACGGGCCCGACCAGCACCGGGAAGGTCGCGCTCTCAGCGGGCTGGATCTCGTGTCCCGGCTCGGCCGTCCACACCAACCGGGCGCCCTGGTCGGCAGGCCCGGGGATGGTCTCCGCCGTCCATCCTTCCTTCAGCGGCACTTCGGTGACCTCGACCTCTGGCGGCACGACGACGGCGATCCGCACCGTTGTCGCGTCGGCCAGTTCGCTGGGGACACGGAACTGGAGGGTGGCGGGCTGTCCGGGGATCACGTCGGCGATGACCCGGACGTGCGCCGCGGCCGGCCCGGCCAGGAGCACGAACGCTCCAGCCGCACTCGCGGCGATGGCGGTCAGGCGGGTGACGTGCCGTCGAGTGCGGCTGGGCATGGGAAAGTCCTCTCAGTTCGGGGTCGGGGTCAGCAGCAGTCGCAGTAGGTGAGGTCGGCGGTCGTCACCGAGTGGCCGTGGCCGCCATCGATCCGCGCGGCGAAGGCGGCCTTGCGAACGGGTGTCACCGCGCCCTGGGCCTCGATGGCGACGCTCTTGCCGTTGAAGACGCCGAAGGACAGCGCCATCGGGGTCGCGCCCTTGTCGTTGGTGGGGAAGGAGAACACCGGGGTCCTGCGGCCGTGGGCGTCCACGGAGTACGCCTGGTAGACGGTGTTCGGGGTGAGGCGGCGGGCCTGGATCTGGATCATGTCCAGGCCGCCGACCGGGCGGATGGTGGCCTCCAGGACGCGGCCTTTGACCGGGTCCAGGGTGTCGCCCGCGGTGCCGTCAGGCAGCGTGGTGGGGACATTGCGTGCCTGCTGGTCGAGCCCCTGACGGCCGAGGTTGAGGGCGCTGCCGGGCTTCGCGGCCCGCGGGGCGTAGACGACGGCCTGCGGCTCCTGACCCGTCTTGACAGTGTCGATCACCTTGTTGGTGGCGGTGTCGATGACGTCCACCGCGTCGGACTTCTCCAGGCCGACGTACATGCGGGTGCCGTCGCCGCTGGCCCATGCCCCATGCGGGGCGTGCCCGTTGTTCTTGACCTTGGCGACGGGGACGGGGTTCGCCCCGGTCCGGCGGTAGACCCAGGTCTCGTCCAGCCCGCCCATCGTCAGGTAGACGTACTTCCCGGTGCGGGTGTCGGCGAACTGCGGGTGGTTGGTGTCAGGGCCGGTTTCGAGGACGGAGACGACCTTGTTGCCCACCAGGTCGACCACAGAGACCTTGCCTGCACGCTTGTGGGCCGCCCACAGCTCCTTGCCGTCCGGCGAGATCGACTGGTCGGAGGAGAACGTGTCACCGAGGCCGGTGATGCGGTCCTTGACCTGGCGAGCGCGCACGTCGATCACGGTGATCTCGGGCTTGCTGATGTGGTTGACGTACGCCCACCTGCCGTTCGGGCTCATCAGCACCTTCGATGGGCCCGCACCCACGTCGAGGTTGGCCACGACACCGCCGCGCTCGGCGTCGACGATCGTGACCGTGTCTCGGCCCCGGTTCGCGACCCAGAACTGCCTGCCGTCGGCGGTGAAGCTGCCCTCGTGGGCGGCGCGGCCGACGTCGGTGGAGTTGAGGACCTTGTTTGACTCCGTGTCCACGATGTCGACGGTGTTGCTGGTGACGCTCACCACCGCCAGCCGCTGACGGTTCGGCGAGAACGCTAAGCCGTGCACCCCGACGTCGCCGAGGTACTGCGGACTCAGCGTGCTGCCCACTCGCTGGTCACCCAGCGCGATTGTGCCCAAAGTGGTGTTGGTGGACGGGTCGACCACCGTGACGGTGTTGGAGGTCTGGTCAGCCGTGTAGAGGCGATCCTTGCCCGAGATCGGAATCGGGAACTGCGAGGACGCCGCGGACGCAGCGGCGGGGTCGGGACTGGCCTGCGCGATGGAGGTGATGGCCAGCCCTACGGCTCCCACCCCCAGCGTGGCCACCGACAGCCACGTGGCAAGGCGTGCGGAACGCATTCTTTCTCCCTTGTTTCGATGTTTTGGGCGCGACGAATCGCCTGATCGCCCACGGGAACGCCAGGAAGCGTGTGTCGGGCCCTCAGGTCGTTGGGGGCGGCGCCACCGGAACGTGGATCACCGTGGCGCCCTCTTCGTCCTCGACGATCAGGGCGGTGATGGCGTCCCGACGCATGCCGGTCACCATGCGGGTCGAGACCGGTTCACCGGTTGCCGCCCGCACGCTGCCACCCGGCGCCCGCGCGCCCGCCGAGTTGACGGTCATCAGGCGGTAGATCTGTCCCGGCTGGAGCCCGGACAGGGACACGGGGACCTCAGTGCCCCACGGATGACTGATCATCGGCCCCTGCCGGACCAGTGTGGCCGCCGTGGCAGGTGGTTGTTCCGGGCCTGCGACAAGTGGGGCGACCACCGCGGTCGCGGCGACGATGGCAGCGGCGGCGACCGCCACCGCGAAGCGCCGTCTGCGCCGGGGTCGGGCCGCCGCTTGGACCACATCCCGAATTCGGTCGTCGAGCTCCCGCGACGGCCACTCGCGTGCGACCGCCTCGACACGTGGGTCGGTCCGCCGCAGTGACCGGACCACATCGCCGAGCTCGGACGCCTCGCGGGAACAGTCCTGGCACTGGTCGAGGTGCCGGGACACCGCCGCGGGCAACGGCGTCCCGAGCAGCAGACGCTCGGCCAGCACCGGACGGAAGGCGAAGCACTCGTCCTTCATGGCGCCAGCCACCCGTTCTCCTCCAGGACCAACCGCAACGCGCGCATCCCGTAGTACAGCCGACTGCGCATGGTGGAAGCCGGGATTCCCAGTTCCTCGCCCAGTTCGGCACAGGTGCGACCACCGAAATACACCCCGACCACCGCTTCCCGATGCTGCGGGCTCAACCGCCCCAACGCCTCGCCGAGCTGGATCTGCTCAAGAAGCTGATCAACATGGTCAAGTGCCGAGGGCGTATCGGGCAGGGCAGCGGCCGACGGGCTACCGGCACCCACCCGGCGCCGCCGGATGGCGTCGACAATCCCGTTCCGGGTTATGGCGAACAGCCAAGTCCGCATGCTGCCCTGGTGCGCGTCGAAGCCGTGCCGCGACCGCCAGGCACGGACGAACGTCTCCTGCACCACGTCCTCGGCGAGCTGCCGGTCGTCCAGTGCCTTGAACGCGAACCCGAACAGTTCCCCGCCGTAGGTTTCGTAGGCGGTCTGGACCTCGCGTTCGGTCCGCAACCCGGCGGGCTCCGGGCCTCGCGCCGCGGACCGCCCACGCAGCCACCGAAGGGGACTTCCTGGGACAGCCACGGTCACTCATGTCCCGTTCCGCACCGAAAAGCCATGAATCCCCCACTCCCGCAGACGACGTGTTCATCAAGGGATACGCAGTTCCGGCCTGGGGTGTCGAAACGGGAGACCCGGATCACATCCGACTCGGCGTGAGGCCGCTAGCGGGGCGTCGTCGGGCCGCCCGCCTCGCCGAGGCGGACGGTCGCCGCGTCGGCGGCGAGCAGGCTGGTGTGGCGGCGGACGTCGCCGGGGGCGGCCTCGATGACGACCTCGTACGCGGCGGGCTCGGTGGTGTCGGCCTCGGCGAGAAACGGGATCACGTGCTCACGGACGTCGAACGGAGACAGCGACTTGCGATAAGCCGACACCGACTCGAACTCGACGGTCAGCACCCAGCTGTCGGCGGACTCGGTGGACCGGACGAGCAGGCCGCGGCGGCAGCCCGGCTGGGCCAGCAGCAGTTCCAGCGCACGCTGCGCGCGAGCGGTGAACGACTCGGGCTCGGTGGCGGTGAACCTGGCGATCAGCAGCACGGTCGGCGGCCTTTCCGGGGGTGGTGCGAGGATGCAGCACCGTAGCCCAACCGATCCGGGAGGCACCGTGGGGCAAGGTCGATCGTTCAGGGCACCGCTGCTCGCCGGTCGGGGGCCGTTGGCCCGGATCCATCCGCTGGTGGTGTTCCTCCTGGTGGCGGGGCTGTTCGCGGCCGGGGTTCTGGTCCGCGGCGTGCTGGGAGCGGCGCTGCTTGGGGTGCTGGCGGCGGGGGTGGCCGTGCTGCTCGCGGCGACCTGGCGAGTGCAGACGGCGAGTCAGCGGGTGGGGCGGGTTCTGGTCCTCGGGCTGTTGGTCGCGATCGCTGTCTCGGTTCTCTGAAACGGTCGATATCGGTGCGCTGAGCGGTGTTGCCGTCGGGAAATAGGTCGACCGCCTAGGATGTTGAACACGGTAACCATCACCCGGACGTCGAAGCGGCGCTTGGGGCCTATGAGAGGACGATGTCGATCGTGACCTCGGACGCCGCGTCGCACGAGCTGCGGGCAGCCGCCGAGCAGCACGAACACTCGCCTGACCGTCCCCTGGTGCTGCCCGTTCACCGGCGGCCCGCGACGACGCTGACCGCGGCGGGCGACCTGCTGCGGGCGTTGGCCGCGCCGGTCCGCATCGCGATCGTGCTGGAGTTGCGCGAGGCTGATCGGTGCGTGCACGAACTGGTGGAGGCGCTTGGCGTGGCTCAGCCGCTGATCAGCCAGCACCTGCGGGTGCTGAAGTCGGCAGGGGTGGTCTACGGCGAGCGGCACGGCCGTGAGGTGGTTTACCGACTGGTGGATGAGCACTTGTCCCACATCGTCGTCGACGCTGTGGCGCACGTGGAGGAGGGCGACCCGCGGTGACCGCGACCGACCGTTCGGCGACCGTTCCCGGCAAGCGCTCCACGCGGCAGCGCACGGCGGTGTCGCAGCTGCTCGACCAGCTCGACGACTTCCGCTCGGCCCAGGAACTGCATGAGGAGCTGCGCAAGCGGGGCGAGGGCATCGGCCTGACCACCGTGTATCGCACCCTGCAGTCGCTGGCCGACGCGGGCGAGATCGACGTGCTGCGCACCGACTCGGGTGAGGCGATCTACCGGCGGTGCTCGAGTCACCACCACCATCACCTGGTGTGCAGGTCGTGTGGGCACACCGTCGAGGTGGAGGGTCCCGCGGTGGAGCGGTGGGCAGACCGGGTCGCGGCCGAGAACGGGTTCTCCGAGGTCAGCCACACCGTGGAGATCTTCGGGACCTGCGCGAACTGCACCTGAGGTCCTCCGGCCCGCGTGGGGCCGGAGGACGCCAGGGTCACGCCTCGTACGGGTTCTCCGGCTGGGGGATCTGGACCATGCCGTCGACGGTCAACGACGGGACGTAGTCGGTGTCCTTCGTGGCCGTGCCTGGCTGGACCTGACCGGTCACCTCAAGCCAGGTGTCGTTGGCCAGTCCGCCTGCACCGGGGCCGTCGAGCTTGACCTTGACCGGGAACGCGTCGGCCGCGCAGCAGGCGATGGACAGGCGGGCCAGGTACCTGGTCTCGCCCTGAGCGACGACGAAGCCGGTCAGCTTGACGGTGCGGTTGTCGAGGGACTTGCCGGAGTCCCATGCCGCGCGGGCGGCGAAGTCGCTCATCGCGATGGAGACGACGTCGCCCTTGGGCAGGGGCGGGAAAAGCGACGATCCGTCGGTACCCGACGAGCGGCTGGCCGCGGCGCGGTTGTCGTTGCGCATGACCGAGTCGGCGCCGAGGGCGGGCGGGGCGATGAGGAAGATCGCCAGCACCGGCATCAGCAGCAGCCAGGCGCTACGGGCCGGGTGGTGGTGTTCACCGTCGTCGTCGTGATCATGACCGGCGTGCCCGGAATCGTCATGGCCCGCGGCGTGCCCGTCCGCGGCGAACTCGGCCGTCGAGTCGCCGTCGGTCGATGCCGTGGACACAGCCGCGGTCGGCTTGGCGGGCCACAGGTCGCGGGCGATGGAGACCGCCGCGAGGATGACCATGACCAGGCCGCCTCCGATAAGCCACGGCTGGTGGGCGGGCTTGACGTAGAGCAGGTAGGTGCTGGTGAAGGAGATCTTCAACAGCGCCCCGCCGACCAGGATCAGCAGGATGTTCTGGGTTTCCCGCCGCATCAGACACCCCCGAGGAAGATCAGGCCGGAGCCGACCGCGCACGCGATCGCCACGACCAGCGTGGCGGGCGCGAAGCGGATGGCGAACGAGCGGCCGAACGTGCCCGCCTGCAGGGCGAACAGCTTGACGTCGATGGCCGGTCCGACGACGAGGAACACCAATTTCGGCAGCAGCGGCATCCCCGAGATCGACGCCGCGACGAACGCGTCGGCCTCGCTGCACAGGGCAAGCACGACCGCGAGCGCGGCCATCACGATGACACCGAGGACGATCTGCTCGCCCAGGGTGTTGACCCATTCGCGGGGGATCGCCACGTTGAGGACGGCGGCGGTGAAGCCGCCGAGAACGAGGAAGCCGCCCGCGTCGACCAAGTCCGCGCGGGAGGTCTCGAAGAACACGCGCCAGCGGTTGCGGCCCTCGGCCTGCGGCGCGCGGCGCAGTGCGCGTTCGACGATCCACTCGGCCTTGCCGAAGCGGGCCCACAGCCAGCCCATGATGATCGCGGTGGCCAGCGAGGCCGCCAGGCGGGCCCAGACCATGCCGGGGTTGTTCGGGAACGCCACGTTGGTGGCGACCAGGACGATCGGGTTGACCGCGGGCGCGGCGAGCAGGAAGGCCAGCGCCACGGACTGCGGCACGCCCTGCTGCATCAGGCGCCGGGCGACCGGCACCGCGGCGCACTCACAGGTCGGCAGCGCGACCCCGGCGACGCCCGCGATGGGCACCGCGACGGCCTGCTTCTTGGGCAGCAGCCGGTTGAGCAGGGTCGCGGGGACGAACGCGGCGATCGCGCCGCTGATCAGGACGCCGAGGACGAGGAACGGCAGCGCCTGGACGCAGACGGCCACGAAGATGGTGGACCCGGTCTGGATGGCGGGGTTGTCGAACCAGGACGTGATCCACTGCTGGCCGACCAGCGCGACGACGAGCAGACCACACAGCACTTCCAGCGAGGTGATCCCACGCTTGGGCTCGTCCGCCTTGCCCTTGGGGGCGCGCTCGGCGACCGCCACGGCGCCGCCGAACGACGGGCTCGCGGGCGACTCGCCAGCCGCGCCGGGGTCGTCGGACGCGGGCGCCGCGGGCTGGTCGGCGGCCTTGGGTTCGTCACTCATCGGCGCCTGCCATGGGTCGGTACCGTCGAAGGGTCATCACGGGCGGAATGATGCCAGGATGCCCATCACGTTGGGGACCCGCCGCTTGAACTTTGTTCACCACCGTCTGTTCCCAACAGTTCGGCCCGCAACTGGGAAGCCGTCGACACGACCAGCATGAGCAAAGTGCCCAGGGCGGGGGCGGCGAGGCCCTCGGCCGGGAACGCATAGCGCAAGGTCACGTCCATCCCCCGCTCGGTGTGCACGACACCCAGGGTGCCGAACAGGCCCTGGCCCGCGCGCTCGGCCGCGGAGACCGCCAGCGTGCCGTCCTCGGGCAGGTCCCACGCCACGACACAGGTCAGGCTGAGCACCGTCAGGCCCTCGGCCAGCTGCATCGCCTGGACCGCGCACGGCACGTCGCCGTGGCGGAAGGTCAGGGCGCCGTCGTCGTCGACGCGGACATCGTGGTAGCTCTCCAGGGCCTCGCGGGCCCGGGTGAGCAGGTCGGCCTCGGTGACGGCCTCGCTGGTCATGCCTCTCCTTCAACGTTGAGCCGGGCGGCGACCTCGGCGGAGTCCTCGGCCGCGCCGAAGCGCCGGTCGCGGCGGGCATAGGTCTCGATGGCCTGCCACAGGTGCAGGCGGTCGAAGTCGGGCCACAGCACGTCCTGGAACACCAGTTCGGCGTACGCGGACTGCCAGAGCATGAAGTTCGACGTCCGCTCCTCCCCCGAGGGGCGGATGAACAGGTCGACGTCGGGCATTTCCGGCTGGTAGAGGTACTTGGCGACGGTGCGCTCGTCCACCTTGTCCGGGTTGATCTTGCCCGCGGCGGCCAGGCGGGCGATCTCGCGGGCGGCGTCGCCGATCTCGGCACGGCCGCCGTAGTTGATGCACATCGCCAGGTTGAGGACGTCGTTGCGCTTGGTGCGCTCCTCGGCTTCCTCCAGCGTGCCGATGACGCTGCGCCACAGCCGGGGCTTGCGGCCCGACCAGCGCACCCGCACGCCCAGCTCGTCGAGTTCGTCGGTGCGGTGGTGGATGACGTCACGGGAGAATCCCATGAGGAAGCGGACCTCCTCGGGGCTGCGCCGCCAGTTCTCGGTGGAGAACGCGTAGAGCGACAGCCACTTCACGCCCATCTCGATGCACCCGCGCGCCGCCTCGACGACCTGGGCCTCGCCGCGCTTGTGGCCCTCGATGCGGGTCAGGCCGCGCTGGTTGGCCCAGCGGCCGTTGCCGTCCATGACGATCGCGATGTGCTTGGGCACGAACTCGGCCGGGATCGCGGGTGGTCGGGCTCCCGACGGGTGTGGCTGCGGTGGCGACACCGGCCGCCCCGCGTCGAGCCTGCTGATCCGCCGCCGTCGCAGCACCGTCCACTCCTTCACGTCGTTCGATGACCCGAACGACCCTACTGACCCAATTGGAATGACACGCACCTCGGCCCTGTCGCACCCTGTACCGGTGAACGCGGAATCGGCGCGGGAGAACCTGCGCGAGACCATCGCACTGTGGCACGCCCACGAGCGGACCGCGTTCGACGTGGTCCTGGCGGCTTGTGACCTGCTCGCCGCCGGTGCGGGCGGCATGGCACTGTGCACCCTCGCCGCGGTATCGCCTGGAAATGCTGAGCAAGAGGTCAGGGAACTGCTGGCGGCCGCCGTTCGGGACGCGCGCCTTCCCTTCCACGAAGAAGGCTCCGCTGCGGCGCTCCGTGCGGCATTGGAGGCAAAGGCACGGCTGGTGTTGTCGGGCGAGATCGCACCCCATGTCCTGGTCTCGTGGGCATCGGAGACACTCCAGGAGATGCCGTGGGCGGTGGTGGACCGGCTGAACGATCTCGAATACGAGTACGACTTGGCCGACCACACCGGTCGCGGGCTCGACGAGGTCGCAGCCTTGGTCATGGCTGAGGCGCGGCAGGTGGTCGATCTTCCACTCGACGGCGTTCCACCAGCGGCAGCGACCTGAGCTGACGTTCCAGGTGCCATTGCAGCAGCGCGGCGACCAGTCCGCTGGCCTCGCGGCGGGAGGACTCCGTCGAGCGTTCCGCGGTGTCCCAGCCGCCGGTGGCCAGCGCGTCCATCAGGTTGAGCACCTCGAACGGCGGGCTCGCCGAGCCCGGCGGCTTGCACCGGGGGCAGACCGAGCCGCCCGCGTGGACGCTGAACGCGCGGTGCGGGCCCGGGTCGCCGCAGCGGGCGCACTCGGTGAGGGCGGGCGACCAGCCCGCGATAGCCATGGCGCGCAACAGGAACGCGTCGAGCACGAGGGACGCGTCGCGCTGTCCGTCGGCCAACGCCCGCAGGGCGCCCGCGACCAGCAGGTACAGGCGTAAGACCGGTTCGCCTTCCTCGGCGGACAGCCGGTCGGCGGTCTCCAGGACCGCGCAGCCCGCGGTGTACCGCTGGTAGTCGTTGACGATGCCCGCGCCGAACGCGTCGAGGGTCTGCACCTGGGTGATCACGTCGAGGGTGCGGCCGGTGTAGAACTGCACGTCGACGTGGGCGAACGGCTCGACCCGGGCGCCCAGGCGCGAGGTCGTGCGGCGCACGCCCTTGGCCACGGCGCGCACCTTGCCGTGCTTCTGGGTGATGAGGGTGATGATCCGGTCGGCCTCACCGAGTTTCTGCACGCGCAAGACCACACCGGTGTCGCGGTACAGGCTCACGGACGCATTCTCCCACCAGGGTCAGACAGTGTTAGCCGCCGACAGGCCGCAACACGACGATGGTGCCCGCGGCCAGGTCGTGCCAGCCCCGCCGCAGCCGCTCGTCGATCAGCAGAATGCTCAGGGTGGTCATCGGGACGGCCCAGAACACCAGCGTGCGCAGGAACGCGTCGCCCGGGCCAGGTGCGCCGCCGGTGGTCAAGTCGGCGATCTCGATCCGCAGCAGCGACTTGCCCGGGGTCGTCCCGCGGACCGCCACCAGCGTGAACTCGTAGGCGAACACCGCCAGCAGCGTGAACAGCAGCCGCATGACCCAGGATCCGTCCGGCCAGATCAGCACCGCGGCGAGCCACCCTGGCACACCGGCGACCACGGTGTCGATCACCCTGGCGGCGAACCGGCCCCCCGGGGTGGCGACGGCGACCTCGCCCAACTCGCCGACCTCGGTGTGTTCGAGGTCGGCGCGGTGTGCTGACATTCAGAACCCCAGACGGCGTAGTTGCTTCGGGTCGCGCTGCCAGTCCTTGGCGACCTTCACGTGCAGATCCAGGTATACACGGGTGCCCAGCAGCGCCTCGATGTGCTTGCGAGCGGTGGTCCCAACGTGCTTGAGGCGCTCGCCGCGGTGGCCGAGGATGATCCCCTTCTGGCTGGACCGCTCCACATATAGCAGCGCGTGGATCTCCAGCATGTCGTCGCGGCCCTCGCGCGGGACCATCTCCTCGATGGTGACCGCGATCGAGTGCGGCAGCTCGTCGCGCACACCCTCCAGCGCGGCCTCGCGGATCAGCTCGGCGACCAGGGTGGCCTCCGGCTCGTCGGTCAACTCGCCGCCCGGATAGAGCTGCGGGCCCTCGGGCAGCCGGTTGACCAGCAGGTCGGCCAGGGTGGCCACCTGGAATCCGTCGACCGCCGAGACCGGGATCAGCTCCGCGAACTCCATCACGTCCTGCAGGGCGAGCAGCTGCTGGACGACCTGTTCCGGCGCGACGAGGTCGGTCTTGGTGATCACGCCGACGACCGGGGTGCGCTTGGCGACCTTGGCCAGTTCGGCGGCGATGAACTTGTCACCTGGCCCGACCTTCTGGTCGGCCGGGACACAGAAGCCGACGACGTCCACTTCGGACCACGTCTCGCGCACGATGTCGTTGAGCCGCTGGCCCAGCAGCGTGCGCGGCCGGTGCAGGCCGGGAGTGTCGACGATGACGAGTTGGGCGTCCGGCCGGTGGACGATGCCGCGGATGGCGTGCCGGGTGGTCTGCGGCTTGCTGGACGTGATCGCGACCTTGCTGCCGACGAGCGCGTTGGTGAGTGTGGATTTACCCGCGTTGGGTCTGCCGACGAAACAGGCGAAACCGGACCTATGGCCTTCGGTGCTGCTGGTCACCGAGTCATTGTGCCTTCCGCAGTCCCGGTGCTGTGATTCGGTGCAGTTCAAGGGTGTCGGAAAGCGGCGCCACACCGGGCCCGCCCGCCTTGAGCCAGTCCTCGATGTCGGTGATCGCGTCGTCGCCGAGCACGAAGCCCAGCCAGACCGGCTTGACGCCCTTCGCCTGGACCACGACGACGTTGGAGGTCTCACACGTGTCGAGGCACTCGACCACCGTCACAGTGGCTCCGACCTCGGCGGCGACGGCCCGCAGCCGGGACAGGTGCTTGCCGTGGTTCACCGTCGGATGCTTCTTGACCGTCCCGCAGCAGCAGTCCCGACAGACCGTGATCCTCACCTGAGGACGTCGGCGACGGTGCCGGACGCGTCGGCCCGGTACACCGGCGCGTCGGGCGTCAGGTCGCGCACGGCGGCCAGGGAGTCGCCGTCGATTTCACCCGCGTCGGTGACAACGGCGGCGGCTTCGATGCCTTCGGCGCCGCTGGACACCGCGGCGGCGACGGCGGCCTGGAGCGCGGTCAGCTTGAGCGAGGGCAGCGCGACCGTGGCGGCGGCGTAGGTGCGGCCGTCGGTGTCGCGCACCGCGGCCCCCTCGGCGGCACCGGTCCTGGCCCGGCTCGACCGGGCCAGGGTCACGATCTTGGCGTCCTCGGGGTCCAGCTCAGCCACGCTCGGGGCTCCTCTCGTGTTCGTCGTCGGCGTCGGCGCGGCGGACGACCACGGAGGTGATGCGCACCCGGCCGCGGTTGTCCTTGCCGCCCTCGGCTCGGAACCGTAGCCCGGTGATCTCCGCTTCGGCACCGGGCAGTGGCACACGTCCCAGTCGCTGGGCGAGCAGGCCGCCGACGGTCTCCACGTCCTGCCCGTCGAGGAGCAGGCCGAACAGCGCGCCCAGGTCTTCCACCGGGAGCCGGGAGCTGACCCGGACGCCGCCGTCATCGAGGTGTTCGACCGGCGGGCGGTCGTCGGTGTCGGACTCGTCGGTGATCTCGCCGACGATCTCCTCCAGGATGTCCTCGATCGTGAGCAGGCCCGCGGTACCGCCGTATTCGTCCACCAGGACCGCGAGGTGGTTCTTCGACAGCTGCATCTCGCGCAGCAGGTCGTCGACGCGCTTGGTGTCGGGCACGAACGTGGCGGTGCCCATCAGCTCGGTCACCGCCTGGGTGTCGGCCTCGGCGTCGACCCAGGCGCGGACCAGGTCTTTGAGGTTGACCACGCCGACGACGTCGTCCACGCTCTCGCCGATCACCGGCAGGCGGGTGTAGCCGGTGCGCAGCGACAGCATCAGCGCCTGCCGGACCGTCTTCGCCTGCTCGATCCACACCATCTCGGTGCGCGGCACCATGACCTCGCGCGCGATCGTGCCGCGCAGCTCGAACACCGAGTGGATCATCTCGCGCTCGTCGGCGTCGACCACGCCACGTTCCTCGGCGAGGTCGACCAGTTCGCGCAGCTCGACCTCCGAGGAGAACGGGCCCTCGCGGAAGCCCTTGCCGGGCGTGATCGCGTTACCGACCAGGATCAAGACCTTCGACAGCGGTCCGAGCACCGTGCCCAGAGCGCGAACCGGACCGGCGGCGATCAGGCCGACGCCATACGGGTGCTGTCGGCCGATGGTGCGCGGGCCGACGCCGACGAGGACGTAGGACACCACGATCATGCCCAGCGCCGCGACGAGGCCCGCGACCCAGCCGGACGTGATCGATCGGAGGCAGACGACGGCGACGAGCACTGTTGCGGCGAGCTCGCAGCTCAGCCGCAGCAGGAGCAGCAGGTTGATGTGCCGGGGCCGGTCGTTGACCACGGCGAGGAGCTGACGGGAGCCCGTCCGGCCCGCGCGCAGGAGACCCTCGACCCTGGCCTTGGACACCGCCGACAGCGCGGCGTCCGCGGCGGCGAAGCAGCCCGCCGCGAGGATCAGCAGTACGGCGATGACAAGGAGACCGGCGGAATCCGCTGACACGGGCTCAGTTTTCCTTGTCGGTCTCGCCCAGACCGACGGTGCCGAGCAGCTTGTCGTCCTCGACGCGCTGCGCCGCGCGGCGCTTGGCCTCCGAGCTCGCGGCGCGGAAGTCGGCGAGGATGCGCTTCTGCAGGGTGAACATCTCGCGTTCCTCCGCGGGCTCGGCGTGGTCGTAGCCGAGCAGGTGGAGCACGCCGTGCACGGTCAGCAGGTGCAGTTCGTCGATGAGGCTGTGGCCCGCCTTGCGCGCCTGGTCCTTGGCGAAGGCCGGGCACAGCACGATGTCGCCCAGCAGCGCCGGACCCGCCTCGGGCGCGTCGGGTCTGCGGGCGGACTCCAGCTCGTCCATGGGGAAGGCCATGACGTCGGTCGGTCCGGGCAGGTCCATCCAGCGCTCGTGCAGGTCGGACATCACGTCCAGCTCGACGAGCAGCACCGACAGCTCGGCGAGCTTGCTGACGTTCATCCGATCCAGGGCGAAGCGGGCCGCCGCGACGATGGACGCCTCGTCGACCGCCACCCCGGACTCGTTGGCGATCTCGATACTCACGAAGTCATTGTCTCCGGTTCAGCGCCCGGGCCTGCGACCACCCGCGCGAACCGGGCCGCGGTGGGTCTGCTCGGCGGCGTCCTGCGCGTCCTGCCAGCGCTCGTAGGCGTCGACGATATCGCCGACGAGCCGGTGGCGCACGACGTCCTGGCTGGTCAGCTGGGCGAAGTGGATGTCGTCGACACCGGTGAGGATGTCCTTGACGACCTTGAGCCCGCTGCGCTGGCCGCCGGGAAGGTCGATCTGGGTGATGTCGCCGGTGACGACGACTTTGGAGCCGAAGCCCAGGCGGGTGAGGAACATCTTCATCTGCTCGGGCGTGGTGTTCTGCGCCTCGTCCAGGATGATGAACGCCTCATTCAAGGTACGGCCACGCATGTATGCGAGCGGGGCGACCTCGATCGTGCCCGCCTGCATCAGGCGCGGGATCGACTCCGGCTCGATCATGTCGTGCAGCGCGTCGTAGAGGGGGCGTAGGTATGGGTCGATCTTGTCGAACAGGGTGCCGGGCAGGAAGCCAAGGCGCTCCCCCGCCTCGACCGCGGGCCTGGTCAGGATGATGCGAGTGACCTGCTTGGCCTGCAGTGCCTGCACGGCCTTGGCCATCGCCAGGTAGGTCTTGCCGGTGCCTGCGGGGCCGATGCCGAAGACGATGGTGTTGGCGTCGATCGAGTCGACGTAGCGCTTCTGGTTGAGCGTCTTGGGCCGGATCGTGCGGCCGCGCCGGGACAGGATGTCGAGGCTGAGGACGTCGGCGGGCGACTCGGCCTGGTCGCCGGAGAGCATGGCGATGGTGCGGCGGACCGTGTCCGGGCCGACCTGCTGGCCGCGGGTGGCCAGGGTCGCGAGTTCGGTGAACACCCGCTCGGCGAACGCGACGTCGGCGGGGGCGCCGGAGAGGGTCACCTCGTTGCCGCGGACGTGAACGTCGGCGTCGAGCAGGTCTTCGGCGATGCGGAGGTTCTCGTCGCGGGACCCGAGCAGGGCGAGGACGGCACCGTCCGGGATCGTGAACCGAGACTGGGCATCGTGCTGTGGGGTGGGCGCGTCGGAAGAACGGGGGTCTGTGCCGGTCACGTGCTCTCGGTCCTGCCTTCGCGCTCGATGTCAGGTGCTGAATTCGATGCTAGACCCAGCGACCGACAGGGCGCACCGGAGAAACGGTGTCACCGGCCGAAGCCCGCGAGCTGTTCCCCGCCGAGAACGTGCAGGTGGGCGTGGAAAACCGTGCGGCACGCGTCGTCGCCGGTGTTGAACACGAATCGGTATCCGGACTCGTCGATTCCCTCGATCCTGGCGACCTCGGTCCCCGCGATGATCACCTCGGCGAGCAGCTTGGGATCGGCCGCGGCGAGTACGCCCGCGTCCTCGTGGTGCTCGCGGGGTACGACTAGCACGTGCACCCGGGACTGGGGACCGATGTCGCGGAAGGCGTAGACGGCGTCGTTCTGATAGACGACCGTCGAGGGGATGTCACCGGCGATGATCTTGCAGAAGAGGCAGTCCGCGGTCATGACCGACACCCTATCGGCGGACGACTCAGAGTTCCTCGCCGCGCAGCGACCGCAGGAGCACCGAGCACGTTTCGATTGGCTACACACCCCGCCCGCCTCCAGCTACGGATGCCGGGCACGGCTGGCTCGCGAGAGTACGCACCGTGGGCGACTCGGCTATTGGTTACACCCCGCCCACCGCCAGCTACGGATGCGGGGCACGGCTGGTTCGCGAGAGTACGCACCGTGGGGGTCTGGGGGCTCGGCCCCCAGAGGGAACGCAGACGACAAGGCGAGCCGTCAGGCGAGCAGGGGGAGGCAGAGGATGCCGCGCGGGCGGTGAAGCCTGGGGGTCGCCCCACCGCCCCGCGCGGCGGCCGCTGGACCGAGGGGGGAGGTGTCCAGCGGTTGCTGTGCGGGCGATCGAATTGCGTGATCGCGTTGCAGGACAAAGGGTAGACCCTCGCTAAGGGTCAGCGCCACCTTGCGGTGCGTACTCCTATGGCCCCTAATGCGACCGCGGCGGCCGTGGAGGTGCGCAGAACGGCGGGGCCGAGGCGGACCGCGCGGGATCGTGCCTGCTCAAAGGCGTTGATCTCGTCTTCGGTGATGCCGCCTTCCGGGCCGACGATCAGTAGTACGTCTCCGGATTCCGGTAATTCGACTTCGGCCATCCGGGTGGATCGGCCTGCTTCCAACACCAGTGTCAGCGCTACTTCTCTTGCCTTATCAACAAGTGCACGAGTCGACATGGGTTCGGTGACAATGGGGATCCAGGCGCGGCGCGCTTGTTTCGCCGCTTCGCGGACGGTGGCTCGCCATTTCGTGAGGGCTTTGTCGCCGCGGGGGCCGTCGTCCCATTTGGTGATCGAGCAGGCGGCACGCCACGGGATGATCTCGTCGGCGCCCGCCTCGGTGGCCAGTTCCACGGCGAGCTCGCCGCGATCTCCCTTGGCGAGGGCCTGGGCGATGATCACGCGGGGCGACGGCGGCGGTTCGTCCCAGCGGCGGGTGATCGTCAGGTCTAGCGAGTCGCGCCCGGCCGCGGCGACGACGCAGTGGGCCACCGCTCCCCGGCCGTCGGACACCAGCAGTTCCTCACCGACCCGCAGACGGCGGACCGCCGCGGCGTGCCTGCCCTCCGGCCCGTCCAGGGTGAACGGGCCGGAAGGCAGGTCGTCGATCAGGAACAGCGCCAGGGTCATCGGGCGTGGCGCTGGCGCAGCCGGGAGAACAGCCCGCCTGTGCGGGCGCTGGCCGCGGCCAGGGTGTGCTCTTCCTCGCCACGCAGTTCGGCGAGCTCGCGCAGCAGCTCGGTCTGGCGGGCGTCGAGCTTCGTGGGGACCTCGACCTCGATGTGCACGTGCAGGTCGCCGCGACCGTCGACGCGGCCGGTTGAGCGCAGGCGGGGCAGGCCCCGGCCGGTCATGACCAGCTCGGTCTCGGGCTGGGTGCCCGGTTCCAGCTCGATGTCGAGCGGACCGTCGAGGGTCTCCAATGGCACGACCGCGCCCAGGGCCGCCGTGGTCATCGGGACGCGCAGGGTGCAGTGCAGGTCGGCGCCCGCGCGTTCGAACGTCGAGTGCGGAAGTTCCTCGACCTCGACGTACAGGTCGCCGGCGGGGCCGCCGCCGGGGCCGACCTCGCCTTGGCCGGACAGCCGAACCCGCATGCCGTCGGCGACACCGGGCGGGATCTTCGCGGTGATCGTCCGGCGGGCGCGCACGCGGCCCTCCCCCGCGCACTGCCGACACGGGTCGGGGATGACCTCGCCGAGGCCGCGGCACACCGGGCACGCGCGGGCGGTGACGACCTGGCCCAGGAACGACCGCTGCACTGACTGGACCTCGCCGCGGCCGTGGCAGGTGTCGCAGGTGGTGGGCGAGGTGCCATCGGCGCAGCCGGAGCCGCGGCACAGGTCGCACAGGATCGCCGTCTCGACGGCGATCTCCCGGCTGACGCCGGTGGCGCACTCCTCCAGCGTCATCTGGATGCGCAGCAGGGCATCCGAGCCGGGCTGCACCCGGCTGCGCGGACCGCGTCCGCCACCGCCGCCGCCCGCGGCGCCGAAGAACGCGTCCATGATGTCGCCGAGGCCGAACCCGCCGAACGGGTCCTGGCCGCCGCCACCGCCGCCGCCGTTGGACAGCGGGTCGCCGCCCATGTCGACGATCTTGCGCTTCTGCGGGTCCGAAAGGACCTCGTAAGCGGCGGTGACCTCGCGGAAGCGCGTCTGCGCCGCCTCGTCCGGATTGATGTCCGGGTGCAGCTCGCGCGCGAGCTTGCGGTAGGCGCGCTTGATCTCGTCGGAGCTCGCGTCCCTCCGCACTCCGAGCGCGCCGTAGTAGTCCCTCGCCACCGTGTCAGTCCTCCTGCCCCGGGCACCCCGGGGCACCTCGATTGCCCTTGCCTACTTGCCGAGAATGTCCCCGACGTAGTTCGCCACCGCGCGGACCGCGGCGATGTTCGTGGGGTAGTCCATGCGGGTCGGCCCGACCACGCCCATGCCACCGAGCAGGGTCGCACGAGTGCCGTACCCGATGGAAACCACCGACGTGCTGCGCATCTCCTCGGCCTCGTTCTCCTCGCCGATGCGCACCACAATGGTGCCAGGGTCGGTGGTCGCGGCGAGCAGCTTGAGCACCACGACCTGCTCTTCGAGCGCTTCGAGCACCTGGCGCAGCGAGTGCGGGAAGTCGGCGGCGTTGCGCGTGAGGTTCGCGGTGCCGCCCAGGACGAGCCGCTCCTCGGGGTGCTCGACCAGGGACTCGACCAGCACGGTCGACAGCCTGGTCATCGCGTCGCGCAGGTCGCCGGGGGCGGCCTCGGGCAGCTCGGCGACCTTGGCGGCGGCGTCGGTGAGACGCTTGCCCGCCAGGGTCGAGTTGAGGATCGTGCGCAGCCGGGCGATCGACTCGTCGGCGATCACGTCGCCGAGGTCGACCATGCGCTGGTCGACGCGGCCGGTGTCGGTGATGAGGACCATCATGATCCGGGCCGGGGTGATGCTGACCAGCTCGACGTGGCGCACTGTCGACGTGGTCAGCGTCGGGTACTGGATGACCGCGACCTGCCTGGTCAGCTGGGCCAGCAGGCGAACGCTGCGGCGCATGACGTCGTCGAGGTCGATGGCGCCCTCGAGGAAACTCTGGATCGCCCGCCGCTCGGCGGTGCTGAGCGGCTTGACGTCGCTGAGGCGGTCGACGAACAGGCGGTAGCCCTTGTCGGTGGGGATGCGGCCTGCGCTGGTGTGCGGCTGGGTGATGTAGCCGTCTTCCTCCAGCGAGGCCATGTCGTTGCGCACCGTCGCGCTGGACACGCCCAGGTTGTGCCGCTCTACGATCGCTTTGGACGCGACGGGCTCCTGGTTGTGCACGTAGTCGGCCACGATGGCACGCAGGACCTCGAGCCTGCGCTCCTCCGAACTGACCACGTGACACCTCCCTTTCCGTCAAGTTTACGGAGCGGCGGCGGCCGCTGGGCGAGTCGGTGCCGGGATCACGTTTCGGACATGCCTATTGCGACTTTGTCCGGTTTATCTGAACCATTCTCGCACCGGATGCGAGGGAGTGACCATGGCTTCATCGACCTTGACCACTGTGTTCCTGCCGATCGCACTCGCGATCGTGATGTTCGGCCTCGGCCTGTCACTGACGATCGCCGACTTCACCCGCGTAGCCCGCTTCCCCCGCGCCGCCCTGGTGGCGCTGGGAGTCCAGGTGCTGGTGTTGCCGGTGTTGTGCTTGGGCCTGGTGTTGCTGTTCGACCTGTCCCCGGTACTGGCGGTCGGCATGATGCTGCTGGCGGCGTCTCCTGGCGGGACGACGGCGAACATCTTCAGCCACCTGGCGGGCGGGGACGTCGCGCTCAACATCACGCTGACGGCGATCAACTCCGTGCTGGCGGTCTTCACCCTGCCGATCGTGGTCAACCTGTCGGTGGCCGGCTTCATGGACGACGACACGTCGCTCGGTCTGCAGCCCGCCAAGATGCTCACGGTGTTCGCGATCGTGCTGATCCCGGTGGCGATCGGGATGGCGGTGAACCGGCGGTTCCCGGAGTTCGCGGAGCGGATGCGCAAGCCGGTGAAGATCGCGTCGATCGTGGTGCTGGTGGCGGTGATCGTCGGGGCCTTGGTGGCGGAGCGGGCCAACCTCGCCGGGTACCTGCGTGATGTCGGCATCGTGGCGTTGCTGCTGTGCGTGCTGAGCCTGGCGCTTGGGTACTTCGTGCCGCGGTTGGTGAAGGTGAGCGAGAAGCAGGCGATCGCTTCGGCTTTCGAGGTGGGCATCCACAACAGCACGTTGGCGATCACGATCGCTTTGACCGTCATGAACAACTCGGCGTTGGCGGTGCCTGGGGCGGTTTACGGCGTGCTGATGTTCTTCCCAGCGGGTTTGCTGGCGTGGTGGATCACGCGTCGGCGGGCACACGCGGAGGTGTGACAGAGTGCGGCCATGCGCCTCGCTTTTCTGGTTGTCGCCGTCTTCGCGCTCGCCGCATGTGCCCCTTCGTCCGAGTCTTTGGCGAAGACACCTGCTGCGGGCATAGATGAGTGCCAGAACTATCCAGACCAGATGGTGATCTACCTGAACACCGACGCGGAAATGGAGTCGGTGACCACCGAGCTTCGAGCGGACAAGCGGGTCGGCGCGATTAAGGCCGAGACGAAGGCCCAAGGGTACGAGCGGTTCAAAGTGATATTCAAGGACCAGCCGGAATTGGTGAAGCTCGCCCGCGTGGAGGCGATCCCCGCGTCAGTGATCATCGGAGTGGCGCACGGGGTGGATCGGGCCAGGTTCGCCGAGGAGCTGCGGACGAAGTTCCCTACGGCTGACGAAGTACGGGCCGACGCGTGTAGTCAGGAACCTCCAGACCGCTCACCGGCGCCGACGAGCTGACCCAGCCCGCGGGACGATCTTCGCGGGCTGGGGCATCGGGTTCAGACTGTCACCGGGACCTTCGCCGCGCCGCGCAGGTTGATTCGGCCGTTCCACTCCACCGGGCCGTCCAGTGCCAAGTCGGGGAAGCGTTCGACCAGCCTGCCGAGAGCGATCCGACCTTCCAGCCGGGCCAGGGCCGCACCGAGGCAGTGGTGCGGCCCGGCGCCGAAGGAGACGTGGTGGCGGGCGTTGGGGCGGTCCAGGCGCAGGTCGCCCGCGTCGGGGCCCCAGTGGTCCGGGTCGTGGTTGGCCGAGGCGAGGCCCGCGATCACGAAGATGCCCGCCGGGATCTCGCGGCCCGCCAACTCGAAGGCCGACGTGGTGATGCGGCGGCTCAGCTGAACCGGGCTGTCGTAGCGCAGGAGTTCCTCGACCGCGTTGTCGATCAGCGTCGGGTCGGCGCGTAGGGCGGCCAGTTGGTCCGGGTTACGCAGCAGCGCGACGACGCCGTTGGAGATCAGGTTGACCGTGGTCTCGTGGCCCGCCACGTACAGCAGGCCGACCTGGGCGATCAGTTCGTCGTCGCTGAGGACATCGCCTTCGTGTTCGGCGTCGATGAGGGCGGTGAGCAGGTCGTCGGCGGGGTTGGCGCGCTTCCAGGCGATGGCCTCGGCGGTGAGCATGGCGAACTCGCGGTCGGACTCGCCGATGCGGGTGGCCAGTTCGGGGTCGACCACCGGTTCCAGTGACCGGACCAGGGTGCCGGTGAGCTCGCGCAGCCGGGCCTCGTCGGTGGGCGGCATGCCCATCATGTCGGTGATCACCGCGAACGGCAGCGGGAAGGCCAACTCGTCCACCACATCGAACCGGCCGAGGTCGGCCATCCGATCCAACGCCGCGTCGACCAGTGCCGTGATGCGGGGTTCGAGCGCGTTGATCGCGCGGGGGGTGAAGACCTTCGCGACCAGGCCGCGCAGGCGGGTGTGGTCTGGCGGGTCGCGGTCGAGCATCGAGAGGCCGCCCAGGCGCCAGTCGCCGTCGCCCGCGGCGGCCTTGCGCATCTCGTCGCGGACCGGGTGCGGGGCGAGGTGGCGCGGCTCGACCGACAGGCCGGACCGCAGGAGGGTGGTGACGTCCTCGAAGCGGGAGACGTACCAGAACCCCAACGGGTGTTCCTGGACCGCGTCGGCCGACCGCAGTTCGGCGTAGTGCGGATAAGGATTCTCATCGAACCCAGGCGCGAAGGGGTTGAACAACGTCTCTGTCATCGCTTCACCTTCCCTGCGTTGGTCACATACACCGTGTATGTCACTATCGTTCTACACCATGTCGACCGTCAAGAGCAGGCGCGAGCAGTACTCCGACGCCACCCGCGCCGCCTTGATCGAGGCCGCGACCAGGCGGTTCGCCGAATTCGGGTTCGCCAAAACCGCACTTGAGGACGTGGCCGCGGACATCAACGCGACCCGCGGCGCGGTCTACCACCACTTCAGCAACAAGCAGGCCCTGTTCCGCGCGGTGCACGACACCCTGGAATCGGCCGCCGTCGACAACGTGACGCGGCTCGCGGCCACGGCGAGCGACCCGTGGGAGGGCGCGCTCTGGGCGCTCGACGCGTTCCTCGACCAGTGCCTCGACCCGACCTACAGCCGGATCGTCTGGCGGGAGGCGCCCACCGCGCTGGGCTGGCCGGAGTGGCACCTGGCCGAGGGGACCTACGCCTACGGGATCATCGAGAAGCTGATCACCGCGCTGATCGCGACCAAGGAGATCGATCCGGTGCCGCTGGACACGGCCACCCGGATCATGTTCTCCATGCTCGGTTCCGCGGGAACGACGCTGGCCGAGGCCGCCCCGGCGGACCAGCGGCGGCTGCGCGACGAGTACAGCTACCTGATCAGCCGGATGATCAAGGGCTGGCGGACCCCGTCAGGTCAGGCGGCGGACCACGGCGTCGGCGAGCAGACGCCCGCGTGAGGTGAGGACACAGCGGCCCGCCGACAGCGACGGGGCGTCGAGCAGTCCGTCGCGCGCGGCCAGTTCGGCTTGGGCGCGGCCCGACTCGTCGAGCGCGTCCAGCGGAAGGCCCTCGGCAAGCCTCAGTTCGAGCAGGACACGCTCCACCCGCTGGTCGTCGGCCGAGAGCCGCTCCCGGCCCGCCGCGGGCGACGAGCCGTCGGCCAGCAGTTCGGCGTAGCGGGCGGGGTGCTTGACGTTCCACCAGCGCACGCCGCCGACGTGGCTGTGCGCGCCGGGGCCCGCGCCCCACCAGTCGCCGCCGAGCCAGTAGCCCAGGTTGTGGCGGCAGCGGGCGGCGTCCGACGAGGCCCAGTTCGACACCTCGTACCAGGTCAGCCCAGCCGCCGACAGTGTGTCGTCCACTTGCTCGTAGCGGTCGGCGAGCACGTCGTCGTCCGGCGCGGGCAGATCACCGCGGCGGATGCGGCGGGCCAGCGCCGTGCCTTCCTCGATGATCAGCGCGTAGGCCGAGACGTGGTCGACCCCGGCGGCGAGGACCGCGTCCAGCGAGGCGGCCAAGTCCTCGGGCCGCTCCCCCGGCGTGCCGTAGATGAGGTCGAGGTTGACGTGCTCGATGCCCGCGGCCCGCGCCTCCCGCGCCGCGTCGACCGCGCGGCCGGGCGTGTGGGTCCGGTCGAGGACAGCCAGCACGTGTCGTGCGGCGGACTGCATGCCAAGGGAGATCCGCGTGTACCCGGCGTCGCTGATGCCCGCGAAGAACTCCGGCGATGTCGACTCGGGGTTGGACTCGGTGGTCACCTCGGCGCCCTCGGCCAGCCCGAAGGTCGACCGGACCGCCGCCAGCACCTCGCCCAGCCCGTCGGCGCCCAGCAGCGACGGGGTGCCGCCGCCGACGAAGACCGTGTCGGCCGCGGGCGGGGTGCCCAGCACCCGGGCGGCCAGGTCGAGTTCGCGCTTGAGCCCCTCCAGCCAGGACGACGGCGACGCCGACGTGCCCAGCTCGCCCGGCGTGTAGGTGTTGAAGTCGCAGTAGCCGCAGCGGGTGGCGCAGAACGGCACGTGGACGTAGACGCCGAAGGGGCGCGCGCCCAGTCCCGCGAGCGCGGTCGCGGGCAACACGCCGTCGGTGGGCGCGGGTTCGCCATCAGGCAGGACGGAGGGCACGCCACCATCCTCGCAGGCGCGGTGAGAACGACATATTCCCGCCGGCGCAAGTGCGTGACGTCCATCCCAGCATGCGGATGGCTGTGGACCACACCGTGGACGCGTGAGAGCCTTGACCCATGTCAGCGACCGAAGTCTTCCTCGTGGCCCGCCGCCACGTCGACTTCCGTCGCGTCTCCAGCGCGATGTGCCGTCAGGACATCTGACCCGTCGCCGCTATCTCATGATTCAGCAGGCGCTCGGGCACGTCGGCTGAGTTCCCTGTCCTAACCAAGGGTCCTGGTCGGCGCGCGCGGCGCCCCAACCCCGGAGGACAGCCGGTGTCTCCCACCACACCTCAGAAGACCGCCCCGGCCCGCACTCCGGTCCGCCGGGGTGAGGGCCAGTGGGCGCTCGGCTACCGAGAACCGCTGAATCCCAACGAGCGGTCCAAGAAGGACGACAACCCGCTGCACGTGCGGGAGCGCATCGAGAACATCTACGCCAAGGGCGGCTTCGACAGCATCGACCCGGGCGACCTGCGGGGACGTTTCCGCTGGTACGGGCTCTACACCCAGCGCAAGCCAGGGATCGACGGCGGCCGGACCGCGACCCTGGAGCCAGAAGAGCTCGACGACGAGTACTTCATGCTCCGCATCCGCATCGACGGCGGCGCGGTGACCACCCAGCAGTTGCAGGTCATCGGCGAGGTGTCGCAGACCTACGCGCGCGACACCGCCGACATCACCGACCGGCAGAACATCCAGTACCACTGGATCCGGGTCGAGGACATGCCCACCATCTGGGCCAAGCTCGAAGGCGCGGGCCTGACCACGATGGAGGCCTGCGGCGACAGCCCGCGCGTCGTCCTCGGTTCGCCGGTGGCGGGCATCGCCGAGGACGAGGTGATCGACGGCACCCCGGCCATCGAGGAGATCAAGCGCCGCTTCATCGGCGACAAGGCGTTCTCGAACCTGCCGCGCAAGTTCAAGTCCGCGGTCTCCGGCCTGCCGGACGTGGCCCACGAGATCCACGATGTCGCGTTCGTCGGCGTCAACCACCCCGAGCACGGCCCCGGCTTCGACGTCTGGGTCGGCGGCGGCCTGTCGACCAACCCGATGATCGCCCAGCGTCTCGGCGCCTGGGTGCCGCTGGAGGAGGTCGCCGACGTCTACGGCGCGGTGATCAGCGTCTTCCGCGACTACGGCTACCGCCGCCTGCGCCACCGCGCGCGCATCAAGTTCCTGGTCAAGGACTGGGGTGCGGCCAAGTTCCGCGAGGTCATGGAGGAGAAGTACCTGGGGCGCAAGCTGATCGACGGCCCGGCGCCCGAGGTCCCGGCGGTCCCGCGTGACCACATCGGCGTGCACAGGCAGAAGGACGGCAAGTTCTACGTCGGCGCCGCTCCCATCGCGGGCCGGGTGTCCGGCTCGGTGCTGGTCGAGGTGGCCAAGGCGGTGGAGCGCGCGGGGTCGAACCGGGTGACCTTCACCCCGCAGCAGAAGCTCGTGGTGCTCGACGTGCCCGAGTCCGAGGTCTCCGCCCTGCAACTCGAACTGTCGAAGCTGGGCCTGCAGACCGAGCCGTCGGTGTGGCGGCGCGGCGTGATGGCGTGCACCGGCATCGAGTTCTGCAAGCTGGCGATCGTCGAGACCAAGGCGCGCGCGCTGGATCTGGTCACCAAGCTCGAAGCCAACCTGGTCGACATCACCGACGGGATCACCGCGCCGATCTCGGTGCACATCAACGGCTGCTCGAACTCCTGCGCGCGCATCCAGACCGCCGACATCGGGGTCAAGGGCCAGATCGTCACCGACGCCGACGGCAACCAGGTCGAGGGCTTCCAGGTGCACCTCGGCGGCGGCCTCGGCCTCGACGCGGGCTTCGGCCGCAAGCTGCGTGGCCACAAGGTCACCGCCGTCGAGCTGCCCGAGTACGTCGAGCGGGTCGTGCGCAACTTCGTGGCCAAGCGTCAGTCTGACGAGCGGTTCGCCCAGTGGGTCACCCGCGCGGACGAGGCGGACCTGCGATGAGCGAGAGGGCGACGCCGTTCCACTGCCCCTACTGCGGCGACGAGGACCTGCGCCCGCAGGAGGAGCCGCACGCGGCGTGGCTGTGCACGAGTTGTAGGCGCGTTTTCACGGTCAAGTTCGTGGGTCTCAATCTGCCAACGGGGGTGGCTAAGTGACGGAGCTGAAGAAGCTCGCCGAGTGGGCCGAGAAGGAACTGGCCGACGTCGACGCCGGGGAGGCGCTGGCGTGGGTGCGCGACACGTTCGGCGACCGCTGGATCGTGGCGTCCAACATGCAGGACGCGGTGCTGATCGACCTGGCGTACCAGGCGAAGCGCGAGATCGACGTGCTCTTCCTGGAGACCGGCTATCACTTCCCGGAGACCATCGGCACCCGCGACGCGGTGGCGGCGGTGTACCCCGAGGTGCGCATCGTCAACGCCGAGGCCGAGCAGTCGGTGGCCGACCAGGAGGCCGAGTTCGGCCTGCTGAACCAGACCGACCCGACCCAGTGCTGCTTCCTGCGCAAGGTGGTACCGCTGCAGAACACGCTCAAGGGCTATGACGCGTGGGTGACCGGCGTGCGCCGGGTCGACGCGCCGACGCGGGCCAACACGCCGATCGTGCAGTGGGACGACCGCAACGGACTGGTGAAGATCAACCCGATCGCCGCGTGGTCGGACGACCGCTTCAACGGCTACATCGCCGACCACGGGATCTTGGAGAACCCGCTCGTCAGCATCGGCTATCTCTCCATCGGCTGCGCGCCGTGCACCGCCCTGCCCAAGCCGGGCGAGGACGCGCGCAGCGGCCGGTGGGCGGGCCAGTCGAAGACCGAGTGCGGATTGCACGGGTAGAGGACATGACACAGACACTTTCCAAGCACCAGGACGCGCTCGACCGGCTGGAGTCCGAGGCGATCCACATCTTCCGCGAGGTCGCGGGCGAGTTCGACCGGCCGGTGATCCTGTTCTCCGGCGGCAAGGACTCCACGGTCCTGCTGCACCTGGCGGTCAAGGCGTTCTGGCCCGCGCCGGTCCCGTTCCCGCTGCTGCACGTCGACACCGGGCACAACCTCGACGAGGTCATCGAGTTCCGCGACCGCACCGTCGAGCGCTACGGCCTGCGCCTTGTCGTGGCCAGCGTGCAGGACTTCATCGACGACGGTCGGCTGGAGGAGCGTCCGGACGGGACGCGCAACCCGCTGCAAACCGTGCCGCTGCTGGATTCCATCACGAGCAACAAGTTCGACGCGGTCTTCGGCGGCGGCCGCCGCGACGAGGAGCGCGCGCGGGCCAAGGAGCGCATCTTCAGCCTGCGCAACGCCTTCGGTCAGTGGGAGCCGCGCAGGCAGCGTCCCGAACTGTGGAACCTGTACAACGGCAGGCACCGCGCGGGAGAGCATGTGCGGGTGTTCCCGCTGTCCAACTGGACTGAACTCGACGTCTGGCGCTACATCGAGCGCGAGAACATCGACCTGCCCTCGATCTACTTCGCCCACCAGCGGGAGGTCTTCCAACGCGACGGCATGTGGCTGACGGCCGGTCCGTGGTTCGGCCCGAACGCCGACGAGCCGGTGCAGGAACTGACGGTCCGCTACCGGACTGTTGGTGACGGCTCGTGCACCGGGGCGATCCTGTCCGACGCTTCCGACATCGAGGCGGTCATCGCCGAGGTGTCGGCCAGCAGGCTCACCGAGCGCGGCGCCACCCGGGCCGACGACCGGCTTTCCGAAGCAGCCATGGAAGACCGCAAGCGAGAGGGCTACTTCTGATGAGCGATCTTCTTCGGCTCGCCACCGCTGGAAGCGTCGATGACGGGAAGTCGACGCTGGTCGGCCGCCTGCTCTACGACACCAAGTCCGTCCTCGCCGACACGCTCGACGCCGTGCACCGCGCGTCCGTCGACAAAGGACTGTCCACTCCGGACCTCTCGCTACTGGTCGACGGCCTGCGCAGCGAGCGGGAGCAGGGCATCACCATCGACGTGGCCTACCGCTACTTCGCCACGCCCAAGCGGTCCTTCGTGCTCGCCGACACCCCCGGCCACGTGCAGTACACCCGCAACACCGTGACCGGCGCGTCCACCGCGCAGCTCGCGGTGCTGCTGGTCGACGCGCGCAAGGGCGTGCTGGAGCAGACCCGCCGCCACGCCGCCGTGCTCGCCCTGCTGGGCGTGCCGCGGCTGGTGCTCGCGGTCAACAAGATCGACCTGGTGGACTACGACGAGAGCGTCTTCGAGGTCATCGCCAAGGAGTTCACCGACCACGCCACCGCTCTGGGCTACCCGATCGGCTCGGTGCTGTCGATCCCGGTCTCGGCCCTGGTCGGCGACAACGTGGTCGACCGCTCCGCGCACACCCCCTGGTACGTCGGCCCGACGCTGCTGGAGCACCTGGAGACAGTGCCGGTCGAGCCCGACCCGCACGACGCCGCGTTCCGCTTCCCGGTCCAGTACGTCATCCGCACCAACACCGACGAGCACCGCGACTACCGCGGTTACGCGGGCCAGATCGCGGCGGGCACGGTAGCCAAGGGCGACGAGATCGTGGTGCTGCCCGCGGGCCTGCGCACGACCGTCGCGCGGATCGACACCCCGGACGGCGAGCTCGACGAGGCGGAGGCGGGCCGGTCGGTCACCCTCGTGCTGACCGACGAGATCGACATCTCCCGCGGCGACCTCATCGCCGCGGCCACCGAGTCCCCCGCGGTGACCGACGAGTTCGCCGCGACACTGGCGTGGCTGTCGGAGAAGCCACTCAAGCCGGGCGCGCGCGTGCTGGTCAAGCACGGCGCCCGGACCGTCCAGGCGTTCGTCGGCGAGCTGTCGGCTCGCTTCGACGAGCAGAAGCTGACCACTGTGGACAGCCCGGACGACCTGAAGCTCAACGAGATCGGGCAGGTCGGCCTCCGCACCGCGGAGCCGCTCCCGGTCGACGACTACGCCGTCAACCGGCGCACCGGGGCGTTCCTGGTGATCGACCCGGCGGACGGCTCCACGTTGGCAGCGGGCCTGGTCGGGGCGGGCCTGCGGGCATTGGAGACCGGCGAGAGCTGTACCGGCGGCGGAGAGGCCGCCGTCTCGCCCGGTCCGTAATCCCCTCCCCCACCGAAAGGGCCCACCCGTGAAGACCCGCTTGTCCCGACCGCGCTTGGTCCTGCAAGCCGGAGCAGTCGCGATCTCGCTCCTCGCCGTCGGCTGCTCCCGCGCCGAGACCCCCGCCGACTCCGCTCCGGCGGGCCAGAGCACCGACAAGGGCCCCGCGGCCGAGCTGCGGCTGGGCTACTTCCCCAACGTCACGCACGCCTCGGCGCTGATCGGCTTGGAGAAGGGCCTCTACGCCAAGGAACTGGGCAGCACCAAGCTCGTCCCGACCAAGTTCAACGACGGCCCCACCGAGGTCAGCGCGTTCCTCGGCGGCTCGCTCGACGCGGGCTTCATCGGCTCCGGGCCTGCGATCAACGCCTTCGCCAAGTCCAACGGCGAAGCCGTGCGCCTGGTCGCGGGCGGCACGTCCGGCGGCGCCCAGCTCGTGGTGGCCGCGGACATCAACACGCCGGAGGACCTGGCGGGCAAGGTCGTCGTCACCCCGGCGCTGGGCAACACCCAGGACGTCTCGCTGAAGAAGTGGCTGGTCGAGAAGGGCCTCAAGGACAAGGTCCAGGTCACCAACCGGGAGAACGGGCAGACGCTCGACGCGTTCAAGAAGGGCGAGGTGCAGGCGGCGTGGCTGCCCGAGCCGTGGGCCTCGCGCCTAGTGCTCGACGCGGGCGCCAAGGTCCTGCTCGACGAGAAGGAACTGTGGCGCGACGGCAAGTTCCCGACCACCGTGCTGCTGGTCCGCACGCAGTTCCTCAAGGACCACCCGAAGACGGTCGAGGCACTGCTGCGCGGCCTGCTCGCCTCGAACGACTACGCCAAGGCCAATGCGGCCGACGCCAAGGCCGCGGTGAACAAGCAGCTGGAGGCGCTGACCGGCAAGGGCCTGGGCGCCAAGGTGATCGACCGCGCGTTCGCCGCGATCACGCTGGACCCGGACCCGCTGGCGAGCACCTTCCCGCAGCTGTCCAAGGACGCCGTCACCGCGGGCATCGCGCAGAAGGAGACCGACCTGTCCGGCTTCGTCGACCTGACCGCGCTCAACGCGGTGCTCAAGGCCGCGGGCAAGCCGGAGGCCAACGCAGCAGGCCTGGACAAGAAGTAGCAGCGCTAACCAAAGACAACGGCACGCTGAGACATTCGAGACTGGAAGGCAGGCGAACCATGACCGCGACGCTCGAGACCCCCGCGCCCACCGCCACCGACGATGTGGTGCGGCTGACCAGTGTCCGCAAGTCCTTCGGTCACGGCGCGCGCGCCGTGACCGCGCTCGACGGGATCGACCTGACCGTCGCCCCCGGCGAGTTCGTCTGCCTCCTCGGTGCGTCCGGCTGCGGCAAGACCACCGTGCTCAACCTGGTGGCGGGCCTGGACAAGCCGACCTCCGGCGACATCCAGCTCTCCACCACCCGGCCCGCGGTGATGTTCCAGGAGGCCGCGCTCATGCCGTGGCTGACCGCCGCGCGCAACGTCGAGCTGCCGCTGCGGCTGGCCGGGGTCGGCCGGGCCGACCGCCGAGCCAAGACCGCTGACCTGCTCGAACTGGTCCGCCTCGGCGGCGTCGGCGACAAGCGCCCGCACGAGCTGTCCGGCGGCATGCGCCAGCGCGTCGCCCTGGCGCGCGCGCTGGCCTCGGCCATCGCGGGCGACGGCGGCGAGGCATCGTCGCTGCTGCTCATGGACGAACCGTTCTCCGCGCTCGACGCGATCACCCGCGACGTGCTGCAGGGCGAGCTGCTGCGGGTGTGGGAGGCCACCGGTGCCGCGGTCGTCTTCGTCACCCACGACGTGCGCGAGGCCGTGCGCCTGGGCCAGCGCGTCGTGCTGCTGTCGTCCAAGCCGGGCCGCGTCGTGCAGGAGTGGAACGTCGACGGTCTCTCCGCGGCCGCAGAGGCCGAGGCCGTCACCAAGATCAACGCCAAGCTCCGCGAGGTGATCAGCAGCCATGCCGCAGCATGACGTGACCACTCGGGACGATGAGGCGGCCGTCGAGGCGGGCCTCGACGCGCTCGACACGCCGCCGAGTGCCACCCGCAGCGCTGGTCGGCGCAACCTGCTGCGCACCACGCTCGCCCCGATCGTCGCGCTGATCGCGATCGTGGCGGTCTGGCAGGTCCTGTGGTCGCGGGCGATCTGGCCGGAGTACCAGCTGCCCGCACCGCTCGCGGTGTGGGAGCAGATCCAGAAGGTGATCGAGAACGGCGACGTGTGGGAGTTCCTCTGGGTCTCCGTCCACCGCGCCGTGATCGGGTTCATGATCGCGGTGGCCGTGGCCACGCCGCTGGGCCTGCTGCTGGCCAAGGTGCCGCTGGTCCGGGCCGCGTTCGGCCCGCTGATCTCGGGTCTGCAGAGCCTGCCGTCGGTGGCGTGGGTGCCCGCCGCGGTCCTGTGGTTCGGCCTGACCGACGCCGCGATCTACACCGTCGTGCTGCTCGGCGCGGTGCCGTCGATCGCCAACGGCCTGGTCGCCGGGATCGACCAGATCCCGCCGATCCTGCCCCGAGTCGGCAAGGTGCTCGGCGCGGGCCGCATCGACACCGCCCGCTTCATCCTGCTTCCCGCCGCGCTGCCGGGATACCTGGCAGGCCTCAAGCAGGGCTGGGCGTTCTCCTGGCGGTCGCTCATGGCCGCCGAGCTGATCGCCACCTCGCCGCAGCTCGGATTCGGCCTCGGCCAGTACCTGCACAACGGCATGTCCCTGTCGGACATGTCGATGGTGATGGCGGGCATCCTGCTGATCTTCTTCGTCGGCGTCGGCATCGAACTGCTCGTGTTCCGCCCCCTGGAACGCGCCGTGTTGCGGGCCCGCGGGCTCACCGGGGCACTGTGAGGACGGCTCAGTGACGCCGCTTGTCGCTGTCGCCCACGGCAGCCGCGACCCGCGCTCGGCCGCCACGGTGGCCGAGCTGCTCGACGTGGTCCGTGCCCGACGCCCCGACCTGGACGTGCGCGGCGCGTTCCTCGACCTGTCGGTACCGCTGCTGACCGACGTACTGGCGACGTTGCACGCCGAGGGCCACCGCGACGTCGTGGTCGCTCCCCTGCTGCTGGGCCGGGCGTTCCACGCGCGCGTGGACCTTCCCGCCCTGATCGCCGAGACCGAGGCGCGGCTGCCGCTGCTCTCGGTGACCGTGACCGACGTGCTCGGCCCGGACGCGCGGTTGGAAGCCGCAGCCCTGCGCAGGCTCACCGAGATCGACGTGGTCCCCGGGGACCCGGACCTCGGCGTGGTCCTCGCGGCCACCGGCTCGTCACACGCGCCCGCCAACGCCCGCGTGCACGAGGTGGCCGAACGGTGGTCCCGGGTCATGGGTTGGTCCGGGGTCCGCGCGGCCTTCGCGTCGGCCACCGACCCGGACGTGTCCAGCGCGATCGCCGCCCTGCGCGCCAGAGGCGCGAAACGGGTCGCCGTCGCGTCCTGGTTCCTGGCGCCGGGACTGCTACCCGATCGGGTGATCGCCCAGGCAGGTCCGACGGTCCGGGTGGCCGCCCCACTGGGCGCTGCCGTCGAGGTGGCGGACCTGGTATTGGACCGCTATGACTCGGTCGAACGGGCCCAAGTCCGCAGCGCCTGAGCGAAGTGTCGGCCATGCTGTGCCCATGCGTCTGCACATAAGCATCGACGACACACTGGTCGAAGAACTTGATCAGCGAGTCGGCGCGCGAGGGCGCAGCGGGTTCATCGAGCGCGCTATTCGACCAGGACGCCTCTGGACCGCTACGACGAATCCGTGGTCGTGCGTGTTCGCAGCGCGTGACTTTGTCCTGCCATTGGCGTAACGGCCCAGTCCAAACGGACGAGTTCCAGGCATACCCTCCACCCTGGAGACCGCCGTGGACCACTACACCGACCTGGTCGACCCGACCAGACTGCGCGAAGTCCTCACGCCGAACCAGCCGTTCGGCCCCGGCTACACCGAGGCCATCGATCACTTCGGGCACGAACTCGCCCAGCAGCTGTTCGACCGGTCCAATGTCATCTACGCCCAGGCCGACGCGCATCCGACCTACATCATCGGCCGCAAGGGCTCCGGAAAGACCGCGTTCCTCGTCTGCTCGCTGTTCGGCGACGCGCCAGGCCACGAGATCCTCAAGACCGAGAACGTCTACCTCGAGATGCTCCGGGTCCTGCACGCCCACGACCGCAGACACGGCAGGCCGTTCGTCGACCAGGTGTCCGACATCTGGACCGCGGCGTTCGACCAGGTCGCGATCTTCCACACGTGGCGGACGGCGTCGCCGACGGACGCGCACCGCGAACTGCAGACCATCACCGACTTCCTGCACCGTGACGGCACCAGACCGACCGACTCGACGCACGCGGTCGAACACTTCCTGCGCGACCTGACCCGGCGGATCAACGACGACACCGCGTTCGGACTCGACGAGGTCATCGCGGGTGTCAGCGCGGGCGGGGTCACCTTCGAGCAGGCCCGCACGGCGATGCGGGCCCTGCTGGCCCAGCGCGCCCAGCCGGTGATCATCGTGATGGACAACCTGGAGGACCTGCAACTGCGGCTGCACGAACTGACCGAGGTGCTGGCGGGCCTGTTCCGGTGCGCGGGCCGGGTGGTCGCCCGGCACGCGTCGAGTCAGCCCTACGGGCTGCAGATCTGTCTGCCGTCCGAGCTCTACGACAAGATCCACGATCTGGCCGCGGCTCCGGAGAAGGACCTGCAAGGCAACCATCTCAAGATCTTCTGGACCGCGCCGGAGCTGCTGCACCTGGCGGGGTCCAGGCTGGATCTGTTCCTGCGGCTCAACCACCCGGAGGAGTGGAAGGAACTGCGCGCGAAAGCGGGCGACGTCGACGGGCCGGACCGCAACATCGCGCTGCTGCGGGCGGCGCTGCCCAAGCGCATCTACGGCCACCTGCAGATCGAGGAAGACCCGCTGGCCTATCTGCTGCGGCACACCCAACTGCTGCCCCGGCACCTGATCGAGATCCTCAACCGGGTGTTCCGCCGGACCGACGACGGTTCGCGGCCGTGGGCGGTGACGCCCCACGCGATCAGCACCGGCACCAGGAGCGCCGAGCGGATGCTGGTCAGCGGCATCCTGAGCGCCTACAAGGCCTCCTATCCCGAGGCGGCGGACGCGCTGCGCAGGCTGGCGGGCAAGCTCGACCTCTGTTTCCCGGTCCGGACCCTGCACAAGATCTACAACCAGCAGGGGATCCGCAACCTCACCCGACTGGACTTCGACGAGTTCGTGTCGATGCTGTTCGCGCTCGGGGTGCTCGGCGTCCGGTTCGACCAGACCGGCCGCTACAACAAGACCTACTTCCAGTACACCTTCGATCACGGGCTCAACTGCGAGGAAGACCGCGACTACCTGTGCATCCACCCGCTCTTCACCCGGCACCTGCTGGAGCAGTCGATGTCGCGGCTGCGCCGTGAGAAGGCGCACGCGACCTACCCCTACGGGTGCGAGCTGAGGGGCGAGGACTACCGCCGGGCGTTCGGCTACATCACGAATTGACCATCGGAGACGGCCATGACCGCGTCCACAGGAGAGGCCAAGGATCTGCCCAAAGTGGAGGGTGAGTACCTCCTGGAGGCCACCGACGGCAATCGGATCGGAATCGCGCTGTCCGGTGGCGGGATCCGGTCGGCCGCCTTCAATCTCGGCGCGTTGCAGGCTTTGCAGGCCCACCACGTGCTCGAGAACTCCAGCTACCTCGCCGCGGTCTCCGGTGGGAACTACATCGCCAGCGCCCTGACGATCTCGGCGAAGTACTCGGTGCCCGTCGCGGAGGGCGACAAGCCGCTGTGGGCCAGTGGGTCTCCCGAGGAGCGGTATCTGCGGCAGAACACCGACTACCTCGCCTCCGGCGCCTCCGGCAAGCTGTGGATGGCCGCGAGCATCGTGTTCGGGTTCTTGCTCAACTATCTGCCGTTCATGCTCTGCATCCTGATCGCGGGCCGGGTCACGGGATGGCTGCTGTACGCCGCTGGAGTCGATCTCTCGGATCTGCGCCTCAACGGCTTGCAGTGGCCCGATTCCCCGGCCGTCCAGTGGCCGCTCGGGGCGGCGTTGGGCTGCGTCGCGGCCGCCCTGCTCTGTGTCGCGCTGCGGCGGTTCAGGGACAAACCCCGCGAGTTCGCCAAAAGGCGGGCGGAGCAGAGGACCGCGGGCTTCCTTGTCGCCACCGGGGTCATCGTGGTGATCATGGCACTGCCCGCGCTGGCCGAACTGTATCGCGCGGCCGCGCTTCTGGTGCTGACAAAGGTCTTCGGCAGCGACCCCGGGATCTTCGATGAGTTCTTCGGCCGTGCGGTGGCGATCGCCTTCTGGCTCACGGTGTCCCTGGTGATGGCGTCGGCCGCGCTGGTTCTCGGGCGCCGGTTCCGTGCGCTGCGCTTGATGCTCACCCTGTCCTACGTCGCCAGCGCGGGCCTGCTGCTCGTGCCGCTGCTCTCCGCGCTGGAGCACGCCAGCAGGCACGGAGTCGACTCACCATGGGATGTCATCTGGGTGGCCGTGTTCGCGCTGGTCGTGTCGGTGATGGCGGTCGCGGTCCACAATCGCCTCTACTCGATGCACAACCACTACCGGGAACGGCTCTGCATCCCGTTCGCCGTGCAGCGGCAGGTCGAGGGCGAACCGGGGCGACGGAAGCTCGTGGTCCGCCCCATCGACTACAAGACGAGTGTGTACTTCTCCGCGACACCGCCCAACAAGGACAGACATCTTCCCGAGCTGGTCGTGTGCTGCGCGGTCAACCTCACCGGCAGGGAGACTCCCACCGGCCGTTACGCGGCGTCGTTCACCTTCGAGCGGGAGCGGAGCGGCGGACCCGCGCTTGGCGAGCGCCCCTCGACCAAGGACATCGAGAACCACGGCGGAGTCGCGGGCAGCAACCTGACCCTGCCCTCACTCATGGCGATGTCCGGCGCGGCGCTGTCGCCGCTGATGGGTCGGCACACCTACCCACCGGTGCGGTTCCTGATGGCACTGACCAACATCCGGCTCGGTGTCTGGATCAAGAACTTCAACCACGCCCGGTGGAGCGACCCGCCCAAGCCGCCGACGACCGCCGTCGGCAAGGCGTTCACCTGGATAAGGGACGGGTGGCACGAGCCGGGCGCGCTCTACGTGCTGCGGGAGGCCATGGGCATCACCAAGTCCAACCACCGTTACATCTACCTGACCGACGGTGGCCACTGGGAGAACCTGGGACTCGTCGAGCTGCTGCGCAGGCGGTGCACCCACGTGCTGTGCTTCGACGCCAGCTGCGACATCAAGGGCGCGGGGCTGGACATCGGCCGCGCCATCGCCCTGGCCCGCAGCGACCTCGACGCCGAGGTGCGGCTCGATCCGACCGCGGTGCTGCCCGACTGTGACGGGGTCAGCACGTCCATGGTCGCCGCGGGCAACGTCACCTATCCCGACCGCAGGACCGCGAAACTGGTGTACGCGAAGGCGGTCATGACCAAGGGCGCCAGCTGGGACCTGCACGCGTTCAAGGCGCGTGACACCCGCTTCCCCAACCACGCCACCACCCAGCAGACCTTCACCGACGAGCAGTTCGAGGCCTACCGCGCTCTCGGGCACGCGGCGGGATGCGCGGCGGCCAACACCCTGAACCTGACGCTGCCGGGCACGGCCAGCGGCAACGGCAGCCGGGGGGACAACGGGGCCTCGGCGTGGAAGTGCGCCACCTGCGCCCGCGCGTAGTCGGCAGGCCTCATCCATGTGCCGGTAAACGGGCGTAACACGTATCCACCCACCTGGCCTTACGCCGACCGTCTCACGCCACTCATCGTGGACCGGTCAGGTGATCCACCACGCCGATGGACGGAAATCGATCACCTGCTTGCCGCAACGAGCGAGAGGTGAATCCGGTTCGTCGTTTCGGACAGTTGTCGACCGGAAGTTTGTCAATACCGTGAGAATTTGACCTGAAAGATACTCGCAAGTAAGTATCACGGTGCCGCGGCCGACCACTGTTTCAACTCGTCCACCAGCACATTCGAGGTGACCCGAGATGACATCGACCCTGCGTCGAGCCCTGTCCATCGCCGCCCTAGTTGCCGTGCCGATCGTGGCGTTCGCGCCGCTGGCGGCGGCCGTGCCGACCACCGTCAACTTCGCCTGCCAAGGCAGCACACCCGCCGGGCCGCAGAACTTCACGCTGCAGCAGAACGCCGAGGTGACCGCCCCGGCGACGGTCGCCCCCGGCGGCGCGCTGACCATCGTGATCGACCCGGCGCCGAACACGATTCCCGGCAGTGTCAACGGCTACACCGTCCGGCGGGTGCACACCATGGCACTGAAGGTGCCGATCCCGGCGAACTCGACCTACGTCTCGGCCACGCTGTCCGGCGGCTCGAACGTGGGCACGACCAACATCAGCGTCGCCAACGGGATCGCCACGGTCACCGCGACCGGGCCGATCAGCGGCGGCGCCACGTTCGAGCTGCCTACCGTCACCGCGAACCTGACGGCGGGCCCGTCCGGGACCATCCAGACCAAGCTGTACGGCACCGGCTACACCAACCCCGGCCTGACCTTCACCGCCGTGGTCCGGTCGTTCCTTGGCGACATCAACGTGCCCACGAAGTGCTACCCCAACCCCAACCCGGTGATCACGACCACCACGATCGCCTGACGAAGCGGGCCGGGTCGACCACGACCCGGCCCGTTTAGGGTGACCCCATGGCTGACGAGTTGGTGCACTACGACGTGTCCCGCGGCATCGCCCGGATCACGCTGGACTCCCCACACAACCGCAACGCGCTGTCCCGGCAGCTGCGCGGCGAGCTGCGCGACCACCTGACCGCCGCGATCGCCGACGACGCCGTGCGGGTGGTCGTGCTCGACCACACCGGCCCGGTGTTCTGCGCGGGCATGGACCTCAAGGAAGCGGGGGGCGCGGCCTCCGGCGACCAGGGCGTCAACGAGTTCCCGGCGATCCTGGAGCAGATCTGGACCAGCCCGAAGCCCGTGGTGGCCAAGCTGGCGGGCCCGGCCCGCGCGGGCGGGGTCGGCATCGTGGCGGCCTGCGACATCGCGGTCTCGGTCGACAGCGCGACGTTCGCGTTCACCGAGGTCCGCATCGGCGTGGTGCCCGCGGTCATCTCCGTGACCGTGCTCCCCCGCCTGCTCCCCCGCGCCGCACACGAGCTGTTCCTCACCGGCGAATCCTTCGACGCCCACCGCGCGGTGCAGATCGGGCTCATCAACTCCGCGGTCCCGGCCGACGGGCTCGACGCCGAGGTCGACCGCTACACCGGCATGCTCGCGCTGGGCGGCCCGGTCGCGCTGTCGGCGACCAAGGAGATGTTGCGGCGGACACCCGCCGCCGACCTGACCACGGACTTCGCCGAGATGCTGACTCTGTCGGCGGGCTTCTTCGCCAGCGCCGAGGGCCAAGAGGGCATCACCGCCTTCGCCCAGAAGCGCAAGCCAAGCTGGGTCCCCGCCGACTAGAACGCACAGCGCCCCAGTGCCTCGGCACTGGGGCGCTGGCGTGCGGTGTCAGAACCGCGAGCGGGCGGCGACAACGCTGATCCAGAGCATCGCGGTGATGACCCCCACGGCCAGGACCAGCGAACCGGCCACGCCGCCGGACATGGCCCAGACGTTGCCGACCAGCGCGGCCGTGCCCGCCACCCGTGAGGCGATGGCGTCGCGGCGCTCGCCTCGACGGCTGAAGTGGCGGCCGAGGACGTAGCAGGCGGCGATCAACGCGATGAAGGTGATCGACCCCGCGGCGAGGTGGACGGCGGCCTGCGCGCTCAGCGTGGTGGGCGGGCCGAACGGGGTGCCCACGGGGAAACCGTCGCCCGGATCCATGACGAAGGCTCCGGCTGCGATCATGCCGAGGCCGTAGACGGTGGCCAGTCGGGGAACCCAACGACTGGTCGGCAGCGCCCGACGGAATCCGACCGCGCCGACGACGGCCAACACGCCCGCGACCACGAAGTTGGCGATCTGCAGCCAACCGAGCGAGCCGTTGCTCAGCACGCTGAGCGGGTGGCGGGTGAGGTCGAATCCCTCGCGGGTGGCCGCCTGGGCCAGCGAGACCGCCGCCCACAGCGGTCCGGCGACGGCGCCGCAGGTGAGCAAGGAGCGGGTGGTGGCGGGAGCCAGGGTGGTGGTCATGTCCGGGCCTCTCTTCGTGATTCCGATGGGGACACCACCACGTCGATCCAGCGATGTGACAGGGAACGGCTACCATTCCCTGTCACATCGCCGGTTCGACGTTGACATGTCAGCCACAGCGATCACGAACCAAGGAGCACGACATGCGTTTCCTGATGACGTCCAGGGCCACCGACACCACTCCCGAGCCCGACGAGACCCTGTTCGTCGAGATGGGCAAGTTCATCGAGGAGCTGAGCGCCGCGGGCATCCTGCTGGCCACCGGCGGCCTGGAGGCCGGTGGCCTGCGGATGACGTCGACCGGCGGCGAGATCACGCTGACCGACGGTCCGTTCACCGAGGCCAAGGAGGCCATCGCGGGCTTCGCGCTGATCGAGGTCCGCTCCAGAGAAGAGGCCGTCGAGATCGGCCGCCGGTTCCTCAAGATCACCGGCGACGGCTCCAGCACCATCCAGGAGGTCTTCGGCCCATGACCACCGGCGGGCACCGCCCTGGACGCCAGGGCGGTGCGGTCATCGGCGGCACGATCGACGCGGTCTGGAAGCTGGAGTCCGCGAAGATCATCGCGGGCCTGACCCGGATCGTCCGAGACGTCGGCCTCGCCGAGGAACTGGCGCAGGACGCCCTGGTCGCCGCCCTTGAGCAGTGGCCCACGTCCGGCGTCCCGGACAACCCCGGCGCCTGGCTGATGGCCATCGCCAAGCGCCGCGCGGTCGACCACATCCGGCGCGCGCAGCGCCTCGAACGCAGGCAGGAACAGCTCGCCCACGAGGCCGACCAGCCGCGGGAACCCGAGCGCGACGACGTCCTGCGGCTGATGTTCATCACCTGCCACCCGGTGCTGCCCACCTCCGCGCGGGTCGCGCTGACCCTGCGGCTGGTCGGCGGGCTCACCGCCGCGGAGATCGCGCGCGCGTTCCTGGTCTCCGATCAGGTGATCGCGCAACGCGTCAGCGGGGCCAAGCGGACACTGGCCGAGGAACGGGTGCCGTTCGAGCTTCCCGACGGCGCCGAACTGTCCGAGCGCCTGTCCTCGGTGCTCGACGTCATCTACTTGATCTTCAACGAGGGGTACTCGGCGACGTCCGGGTCCGACCTGATCCGGCTGGACCTGTGTCTGGAGGCGCTGCGCCTGGGCAGGCTGCTCGGCGAGCTGGCACCGCGCGAGGCCGAGGTGCACGGGCTGGTGGCGCTGATGGAGATCCAGGCGTCCCGCTCGGCGACCCGCACCGGTCCGGCAGGCGAGCCCGTCCAGCTGCACGAGCAGGACCGGGGGCGCTGGGACCAGCTGCTCATCCGCCGCGGGTTCACCGCCATGCTGCGGGCCCGCGACCTCGGCGGTCCGCCTGGTCCGTATGTGCTGCAGGCCGCGATCGCCGTCTGCCACGCGCAGGCGCGCAGCGCGCAGGACACCGACTGGCCCCAGATCGCCGCGCTCTACGAGGCGTTGGCCAGGCTGTTGCCCACGCCGGTCGTCCAGCTCAACCGCGCGGTCGCGATCAGCAAGGCCCAGGGGCCCCAAGCGGGCCTAGACCTGGTCGACACCCTGCTCGGCGACCCGACGCTGCGCGACTACCACCTGCTGCCTGGTGTCCGCGGCGACCTGCTTGTCCACTTGGGACGGTTCAGGGAGGCGCGGCTGGAGTTCGATCGGGCCGCCGCGCTCGCCCGCAACGCCGCCGAACGGGACTTCCTGCGCCGACGTGCCGCCGAGCTTCCCGCCGACCACCCCACCGCCGTCACGCTCGGCACCGCCGCCCACGACTTCCTTGCCCGCGACGACCTGGACCCGCACACGATCCGCTCCTACGGGCAGACCCTTCGCCGCCTGCGGCTGGCCATCGGCGACCGGCTGCCGCTCACCTCGCTCACCGCCGACGCGGTCGCGCGCGCGTTCGAGACAGCATGGGGTGACGCGGCCGCCGCGACGTGGAACCGGCACCGAGCGACGGTCCGGTCGTTCGGCGCCTGGGTGTCCATGGACATCGCCTCAGGACTCGACCGGCGCGTCGAGACCCGGCCGAGGACGCCGCCGATCGACGCGGCGCACCTCGACGCGCTGTGGGCGCGGCCCGACCTGCGCCTGCGGGACCGGACGCTGTGGCGGCTCCTGCACGAGTCGGGCGCCGGAGTGCGGACGGTGCTGTCGATCGACGTCGAACACCTCGACCTGGACGACCGCCGGGCCCGCGTCGCGGGGACCTGGGTGACGTGGCGCGCGGGCACCGCCCGCCTGCTCCCCGACCTCGTCGCGGGCCGGACCAGCGGCCCACTGTTCCTGGCCGACCGCCGCCCGGCACCGGCCCGCCCGGTGGCACCGGGCGACCTGTGCCCGGAGACGGGCCGGGGACGGCTGTCCTACGAACGGGCGGAGTACCTGTTCAAGCAGGCCACCGGCCACACCCTGCGTCAGCTCAAGCCTGGTCCCGGGCGATGACCAGCTCGATGGTGCGGTCGCTGCCCGCCGCGCCCTCCACGGCGTCGTCGAGCACCTCGCGGATCGCGCGGTAGCCGGGCGGGTCGGCCTTGGCCAGCACCTGCGAGTGCGTCCAGATCAGCACGTGGTGGTCGGCGGGCAGCCACGACAGGTCGGTCAGGCAGTCGTAGAGCGCGTCGAGGTTGTGGCCGAACCAGTCGGGGAACTTCAGCGTGTCCGCCAGCGCGGTGAACATCGCGCGCTTGCTGCGGATCTTCGTGCCGTCCAGCACGTGTTCGATCATCGGGTCGCGTCCACGACGACGAACGACCCGTAGTGGTCGGCGGTGTAGTACAGCTCTTTCTCTGACCCGGAGATCAGGCGGCGGGCGCCGCGATCCGGGCTTCCTGGCGTTGGCACGGTGTACTCCCGGTAGTAGCCCGAGGACTTCGCGGGCAGCAGCTTCTCGCGGTTCTGGAACGTCGTGCCGTCGTTGCGGGGATACGGGAACGGACCGCCGCGCTGGATGAGCCGCCAGGTGGCGGCGGCCTCGGCGGGCAGCTCGGACAGCGGGCGCACGGACAGGCCGGACGCCGCTCCCGGCACCGCGGTGCCCGACACCGGTGCGGGCCCGGGCGCGGCGGTGCCGGAACCCAACTCCCGGACCAGCCAGCCCACGAGGACCAGCACGACCAGGCCGACGAGCGCGGCGGTGATGCGTTTTCTCGAACCCACCCCACCAGCCTACGAATCCGTCTTGGCGCGCGACCCCAGCGGGTGCTCGGCGCGGGTCCGGCCGAAGCGGGCGCGGGCGAAGTGGATGCCCCAGTCGATCGCCCGGTCGATGAACCAGGCCGCCACCACACACAACGGCAGCAGCACGGCCATCACCAGGGTGAACTGCAGGGCGAACGGAAGCTGGATGACCCACAGCTCGACGTCATCCCACCAGTCAGGCACAACAAGGAGAGTAGACCTTGACCACTTCCGGGCGCGTGCCACGGTCGCGGTCGATATGTTTCGGCCATGTTCGCCGTCTACGCGTCCGCGCCCAGTCCCGAAGATCCACTGGCCTCGCTCACCGTCGGGGAGCGCCCGGAACCCGAGGTGCCCGACGGCTGGGTGGCGGTGAAGGTCATGGCCGCCAGCCTCAACATGCACGACCTGTGGACGCTGCGGGGTGTGGGCATCAAGGCCGAGTCGTTCCCGATGATCCTGGGCTGCGACGGCGCGGGCACACTGGCCGACGGCACCGAGGTGGTGCTGCACTCGGTCATCGGCGATCCGGCCTGGGTCGGCGACGAGACGCTCGACCCGAAGCGGACCCTGCTCACCGAGAAGCACCAGGGCACCTTCGCCGAGACCGTCGTCGTGCCCGCCCGCAACGCGCTGCCCAAGCCGGCGGGCCTGAGTTTCGCCGAGGCCGCGTGCATGGGCACGGCGTGGCTGACCGCCTACCGGATGCTGTTCGTGAAGTCCGAGCTGCGCCCCGGTCAGACCATGCTCGTCCAGGGCGCCTCCGGTGGCGTGTCGACGGCGCTGATCGAGCTGGGCAAGGCCGCTGGCATGCGGGTGTGGGTCACCGGCCGCACCGAGGAGAAGCGCGCGCTGGCCGCCGAGCTAGGCGCGCACGCGACCTTCGAGTCGGGCGCGCGGCTGCCGGAGAAGGTCGACGCGGTGTTCGAGACCGTCGGCAAGGCCACCTGGTCGCACTCGATGAAGGCGCTCAAGCCCGGCGGGATCATCGTGGTGTCGGGCTCCACCAGCGGCCCGGACCCCAGCGCCGACCTGCAGCGGCTGTTCTTCCTGCAGCTGCGCGTGGTCGGCTCGACCATGGGCACCCGCGAGGAACTGGGCGACCTGATGCGCTTCTGCGACCTGGCCGGGATCAAGCCGAAGATCGGCACCCAGCTGTCATTGTCGCAGGCCAAGGAGGGTTTCGAGCAGATGCTCAACGGCGAGACGGCCGGGAAGATCGTCTTCGCGCGCTGAACCGCCGCCGGTTTGTTACCGGTGCGTGTCGAGACATTTTCAGGTTCGCCCTTTAGCCTCTGTCGCTATGTCGTCCATTCGAGTGAGCCTGCGCACAGTCGGTGGGGTGCGGACCAGGGTGCTATCGGTCGGCAGACGCCCCCGCGTCGTGCTGCTGCACGGGTTCGGCGACTCGGCGGACACCTGGCGAGGCGTGCTGGCGGACTTCGCCGAGCGCGGGCTGGCGGCCATGGCGGTCGACCTGCCCGGCTTCGGCGAGGCCGACGACCTGGCGCCGGGCCCGATCCTGCCCCAACTCGACGCGTTCCTGGCCGACCTGGTCACCGGTCGCGGCGGCCCGGTCGTGCTGGTCGGCAACTCGATGGGCGGCACGGCCGCGCTGCGAGCCGCGCAGAACCCGGGCCTGCCGCTGGCGGGCGTCGTCTCGATCGCCGCTCCCGGCCTGCACGACTCGTGGATGCTGCGGGCGCTGGACACCAACGCGCTGCCGGTGTGGCTGTACTCGGCGCTGCCCGTCCCCGCCGTCGCGGTGCGCACGGTGGCCTCGGCGGTCATCCCGAGGATCCTCTACGCCCGCCCCGGCTCGGCCTGCCCCGACACCGTCGCCCGCTTCGCCGACCTCGTCCGCGACGACCAGTCGACCAAGGCGCTGCTGGTCAAGGGGCGCACCCTGCTGTCGGAACTGCGCGACGCCTACCGGCCGCAGGACATCCGCTGCCCGCTCACCGTGGTGGTCGGCCGCAAGGACAAGCTCGTCGCCACCCAGTCCGGCAAGCGTCTGCACGCCGAGGTCCCCCACAGCGAACTGCGCGTCCTGGACGACTGCGGCCACTGCCCCCAACTCGACGACCCGGCCGGGACCGCCGACCTCATCGCCGACTTCGCCTCGGGCGCCCGCGAACGAACGCTGGTCTCCTAGGCGTCGTGCCGGGCCTGGAACGCGTCGATCAGCGGCCAAGTCCCCCGGCGCGCGCCGCGTCCGGTCAGCACGCCGAGGTGGCCGCCGGGCGCCGTCGCGAACCGGACCTCGGCGGCTTCCGGCAGCAGTTCGGTGAGCCTGCGGACCGCGCGCGGCGGCGCGAGGTTGTCGCCCGTCCCCGCGATCACCAGGGTCGGCTGCTTCACCGCGGCGGTGTCCACCTCGACGCCGCCGAGCGTCACCCGGCCGTCGGCCAGGTCGTTCGCGCGGAAGAAGCGGTGATAGAGCTGGGCGAACGTGCGGCCGGGGTAGGCGACCATGTTCGCGGTGAACCGGTCGACCGCCTCGATCTGGGCCAGGAAGTCCCGGTCGCCGAGGTTGCGGGCGATCGCGACCGGCTTGGTCACGTGCTTGCTCAACCCGCTGATCTGGAACGCCCGGCGCACCAGCGGAGCCGGAACGCCCCCGAAAGCCCGGTAGAGCGGCGTGAGCGCGTATCCGCCGGTCGCCTCGACCAGGGGCCGGAACGCGGAGATCAGCGGAATGGCGCGGAAGTCGAACGGACTGGCCACCACCGTCACCGACGCGATCGGCCACGCGCCCATCCGCGCGGCGGTGAGGATCGACATGATCCCGCCGAGGCACCAGCCAACGAGGTGCACCGGCCTGCCCCCGGAGTGCTCGTGCACCGCCCGGATCGCCGTCGGCAGCACGTCCTCGACCCAGTGCTCCAGCCCCAGCGCGCGGTCGCCGAACCCGATGGCGCCGTACTCCACGACGTAGGTCGGCCTGCCGCCGGAGATCAGGTGCTCGACCACGCTGCACCCGCGGCGCAGGTCGAAGCAGTAGTCGGGCACGGCGAGCGGCGGCACCAGCAGCGTCGGATCGCCGTCGGCGGCCACGCCTTCCGGCAGGTGGTAATTGAAGACCGACCGCGTGCGACCCGAATCGATCGCGGTGCGCGGCAGCGGCCGAAAATCGGCGAAACCGCCGACCAGGGCACGGTGGGCGACATTGCCCGCCGCGGCGCGAACAGTGTCCAGTGTCGGCAGTCCGACCATGCGACGGCCTCCGGGATTGTTGGCTGTCCGCAAAGGTTAGCCGCGGACATCGGCGCTCGTGGACAAGTCTGTGGGCAACCGCACAGCGTCCACATAAGACGAAACTTTCTGGAAACTAACCCGTTCGCGGCACCCGATGGGCCAAACGAGTTACCGCTTCTTCGAATTCGTGGGAAAGTGCGTCGATCACTTCGGCGACCGGCAATTCGCGCGCCAGCCGATAGCCCTGGCCCGCCCACAGCGCCATCGCCTCCTGGTCGCCCGCCCGCGCCGCCGCGGCCCGCACCGGGCGGGTCAGGTGGTGGATCTGCGGGTAGGCCGCCGGGGCGTGCGGGCCGTACTCGGCGATGAACCGGTTGGCCATCCCGCGCGCGGGCCGCCCGCTGAACGCGCGGGTGACCACGGTGTCGCGCTCCCCTGCCGCCAGCGCCGCCCGGTGGGCGGGTTGGGTGCCCGCCTCGGGACAGCGCAGGAACGCGGTGCCCAACTGCGCGGCGACCGCACCGGCTGCGATCACGGCGGCCACGTCGGCGCCGTGCATGAGCCCGCCCGTGGCGATCAGCGGCTGGTCGGTCTCGGCCGCGATCAGGCGCAGCAGCGGGAGCAGGTCGTAGAGGTGGACTTCGTTGGCGAAGGACCCGCGGTGCGCGCCCGCGGCGCCGCCCTGGACACACAGCGCGTCCACGGCACGCGCCGCGCGGGCCTCCGCGGGCGTGGTGACCGTCGCGACGGTGACGACGCCCGCCGACCGCAGCCGGTCGAGGTCGGCGGACGAGGGCAGCCCGAAGGTGAACGACACGACCGGGATCCGCGCGTCGAGCACCACGTCGAGCTTGGCGGCGAACTGGTCGTCGTCCCACGCGGGATTCCCCGGCTCGACCCCCAGCCGCGCGGCCTCCCTGCCGACGAGGTCGCGGTACGGCTCCAGGTCGTCGGCCGACTCCGCGCCGGGGACGAACAGGTTGACGCCGAACGGCTTGCCGGTCAGCGCGCGGGTCGCGTCGATCTGGGCCCGCAGCGCGTCCGCGGTGAGGTAGCCCGCGGCGAGGAAGGCGAACGCACCCGCGTCGACCGCGCCCGCCACCAGCTCCGGGGTGCTCGGACCGCCCGCCATCGGCGCGACGATCACCGGGATGGTCAGCTCAGCGATCACCCACCGACCTTAGCCGCCGCAGCCGCCGCCACCGCAACTGCTGCCGCTGCTGCAACTGCTGCCACCGCTGCTGCTGCTCGAACTGGAGCACGAACTCGCCGAGCACCCGCTGCCGCAGCCGCTGCCGCTGTCCGAGCTCGACGTCGTCCTGTCCGCCGCGAACGCCGCGCTCAGCTCGTCGTCGGGGTACGCGGTCAGCCCCCAGAGCGCGACCGGGCCCAGCACCGCGAACCCGGCCATGGCGCCGACGCCCACCGTGCGGGGATACCGCGACCGCGCGTCGAGCAGCGCGGACCTGCCGCGCTTGGTGACCCGGCTGCGCGCCCGACCCAGGATCGCGCGGCAGAAGATCCAGATCCACAGGGTGGCGAACACCGACAGGAACAGGAACACGCTGGGCCGGTCCAGCTGGATGCCGTTGTAGGCCCGGTACCCGCCGACTGCGATGATCACCAGGAACACCCAGTGCACCCGGTTGAGCCGCCGCGCGCGGTGCAACGAAGTCATGTATCCGCGCCGGGTCAGGCCGTCGATCAACTGCCTGCCGAGCGCGCTGTCGCCGAAACCGAGGCCCGCCAGTCGCGGCAGCCTGCCCGAGGTCGGGACCCGGCCGAGTACGTAGTCCTGCACCGCGTCGGCGGGCCCGGGACCGCCGTGCGGGCGGGTAACCTCGCCGGTCCGGTTCACCCGGATCGCGCCCCGCGACACCAGGCCCGCCATCGCGGTCTGCTCGACCCGCGCGGGCCCCGCCGTCAGCAGGGCGAGTTGGTACGGGTCCAGATCGCCGCGGTCGTGCGGATCTCCCGACGCCGCGGTCCGCGCGCGGATCTTGGCGACCACCACCAGCACCACCGCGAGACCGATGGCTATCCAATACAGCCTCAAGAACTCCGGTCCGGACAGTCCCCACGGTTCGTCCACTGCGGCCTCCCTCCCTGTCGCGCTGTCACCAGGACGTGTGTGATCGACGTGCGGTTCCGGTCCTGTTGGTTAGATTCTCGACATGTTCACCGTCGATGACGCCATCCGCATCGCGCGCGAGGCACACCGGGGCCAGGTCGACAAATCCGGGCGACCCTATATCGGCCACCCGCTGCGTGTCATGGACCGCGTGAGCGGCGACCACGAGCGCATGACCGCCGTGCTGCACGACGTCGTCGAGGACACCCACGTCACCGCCGCCGACCTGCTCGCCGCGGGCTGCCCGGCGGAGGTCGTCGCCGCCGTGGTCGCCATCAGCAAGGTCCCCGGCGAGGACCAGCAGACCTACCTGGCCAGGGTCGCGGCCAATCCGATCGCGCTGACGGTGAAGTTCGCCGACATCGCCGACAACTCATCCCCGGAACGCCTGCACTACCTCGACGAACACACCCAGGTACGCCTGCGGGCCAAGTACCGGGCCGCGCTGGCGTACCTGAGTGTGAGCTGACGGGCCGAGGACACCGAACTCCTCGACCCGCTCCCTCAGCCGTTGTCGATCGTGAAGTGCTCGACGCCGCACGCCGAGGTCGCCGCCTCGTTGTTGGCGTCACCGGTGTAGGTGACCAGCCACCGCCAGGTGCCCTCGGCGGAGGCGAAGAAGGTCGTGTTCGTCGTGGCGTACGTGCCGTTGCCGGACACCGCGACCGTCTCGGTCAGCGAGGCCGCACCCGAACAGGTCCCGTCGGCCGGGCTGAACAGCTTGAACGTGATCGATCCGCCCGCGTTCGCGGTCGCGCCGGTCAGCGTCGAGTTGTCGTTGGGCAGCAGGTTCTGCGCGGTCGTCATCCCCGGCTGGTTCTTGACGATGACGACGATCTCGCTCGTGCAGACGCTGATCGCTGGGTTGTTGTTCGCGTCGCCGCTGTAGGTGACCTGCCAGTAGAAGGTCCCCGCGGAGTTGAACGTGATCCCGTTGGAGTCCGGCACGACCCCGTTGGTCACGTTCACCGTGCCCGCGTCCTGCGGGTTCTGCGAGCAGCCGGTGTCGGTGTAGACGGTGTACGTCGCGGTCCCGCCCGCGGTGGCGGAGGCGCCGGACAGCGCCGCCGAGTCGTGGACCGTCGTCCCGATCGGCGCGGACGTCGCCGAGAGGGTCGTGGTGATGGTCGGGCTCAGCTTTGTGTGGTTGGTGTAGGTGCACTCGACGAGCCCGTCACCGGCCATGGTGATGTTGGCCGTCGCCGAACTGGTCGTGACGCTGGTGCCCGCGCCGGTGGCGGCGCACACCAGGCTCTGCAGCGTCCAGCCCGCGGGCGGGGCGCTCTCGGTCACGCCGTACGAACCGGAGGCGACGTCGACGTAGGTCCGCGTGCCACCGTTGGACAGGGTGAATCCGGACGGGCTCAAGCCACCCGTCGTGGTGTAGGAGAAGGTGTCGTCCCCGTTGACGGTGACCTTGTGGATGACGATCGAACCGCAGTTGCTGATGTTGACCGGGACCGGCGCGATGAAGTCCTTCACCGCGGCGGTGAACGAGTCGGACGCGCGGCTCTTGAGGTAGGCCGAGCCGAAGGTCTTGCACACGTTCGGCGGCAGGATGCCGGAGTCGGTCAGGTTGACCGCGGCCTCACCGAAGGTGCGCACGCTCAGCGTGCGCGGCGGGCCAGGTGGGATCGGGTCGCTCACCGGCACGGTGTTGATCGCGCCCTCGAAGTTGCCGGACAAGGACTGCACCGTGCCCCAACACGGCACCGAGTTGTTGGCCTCGCACACCACGGCGGGATCACCGGCGGTGACCCAGAGGTGGTAGCCGAGGTTCGGGTTGACCCCGCCCTGAGAGAGGTCGTACTTGATCAGCACGTCACCGGCGGTGCGAACCGGCGTGACCCCGTTGGCGGAGGCGGTGGAGTTCTGGTTGAACTCGAAGTCCATGTTGGTGGTGCCGTTGGGCTCCTGCACGCGCTCCCAAGCCAGGTACAGGAATTCCTTGGCGCCGACTTTCTCGTTGGCCACATACAGCCGGGTCAGGTCGCTCTTGTTGTTCGGGATGGACCCGGTGACGACCGTCGGGACCGGGGTGTCCTCTTTCGTGCCCTGGCCGAAGGAGTTGTCGTTCTGACCTGTGGGCAGGTCGACGCCGACCTGTCGGTTCGGGGCGTTCACCCAGTCCTGCGTCTCGTCGTTGAGGACGAGGTTGCCGTCACCCGCGTCGAACGGGCTTCCGGCCAGATTCGCGACGGCGGCGGGCAGGTAGCCGACCACCAGCGCCATGGCCGCGACCGGGATGACCGCGAGCCGAGACCTGCGAAGGGACATCAATGCCTCCAGCGTCGGCAAAGCGTCGCGAAGAGGCAGATCCCCGAGTCTCTTCTCGGCAAGGTTGACGAGCACCCAAATGGGTCTCGTTGCTGTGGTCTGCTCACGCAAAGTCACGTAAGCCACAGACGGTTATGCCACTTGTTCCCCCGGTCAGATAGGGGCGAAGTGCCTACGCACCACGAGCGTCCAGTTCGGCCACCAGCCGTTTGGGCGCGATGAGGCGATATGCCTGGTCGACGATCTCGGCGATTTCGGCCCAGTCGACCTCGACGTCCACATAGACCCCGAGCCAGCCCCGGTGCCCGACGTAGGGCGGCCGGAAGAACCGCTCCGGGTCCTCGGCCACCAACTCCTCCTGCGCCCCCGGCGGCGCGGCGCACCAGAAGGCGACGCGGTCGTCGTGGTGGTTGTTCGCATAGGTCACGAACGTCTTTTTCTCCCGGACGAACCACGTCGGCTCGCCGTGGCTGACCCGTTCGGTCGCCTCCGGAAAGGCCAGGCAGATCGCGCGCAGGGCCGGGAGCGGGTCGGGCTTGTCGGTCATGACTGACATGATGCACACCAACCACGACACTTGCGGGAGACCTGATGGCCGAGCACGTCACCGGCGCGTTTGTGATCGACAGCTGGAACGCCGAGGACCCGTACGACGACCACGGCGGCACGGCGATCGGCCACGTGACGCTGTCGAAGACGTTCTCCGGCGGGCTGGTCGGCACCAGTGAGGTCCACATGATCGGCGCCCAGAACCCGGAGACCGGCGGCAGTGCCTACGTGGCGTTCGAGCGCTTCCACGGCGACCTCGACGGTCGCGCGGGCAGTTTCGTGCTCCACCACTCGGCCACAGCGGACAGTTCCGGCCAGACAGTCAGCGTGACGGTGGTGCCGGGAACAGGCACCAACGAACTCGCCGGTCTGACCGGAGAACTGGTCATCAGCCGAGACGACAACGGCGCCCACACCTACACCTTCGACTACGCAGTCCCGCCTCCCCGGAGTTTCTAGGCTTGGTCACCTGCCGAGCGAAGGTGCCGAACAGGCGGTGACCGTGGTCAGCCGCCGTCACGGTGCCCCTTGGGTGCGGTTGATCGGATGCGAAGTCGCGGACGAGTTATTTCTTGCCCTTGGCCTTGTCCGGGGACTCGTCGGTGGACAGCGCGGCGACGAAGGCCTCCTGGGGGACCTCGACCCGGCCGACCATCTTCATCCGCTTCTTGCCTTCCTTCTGCTTCTCCAGCAGCTTGCGCTTACGGCTGATGTCACCGCCGTAGCACTTGGCAAGGACGTCCTTGCGTATCGCGCGGATGGTCTCGCGGGCGATGACGCGGGAGCCGATGGCGGCCTGGATGGGCACCTCGAACTGCTGGCGCGGGATCAGCTCGCGCAGCTTCGTGGTCATCCTGGTGCCGTAGCCGTAGGCGGAGTCGCGGTGCACGATCGAGCTGAACGCGTCGACCGCCTCACCCTGCAGCAGGATGTCCACCTTGACCAGGTCCGCCGCCTGCTCGCCGGACTCCTCGTAGTCCAGCGAGGCGTAGCCGCGGGTGCGCGACTTCAGGGTGTCGAAGAAGTCGAAGATGATCTCGGCCATCGGCATGGTGTAGCGCAGTTCCACGCGCTCCTCGGACAGGTAGTCCATGCCGCCGAGCTGGCCGCGCTTGCCCTGGCACAGCTCCATGATCACGCCGATGAACTCGCTCGGCGAGATGATGGTGCACTTGGTGATCGGCTCGTAGACCTCGGCGATCTTGCCGACCGGCCAGTCCGACGGGTTGGTCACGGTCAGCTCGGAGCCGTCGTCCAGCTTGACCCGGTAGACCACGTTGGGCGCGGTGGAGATCAGGTCGAGGCCGAACTCGCGCTCGAGCCGGTCGCGGGTGATCTCCAGGTGCAGCAGGCCGAGGAAGCCGCAGCGGAAGCCGAAGCCGAGCGCGGCGGAGGTCTCGGGCTCGTAGGTCAGCGCGGCGTCGTTGAGCTGGAGCTTGTCCAGCGCCTCACGCAGGTCGGGGTAGTCCGAACCGTCCACTGGGTACAGTCCCGAGTAGACCATCGGACGCGGCTCGCGGTAACCCGCCAGCGCCTCGGTGGCGCCCTTGCGCTCGGACGTGACCGTGTCACCGACTCGGGACTGGCGGACATCCTTCACGCCGGTGATCAGGTAGCCCACTTCGCCGACGCCGAGGCCGACGCTGGGCTTGGGCTCCGGGGAGATGATCCCGACTTCCAGCAGCTCGTGCGTGGCGCCGGTGGACATCATCTTGATCCGCTCGCGCGGGGTGATCTTGCCGTCGACCACGCGGATGTAGGTGACCACGCCGCGGTAGGTGTCGTAGACCGAGTCGAAGATCATCGCCCGCGCGGGCGCGTCGGCCTGGCCGACCGGCGCCGGAACCTTTTTGACGACCTCGTCGAGCAGTTCGCTGACCCCGAACCCGGTCTTCGCGGAGACCCGCAGCACGTCATCCGGCTCGCACCCGATGATGTGCGCGATCTCGGCGGCGTACTTGTCCGGGTCGGCCGCGGGCAGGTCGATCTTGTTCAGCACCGGGATGATCGTCAGGTCGCGGTCGAGCGCCATGTACAGGTTGGCCAGCGTCTGCGCCTCGATCCCCTGCGCCGCGTCGACCAGCAGCACCGCCCCCTCACACGCGTCGAGCGCGCGGGAGACCTCATAGGTGAAGTCGACGTGCCCCGGGGTGTCGATCATGTGCAGGACGTGCTCGGACCCGTCGACCACCCACGGCAGCCGCACGTTCTGCGCCTTGATCGTGATGCCGCGCTCGCGCTCGATGTCCATCCGGTCGAGGTACTGCGCCCGCATGTCCCGCGCCTCGACGACGCCGGTGATCTGCAGCATGCGGTCGGCCAGGGTCGACTTGCCGTGGTCGATGTGCGCGATGATGCAGAAGTTCCGGATCAGCTCCGGTGTCGTGAAGGTCTTGTCAGCGAACGTAGCCACTCAGGTCCTCGCATGGTCAAGGGATGCGTACATCGTCCCATGCCGCCCGCCCGGGCCTGACCGGGAGCGCTCGCACACCTCCCAGCGATGACCCGGTCACCCGCTGTCACAGCGCTGGCAGACGCTCCCCAGTGTGCGGGGCTCGGCCGGTATCCAGCCAGAACAGATATCCGCGCAGGTATCGATCCAGTCCGCCGTCCACATAGTTCGCGAATTCACGCAGGCCGCCCTCGGTGTCCTGGTTGTCAGGCGATCCGTCGGGCGTGCCGTCCGCGAACTCCGCCAGCCGCGCCGCGACCCACTCCCGCAACCGCCCGCGGTCCCTCCACCACCCGCGCACCGCGGCAACCGTCCAGTGGTTGTCCCCATCGACGGCGTAACCGCCGAACGGGTCGCTCCACGCGGCTTCCATGACCGCTGAGACCTCCGCGGGATGCGTCGGCTGTCGGTAGATGAACTCCTGCCAGCCGTCGTCATAGAGGACATTTCTCGGCGCTACCAACCTGCCGGTGACGCAGGTGTCGGTCGCCGCGGCGTAGAACGGGCCGGGGACATTGCGCCAGTTGCACTCGTCCCACTTCCCTGCCAGGTTCGTCCCGTCGGACCACCGCGAAACCGCGGGCAGCGGGTTCCAGTAGGCACTCATGCCAGCCGGGTCACCGCCACCGACACCTCGATCGCCGATGCCGCTCCCCCGCTATAGGTCCCCTTCACCGGCGACACGTCCGAGTAGTCCCGTCCCGTCGCCACCCAGATATGCCGAGGTCCGATCTCGACATCGTTGGTCGGGTCGAACCCCCACCACCCACCCGTCCACGCCTCGATCCACGCGTGGCTCTCGCCCTGGACGGCCTCGCCGATCTTCGCCTCGGGTTTGGTGTGCAGGTATCCCGACACGTACCGCGCGGGCACCCCGATCGCCCGCAGCATGCTCAGCGTCAGGTGGGCGTAGTCCTGGCACACGCCCTCCCGCGCATCCCACGCGTCGACCGCCGAGCTGTGCACACCCGTGGTTCCCCGTCGATATGTCAGCCGGTCGTGCACCAGTTCCGACACCGCCAGCACCGCCTCGAACGGCTTCCTCCCCTTGCGCATCGATCGGGCCAGCTTCCCCAGCTCCCGGTGCCGCGGCACGTACCGCGTCCACTCCAGGAACTCCGCGTACCGGTCGAGCACGATCGGGTCGCGCAGGTCGGCCCAGGTCGCGGCGTCGACCGGCTCGACGGTGTCGCCGGTCTCGACCACCGACGACGCGACTATCTTCAGCTCGGTGTGCGGCGCGTGCAGGTCGAACGAGGTGACCTCGGTGCCCCAATAATCGGTGTACCGGTAGGACCGCGTCGGCGGCGTGGTCTCGATCCGGCTGACCACCAGGTTCTGCCTGCGGTCACTGCGCGGGGTCAGCCGGGCCTCGTTGAACGACTGCACGACCGGCGCCTCGTACTGGTAGCCGGTCGTGTGCACCACCCGGATCCGCCAGGTCACAGACTCACCTCCGCGTTGGTCCACGCCACCCACGGCACGGAGTGGAAATACTGCTGCGACACGGCCTCGCCGACGTCGCGGACCGTGGTCTGCAGGTCGAGGAGTCGGCCGGTCAGGTTCTCCAGCAGCTCGTCCGGCCGCAGGAACTCCAGGTCGCTGCGCGCCTTGCCGAGCAGCCGGATCGCCTCGGCCTTGGCGCCGACCCTGGTGACCGGCCGGTGGTCGAGCTGCTCCAGGCACGACTCGGCCTGCCGCAGCGCGTGGAACACCGAGCGCGGGAACAGCCGGTCGAGCAGCAGGAACTGCACGACCCGCCGCGCGTCCAGCGCGCCCCGATACGTCCGCAGGTACGTGTCGTGCGCACCGGCGGACCGCAGCACCGTCACCCAGCCAGGTGAGGACGGCTTGTCCCCCACCCGTGACATCAGCAGCCGCACGATCATGTCGACCCGCTCGACCGACCGGCCCAGCACGAGGAACCGCCAGCCGTCGTCGCGGCTCATGGTCGAGTCGGCCAGGCCCGCGAACATCGCCGCGCGTTCCTCGACGAAGGAGAAGAACGAATGCGGTCCGGTCCGCTTGGCCGCCTTCTGCCGGTCGGGCAGGGCGATCCACATCGCGTTGATGCACTCCCACAGCTCCGTCGACACCACCTCGCGCGCGACCCGGGTGTTCTCCCGTGCGCTGGTGATCGAGGAGACGATGGAACCCGCGTGCTCGCGGGAGAACGCCACCAGGTCGGTCAGCGGCCGCACGTCGAGCGTGGCGCCGTCGGGCGGGGTGATCCCCAGGACGGCGAGCAGCTGGCGGCTGGTGGCGTCGGCGTCGACCGTCGCGTCCTCCAGCAGGTGGTGGACGGAGACGTCGAGGATGCGGGCGGTGTCGTCGGCCCGCTCGACGTAGCGGCCGATCCAGTACAGCGACTCAGCGTTGCGCGCGAGCATCGGTGGCCTCCCTGGACTGTTGCTGCTGTTGTTGCTGCTGCGCCGAGCTCAGCTCGGGTCCGCGCTCCGGCGCGATGTCCTCGCGCGGCCCGCCGACGCCGAGCCCAGCGCCGCTCAGCTCGCTGTCCACAGTGGACGACCGGGCGGCGAGCACCCAGGTGTCCTTGGACCCGCCGCCCTGCGACGAGTTGACCACCAGCGACCCCTCCGGCAGCGCGACCCTGGTCAGGCCGCCGGGAAGCACGAACACGGACTTGCCGTCGTTGACCGCGAACGGCCGCAGGTCGACGTGGCGCGGCTTGAGCCGCTGCCCCACCTTCGTCGGCACCGTCGACAGTTGCACCACCGGCTGCGCGATCCACCCGCGCGGGTGCGCCCGCACCTTCGTCCGCAGCGACGCCAGCTCCTTGGCCGAGGCGTTGGGCCCGAACACGATCCCGTAGCCGCCCGACCCCTCCACCGGCTTGACCACCAGTTCGGCCATCCGGTCGAGCACCTGCTCCTGCTCGTCGGCCAGCCAGCAGCGGAAGGTGTCGACGTTGGGCAGCAGCGGGGTCTCGCCCAGGTAGTACTTCAGGATCTCCGGCAGGTAGGTGTAGACGAGCTTGTCGTCGCCGACCCCGTTGCCGACCGCGTTGGCGATCACCACGTTGCCCGCGCGGGCGGCGTTGAGCAGGCCCGCGACCCCGAGCACGGAGTCCGGCCGGAACTGCACCGGGTCGATGAACTCGTCGTCGATGCGCCGGTAGATGACGTCGACCTGCCGCTCGCCCTCGGTGGTCCGCAGGTAGATCACATTGTCGCGGCAGAACAGGTCACGGCCCTCGACCAGCTCGACGCCCATCTGCCTGGCCAGCAGCGAGTGCTCGAAGTACGCGGCGTTGTGCACGCCAGGGGTCAGCACGACCACGGTCGGGTCGGCCACGTTCGCCGCAGCGGCCGCGCGCAGCGAACGCAACAGGTGCACCGCGTAGTCGCCGACCGCGCGCACCCGGTGCTTGGCGAACAGGTCGGGGAACACACGCGCCATCGTGCGGCGGTTCTCCATCACATAGGACACCCCGGACGGGTTGCGGAGGTTGTCCTCCAGGACCCGGAAGGTGCCCTCCTCGTCGCGCACGACGTCGATCCCGGACACGTGGATGCGCACCCCGTTGGGCGGCACCAGGCCCGCGGCGTTGCGGTGGAAGTGGTCGCAGGAGGTGATCAGGCGCCGGGGCAGCACCCCGTCGCGGATGATCTGCTGGTCGCCGTAGATGTCGGCGAGGAAGGCCTCCAGCGCCCGCACCCGCTGCACGATGCCCTTCTCCAGTCGCGCCCACTCGGCCGCGGTGATGACCCGCGGCACCAGGTCCAGTGGGAAGGGGCGCTCCTGGCCGGACAGCGAGAACGTGATGCCCTGGTCGACCAGCGCGCGGTCCAGCGCCTCCGACCGCGCCTGCAGGTCGACCGCCTGCGACGCCGCGAGCTGCTCATGGAGCCTGCGATAGGCCTGACGGATCCCCGCGTCGACGGCGAACATCTCGTCGTAGGCACCGGCGTGCGGGCGCCTCGGGTCGAGGTAGCCGTCGAAGAGCCCGCCGAGGTCGGGACCGGCGGATCGGCGACGTGGCCTGGCTGAGCGCTCCATCCAGGAATCTTCGCTCACCGGACACTTCTTGGCACTAGACATCTGATCAAGCGACGCAGCAGATCACCCTCGGGGACGGACGCCGGCTGGACGTGGGCGGCCCCCAGGACAAGGACATGATGATCCGCGTCGCCGATGAGCTGCGGATAGCCCCGCTGGTCTCGATGCCCTGGATCGGAGAGTCCTGATTCGCGTGGCGCCGGGCACCTGGGTGCCCGGCGTCACGGCGTGCGGGGGTCCAGCCGCATCGGGTGCTCGGCTGGCACCTGCACAAGCACGATCCGCACGCCGTCCGGGTCGGCCAGCCACGCCTCGTGCAGGCCCCACGGCTCCAGCCGCGGCTCCCGGGTGATCTCGGCGCCACGCTCGCGCAGTTCGGCCACGCTCCCGGCCAGGTCGCGGACCTGGAGCCACAGGGCGAGGTCGGGACCGGCGCGCGTGCTGCCCTGGCTCGACACCTCCAGGTGTCCGCCGCCGAGGAAGAACACGGTGCCGCCGGGGAACTCACGGAACACCGCCAGGCCGAGCACGTCGCGGTAGAAGGCCAGCGACCGCGGCGGATCGACCGGATGGATGATCAGTCGGCTGCTCAGGAACTCCATCCCTCAAGTCCTACCGGCGATCGGGCCCGCGCGCGACTAGGGCGTGTCCTGTGGATCACGGTAGGCGGGATTCGTGATCCGCGTGGTTCCTGGCCGCGCCGCAGGGGCGGTCGCGTACTGGTTGTCCGTGGCCGTCCCTGCGGTGCGGCCAGGGGCCGCGCGGGCGCGGATAGCGCCTACCGTGATCCACAGGACACGCCCTAGGCTCGCCAGCCGTGCACGCCACTTCCGATGACCCACGCCCCGCCCGCGGCGCGGTGCGGCAGGTGCCCACCGCCGACCGCCCCGACGCCGTCGCCTACGCCCCTGACCTGGACGGCGCCGCCGATCCGGGCGAAATCGTGTGGGCCTGGGTGCCCTACGAGGACGACCCGGAGCGGGGCAAGGACCGCCCCCTTCTGGTCGTCGGCCGCCAGGCGACGACCCTGCGCGCGCTGATGCTGTCCAGCAAGAGTCCGCACGACCGCGAGCTGGACGACTGGCTCCCGCTCGGCTCCGGCACCTGGGACCGCGACGGCCGTGAGTCCTATCTGCGGCTGGACCGGCTGTTCGAACTCGGTGAGCGCGACATCCGCCGCGAGGGCGCGATCCTCGAGGCCGACCGCTTCGCACTGGTCGCCGCGGCGCTGCGGGAGCGCTTCGGCTGGCGGTGACTGGACTTCCACCCCGGAAAAGTGATATCACTTTGATAGGCAAGTGCTAACCGGGGAGGAACCATGGCCACACCGACGGCTTCCACTGACTTCGACCGACCGACGCTGCCCACGCCGCACGTCCGCGAGACCGAGGCGTTCTGCATGGCGGGCCTGCCCCTGGTGGGCGCCGCCGTGGTCCTGCTGCTCGCGGGGATCGCACTGATCGCGGTCGGGTTAGGCGGGCTGGCCGAGGGCATCGACATCAGCGTCGGGCTCGCGGTGACCGCGATCGTGCTCGGCTTCCTGGCCATCGTCGCCACCGTGCCCGCCGTCGCCGGGCTGACCATGGTCTCCCCCGGCGAGGTCAGGGTGCTGCAGTTCCTCGGCCGCTACACCGGCACGGTCCGGCTCGACGGGCTGCGCTGGGTCAACCCGTTCACCACCCGGCGCCGGGTGTCGACCAGGATCCGCAACCACGAGACCGCCGTGATGAAGGTCAACGACGCCGACGGCAACCCGATCGAGATCGCCGCCGTCGTCGTCTGGCAGGTCAAAGACACCGCGCGCGCGGTGTTCGAGGTCGACGACTTCATCGCCTTCGTGGGCATCCAGACCGAGACCGCGGTGCGCCACATCGCCAACACGTACCCGTACGACGCCCACGGCGAGGACCAGATGTCGCTGCGCGACAACGCCGAGGAGATCACCCACAAGCTGTCGACGGAGATCGCCGCGCGGGTCGAGGCGGCTGGGGTCAACGTGATCGAGTCGCGCATCACCCACCTCGCCTACGCCCCCGAGATCGCCCAGGCCATGCTGCGCCGCCAGCAGGCGGGCGCGGTGGTCGCGGCCCGGCAGCGGATCGTCGAGGGCGCGGTCGGCATGGTGGAGATGGCGCTGGAGCGACTGGCCGCCAACGACGTCGTCCACCTGGACGAGGAACGAAAGGCGGCGATGGTCAGCAACCTGCTGGTCGTCCTGTGCGGTGATCGCGACGCCCAGCCCGTGGTCAACACCGGGTCGCTCTACCACTGATGACCGAACGCAAGAAAGTCCTCTTGCGCCTGGACCCTGCCGTCCACGACGCGGTGGCCCGGTGGGCGAACGACGAGCTGCGCAGCACCAACGCGCAGATCGAGTTCATGCTCCGCCGGGCCCTCGCCGAGGCCGGACGGCTGCCGAACGGCGCGGGCGGCCTGCCCAAACGAGGCCGCCCGCCCAAGGACGCCGACTGACCTACTCGGCGACCTTGGTCCGCGACGCGACGATCGCCGCGTCCTCCTCCTCAAGCTGCGCGGGCTCGATGTCGGCGGTACACCATTTACACTTGAGCGCGTCGATGGGGACGAACTCCTTGCAGTAGGGACACTCGCGGCTGCCCTGCGCCCGGAAGTTGCCGAGGCCGGCCTTCTTCATCAGCTTGACCAGCGCGAACAGCACCAGCCCCAGCAGCAGGAAGTTCAGCAGCTCGGTCAGGAACGCGCCGTACCTGAGCTCGGCCCCGTTGACGGTGAACAGCAGGCCGCTGAAGTCCGGTTTGCCGAAGATCGCCGCCACGAGCTGCATCAGCACATTGCCCGCCAGACTCTCCACCAGCGCCGCGAACGCGGTGCCGATGATGAACCCGAGCGCGAGGTCGAACATGTTCCCGCCGAGCGCGAACGCCTTGAACTCACTCCACATCGCCTTCACGGTGTGTCCCCTTCCAGAGTCTTTTGGGTGACATTTCGCCCCTCCGGGCGTCCGCCCGCAACTCAGGGAGGCGATTCGGTCTCCCCCACACCCGCCTGTTAACCTTGCCGAGCGCGTCGTGCGGCACTCCGTCATGGAGGAGACCTGCACACGCAGGGCCACGCGACCCCGGTCGCATCCCACACGCGGCGCGCGATCCGGTTGACGATCGAGGAGTACACGCATGGCGAACATCAAGTCCCAGATGAAGCGGATCAAGACGAACGAGAAGGCGCGACTGCGCAACAAGTCCGTCAAGTCCTCGCTCAAGACCGCGATCCGCAAGTTCCGCGAGGCCGCCGACGCGGGCGACCAGGCCAAGGCCGCGGAGCTGCTCAAGGACGCCAGCCGCAAGCTGGACAAGGCCGCGGGCAAGGGCGTCATCCACGCCAACCAGGCCGCCAACAAGAAGTCGGCCATGGCGCAGGCGGTCAACAAGCTCGGCTGACCCAAGTCGTTTTCCGAAGGGGCCGTCCACTGTGGTGGGCGGCCCCTTCGACGTGTGCGGCAGACTGCGCGACATGGATCCGAAGCCCACGTCAGCCGCCCGCACCTCGCTGTCGCACATCATGACCGCCGTGGACACCAATCTCCTCGGCACCGTCCACGGCGGCGTCGTCATGAAGCTGGTCGACGACGTCGCGGGCGCGGTGGCGCAGCGCCACTCCGGCGGTCCCGCGGTCACCGCGGCGATGGACGGGATGACGTTCCTGCACCCCGTCCGGGTCGGTGACCTGGTCCACGCGCACGCGCAGGTCAACTGGGCGGGCCGCTCGTCGATGGAGGTCGGCGTCCGCGTGGTGGCCGAGCCGTGGGACCGAGCGGGCGTGCCGCCCACCCGAGTGGCCACCGCCTACCTGGTCTTCGTCGCGGTCGACGGCGACGGCAACCCCCGCCCCGTCCCACCCGTCGTCCCGGAGACCCCGGAGGACGAGCGCCGAGGCCGCGAAGCCGAGATCCGCCGCCACCACCGCCTGACCCGCCGCCACGAGATCCTGGCCAGCCGCACAACCTGAAAACGTTCACCCGCAGGCTGCCGTCCGCGCGATCAGGTCCGTCATCGCGGGTCAGGCGACTGAGCGGCTCGCCGTTCCCGCGACCATCTCGCGGGTGAACGCGGCGATCTCGTCCACCGCCTGCGCGCTCTGCGGCATGAACCCGGCCAGCACGGGGAACGCGTGCACCTGTCCGTCCCAGATCTGCAACTCCGTGGGCACCCCCGCGACCGCGAGCCGGTCGGCCATCCGCTCGGCGTCGCTGCGCAGGACTTCCGTGGCACACGCCAGGATCAGGCAGGGCGGCAGCTCCGCCAGCGCCCCGTTGATCGGCGACCGCAGCGGATCGATCGGGACCTCCCCCGGCAAGCACAGCGCGGTGAGCGCGGGCAGTCGGGCGGCCGGGATGAACGGGTCGCGGGACCGGTTGGGGTGCGCCAGACGCTCGGTGTCGTCGAAGTCGATCCACGGCGAGATCGCCGCGATCCCGGCGGGCACGGGAAGTCCTGCCCGCACCGCGCCCAGCGCGGTGGCGAACGCGAGGTGTCCGCCCGCCGAGTCCCCCGACAGCACCACCGACTCGACGCCCTCGGCGAGCAGCCATTCGTAGGCGGCCAAGCAGTCGGCCAGCGAGTCGGCAAGCACCGCCTTGGGCAGGTGGCGATAGTCGACGCTCAGCACGGTCAACCCGGTCAGCCGCGCGAGCCGCGCCGCGACGCGCCGGTGGCTGGCGAGTCCGCAGAACAGGAACGCGCCGCCGTGCAGGTACATCAGAGCGCCTTTGCCCGGCTCGCTTGCCTTGGCGCGCATCAGTTCCCCGCGCACGGCCGGGGTCGCGATCCGCTCGATCGTGACGTACCGGGGGCGCGGGATCAGCCTGCAGAACACGTCCACCAGCGGGACCGCGAGCGCCAACGGCCCCTTCAACGGCCACAGTCGCAGCGTGGGGTAGGCGAACAGGCGGGTCAGAACGTAGATCAGCCGACTGCGCAGGTTCTTGCCGCCCCGGTGTTCGACCTTCGCCATGCGCTGACCTTCGACGGACATGCGGCCTACCCCTCACGCTTGCCTACTTGAGAGTAAGTTAGCGCCGGCGCGAGAACGCGGTCAATCACTCCCTGCGGTGGGCCCGCGCGATCTTCAACACCGCCCGCTCCAGCGCGTAGTCGGGATCGGCGGCCACGCCCTTGACGTCGGCGTTGACGTCGGCGACCACCTTCATGGCCTCAGCGAGACCAGCGGGTTTCCAGCCGCGGCTCTGCGCCAGCGCCTTCTTGACCTTCCACGCGGGCATGCCCAACTCGCCCGCCAGCCGGAACGGGTCGGCCCGGCCCGCGCCCGCGACCCGCGCCACCGTCCGCACCGCGTCCGCGAGAGCGTCGGCGACCAGCACGTGGGCGACCCCGAGCTGCATCGCCCAGCGCAGCGCCTCGAGCGCCCCGGCCACGTCGCCGGTGACGGCCTTCTCCGCGACGGCGAACCCGGTCACGTCGGCCCGCCCCCGGTGGTAGCGCCGGACCGCTTCCTCGGTCACCGCGCCCGCCGCGTCGGCGACCAGCTGCGCCGACGCCGCCGCCAGCTCGCGCAGGTCCGAGCCGACCGAGTCGATGAGCGCGGCCACGGCAGCCGGATCGGTCTTGCCACCCGCGCGCCGGATCTCGTTGCGCACGAACGCCTCGCGCTCCGCGGGCTTGGTGATCTTCGCGCACTCGGTGACGGCCGCTCCACCCTTGCGCAGCGCGGCGACGATGTCCTTGCCCGCCTTGCGCCCGCCGCCGTTGTGCACCACAACAAGCACGATGCCTTCTGACGGCGACTTGGCGTAGGCGACCACCGGGGCGACGATGTCCTGCGTGGCGTCGTGCGCGGCGTCCAGAACGATCACCCGCGCCTCCGCGAACAGCGACGGCGAGACCAGTTCGGCCAGCTCAGGGCCTGTGAGCTCAGCCACGCGCACCCGCGTCAGGTCCGCACTGGCGTCGGCGAGCCGCGCGGTGTCGAGCGCGGCCCGGACGGCGCGCTCGACCAGCAGTTCCTCCTCCCCCAGGACGAGTTGCAACGGGGGTGGGGTGACCGCGGGCGAGTTCACGTCCAGAGATCCTGCCACGTCCTTGGGCGCGCAAGCCCTCTCGGATGCTGGACACGCGGTGGCATGCGCCGGACACCGTGCCGTAGCGTCGGTGCCACAACTTAATACCGCTCATCCAGAGGGGCAGAGGGAACGGCCCGACGAAGCCCCGGCAACCGGCGTGAGCGCATGTCCTCTTCGCGAGGCGCATGTGCGCGATCACGGTGCCAATTCCGACCCGCTCGCGGGACAGATGAGGAGATACCTCGCGATGACATCGACAGTTGACGCCCAGCGTTCGACCGCGCTCGACCTCGGACCGGCTCGCGCCCTGTCCTGTCGGGAATGCGGCCACCAGACGCCTCTCGCCCCGGAATTCGCCTGCGCCGAGTGTTTCGGCCCGCTCGAAGTCGCCTACGAGTTCGGCAACATCACTCGGGCCGACATCGAAGCGGGTCCCCGCTCCATCTGGCGCTACCGCGGCCTGCTGCCCGTCCCGGCCCACGTCGACGCCCACCCCAACACCGACCCCGGCCTGACCCGCCTGGTCAAGGCCGACCGCCTCGCCGCCGCGCTCGGCGTGCGCTCGCTGTGGGTCAAGGACGACACCGGCAACCCGACACACTCCTTCAAGGACCGCGTCGTCGCCGTGGCACTCGCCGCCGCCCGCGAGCTCGGCTTCAAGGTGCTGGCCTGCCCCTCCACCGGCAACTTGGCCAACGCCGTTGCCGCCGCGGCCGCCCGCGCGGGCTGGGATTCAGTTGTGCTGGTCCCCTCCTCTCTCGAAAAGGCCAAGATCCTCACCTCGGCCGTCTACGACGGCTCCCTGATCGCGATCGACGGCAACTACGACGACGTCAACCGCCTGGCCACCGAGCTCGCCGCCGAGCACGAGGACTGGGCGTTCGTCAACGTCAACGTCCGCCCGTACTACGCCGAGGGCTCCAAGACCCTGGGCTACGAGGTCGCCGAACAGCTCGGCTGGCGCCTACCGGAGCAGGTCGTCATCCCGGTCGCCTCCGGCTCGCAGCTGACCAAGGTGGACAAGGCCTTCCGCGAGTTCGGTGAGCTGGGCCTGGTCGAGGCCACCCCGTACCGGATCTTCGGCGCCCAGGCCACCGGCTGCTCCCCCGTCTCCGCCGCCTTCAAGGCGGGCAGCGACGTGATCGCCCCGGTCAAGCCCGACACGATCGCCCGCAGCCTGGCCATCGGCGCCCCCGCCGACGGCCCCTACGTCCTCGACGCCGTCCGCCGCACCGGCGGCGCGGTCGAGGACGTCACCGACGCCGAGGTCGTCGAAGGCATCCGCCTGCTGGCCCGCACCGAGGGCATCTTCGCCGAGACCGCGGGCGGCGTCACCGTCGCCACCGCGAAGAAGCTCTTCGAATCCGGCCAACTCGACCGCGACGCCGAAACCGTCCTCCTCATCACTGGCGACGGCCTCAAGACCCTCGACGCCGTCCAAGACCACGTCGGCCCCCTCGCCACGGTCCCCCCGACGGCCGCCGCCGTCCACGAGGCCCTGTCCCGCAAGAAGTAGCGCGCTCTCTGGGGGATCGACCGCATCCGATCCCCCAGAGCCCGCCCGCCGGCAAGCCTCGCCCTCAATCCGATGGCGAACCTCGTGAGCGAGCCGTCGGGCCGGGCAGGACCGCGCTGTCGCCGTCGGTGTCGGTGCGGACCACCTGGGTTCCGTTGTCCCGCAACGTAGTCATCGTCCGTGGGCTCGGGTGGCCATAGCGGTTCCTCGCACCCACACTCACCAGCGCGATCCGGGCTCCCACCGCGTCCAGAAACTCTGGGGACGTGGTCCGCGAGCCGTGGTGTGGCACCTTCACCACGTCCGCCGAGACGTCCACACCGGACGCGAGCAGATCGGCCTGGGCCGCCAGTTCGATGTCGCCGGTCAGCAGCACCCGCCCCGCGCTGGTCGAAGCGCGCAGCACTAGCGAGGTGTTGTTGATCGCGGTTCCGCTGTCGTCGTCAGTTACCTCCTTTCCGTTGGCGGCCAAGACTTCGATGTCCAGGCCGGGCCAGCTCAAGCGGGTGCCCACGCTCAACTCGGTCAGCGGGACCCCGACCCCGGCGGCCTCCTTGCGGACCTGTCGCCAGGCCCATTCCGGTGCCCGCCCCGCGCCGACCGCCACGGCACCGACCGAGCGGCCCGCGAGGACACCGGCAAGACCACCGACGTGGTCGGCGTGGAGGTGGCTCAGGATCACCACCGGGATCCGGTCCACCCCAAGCCGGTCGAGGCAGTCGTCCACCGGACCGGACTCGGGCCCGGTGTCGACCAGCACGGCACGCCCGGGCTCCGCTGTCGCCAGGACGGTGGCGTCGCCCTGTCCGACATCGCAGGCCACGGCTGCCCACCCGGGCGGCGGCCAGCCCGGTGCCAGGACCCGGACCGGGATCACCACGACCAGCACCGCGACCAGCGCCAGCGCGACCGCCGCCCGACCGCGCCGGAACCTCCAGGCCAACGTCGCCCCGATCACCGCGACCGCCAGCAGGAGCCCACCCCACCACCCGCTGGGCCAACCGATGGCCGCGCCTGGGACGTCCGCGGCGTGACGGCCCACCGCGATCACCCAGCTCAGCTCCGGACCGGCCAGCCGGACCAGCAGCTCGGCCAACCACGGCCAGACCGGCATCACGACCGCCGCCAACACACCCAGGACCGTGGCCGGTGCGACCACCGGCGCGGCGACCAGGTTCGCCAGGACCGCGACCAGGCTCACCTGTCCGTGCACACCCGCCACGACCGGCGCCGTGACCAAGTGCGCCGCGGCGGGCACTGCCAGTGCCTCGGCCACGCCCCTGGGCACCCCGCGCCGGGCAAGCGCGTCCGCCCACCGCGGAGCCAGGAGCACCAGAGCACCGGTCGCCAGCACCGACAGGACGAACCCGAGCGCCGTGGCCATCCCTGGGTCGACCGCCACCAGGACGACCACCGCCGTACCGAGCGCGGGTAACGCCGACCGCTCCCGACCGACCGCCAGCGCGACCAGCCCGACCGCGCCCATCACCCCGGCGCGCAGGACGCTGGGTTCCGGACCGGCCAGCACCACGAATCCGACCAGCCCGGCGAGCGCACCGGCCGCCGCCCCGCGCGGACCCACTCGCAGTGCCCGCAGCAGCATCAAGATCGCCACGCACACCACGGCGAGGTTCGCCCCGCTCACCGCCAGCAAGTGCGACAGGCCCGCTACCCGGAACTCGTCCACCACCGTCGGCGACAGGGCGTCCTTGTCGCCGACGACCACCGCGGGCAGGAGCCCGGCGGGCTCCGGGTCCAGGACACCCGACGCCCGTCGAAGCCCTTTCCGCAGCGAGTCGGCGACCGACTCCCAGACCGGCGCCGGACCGACGTCCAGTGGCGGGTCCCGGACCCGGACGACGGCGACGATCAGCTCATCCGACGTCGCGGGCGCGAGCTTCCCTCGCATCGTGACGGACTGCCCGGGCAGCAGCCGTGACCACTGATCGACCGGTGCGATCAACAGCACGGCGGACCCGTCGCCGACGGTGGCGGGGACGACCACCGAGCCGACCCCGGCGGGCATGGCACCGAATCCGGCGGTACGCACCGGCCTCGGCCGCTCCCGGATCTCCGCTCGCAGTTCCACAACCTCGCCGCGGGCGGCGGCTTCCCGCAGCGGGTCGGTGGCCGCGTCGTGGATCCGGGGTGCGACCGGCCAGAGCGCCAACAGGCCGCAGACCAGCACCGGCCAGGCCACCCGCGCTCCCGGCGGCCTTCGGGCGGGCCCGTCCCGGACCAGCGTCACGAGCGCGATACCGACCGCGGCGGCACCGATCGCGACTGTCAGTCCCCAGTGGACGAGCAGGCCCAGGAGCGCGGCCAGCCAGAGGACAAGAGCTCCGGTTATCAACCTCCAATCGTGCCTGGCGAACGAGTGGGTGAACGTGGCCGCGTGCACGGTGATCGTCGGGCAGCGGGCTATCTGACGGTCACCAGCTCACGCAGGGTCTCGAATCTCGATTGGCCAATACCTTCCACCTCCCTCAACTGGTCGATCTTGGTGAACCGGCCGTGTTTCGACCGCCACTCGACGATCCGTTGCGCGGTAACGGATCCCACGCCCGGCAGCGTGTCGAGTTGGATCAACGAGGCCGTGTTCAGGTCCATCGGGCCCGGCAGAGCGGTCTGGGCGACCGCTGCGGCAGGTATCGGAACGCCGACGTGGATCTGTTCACCGTCGGCCACCCGGCGGGCCAGGTTCAGCGTCGACAAGTCCGTTCCGGGGAGCGCGCCGCCGCCCGCGCGCAGGGCGTCGGCCACCCGAGCACCCTCGGGCAAGGTGAACAGTCCCGGCGCGGCCACCTTCCCCACCACCTCCACCACGACCCCGGGAGCCGCAGCGGAGCGTTGGGTCGTGGCGGCTACCGGGATGTCCGGCGGGATCTCGGGTACCGGGGGCCTGCCCGCGGTCAGGAGCCAGACCGCGACCAGCCCGGCGACGAGCACCGCGGCGACGAGGAGCGCGGGCCGGTCCAGGATCCGGCGTCGCCACCCCGGTGCGGCCTCCTGGTCGTCGCCGGATCTGATCCAGCGATGGAGGAAGTTTCGTTCGGACGGCGGCGTGTCCAGGCGGTGCTTGGGCGCGTCTTCGCTGTCCCACGGGCGTTTCGTGGCCGACGCGAGTCGGGCGAGAGCGTCGTCGATCTGTGCTGCGCGTGTGGTTGTCATGGCTTCGACGCTAGGCAGCATGACCGGCGGTGGCGAGGCGTCCGCGCGATCTGTGGATCAATTCGGGCTATGTGGACAGATTCATCCACAGTGGCCGGGAAACGCTGGAAATGTCGGGGAGATGTGGGATTCTCGAAGGTTTACAGCTTGCCCGGACACACCACGACACTGAGCACGCCCGGACCCGTGTGCGCACCGATCACCGCGCCCAGCTCCGACACGACACACCCGGACGACCTAGGGATCCGCTCATCGAGCCGGTTGGCCAGTTCCGCGGCTCGGTCCGGCGCCGCGAGGTGGTGCACCGCCAGTTCCACCGGCTGGTCCCCCGCCGCCTCGACAGCGAGGTCGACCAGCCGCGAAAGCGCCCGGCTCGTCGTGCGGACCTTCTCCAACGGCACGATCTGACCGTCGACGACGTGCAAGATCGGCTTGACCGCCAGCGCCGTCCCCAACAGTGCCGCGGCGGCCCCGATCCGCCCGCCTCGACGCAGATACTCCAGCGTCTCCACGATCAGGAAGCTCTTCGTCGCCCCCGCGGCCTCGACGGCCGCGGCCTCGACCTGCGCCCCGTCGCCGCCCTCGGCCGCGACCGCCGCCGCGCGCAGGGCGGCGAACCCGAGCCCCATCGCCGTGGTTCGGGAGTCGACCACCCGCACCCGGTCCGGTCCGACCTCCTCGGCGGCGAGTCGGGCGGACTCCCACGTCCCGGAGAGTTCGCTCGAAAGGTGGACCGACAGCACGCCAGAGGCGCCCTCGGCCAACAGCTCGCGATAGATCGCCGCGAACTCCGCCGGGCTGGGCCGCGAGGTGGTGACAGTGCGCCGTTCTTTGAGCGCCACGGCGAGTTCAGCGGGCCCGATGTCGATTCCGTCGCGGCCCTCGCGGTCGTCGATATGCACGAACAGCGGCACGATCCGGACCGCGTGCCGGTCGGCGAAGCCCTCCGGCAGATACGCGGTCGAGTCGGTGACTACGGCGAACGGCACGACACCGGAGCCTATCCGGACGAACGCCGCGAACCTACGACCACGCCGGAGTCAGGACTCGACTTTCAGCGACTTGATGAGCGCGCCCAACGCCTTGCCCGCGTCGTCGTGCCCGTCCCATCCCCAGTGGATCCCGTCGGGGTTGCCGTGCCCGTCGAGCACGTGCCGCTCCACGACCTCCCGCAGGTCGAGCAGGGTGACCTCGGACCGCGCGGCCCAGTCCCGAATGGCCCGTTCCGCCCCCGCGCGCGCGGTGTGCACAAGCCCGTAGGCGCGCGACCGGTGCACAGCGGGCAGGGTCGCGATCACCGGGATGTCCGGACGCAAAGCGCGGATGGCCACTACGGTCGCGTCCAGATACCTGACCGTCAGCGCCGCGGGCAGCGCCACCGGCCTGCCCTGGGTGAGCCGGGCCAGCCAGGGTTGCGCCGCGAGGTAACCCTTGCGCACGTGCCGCCTGAGACTGTCCGGTCGCAGGTAGCGGATGCCTTGGCGCAGATAGGTGGGCAGGGGCGACGGCAGCGTGTCCATCCCGCCGACCCCGAGCACGAGGACGTCGGCGTGCGGCAGCTGCGTCCACACCCGAGGGTCACCGGTCAGGGACCAATAGGCGTCGCGGGCGGTCCAGCCGAACCCGGCGAACAATTCGGTGTGCCCGCCGACCACCTCGGCGGCGATGTTCGGCCACAGCCGTGGGTCGTCGGCCGGATGCGGACCGTCCGGTCCGTGGAAGCACAGCGAGTCGCCGAACATCAACACGGTGGGCATGGGTTAACCGGTGATGCCCGCGTTATAGGCGATCAGGCGCCAGTTGAGACCACTGGACTGACGGCGTGCCAGCACCGTCCAGTGGCAGTTGGAGATTCCTCCGAGCTGCGACCAGTTCGTCACTGGCAGGTCTAACAGTCTGCCGGTGAGCGCGGTGATCAACCCGCCGTGAGCACAGAGGACGGCGGTCTCCTCGGTGCCGGTGTCGAGGTCGGCGACCACCTCGGCCGCCCGCGCGGCCACTTCGACCCGGGTCTCCCCCGCGGGTGGGGCGAGTGTCGCGTCGACCTGCCACTGGGCGCGCATACCCGGCCAGCCTTCGTCGACCTCGGCGCTCGTCTTGCCCTGCCATGCCCCCAGGTTCGTCTCACGCAGACGCTTATCGATGCGCAGAGGGACGCCCATTGCCTCGCTGAACACCGTCGCGGTGTCGGTCGCGCGACGCAGGTCGGAGGCGACGATCAAGTCCGGGGAGAACCGGGCCAGCGCGGGGACGGCGAACCGCGCCTGGTTCCACCCCACGTCGGTCAGGTACGAGTCGAGGTGTCCCTGCATCCGGCCTGACGCGTTGTAGTCGGTCTCTCCGTGCCGCCACAGCACGAGAGTCCGCAGACTCACGTGACGACGTCCTCGTTGACCGGTGGGGCCGCGTCGAACTCGATCCGGGGGCAGTCCTTCCACAGCCGCTCGAGACCGTAGAACACGCGCTCCTCGGTGTGCTGGATGTGCACGACGACGTCGACGAAGTCGAGCAGCACCCAGCGGCCCTCCCGGGCGCCTTCGCGGCGGACCGGCTTGGTGCCCGCCTCGCGCATCTTCTCTTCGACGTTCTCCACGATCGCGCCGACCTGCCGCTCGTTGGCCGCCGAGGCGATCACGAAGCAGTCGGTGATCACCAGTTGGGCGGAGACGTCCAGCACGATCACGTCACTGGCCTTCTTGTCCGCGGCCGCGCTGGCCGCGACCAGTGCCAATTCGCGTGCGCTCGGCGTGGCTGCCACGTCTCTCCTCAGGGTCGAACACCTAATGCAACCCGTCGAGGGTACCTGGGTGTCCGGTCAGCCTTCCGCCACATAGAGCCTGCGTTTCGAGATGTACTGCACGACACCGTCGGGAACGAGGTACCAGACCGGCTCGCCCGCGGCCACACGCACGCGGCAGTCGGTCGACGAGATGGCCATCGCGGGCACCTCGATGAGGCTCACCGAGCCTTCTGGCAGGTGAGTGTCCGCGAGGTGGTAGCCCGGTCGGGTGACGCCGACGAAGTGGGCAAGTTTGAACAGCTCGTCGGCCTGCCGCCAGGACAGGATCTGCTGCATCGCGTCGGCGCCGGTGATGAAGAACAACTCGTCCCGCGGGTACCTCGCGCGCAGGTCACGCAGGGTGTCGACGGTGAACGTGGCGCCTTGGCGATCGATGTCGACCCGGCTGACCGAGAACCTGGGATTGGACGCCGTGGCCACGACCGTCATCAGGTAGCGGTCCTCGGCGGCGCTGACCTCGCGTTCGCTCTTCTGCCAAGGCTGCCCGGTTGGGACGAAGATCACTTCGTCGAGCGCGAACCGCGACTGCACCTCGCTGGCGGCGACCAGGTGTCCGTGGTGGACCGGGTCGAATGTGCCGCCCATGATCCCGATACGACGTGACATAGCTGATCAGGGTACGTGGGGGTGCCGGTAGGGGGTGGATGTGTGGGCGGCGTCTCCCTGGGGGGATGGGGGGACACCGCCCACACACTCCTGCGGGGACCGGCAGGTATGGGGGGGTTACCCAACCGGGCACGACCCGCTCCCCTACGGCGGCCGTGCGGAGGGGGGACGCTGTGCCGATCGGGTCATGACGCGGAATAGATGGATATCAGGTATGACCTGGAGCACTGGGTGTCGGCGAGACTCGGGCCATGGCTTGGGCTCCGATACACGATCAGCCGTACCACCCGGTCCCCTACCGGCCGGTGCGGGTCAGTGCCGACGATTCACTTCGCACCGCCGCCGCGCTGCGGGAGAAGATGGACCAGCGGCGAACCGTGCGGGCGTTCTCCTCCGATCCTGTCCCCGAACAGGTCGTGGTCGACGCGATCGCGGTGGCCGCGACCGCCCCGTCCGGCGCTCATCAGCAGCCTTGGACCTTCGTCCTGGTCACCGATCCCGAGGTTCGCGCGCGAATTCGGGAGGCGGCCGAAGACGAAGAGCGCGTCTCCTACGAGGGCAGGCTGGGCGACCAGTGGCTGTCGGCGTTGCGCCCTCTGGGCACCGATATGCACAAACCGCACCTGACTGACGCGCCTTACTTGATCGTGGTGTTCGAGCAGCGGTTCTATCTGGACGGCGAAGAGCACCACAAGCACTACTACGTCGATGAGTCGGTCGGGATCGCGGTCGGCATGCTGCTCACCGCGCTGCACCTGGCCGGGCTCGCCGCGTTGACGCACACCCCGAGTCCGATGCGGTTCTTGTCGGACGTGTTGGGCAGGCCGCGCAACGAGAAGGCGTTCGCGGTCATCCCGGTGGGGTACCCGGCGGCGGACGCGATGGTCCCCGACTTGGTGCGCAAGGACCTCGATCAGGTGATCGTCCGGGTCTGACTGTTCGGCGCCGACCGAACGGATTCACCCTTAGCGTCGGGGTATGCGAGACACCTTGACGATCCTGGACACCGAGAGCGTCGCTGGTCCCTCGGGCCTGGTCGGCCGGATGGCGCGGTTCACCGATGGGCCCGAGCACGCCGGTCGCCGCGCCCAGGTCGAAGCCGTGCTGCCACCCGTCGATGGTCTACGGGCCGCGGCTGCCCAGCGAGCCGCCGCGATGGTGGGCGGCCCGACGTTCGACGTCATGCCTATCGCGACGGCCGTTCCGGTCGCTGTGCTGGCGGCGGCCTTGGGGGTTGCGGACCTGGACCTGGCGGTCCGGTTGACCGACGACCTGTGCGCGACGCGCGGCGATGACCCCGCCCAGGCTCTGTCGGCGCTCGTCGGCGGGCTCCCGGCCGCCAGTGTCCTGTTCCAAGCGCGGGACGCGACCGCCGCGCTCATCGCCGCATCGATAGTCGCGGGCGACATCGACAAGGGCGTTCTGGACCTGCCGGTCCGCTCGACACAGCGCAATGGGAACTGGGTATCGCTGGCGGACGTGGGGGCGTTCGGTGCCGGGCGCCACGCATGCCCTGGGGCCGAACTGGCGATAGCGCTGACACGGGGCGTGCTGGACGCGTTAACCGGCGTGCGGCTAGCAGGTCCAGTGCACTACGAGGCCCGTCCCAATCTCCGCCTGCCGATCCGACTGATGGTGACCCGATGACCTTCGCCGAACTGCATCACGGCCCGACTCCGTTCGTGCTCCCCAACGCCTGGGACGTCGCCTCCGCGCTCCTGCTGGCCGACGCGGGTTTCCCGGCGGTCGCCACGACCAGTCTCGGGGTGAGCGCCGCGGCCGGGGTCGCCGATGGCGCGAACGACGCGCTGGAGCCGACCATGGCCCTCGTCCGCGCCCTCGCGGGCAGGCTGCCGGTCCCGCTGACCGTCGACCTTGAGGGCGGGTACTCGGACAACCCGGCTGAGGTGGCCGCACTGGCCGTGGAACTGGCCGATCTGGGCGTCGCGGGGGTCAATCTCGAGGACGGACACCGCACGGCCGCCGAACACGCGTCGATCATCGAGGCGGTCGCGGCCGCGGCTCCAGATCTGTTCATCAACGCGCGGACTGACACGTACTGGCTTGGCAATGGCGGCGTTGATGAGACAGTGCGCCGGTTGACCGCGTATCGGGACGCGGGGGCGTCCGGGGTGTTCGTGCCCAGGCTCGCCGACGCCGACGACATCGCCTTGGTGGTCGACGCCGTTCGCCTTCCGCTGAACATCCTGTGGCAGCCCGTCATCCCCGCGGGGGTGGCTCGGGTGAGCACGGGATCAGCCCTCTACCGACACGCGCTGCGCACCGCGCTCACGGTGGCCGAACGCGCGCGTGACGGCCTACCGCCGACCGCCACGGCGATCGACTACGACGACCTGCAGGCCAAACTCACCCGCTGAGCCTGTGGACAACTTTGTGCTCCAGACGGGCCAATGGGGTAAGCAAGACAGTGTGGACGAACAAGCACTGCGAACTACGGCCGAAGAGCGCCTGCGCGCACTCGCGGGACCGGAAGCCAGACTGCGCGACGACCAGTGGACCGCGATCCGCGGCTTGGTCGCCGACCGCGGCCGGGCGCTGGTCGTGCAGAGAACCGGGTGGGGCAAGTCGGCGGTGTACTTCGTCGCGACCGCGCTGCTGCGTGAGCTGGGCGAAGGGCCGACGGTGATCGTCTCGCCGCTGCTGGCGCTGATGCGCAACCAGGTCGACGCGGCGGCCAGGGCGGGCGTGCACGCGGCGACGATCAACTCGGCCAACCTGCAGGAGTGGGACGAGGTCCATGAGGCCGTGGCCGACGGCACGGTGGATGTGCTGCTGGTGAGCCCGGAACGGCTCAACAACCCGGACTTCCGCGACACCGTGCTCCCGAAGCTCACCGCCTCGGCGGGGCTGCTGGTGGTCGACGAGGCGCACTGCATCTCGGACTGGGGACACGACTTCCGACCCGACTACCGGCGTTTGCGCACGCTCATCGCCGAGTTGCCCGAAGGCGTCCCGGTGCTCGCGACGACGGCGACGGCCAACGACCGCGTCGTGCGGGACGTGGCACAGCAACTCGGGCTGTCCGACGAGTCGATGGTGCTGCGCGGCGCCCTCGACCGGGAGAGCCTGCGGTTGGGTGTGCTGCGGCTGCCGACAGCCCAGGCCCGGCTGGCGTGGATCGCGGAGAACCTCGACCGGTTCACCGGCTCCGGGATCATCTACACCTTGACCGTCGCCGCCGCGGAGGAACTCGCCGCGTTCCTGCGCGACCGCGGGTTCGAGGTGGCGGCGTACACCGGCAAGACGGAGCAGGCCGACCGGCTGCAAGCCGAGGAAGACCTGCTCAACAATCGAGTGAAGGCGCTGGTCGCGACGTCAGCGCTGGGCATGGGGTTCGACAAGCCCGACCTGGGTTTCGTCGTTCACGTCGGGGCGCCGCAGTCGCCGATCTCGTACTATCAGCAGATCGGCCGCGCGGGGCGTGGCGTCAACCGGGCCGACGTGGTGCTGCTGCCGGGCCGCGAGGACCGCGACATCTGGTCGTACTTCGCCTCGCTGGCGTTCCCGGCCGAACGCGTCGTGCGCGAGGTGTTGGCGGCGCTCGACTCGGCGGGCCAGGCTCTGTCGACCCAGCGGCTCGAACCGCTGGTCGACCTGGCCAGGGGCAGGCTGGAGATGGTGCTCAAGGTCCTCGACGTCGACGGCGCGGTTCGGCGGGTGCGCGGCGGGTGGGAGTCCACTGGACAGCCGTGGGAGTACGACGCCGAACGCTACGAGCGGATCGCCACGGCCCGCGACTCCGAACAGCGCGCCATCGAGGCATACCAAGAGACCGAGGGCTGCCGGATGGAGTTCCTCCTGCGCCAGCTGGACGACCCGCACGCGGCGGCCTGTGGCCGGTGCGACAACTGCACAGGCGAGCGGTGGAGCGACGCGGTGTCGGGGGCGGGCGTCGAGGCGGCCCGGGAGCGGCTGCGCAGGCCGGGAGTCGACTTGCCGCCGAAGAAGCAATGGCCCACCGGGATGTCCACCTTAGGGGTGAAGCTCTCTGGGAAGATCAAGCCGGGCCAGGTCTCGGAGACCGGCCGAGCCCTGGGCAGGCTCACCGACATCGGCTGGGGCAACCGCTTGCGCGAGGTGTTCGCCGCCCCGGACGCCCCGATCCCGGACGACGTGTTCGACGCCTGTGTGAAGGTGCTCTCGGCCTGGGACTGGGAGCGGCGGCCGGTGGGCGTCGTGACGATCGCGTCGGGCAGCAGGCCGCAACTGGTGTCGAGCTTCGGGTCCCGCATCGCCGCCATCGGACGCCTTCCGCTCCTTGGCGAGGTGCGGACCGGCGAACGCGCGCCGCGAGCCAACAGCGCGCATCGGCTGGCGCAGCTGTGGGGTTCGGTCCGGGTGCCGGACGACCTGGCCGCCCGAGTGTCCGAAGTGGAGGGTCCAGTCCTGGTGATCGACGATCGGGTCGACACGGGCTGGACCATGACGGTCGCGGCGGCGATGCTGCGCGACGCGGGCGCGGAAGGGGTGATGCCCTTCGCACTGGCGACGACGAGTTGAGCGGTGCCATGGTGGAGCCGTGACGATCACCGAACTCGCCGCGTACTACGACCGCCTCGAAGCGCGCACCGGCATGCGCGAGACTCGGCAGCGGTCGTACGCCCTGCTCGACGCCCCACCCGGAGCCACGATCGTGGACGTCGGCTGCGGCGCCGGACACGCCGCGGCGGAACTGGCTGAACTCGGATACCAGGTGGTCGGGGTGGATGTGGCCCAGGACGCGCTGACACTCGCCCGGAAACGGTTGCCCGGGCACGACTTCCACCAGACCACCGCCGACGCCCTGCCGTTGGCGGACGGCACCGCGCAGGGGTATCGAGCGGTCCGGGTGCTGCACTACCTGGCCGACGCGGCGGCGGCCGTCCGGGAAGCACACCGGGTGCTGGCGTCAGGCAGCCGTGCGGTGCTCGTGGGCCACGACCACGGTATGGCGGTGGTCGACAGCGATCTCCCGCAGTCCGAGCGCATCATCCGGGAGGCGGAGACATACCCGGCCAGCGCGGGACGGCGGTACCGGGCGCTGCTGCTCGACGGGGGCTTCGACGACGTGACGGTGCGGATCCACACGGAGGTCCTGACCGACCACGCGGAGATGCTGACGTCACTGGGAAACATGGCCCGCGCCGCGGTGGCCGCGGACGCGTGCACCCAGGCGGAGGCCGACGAGTGGCTGGCCGAGCTGGCGGACCGGGGCAGGCGGGATCGTTTCCTGGTCGCGTGGCCGCTTGTGTTCGCGGTGGGCACCCGCCCGTAGCGAACACCCAGGCGGCAGGCTGGGAGAGGATCGGGCTCGGCGGGCGCGGATCAGCGGGACGTGCGGGCGACTCGCCAGCCGGGCAGCGAGGCGCCGGTCGGCGGGCGCGCGCGGAGCGGCTCGGCGGGCGGGCAGCGAGGCACCGGTCGGCGGGCGCGCGCGGAGCGGCTCGGCGGGCGGGCAGCGAGGCACCGGTCGGCGGGCGCGCGCGGAGCGGCTCGGCGGGCGGGCAGCGAGGCACCGGTCGGCGGGCGCGCGCGGAGCGGCTCGGCGGGCGGGCAGCGAGGCACCGGTCGGCGGGCGCGCGCGGAGCGGCTCGGCGGGCGGGCAGCGAGGCACCGGTCGGCGGGCGCGCGCGGAGCGGCTCGGCGGGCGGGCAGCGAGGCACCGGTCGGCGGGCGCGCGCGGAGCGGCTCGGCGGGCGGGCAGCGAGGCACCGGTCGGCGGCGTGCGCGGGGCGGCTCGGTGGACCGCAGGTACGCGGGCGCGGGTCAGTGGTGGAGGGGGACGAGGTCGTCAGCGTGGACGACTTCGCGGCGTTGGTCATCGGGGAGGTGGTGGCTGGAGCGGCCGATGAGGCTGGGGAGTTCGGCGGCGTCGAAGCCGACTACGCCGCGTGCGACGACTTTGCCGGTGGGATCGGCGAGTTCGACCACGTCGCCTGCGTCGAATTCGCCGGTTGTGGAGGTGATGCCCGCGGCCAGCAGGGAGCGGCGGCGGACGACGACGGCGGCGACCGCGCCGTCGTCGAGGGTGAGTCTGCCCGCTGCCTCGGCGGCGTAGGCGAGCCAGAAGCGGCGGGCGGACAAGCGGCGGCCCGCTGAGGCGAACGCCGTACCCACCGTGGCTGACGTCAGGGCCTGGGGCGCCTGGGCCGACGACGCCAGCAGTACAGGCACGCCCGCGGCTGAGGCGAGGCGGGCGGCGGCGAGTTTCGACGCCATGCCACCGGTTCCGAGGCCGGAGGCACCGACCGAGCCCGCGTCGACACCGTCCATATCGGACTTGCCGGTGACCTCATCGATGCGACGGGCGGCGCCGCGGCGGGGGTCGCCGTCGTAGAGGGCGTCCACATCGGACAATAGGACCAGCGCGTCGGCGCCGATGAGGTGGGCGACGAGGGCGGCTAGGCGGTCGTTGTCGCCGAAGCGGATCTCTTCGGTGGCCACCGTGTCGTTCTCGTTGACGACCGGGACGACGCCGAGGGCGAGCAGGCGCGACAAAGTCCGCTGGGCGTTGCGGTAGTGGGATCGGCGGACGACGTCGTCGGCGGTGAGCAGGACCTGGCCGACGGTCAGCGAGTATCGGGCGAACGACGCGACGTAGGCGTGGCCGAGCACGAGCTGACCGACGCTGGCCGACGCCTGTTGGGTGGCCAGGTCGCGTGGGCGGCGCGGGATGCCCAGCGGGGCCAGGCCCGCGGCGATGGCGCCTGACGAGACCAGGACCACCTGGCTGCCCGCCGCTCGGCGGGCGGCGACGGCGTCGACGAGCGCGTCGAGGCGGGCCGGGTCGAGCCCACCCTCGGCTGTCGTCAGGGACGAGGACCCGACCTTGACCACGACCAGTCGCGCCGAGGTGACCGCGTCGCGTGTGGGTGAGCGCAGCGCGCCGCCCGCCGCGGAGTTCGTGCCGCCACCGAGAGGCCGCGGCTGGACGGTCACTCGTCGTCCTCGGAGGAATCGGAGCCGTCTCGCCGGGCGAGCTTGGCCGCCTTGCGCTCAGTGGCGCCGATGCGGTCGGCCTGGTCGAGGCGGGGATCGCTGCCGCGGCCGTGCATCATCATCGCGACGCCCGCCGGGGTCGACGGCTCCCAGTCGAAGGTGATCGTCCCGATGGTCACCGGGCAGCCGGGGCGGGCGCCCGCCTTGGCCAGGGCCTCCTCGACGCCCAGGCGGGCGAGGCGGTCGCCCAGGTAGCCGATGGCCTCGGTGTTGGAGAAGTCGGTCTGCCGGACCCAGCGCCCCGGGCGCTCGCCGTGCACGATGAACCCGCCTTCCTCGTCCGGGTCGGCCTCGATGGTGAAGCCCGCGTCGTCGACGGCGGTGGGCCGCAGCACGACCCGGGTCGCCTCGGGGGCGGGCTTGCTGGCGCGGTCCTCCTCGATGACCTTGGCCAGCGCGAAGCTCAGCTCGCGCAGGCCCTCGCGGGAGGCGGTCGACACCTGGAACACCGGCAGGCCGCGGGCCTCGATGTCCGGGCGGACCAGCTCGGCGAGTTCGCGGGCCTCCGGCACGTCGATCTTGTTGAGCACGACCACGCGGGGACGGTCGGCCAGGTTGCCGCCCAGGGCCGGGGTGTAGAGGGCGAGTTCCTGCTCAAGGGCATCGATGTCGGAGAGCGGGTCTCGGTCGGGCTCGTAGGTGGCGCAGTCGATCACGTGGACGAGCACCGAGCAGCGCTCGATGTGGCGCAGGAAGTCCAGGCCGAGGCCCTTGCCCTGGCTGGCGCCGGGGATCAGGCCGGGGACGTCGGCGATCGTGTAGATCGACTCCCCCGCGGTGACGACGCCGAGGTTGGGCACGAGGGTGGTGAACGGGTAGTCGGCGATCTTCGGCTTGGCCGAGGACATGACCGAGATCAGCGACGACTTGCCCGCCGACGGGAAGCCGAGCAGTCCGGCGTCTGCGACCGAGCGCAGCTCCAGGACCAGGTCGCGGGTCTCCCCCGGCTCGCCGAGCAGGGCGAAGCCGGGCGCGCGGCGGGCCTTGGAGGCCAGCGAGGCGTTGCCGAGGCCGCCACGGCCGCCCTGGGCGGCCACGAAGCGGGTGCCGTGCCCGGTCAGGTCGGCGACGATCTCGCCGTCCGGGTTGAGCACGACGGTGCCGTCGGGCACCTTCCACTCGACGGTCTCGCCGGTCGCGCCGTCGCGGTTGGAGCCCTGGCCTTGCTTGCCGCTGCCCGCGTCGGCGTGCGGGCGGAAGTGGAAGTCGAGCAGGGTGTGGACGTTGCCGTCGACGACGAGGACGACGTCGCCGCCGTTGCCGCCGTTGCCGCCGTCCGGGCCGCCGAGAGGTTTGAACTTCTCCTTGTGCACCGACGAGCAGCCGTTGCCGCCGCTGCCCGCAGCGACGTGGATGACTACTCGGTCAACGAATCGGGACACCAGAATTTCCTCTCAACAACGAACAAAAGACGAGGGGTGAGCCGGATGCGATCCAGCCCACCCCTCGTCGGAGTCTTGCGGTCGGGACGACTTAGGCGGCCGTCACGACGGGGACGATGTTCACGGTCTTGCGGCCGCGCTTCTCGCCGAACTGGACCGCACCGGCGGCCAGAGCGAACAGCGTGTCGTCCTTGCCGCGGCCGACGTTCACACCGGGGTGGAACTTGGTGCCGCGCTGGCGGATCAGGATCTCGCCGGACTTGACGACCTGGCCGCCGTAGCGCTTCACGCCAAGGTACTGAGCGTTGGAGTCACGCCCGTTACGCGAGCTGGATGCACCTTTTTTGTGTGCCATGGCTGCTCAGGTCCTCACTTAACCTTGATGCCGGTGACCTCGACGCGGGTCAGCTTCTGACGGTGACCCTGACGCTTGTGGTAGCCGGTCTTGTTCTTGAACTTGTGGATACGGATCTTCGGGCCCTTGGTCTGCTCGACGACCTTGCCGGTCACCGAGACCTTCGCCAGGGCGTCCGAGTCGGTGGTGACGTCGGTGCCGTCGACGACGAGCACGGCCGCGAGGCTCAGCTCGGTGCCCGGCGCGCCCTCGAGCTTCTCGACCTCGACGACGTCGCCGACAGCCACCTTGTACTGCTTGCCGCCGGTCTTGACGATCGCGTACATCGGGAAGACTCCTGCAGTGCTAGACGATGGGGGTCATGGGTGCCCTGGTCCTCGAGAATCACCAGAGGCGGGCTTCGCACGACACAGCCCACCGAGCGGCGGGCCATGTCACAGGTTACGTGGCCGGTGGAATCGAGGTCAAACCGGGGTGGCCTAACGGTGCCGTGATTCCGGCCATCAGCCCTCCTGATCAGGGTTGACCGGCGGCCCCGCTGGTCGCGACGCCGCCCGACGGGCCCGGCGGCGCGGCGCCGCCGCGACCGGGGTGGGCTCGGCGGAATGACCGTTGGCCATGGCGTTCACCTGGCTGTCGGTCTCGCGGCGCGCGACAGGCCCGCTGGGGGCTTCCGCAGCGACCTCAGCGGGCTGCGCTGGGGCCACGACGATGGCCTCGGCAGGCCGGTCGGACGCGGGGCCCGCGGGCCTGCCCGCCGCCCGCCGGGAACGTCCGGACCGAGCGGGCTTGGCGGGCGCGGTCCGTTCCGTCCCGAACTCCTCGAACCGGTCGCTGTCGTCGACCTCGACCGGGGTGGAGACGGCCGCGGCTTCGGCGGGCGCGATCGAGTCGGCGGACTGTCCGTCGGTCGACTCGGCGGGCCGAGCGCTCTCGAACTGCGCGGCCTCGCTGCCTGCCGCGACGACCTGGCCGTCGTGCTCGTGGCCGTCGTGCTCGGCGACCTTCACCGTGGCCTTGGCGATGTTCTGCACGGCGCTGCGGGCGAAGTCGTCGCGCGGTGCCTCCTCGGCCGGGGCGGGCTGCTCCTTGCCGCGGTCGCGGTTGCGCCTGCGGCCGCCGCCCTGCTCGTGCTCCTTCGGCGCGGCGGGCTGCTGCTGCGGAGCGGGCGGCGACTTGGTCGCGGGCTCCGCGGCGACCACGACGCCGCGGCCCTTGCAGTGCTCACAGGTGGTGCTGAACGCCTCCAGCAGACCGGTGCCGACCCGCTTGCGGGTCATCTGCACCAGGCCGAGCGAGGTGACCTCGGCGACCTGGTGGCGGGTGCGGTCGCGACCGAGGCACTCGGTGAGCCGCCGCAGGACCAGGTCCCGGTTGGATTCGAGCACCATGTCGATGAAGTCGATCACGATGATGCCGCCGATGTCGCGCAGCCGCAGCTGGCGGACGATCTCCTCGGCCGACTCCAGGTTGTTGCGGGTGACCGTCTCCTCGAGGTTGCCACCCGATCCGGTGAACTTGCCCGTGTTGACGTCGATGACCGTCATCGCCTCGGTGCGGTCGATGATCAGGTAGCCGCCGGAGGGCAGCCAGACCTTGCGGTCGAGCGCCTTGAGCAGCTGCTCGTCGACCCGGTGCTCGTTGAACACGTCCTTCAGGCCGACGTGCTTGCGCACCCGCTCCAGCAGCTCGGGGGCCACGTGGCGGACGTAGGAGTCGATGGTCTCCCAGGCGGTGTCGCCCTGGACGGCCAGCGCGGAGAAGTCCTCGGTGAACAGGTCGCGCACGACCTTGACCAGCAGGTCGGGCTCCTCGTAGAGCAGCGACGGCGCGCCGGACTTCTTCACGCCGTTGGTGCCATCGGACTTGTCCTTGATGACCTGCCACTGCGCCTGCAGACGACGCACGTCGCGGCCCAGTTCCTCCTCGCTGATGCCCTCGGAGGCGGTGCGGATGATCACACCGGCGTCCTCGGGGACGATCCGCTTGAGGACGTCCTTGAGCCTGCGCCGCTCGTTCTCCGGCAGCTTGCGGGAGATGCCCGTGGCGCCGCCACCGGGCACGTAGACCAGGAAGCGGCCGGGCAGCGAGATCTGCGTGGTCAGCCGGGCGCCCTTGTGCCCGACCGGGTCCTTGGTGACCTGCACCAGCACGCTGTCGCCGGTGGACAGGGCCTGCTCGATCTTGCGGGCCTTGCCCTCCAGACCGGCGGCGTCCCAGTCGACCTCACCGGCGTAGAGCACGGCGTTGCGACCGCGGCCGATGTCGACGAAGGCGGCTTCCATGCTGGGCAGCACGTTCTGCACGCGGCCCAGGTAGACGTTGCCGACGAGCGACCCGGTCCCGGCCGAGGTGACGAAGTGCTCGACGAGCACGCCGTCCTCAAGCACGGCGATCTGGGTGCGGTCGGGGTTCTCGCGCACGATCATCGCGCGGTCGACGGCCTCGCGGCGGGCGAGGAACTCGGACTCGGTGAGGATCGGCGCGCGCCTGCGGCCCGCCTCGCGGCCGTCGCGGCGGCGCTGGCGCTTGGCCTCGAGCCGGGTCGAGCCGCGCACGCTGCGCACCTCGTTGCGGGCGTCGGCGGCCTCGGTCTTCTCGTCGCGCGCCTCGCGGACGTGCACGACCGTGTTGGGCGGGTCGTCGGTGGCGGCGGCGTCGCCGTCCTCGTCCCCGCCCTTGCGGCGGCGACGGCGGCGACGGCGGCGGCTGGCGGCGTCGGACGGCTCGTCGTCGGACTCCTCCGCCTCGGCCTCCTCGGCCTCGGTGGACTCGTCGTCGGCCTTGGGCTCGGTGTCGCCGTCCTCGGCTGCGCCCTTGCCGCGGCCACGGCCGCGGCGGCCGCGACGGCGGCGGCGGCTGCCGCTGTCGTCGTCATCGTCGGCCGGGGTCTCCTGAGCCGACTGGGGCTCCTCGACCTCGTCCTCGACCAGGTCCTCGGGCTCCTCGCGGTGCACCGGCTTGACCGGGGCGGCCTTGACCGGGGCCGCGACCGGCTCCGGCGGCAGGAACAGCGGCGACGCCGAGGCGAACACCGGCGTCGGCGGGGTTCGCCGCACCCGGACGGGCTCCGGCTCGGGTTCGGGCTCCGCCTCGACCTCGGGCACGGAGACCTCGGGCACCGCGACCTCAGGCGCCTCTGGCGTGGAGGCGGCGGCCTCGGGCGTGCCGATAAGGGCATCGGCGACCTTGAGCGCGACGTCGCGGCTGACGCTGGACTGCGCGCCGCGGACCTCCTCGCCCAGGTCGGACAGCGCACTGATGATGTCCTTGCTGCTCAGGTCGAGCAGCTTGGCCAGGGCGTGCACCCTGACCTTGGCGGGCAGATCAGCCAGCGCGGCGTGGGTAGGTGTGGTGGCAGCCCCGCCGGTGCTTCCGGCAGGGTTCGACGTATCCGACATGTAGCTCCTCCGCCCCCGGGCGCGTCCCTGCAGACGCGGCCGCTCAGGGGCCTAGTTGTGTTCCACCGCGCGAAGCGGCGGGAATCCTCGCCTTAAGCCGTCGGCCGGACCGGTCGTGGACCGGCGCCGGTTGACGGCAGGTCGTTCGACCACGGTGAGGCACTGCGGCTCCCGGCGGACTATCCGGCTGTCGCCGCCCTGTCGAGGGCCAGCGGGTCGGACAGAACGCCATCATCGTCAAGCCGTCCCTGGGCCATCCGCGTCGCCTTCGCGGGCACGGGCGGTTCCAGGGCGGCGACGACGCGCAACGCGCTCAGTACGTCGTCGGGTCGCACGGCTGGTGTTGTCTGCCGGACGACCGCGACCAGTATCCCATACGCCGGGGTGTCGGCTGACATGTCGATACCCACACCTACTGGCGAGTCGCGATCAACGTCGGCGGAATCGAGCACGTCGAGGGCGATAACCGCAGGTCGGGCGTCGATCAGCTTGCGCCCGTCCTTGGTGAGCCGCTCGACCTCGACGTGCTCGGCGGCCATGAGACTGGTCACCGCGGCGCGCAGGTCCGCGGTCGCGACGCCGACCAGTTCGATCCGCCAGCGGCTGGCCTCCATCCGCTCGGCGAGCCCGCCCGGTCCGGCCGTGACCGACTCCAGCACGTCCAGGCCCGGCGGCAGGGCCGCGTCGAGCGCGGCGGCCAGCTTGGCCGGGTCGACCCGCTCGACCACGGAGATCTCGACGTACTCGGCCTCGCTGGCCACGCCGGTGGGCGCCGCGCCGATCCACGAGATCTTCGGGTGCGGGCTGAACCCCTGGGAGTAGGCCATCGGCACGCCCGCCCGGCGCAGCGCACGCTCGAACTGGCGGGCCACGTCGCGGTGCGAGGTGAAACGGAGCCTGCCCCGCTTGGCGTAGCGCAGGCGCAGCTTCTGCACCGCCGCGGCCGAGGGGTTTGGCTGATCCTGGCGACTCAGGACTACTCCTTCTGGTGGCTGCTTTCTCTTCCGGTGGTGGTTCAACCGGCAGAATGGAACCGTACCGTCAGCGCCAATTCGAGCGTCGAGGTTGTTTCGCGGACCCGTCGTGGCTACCGTCCGCATCGAATGGCCTGTGCAGCCGAGGGCCGTAACGGAGGTAACCAGTGCCTCTGCCGCGCCGATCGAGGGCGACAGTGGTTGGTGTCGCGGTAGCCGCGACCATGCTCGGCTGGGCCGGGCAGGCCGCCGCCGTACCGCTGGAGCCGGGCGTCATCAACTGCGGTGAACATGGCCCTGACGTGCGGTTCGTCGTTCTTTTCGAGCCCTGGACCCCGGCCGTGGACGCCACGGCGGAGACCTCGTCCAAGTGCGGGACCACGGTGGCATACCACCCCCAGATCGGCGTCGGTGTCGTGCTGTCCAGCGACCGCCGTTTCCCCAACCTGATGGGCCGCGACCGGGTGTTCAGCGCCAAGGCCGCGGTCGGCAAGTCCAAGCGGCTCAGCGAGCCCCCCGCGGTGTCCGACCGCTCCCGAACCGACCGGACCGCCGAGCAGTCGGACATGGCGATGATCCGCGCCGACCAGGCGCACGCGGTGACTCTGGGTAGCGACTCGGTCGTCGTCGGTGTCCTCGACTCGGGGATCGACGCCACCCATCCGGAACTTTCCGCCGCGGTCGACCCGGCGCGGTCGGCGGGCTGCCTGACCGGCAAGGCCGACCCGGCGCCTGCGGCCTGGCGGCCGACGACCTCGGCACACGGGACCCACGTCGCGGGCGTCATCGCGGCCGCCGACGACGGCCACGGTGTCACCGGCGTGGCGCCGGGCGTGCGGCTGGCGTCGGTGAAGGTGGTCGACGACGCCGGGTTCGTCTTCCCCGAGGCCGTCGTGTGCGGGCTGATGTGGGCTGCGGCCAACCAGTTCGCGGTGGCCAACCACAGCTATTTCGTCGATCCGTGGCTGCAGACCTGTGACCGCGACGGCGAACGCGTCGTCGCCGAGTCCGTCCGCCGCGCGGTCGACTACGCCACCCGCCGCGGCGTGCTGTCGGTGGCGGCGGCGTCGAACGAGAACATCGACCTGGCCCGTCCCCGCGGCCAGGCTGTCGGCGCGAACGGCGAGCGCCGGACCCTGGACGCGAGTTGCAAGGTCCTGCCCGCGGGTCTGCGCGGGGTGGTCGCGGTGTCGGCGGTGGGCCCCGACCAACTCAAGACCGGGTACAGCGCCTACGGCCTCGGCGTCATCGACGTGACCGCCCCCGGCGGCGCGGGCGACGAGTGCGTGCTGTCGACCGTTCCCGGCGGCTACGGCCGCTTGTGCGGCACGTCGATGGCCGCGCCGCACGTGACCGGGGTCGTCGCGCTGCTGGCAGGCCGCCACCCCGGCGCGTCGCCGCAGTCACTGACCCGGCGGCTGACCACGCAGGCCGTCGCCGTGGCCTGCCCCGGCGACTACGACCTGGACGACGCGGGCGGGCAGGACGCGTACTGCTCCGGGTACGCGCCCTACAACAGCTTCTACGGCCACGGCCTCGTCGACGCCTTGGCCGCCGTCACCAGTTAGTTGGTCAGCGCGGGGTTGCGCACCGGGGAGCCGATGCCGACCGGGCTGATCGGCAGCAGCTTGCGGCCGGTCGGGCCGATCTCGATGTCGGTGCCCATGGCCGGGCACACGCCGCAGTCGAAGCACGGCGTCCAGCGGCAGTCGTCCTGCTCGCGGGCGTCGAGCGCGTCCATCCAGTCGTCCCACAGCCACTGCTTGTCGAGGCCGGAGTCGAGGTGGTCCCACGGCAGGACCTCGTCCTCGACGCGCTCGCGCGTGGTGAACCAGGCCAGATCGATCCCCAGCGGCGCCAGCTCGGCCGCGGCGGCGGAAGTCCAGCGCTCGTAGGAGAAGTGCTCGCTCCAGCCGTCGAACCGGCCACCCTCACGCCAGACGCGCTCGATGACCCGGCCGACGCGGCGGTCGCCGCGGGAGAGCAGGCCTTCGATGAGGCTGGGCTTGCCGTCGTGGTAGCGCATGCCGATGTTGCGGCCGAGGCTGCGGTCGCGGTCGGAGTTGACCGCCTCACGCAGCTTGCGCAGCCGACTGTCCACTGTGTCCGGATCGCACTGGGCGGCCCACTGGAACGGGGTGTGCGGCTTGGGGACGAACCCGCCGATGGAGATCGTGCAGCGGATGTCCTTGCGGCCACTGGCTTCCCGGCCCGCGCGGATGACGTTCTTCGCCATCTCGGCGATCTGCAGGACGTCCTCGTCGGTCTCGGTGGGCAGCCCGCACATGAAGTACAGCTTCACCTGCCGCCAGCCGTTGGCGTACGCGGCGCTGACGGTCTTGATGAGGTCCTCTTCGGACACCATCTTGTTGATGACGCGCCGGATGCGCTCGCTGCCGCCCTCGGGGGCGAAGGTCAGCCCGGAGCGACGGCCGTTGCGCGACAGCTCGTTGGCCAGGTCGATGTTGAACGCGTCGACCCGGGTGCTGGGCAGCGACAGGCCGGTGTTGGTGCCCTCGTAGCGATCGGCGAGCTGCTTGGTGATCTCGCCGATCTCGGAGTGGTCGGCGCTGGAGAGCGACAGCAGGCCGACTTCCTCGAACCCGCTGGCCGCGAGTCCGGTCTGGATCATCGCGCCGATGCCCTCGATGGAGCGCTCGCGCACCGGGCGGGTGATCATGCCCGCCTGGCAGAAGCGGCAGCCGCGGGTGCAGCCGCGGAAGATCTCGACGCTCATCCGCTCGTGCACGCTCTCGGCCAGCGGGACCAGCGGCTGCTTGGGGTAGGGCCACGCGTCGAGGTCCATGGTGGTGCGCTTGGCGACGGTCTCGGGGACGCGGTCGCGGTTGGGCACGGCAGGCCCGAGCGCGCCGTCGGCGGTGTAGGTGACGTCGTAGAAGCGCGGGATGTAGACGCCGCCGGTCTCGGCCATGCGGGTCAGCAGCTCGTCGCGGCCGCCGGGGCGGCCCTCGGCCTTCCACTGCCGGACGATGTTGGAGATTTCGAGGACAGCCTCTTCGCCGTCGCCCAGCACGGCGGCGTCGATGAAGTCCGCGATCGGCTCCGGGTTGAACGACGCGTGCCCGCCCGCGAGCACGACGGGGTGCTCCTCGGTCCGGTCCTTGGCGTGCAGCGGGATCTTGGCGAGATCGAGCGCGGTGAGCATGTTCGTGTAGCCCAGCTCGGTGGAGAAACTGACCCCGAGCACATCGAACGCGCCGAGCGGACGGTGGCCGTCGACGGTGAACTGGGGGACGTCGTGCTCGCGCATGAGCTTCTCGAGGTCCGGCCAGACCGCGTAGGTGCGCTCGGCCAGGACGTCGGGCTGCTCGTTGAGCACCTCGTAGAGGATCATGACGCCCTGGTTGGGCAACCCGACCTCATACGCGTCGGGGTACATCAGGGCCCAGCGGACATTGGCGCTGTCCCAGTCCTTGACGGTCGCGTTCAGCTCCCCGCCGACGTACTGGACGGGCTTGGAGACCCTGGGGAGCAGGGGCTCAAGCTGAGGGAAGACTGACTTGACGCTCACAGCGAACCAGAGTAGCCCGTCCGAGTTCGCCCGATTGAGCGGAGCGGGCGGTCACGCCCGTGGATAACGTGGAACGTGTGCCCAGACACGTGACGATGCGAGAATTCGTAACCAACAGCGAGGCCATCTTCAGCGCGATCGAGCAGGGCGAGCACCTTGTCATCACGCGCGATGGAGTCCCGATCGCCGAGGTGGTTCCCATTCGCCGTCAGGATCCAGATTCACTGGATTAAGAGCGATGTCTAGGAAAGCAGGAGTTTGCCCAGTCTTCGGGCCGAGACGACAACTCCCACCGCCACCATGACCGCGAAGTACGCGAGGTGGCCGAGCATCGAAGCGTCCACGAAACCCGTGCAGAGGCCGCGCATGAGTTCTATGGCGTGGTAGAGGGGGAAGCATTTCACGGCGAAGGCGATCGCCTCCGGGTAGACCGTGATCGGGAAGAACGTGGTCGAGAACAGGAACATCGGCAACAGCGCGAGCTGCACGTAGTCGAAGTCCTGCCACGACCGCATGTACGTCGTGCACGCCATCGCCACCGCGGCGAAACCGAACGAGATCAGGATCGCGGCGGGCAGTGCCAGCAAGGCCCACCACGACGTCAGCAGGCCCATTCCGAGCATCACCGCGAGGAATCCCCCGGCATACAGGGCACCGCGGATCAGGGCCCAGGTGATTTCGCCGATGGCGATGTCGAGGGGTCCCAGTGGGGTGGCGAGAACCGCGTCGTAGAGCTTTCGGTATTTGAACTTGAAGAAGAAATTGAAAGTCGCGTCGTAAACCGAGCCGTTCATCGCGGAGGCGGCCAACAAAGCTGGGGCGACGAACGCGACGTAGGTCATCGGTTGGCCGGTCGGGCCGACGACGTCGCCAACGAGTTTGCCGAAGCCGAAGCCCAGGCCGAACAGGAAGAACAGCGGCTCGAAGAACCCCGTGAATATCAGTAGCCACGTGCGGCGGTTGACGATGGCGGCGCGTTCGATCAGGACGCTCGCGCGGCCCGCGTACATGCCGGTGGGCAGCACGCGCAGGAGCAGGCCCACCGGTTCGGGCGGGGCGGGTGGCCGGTCCAGGACTGTCATCTAGACCGCCAGCTTTCGCTCGAAGACGCGTTTCCCCAGGTAGGCGCCGAGGGCGAGCAGGGCCACCAGATAAGCCGTGTGACCCAGTGCCGACCACAGCTCGACGGTGCCGAAAGTCAGGTCGCGCGACAGTTCCGTGCCGTGCCACAGTGGGGTGATCCACACCAGCGGGCGGACCCAGCCGGGCAGTTGGTCGACCGGGAAGAACGTGCCCGCGAACAGCGTCATCGGGATGATGATGAACCGGAACAGCACGTTGAAGCCCTGCCCCTCGGACTCCAGCGTCGCCGAGTAGGCCACGATCGGCGCGGCGACGGCGGTGCCGGTCAGCACCGCGACGACGACCGCGAGCACGATCGCGGGGCTCGTCACCGCCCCCAGGACTGCCGCGATCAGGGCGAACGCGACGGCGGAGAAGCCCAGGCGGGCGGCGATCCAGGCGAGTTGGCCGCCGAGGACCTGGGCTGGCGTGATCGGGGTGGCGGTGATCGCCAGGTAGGTCTGCTGCCAGCGGAAAGCCGACAGCACCGGGTAGGTCGACTCGAACGCCGCGATCTGCATCATCGACGCCACGAGCAGCGCGGGCGCCAGGTACTGCACGTACGGCAGACCGAGGGTGACCTCGCCGGGCCGCACCTGCGAGCCGAACCCGAACCCGAGCGCGACCAGGTACAGCACGGGCTGCAGGAAGCCCGACGTGACCGACGCGCGCCAGTTCTTGCGGTACCAGATCCAGAGGCTGTCGAACACGAGGAACGAGGCGCGCACCGGGGACAGCACGCGGCCGGTCGGCTGGACGGTCGTCATCAGTCGACCAGTGTTCGGCCGGTGAGCCGGAGGAAGACGTCCTCCAGCGAACTGCGGCGCACCAGGCTCGACACCGGCCGGATCCCGCGCTCGTGCGCGGCGGCCAGCGCGGCCTCGCCGTCGGCGGTGTAGAGCAGGAGCCGGTCGGGCAGCACCTCGACGCGGTCGGCGAGGTCGGCCACGCCGTCGGCCTTCTGCTCGCCCGGCGGGAACCGCAGTTCGAGCACCTCGCGGGTGGAGTAGCGGGCGATCAGCTCGGTGGGACTGCCTTCGGCGGCGATCCGGCCGCCGTCCATGACGACGAGACGATCGCAGAGCTGCTCGGCCTCATCCATGTAGTGCGTGGTGATGATCAGCGTGACGCCCTGCTGCTTGAGCCGGAACAGCCGGTCCCACAGCAGGTGACGGGCCTGCGGGTCCAGGCCCGTGGTCGGCTCGTCGAGCAGCAGCAGCTCAGGGTCGTTGATCAGCGAGCGCGCGATGGTCAGCCGCCGCTTCATGCCGCCGGAGAGGGGCTCGACCGGGTCGTCGGCACGCTCTGTGAGCTGGGCGAAGTCGAGCAACTCGACCGCCTTCGCGCGAACCTGCGCCTTGGGCATGCCGAAGAAGCGGCCGTAGATGTGCAGGTTCTGCCGAACCGAGAGTTCGGTGTCGAGGTTGTCCGCCTGCGGCACCACCCCGAGCCGGGCCCGGATGCTGGGCCCCTGCCGGAGCGGATCCATCCCGAGCACACTCAACTCGCCGCCGGTGCGCGGCGACACGCAGGCGATCATGCGCATCGTCGAGGACTTGCCCGCGCCGTTGGGCCCGAGGAACCCGAACGCCTCCCCCGGCCGCACCTCAAGATCGATGCCGTCGACCGCGGTGAAGTCGCCGAAGCGCTTCGTCAGCCCCTCCGCGCGCACCAGCGCGCCGTTGCCACCCACTCGGCCACCCTAGACAAGGGCACCGACAGTTCCGAGTGGATTTCGGCCTGAACGCGACGCCGCCGCCCCGAGGTTCTCGGAGCGGCGGCGCGGTCGGGGCAGAGCTCAGAGGTTCGGGAACCAGAGCTTGATCTCGCGCTCGGCGGACTCGGCCGAGTCGGAGCCGTGCACCAGGTTGTACTGCACCTCGAGGCCGAAGTCGCCGCGGATGGTGCCCGGGGTGGCCTTGTCGACCGGGTCGGTGCCGCCCGCGAGCTGGCGGAACGCCGAGACGGCGCGGGGGCCCTCGACGACGAGCGCCACGACCGGACCGGAGGTGATGAATTCGAGCAGGGACTCGAAGAACGGCTTAGTCAAGTGCCCACTAGGGACTAGTGGGCACTTGACTACATATCCGCAGTTCAGAGGCCCGCCAACGTCCGATCAGAGGTCAGGGAACCAGAGCTTGACCTCACGCTCGGCGGACTCGGGCGAGTCGGAGCCGTGCACGAGGTTGTACTGGACCTCTAGGCCGAAGTCTGCGCGGATGCTTCCGGGAGCTGCCTTCTCGACCGGGTCGGTACCGCCCGCGAGCTGGCGGAACGCCGCCGCCGCACGCGGGCCTTCGACCACGAGCGCCACGACCGGACCAGAGGTGATGAACTCCAGGAGGTCACCGAAGAACGGGCGCTCAGCGTGCTCCGCGTAATGCTGCTCGGCCAGCGAGCGGTCGACGTTGCGCAACTCAAGCGCGACGATCGTCAGCCCCTTCCGCTCGATACGCGAGATGACCTCGCCGACGAGACCACGGCTCACACCGTCCGGCTTAACCAGGACCAGGCTGCGCTCGCTCACGCTAGCTCCTCATACAGATCAGAATTGGTTGTTGCCTCGGGATCGACGAGGACGCGGTCAGCGTAGCTACCGGCCTCGCCCCGAACTCACACGGGAGCGTGGGATGGCATTGGGCACCTGCGGGCGACAGCAGGCTCCCGCACAGAGTGCAGTCGAAGGACCCAGGTGTCGAACGACAGCAAAGTGGATCAACATCGCAACAACCGACAGTCACCTAGGCGACAACGAGGCCCGCAAGCGCGGTTTGCACGTCAGGGTTCATGGCGATGCTGTTCAGGATTCGTCCGATGGCCCGGACGTTACGTCGGATTGCCCCCTCGTCAGGCTCGTCGCGCGCTACCTCGTCGAGCAACTCGCCAGCGATAGCTTTGACGTCGCTCTTGTCGTCATCATCGAGCTCCCAGCCTGAAACCTTGCCGAGGATCTCGCGGAGCGCATTTGCGAGTGGCTCATACTGCGGCATCACGACGGAATCATTCCGATTCTGCGCAATGTTCTGACCGACAGCAACCTGAGGACGGTCGCCATTCACTGCCACATTTACCGTGCCGCCAGCATTTACTGCTCGCAGATACTCAGCCACAGCTCCCCCAAAATCCGTTACACAGTCTCGACCATTATGTGTGAGCCTTGGCCGCAACATTCCAGGCCCGGACTGGTGAGAGCCACCACTTATTAGACCGACCCGAACGAGGTAATCCGCCTCACGAGCAACGTCGATGAGCCCGAAGGTCACGCCGTTGTGGCGGGCCGACGGACTGACAAGGAAGTCGTCCCAGTTCGTGACCGTCTCGGCTCTCCGCTCGTGATCGTCCAGCCAGCGAAGCATTATGCGTCGCAACGCACGTGTTCGCTCACCTGGATCGCCCGCGCGCTGCGCACGAATCTGTTGGACAAGATCCAGGCCGCGAGCGGTGATGCGGGCATCAGGCCCACCCAGCGTTGACCAGTCTTTCACCAAGTCGCGGCTCGCAAGATACTGAACGAGAAGATAACCGAGCTCGGCCCTCGCCGCGGCACGACTCTCGAAGAACTCGCCCACGCCCGGAGTATCAGCCCCGTCGTCATAGTGGTCGTACAACCACTCCAACAAGCTGTGACTCAACTCTGCAATATCCGGCGGCAAGGTCACCCCGTCCAACGTCACGGACTCCGCATCTGACTCAGTCGGACGCGGCAACTGTGACAGACATCGCCGCTCCCAGCCTGCGACGTTACACAAGGTGGCCGCAGCCACCGATCACCTCGCAGATCATTCGTGAGTCTACGTGTAACTATCCAGCAGTCGTCGCCCCCTGCTGTGACAAGGCAAGCACGGAGGGTGCATCATGTACTGCCCCCGTCTTGTCCAATCGAAGGGCGTCCTTGTGAGCGTCGCTCAGCCGTCCAGCGTCGTCCCAAACCCCGTCTTCGATGTGCGGGAACAACCGCACGACGACGTCCTCGACAGGGTCGAGCGCACCCTAGGGGTCACGCTTGAACGATCATCAGTCGTGTTCGGCATCTACGGTGCCACCGAGGGCTTCCGCACTGCCGCGGGAACGTGGGTGCGGGTCGAGCGCCGCCAGCGTTGGCGGATCAACAGCGCGGTGTGGGTCGGTCTGGAGGCCGCAGCGACCATCCGCGGCGTGCGCAAACCGGAGTGGTTCCAAGGGGCAACTTGGGTCGACCCCGAGCGCGATGTTGTCTGGCGCGCGGACGAGGTCGAACTAGTCAACGCCCCGATCGTGGATACCCCTGCTTCCGCCGTCACGCTGCCGGGCTCATGGTGGACGGAACTTCGGGACTCGCTCGCCGCGCTTGGATCGCACTCAACTGAGCGGGTCGGGATGAGTCAGGCTCATCTGACCAAGCGGATAACCGAGGTGTTCGGCGATCTGGACACATCCGTGGACGAGTGGGCGACCGCACACACGGACGTGCACTGGGGCAACCTCACCGTCGACGGCTACCTTCTCGACTGGGAAGACTGGGGCGCGGGGCCGCGTGGACTCGACGCGGCGTGCCTGTGGCAGGCGTCGTTGCACGATCCCGAACTGGCCGCTCGTGTTCAGCACGAGTTCTCGGCGGACATGACATCACGCTCGGGAAAGCTCGCTCAGCTATTGCAGTGTGCAAATGCTGTCCGCATCGCCGCCCGGCGCGGGGAGTCAACACCGCTGTCGGTGGCCGCGCAGGCGGCGGCGGACGTGCTGCTGGTGGAGCTGCGTTCAGTTTGACGCGCGCTGGCCCACCACGCCGACATAGCCGGTGGCGAGTTCATCGGTCAGTTCGACGCAGAGCCCCTCGTTGGTGAGAGCTTCTGCGATGACGCGTGCATCAATGCTGGTCGCGGTTGCGACAGCAGCGACGTTGGCGGGATTGCCCGACAGCAACAGCCGAACAGCGGGTTCGGCGGCAGCGGCGAATCGGATCGCCTTGCCTGCCGCGAGCACGTCGATGGTGTCGTCATTGGACTTGATGTGCGGTGGAAACTCGGTCACGCACACTATGTCCATCGGCGGGCCGAAGGTGCCGTGCGTGCGAACCGCTCGATGAGCCGGGCGCTCCAGTTCTCGGGTAGTGAGGTACTCCAGGGGTGGGTACTTCGCCAGCAGGCCGGGCACGAGCGCGCTGAGCGTGAGGTCTTGTGCCCGCTGCTCGGCAGGAAGTGCCCACCGTTTGAGGTCGGTGCGGAAGACTTCTTCCTCACGTGACCGATCTGCGATCCAGGCCAGCCAGTCAACGCCGGTTCGCTTCACGAACCCGAACGTGACGTGCAGGCTGTAGCCGTCGCCGCAGTCAGTGCGGGTGGCTTGGTGCCAATACCCGCGCGGGATGTGCATGACGTCGCCCGCGCGCATGGTGCCAGCCCAGACCACTTCGTCGCTGGACACCCGGTTGGGTTCAGCGTCGCGGTACATGGGCGCTGCGCGGGACGCACCCCTGACTTCCCAGGTCTTCTCCCCGCCGAGCTGAACGATCAGCACGTCATGGTCATCCCAGTGAAGGTCGAATCCCGAAGCCTCGTTCGTGGTCAAGTATGTGTTGACCTGCACCAGCTCCCGAGACCACCACTGCAACGCGCGGCACGCGACCTCCATCGTCGGGTCGAAGGTGTCGAACGAGTCGAGAACGACGGTACAGCCGGATCGGATGAGGTCGCCCAGCTTGTCCATGCGAGCCATCGGTGTGGTCTGGCCACGCCGTGTCACGGCGTTGGCCAGGTAGGCATCCGGGTGCAACTCCGCACCGCCTTGGAAGCAGCGCAATTGGGGCGAAGTCAGCGAGCGGCGCATGATCGCATCGAGCAATCGAGTCGGCGTGAGAAGCCGAGTGCAGAGTGCGGCATCCTCCATGGTCCCCTTGGCGAACCGTTGCCCTAACATCTGAGATCCGTTCCAGCCCAACGCTTTCTCGACGGCCTCGATCAGGTAGTGATCCACGTGTGTGCTCCTTAGCGAAGACAAGACAGCGGCGGACCGGCGCAACGCTGAGCCGATCCGCCGCCGTGGTCGGTTACTCCATGGATTCCGGGATGTTCAGGCCATCGCCGCCAGCGTCGCCGTGACCATCCCCACCGCCATCCTTCGACGGGTCGCCCTTGGCCACGTCGAAGCGGTCGCGCACGACGGACAGGTGCTGGACACCAACAACCAGGCCGGATTCATCGGTCATTTCATTCCCTCCCTTCGTTCCTCGTTGTTCAGGCTGGTGCGGATCAGGCGTCGGCGCCTACCACTTATCGGGTGATCCGCTCACCCGCGCGACAGAAGGCGACACAGGCCGACGCTCAGGATTGTTGGATGCCGAGATGGCCCGAATGGCGCATGGCGCCACGTCGGTCGCGCTCGTCTCGAAGATCTCCGAACACCTTGTCCACGACCGAATCCAGCTCACCGCTGGTCGACCACAGAGCCGCGTCTTCGGGCAGCGGATCCGCGGGATCGAACCGGTCACGCACTCGTGCTGCCACAGCGCAATCCGCCGATCGGATCACGATCGTGTCGATGTACCCGTTGGCGCTTGGGCGATACAGGTAGAGCCCGTCGACCTTGGCGAACAGGTTCGGTAGCGGAAGCGCCCGAAATCCGTTGCGGCATAGGCGCGCAACCTGGTCCCTAAGTACCTGCGCTGCCGCCGCATCCAGATGATTCCTCGCTGACACCCGATATGCGGACGGCTGATGTGTCGAACTTGCGACGCGCTTCATCAGACAACCCCGCCCATGCGCTCCGCGACCGAACGGCAGACCGCACAGATTTCCGCCGCGGTGTTTGGCATCGCGATTTCCCCAGCCCTGACCCATGTGCGGCAAACCGCGACCGCAACGTACCCGTACCGCTCGCCCCCATCCACCCTTCTAGGGCGACCATCGCTGGTACCCAACATGTGCACCGGCTGCGGCTCATGGACTCCACGGACCCAGATCGGTTCGGTTGCGATGACCCTCATCTGGAGACTCGCCCACCGAGCGTTCCGGCGGACCCGCACGGCGTCGCCCACGCCGCCGTGCCGGTCGGCCTGCGAGGCACGGTCGACAGCGAGTCAGCGGTCTCGCCACGCATTTCCTGCGCCTCGCCGGAATCGCACGGTGGCCGGAAACGCGACCCGGCAGAGGGGCGCCGCCTCTTCGCCGTGCGGCTGCTGGCGGGGGTATGCGCGGTGAGCGCATCCAGCAGCGGTGGAACACCCGACGGGCAGATGCGAGTCAGGAGTCCACTCCCACCCGTCGGGCTGACATAGGCAGGCGTGGACACGTCAGGCGTGGAAAGTGCACTCGCTCGGCCACGAACGATCGCCACGGCAACAGCCAACTCAGTCGCCCTACGGCGAGCGTCTCGACGGCGCTCCAACAGCACGGCCAAGCCATTCAGGCACAGGCCCACCACCGCCACCAACAAGAGTGCAGCGAAGTGGGTACCTGCGACCGCGAACACGATCACCATGTCGTCACCTCCTGTATCGGAGACGACGTTATGAGTGACCTAGATCAGTTTGTGCACCAGAAGTACACACGGGTCGAGTTCACCCGTTTGGCGCTACGCCCATGCGATAGGCCAAGCCCCGAAGTTCACGCCCACCCGACTCTCGCCGTGCACGGCGAAGCTGGTCGGAGACCGCCTCCCGAACGAAGACGTCATTGCGGATCCGTTGCGGCGCCAACTCTTCCGCTCGCAGCAACGCCGTAAGCCCCTGATCGCGCGACTTCGCGTCTTGGAACATCGCCCGGCCAAGGTCGGCCCAGAACTCCGCCTGCCGGCTTGGAGACGGAATCAGTTCGGGGTGAACGTCCCGCGCGATCTCCGCAACCTTCGGCCCGTCACCGAACTCGGTTGCCAATCCGACACGCCAGATTCCGACGTTGGTTCGCCCGAACCAGAGATGAGCGAACGAACCCACCTCGGCTTCCAACCTGGCAGCGATTCCCGCCGCCTCGGTGAGATGCAACTCGGCCGTGTCGCGGTCTGCACGGGCCGCCGCGGCGAGCGCGGCGCTGAGCTGCAACATCCCGTATGCCTGCGCCACGTCTGCGTCGTCCAATGCTCCCGAGAGTTGGTCGGCCATGCTGACACAGCGCCGATACTGCATGTCGCGGCTTAGCTGCCCGGTGGCATCGCCGCGGAGCCACGTCGCGTAGCCGATCCACGCTGGCAGGCCAAGTTCTTCGGCGCACTCTTGTGCCAATCGCGCCGCGATAGTCGGAAGTCCACGGCCGCCCAAGCGTTTTGTTGTCCAACATGCCGAGCTGTAGCAGTGGATGAGCGCGAGAAGCACATCGGCGCGGCGTTCGGGGAGACGCACGTAGGCCGCGTGCAGCTCAGCGAGCAGGCGCGGAACGAGCGCACCTTGCGCCGCATAGTCCGCATGAACGTGAGTCAGGTCCATGAGCTGAGCGATGTCGGAGGCAAGCTCCGGCCACGGCCTCAGCTCGACACCGGGATCATGTCCGCGCTCGTACACCTCCAAGGCCGTCTCGACGTCGGCAACGGTCGCGAGCGCGGCCTTCCCTTTCGTGTCAACCGGCGCCCATGGCTGGCCGGTCAACTGCGACGGATCGACCCTCAGCGCGAATGCAATCGCTTCGAGGACGTTGCGGCTGTTCACCGGCTTCTCGCCGCGCTCGATCTGCGCCAAGTAGCCATACGAGAATCCAGCGAGATCCGCGGCCGTGCGCAGCGCCATCCCACGCCACGAGCGCACCTCGCGAATCCGCCGACCGATCTCGTTCTCGTCCATGCCGGTACCTGCCCTGTCTCGGCGACGTCCGTACCTCAGACTAACCAGACGAGCCACCAGTGCCGAGTGCCCTAATACCGGTTGGAGCGAACTTAACCAGCGCTCTCTGGGGTAATCTTCCCGGTCGCGTGGCATGTGCACCCGCACGCCGGGTTGCCGCAGGACCGCGGTAGCCCCTTGGTATTGACGAGAAGCCCGGCTCGGCTGAGGGCTGCGAGCACCGAGCCGTTGGACGGGCAAGCCCTTCCGCGTGCAGGCTCGACTCGGTCTTCGGAGAGGCTGTTCAGCGTCTCGGCGACGGCCCCGATCTTCACGTGGGGCCCGGACATGAGCATGTAGTGGCCGCTACCGTCCGGGGTGATAGTGGCCTTGCACCCGAGTTCTTCCCGTATGTCGATCAACGGACGTTGCGACACGAGCGTCAACTCCCCAGTCCGCCCCCGTCTCACCGCGGGCGTTGTCGTTCGTCGGTGATGTCCAGGCACCTCCCCAGGCCCTGGTGAACGTCGTTGTCCGATCCATGGCGTCACCGCTGGCGCGCATGGCCACTCAACAGTGCCATGATCGGCGGGCGTCTGCCGCATGTTTTGCCCGATGAAACGTGATGATCGTCTCAGCAGGCAGGAGTGCGGTCTACCTCGTCTCGGCCGTCTGGTCGTCGACGAGGGCCTGGATCATGCGGTCGGCGATGCGTCGTCGGGTCGGGTCGAGGCCGAGGTATTGCTCGGTGAGCCTGACCGCGCGCGGCGGCAGGGGTTCGCCTCCGTCCATGGCGGCCCCGGCGTCTGCGAAGAAGGCCGAGGAGACTTCCCGAAGCGGCGCGTCGAGTGCGGCGACGAATCTCATCAGCACCTCGAACTTGGGTGCGCCGCCGCGCTGCGAGGGTTTGAGGTGGTGGCCGAGCGCACCTGCGGTCAGCCCGTTCTCGCGCTCGATCTCGGCGATGGACCGCCCGTTGGCGTACTTGCTGATGAGCAGGTCGACATGTGTTGGTTCGATGTCGCCCATGGCGTCCCCCTTCCGCTCCCGGCCATGACGGCCTGGGGTGTCACGACCCCGATTCGCGACACTCCCGCACGTTAGCGGAGCCATGCCGCACCGATGCGAGCCTGCCCGACCAGCGAACCCTCGCCGTCAAGCTCGCCCCCGTCCTGCCAGCCCTGCGGATTCCGTCCAGCACGTCAGATTCCAGGTAACACCGTTTCCGTCCAAATTCTACGTCCGACACACGTGGTGTGTGTTCTTGACAGACTGGCGGATCTTGGACAACCTGGGTTCGGGCCGCCTTGCGGGGGCGGCGCCGGGCTCGATCGTCGGGCCTGGCCGAGCACTGGGGGTGCTGTGCGTTCATTCCGGCGAAGACGTGCGTCCTCGGCCAGCGTGGTTGCCGCGCTGTTGGCCGTCTATCTGTCACTGAGAAGGCTTGCGCCGCAACGGCTTTGACCGTCCTGCCTGGCGCGCGCCGCATCTGTCGCATGTACTCACCAGATCTTGACGCCGTCAGGGAGGCGGCTTCGCCGTGCCCGAAAACGTTCTGAGCACACACGTCCCGACCGATGCCACGTCCACTTCGGACGCTGTGGCGTTGGATGCCATCGCCGAGCAGATCGCGCTGCTGCGCAAGACCGGCGAGAAGATCGCGAAGTTCACCAAGATCCAGTCCGAGCTCCAGCGCGCGGTGAAGGCACGCCTGGGGGCGGTGGAGGTCGGCACGATCGACGGTCGGCCGGTGGTGACGTGGAAGACGACGCTGCGGGTCGCGGTGTCGCAGAAGATCCTCAAGGAGCGCTACCCCGACCTCGTCGGGGAGGTCTCCGACATCACCGAGGTCCGCACGTTCAAGGTGTTGGACCAATGAGCGTGCCCGCCACGAACGACGGCGGGGTGCGGGAGCTAGTCACCAAGATCGCGCGCCGCGCGGTCGCGGCCGCCCCGGCCGGGGGCGACCCCGTGGCCGGGGTGGCCGCCCTGCTCGCGGTCGACCCGCGCAACGCCGACCACGTCCAGGCGGTGGCCACGGTGATCGTGTGCGACGCGTTGGCAGACCCGTTCCGGGAGACGACCGCGAACCGGTGGCGGCCGCTGCTGCCGCCCTGGGTTCGCCCGCCCGTGGTCGGGGCGACCGTGCAGCGGCTGCTCGCGGCCGGGGTGCTGGTCCCGACCGGCCGCTACGTGCGCTGCACCGACCGCACGGGCCGCAACCGCGGCAAGCCGCAGCCGGTCTACAGCCTCGACGTCGCGTCCGGCGACCCACCGTTGCCGCTGGCCCGGCTGGACGACCTGGGGCCGATCACCCCGTCCCGGTCGTGACCGCGGTCGACCAACACGCCGACGCCGAGGCCGCCCGGCGCTGCCTGGACGGCGATCTCGTCGCCGAGGAGCTGTCCCCGCGCGCCCGCGAACTCGCCGTCACATGGATGCACCGACGTGGCTGCACCGATGCCGAGACGGCCGCCGTGTTGCGGCTGTCCACCTACACCGCTGCCCGCATCCGGGCGCGACTTCGTCTTCCAGCGCGCCGTGGGCGTGCTCTTCATCGTTCTGGGGAGGAACACCATGGCGCGTGATCACGCCCGCCTGAGTCTGCACATCTGGACCGACACCGACTTCCAGCCGCTCTCGACGCCCGCGAAGCTGCTCTACCTGTTCCTGGTCTCGCAACCCAAGCTGTCCTACGCCGGGGTCCTCGACCTCGCGGTGAAGCGGTGGGCACGCGCCCACCCCGACCTCGGGTTCGACGGGGTGCGCGCGGCGCTCGGCGAGCTGGACGCCGCCGAGTTCGTCGTGATCGACCACGACCACGAGGAACTGCTCGTTCGCTCATTCGTCCGCAACGACGAGCTGTGGAAGCAGCCCAACGTGCTGCGCGCGGCGCTGCGGGTCGCGTTCGACATCGAGTCGACGATGCTGCGCCGCGCCCTCGCCGCCGAGCTGCGCCGCCTGCCGGTCGAGGTGACCGGCCCTGCCCCGACTGTCGCCGCCGACGAACTCGAAGCGGGTGCCCGCGAGCTGCCGCCGTCGGTGAAGGCCGCGTTCACCGTGCGGGGCAGCGCCCGCGCCGTGGTCGACCACCCGGCCCCGCCGACGCCGCCGCTCGCCACCGGGCCCGCCGATGCCCTGACCTCCGAGACGGTCGAGGCCGAGCGTTCGCCCTGGTCGGAGCCCCCACCGACCCCTTCCGGGAACCCTTCGCCGATCCCTTCGGCGATGGACCTGGGAGAAGGGAGTAGGGAGCGGGGTACTTCTCGTGGTCCTGTTCCTGTTGATCGAAAAGTGGGTGTTCCCGCGCCCGCGAGCCCGCCCGCCCGCGAGGGCACGCACGCGTGCGAGGCGCCCGGCTCCCGGCGCGCAGTTCGGCGGGTTGAGGCGGATCGGCTGGTCGCGGTGCACGTCCCGGCCCTGCCCGGTCGGGTGCTGGCCCGGTTGCGCGGTGAGGTGATCGGGCTGCTCGCCGAGCAGGTCCCGGCCGCGGCCGTCGCGGCGGGGCTGCGGGAGTGGTCGGGCAAGCGGCTGCCGGTGACCTGGCTGCCCGAGCTGGTCGGAGAGCACCAGCGCGCCGCGCTCACCACGGCCCCGGCCGCCGAACGCCGCCGTGCCGTGGTCGCGGCCGAGGGGTTCGAGCGGCTGCGCGCCGACGCGGTCGCCGACGACGACCGGTCACCGGTCGGGCTCGCGGTGCGCGGCGAGCTGCCCACACATGCCACCCCGGCCGACCTGGACGCGCTGCTCGTCGCCGCCCTCGACCAAGCCGCCCAGGGCGAGCTGGTGGGGGTGGGCGCGTGAGCCGCGAGCACCAGCCGCCGCTGACCCGCGCCGAGGTCAACGCGCTGCTCACCCACTACCGGCTCGTCCCCACCCCGGTCACCGACGTGCACATCACCCGGTGGCTGCGGGAGCTGCGCGGCTACAGCGCCGGGGAATGCCACGCCGCCCTGGCCGCCATGGCCGGGCATGGGGCGGCACCGACCGCGGTCGAGATCACCGGGCGCATCGACGCCGCCCGAACCAACCCGGTCCGCCGCCCGCAGGACACGCCCGTGCCCCGACCGCGCCGGGACCGGGCCGCCGAAAACAACCAGGCGGCTCGGGCCGGTGCCCGCGGCATCCGCCTCGTCTACGCGGCGATGGGCTGGAAGCGGCACCCGGACCGCGACCTGGCGCTGGAAGTCGCGTGCCGGTTCTGCGGTGCCCGACGAAGGCAGGTGTGCGCGCCGCTAGTGCGCAACCGCGCCGGACTGCGCGAGGAACGCGACCCTGCCAGCGGCATGCACCCCAGCCGCGTCGCCGACGCCCGCGCCGCCCAGGACTCGGCGGTGGCCCGATGACCCGCACCCTGCACAGGCTCGACCTGGACGACGGGTACGGGGTGCACGACCGGCTCGTCGAGGACCAGGCCGTCCCCGCGACCATGCCGCCGGTCGACCCTGTGGCGGCGCGGTTGGCGTTCGACGCCGCTGTCGACCAGCTCACCTCGCCCGGGGTCGGCACCATCACCCGTGAGTCCGGCGCGGTCGAACGGGCGGTGGCCCCGTGTCTGCTGGACCAGCTGGTGGAGGCGACTCGCCCCGGCGGGGACCGCGGCGGCGCGGGCGGGGGCACGACGGGGTCCAGGCCCCCTGCCGCGCTCAACGCCCTGGCGGTCGTCGCCGACATTGGCACCGAGATGCGCTCCGCGCTCGCGGCGTTGGGGCACAACGTGTTCGGCCCCGGCCCGCGCACCCGACTGTCCACACAGGTCCACACCTGGGCGTCGCACGCCGAACACTGGCAACTCCACGACGTGGACTACCTCGCCTACGCCGCCACCCGCGCCCAGCACTGGGCCGACGCCGCCCGCGCCGTGCTCGACCCGCCCCCGCGCTACCGGCTGCGCGGCAACGCCTGCCCCGTCTGCCGGGAGACCACCGTGCTGGTGTGGTCGACCGAGGAAGCCGACTGGGTCCGGCAGGCCGCACTGTTCATCGACCCCGACCGCGCCGAGGCCGTGTGCGCCGCCTGCGACACCCGCTGGGGACTCGACACCTGGACCCACCTCGGCGCCCTCATCGCCCAACAGCAGAAAGAGGTCCTGGCGATCGACTGCGAATAGATCCGGTGATGTGTTGACAGGATGATCGCCGCCACCGCATACTGGTCGGGCTCGGCGGAGCTGTGCCTATCGCCCGTCGAGACCAACAACCCCCAGGAGCCCTCGTCGCGACCGCGGCGAGGCTTCGTCGTGCGGGCGGCCCGGCGCGCGCTGCCGAGCGAGCCGCCACCCTCCCCAACTCACCGGCTACGACTCGCCGCCGCCGAGTCGCCCGCACACCATGCGAAACGTCGCCCAAAATCCGGCATCAAGAAATGGCGTCACGCCAAGAATTGCCAAATAGAGGAATGCCGCGGATTTCATTCGTCGAACGGTGATGTGTATTGCATTAATAATGCTTGCCCATTTCCGAATTCCTGACACAGCATGGAGAGGCAAATTCCCCTACCGAATGGCTCTTGAATGGGCCGTAGGGGACCCGTCTCTCACTGGGAGGAAATTCCCTCATGCTGGGCATCTGGAGAAGACACCGGGGCATTCCGCCTCACATGCCGCCGCGGTTGGCGGAATCGGACGCGAACACGACGGTCGGCGCGAACTACGCCGAGACCGAGCACCTGAGTGTGCCGGGGCTGGCGCGGCTGCTGATGGACGAGCTGCCCGAGCAGTTCGGGTTGCTGTTCTCCGCGACGGTGTACCGCTACGAGATCGCCGCGCCGTGGATCATCGACGTCAACGTCCACGGACTCCCGCCGGCGGACCTGGAAAGCGCCGAGAGCACCAACGAGCTGATCGCCTACGTCACCGACTGGATCGACCGGTACAACCTGCACCGGCCCTGCGTCTCCCGGTTCGTCGGCCCGAACGTGATCATCCTGCGAGAGTTCGAGCGCAACACCCACACCCCCGGCAAAGTCAGCGTCCGCCGCTACCACCTGCGCCACCCGATCACCCGCCGCCTGCGCCGCCTCGGCGAGAAGCTGAACGGCCTGTTCGCCCGGGTGGTGCTGTGATGGCCGAGACGACGCCGAGCGTGTTGGAGACCGCCACCGCGGCCCACGAGGCGCTGCTGGCCGCCCGCACGGACGGGCACATGCCCGAGGACATCGTGGTGATCACGTGCGCGATCGAGCCCGACACGGTGACCGTGTCGATCGGTGGTCTCACCGACGAGCACCTCTTCGGCCCCGGTGGCGGCACCGATGAGAGCCCGGAGTCGATCCGGTTCCGCGACACCGTGAGCGCGCTGATGCGTCGACACATGCCGCGCAAGGACTCGGGCGAGCTGTGGCACCGGTACCGGGTGGTCCTTCTCCCCGAGGACGTCTGGCGTGCCCCGTACTGCCCTCCCGAGGGCGTCATCCATCACCCGCTCCGAGCGAAGGCAGGCCAGTGAACGCGCAGATCACCTGTAGCAACGACGACACGCCGGCCGTGGCGGTCCTGGTCCACCTGGGCCAGGTCGAGACGGTCGGGGACGGGATCTGCGAGTCCTGCGCCTCCTGCACCGACACCGCGTGCGGGGAGATCGGCACGATCCTCGACGCCGAGTACCAGGAGCCCTGGTGTGACCGGCACGCCGAGCTGTACTCCGGCGGGGAGGGTGTCCGCGGCCCCGACATCGTGCCGATCGACTCCAACCGTGCCCGCGACCTGATCGCCGAACACGGCGGCCAACGATGACCGAGCCCACGCCTCTGCCCGTGATCATCTGCCAGGTGTGCGACCGGTCGCTGCACCGGATGGCCACCGCATCCGGGGTCTCCTTCGCCCACAGCCCCATCGACCCCGACGACCACCCGGTGGCCCCAGTCGAGGCACCGCCGCACTGGCGGGGCCGCTGCGACTTCTGCACCACCGCGACCGCCCAGTTCATCGTGCCCGCAAGCGACTTCACCGCCCCCAACACACCCGCAGCCCACAGCCTCGGCGACTGGGCCGCCTGCCCAACCTGCGCGCTGATGATCGGCGCCAACAGGTGGAACATCCTGCTGCGCCGCTCCCTGAGCGCCCACGAACACCTCCACGGCACCACCGCCACCGCCAAGCAGGAACACAACCTGCGCGCCGTGCACCGCACGCTCCGCGCCGCCATCAACGGCCCCATCCGCCCCATCCCACCCGCGCCCATCCCGCCCGACGAGCCCGCGATGAGGTTCGAGCAGGCCAGAATCGTGGTCCACCAACGCCTCTACGGCACAGAGCCGCCGCCCTACCGCGAACCCGGCTCCGAGCTGGGCGCGCAACGGCTGGAGCGTGACTGCCTGCGCCTGGCCGCCATGCCGCCCGAGGAGTTCGCCGCCGACCCCGATGCGGTCGCGACCGCGCTGGAGATCGCCGAACAACTCCGGTGGGACTCATGACCACGCACCCGCCCACCCACCGGGACTGTCAGGTGTTCCACTTCGCCGCGTTCCGCTGGTGCATCACCCGGGCAGCCGAGCTGATCGCCGCCGACCCCTCGGCCGCCGACTTCACCCCGGCGGCCGGAATCGTCGGCCTGGAGCAGTTCCTGCCGCTCACGCCCGACCCGCCCGACACAATCCGCCTCATCCGGGTCCTGGTCGACACCGAGTACGCCATGACCACCGACCTGTCCCGACCCGTGCTGGTCGCCTCCCTGGAACACCACGGCGACCAGCTCGGCGCCGTAGTCATCGACGGCTGGCACCGGGTCTACCGCGCCCTACGCGAAGGCCGCACCCACCTACCCGCCCTGGTGCTGCGCGCCGACACCGAACGCGCCGCCCGGATCCCCTACCCCTGACCGGGAGGACCACGCCATGCTCATCGAGATCCCCGACGCCGACGTCCCCGCCATCCAATGGGTACTCACCACCGCAGCCGCCGTCGCCACCCGCCACGTGATCGCACTGGGCAGCACCGACGCCGAGAGCGAACTCGGTCGCCAGCGCCTCACGGCGATCACCCGCCTCACCGCCGAACTCGACCCCGACGACGACCTCGACACCATCGGGACCGACCCGGCACACTGAGGACGACCCTTTCGGTTGCGGTTGGCGCTGAAATCGAATGGATCAGCAAGCGGGCTCGGCGACAGCCGAGCCCGCTTTGCATTTCCACGACACCCCGAATTCGGGTCAGCGAAATACACGCGGCTGATCAATAGTGAATCGATAGACTATTCGTGTGAACCGCCGAATTGCCTTCCAAAAATGGTGGACAAGGGCAGTCAGACCGGTAGATTGGGTGTTGCCAACCGCAACACTCACAGCCCCCGGAATCACCGGATGGGCACCCCCGATTGGAAGGGTTTCTACCGTCATGGCTCATGAACTTGAGATTGGGCAGGATGGGACTGCCGCCTTTGTGTCCGCCAATACCCCCGCCTGGCACCGGTTGGGCACCGTGGCCGATGGGCCGATGTCCGTAGCCGATGCCCTGTCCATGGCCAAGCTGGACAACTGGGATGTCCGCATGGTGCCGCTCATGGCCGCCGTTCCCGGTACCCAGTGCCGTGACTGTGCCGTGGACCTGGGCAAGCCGCATGATGACCTGTGCCCGACCGGCATGGAGGATGGGGAGACCACCGACGCGGGCCGCGTGGTCGACGCGTTCGACACCGAGATCCCGCTCGGGGTGCCGCACCACCGGGCCGTGGTCCGCACCTCCCCCTTCACCGGGAAGCCGGAAGTCCTCTCCGCCGGGGGGCTCGACTACACCCCGATCAGCAATGAGCTGATGGGTGAGACCCTGGCCGCCATCCTCGACCAGTCCGGGGCGATCATCGACACCGCCGGATCGTTGCGGGGCGGGCTGGACACCTTCATCACCGCCCGCCTGCCCAAGGGCATCCTCGTCGGTGGGGTCGATCAGATCGAGCTGAACCTGGCGGGGCTGAACTACTTCCAACCGGGCCGGTCCAGTGAGTTCCTGGTGACACCGGTCCGGGTGGTGTGTGCCAACACCCAAGCCGCCGCACTGGGACACCACCAGTCCCGGTGGGCATTCCGCCACTCCCCGTCCGCCCCGGCCCGGGTGGCCGAGGCCCGGGAAGCCCTCAAGATCACCTTCGACTACGCCGACGCGTTCCACGCCGAAGCCGAGAAGATGATCAAAGAGACGCTGGCGATCAAAAAGTTCGAGGCACTGTGCCGAGAGATCTGGCCCAAACCCGCCGACGACGCGCGCGGTGACGTCAAAGACCGCGACGACCAGTTGACCACGGAGCTGCTGTCCATCTTCAAGGGGGACACCAACTCCAACATCCGCAAGGGCAACCGGGGAAACCACTGGACCGGATTCCAGACCATCGCCGAGTACGTCGACCACTTCGCCCCGGTCCGGGGAGAGGCCCCCGATGCCGCCCGCATCCGCGCCGAACGGGCCATGCTGGGCCGGGGCCGAGACGTCAAGCACCAGGCGTTCAAGCTCTTTCAGGTGGCCGGCTGATGGACCCGAACGCCGCACTCACCCAGATCCGGGACCTGTGCAAAGACAACCCGGACGAGGACTTCCACGAATTCGACATGCTCAAAGAGCTGATCACCGGCCTTGACCGGTGGCTGTCCTCCGGTGGATTCCTGCCCGAACCGTGGACCCGCTGAACACCGACCGCCGCACAGCCCCCGCACCGACCGGTGTGGGGGCTGTGCCCATGCCCGGATGCCTGCCGAGGATGCCGAGGTGGTCCGCTGTGCCTGCCCGTGCCGCCCGTCCGTGCTCGCGCCCGGGGTGCCCGAACCTGACCCGCACCGGCCGGTGTCCGGCCTGCCGTGGCCGCGCCCGCCGCGCCGGGGGCACCTCCGCAGACCGGGGCTACACCGGCCATCACCGATCCCGCTTCCGTCCCGCTGTGCTGGACCGTGACCCGGGGTGCCGCTGTGACCTCACCGACTGCCCCCACCACCCGGACAACCCGTGTACCGATCCGTCCACTGTGGCCGATCACTGGCCGCTCACCCGCCGTGAACTGGTGGCCCAAGGGCTTGACCCCGATCACCCGGCGCGCGGTCGCGGGCTGTGTGGCCGCTGCCATTCCCGGGTCACCGCCACCGACCGCCGCACCCGGGGAGGATGGAACCACCCGTGACCCCTGCCCGTGCCGTGCCGCTGTCCACCGCCATGGCCACCCGTGAGCCTGCCCCCGGAGCCCTCACCCCGCCCGGGGTGACCGATCCGCAGAGGACCACTCAGCCGACCCCAGGGGGGTCACCCCTCAGCCGCCCAGGAGTGCACAAGCCACTGAGGGCCGGATGTGTCCCGCCAAGTTTCCGACCCGCCCGATCCCACGCCGCCCCGGGAGGCCCCGGTGACCGATCCGATCACCGCCCGGGACCACGACCTGCACGCGGTCCTGGCCGACCTGGACCAGGCCGACGACCAGTACCTGGCGTGGCGCGGCGAGCGGGAATCCCTGATACGGCAAGCGAAAGCGCTCGGCGCCTCACATCGCCGCATCGCCGACCACACGTCGCTGTCTCACACCGGGGTCGGGCGGCTTATCCGCCGCACCGACCCGTCAGCGCCCACCGCGACCACACGGTGACTCGCGCACCATCCGGTGCCCGGGTGTCCACTTCTACGGGAGGCGCCTATGCCGATCGTCATTGACGGGATCACACCCTCGGAGCAGATCCGCGCCGACATCGCCGCCGAGGGGAAACCGGTTCTGCTCGGCTTCTCCCGCGGCAAGGACTCCCTGGCCGCGTGGCTGGCGATGCGCGAGGCCGGGATCACCGTCGTGCCGTATCACCTGTACCTGGTGCCGGGACTGCGCTTCGTGGCCGACTCACTGAAGTTCTACGAGGACTTCTTCGGCCAGCGGATCATCAACCTGCCACACCCGTCGCTGATCCGCTGGCTCAACCGATTCGTATTCCAACCCCCGGAACGGTGCGCGGTCATCGAAGCCGCACAGTTCCCCGAATTCGCCTACGAGGAACTGGCCGACATGCTCCGCGACGTGCTCGACCTGCCCGGGGCGTGGAACGCCGACGGGGTGCGCGCCGCTGACTCGCCGAACCGGCGGATGGCCCTGGTCACCCACGGCCCACTCCACACGACGAACCGCAAGGTCAAGATCGTGTGGGACTGGCGCATCGCCGACGTCCGCGCCACCCTCGCCCGCCACCATTGCCCGCTGCCCCCGGAGTACGAGTGGTTCGGCCGCAGCTTCGACGGCCTCGACTACCGGTTCCTCAAACCGATCATGGACAACGCGCCACGCGACTACGCCCGAGTCCTGGAGTGGTTCCCGCTCGCCGACCTGGAGGTGTTCCGCCGTGACCTCACCCGCTGAGCCTGCCGACCCGAACGGCGACCTACTCGCCCAACTCCAGGCCAGCGCAGCCATCGGCGGACCCACCTCCCAAGAAGACCTTCTCGCCCAGCTCAACGCCGAACCCGAACCCGACCCACTCGCCGACGTCGACTACACCGGCGACCTGGAGACCGACTCCACGGCCGAACTGGACGCTTTGGCCAAAGGATTCCGCGAGCGCACCAAACGCGAGGACGACCGGTTCCGCCTGGCCACCGACTCCGAGTACTGGTTCGCCGTGTGCTTCAAGACCCGCGAGGACAAGGAAGCGTTCCTCCGCGCCGCGCGCCTGATGGCGGTCGGAGACAAATACCTCGACGGCTACGCCGTCGCCCGCACCCTCGCCATCGAGATGCCCACCGATGAACCCGACACCGACAGGAAGGAGTAACCGATCATGCGTCGAGCCTTCGCCCGCGCCGCAGCGGGCGTCCGCCGCGTCTTCTCCCGCCGCGCCGCCAGCCCCAGCGGCGGTCGCAGCTCCGGTACGTGACTCCCGACCGGGCGGGTCACCACGAGCTGATCCCGTGGTGACCCGCCCGCACTCATTGCGCGCTGCCGGACTTGATCACAATCGGTCCGATTGCCACCTGCACGTCAAACAGCCGCGCGCAGGCGGCCGTGACCACGATGAGCACGACGAGCACCGATGCGGCACGCGCAGTGGCTCGCCAACTGTGGCCGAGTAGGACTGTCATTGATCCAACCGAGAACCGACGTGACAAGCCAACCCTGGATCGGGCTGGCGCAAGTCGGGTTGTTCGTCGTATCTTTGTCAGCGCAATATCTCCTTTGTCAACTCTCGACCAGATGACGCGAATCTGCTTGGCAAGGCCGTCGCGACATCAGGACCCGGGCAGAGGAGCCCGAACGGCTCTCCCATTCTGGGGGAGCCGTTCCTATTTCACCGCGTGGAAACCCGTTCGTCGCGAGCAAGATCTTTCAGCGGCAAATCGGCCTACACCTCGACCGAACCCGCGCGGCTCGTCACCGCCCAGCGCTCCCCTTGGGCGCAAAGGGTTTGGGTCATCCCCCTGCCAGCGAACGCTACGGCAGCAAATTGGCACGAAAACGTGCTCATCGTGTCAACCTCTGTGTGGGCAACAAAAGCTGAGCCTTGCTAGGTATATCGTTCCGTTATAAACGCTGCCGCTTACCGCACGATACATACCGCTTATCGTGCAACTGATGCATTCTCACCTTTTGGAGTCACCCATGGGCAAAAGAGGCCCTCCGGCGAAGCCGACGCCACTGCGAGTGCTTCACGGCGACCGCAAGGACCGCATCAACGCTGCGGAACCGACTCCTCCTGAGCTGGAGATCATCTGCCCGGACTGGGCATCCGACGCCGCCCGCGCCATCTGGGAGCGGCTAGCCCCAGGTCTGACCGACCGCGGCGTCCTGACCGTGTGGGACACCGACGCGTTCCTGGTGCTGTGTGAGGCGCTGGCCCGCTACCGGTCGGCGACGCAGCTCGTGAATGGGTCGGCGTTGCTGGTGCAGGGTGGGGCGGGGTTGATGAAGAACCCGGCGCTGCAGGTCCAGGCAGACGCCGAGCGCGTGTTCCTCCAGTTCGCCGCCCGCTTCGGCCTCACCCCGTCTGATCGGCAGGCGATCAAGGTCGAGGTGGCCCATGACGCCACCGGCCAAGGCGCCAACCGCCTCCTCAGCTAACCCCCGCCGCCCCGCCCGGGGCGGCACCACCGCGAAGGCCCGGCCGCGCACTGGCACCGCTACGCCCCAACCACACACGACGACCAACCGTGGGGCGCGGTTGCCGGTGTGCGGCCGGACCTTCGACGGCCGCACCTGCCGCAAGCGCGGCGACCATTTCTGCAAGCCGCGGGCCGATCACGCGCAGGCGTTCGCCGAGGAGATCTGCGTCCACACCAAGGACCGGTGGGCGCGCACCCCGTTCATCCTCGCGGAGTGGCAGCGCGAGGACATCGTGCGCCCGCTGTTCGGCGAGGTCCGCTGGGACGAGGAAGCCTCCTGCTACGTGCGGCGGTTCCGCATCGCGTGGGTCGAGATCGCCCGCAAGAACGGCAAGTCCGAACTTCTCGCCTTCGTCGCCCTCTACATGCTGTGCGGGGACGGCGTCGAGTCCGCCGAGGTCTACGGCTGCGCACGCGACACCGACCAAGCGAAGCTCGTGTTCAACGTCGCCGCCCGCATGGTCGCCCTCTCCCCAGTCCTGTCCCGCCGCCTGCGGGTGATCGAGCACTCGGCGCGGATCGTGGACGAGAAGACCAACAGCGTCTACGTCGTCGTCCCCGCCGACGCACTTGGCAACCTCGGCTCCAACCCCTCGTGCGTGATCTTCGACGAGGTCCTGACCCAGCCCAACGGCGACTTCTGGACCGCGATGCGCACCGGCATGGGCACCCGCCTCGAACCACTGCTCATCGCCGCCACCACCGCGGGCAACGACCCGACATCCTTCGCGAAAGCCGAGCACGACGAGTGCGTCAAGATCGCCGACGCCCCAGCAAGGGCGCCGCACCGGTTCGTGTACCTACGGAACCTGCCCGAGGACGCCGACCCGTGGGACGAGACGAACTGGCACTACGCCAACCCCGCCCTCGGCGACTTCCTCTCCCTCGCCGCCCTCCGCGAAGAGGCCCTGGAGGCACGCAACGACCCGGCGCGGGAGAACGCGTTCCGGCAGTTCCGGCTCAATCAGTGGGTCGCCCAGGCGTCCCGCTGGATGCCGATGCACCTCTACACCGCGTGCGTCGGCACACCCGCGTCCGACCCGGAGCGGCTGCGCGACCAGTTGGCGAAGCGCCCGGCATGGGGCGGGCTCGACCTCGCGTCCAAGCTCGACCTGACCGCGTGGTGTCTGATCGTCCCAGACGGCATCGACGGGCACCCGTCCGCATTGTGGCGGTTCTGGCTGCCCGAAGCTGCGGTGACCTTCCTCGATGAGCGCACCGACCGGCGCGTGTCCCAGTGGGTCGACGCCGGGTGGATCACCACGACCGAGGGCGAAGTCATCGACTACGACGTCATCGAGGCCGACATCGTCGGCGACACCGGCCTGCTCCGCGTCGCGGACATCTCCTACGACGAGTGGTCAGGCGAACCCGTCCGCCAGCGGTTGGAACGGCGCACGGGTGTGCCGATGTACCCGGTGCCGCAGACCTACAAGGGCATGACCCACGGGATGACCGAACTGATGGCCCTGACCAAGTCGCGTGGCTGGTCGCACCACGGCAACCCGGTCGCGGCGTTCTGCTTCGACTCCGTCGAGGTCCGCCACCCGGCCGGGGAGCCAGACCTGATCCGGCCGGACAAGCCCGAGCGCGGCAAGACCGGCAAACGCATCGACGCCGTCCCCACGGCCGCGATGGCGGTGTCGGGGTGGCGGCTGCGCGGGCAGAAGGTCCGCAAGTCGTCGCGGATGGTGGTGATGGGATGACCGCCCCCACCGGGCCGTGGGCGAGCACCGCGGCCACCGGGCCACGACCGGGTGCGCCGCTCACCCCGTATACGGGGCTGCCGCAGATCCCGCCCGGCCGCTACGAACGCGTCCTGTTCCCCGCGGTGACGCTCCCGGTTTTCTACCAGTCCGGCGCCGACGACCTCGCCCTCGTGGACTGCGAGTTCGGGTCCGGGACCGTGCTCGGCGGCGACCGGCTGACGATGACCCACACCAGGGTCGCGGGCGGGCTGTCCCTGTCGGGTGTGGACAATGCCGTGCTCGATCACGTCGACCTGCACACCTCGGCGTCGGACCTGCTGCACATCACCTCCGACACCGGCCCATGCCGCCGCATCACCATCGTGGACTCGACACTGCGCAACCCCGTGCCGAGGGCCGACGCGCACGCCGACGGCATCCAGGTACGCGGGATCGACGGACTCACGCTGCGCCGCTGCACGGTCGATCTCGGCCCGTGGGCACAGGTCAACGGGACCGATGTCCTGCACGCCGCCCTGTTCCTGGAGAACACCCAGGGCGGCAACCGCGACATCGTCGTGCGGGACTGCCTGCTCAACGGCGGCGGCACCACGATCGTCGCCGGGGCCGTGACCGGCGGGTTCGTCCTCACCGGCAACCGATGGGGCTCCGACGACCACTACGCCCCCGTCAACCTCGCCACCACACCGACGCTGGCCCTGGACAACACCCGCCTCACCGGGGGCGCGGTGATCGCCGACACCCCCGGCGCCCGTGACCTGACGCTGCACTGGGGACCGATGGGCGTCGCGTGGACACTGATCGCCGCGGAGGTTCCCGTGCGACTGCACCAAAGCGCGGGCGAGCGCTTCTTCCTCGCCGTCACCATCACCAACACCCGGCCCGGCCCGCTGCCCGCGCTCGACGTGTGGTTCGCCACCACCCCCGCCGCCGCCCACACCCCCACCACCACCGACTGGCGGCCGGGCGTCTGGGAAGCCCCCGCCGCCTTGATCCTCGTCGGCTCCGGGGCACTGGAACTCCCGGCCGGGCCACGCGCGATCTGGTGCAAAGCCAGCAACGGCATCGAAACCCTCGTCCACCGCATCGGGTTCCTCGACGTGCACTGACCACGAGGGGGTGGGCCTGTGGCGACCGACCTCGACCTCCCCGCCGGCACGTGGATCACCCGGCTGGCCACCCAGCACAACGGGCAGATACCCGACCTGGAACGGCACGACGCCTACTACGAGGGCGAGCAGTCGCTGTCGTACATGCACCCGGAGTTGCTGCGCCGCCTCGACGGCCGCGTCCGCCAAGTGGTGGTGAACTGGCCCGAGTTGGTCGTGGACTCGTTGGATGAGCGGTTGGACGTGACCGGGTTCCGGCTCGGCGGCCGCGACGCCGCCGACCGGGATCTGTGGCGGATCTGGCAGGCCAACCGGCTGGACCTGCACGCCCAACAGGCGCACATCGACGCGTTGGTGACCGGGCGGGCGTTCGCGATCGTCGGCACCAACGAGGACGACGAGCAGACGCCATTGGTGACGGTGGAGTCGCCGTTGGAGGTGCACGCCGAACTCGACCCGCGCACCCGCCGCGTCCGCGCGGCGTTGAAACGCTGGTCCGACGACGAGGCCGCCCCGGGCACCTCCTCCCAGGTCGCCTCGCACGCCACCCTGTACCTGCCGGACACCACGATCTGGTTCACCTCCGCCGATGGCGGCAAGGCGTGGACCGAGACCGACCGCGACGACCACAACCTCGGCGTCGTCCCTGTGGTGCCGTTGGTGAACCGGCCGCGCACCAGCCGCCGCCGAGGCAAGCCGGTCACACTCGGCCGGTCGGAGCTGGCCAGCGTGATCCCGCTGTCGGACGCCGCGTGCAAGATCGCCACCGACATGATGGTGTCCGCGGAATTCCACGCGATGCCACGCCGGTACGCGCTCGGGTTCGATCAAGACGATTTCGTTGACGCACAAGGCAATCCGCTCACGCCGTGGCAGGCGGTGGCCGGGGTGCTGTGGGCCTCGCCCAAGAGCCCCAAGGAAGACGGGGTCGCGGTCGGCCAGTTCCCCGAGGCCGATTTATCCAACTTCCACAACACGTTGAACGCACTGGCGCGGCTCGTGGCGTCGCTATCGGGGTTGCCGCCGCACTTCCTCGGCTACGCCACCGAGAACCCCGCCTCCGCCGACGGCATCCGCTCCTCGGAAGGACGACACATCAAGCGCGCGGAGCGGCGGCAACGCTCGTTCGGCGACGGGTGGGAGCAGGTCATGCGCCTGGTCCTGCTCGTCCGCGACGGTGTGGTGCCGCCGGAGGCGTTGCGGATGGAGACCATGTGGGTCGACGCCGCCACCCCGACCTTCGCCGCCCAAGCCGACGCGGTCACCAAGCTCTACGCCGCCGACAAGCTGCTCCCGCGCCGCGCCTCCCGCCGCGCCCTGGGCTACTCGGACGCGCAGATCCTCGACATGGAAGCCGAGGACCGCGACGCCTACACCCGCGTCGTCGGCGGCGACCAGGCCGCCGAGTTCGGCCCCAAACCCACCCGCGACACCGACCCCGACGCGCCCGCCGACCCGGTCGACGTCTCGGCGCGGCCGAGCCCGCCGACGTTCCAGGCACCGCTTGGGAGGTGACAACCGTGACCGCCCCGACCATCCCCGACGATCAGCTCTACGAGGACCAGCAACGGGTGGTGCGCGACGCGGTCGACACCGTTCAGGACGCCTGGCAACGGCTGCGCCCCGACGATCTCATCGGTTCGTGGGAGACCGACGTCCGGCCGCGCGCGGTGATCGCAATCGAGGAAGCCCAAGTCCAGACCGCCGCCCCCGCCGCAGCCTACGTCGCCGCCGCCCTCCTGGCCGCCAACGCCGTCTCCGCCCCGGTCGGGAAGCTGGTCGCGGGGGCGTTCGCCGGGTGCGCAGCGAACGGACTCACCCTCACAAGGCTGCTTGACCACGTCATCGGCTACCTGCGTCGCGCACTCGGCATGGGCATGGCCCCCAGCCACGTCCGCGAGATCAGCCTGCAACGGCTGCTCACCTACACCGCCACAGAGATCACCGACACCAGCCGCGTCGCCGTCCACACCGCGATGCTCACCGAACCCGCGGTCGCGGGATACGAGCGGGTCGTGCGGCTCCCCGCGTGCGGGCGGTGCCTCATCCTCGCCGGACGCCTCTACCCACTCAGCGACGGATTCGCCCGGCACCCACGCTGCGACTGCCAGATGCGCCCCGTCACCCGCGACCAGTGGCAGACCAACGACCCCGGCAACACCCCGACCGCGCTGTTCGCCGCGATGACCCGCGCCGAGCAGGACAAGGCGTTCGGCGTCAAGGACGCCGAAGCGATCCGGGCCGGGGCCGACATCGCCGGGGTGGTCAATGCCCGCCGCGCCGGGGCCGTCTACGTCGCCGGACACCGCAAGTACTCCACCACGCGCGGCGCTGCCGACGGGCTCGGCAACACCAGCGGCAGCGGCGGGCAGTACCGCCGCCGCGACATAGCCCGCCCAACCGCCGCTCAAATATTCGCCGATGGTGGTGACCGTGAGCATCTGCTGATCAGGCTTCGCCGATACGGGTACATCACTAGTTGACCTTTCCGGCGAGAAGACCCCGATAGATCAAGATCAGCGCGTCGATCTCCTTCTGGGTTAGCAGGGTTTGACGTTGAAGTGCCTCCTCGACGTCGTCGTTTGCGATGAAGGCAGCCTTTAGCGCGTGGCCCAAGGCGTCAAGCTCCATCTCCAACGCATCAGCAAGTGCCCGCAGGTCGGACGGTTGCGCAACTCCGCGCTCCCACTCCGAGACCGTCACCTGCGCACGGCCAACCCGTGCAGCGAGTTGGGCCTGCGTAAGCCCCAACTTCTCACGCTGCCTGCGGATGAACTGTCCAAACGAAACCAGGTTCTTAGTCATATCGCCAGTATCAGCAGTACTGGCACGTCTTGTCAAGGAGACATGTGGACAACCAGCCCAACGACATCGGCACGACCGCGACTGACCTCGTGCCCACTCCGCCCGCCGACGGACCGGACTTCAAGTCCCTTTATGAGCAGGCGCAGGCCAAGCTGACCCGTGCCGAGCAGACCGCGCGCGACCACAGCGCGAAGGCAAACCGCCTGGATGAGCTAGAGGCCGCGCAGCAGACCGAGGCGGAGAAGGCGACCGCGCGCGCCGAGCAGGCCGAGGCCGCCGCCGTCGCGTTGCGGCGGCGGGCGGTGGACGCGGAGATCCGCGCCGCCGCCACCGGGTGGGCCGACCCGTCCGACGCGCCCCGCTACCTCGATGACCGCGACCGCTACGTCAGCGCCGACGGGGAGATCGACACCGCCGCGATCGGCACCGACCTGGCCGCGGTGCTCACCGCCCGCCCGCACCTGACCCGCGCCGAGGGGCCGCGCCGTCCCGCCCCGGACCTATCGCAGGGGCCTCGCCCCGGTGGCCCGGCCGGCGGGGTGGACGCGCAGATCACGGCCGCCGAGCAGGCCGGGGACTGGGCGACCGCGATCACCTTGAAGAACCAGCGTTTGGCCGAGATGGCCCGCAAGCAGCCCTGACCGGCCACGCCCGGTTCCGTTACCACGTAAGGAGAAACCATGCCTGGTGTGGCCGCTATCGCCAACACCTTCAACGCCCCCAACTTCGTGGGCGAACTGTTCGCCCTGACCCCCGCCGACACCCCATTCCTGTCCGCCATCGGCGGCCTGACCGGTGGCAAGCGCGCCAACGGGATCGTCCACACCTGGTCCGTGTACGACCTGCGCCCGCCGGACCCCAACCGGCAGCGGGTGGAAGGCGCCGACGCCCCGGCCGCCGAGACCAGGGTGCGCGGGCAGGACCGCAACGTCCTGGAGATCCACCAGGAAACCGTCGGCGTCACCTACACCCGGCAGGCCACGCAGAACATGTTCGCCGCCACCGGCTCCGCCCACCCCAACGCCGCCGCGATCGGCGGCACCAACGCCGTGTCGACCGAGATGGACTGGCAGACCCGCATCGCCCTGGTCCAGATCGCCCGCGACGTCGAAGCCAGCTTCGTCACCGGCACCTTCCAGGAACCCTCGACCAACAGCACCGCCCGCAAGACCCGCGGCATCCTCGCCGCCACCGTCACCAACGTCATCACCAACGCCGCCCCCACCGCGCTGACCGAGAAGATGGTCCTCGACCTCTTGCAGAAGGTGTGGGAGAACGGCGGCATCCAGGTCTCCGAGACCGCCGCGCTCATGTGCAACGCCTGGCAGAAACGCAAGCTCACCGACGAGTTCATCACCAAGAAGAACTACCGCGAGGAAACCCGCAACGTCGCAGGCGTCGCCGTCACCACCATCGAAACCGACTTCGGGCGGCTCGCGGTGATGCTCAACCGGCACATGCCCTCCGACACCGTCTCAGCCGTGTCCCTGGACCAGTGCGCCCCGATCTTCCTGGAAACGCCCGGCAAGGGCTTCCTGTTCTCCGAACCACTGGCAAAGACCGGCGCCAAGGACACCGCCCAGATCTACGGCGAGATCGGCCTGGAGTACGGACCCGAGATCGCCCACGGCAAGATCACCGGACTCGCCACCAGCTAAGGAGAAACTCCGTGAAGTTCACCAGCGACACCTACCCCGAACTCGTCGTCCACGACCTCGACGTCACCTTCCACAAGGGACTCGCCGACGTCACCGACAAGAACACCACCGAAGCCCTGCGCGGCCTGCCCACCGAACTCGGGGTGCGCGCGGTCGGCGGACGACCTGCCAAGGAGGCTGCGGGCATGTGAGTGCTGGTCTCAGCTCAATGCCATGTCGGTGAACATCTGCGAGGTCGGAAAGCCCTCCACAAGCGCCCGCAAGAGTCCCCGGCGGGCGAAGTCACGAGCGAGATCGTGGATCTTCACGATCTCGCCCTTGACAGGGTATTTGCCGCCGTGCACTAGTCGGCTTCGCGTCTCATAGATGCCCTTCAACTGCTTCCAGACGTCTCGCCGTTCGGCTGGGTCCTCTGCCAGATAGTGAGCACCGTGCACCCGAAACCGGTAGCCAAGGTCCCCATGCCGCGCGTTCTCATCGTAGGGAAGTAGGAGCGCCTCCAACGCGATCGTGAAGTCGACCACCCCGTCGGCGTGACTCTCACGTGCCAGCCCTGCCGCGAAACGATGCAGGGCCAAGTCTTGGGCCGACGCTGGCTCACTCACATGGTGGCGCTCAAGCAACTTGGCCGTCTTGACAATCGCCTCAAGATCATTCGCTGAGAACTCCGCATCGGCGTCTGCGGGCCACGACCGTCGTGGCAAGCCCGACGGGAAATGTCCCTGACCGTCGCGTACCCACGGCGGATCGGAGCGTTCGATCGCGAACCGACCTGAAATTTCGTAGCCGTGCAATTGGAATGCGGTCGTCAACGCCGGTATGCGATCGCACACGGTCAGGTGTTGCTCGGTGCGGGGTCCCGAGACGCGCAACTCCAGCGCGGAGTATGGCACTTCCCCAAAGTCAAGCATCAGTGACGTGAATCGGGCGCGTTGCTGGAAGATTGCGCCCTGCTCAACGGACGATAAGGAGCGGACAGTGACGTCCCCGACGGTGATCGGGTCCGATTCGCCCATGTAGATGCCACTGAACGGCAATGTGACAAGGTAACGGAGGTCGGTCGCGGTCACGACCGCGAGGACGTCCTCAGCGAATGCTCGCGCGGTTGCGTCATCGGCTTGATCGACACGGGGAAGTAGCGCCAGGTGGTGATAGAGGGCAGGCGCAACAATCATCCGTGCAACCCATCCGGATGCGTCCTCCGCGTACTGTGGAACGCCAACACCGGGACCGAGCAGCGGTCCAACCGGGGCGGGAAACGGTGCCCAGTACGGAAGGGACGCAGCAGCGTGTTCGGCGAGCTTCGCCGAACACGCTCGCACCGCGACCATCTCCTGATCGCCGAGCCAGGGTCCTTCCGGCATCAGCGATGGAGGTGCCGTGAGGACATTTTCGGAACTTGACTCGTATCTGGCGGCCGACTGGGTTGAACTCAACCGCTGGAAGACAGCACGTTCGGCATCAATCGTCTGCGGAACACCGGCGCGTTCGAGACGATGGAGAACTGCCCTCGCCGTATCCACGTACACCGTTGACAGGGTGGATTTAAGCTCGCCGATGATGGACGCCACACCCACCTCCTGAGGTCGAAGCAGTCCCTTGCGTGCATCCGGAGTCTAAGCGTTCGTTGTCCGGGAGTGATCGCATGCCGTCGCATCCTCCCTTGGCCACAGTGGTCGATGTCCAGGCTCGCACCGACGTCGCGTTTACCCCGGAGCAACAGTCTCGGGTCGCGGTTCTGATCGCCGACGCCACCGCCCTCGTCCACGCGCGAGTGCCGGGCCTGTCGTCCCCCGCCCCGCCCACGGCGGTCGGGGTGATCTCTACGGCCGTGCTGCGGGCGTTGGCGACTCCGCCGGACGGCAATGCCTCGGAGACGATCGGTGCCTACACGCGCACGGCCGCGCACGCCGGGGGCGGGCTCTATCTCACCGAGGACGAACTGGATCTGCTGCGCCCGCCCGCTTCCAGCGCGGGTGGGGCGTTCTCGATCTGGACCGCTTGACCACGGCCGGGGGTGTGTCGTGATGCAACTGCCGCACCGGCTCACCGTGGTCAACCCGGTCGAAGTCATGGACGCCTACGGCAACCCGGTCCCGGAGTTGCACTACGGGTCGGCGGCGTCGCTGCGCACCGTCTACGCCCACATGCAACCGCTGGCCTCCACCGAGCACGCCGAGCCCGGCCGGGCCGCGGTGGTGTCGCGGTGGCGGGTGTGGGCGATCGAGCCGATCGGCCCTCAGGAGCGGGTGGAGTGGCGCGGCATGGTCTTCGAGGTCGACGGGGAGCCGCTGGTGTTCACGCCGCGGTTCGGGCACACGCACTTCGAGATCGTCTTGCGCCGGGTTGAGGGGTGATGCCCTGATGGCCGCGTTCGACGGGTTTGAGATCGACCATGCCGGGGTCGCCGAGATCCTGCGCTCGACGGAGATGGCCGCCGCCGTGCGCGCCGTCGCTGAACAGGTCGGGGCCGCCGCCCGCGCCCAGGGGCATCGGGTCACCAGTGGTGAGCCGGTGCCGGTCGAGGTCTTCGACGATCCCGCCCGCGACCGCACCGCGGCCACGGTCGCGGTCCGGCATCCGGCCGGGGTCGGCATGGAGGCCCGCCACGGGCTGCTCAAACGAGCCGCCGCGTCGGTGGGCGTCGATGTGGAGGGCCTGCACGAATGACCGCTGCCATCCCGGTGCCGGTCGACGTGCTGGAACTGGTGGTGCGCGAGCTACGGCCCGCGCTGGCCGCCCGCCTCGAACCGGTCGCGGCCGGGGTGAAGGTGTCCACCGTCGTGTCCACCTCGGCCGCCCACGACGCGGGGCCGCCGTCGCTTCCCTGGGTGCTCGTCGCGGTCGACGGGCACACCTGGGGTTGGCCCGCCGTGCAGCGCGCCGTCATCCGCCTCACCACCTGGCACACCAGCGCCCACACCGCGGCCGCCCTGTGCGGGCTCGTCGTGGGGCTGTTGTGCGCGACCCGCTCACCCGGCGCGCTGCTCGCCGTCGAACCGGTCGCGGCGCCGGTCGCCGGGATCGACCCCTACACCGCCGCGCCGCTGGCCACCGCCGCTGTCGCGGTGCGTGCCCGAACCCCCCGCCCTTGAATGAAGGAGTCCTCGTGACGATCAACTCAGCGCTCGTGCGCGTCCCCGGAACCGGGGAACTGTCCCTCGCCCCGCCCGGCACCGCCGAACCCCCCGACGCCACCACCCCGCTCGCCACCGCGTGGCGCGGTCTCGGACTGTCCACACCGGACGGTGTGACGTTGGCGCGGAAGGTGGAGAAGGAAGGCACCGAGCACTGGCAGCAGCTCACCCCGGCGCGCTACATCTACAAGTCCCAGGAACTCTCGGTGAAGTCGGCGTTCCAGGAAACCAAAGCCGACGTCCTCTCCGCCTACTTCGGCGGGCTCACCTTCGTTGAGGTCGCCCCCGTCGGGTCGAAGAAGTACCGCGCCGAGATCTCCACCATCCCCAAGGGCGACGTCCGCGCGCTGTGCGTGGACTGGACCGACCGCATCAGCGACACCGAGGTCTACCACCACCGCCTGTTCATCCCCCGCGCCGAGGTGTCCGAGACCGATGACGCCCAGTGGTCGCGCACCCAGGAAGCCCGCTGGGGCATGACCTTCGCCGCGCTGGCCCCCGCCGGAGCCTCCACCGTTCTCGCGGTCTGGCTGACCAACGACCCCGCCGTCATCGCGGCAGGCGGCGCCGGACTTGCCGCACTCACCACCACCGACATCAAGGGAGACTGACCATGAGCGCCAAGCAGCGCGCCGAGGCCACCGGCAAGCCCACGACCACCGAGGCCGGGCCGGTGATCACGTGGCGCGCCACCCGGTTCCGACTCCCTCGCACCGAGGACTTCCCGCTGGAGGCGCTGGAGGCCGAGGAGGACGGCAAGCACCTGACAGCGCTGCGGCTGATCCTGGGCGAACTCCAGTACACGACCTGGCGGTCCCTGGCCACCACCGCGGCCGACGCCGAGGAGTTCTCCGTCGCGGTCATGAAGGAGCTGGGCGCGGGAAACCCCTGACCGTCGCCCGCCTCCTCGCGGACGACACCACCGCAACCGCACTCGAAACTGATCTCCTGCGCGGCGGGGTCGACTTGCTCGACCTCTACCGCGGCCGCCTCACCTACCGCCGCGTCTGCGCCCTTGTGCAGCACCTGCCCCCGGATGCCGCGCTGTGGCGGGCACTCGACCCGGACCACATGACCCGGCACGAGGTGCTGCTCGCGACGGTCGAGCGGCGCGTCACCGTCCTGTGGGCCACGGTCGCCGCGGCTCTCGGCCACCAGGTGCCCGACGACCAGCTCATCGGTCCGCTCGACACCGCCCGTGCTGCCAGGGCGGCCGATGGCGAGGCCGAACCGGAGACGCGGACGTTGCGCGACATTGCACAGTGGATGCGCACATAACGAACGGCCCCTCAAGGCGCTGGGGGTCCGCCGAGGAGCCGTTCGTTCACAGTATAGCTGTGAACAGCGCGAACGTTACACAGGTGCCTGTGGATAACTCCGCGCATTGTGGATGACCGTTCGATCACCCCGGGGGCGTGATGCCCCATGGCGACGGTCGGCCACGGCTATCTGAAGATCCTGCCCAGCCTCCAGGGGTTGGGGCAGCACGTGCGGGACCAGGTTCGCGCCGCTCAGGCCGGGGCGCCCGCGATCTCCCTGACCGCGCAAGTGCAGACCGCGCTGCTGCGCGAGCAGCTGCGCGTCGCTGCGCGCGAGGGTGATCAGACCGCGATCCGGCTGCTGGCCGAGTTGGACGCGCTCCCGGCCGAAACCCGGTTTCAGGCGTTGCTGCGCCGGTTGTCGGGTCGGGAGATCACGGTGCGGGCGGTGGCGGACCGGTCGTTGGGGTCGGCTGTGCGCGGCATGCTCGCGCTCGGCCGGGCCAGCGATCAGGCCACGGGGTCGATGGTGCGTGCGACTGCGGTCACCGGGGCGGCGACGCTGCGCTACGCCGCCATGGCCGCCGCCGTGGGCACCGCAATGGGCGTGGTCGGTGGGCTCGGTGGAGCTGCGGCGACGTCGGCGCAGTCCCTCCTGTTGATCCCGGCCGCCGCACTCGGCGCGGTCGCGGTGATCCAGACACTCAAGCTCGGCGTCGAGGGCTTCACCGACGCCCTGTCCGAATCGGACCCGGCGAAGTTCGCCGAAGCGATCAACAAGATGCCCCCGGCGATGCGTGCCACCGCGGAAGCGGTGCGCGGGCTGCGCCCGGAGTTCACCGCGCTCCAGCTCCACGTCCAGGAACGACTGTTCGGCGGGCTCGCCCGCGAGGTCACCACCCTGGGAGGCCGGTATCTCCCGGTCCTCGACGCCGGGATGACCGGGGTCGCCGGGGCCTTGAACCAGGGCGCGCGCGGCGTCGCGGCGTTCCTGGGGCAGGCGCGCACGGTTGCCGATGTCCGGTCGATCTTCGCCGACACCGCGCTCACCGTGGGTCGACTGGGGCAAGGACTGCCGTTCCTGCTGGCCGGTTTGCGCGACATCGCAACCGTGGGCGCGCAGTTCCTGCCAGCCCTGGCGGGCGGGTTCACCGAGGGCGCGCAGCGGTTCGCCGAATTCATCGGCCATGCCCGCGAGACCGGGCAGTTGAAGACCTGGATCTCGCAGGGCCTCTCCGCGCTGGGCGAGCTGTTCACCCTGGTGGGCAACGTCGGCGGGATCATCGCCGCGGTCTTCCGCGCGGCGAACACCTCCGGCGCCTCGTTCCTGACCACACTCACCCAGGTCACCGGGTCGGTGCTGGCGTTCCTGCGTTCCGCTGACGGGCAGACCGCGCTGGCGCAGGTGTTCGGCGGGATCGCCGCCGTCGCCAAGGGCCTGGACCCGATCCTGGTGGCTCTCGGCCACACGCTGGTGGACTCGATCGCCCCCGTGATCGCCGCGCTCGGCCCGCAGCTCGGCACTGCGCTGGCGTCCATCGCGCCTGCGATCGGCCCGCTCGGTCAAGTGTTCGCGGCGCTGGCCCCGGTGCTGGGGGCGGCGGCGCAGGCGTTCGCGGACATGCTCGTCCCCGCGGCCCAGGCCCTTGCGCCGATCGTGGCCGCGCTCGCCCCCGCCCTGGCCGAGGTCGCCACACTGATGGGTGGCGCGGTCGGCGAGTCGATCCGCTCAATCACCCCCGCCCTGCTGGAGCTCGCCCGCGTCCTGGCCCCGTTGATCACCCAATTCGGTGGGCTGCTCGCCGAGTCACTGCGCACCCTCGCCCCGATGCTCGCGGCCCTGCTGCGCCAGCTCACACCGATCATCTCGGCAGTCGGCGGCGCGTTCCTGCAAGCTCTGGCGGCGGTGCTGCCGCTGCTCGGCCAGGTCGCGATGGTCTTCGGCGAGGTGCTGCTCGCCGGGTTGCGCGCGGTGCAGCCGGTGCTGCCGGTCATCGTCGGGCTGATCGAACAGGTCGCCGCCATGGTGTCCGGGGCGCTCGCCGACGCGGCCCCGACGTTGGTCCAGATAGGACAGACCCTCGGCGAGGTCATGGTGACCGCGGTGTCGGCGTTGGCGCCGATCCTGCCGCCACTCGCGAAAGCATTCCTGACGGTGGTGCAGGCGGTACTGCCGCTGGTGCCGCCGCTGCTGGAACTGGTGCAGGCGCTCATCCCGCCGCTCACCGGGTTGGTCACCGCGCTGGTGCCGGTGATCGTGCAGGCCGCGGATACCTTCGCCACCCTCGTTCGCGCGGTCGCACCGCTGATCGACATCCTGGCCCGCGTCCTGATGCCGATCCTGGACACGCTGCTCGGCGTCGTGCGCAGCGTGTTCGACACGATCGGGTCGATCATCGGCGGCGCAATGCGCTACATCCAAGGCATCATCGACACCGTCATGGGCCTGATCACCGGCGACTGGTCCCGCGCCTGGAACGGCCTGAAGAACGCCTTCGGCGGCATCTGGGACATGATCCGCGGCGCCGTGGGCGGCGCGCTCGACGGGCTGGTGCGGTTCTTCATCGACCTGCCCGGCCGCATCCTCGGTGCGCTCGGCGACCTCGGCGGGCTGCTCGTGGAAGCCGGGAAGAACATCATCCGTGGCCTCATCCGTGGTCTGGAAGCCGCGTGGCAGTGGATCAAGGACAAGCTGAAGTCGCTGACCAACCTGCTGCCCGACTGGAAAGGACCGCCCGCCCGCGACCGCGTCCTCCTGGTCGATAACGGCCGCCTGATCATGCGCGGTCTGCTCACCGGCCTGCAAGCCGGGACACCGGCCGTGCGGTCCTACCTGGACTCGCTGACCACCACGCTGCCACTGAACATGGACGCCACCCTCACCGCGACCGGACGCACTGCCGCGCCGGGCGGGGCGTCGCCGATGGGCGCCGACACCTCCGCGATCACCGCGGCCGTCGCCGCCGGTGTCCTCGCCGCACTCGACGGGGCGCGGCTGCACGTGGACGGGGCCGGCGTCGCGCGGCTGGTCAACACCGCCAACGCACAAAACGCCCGCCGCTGAGCCATAACCGATTCGACCGAGCAAGGCCGGTCGCGGTGCCTCAGCGCGAGTGGTCGATGACGTTGCCGTTGCTCAAATTGTTGAGGTTGTTACCGACCCACTTGCCGAGGACCGGCACGACGGCCATCTCCTGAAGGCCCGTAGCGGCAGGGGTGAAGTTCCCGATGTTGGCCGCGTCGAGGACGCCACCGATGTTCGGGGCCGGGGTGTCGGCCAGGGCCGGTGCCGCGGTCACCAACGGCGCACCGACCGCGACAAGGAACGCACCGACCGCGCGGGACACCGACACCATGAGGACTCCTTCGTGGGGTTGAGACGAGCGGGGTCGACATTAGGGGCGGTGTCGGCATAGCGGCCGACGCAACGCAGGCATGATCACCCGATCGAGGTCGCACCCCTGTCGTGCCACGGGCGATTTGGGTGGTGATGCCTCGTGGCGTTCACACTCGGCCCGGTCGGCGGGCTCCGCGCACTGCCCTCCCCATCCCTGAGCGGCGCACCGGACGCGACGGCCGCCCGGATCGGCGCGGTTCACCGCTCCCTCACCGGGCGGGTCACCGTCGACCGGGTCGCGGTCAAACGGGTCTGGGTGCTGTCCTGGCCCTACCTCGACCCCGGCACGGCCGCGTTCCTCGACGCGATCCACCTCGGGATGGTGGCCGGACCACTGTGGCTGCTCGACGGTGAACGGCCCAACCGGCTCACGCCGCACGTCGCGGCAACCGGGTCCGCCGAGCGGACCACGACCGGATTCACCGCCAGCGCCGGTGCCCTCACATGGACCACCGGCGTCCCCGCCTCGACCCTGCCGCTCGCGGGTGGCCTCTCCTGGGCGGCAACGGCCGCAGGCGGACAGGTCTACCTCGACCCGATCCCGGTCGTGCCCGGGGAGCCGCTGACCATGTCGGCCTGGGCAGCGTCGGCCGCGGTGGCGCTGCGCTGGACCGCCGCCCTCTACGACAAGACCGACACCTACCTGTCGTTCACCGAGTCCATCCCGACCACCCCTGGCGCGGCCGGGCAGCGCCTGACCCACACGTTCACCCCGACCGGCAACGCCGCCCTCGTGCGGGTCGCGCTCACCGCCTCGCCCACCCCCTCTGGTGGCACGGCCACCACGACGGCATGGCAGCTCGAACCCGGTCCGGCCGCCACCGCGTGGGCGCCCGGTGGCGGTGCCGCGGTGGTCGCCGTTGACGCGCTCACCACCGCCTACGCCGTGCCGGGGTCGCGGGCGATGGCCCTCATGCTCCTGGAGGTCTGACCGATGCAAGCACCTGACGATCCCGCCCTGGCAGCCGCTGTCACCGCCGCCGACCGCGTACCGCTGGCACGGTTGCTCGTGGACTGGGCGCGCGACGCCCGCTTCGCCCACACACTCTCCGATCTGTCCACTGTGGTCGACACGGTGACAGTCGAGCGGGCAATCACCGGGGATCTCCCAGCCGAGTGCACGCTGGTGGAGGGGTTTAGCGCCGCCAGTCTGACCGCCACCCTCACCGGCACCCGTGCCCAGGATCCGCACGACATCGCCCGCATGTTCTCCCCCTACGGGACCGGCGCCACCCTGCTCGCCGATGACCAAGTGGACGCGCCGCTCACCCTCGACCTCGGGTTGACCACCAGGGCCGGGCCGCGGCTGCTCCGCCAGTTCACTGGCACCACCCGCACCGTGCGAGTCAACGCCCGCAACCGGACGGTCACCGTCGAGGCCCTGGACCCGGCCGAACGGCTACGCGGCGCCGTCACCCTGCCGGTCGGCGCGGCGGAGGAACGCACCTACCGAAACACCGCGTTCTGGATCTACCGCGACCGGGTCAACACCCAGTGGGTCGTGGACTTCGTGTTGCGCCGCAACGGCATCTACATGTCCCCACCGCCCCGGCCCGGCTGTATCTGGGCGATGACCTGTCACGGCGGGCTCTACCCCGACATCGGGTTCAATCGCAGCGTCATCTCCGGGGACAAGACCACCTCGGCGGTCCCGGAGTTCGTGGCAGGCCGCTACGGGCTCGCGGCCAACGGCGGCCCCGAGATCCGATCCCTGATCGGCTCCCGCACGGCGGGCGTGGGGTTCAACTTCGGCACCCGCGGGGTCGGGCACGTCTTCGACTTCCACATCAAGGCCGGGGCCTCGAACGCCTTCCACCCCTACAGCGACGGCACCATCGTGCAGGCGTCCACCTCGCGGGTCACCCGCGAAGGCGCCACCGTCGAGATCCTGATCTCCACCAACGGGCAACTATCCGCCCGCGTGCTCTACAACCCCACCACCAACAGCAACCCCGTCGTCGCCGCCACCATCCCCGGCCCGACGATCACCGGGGCCGCCGACTGGCACTCGGTGGGGTTCTGGATCACCTACGACATCGACAACCTGCGCGTGTTCACCCGCTGGCACCTCGACGGCGTGCAGACCGCCACCGTCACCACGCCGGCCAACGTGCAAAGCCTCGTCGGCCAGACGCGCGGGCACGTGTACCTCAACACGTGTCTGCCCGTGCAGTGCGTGCAGATCGCCGAGGCCGCCGCCCCACCGGCCGGGTGGGGCGTGCCGCATGTGTCGCAGGCCGACCTCGACACCGGGTTGAACTGGATGACCGGGCTTCCGGACATCGTGGGCGCGGACTCCTGGACCGTGATCAAGGCGGCCGTGGCCGCCGAGTACGGGCTGGTCGCCTTCACTGAGCATGGCCGGTTCCGGTTCACCGCCCGCGCCAAGGCCCCTCCGGCCCCGGTGAAGACCATCAGCGCCAACGTCGATCTCGCCGACCTGGACCTGTCCACGTCGCTGGACGGGGTCCGCAACGAGATCACATTCCGGCACGCGCCCCGGCTCGAACGCGTAAGCGCCGTCGTCTACACCGCGCGCACCATCGACGAACTCGACACCGGGGCGCTCAACACCAGGTTCCTCACCCTCCCGCTGGACAAACGCGCCCGGCTGAGCACCACGCTGCTCCGCTACACCAAAGCCGAGTGGCCCACCGCTGCCTCCGGCGGCTACGTCGTCGTCAACGCCAACACCGGCGCCGAAGTCACCAGCAGCGTCACCGTCACCCTCGGCCTGGTCGACGGCGACGCCGCTGCGGCCGTCGTCATCAGCAACGCCAACACCTTCCCCATCCGCTTCGCCAACGGCAGCGAACCCGCGTTCAAGATCCGTGGCTTCCCCGTCACCGACGACCCGCCCCTGCCCACCACCCTCACCGACACCGCATCAGCGGCCCGCTTTGGGCGCCGCGTGCTCGACCTGCCCGACAGCGGATTCCGGCACCACCCGGCCGCCGCCGCCGACGTCGCCGCATCCGTGCTGGCCGACCTCGCTCGACCCACCCCCGTCCTCGCCGACATCCCCGTCGTCGGCGACCCGCGCGTGCAACTCGGCGACGTCGTCACCCTCACCGACCCCACCGGACTCGGCGGCCCCATCACCGGCTCGGTGATCGCACTACGCCGCTCCCACTCCACCAGCGAGGGCCTGACCGACCGGCTCACCCTGCGCACCCGCCCACCCGCCTAGCCCCTTTCGTTCCACCCCAACCGGCCCACCCCTGGGCCTCGACCCAATCGAGCCCCAGGAGGTGGGCTCACCCATGTCCGACAACCCCAACACCACCGACCCGAACGAACCGGTCGTCACCGAAAGCGCCTACCCGCTCGGTGGCGCCGTGTTCGCCGAGGACTACGTCTCCGACCCATCCGAGATCTCCGGGTTCGCCGCGGCCGAGGACGACAACCCCGAGGCGCACATGAGCGCCGATGAAGCCATGTGGGTGGTCGCATGACCTACCGCCTCGCCCACGCCCTCGAAGTTCTCCGCGCCGAGATCAACGCCCGGTGGCCCGGCCGCGACAAGACCAGCGACGGCTGGATCGGCGACGCCGCCCACGCCACCCGCCAGTCCGACCACAACCCCTGGATCAAAGACAACCGCGGCATCGGGGTCGTGCGCGCCTTCGACGCCGACGCCGGAATCGGCGGCGACACCGGCATCGGCCTCACCATCGCCGAACACGTCCGCCACCTCGGCGCCACCGGCCACCCCGCCCTCGGCGCCGGGGCCTACGTCATCTCCGCCCGCCGCATCGCCTCACCGACCTCCGGCTGGGCCTGGCGCACCTACACCGGCACCAACCCCCACATCAGCCACACCCACATCTCGGTCTCCCTCGCACAGGGCGGCTACGACAGCGGACAGCCGTGGGGACTGGCGGGCAGCAAGCCGCCGCCCCCCACGCCGGGTGCGCGGCCGACCGTGCGCAAGGGCAGCACCGGGGCGGCCGTCGCCGAACTCCAGCGGGTGCTCAACGCCTGGTACCCGACCCTGCCCCGACTCACCGTCGACGCCCAGTTCGGGCCGAAGACCGAAGCCCGCGTCCGCTACCTCCAGCAACGCGCCGGACTCGCCGCCGACGGCATCTGCGGGCCACGCACCTGGGCCGTCCTCCTCGGACGATGACCGCCCTACTGCTCGCCGCGGCCGTGCTGCTCATCCGGCACGCCTGGCGGCGGCTCGCCGCGGCCGACCGCACTGTGCGCGACGCCCTCGAAGACCTCGAACACAAAGACTGAACGGAGACAACACCATGACCATGCCCGACACCACCGGCCGCCCCCGCCCCCTCCGCATCGCCGGAGCCGTCATCGGCGGCCTGCTCGCCCTCGTCAACGGACTCGTCGGCGCCGGACTCTTCACCACCGCACAAGGCGACGCCACCACCGCCACCATCAACGCCATCGTCACCCTGCTCGCGGTGTTCGGCTGCGTCGCCGTCGCAGAGCGCCACGTCACCCCGCTCGACGACCCGCGCGACTACGACGGCACCCCGCTGGTCACGGTCCAGCCGACCACCGAACACCCGGATGAGGTGGACCGCTGAGGACCGAGTCCCTGGAAAGTCGGAGCGTGCTCCGACCGGAAGACATCGAAGCGGCTCGCGCGATCGGCCGAGCGGTCCGCCTGAGCCCTGCTCAGAAGGATCGTCTTCGTGAGATCTTCCGACCGTCCCTGACCAAGCTGAACACGCCGTAGGCGACCTCAGGTCGTGGGGCGCCCGAACCGTAACCGGGTCCGGGCGCCTCCAACCACGATCGGGCTACGCGCCGCCCTCTGACAGGGTAAGGAAGTTCGGCTTCACGCCGATCGCGTTGCGCATGTGCCCACCTTTGCCAACCCTTGCGATGCGTGGGCGCATGACCGCTCGAATCACTGACCGCCGTTGAGTCAGCTCCAGGTCGGCCCAGACACTGCGCGCCTGTGCCCCCACGAGATCCGCGATCACCGGGGGCAGAGAGGCGCGCTGAGCCTTCCGCTCTGCGGCTGCGATCGACGGCAACAGCTCCGCTTCGATCTCAGCCAGACCCGCAGGCGAGAGACCTCCACGCGCCGCCTGCTTGTAGAAGTCGTTCAGCCGCAAGCGAAGAGTCCGAGCTTCGTCAATTGCCTTCGCCGTTACGTCGGACTGCTCGACCTTGAAAACGTCCACCGCATCGGGCGTCTCCAGGGATGCAAGCAGGGCTTCCACCACGAACGCGTCTACCCGCGCTTTGTGGCGCACGACGTGACGGCTCTGTCGGCAGGCATAGGACTCGAACCCGGCAGCCGTGATCCGGCCAACCGGCGAATCGCACACGTCGCACACCGCGATTCCCGACAGCAGGTGCTTGACGCGAGTGCCGTCCTTGTTGGACCGACGTGAGGGATCTCCAAGAAGCTGAGCCAGCGCCGCCTGCTCCCCAGCGGTAATCAATGCGGGCCACTGGCCATCGCCGATGACCAATCCATGGTGGGTCCGTTTGCCCGCCACGGCCGGATTCAACGCCAGGTGACGCACCTTGCTCGATCCCCACTGCCCACTCCGAGGACACGGAACGCCCCGGCCGTTCAACTCCTTCACAACCGAGTTGACGGAATGACCCGCCAGAAGGCGATCTACGATCTCGCGAACGATCGCGCCGGTCGCCGGGTCAACCACCTGACGAATCACTTCGCCGGTATCCTTGTCATATTCGCGCCGATACCCATACTGCAATGGGCCGTGCCAGAGTCCACTCTTCGCGCGTTTCCTTACACCTCGCGACACCCTGCCTGAGATGTTGTCGGATTCCGCCTCCGAGTTCACTGCGTCCTGGGCCGTCGCCTTCCTATCAGCCGGGTCACGCATGTCATAGACGCTGCCACCGTAAGCCCACAGCACGTCGAACTCTTCGCACATCTCGCGGAGGTTGACGTAGACCTTCAACTCGCGCTGCGCGCGACTGTTCTCCCAGGTAACCAAGATGTCGATGGAACCCGCGCGCATCAGCCGCAACACGCGTGCGAACTTCGGACGATCCTTGGTGGCGTATCGAGACGCACTCCGGTCGTTTTCACGGAGGATCTCTACGACCTCAAAACCTTCGTCTTCACAGAACTCGACACACTCGTCGGCTTGATCCTCGACCGACTTCGCCTTGTCTGCTGATGCTCGGGCGTAGATCACAGCCCGGAGCGGCTTCCCCTCAGTGATTGCCCGTGCCATTCGGGCCCTAGCCAATCGCCCCATACTGCACAACCTATCTTGTCGTAGGCCCCACCTCCACGCAAACTCACAAGGAAGGGGAATGTGCAGCTGAACCTAAGTCAGCAGAAGAGATTGCCGTCGTGCTCGGCGTAGTGCTGTTCGGCGGTCCCGCGGTCGACGTTCTTCAGCTCGAGCGCCGACAGGGTCAGGCCCTTGCGTTCGATTCGGGAGATGACCTCGCCGACCAGGCCACGGCTCACACCGTCGGGCTTGACCAGAACCAGGGTGCGCTCACTCACGGCTTTCCCTACTCCTTCATGGGGATTTTCGATCGCACGACACGTGCGTGTGAGGAGGGTAACCCGGTCCGGTGGCACCACTTGCCGTGCGCCCCGGTGTGGGGTCACGGTGGGCATCCCTACGGAACGGAGAGTGCAGTGTCCGTCACTAGACGTGTCTTCTCGGTGCTCGCCCTGCTGGCCGCCCTGGTCTCCACCACCGCCGCGCCCGCGTCGGCCGAGCCGAACGATCTGTCCTACCACTATCGCTACGACCTGTTCGTCGAGCGGGTCGGCAGCTCCGAGGAGCTGGCGGCGACCGTGGCGAACCGCCTGACCGTGTACTTCCCCTTCGACTCCGACTGCCGCTACCTGCCCCATGTCGGAGGCCGGTGCGAGCTGTACTCGGTGCCGGGACTGGGCTTGTTCGGCACGACGAACCCGGTCCTCGTGGTCGACCGGACGCCGACCAGCTGGACGTTCCGCTCGCTGCCAGGACATGTCGAGGGCGCGGGCCGCTACATCACCTTCACGTTCGTGCGGGCGCCGTACGGCTATGAGCTGGACGTTCGGGCGTGGGGTCCGTGGTCGCTGTCGGCGTCGCTGACGGTCTCCAGTGGCGCGGCGCGCGAGGTGTGGCAGCGGTTCGCCGACAACGTATCCATGTTCCTCTAGACGACAGGCGGCGGGCGCGGCCCGAGGGCCGCGCCCGCCTCAGCTCACCAGGTGCTGTTGGTGATCCCGGTGCCCAGGTAGACCTGGTCGAACAGGTTGCCGTCGTTGTCGTCGGTGTAGGCCATGACGATCTGGCCCCACGGGTCCACGGTCAGCGCGGGCTCGTCCTGCCGCCCGGTCACCGTGGCGTTGACCCGGGTGCGCGGGTGCCTGCCCGTGGTGGTGCCGTCGACGTTGAGACCTTGGACGAGGATGTCCTGGGCCTCAGCCCAGCCGACCGCCGCGGCGCGCTGGTCGTCGATGCCGACCTGCGGGTCGGCGCCAGGCACCAGCGTCTCCGGGCCCGCCACGCCGGTCGCTGAGAACGAGCGGATACCGATCTGGGCGACGCCGGTGTGGTCGGTCTCCCAGCCCACGACGAAGTCGCCGTTGAAGTTGGCCGCCACCGATGCCCGCCGCTGCTGGCCGCCCGCGTTGACGTTGGCCACCGCCTGGGCCAGCTTGACCGCGCCCGCCGAGGTGAAGCTCTTGCGGGCGACGTTGAACGAGCCGTTGGCGTCGCCGTCCTCGTCCCAGACGACGATCGCGTTCTGGGCCGCGCCTATGGCCACGTCCGGGCGCTGGTGGGTGCCGCCCGCGGCGTGGACCTGGACCTCGTAGGACTTGGACGTGATCGACGCGTAGCCCGACAGCCGGACCGTCGACGGGGTGGTGCTCTGCTTGTCCTCGAAGGCGATCGCGAAGCCGGTGCCGTCGGGGTCGGCGGCGACCGACGGCACGGTCTGCTGCCCGGCCGAGTTGGCGTTCGCCGTGGCCGACCCGGTGACGGTGCCCGCGGTGTTCACCTCGCGCACGGCGATCTGGAAGACACCGTTGCCGTCGGGGTCCTCGGCCCAGGTGACGACCGCGACGCCGCTCTCGTGCAGCGACACGTCCGGCTGGACGTGGCGCCAGTTGCCGGTGCCGCCCGCGGACAGCTTCTTCTCGTACAGCGAGACGCCGTCCTGGTAGAGGCGCAGCCAGATGTCGCTGCGCAGGTTGTCGGCCGGGTTGGTGGTGTCGCGGTCGTCCTCCCACACCACGGCCGTGTAGCCGGTGCGGACGGACGCGACGGCGGAGTTGTCCTGGTCGCCGGTGGCGGTGGTGTTGGCGGTCGTCCACGTCATCGTGCCGTCCGCGACCGCCGTGCCCACGAACGCCACGGATCCAGCGGCGACGAGAGCCGCTGTGGTCAGGAGTTTGCGCATGCTCAGTCCGTTCACGGGGTCTGCAGGCCGGGGTTGCCCGCCTGGATCACGTAGCTCTGGGCGGTCTTGATCGGGTAGTCGCGCACGGTCACCTTGTCCAGGACCCGGAAGTCCACGGTCATCTCGGTCGGGGTGGCGACGGTGCGGACGTAGCCGCGCTGGTTCTTGTAGAACTTCACATGCGGGTTGAGGCTCGACAGGCCGGTGTCGGCGGCGTTGCCGTCCCCGCCCGAGGTGATCGACGTGGTGACCAGCTCGGTGCCGATGATCCGGTTCTGCGTCGTGTAGTTCTGCATGAGGTTGCTTGCCCAAGACCGGTGCACGTCACCGGTGAGCACGACGGTGTTCTTGAGCCCCTGCGCGTCCCAGCCGTTCTGGACGCGGCCGCGGTTGGCGGTGTAGCCGTCCCAGCTGTCCATGCTCTTGGAGCCGTCGGCCGCGGCGAGCTTCTGGGCGAAGAACACCTGCTGGCCGATCAGGTCCCACGTGCCCAGCTTCTGCGCCATTCCGTTGAGCAGCCACGACTCCTGGGCGGCGCCGGTCAGCGTGCGGGCCGGGTCGTCGGCGGCCGGGCAGAGCTTGGTGCCGTCGCCGCAGGCCTGGTCGTCGCGGTACTGGCGGGTGTCGATCATGTGCAGCGTGGCGAGGCTGCCCCAGCGCAGGCGGCGGTAGAGCTGCAGGTTCTGCGCGACCGGGAGCTGCGGGGACCGCAGCGGCATGTGCTCGTAGTACGCCTTGTAGGCCGCCGCGCGGCGGGCGGTGAAGTCGCCCGCGGGCGTGGAGTTCTCGCGGATCATGGCGGCGTAGTTGTTCTCGACCTCGTGGTCGTCCCACACCACGGCCCACGGCGCGGCGGCGTGCGCGGCCTGCAGGTCGACGTCGCGCTTGTAGAGCGCGTGCCGGACGCGGTAGTTGGCCAGGCTGGTGATCTCGCCGGAGGGTTGGTGGGTGCGCACGCCCGAACCGCCCGCGCCGCCCTCGTAGATGTAGTCGCCCAGGTGCAGGATCAGGTCCGGGTTCTCCTCGGCCATCCTGCGGTAGGCGGTGAAGTAGCCCGCCTCGTAGTGCGAACAGGACGCGAACAGCATCTTCAGCGAACTCCCGGTACCGACGGCGGGCGCGGTCTTGCTGTGCCCGACCTGCGAGATGTGGCCGAGGGCGCGGAAGCGGTACCAGTAGTCGCGGCCCGGCTGCAGGCCGGTGACCTCGACGTGGACGCTGTGCGCCCATGCCTGCGTGGCGGTGAAGGTGCCGGACGCGGCCAGGCTGGTGAAGTACTGGTCGGTGGAGATCTGCCACTCGACGGCGACGTTGGCGCTGGACATGCCGCCGAGCCCGTCGGCGTTGAGCGGGTTCGGGGCGAGGCGGGTCCAGATCACGAAGCCGTCGGCCACGGGTTCGCCGGAGGCGACGCCGAGGGTGAAGGGGTAGGCGATGGCGGATGCGGTGCTCGCCGTGAGCATGGTGGCGCCGGCGCTCGCTAGACCGCCGATGAGGAAGGTCCGTCGTTGCAGTCGGGTCATGGTGTCGTTCATAACGAGCCTCTCGACCACCGATCCAGCCCCCTACGAAGTGTTCACCGAATGTCTGTCCCGGGCAGGCGAGCCCCTATCGGGCTTGACTCGAGCCGCGCTGGTGACGTCGTGTGAACCTGTCCCTACGGCCTGGGATGGGCGCCCTCTACCAGCTACTCTCTCCCGAACAAGGGCGAAAGGACCGGGCGTGGCGAGTGGGGGGCGGGTTCCGGCGCGCGGCAAGCGCACCGCGATCACCCTTGTCTGCGCCCTCGCCGCGGGCGCCGTCGGGCACGTCGTCGCGGGCGGCGCCTGGTCCGGCCCCGGGATCACCACCGCCGCGGCGTTGCTCTTGCTGCCCAGTTGGCTGATGACGGTCCGCGAGCGCCGGTTCCCCGCGATCGCCGCGCTGCTGGCGGCCGGGCAGCTGAGCACCCACGTGACGCTCACCCTGATGTCGGGCGCCGCGCACCCTGGTCACGGCTCGTCCAGCGCCGTGACCCCAGGCCCGGCCATGCTGCTGGCGCACGCCGCGGCCACCGTCGGGCTCGCGTGGTGGATCCGCCGCGGCGAACGCCAGGTGTTCGCCGGGCTGCGGCGACTGTGGCGGACGCTGTGTCTGGTCGGTGTCGAACCGGATGATCGTCCGGTCGCGCGTCCGGCCTTCGTGGACGCGTCCGCGCTGGCCCGCGTCGCCTTGCTGCGCCACGCCGTTGTGTTGCGCGGTCCGCCTTTCTCCACTGTCTGAACTCTCTCCCAGCCGCGTGCCCCGCACTCCGGTGCCGTTGCCGCGCGCCCTTTCCCATCAGACTTTGGAGTTGCCATGACCACGATCGATACCGACGTCGCCCCACCGAAATCGGACCCCCCGCGCCCGAAGAGTCCACTGTGGGCATTGGCCCGCCGCGTGCACTTCCTGGCCGGGCTCATGATCGCGCCGTTCCTCGCGGTGCTGGCCTTCACCGGCCTGCTCTACGCCTTCACGCCCGAGATCAACGACCTGCTCTACGGCGACAAGCTCTATGTCGAGTCCGCGAGCGGACCGGTGCGTCCGCTGGAGGAGCAGGTGAACGCCGCCCTGGCGAGCCAACCTGAGGGCAAGGTCAAGTCGGTGATCGTGCCCAGCGACCCGGAGCGGACCACGCAGGTCGTGCTCGACGCGCCCGGTTTAGCCCACGGCGCCGACCACTTCAGCACCGAGACGCTGACCGTCTACGTCGACCCGTACACCGCGAAGGTCAGCGGCGACCTGGTCACGGTGAACAACCGCCCGCCCGCACAGGTGTGGCTGCGTGAGCTGCACGGAAATCTGCACCTGGGCGACATCGGCAGGCTGTACGCGGAGTTCGTGGCGAGCTGGCTGCCGTTCGTGGTGCTCGGCGGCCTCGTGCTGTGGATCGGCAGGCGGCGCAAGCGGACCGCGAAGGCGCTGCTGCTGCCTGCCACGACCGGGTCACCTCAGGCGAAGACTCGGTCGCGGCACGGCGTGCTCGGGCTGTGGCTGGCGATCGGGCTGCTCGGGATCAGCGCCACCGGCCTGACCTGGTCGAACTACGCGGGCGCCCGGTTCGACTCGGCCATCGCGGCGCTGGACGCCAAGTCACCGAGCCTGAAGGCGCCGAGCGTGGAGGCAGCAGGCGAGGCGATCGGGCTGGACCGGGCGCTGACGGTGGCCAGGTCAGAGGGCCTGACCGGGCAGCTGACGATCACCACCGCCCCCGCGGCCACCAAGCCGCTCAAGATCGCGGAGACCGAGGAAGGACTGCCGATCCGCAAGACCACGATCGCGGTCGACCCGTACACCGCCGAGGTCACCGCCCGCCAGGGCTGGGACGACTTCCCGCTGCTGGCCAAGCTGACGACCCTGGGCGTGCAGGCCCACAGCGGCACCCTGTTCGGCCCCGTCAACCGGCTCGCCTTGGCCCTACTGGCGATCGGCGCGCTGGCGCTGCTGGTCCTGGGCTACCGGATGTGGTGGCGCAGGCGGCCGACCGGCGGCGGGCTCCCGGCCGCCCCGGAACCGATGTGGCGGCAGGTGCCGGTCCCGGTGCTGGTCGCGGCGGTCGTCGTGGTCGGCGCGATCGGCTGGGCGCTGCCGGTCCTCGGTGTCACGCTGGTCGCGTTCGTGCTGGTCGACGCCCTGCGAGCCAGGTTCCGGACCTCGGTGTAGCTCTGTGTCGCCGGGCGGGTTTCGGCCCGCCCGGCTACAGCGCCGAGGTGAAGAACTCGCTGGCGGAGGAAGTTGCGCGACATCGGCGCTACCGTCAGGCTTCGGGTCAGGGTTGGTTCGGGATGCAGTGGTCGGTGAGCACGAACCGGCGGTTGAGTGGATAGGGATCCCGTGCGTCGTCGGCTCCGTGGCGGATGAAGCGCGCCAGTTCAGGATTGGTGACGGTCACTGGTTCTGTCATGACCGCCCAGCTCACGCGTTCCCCGTAATCCGGAGTGGTCAGCGAGCCTTCGTATCGATAGAAGGACCGCTTGTCTGGTGTGGGCAGAAGTTCGGTCAGGTCGAACGAAACCGGCGGGTTGGGTTCTTCGGGTGCGTATCCATCGTTGTCGTCGATGTTCAGCAGAACACCGATGGCGCACCGGCGGATGCCGTCCTCGGCGCGGACGTGGACCGCGTGCAGTTCGGCCTGGAACTTGTGATCGTTCACCCAGTGCTCGCTCGGGCGATGGAAGTGCACCTCCGTGAGCCGATACTCGTTCGCGCCGAGCCAGACCGAATGGTGTTGTTCGTTGTCCTTGAGGTCCTGACTGGGCGCAAACCGGTAGCCGTAGGCCTTCTTCTTCACAACAAACCGCTGGTCTCTCGGCTGCCAGTTGATTGCGAGCTGTTCGCCCGGCCTGGCGATCGGGATCGAATGGCGGATGTTGATCGGAGACTGCTGTTGCCCCGTCATTCGGCGACCTTCCATGGTTGGCGTCGCTGTGATGGTCCAGTCAACGGAACGTGCGGGCAAGTCGGGCATCCCGATCAGGTGACCTGACATACGAGCGCTGTCCACTCATTGGTCAAGTGCCGTGTCTATGTGGTGATGGTCAACGGGGGTGGGCGGTGAGGTGGCTGGGGCATTTCACCAGGGAAATGGCTATAGCGATTTTCCCGCCGTGTAGCGGAGCATCACGACCCCGTTCCCGAAGGTCCGGCTCTCGACGAGCCGGAGGTCTGCCTTGTGCACCGACTCTGGGAACAGCGGTTTACCGCGTCCGATGAGCACTGGGTGCACGTAGATCCGGTACTCATCGATCAGCCCGAGCCGCGCGAACTCCGCCGCGAGATCCGCGCCGCTCACAACAAGGTCTGCCCCGGGTTCGGCCTTGAGGGATTCGACCTCGGCGACCACCACGTCCCGCTTCACGGTCGTGTTCCAGTCGGCTCGGTCGAGAGTTCGCGAGTAGACGATCTTCGGCATGTCCAGCCAGATCCCGGCGAACTCGACCATCTGCGGCGTGCTCTCCGGATCGGCGTCGGCGGTCGGCCAGAAGTCGGCCATCAGCTCGTGGGTGACGCGGCCGGAGAGGAAGGCACCCAGAGCCTGTCACGATTTCTGTGTAAGCCAGAGGTGAAATGCTTACATCTGTAGGTTATCAGAAAAGTATGCGACCTGGGAAGAGGTTGATCAAGGTGTTGAGCGCCACTTTCCAGCCGTGCGTCCCGGTTCCTGAATCGCCTCCTCGTTGGCTGGAGATGTTACGGAGTCCGAGGTAGAGCAGCTTCATCGCGGCTTCTTTGTCGGGGAAGTGGCCGCGATTCTTGGTGATTTTGCGGAGTTGGAAGTTGATGGACTCGATCGCATTCGTGGTGTACACGATCTTCCGGAGCTCGGGCGGGTAGTCGAGGAATGGAATGAACTCGGCCCAGGCGTTCCGCCACACGTCGACCGCGCCCGGGTACTGCGCGCCGAACTGTGTGTCGAATGCGGCCAGGCCGAGTTCGGCGGCCTCCAGGGTGGGCGCGGTGTAGATCTCCTTCATCGCCTTGACGATCTTCTTTCGGTCGCCGTAGGACACGAACCGCATCGCGTTGCGGATGACGTGGACCACGCACGTTTGCACCACGGTGTCGGGGAAGATCGCGTGAATCGCATCGGGCAGCCCGGTCAAACCATCGCAGCAGACGATGAGGATGTCCTTGACGCCGCGATTCCGCAGGTCCGCGAGGACCTTCTGCCAGAACTTCGCGCCCTCGGTGTCCTGGATCCAGCAGCCCAGGGCGTGCTTGCGGCCGTCCACGTCGACGCCGATCGCCAGGTAGGCGACCTTGGTCGTCACCACGCCGTTGTCCTTGACCCGGATCCGGATACCGTCGACATAGAGAATCGGATACACCTCGTCCAGCGGGCGCGATTGCCATGCCTTGATCTCGTCGACCACCACATCGGTGATGTTCGAGATCAATTCCCGGGACGCGTTCACCCCGTACACTTCCCGCAGGTGTGCCTCGATATCGCGGGTCGTCATGCCCCGCGAATACAACGACAGGATCATGTCGTCGATGTTGCCGATCCGCCGCGCCCGTTTCGGCACGATCGTCGGCTCGAACGAACCATTCCGGTCCCGCGGTACCTCGATATCGACCGGGCCGTTCCGGGTCGACACCGTCTTGGTCGACCGGCCATTGCGCGAATTACCGGTCCCACGACCGGCCGGATCGCCAGCGTCATACCCCAGATGGTCGGTCATCTCCGCCTGCAAGGCACGCTCCAGCACGGCCTTCGTCATCTGATTCAGCAAGCCATCCACACCATCGATCGGCGTTCCCGACGATTTCGCGTCTTTCAACAATGCGTCGATAGCATCGGACGAGAATGCCTCGGCAAGTCGCCGTGCCGCCGCCGTGTCATCCTGACGCGACGATGTGTCCTGAGTCACTCGGTGTCCCTTCCGACCGCCAAACTGGCGAGTCGATCTTGGTACACCTCCGGCTTACACGGTTGTCATGACACGCCCGGCACCCACGTCGCGGAGCCAGTCGTTGAAGTGCTGGTGCAGTTCCGCGTCGACCCGGTGCCAGGAGATGTCGCGGTCGGGTCCCTCGATGTAGCCGTCAAGGGACACCCCCATGGACAGAATGACTTTCCTCATCAGAGCACCGTAGTACCGACGCTCCTCAGCCGCTTCCGCGCGCGACACCGGCTTCCAGGAACTGTTGCGCCTTGCGCATTCTGCCCGCGCTGGACTCCGGCATCGCACTTCTGAGTGCGCACTTCAATGAGTCCCCTTCCGCAACCGTCCAGCCAGCCACGAGCGGTTGCCCGCCACCGTCACACCATCCTCCAAGGCCGCCAGCAGAACCGGTTCGTCCGGACCCCGGGAATCAATCTCATCGACCGTGAACTCCAATGGCCGCACGTCGTTGCCAAGCCATCGCGCCATTTCGACCACCAACGTGCTCACCTGCGCGTCCCACTCGCCTTCATCGGCATCGTCTGGCCGGACCAGGAGAAGATCCACGTCGCTGTCCGGGCTCATCGAACCGCGCGCCGCCGAGCCGAAGATCGCGGCGTACTGCGGTGGGATCTCCCATTCCGCCAACCGGTTTTCGAGTCGGGAGAACAGAGTCTCCGCGAGCCGGGCGAGTCCGACGATGTGCTCCGCGGCGAGATGATCCCGGTTCAGTCGGTAGGCGAAAGCGTTGCCCACCCGATCCGAGGTCACCACACCTTGCTTGACCAACCGACGCAGCGTCTTTCGGATGCCTTCTTCTGAGTGGCGGCCGAGGACACGGTGCAGTTGACCGGTGGTGAAAGTCGCGTCGTTCCGAGCCAGGACACAGAGGACGTCACCGTCCAGCGTCGGAGTGATCGTGGACAACGGCCTGCCGAACTCCATCGGCCAACTATAGTACGGATATCCCAACTATAGTACGTCTATTCGCCCGGTTGGGCGATCCGGCCTTCGGCCATGCGCTTGGCGACGTCGTTGCGGGCCCAGAGCATCCACGCCCAGGCCAGCCCGAACAGGATTCCGATGACACCCAGGGCGGGCAGGACGAAGAAGCAGAGGATCATGACGCCCTGCAGGCCCAAGGCCACCCAGATTCCCCACGGGCGGCCGACGACCCCGCAGGCCAGGATCATCAGCACCGCCAGCGTGCCGACCAGCCAGCCCTGCCAACTCGCCACGCCGCTGTCCGATTTGGCGACGACGAGCAAGGCCAGCATGACGACGATGGCCTCGAGGATCAGCACCGCGGACATCACGCCGCGGAAGCCCTTCATCGGGTCTGGGGCACTCACGCTGGGTCCTTCCCGAACAGCGCGCGGGTCTCGCCCGCGGTGACCACCGAGCCGGTGACGACCACGCCGCCGCCCGCGATGGGTTCGCGGGGGTCGTCGACTTCCTCGGCCAGGGTGACGGCGGTGTCGATCGCGTTGTCGAGGCGCTGTTCGACGTGGACGCGGTCGGGGCCGAAGATCTCGATCGCGACCTCGCCCAGCAGGTCCGGGGACATCGCGCGGGGGGACGAGTTCGCCGTGACGACCAGTTCGGCGAACACCGGTTCCAGCGCGGTCAGGATGCCCGCGACGTCCTTGTCGCCCATCACGCCGACGACGCCGACGAGTTTGCGGAAGCCGAACTCGTCGTCGAGGGCCGCGGCAAGGGCTGCGGCGCCGTGGGGGTTGTGGGCGGCGTCGACGAAGACGCTCGGGGACATGCGGACGCGTTCCAGTCTGCCCGGGACCTGGATGGTGGCGAACGCCGCGCGAACGGCGTCGACGTCGAGTTGCCGTTCGGTGCCCGCGCCGAAGAACGCCTCGACGGCGGCCAGCGCGAGAGCGGCGTTGGCGGCCTGGTGGGCGCCGTGCAGGGGCAGGAAGATGTCGTCGTAGGTCCCGCCTAGGCCCTGGAGTTCGAGCACCTGGCCGCCGATTGCGACGTGCCGGTTCAGAACGCCGAACTCCGAGCCCTGACGGGCGACGGTGGCGTCGACCTCGGTGCAGCGGCGCAGCAGTTCGGTCAAGACGTCGGGGTTCTGCTCGGCGAGGACGGCGATCGAGCCGGGCTTGATGATCCCGGCCTTCTCGCGGGCGATGCCGAGGATGTCCGGGCCCAGGTAGTCGACGTGATCGATGCCGATCGGACACACCACGGCGATCCGCGCGTCGACGACGTTGGTCGCGTCCCAGCTGCCGCCGAGGCCGACCTCCAGCACCGCCGCGTCGACCGGGGCGTCGGCGAAGGCGGCGAAGGCCATGGCGGTGAGGACCTCGAACTTGCTCATCCGCACGTCGGACTTGCCGTCGATCATGGCGATGTAGGGCTCGAGGTCGCGGAAGACCTCGACGTAGCGCTCGGGACTGATCGGCTCGTTGTCCAGGCTGATGCGCTCGGTCACCAACTGCAGGTGCGGGCTGGTGAACCGCCCGGTCCGCAGACCGAGCCGGGTGAGCAGCGCGTCGATCATCCGTGTCGTGGAACTCTTGCCGTTGGTCCCCGCGACCTGGACGACCGGATAGGCCCGGTGCGGCTCGGCGAGCACGTCGACCAGCGCGGCGATCCGCGACAGCGACGGCGCGATCTTGGTCTCCGGCCAGCGGGTGTCCAACTCGGACTCGACCTGGTGCAGTTCCTCCAGTGCCCCGGGGTCCACCTTCGGCACGCGCGCATCTCCTCGACCCGACAACCTGACCCGGCGAGTCTACTCGCGCGGAAATCGAGGCAACAAAGCCAGCGGCCCCGCTGAGCACGTGCCGGGGGTGACGGGTGTTCGTGGTGTCGCCGCCGCATCCTGGGACGCGGCGGCGACGTGGGGTGTCAGCTCGCGGGGAGGGCCGCGATCCGGGCGGTGATGCGGTCGATCTCCGCGGCCGCCACATCCCGGCGGGCCTGGATCTTGGCCACGACGTCCGCCGGGGCCTTGTCGGTGAACTTCGGGTTGCCGAGCTTGGCCTCGCATTGCGCGAGCTCCTTCTCCGCCACCGCGAGATCCTTGGTCAGCCGCTTGCGTTCGGCCGCGACATCGACCGTGCCCGACAGGTCCAGTTCCACCGTCACCGTGCCGTCCGCCAGGGGGACCTCCACCGACGCGCTCGGCATGAAGTCGGCGCCCGCGGCCTCCAGGCGGGCGAGCGCCGTCACCGCGTCCAGATGGGCGGACAGGCCCGCTGCGTCGACGCCGGAGAGGCGGGCGGCGACCTTCTGGCCTGGCCTCAGGCCCTGGTCGGCGCGGAACCTGCGGATCTCGGTGACCAGCTTCTGCAGGCCATCGACCCGTCGTGAAGCGCCCGCGTCGGCGGTGGTGCCCGTGGCGGTCGGCCAGTCGGTGACGACGATGGACTCCTTGCCCGTCAACGACTTCCACAGGACCTCGGTGACGAACGGGATCACCGGGTGCAGCAGCCGCAGGACCACGTCGAGCACGTGGCCGAGCACCGCCCTGGTCGAGTCCGCGCGTTCCCCCCCGGCGGCGATCTGGACCTTGGCGAGTTCCAGGTACCAGTCGCAGTAGAGGTCCCAGGTGAAGTGGTAGAGGGCGTCGCAGAGTTTGGCGAACTGGAAGGCGTCGAACATGCCGTCCACTTCGGACACCAGGGCGTCGGCCTGGTCGAGGATCCAGCGGTCGGCGTCGGTCAGGGAGTCCCGGTCGGGGACCGGGACCGCGGTGGTGGCGCCGTTCATCAGGGCGAAGCGGCTGGCGTTCCACAGCTTCGTGCAGAAGTTGCGGGAGCCCGCCGCCCACTCCTCGGCCAGGGCCATGTCGCTGCCGGGGTTGGCGCCGCGGGCCAGGGTGAAGCGGGTGGCGTCGGCGCCGAAGCGGTCGAGCCAGTCGAGGGGGTCGATGACGTTGCCGCGCGACTTCGACATCTTCTTGCCCTGGGCGTCGCGGATGAGGCCGTGCAGGTAGACGTGGTCGAAGGGCTGGACGCCGTCCATCGCGTAGAGCCCGAACATCATCATCCGGGCGACCCAGAAGAAGAGGATGTCGTAGCCGGTCGACAGGACGCTGGTCGGGTAGAACTTGGCCAGGTCGGAGGTCTGGGTCGGCCAGCCGAGGGTCGAGATCGGCCACAGTCCCGACGAGAACCACGTGTCGAGGACGTCCGGGTCCTGCGTCCACTCGTCACCGGTGGGCGGCTCCTCGTCGGGGCCGACGCACACGACCTTGTCGTTGGGTCCGTACCAGACCGGGATCCGGTGGCCCCACCACAGCTGGCGCGAGATCGTCCAGTCGTGCATGTTGTCGACCCAGTCGAAGTAGCGCTTGGCCAGTTCCGGCGGGTGGATCTTGGTCCGGCCGTCGCGCACGGCGTCGCCCGCGGCCAGGGCCAGCGGCTGGACGTTGACCCACCACTGCATCGACAGCCGCGGCTCGACCACGGTGTCGCAGCGCGAGCAATGGCCGACCGAGTGCTGGTAGGGCCGCTTCTCCGCGACGATCCGGCCTTCGGCGCGCAGGGCCGCGACCACGGCGGGGCGGGCCTCGAAGCGGTCGAGACCGAGGAACGGGCCGTGCGCGGTGATCACCGCCGACTCGTCCATGATCGTGATCGACGGCAGGCCGTGCCGCTGGCCGATCTCGAAGTCGTTGGGGTCGTGCGCCGGGGTCACCTTGACCGCGCCCGTGCCGAACTCCGGGTCGACGTGCTCGTCGCCGACGATCGGGATCTCACGGCCGGTGAGCGGGAGCACGACGTAGGTCCCGATCAGGTGCTTGTAGCGCTCGTCTTCCGGGTGAACGGCCACTGCGGTGTCACCGAGCATCGTCTCGGCGCGGGTCGTGGCCACCACGATCGCGTTGGCGCCATCGCCGTAGCGGATCGAGACGAGTTCGCCGTCGTCGTCGGAGTGGTCGACCTCGATGTCCGACAGCGCGGTGCGGCAACGCGGGCACCAGTTGATGATCCGCTCGGCCCGGTAGATCAGGCCGTCCTCGAACAGCTGCTTGAAGATCGTCTGGACGGCCCGCGACAGGCCCTCGTCCATGGTGAACCGCTCGCGCGTCCAGTCGATGCCGTCGCCGAGCCTGCGCATCTGGTCGAGGATCTTGCCGCCGTACTCGGCCTTCCACTCCCACACCCGCTCGATGAACTTCTCGCGGCCGAGGTCGTGTCGGGACAGTCCCTCGTTGGCGAGCCTGCGCTCCACGACGTTCTGCGTGGCGATACCCGCGTGGTCCATGCCGGGCAGCCACAGCACCTCGAAGCCCTGCATCCGCTTGCGGCGGGTCAGCGCGTCCATGACGGTGTGGTTGAGGGCGTGGCCCATGTGGAGGGAGCCGGTCACGTTCGGCGGCGGGAGCACGATGCTGAACGGCGGCTTGTCACTGGCGCTGTCCGCGGTGAAGTAACCGGCGTCTACCCAGCCCTGGTACAGCTCCGCCTCTACCGCGGCGGGCTCCCAGGCCTGCGGAAGGTCGATGGACGGCGATGCTGAGGTCTGAGTCACGGCTGAGGAGTCTACCGAGCCGTCGGAAATCGAATTCCTCCGCACAAGCCGGACGCGGCCAAGTGAACACCGCAACACCCGCACGTCATCCGGCCTGAACGTTCGGGTCACCACCCGGCCGGGGGATCTCCTTATCGTTTTGGAACATGCGAAGGGTTCCGATCGGCGCGGTGGTCCTCGTGGTGGCCATGATCGGTTTGTTCGTCGTGACCAACTGGGGCGCGTGGTTCGGCGGGAACACACCGACCAAGGTCATCGCCATCGACGCCGACGACCCCTTCGCCGCCACCCCCGCCGACGACTGGGCCGACGGCGAGGCCGGGGTCGTCATCCCGCCGGTCGAGCCCGTCGGCACACACCCGGCGACCGAGGTCACCGACGCCTACCAGCGGGCGCGTGCGGTCGTGCTCGCCGCGATGCTCGACCCGGCGGTGATCATGGGCGGGGACAACGAGCCCTACCTGCGCCTGTTCGCTCCCGGTGACCAGGCCGACCTGCGCGCCGCGCTCGCCGACCCGGCGCGCGTCGACCGATTCCTGGTCCGGTTCGGGCCGGGCACCACCCTGCTGCCGCGGCCGCCGAAGGTGCGCGGCCGGATGTGGGCGGAGTCGGCGGGCGCGGGAAAGCTGCTCGTGCGCACCCGGTTCGTGGTCGCATACCCTCTGCTCACCGACGACGGCCCGCGGGTCGAGGTGGCCCGGATCGACATCGACCTCACCATCGTCGGACCCGGCAGGCCCGCAGCAGACCGCGGCGTCTGGCTCAGTCGGACGGAGGGCTCACGATCCTCCACGGAGTGTGACGGCGACCACTCGCGCGCGGCTCTGAGAGGGTCAGGGGAAGGGGTTCTTCCGGACGCGCTGTTCGACCCCGATCGGCCTATCGAGTCGGCGTTCTCCTGCGAAGGCTGACCGCTGATCGGGTTTCGACCACCGTTCACCGCAGCGTCTGTGACCTGGCCGATGGGGTTGTTAACACGGTCCCGGGACATATCGATGAGCTGAACACCAGGCAGTCACCTCGAGCCAGGCCGGACACGGTGCTGGAGCGCCCATGGGGGGCCGGTGGATCAACGTGAGTTCGGCGATCAAGCGGCGTTGCGGGACGCCGAGTGGCGTAACCGCGTGCGGGCCGCGGCCCGCGCCGACGTGCGGGCGATGATGCGCTCCGCGCGGCGGCGCCGGGTCGAGCGGTGGCTCGTCACGTCCATGGTGCTCATCGCCGTCATCGCCGTGTTGATGCTGATGGTCCGGGTCGGCCTGTTCGACAAGGTCCTGACCGGCTCCGGCGACACCACTTCGGCGGGCGACCCCACGGTGTCGGCCTCCTACACCTTCGACGCGGGCAAGCCTTTCGCCCAGACCCCGGCCGCGGGGTGGGCCGACGGCGCCGCGGGCATCACCGTCCCGCCCGCGATGCAGATCGGTGAGTTCACCGCCGAGCAGGTCGCCGACATCACCGGCAAGGTCCGCGACGCGCTTGTGGCCAGCAGGCTCGACCGGACCCTGCTCGTCGGCCACGACCCGAGCCGGTACCTGGCGATGCTCGCCCCGGACATCCGCAAGGAACTCCAGCCCCTGTTCGGCACCGGCGGTGAGCCGCGAGCCCAGGCCCTGGTCAGCCTGATCGCCGACGGCAACCCGTTGCTGCCGGTCGAGCCCAAGGTCAGCGGCAAGATGACCGCGGAGGCCGGTGGGCCGGGCGAGCTGGTCGTGCGCACGAACTACGTCTTCGCCTACGCCTTCGAGGCGCCGACGGTCAACGACCCGATGGACGCGATCGTGGTGGTCCGCGCCGAGGTCGACTACGTCTGGCGGTCCAGCGGTTGGCGGTGGACCGAGTCCAGCCAGGGCCTCTGGTACGCGGGCGTGGGCGGATACGGCTACGCGATCTCGTGTGAGGCGTACAAGAAGGGCTTCCTGGCCCCGTCGTTCCGCGATGGGAAGGTCGTCCACCAGAAACCAGGCCGCGACCGCGACACGTATTTCGATCCGTCCGCGGACCTACCTGCCGAAAGCGGCTGCCCTAACTAGGCAAGATCACCGACTGCACGTGGTCGAAGCCCAGCGCGGTTTTGAGGTTGCCCGCGAGGAAGTCGCGCTCCGGGACGGCGACAGTCACCCCGGCGGTCGGCTCGAAGACCAGCAGCGTTCCCCGCTCGTGGCCCAGTGCGAGCACATAGTGCCGGGGCACGATCCCGCCGACCAGGATCGGCACGGGGACGCCCTGATCCACCGCCGCGACCACGTCCCGCAGGGTCGCGGAGATGGCCCTGGCGTCGGTGTCGTCCACCAGCCGCCACTCGTAGGGGACGCCGATGTGGCGGGTCAGGTAGGCGGCGACCCCTTTCGGCGAGGTGCCCGCGGCCTGCGGGTAGACCACGTTCGTCTCGTCGTGGACCGCGCCGCGTTCGGCGGTGAAGGCGGTCTGGAAGTCGCCGCTGGTCAGGGACAGGGCGTAGCGCGGGTCGTGTTCGGCGCGGGCGACGATCAGGGTGGTCGTGCCGCACGTGGTGGCCTCGTACTGGCGGACCGCGACGCCCATCCGGACCTGCGCGGCCTCGCCGCCGCGGTCGACCAGGGACAGGTGGGTGTTGAGCCACTGCTCGTCGCGCCCGCGGATCCGCCGGGCGAACTCGCCCAGTTCGGTCGGGCCGTGTCCCGCGGCGGCGGCGCGCAGGAGCCAGGCCCGTTCGAGGTCGGATCCGACCGCGGCCAGGAGGACGTCGAGAACCGCGCGGTCCAGGCCGGAGAGGGCGCCGAGGCGGGCCAGCTGGGTGAGCCCCAGACCGTCCTCGTAGTGCGCTGCCAGGGCACCGACCTTCTTCTCGGCGATGACCACCGCGTCTGCCGGGGGCAAACCCGCCGCGACCCCGGCGGCGGCGCGGGCTGACCCCCGCAGGTCGGTGAAGCGGCTGGCGGCGCGGTCGGCTGCGGCGAGGCTGTCGGTGTAGACCTCGACGCAGCCGGTGATCAGGTCGCCGACGACGCCGACGAGCCGGGCGATCCCGACCGGATCGGGCATCGGGACCGACCCGACGTGGGTCGCGTCGTGCGCGGCGGCGTCGAGGGCCCGGTGGAGTTCGGCGTGTCGGCGCTGGTGGTCGCGGACGGCGGCGGCCAGTTCCGCGAGGGTGTCGGCGGTGGCGGTGAAGGCGACCGGGATCCAGTCGACGCGGTGCGCGGTGGCCCGGACGACGGCCGAGTCGTCGAGCGCGGCGACCTCGCGGGCGATGGGGGTGAACGAGGCGGCCGCGACCCGGTAGGCCGCGGCGAGGGTGTCGAGGGCGTCCGGATCGCCCGGCGGCGGGGTCTTGATCTCGCGGACGACGTCGCCGACCACGGTGATCAGCCGGGCCGGGTTGACCAGCGAGGCCAGGTCGCCGAGCTTGCGCACCACGGAGGTGAGCTGGACGGGCTCGGTCATCGCTGCTCCAGCGTCCTGCGCCGGAAATCCGGCGTCTATATCGGTGGTCCAGGTTTCCGCTGGGCGTGCGGACGGAAGGTCTGCGTACTGGTTGTACGTGGGCCTTTCGGCCGTGCGGCCAGCGGGAAGCTGGGCCGCCGAGATAGATGTCGGATTTCCGGCGCAGGACGCTAGGGTGACGCACACGCCGATCTCGGCGGCCAGCGCCTCGCGCAACGCGACGTAGGCGGCGACCGCGGTCTGATCACCGCACGCCTGCTCGGCGCCCGCGGTCGCGTCCTCCCAGGCGGTGCGCGCGTCGGCCAGCGCCGTGGCGAGTTCCATGTCGCCTCCTTCACAGATGTCGCAGGGGCACCGTATGGCATCCGTACTCCCGAGGGCAGAGGATGGGCGCATGCGCAAGCCGCCCGACAAGGATGTCGCCGAGTCCGACCTGACCGTGACCACCCCGAAGGAATGGGCCGCGGGGATACCCGGTGTCGCGGTCGCGCTCAAGCGCGGCGTCGAGCAGATGGGCGTGGTGCGCACGGCGAAGACGCTGCGGCTGCTCAACCAGCGTGAGGGCTTCGACTGCCCGGGCTGCGCGTGGCCCGAACCTCGGGGCAACCGCCACGTCGCCGAGTTCTGTGAGAACGGCGCCAAGGCCGTCGCCGAGGAGGCGACCAAGCGCCGGGTCGGGCCGGAGTTCTTCGCCGCGCACGCGGTGGCCGACCTCGCCGAGCGCACCGACTATTGGCTGGGCGCGCAGGGCAGGCTCACCGACCCGATGGTGCTGCGCGCAGGCGCCACGCACTACGAGCCGATCAGCTGGGACGACGCGTTCACCCTGATCGCCGACCAGCTCCGCGCACTGTCCACTCCGGACGAAGCGGTGTTCTACACCTCGGGCCGCACCAGCAACGAGGCCGCCTTCCTCTATCAGCTGTTCGCGCGCTCCTTCGGCACCAACAACCTGCCGGACTGCTCGAACATGTGCCACGAGTCCTCCGGCGCGGCGCTGAACGAGACCATCGGCGTCGGCAAGGGCTCGGTGTCGCTGGCCGACTTCGAGCAGGCGGCGCTGATCCTGGTGGTCGGCCAGAACCCCGGCACCAACCACCCGCGGATGCTGTCGGCGCTGGAAGCGGCGAAGCGGGCGGGCGCCAAGATCATCGCGGTGAACCCGCTGCCGGAGGCGGGATTGCTGCGGTTCAAGAACCCGCAGAAGCCCGGTGGCCTGCTCGGCAAGGGCACCGAGCTGGCCGACGAGTTCTGCCAGATCCGCCTCGGCGGCGACCAGGCCCTGTTCCAGGCCATCGGGCACCTGCTGCTCCAGTGGGACGCGCTCGACCACGAGTTCATCGAGGCGAGCACGCACGGTTTCGCCGAGTACGCCGCTTCGCTGCGAGACCTCGACTGGGACAGCGTGCTGACGGCGACCGGGCTGCCCCAGGAACAGATCGAGAGGGTCGCGCGGATGGTCGCCGACTCGCCGCGGACGATCACCTGCTGGGCGATGGGACTCACCCAGCACAAGCACTCCGTGCCGTCGATCCGCGAGATCACCAACGTGTCCCTGCTGCGCGGGATGGTCGGCAAGCCGGGCGCCGGGCTGTGCCCGGTGCGTGGCCACTCCAACGTGCAGGGCGACCGCACGATGGGCATCTGGGAGAAGATGCCGGAGCGGTTCATGGCCGCGCTGGAGGCCGAGTTCGGCATCACCGTCCCGCGCGAGCACGGCCACGACACCGTCGCCGCGATCCGCGCGATGCGCGACGGCAAGGCGCGGGTGTTCATGGCCGTGGGCGGCAACTTCGCCGCGGCCACCCCGGACACGGCGGTGACCGAGGCGGCGCTGCGGTCGTGCGACCTGACGGTGCAGGTGTCGACCAAGCTCAACCGCTCGCACATCGCCCACGGGCGGGTCGCGCTGATCCTGCCCGCGCGTGGGCGGACCGAGCGGGACCCGCAGGCCGGGGGCGACCAGTTCGTCACCGTCGAGGACTCGATGTCGGTCGTGCACCGGTCGCAGGGGCGGCTGGAGCCCGCGAGCGCGGCGCTGCGGTCCGAAGTGGACATCATCTGCGGGCTGGCCCAGACGTTGTTCGGCACGCATCAGGTGCCGTGGGGAGAGTTCTCCGCCGACTACGACCTGGTGCGCGACCGAATCTCGCGCGTGGTGCCGGGCTGCGACTCCTACAACACGAAGGTGCGCGAGCCCGACGGGTTCGTCCTGCCCCACCCGCCGCGCGACTCGCGCGAGTTCCCTGGGACGAGCACGGGCAAGGCGAACTTCACCGCGAACCAGCTGACGGTGATCCACGTGCCCGAGGGCAGGCTGCTGCTGCAGACCCTGCGCAGCCACGACCAGTACAACACCACGATCTACGGCCTGGACGACCGCTACCGCGGCATCAAGGACGCCCGGCGGGTGGTGCTGGTGAACCCGGACGACCTGGCCACACTGGGCCTGAGCGACGGGTCGACGGTCGACCTGGTGAGCGAGTGGACCGACGGCGACCGACGCGCCCCGTCCTTCCGGATCGTGTCGTACCCGACCGCCCGCGGCTGCGCGGCGGCGTACTTCCCGGAGGCGAACTCGCTGGTCCCGCTGGACTCCACGGCCGAGACGTCCGGCACGCCGACGTCGAAGTCGATCGTGGTCCGCCTGGAGGCTCAGGGGTAGACGTCTTCGAGCGTGCGGATGTGACCATCAGCGCACTGGAATAAGGCATCTTCGGGCCCCCGGCGGTGTTGACTCTGACGACACCACCGCCGGAAAGGACGCCACGCGATGTCGGCACCCACCACCCTCACCATGTACTCGACCACCTGGTGCGGCTACTGCCGCAGGCTCAAGACCCTGCTGAAGGCCGACGGCATCGAGTTCGTCGAGGTCGACATCGAGGAGACCCCGAACGCGGCGGAGTTCGTGATGAGCGTCAACGGCGGCAACCAGACGGTGCCCACGCTGCACTTCCCCAGCGGTGCCGCGCTGACCAACCCGAGCCTGGCCGAGGTCAAGGAGTTGCTCGCCGCGTAGCGATGAAGTCGGTTGGTGGGCGATCCGTCGTTCGCCACCGACCCGAGTCAGCCTGGTGACAGCACGGCCATCGCCGCGTTGTGGCCGCCGATGCCGCTCACGCCGCCGCCCCGGCGCGCGCCTGCCCCGCAGATGAGCAGGTTCGCCACGTCGGTCTCCACGCCCCAGCCGCCCTCGTCGGCGTACGGCCATGACAGGTCGCCGTGGAAGATGTTGCCGGCGGGCATGTTCAGTTCGGCCTCCAGGTCCAGTGGCGTGCGCACCTCGACGCACGGGTGGCCGTCGGCGTCGCGGGCTACGCAGTCGGCGATGGGGTCGACCAGGTAGCGGTCGAGTCCGGCCAGGTAGCTGCCCGCCAGGTCCTCGGTGGTGGGGAACAGCGACGTCGGCAGGTGCAGGCCGAACAGGGTCAAGGTCTGGGCTCCCCGCCCGGCCAGCGCCGGGTCCAAAATGGACGGATCGGTCAGCGTGTGGCAGTACATCTCACCGGGCAGAAACTCCGGCAGCTTGCCCGAAACCGTTGCCTGGTAGGCGTTCTCCAGCTCCGAATAGGACTCGTCGAGGTGGAAGGTGCCCGCGAACGCCTGCCGCGGATCGACGCCCGACTTGAGTCGGGGCAGCCGGTCGAGCAGCACGTTGATCTTCAGCTGGGCGCCCACCGGCGACGCCGATTCCCGACCGCGCAGGCGGTCGAGGACAGCGGGTGCGACCCCGGACAACACGAAGTCGGCGCCGACTACCCGCTCCCCCACGGTGACCTCGGCCGACCGGCCGTCCGCCTCGATCTTGGTGACCTCAGCGCCGGTGACCACCTCCGCGCCCGCCGCGAGTGCCGCGCGCAGCAGTTCCGCCGTCACCGCGCCCATGCCGCCGACCGGGACGCGCCACTCGCCGGTGGCGTTGCCGATCAGGTGGTAGAGGAAACACCTGTTGGCCAACAGGCTCTCACTCGACAGCGACGTGTAGGTGCCGATCAGGCCGTCGGTGGCGACCACGCCGCGCACCAGGTCGTCGGCGAAGGTCTCCTCGATCGACGCCCCGAGCGGCTGGTCGAACACCTGTCGCCAGACCCGCTCCCCCGCCGCGCCGACCACCAGTGACCGGGCCGCGTCCCGGGTGGGCAACGGCTCCAGCAGCGTGGGCGCCAAGACCTCGGCGAGCCGCGCGAGGTCGCCGTAGAACTCCTGCCAGGCCGCGTATTCCTTGTCCCCGCCGGTCAGCGCGCGGAACGACTCCGCCGTCGCCTGGCCGGGCGCGCGCTCCACGAGCAGGCCGGTCGCGGCGCCGTCGCGGAAAGCTGGTGTGTAAGACGAGACCGACCGCGAGCGTAGGTCCAGGCGCAGTCCCAGGTCCGCGACGATCCGGTCCGGCAGCAGGCTGACCAGGTAGGAGTACCGCGAGAGCCGCACGCCAGGGAACGGGCTCGCGCTCACCGCGGCCCCTCCGGTATGACCCAGCCGCTCCAAGACCACCACCGAGCGACCCGCCTTGGCCAGGTAGGCGGCGGCGACCAGGGCGTTGTGCCCGCCGCCGACGATCACCACGTCATACCGGTCCGTCATCACGCCATGACCCTACGGTATGACCTGATTGGTATGTACCAATTAGGGCAGCGGCGGTCTTAGCTCGACATGTCCCACTCACCCTGCATAGGAGATGCGGATGAACCGCAAGATCACCGCCGCCGCCCTGGCGGCCTTGAGCGTCGCGGGCCTGGCCACCGCGCTCGCCATCACACCCTCGGCCGCCGCGAAACCGGTGTCGGACCTGGAAGCGGCCCTCGCCCGCGACCTGAACCTGACCCCGGAGCAAGCCCAGCAGCGACTAGGCAAGGAACGCGCCGCCGCGAGCGCCGAGGCCACCCTGCGCGGCGAGCTCGGTCCGGCGTTCGCGGGCGCCTGGCTCAACGCCGACAGCATCCTCACCGTCGCGGTCACCGACGCGACCAAGGCCGACAAGATCCGGGCCAGGGGTGCCGTCCCGCAGACGGTCGCACGCAGCCAGGGGCAACTCGACGCGCTCAAGGACAAGCTCGACGGCAACGCCAAGGCCGCGCCCAAGAGCGTCCCCGGCTGGTTCGTCGACGCCCAGAGCAACACCGTCGTCGTGCTGTCGCACGCGGGCGGCGAGTCCGCGGCGCGGGCGTGGGCCCAGGCCAGCGGTGTCGACGGGGTGCGGGTGACGGCCTCGACCGAGTCGCCCAAGCCGCTGATCGACATCATCGGGGGCAACGCGTACTCCTTCGGCAGCGGACGCTGCTCGATCGGTTTCGCCGTCGAGGGTGGCTTCGTCACCGCCGGGCACTGCGGCCGGGCGGGCACCGCCACCACCAACCCGACCGGCTCGGTCGTGGCGTCCAGCTTCCCCGGCAACGACTACGCCTGGGTCCGCGCGGCGGCGGGCAACACCCCGCGCGCGCTGGTCAACCGCTACCCCGGCACCGTGCCGGTCGCGGGCGCCACGGAGTCCCCGGTCGGCGCCTCGGTCTGCCGGTCGGGCTCCACCACCGGCTGGCGCTGCGGCACGATCCAGCAGAAGAACGCGTCCGTCACCTACCCCGAGGGCACCATCACGGGTCTGACCAGGACGAACGCGTGCGCCGAGCCGGGTGACTCCGGCGGCTCGTGGATCACCGGCGACCAGGCCCAGGGCGTGACCTCGGGCGGCTCTGGCAACTGCACCTCGGGCGGCACGATCTACTTCCAGCCGCTCGGCGAGATCCTGTCGGCCTACGGCCTGCGCCTGGTGACCACCGGGACCCCGCCGACCAGCACGACCCCGCCTACCAGCACCACGCAACCGACCAGCACCACCCAGCCCCCCGGCGGTACCTGGGCGCCGTACGTCGCCTACGCGGCGGGCGCCCAGGTCACCTACGGAGGGTCCCGATACGCGGCCTGGCAGGGACACACCTCCCAGCCGGGCTGGGAACCGCCGAACGTTCCGGCGTTGTGGCGACGCCTGTGAACTAGCGCGGTTCATGGACTACCCCCGGCGAACGCAGGCGCCGGGGGTAGTCCCTTCTCCGTCCTGCCTAGGCTGGACCCCATGGGACGAGTGACAGTGCGCAGACCGGTCGTGCGGCTGACCGAAGACGGCAGGCGCACCCGCCCGGACGCGCTGGCCGCCGAGGAGCCGCTGGAGATCCGGGTCGGCGGGAAGCCGCTCGCGGTCACCATGCGCACCCCCGGCAGCGACGTCGAGCTGGCCCACGGGTTCCTGCTGACCGAAGGCGTGATCGGCGACCGGTCCGACGTCTCGGTCGCCCGCTACTGCGACGGCGCCGACGAGGACGGCCGCAATACCTACAACGTCCTCGACGTGACCCTTGCCGACGGCGTGCCCGCGCCGGACCCGGGCGTCGAGCGCAACTTCTACACGACGTCCTCGTGCGGCGTGTGCGGCAAGGCAGCGCTGGACGCGGTACGGCTGCGGACCCGCCACTCCCCCGCCACCGACCCGGTGACGGTGTCCGCGTCGGCGCTGCGGTCCCTGCCGGACCAGCTGCGGGAACAGCAGAAGGTGTTCGCCACGACCGGCGGCCTGCACGCGGCCGGACTGTTCACCGCGGCCGGTGAGCCGCTGGTGGTCCGGGAGGACGTCGGCAGGCACAACGCGGTCGACAAGGTGGTCGGCTGGGCCGTGCTGGAGCGGCGAGTGCCGCTGGCGGGCACGGTGCTGCTGGTGTCCGGACGGGCCTCGTTCGAGCTGGTGCAGAAGGCGGCGATGGCCGGGATCCCGGTGCTCGCCGCGGTGTCGGCGCCGTCGTCGCTGGCCGTTGACCTGGCCGAGGAGCAGGGGATCACGCTGGTCGGGTTCCTGCGCGGGGACGGCATGAACGTGTACGCGGGCCTCGGGCGGATCGGGTGAAGCCGCTCGACGGGATGGTCGTGGTCAGCCTGGAACAGGCGGTCGCGGTGCCGTACGCGACCCGGCTGCTGGCCGACCTGGGCGCCCGCGTGATCAAGATCGAGCGGCCGGGCAAAGGCGACTTCGCCCGCGACTACGACACCTCGTGCGGGACGGTGTCGAGCTACTTCGCGTGGACCAACGTCGGCAAGGAGTCGGTGGTCGTCGACCTCAAGCACGCCTCGGGCGCCGCGATCGTGGCCAACCTGATCGCACGGGCCGACGTGGTGATGTGCAACCTGTCGCCGGGCGCGGCGCGGCGGCTGGGCCTGGACGCCGACTCGGTGCGGGCGGCGCATCCCCGGCTGGTCGTGGCGAAGCTGTCGTCCTACGGCGAAGGCGGCCCATACAGCGAGCGCAAGGCGTTCGACGCGCTGATCCAGTCCGAGACCGGACTCGTCGCGACCACCGGGTCGGGTCCGTGGATGGCGCGCGCGGGTATCTCGGTTGCCGACATCGCCGCCGGGGTCCAGCTGCACGCGGCGGTGCTGGCCGCGCTGGTCCGGCGGGGCCGCACCGGCGAGGGCGCGACGCTGCGGCTGACGCTGATGGAGGCGCTGGCCGAGTGGATGCACCAGCCCGCCCTCTATGCCAACGGGACCGGCACCGCACCCGCCAGGCACGGCGCCCACCACCCGACCATCGCGCCGTACGGACCGTTCCTGTGCGGGGATGATGAGTCGGTGCACCTGGCGGTCCAGAACGACGGCCAGTGGCGCAGGCTGTGCGGCCTGGCCGCGCTGCCTGGGCTGGCCGACGACCCGCGGTTCGCGACGGTCACCGCCCGAGTGGCCAACCGGGACGAACTCCACGCCGAACTCCAGCCGTTCTTCACCTCGACGACCGCCGACGCCCTGCTGTCCGCTTTGGACACCTCCGACGTCCCTGCCGCCCGGACCAGGGAGGTCGGGGAGCTGACGGCGCATCCCCAGCTGACGGCCCGTGAACGGTGGTCGAAGGTGTCGGTTCCGGGTGGAACGGTGCCGATGCTGCGTCCCCCGGTCGACACCGACGGGTGGGAGTGGTCGGCTGCCGCGGTGCCCGACCTGGGCGCGCACACCGACGAGGTCCTGTCCTGGCTGGACTACCCCGCCTCCCGGATCGCCGAACTGCGCGAGCAAGGCGCCATCGGCTAGTAGACCGTCGTCTCTCGTAGTGACGACGGTCTACTAGATCGACTCAACCGATTCCCGAGTTCGAACGTCTTAGGTGTGGGGCAACCTGAGTCACTTTCGACTGAATCGAGAAACACACCAGGGGGCAGGACCGATGGTGTGGTCGGACAGGCCGACTTCGGCGTGCCTTGGTACGTGTTGTGGACCGGGAGGGGGAACCGTGGCCGCACTGCTCACCAGACGATCTCTGCTGGTCGCGGGCGCCGCCGGGCTGGCGACCACCGGGGTGCTCACCGGTTCCTTCCCGTGGATGAACGCCATCACCAGCGCCGCCGCGCCCGACCCCGTCACCCGGGTCGACCGAGTGTTCTCGGCCGCGCGCGGCAAGGACGTCGATCTGGTCACGATCCTGCCCGCGGAGCTGCCGACCAAGAACCTGCCCATGTGCGTGCTCTTGCACGGCCTGCACGGCGACGCCCGCGGCGCGGCCCCGACCGGCCTGGCCCGAGTCCTGGCCGCGGGCGTGTCGGCGGGGACGCTGCCGCCGTTCGGGTTCGTCGCGGTCGACGGCGGCAACAACTACTGGCACGAGAACCACGTCGGCGACAACGTCATGGGGATGCTGCTCGAAGAGGTCCCCCACTGGTTGCGCGAACGCGGCCTGGGTGCGCCCTTCGCCGCCGCGGGCGTGTCCATGGGCGGCTTCGGCGCCCTGCTCTACGCCCGCCGCCGCAACGAACTTGGCCGCCCGCTGTCCGCGGTCGCCGCCATCTCCCCCGGCCTCCTGATGTCCTGGCGCGAGATGAGCACCCGACGAGCGTTCAAGAACACCCAGGAATGGGCGTCGCTGGACCCACTACGCAACGTCGACAAGCTGGGCTCGGTACCGGTCGGCATCTGGTGTGGGACTGAGGACCACTTCATCGAGGGCACCCGCAAGTTCATCCGCCTCGCGTCGCCGGAGATCGGCTTCACCGGCCCCGGCACCCACGGCGACTCGTTCTACCGGACCGTCGTCCCCGACGTGCTGGGCTTCCTCGGCCGCCACATCGCCTGACTCTGTCGACCGGGACCACTGGCAGCCTGGTGCCGATTGGTCCGCACCATCGGGTGAAGGTGGGCGATCACGCTTTGCCCGGGGCCCCTACGACGGCCCCTGTGGGGAAAAAGCGGTGGCGGATAAGGCACCCCACACGCCAAGCAGCTTAGGGGCCGCCGTCCCCCCAGACAAAGCATGATCGCCCACCTTCACCCGATGCTGCTTGGGCACGGACGGCTCGACCGTCGCACCTGCCTCGACGAGTTCGTGGGCAAGTCAGCCGCGCCCTGCCCCCGGTCAGCCGTGCAGGGGCAGGACGTACGGCCACTCCGTCGGGGCTACGCCGACTTCTCGCGCCGCTCGCGGCGGGAAGGTTGGCGGGAGACGATGGTCGGGTTCACGTTCTCGCGGACCGTCTGCTCGGTGATGACCACCTTGGCGACGTCCGTGCGGCTCGGGATGTCGTACATCACCGACTGCAGGACCTCTTCCATGATGGCGCGCAGGCCACGGGCGCCGGTGCCGCGCAGGATCGCCTGGTCGGCGACGGCCTCCAGGGCGGTGGCGGTGAACTCCAGCTCGACGCCGTCCATCTCGAACAGCTTCTGGTACTGCTTGACCAGCGCGTTGCGCGGCGCGGTCAAGATCTGGACCAGGGACTCCTTGTCCAGATTCGTCACGCTGGCCAGGACCGGCAAACGGCCGATGAACTCGGGGATCAAGCCGAACTTGATCAGGTCCTCCGGCATGGTGTCGGAGAAGAAGTCGGCGTTGTCGATGTCGGCCTTCGACCGGATCTCGGCGCCGAAACCGAGGCCGCGCTTGCCGACCCGGTCCTGGATGATCTTCTCCAGGCCCGCGAACGCGCCCGCCACGATGAACAGCACGTTCGTCGTGTCGATCTGGATGAACTCCTGGTGGGGGTGCTTGCGGCCGCCCTGCGGGGGCACGCTGGCGGTGGTGCCCTCCAGGATCTTGAGCAGCGCCTGCTGCACACCCTCGCCGGAGACGTCGCGGGTGATCGACGGGTTCTCGCTCTTGCGGGCGATCTTGTCGACCTCGTCGATGTAGATGATCCCGGTCTCGGCCCGCTTGACGTCGTAGTCCGCGGCCTGGATCAGCTTGAGCAGGATGTTCTCGACGTCCTCGCCGACGTAGCCCGCCTCCGTCAGCGCGGTGGCGTCGGCGATGGCGAACGGGACGTTGAGCAGCTTGGCCAGCGTCTGCGCGAGGTATGTCTTGCCGCAACCCGTGGGGCCGAGCATGAGGATGTTCGACTTCGACAGCTCGACGGTCTCTTCGCGATCCCGGCCCTCACGGCCCTCAGGACGGGCACGGTCGCCGGCCTGGATGCGCTTGTAGTGGTTGTAGACCGCCACGGCCAGCGAGCGCTTGGCGTCGTCCTGGCCGATCACGTAGCTGTCGAGGAACTCGTGGATCTCGACCGGCTTGGGCAACTCGTCGAGTTTGACGTCGCCCGCCTCGGCGAGCTCCTCCTCGATGATCTCGTTGCACAAGTCGATGCACTCGTCACAGATGTACACGCCGGGACCGGCGATGAGCTTTTTCACCTGCTTCTGACTCTTTCCGCAGAAAGAGCATTTGAGCAGGTCTCCGCCGTCACCGATTCGCGCCATGACGTCTGACCTCTGTCCCCTCCGGCGCTCTCCGGGAAGCGCGCCTGGCTGTGTTGCCTTCGACGGTACCTGCCAACACCCGTTGTGCGGGAGAACCCGCACCCGGCGCGGCCGATTTCAATCGAAAGCCCTAGCTGACTACGGTAAGCCCAGAGGGCCCCGCGTGTCGGTCACTTTCGTGCTGAATTCGTCCGCGCCGGGCGTTAAGGGCTAGCCCTTGGCCGAGAGCTTGCGGTACGGCAGCACCTCGTCGATGATGCCGTACTCCTTGGCCTCGGCCGCGGTGAGGATCTTGTCGCGCTCGATGTCCTTGCGCACGGTTTCCTCGTCCTTGCCGGTGTGCCTGGCCAGCGTCGACTCCAGCAGACGCCGCACGCGCTGGATCTCCGCGGCCTGGATCTCCAGGTCGGAGACCTGACCGTAGACACCCTCGGTCGACGGCTGGTGGATGAGCACTCGGGCGTTGGGCAGCGCGAACCGCTTGCCGGGCGAGCCCGCCGAGAGGATCACCGCCGCCGCCGAGGCGGCCTGGCCGAGGCAGAACGTCTGGATGTCGGGCCGGACGTACTGCATCGTGTCGTAGATGGCCATCAGCGAGGTGAACGAACCACCCGGGGAGTTGATGTACATCGTGATGTCGCGGTCGGGGTCGACCGACTCCAGGTAGATCAGCTGGGCCATCACGTCGTTGGCCGAGGCGTCGTCGATCTGCACGCCGAGGAAGATGACGCGCTCCTCGAACAGCTTGTTGTACGGGTTGGACTCCTTGACCCCGTAGCTCGTGCGCTCGACGAACGAGGGCAGCACGTAGCGGGACTGGGGAAGCTGCATTCCACTCATGGCGGTACTCCTCTCGTCGTCAGTTGTTGGTCTGGGTGGCGCGGGACACCACGTGGTCGACGAAGCCGTATTCCTTGGCTTCCTCGGCGGTGAACCATGCGTCGCGGTCGGCGTCGGCGGTGACCTTCTCGACCGTCTGCCCGGTCTGCTCGGCGGTGATGAGCGCCATCTCGTGCTTCCACTTCGCGTACACCTGCGCGCGAATGGCGATGTCGGAGGCCGTGCCGCCGACACCGGCCGATGGCTGGTGCATCATGATCCGCGCGTGCGGCAGGGCGTAGCGCTTGCCCGGGGTGCCCGAGGCCAGCAGGAACTGGCCCATGGACGCGGCTAGGCCCATGCCCCAGGTCGCCACGTCGGGCTCGATGAGCTGCATGGTGTCGTAGATGGCCATGCCCGCGGTGACCGAGCCGCCCGGGGAGTTGATGTAGAAGGTGATGTCCTTCTCCGGGTCCTCGGCGGCCAGCAGCAGCAGCTGCGCGGTGATCCGGTTGGCGATGTCGTCGTCGACCTCGGAGCCGAGGAAGACGATGCGCTCACGGAGCAGCCGCTCGTACACCGAGTCGTTCAGGTTGAGCCCCGCGGTGGCGGACCGCATGTGGGGCGAGAGGTGCTGCGTCACGTCTGCCTGCCTTCTCCAGTCTGACTAGATCAGTCCAACGAACCAGTGATCTCGTAACCGACCCTAACGAAAGCGGGCGGCGCCGACTTCCCGACACCGCCCTATTTCGCTCAGAGCGTCAATTGCGATCCTCGCGGCCCTGGGGGACCGCGCTAACAGTCGTCACTCAGCAGACACGGTCTCGGCAGCAGGCGCCTCTTCGACCTTGCCGAACAGCTCCTCCAGGTCGACCTTGTTGCCGGAGGAGTCGGTCACGGCGGCCTGGCGCACGACCGACGCGAGCGCCTTGCCGCGGCGCACGTCGGCGAAGATCGCGCCGAGCTGGCCGGACTGCTGGGCGCGCTGGACGTACTCGTCCGGGCTCACGCCGAAGCGCTGCGCCTGGTAGATGATCCGCTCGGTCAGCTCGCCGTCGTTGACCTGGACCTGCTCGTTCTCGGCGATCGAGTCGAGGATGAGCTGGGTCTTGACCGCCTTCTCGGCGTCGGCGCGGACCTCGGCGTCGAAGTCCTCGCGGGTCTGGTCCTGGGTGGCCAGGAACTCGTTGAGCTTGTCCTGGTCGTGGTCGAACGAGTGCACCGCGTCGTGCTGGCGGGACTCGACCTCGGCCTCGACGACCTTCTCCGGTAGCGGGACCTCGACGGTCTCCAGCAGCGCCTCAAGGACCTTGTCACGGGCCTGGACGCCCTGCTGCATCTTCTTGACCCTGGTCAGCCGCTCGCGCAGGTCGGCGCGCAGTTCCTCGATCGTGTCGAACTCGCTGGCCAGCTGGGCGAAGTCGTCGTCGGCCTCGGGCAGCTCGCGCACCTTCACCGACTGCACGGTGACCGCGACGTCGGCTTCCTTGCCCGCGTACTCGCCCGCGACCAGGGTGGTGGGGAAGTTCTTGGTCTCACCGGCGGAGGCACCGATCAGGGCCTCGTCGATGCCCTCGATCAGCTCGCCGGAGCCGACCTCGTAGGACAGGCCGCTGGTCTTGGCCTCCTCGACGTCCTCGCCGTCGACGGTCGCGGCGAGGTCGATGGAGACGAAGTCGCCGTTCTCGACCGGGCGCTCGGCGCCGGTCAGCGTGCCGAACCGGGCGCGCAGCTCGTCGAGCTGCTCGTCGACCTCGGCGTCGGCGAGCTCGAGGTCGTCGACGGTGACGGCGAACTCGCCGTAGGCCGGGATGGTGATGTCGGGGCGGACGTCGACCTCGGCGGTGAAGGCGAGGTGGTCGCCGTCCTCGAGCTTGGTGACCTCGATGTCGGGCTGGCCCAGCGCCTTGATCTCACTGGCGGTGAGGGCTTCCATGTACTTGGCCGGGATGGCCTCGTTGATGACCTCGTCGAGGATCGGCGCGCGACCCACGCGCGACTCGATGACCCTGGCGGGGGCCTTGCCGGGGCGGAACCCCGGGATGCGGACCTGGCTGGCGAGCTTGCGGTATGCGCGGTCGAAGTTCGGCTTGAGCTCGTCGAACGGCACCTCGACGTTGATCCGTACCCGCGTCGGGCTCAGGTGCTCGACGGTGCTCTTCAACGTGATCTCCTAGGACGACTGACAGACGGCTGTGTGCTGGACGCGCCCCGAGCACGAAAGTGGCCGGGGTCGATCCACGAGTCTAGGCGAGCTTGCCCAGGTCGGGACCGGGCGGGGTGCGCAGGGCGGGCAGCACGTGCGCGCCGAGCGCGTCGACGGTGCGCAGGGTGCGACCGGGGTCACCGGTCACGTCCACCATCGCGATGATCCGACTGACGCCGGACCGGCGCACGCTCTTCCGTAGGGCGCGCAGGCAGTAGTCCGCGTGGCCCACCGGATGCAGGTCGCAGAGCAGCCGGGCGTAGGCGTGCGGGTCGCGGGTCGGGCCGGGCCTGCCGTCGACTGGGCGGTGCGCGGCCAGGCCGTCGCGCAGCCAGCCGGGGAGCGCGGCCATGACTTCGGTCACGGCCTGCTCGCGGCTGTCCCCGACATGGGCGATGACGGCGGAGACGTGCTGGGCGTCCGGTGGACCGCCTTGTCGGCGGTAACGGGTGATGAGCGCGCGCTTGTCGTCGTCTCCGATGTGCATTCCGAGCAGCATCGGGAGCCCCCGCCGGGCGGCCAGGTCGACGGTGGCGTCGGAGGTGCACGCCACCACGACCGGCGGCGGATCCTGGGCAGGCGCGGGGACGACCGGGACCTCGCGGAACGGGAACCAGGCGTCGCCGCTGGTCACCGGGCCGCGGAGGGTCTTGAGGAGAAGGTCGAGCCCGTCGGCGAAGCCGTGTTCGTAGCGGGGCAGGCCGCCGCCGAAGACCTCCAGGTCGACCCACGGCCCGCCCCTGCCGACACCGAGGGTCAACCGGCCGCGGGCCAGGCCGTCGAGCAGCAGCGCCCGCTCCCCCAGCGCGACCGGGTGCACGGTGCTCAGCACGCTCACCGCCGTGCCGACAGCCATGCGCCTGGTCGCGCCGAGGGCGAACGCGGCGAAGGTCAACGCGTCCGGGCAGACGCCGTAGGGCATGAAGTGGTGCTCGGCGAACCAAACGTCGTCAAGCCCCGCGTCTTCCGCCGCTGCCACCGTCGAGAGCGCCCTTTCGAGCGCGTGATGGTCTCCCTGCCCAGGGAATCGACCCGCCAGAACGAAGACCCCGAGCCGAATCAGCAGTCCCGGAGCTCGGGCGACTGATTGAGGAGCTGGCCGCGCGGGGAGATGAAGGCGCGGTAGCGGTCGCCGTCGACGGCGCCTGGGGCGAACGCGCCGACGCGGTGGCAGTTCTGGAAGGCGAGCTTGACGCCGAAGTGGCGTTCCAAGCCGCCGCGGATGGCGTCGGAGGCGAGGGCTCGGAGGAGCTGGCCGCGTTCGGCCTCACTGGGCGGGGGGATCTCATGGTCAGCGAACCCACTGGCGTCGACGGAGGTCGCGACGCCGGAGATCACTTCCCAGGCGTAGGGCAGTGAGGTGCGCACGCAGTCGATGAACTCGGCGTCCGATACGGGTCCGCGCTCGGCGGCGGCCAGCAGGTCGGGGGAAACATCGAGAGACATGAAACCTCCAGGGGAGTCCGTGGTTTCTGCCTACCGGGGGTGTTGAACAGCGGACAAGGCCGGCTGATCGACTCCACCTCTTTGGCCCAACCGATTCGCTGTGTTGACAACCATGGAACACTTTGTATCAGGCAGCTGATACAAAATGGGGGCGGTATGGAGCGGCTCATCACACCGTTGACGTACGCGGCCGTCGGTCTGGCGATCTTGCTCGTGCTGTGGCCGACCGTGTCCACGGGACAGCGGTTCCTCTGCCGATGGGGCGTTCCTGACCCGGACGAGCAGCAGGCCGTGCACGCGGTGGCTTACCTGCGAAACCGGCGATTGCTCTATCCCCCGCTGTTTCTGCTCGCCCCGGTCTTGATCGCACCCGCCTCCGGCGACTCGAGCCCACTCACCTTCCTCGCCCCACTTATTGCGGGGCTGCTCGTGGCCGAGGCAATCGCGTCCTTACGCCCGCCGCGCGGGCCCCGGGTCGCCACGCTGGTCCGGCGCCACTGGCGTGACGTGGTGCCGAGATGGGCGATGGCCACGCTGCTGGCCCTCGCTTCGGCGGCAGTCGCGTTGGCCGTGGCGGGTCTGATCGCCCAAACCTGGGCAGACCGGGTCTCGGCACTGCTCCCCGCCGACGGCGTGTGGAGATCAGCGGACGGCAGTAGCACGTGGAGCTTCTCCGGCGGCTACGCCACCGACATCGGCAGGCCTACATCCTTGTTCGCGCTCGTGGGGATCGCCGTCGGCGTGGCGGCCGTCCTCGGCTTGGTGCGACTCGCGGTTCGGCGCGGACCCGTCGGCGACCCCCGGGTCGACGCGGCGCTACGGACCCGCACGGCCCGCGTCGCGGTCGGCATCGGCATCGCCTGGATGGCGGCGATGGTCATGGGCGCCAGCAACCGGCTCCAATTCCTGCGCCACTTCATGGTGCCGCCTGGGTTCCCGCAGGCACCCGGATGGCTCGCGCACACGTCCGCGACCGACTTGACCGGCGTTGTGGTGCTGTTCGTCGCGGCGGCGGGCTGGATCTGGGCTGCCAACCCGCCCCGCCGCCTGCCGTATGTCCGGGCCGCGGCGTGACCGCCCGGATTCTGGTCGACCCCGACGGCGGCGTCGCGCCGTGGCGGCAGGTCCGCGATCAGCTAGTCCAGCTGATCCGCGATGGCGAACTGCCGATCGGCAGCCGATTACCGAGCATCCGGCAACTCGCCCGGGATCTCGGCTTGTCGGCGGGCACGGTTGCCCGCGTGTACCGCGAACTCGAGACGGCGGGTGCCCTGCATACCGCGCGGCGCAACGGAACCGTCGTCGCTGCGATCCCCCGCACCCACACCAACGCTGGCACCGCGCTCGCGAAGGCCGCCGCGGACTACGTCGCGCGGGTCAAAGCGATCGGCCTCACCGAAGCGGAGGGTCTGGCCGCGGTGCTGCACGCCTTCGCGAACAGCGAAAGCCCCGTAGCCAGCGGCGACGGGGCTTTGTCGGGATGACAGGATTTGAACCTGCGACCCTCCGCTCCCAAAGCGGATGCGCTACCAAGCTGCGCCACATCCCGGGGTCGTGCGCGATCAGCGTAGCGTGACCCGCTAGGCTGGTTTACGTGCCCAGGGTTAACGCCCGGCGCACATGCGGGCGTAGCTCAATGGTAGAGCCCTAGTCTTCCAAACTAGCTACGCGGGTTCGATTCCCGTCGCCCGCTCGTTCATCCGGCGGCGGTAAGGTCCAGTGGATCTTGCCGCCGCTTCCTTATTCGATGGTTCCCTTCCAACGAACTGCTTGCGTTGTCGGCGAATCACCTTCCGACGTGGCGTGGGACACAGCCAGTCGGGTGGATTCGGCCGCACTTCCGTGTGATCGCACGGTTGGCCATGGTGTGCGGGTTTCGGACTCGCTAAGCAGTAGCCATGTCGCAGTCTGACTATCTCCTCAAGCCCCAAACCCGTCCCTACTACCGCAACGCGGTCGCGACGAGCACTGTCGTCGTCGATGACGCTGGGTTGCTGCTGATGGTGCGGCGGCCGGACTCGGACAGTTATCACCTGCCGGTCGGGCCGCCGTGTTCCGGTGAGACCGTGTCGGTGGCGGCCTGTCGCGTCGCCGCTGAGAGCACCGGGGTCGACGTCGAGATCACCGGGTTGGTGGGGATCTTCGACCAGCCCGACGACGCTTTCGCGGTGTGTTTCCGCGGGCGGCCGATCGGCGGAACGCTCGCGGGCTGCCCTGGCGGCGAGGCCGTGTGGGTCGAGCCGGAGCGGCTCGACGAGCTCAATGTGCCCATAGCCGTGCGCCAGTGCATCGAGCACGGCCTCGACGCGCGCGAGCCGTTCTTCGCCTGAAAACCAGTGGCACGATCGGGCGGTGTCGCGTAGACACCGAGGCGTGGCCACCGACGACTACACCTTGCGCACGCTCACCGCGGACGACCTCGACGAGTACGCGGGCGTTGTCGCCACGGCGTTCCTCTCCGAGGGCGATCTCGCGAACGTCATCGACGCGGAGCGCACCGTCTTCGAGCCGGATCGCACCGTGGCGGTCCTCGAGGGCGGGCGGTTCGCGGGCGTTGGCGGGATCCTCACCCGGTCGCTGACGCTGCCGGGCGGGCGGGCCCGCCCGGTGGCCGGGGTGACGTCGATCGCCGTGCGTCCCGACCAGCGCCGCCGCGGGGTGCTCTCCCGGATCATGCGGGCCCAACTGGACGGCCTGCACGAGTCCGGCGCGGAGCCGATCGCGGCGCTGTGGGCCAGTGAGGCGGCGATCTACGGGCGGTTCGGGTATGGCCTGGCCACCGACTACATCCACTACGAGATCACCGCGAAGACCCCGTTCCGGCCGGGCGTCGACCTCGGCGCCGACCGGGTGCGGGAAGTGGCGCGCGCGGACGCGATCGAGGCCATCAAGCCGATCTACGAGCGCCACGCGGCGACCACCGTGGGCGCGCTCAGCAGGCCGGGAGCGTACTGGGAGTACCACCTGCTCGACACCGAGCGCAGGCGCGCGGGCGCCTCGCCGCTGCGGTTCGCGGTGCATCCCGACGGGTACGCGGTGTACCGGGTCAAGGGCGAGTGGTCCGAGCGGGCGCCCGACGGCCGCCTGATGGTTCGCGAACTCGTGGCCACCACGCCGCGGGCCTACGCCGCCCTGGTGCGCTACCTGCTCGACGTCGACCTCATCGGCATGGTCGAGCTCGACGGCGCGGTCGACGAGCCGCTGACGCTGCTGCTGCAGACCCCGAGGGCGGCGCTGCGCAAGCGGTTCGACGGGCTGTTCATCCGGCTGGTCGACCTCGACCGCGCACTCGTGGCCAGGGACTACGCCGCCGACGTGGACGTCGTCATCGAGGTCGCCGACGAGTGGTGCCCCTGGAACGCGGGCCGCTGGCGGTTCACCGCCAAGGACGCCCAGGCCACCGTCGAGCGCACGACGGCCGACGCGGACCTGTCCACCAGCTCCACGGAACTGGGCGCCGCCTTCCTCGGCGGAACGCGGCTGACGATGCTGGCCGCGGCGGGCCGGGTACACGAGCACACGCCTGGCGCGGTGGCGCGGCTGTCGGCGGCCTTCCTCGGCGAACGGGAACCCGCCTGCGTCGAGGTCTTCTGACCGGGCGCCTCGGGAACCACGGCGGTACCTTCCGGCGTTGACCCCTTAGACGAGGTGTTCAGCGGGAGGTCGCTATGAGTGGTACGACCGTAGTCATCTTGATCGTCTTGGCGTTGGTCGCGCTCGCGGTGATCTCCGCCCGCGGTCGGGCCGCGAACCGACAGAAGGACCTCGACGACGCCAAGGCCGACGCGCGGCGGTGGGTCGAGCGGCTGGGCGGGCAGGTGATGAACCTGACCGGCACCGACCTCGCGTCCCAGCAGGCCATCGCCGACGCCGCCGAGCGCTACACCGCCGCCGGGTCGCAGATGGAGCAGGCCACGACGACCGAGCAGTGCAGGCTGGTCACCAAGACCGCGCTGGAAGGCCTCTACTACATCCGCGCCGCGCGCACGGCCATGGGCATCGACCCCGGCCCCGAACTGCCGGTCGACCACGAGGCGCAGCGCGCGGGCAAGGTCACCGAGGACCGCAGGGTCAGCGTCGAGGGCCACGACTACGAGGCGTCCCCCGTCCCCGGTCAGCGCACCCCGCACTACTACCCCGGCGGGCGGGTCGCGGGCAGGCCGGTGCCGCAGGGCTGGTACAGCGAGCCGTGGTGGAAGCCCGCGCTGGTCGCGGGCGCGTGGGGCGTCGGGTCGGTGCTGCTGTTCAGCATGATGTTCTCCGGCATGGCGGGCATCGCGGGCGCGGCGGCCTGGGAGTCCGGCTACGACGCGGGCCAGGAGGACGCCATTGGCGACCAGGGTGACGCGGGCGGGGACTACGGCGGCGACTCAGGCGGCGGCGATTACGGCGGCGGCGACTGGGGCGGCGGCGACATCGGCGGCGGGTTCGACTTCTAGGCCTGGCAGGTGGGGCACCAAAAGAGGTTGCGGGCCGCTAGGACCTGGCCCGCGACCTCGGTTCCACAAACATGGCAGGGCATTCCGGCGCGCCGGTAGACGTAGACCTCGCCGCCGTGGCGGTCCACCCGGGGTGCGCGGCCGGTGGCCTTGGGCAGATGCTCGTCGCGGACGGTGTCGATGCGGCCGCGGCGCACACCCAGTCGCATGAGGTCGATCAGGTCCGTCCACATGTCCGTCCACAGTGTCCGGTCGAGCACCGTGCCGGGGGTGAGCGGGTGGACGCCGTGGCGGAACAGCAGTTCGGCGCGGAACACGTTGCCCACGCCCGCGATCACGGCCTGGTCCATCAAGGACACCGCCAGCGGCGTGCGGGACCTGGAGATCCGCGTCCACGCGCGGTCCGGGTCGGCGTCGCGGCGCAGCGGGTCCGGGCCAAGCCGGTCGCGGACGGCCTTGGCCTCGGCGCGGGTCAGCACCTCACAGGCCGTCGGCCCGCGCAGGTCGGCCCAGTGGGTCGGGCCGACCAGGCGCATGCGGACCTGGCCGACGGGCGCGAGCGCGGGCAGGGGTGTCTCATCGAACGTGCCGTAGAGACCGAGGTGGACGTGCACGATGGTCTCGGGGCCGTAGACGTGGAACAGGTGCTTGCCGTGCGCCTCGGCCCGGCGGAGCACCTGTCCGTCCACAAGGGACGCTCCGGCGGCGAAGCGTCCCTGTGGGCTGGAGACCTCGACGGCGGTGCCGCCGAAGCGTTTCTGGTGCGACCGGGCGAGCCGGTGCAGGGTGTGGCCTTCTGGCATTTCGGGAAACTAAGGCAGGTACGGCGGCTCGCCGGTGCGCTCGTACTCGTCGAGCAGGCCGATCCGGCGCCCGTGCCGCTCGTCGGTGGAGAACGGGGTGGCGAGGAAGGCATCGACGATCGCGGTGGCCTCCTCGGCGCTGTGCATCCGCGCGCCGAGGCCGATGACCTGGGCGTTGTTGTGCTCGCGGCACAGCTTGGCGATCTCGACGCTCCAGGCCAGCGCGGCCCGGCAGCCCTTGACCTTGTTGGCCGCGATCTGCTCGCCGTTGCCGGACCCGCCCAGGACGATGCCCAGGCTGCCCTCGTCGGCCACCACGCGGCGCGCGGTCTCGATGCAGAACGGCGGGTAGTCGTCGAGGGCGTCGTACTCGTGCGGACCGACGTCGGTGACGTCGTGGCCCGCGGCGGTGAGGTGGTCGATGAGGTGGGTCTTCAGCTCGAAGCCCGCATGGTCGGATCCCAGGTAGACACGCACGGGGCGAAGTGTGCCATCCCGTAATCCGGTTGGCAGCCGATGGGAGGGTTGGCGGGTGATCGATCCCTCATTCGTGCAGTCCGGCTTCGACGTCCGGGTGGAATGGGGCCTCGACGGCGTCGCCGCGCTGGCCGGCTCCTGCGGCGCGCTGGTGATCGTCGACGTGCTGTCGTTCAGCACGTCGGTGGACATCGCGGTGTCGCGCGGCGGCCGGGTCCTGCCGCTCCGCTACCGCGACGCCCGCGGCGAGTCCGAAGCACGCGCGGCGGGCGCCGCGCTCCCCGGCGACGGCCCGTGGACCCTGCGGCCGTCGTCGCTGGTCGACCTGCCCGCGGGCACCTTTCTGGCCCTCCCCTCCCCCAACGGCGCCACCCTGAGCGCCGCCGCGGCCGAGACCGGGGTGCCGGTGTTCGCGGGCTGCCTGCGCAACGCCCCCGCCATCGCCGCGGCGGTGCGCCATTCGGGCCCGGTCGGCATCGTCGCGGCAAGCGAGCGCTGGGGCCACGTCGGCGCACTGCGCCCCTGCGTGGAGGACCAGTTGGGCGCGGGCGCCATCGCCCACGCCCTCGGCGGCGCGCTGTCCCCGGAGGCGCGGGTGGCCGAGGCCGCGTTCCTCGCCTTCGCCGACGACCTCCACGGCGTGCTCCGCGACTGTTCCTCGGGCCGCGAACTGGACGCGGGCGGCAACGCCGGTGACGTCGAGTTGGCGGCCCGCCACGCGGCGAGCACGACCGCGCCGAGGCTGGTGGACGGGGTCTACGAATAGCTCGACTCCGGTCGGGCCGTGATGGAGTCTGGGGGACGTGCGCTCGATGACCCGTCCCGTCCTGGCCGTGGCGCTGACGACGGTGGCCTTCGCGGTCACCACGGCCATCCCGCCCGCCGCGATCTGCCAGCCCAAGGCCGCGGCCCCGGTGGTGCGGTTTACGCCGCCGCCGACCGCGACGCCGGTTGCCGAGGTCGACCTCGCGGGCGCGGTGGCGGCCGGGGTGGGCGCGGCGGGCGGGCGGATCACGCTCGGGCTGTCGGTGCTCGACCTCACCACGGGCAGGCTGGCCGGGAACGGCGGCGACCGACCGTTCTTCTCCGCGTCGATCAGCAAGATGATCGTGGCGGTCGACGTGCTGTCGCGGGAGGTGTCGGCCGCCGACCGGGACCGGGTGTGGCGGGCGCTGTCGGCCAGCGACGACACGGCGATGAACGCGCTGTGGTCGCTGCACGACGGGAACGGCGCGATCGGGCGAGTGGCGAGGCTGGCGGGTCTGACCGGCACCTCGGCGCCGAAGGATCCGGCCGAGTGGGGCGAGACGACGGTGACGTCCGACGACGCCGTCCGCCTGCAGGCCTATATCCAGTCCTCGCCCGCCCGCGACTTCATCCACGCCGCGCTGGCCGCGGCGCCCGACACCGCCGCCGACGGGTTCGACCAGGACTTCGGGCTGAACGGGCCCGGGCTGGACGCGTTCGGGAAACAGGCCTGGATGTTCTACCGGCCCAACGCGGTCTACCTGCACTCGGCGGGCGTGCTGAGCGGCCGGTACGCGATCGCCCTGCTGTCGATCCAGCGCGGCCGGTCGGCGGCGGGCGCCAAGGAGCAGGTCAACGCGATCGCGGGCGCGGTGGCCGCCGCCCTTGGCTGATTGGGGCCGGATGACCCGTCGAATAGGCCGGGTTCGCGGCCCATGATGGACACACCGACGAGGAGGAGGCGGTCATGAAGGTTCTCCGGCGTGCTCTGCCGCTGGCGGCGACGCTCATCGTGGCGGCGGTGGTCCCGGTGTCCGCGGCACCCGCGAACGCGGTGATCGTGCTGCCGGGGGCGACGTCGGCCGAAGGGGTCGCGACCGGGCGCGGGGCCACGTTCTACGCCGGTGACCTGTTCGGCGGCGACATCTTCCGTGGCGATCTCCAGCGTGGGACCGCCGAGCTGCTCATCGACGCGCCCGCCGGGCGGATGGCGCTGGGCCTGAAGTACGACCAGCGCACCGACCTGCTGTTCGTCGCGGGCGGGTTCGGCGGTCAAGCCCACGTCTACGACGCCGCGACCGGCGCCGACGTGGCCACCTACCAACTCGGCGGCGTGATCAACGACGTCGTGGTCGTCAACGGCGGCGCGTGGTTCACCGACTCCGTACAGCCGCACCTGTACTTCGTGCCGGTGAGCCCGACGGGCACCCCAGGCCCAGCCCAGACCCTCACATTGACGGGCCCCGCGGGCCAGATCACCGGCGCCTTCAACCTCAACGGCATCGAGGCCACCGCCGACGGCAAGACCCTGCTCGTGGCCCACTCGGCCAACCAGGCCATCTACACCGTGGACCCGGCGACGGGTGCCAGCGCGGTCGTGGCGGGGGTCAACGTGGCCAACGCCGACGGGATCGTGCTCAACGGGCCAGACCTGTGGGTGGTGCAGAACTTCCTCAACAAGGTGACCCGGTGGCGCCTGAGCCCAGACCTGTCCTCGGGCACCCTGACCAAGACGATCACCCACCCGCTGTTCCAGGTCCCGACCACCGCGGCCCTGCATGGCGGCAGGCTCGCCGTGGTCAACGCGAAGTTCGACACCGGGCTGCCGCCGACCGCGACCCAGTTCGAGGTGATCCTGGTCGACCGCTGACGGTGTCGCGCACCCTGTGGACGGGAGTCGTGGTGATGCCGAAGTCCGCGGAACTGGTGGTGTAGACCTGATCCATGAGGTGGATCGAGCTGGCCGACGGCGTCTACGCGCGCCGGTACCCGGAGTTGGACCAGACGCTGGGCCTGGTGGTGGGCGCCGGGCGCTGCCTGGTGATCGACACTGGGACCGACGAGGCGCACGGCGCCGAGTGGGCGGCGGCGGTCCGCGCGGTGACGCCGCTGCCGTGGGACGTCGTGATCACCCACTCGCACTGGGACCATTTCCTTGGCACGCAGGCGTTCCTCCCCGCCCGCGTGTGGGCGCACGCCCGCTGCGCGAAGGCCATCGCCGCCGACGCGCGGGCGCAGGTGGAGTCGTGGGCGGCGAAGTACCGGGCGGTGGACAAGCCCGAACTGGCCGAACGGCTCGAACTCGCGCGGGTCGTGCTGCCCGATCACGAAACGGGCGACAGCACGACCCTCGAACTCGGCGGGCGCACGGTCGAGCTGATCCACTTCGGTTTGGGGCACACCGACAACGACGTGGTCGTCCACGTGCCGGACGCGGGCGTCGTCTTCGCGGGAGACACCGTCGAACAGGGCGCGCCGCTGTCGATCGGACCGGACAGCCACCAGGACCGATGGCCCGCTCTGCTCGACGGGATTCTCGCGCTGCGCCCAGCGATCGTCGTCCCCGGCCATGGTGAACCGGTGGACGCCGACTTCGTCCGAGCGCAGCGTGACGCCTTATCTCTGGATTGACTTGACCTCGGTGAACTCATCGATGCCGTAGCGGCCGAGTTCGCGGCCGTTGCCGGACTGCTTGTAGCCGCCGAAGGGCGCCACGGCGTTGAACGCGCCGCCGTTGACGTCGACCTGGCCGGTGCGCAGCCGCTTGGCCACCGCCATCGCGCGGTCCTGGTCGGCGGAGAACACCGCGCCCGCGAGTCCATAGATCGTCGCGTTGGCGATCGAGACGGCCTCGTCCTCGTCGGCGTACGGGAGGATCGACAGCACCGGGCCGAAGATCTCCTCCTGCGCGATACGCATGTCCGGCCGAACGTTCGCGAACACCGTCGGCGGCACATACGCGCCGCGCTCGGGCAGGTCGGTGGCGCGGAAGGCCAGGGACGCGCCCTCGGCGACGCCCACCTCGATGTAGTCCAGGACGCGGTCGCGTTGGGCGAGGGAGGACATCGGGCCGATCCGGGTGGACTCGTCGGTCGGGTCGCCCACGGCGTACTTCGCCGCGGCGGCCGCGGCGAGTTCGACGGCCTGGTCGTGCAGCGCGGCCGGGACGAGCATGCGCGTCCACGCGGTGCAGGTCTGGCCGCCGTTGATGTAGGTGTTGGCGACGCCGATCTTCACGGCCTTGGCCAGGTCGGCGTCGTCGAGGATCACGTTGGCGGACTTGCCGCCCAGCTCCAGCGCGACCTTCTTGACCGTCTCGGCCGCGGCGACCGACACCAGCTTGCCCGCGGCGGTCGACCCGGTGAACGACACCATGTCGACGCCGGGGTGCGCGGAGATCGCCGCACCCACCACGGCGCCCGTGCCGTGCACCAGGTTCACCACGCCGTCGGGGATCCCGGCCTCGGCGAGGATCTCCAGGAACAGGTTGGCGTTGAGCGGGGCGACCTCGCTCGGCTTGAGCACCACGGTGTTCCCGGCGGCCAGCGCGGGGGCGACCTTGGCGACGATCTGGTGCAGCGGGTAGTTCCACGGCGTGATCGCGCCGACCACGCCGACCGGCTCGCGCAGCACCAGCGAGTTCCCGACCTCTTCGGCGAAGGCGTAGCCGTTGTCGATCAGGTCGGCGATGGCCTTCGACGTCGCGGCGGGCAGCGAGGCCTGGACCTTGGTGGCGAAGGTGATCGGCGAGCCCATCTCCGCGGTGATCGTCGCGGCCAACTCGTCGCGGCGCGCGGCGATGCCGTCGGACACCCGGCGCACGGCGGCGGCGCGCTCGGCCGGGCTGGTCGCCGACCAGGCCGCCAGCGCGGCGGTAGCGGCGCCGACGGCCGCGTCGACATCGGCCGCGGTGCCCGCCGGGACCGAGGCGATGACCTCCTCGGTGGCCGGGTTGACCACGTCGATCCGCTCGCTCCCGGCGTCGATCAGCTGACCGCCGATCACGTGGCCGGTGCGGGTGGTGACGGGTGCGGCCATGGCTCCTCCATAACGCGGGTATGACACTCAGGGCACCGCCCAGCGTGTCATACCCGCCCGGAGGTGCATCAGGTGAAGTTCAGGTCGCCGGTTCGGGTGCGCTTGAGCTCGAAGAAGTCCGGGTAGCCCGCGAGCAGCCGCGCGCCGTCGAAGACCTTGACCGCGTCCTCGCCGCGCGGGATCGAGGTGAGGACGGGGCCGAAGAACGCGACCCCGTCGATGTGGATGGTCGGGGTACCCACGTCCGAGCCGACCGGGTCCATGCCGCGGTGGTGGCTGGCCTTGAGCGCCTCGTCGAACTCGGTGCTGGTGGCGGCGTCGGCGAGCTCGGCTGGCAGGCCGACCTCGGCCAGCGCCTCCTTGATCACCACGGCGTAGTCGGAGTTGCCCTCGTTGTGGATCCGGGTACCCAGCGCGGTGTAGAGGTCGCGCAGGACCTCGTCGCCATGGGCCTGCGCGGCGGCGATGGCGACGCGGACCGGACCCCACGCGCGGTCCAGGAGTTCGCGGTAGTCGTCAGGAAGATCACGTCCGGTGTTGAGCACCGACAGGCTCATCACGCGGAAGTCGAGGTCCAGCTCGCGGTGCTTCTCCACTTCGAGGATCCAGCGCGAGGTGATCCAGGCGAACGGGCAGGCCGGGTCGAAGTAGAAGTCGACCTTGGTCGCAGTCATGAATGTTTTCCCCACGTCGGGTGTCGTCACCTGTTCGGCGGAGGCCTATGCCCCTTTCCACCCCAACCGCGACCCACCCCGAAACCTTCCCGTGGACTCTTCGACACCTTCGGGGCCCCCGGCGTGATTGGATGCGATTGTCAGTTCCGAAGTCGGGCTGCAAGAGAGACGTCCAGAAGTTCCTACCAACGAGCCCACCGAGGTGTTCCGTGGCCGCGCCCAACCTGACCCGAGACCAAGCCCAACAGCGCGCCGCGCTGCTGGAGGTGGAGTCGTACGCCATCGAGCTCGACCTCACCGATGGCATCGGCCAGCCCGGCGAGTCGACATTCTCCTCCCGCTCCACGGTCCGGTTCACCGCCAGGGAGAGCGGTGCTCACACGTTCATCGACCTGGTCGGCCGGGTCGAGTCCGCCGAGCTCAACGGCAGGGCGCTGGACGTGTCCGGGTTCACCGAGGACGAAGGTCTGGCACTGACCGACCTGGCCGAGGCCAACGAGCTGACTGTCGTGGCCACGTGTGACTACACCAACACCGGCGAGGGCCTGCACCGCTTCGTCGACCCGGTGGACAAAGGCGTCTACCTCTACACCCAGTTCGAGACCGCCGACGCCAAGCGCATGTTCGCCTGCTTCGACCAGCCCGACCTCAAGGCCGCGTACCACGTCACAGTGACCGCGCCGAAGGGCTGGAAGGTGATCTCCAACGCGGCGGCCGCGTCAGTCACGGATATCGAGGGTGGCGCCAACGGCGCGGCGCGGCATGTGTTCACCACCACCGAGCGCATGTCGACCTACCTTGTCGCGCTCGTCGCGGGTCCGTACGCGGAGTGGCGCGACGAGTATCGCGACGACACCTCCACGATCCCGCTGGGCATCTACTGCCGCGCCTCGCTGGCCGAGCACATGGACGCCGAGCGCCTGTTCACCGAGACCAAGCAGGGCTTCGACTTCTTCCACCGCAACTTCGGTGTGCCGTACCCGTTCGGCAAGTACGACCAGGCCTTCGTGCCGGAGTTCAACGCGGGCGCGATGGAGAACGCGGGCTGCGTGACGTTCCTGGAGGATTACGTCTTCCGCAGCCGCGTCACCCGCTACGCCTACGAGCGCCGCTGCGAGACCGTGCTGCACGAGATGGCGCACATGTGGTTCGGCGACCTGGTCACCATGCGCTGGTGGGACGACCTGTGGCTCAACGAGTCCTTCGCCACCTGGGCGTCGGTGCTCGCGCAGGCCGAGGCGACCGAGTACGTGCACGCGTGGACCAGCTTCGCCAACATCGAGAAGTCGTGGGCCTACCGGCAGGACCAGCTCCCGTCGACCCACCCGGTCGCCGCGGACATCCCGGACGTGCAGGCCGTCGAGGTCAACTTCGACGGCATCACCTACGCCAAGGGCGCCAGCGTCCTCAAGCAGCTGGTGGCCTACGTGGGCTTGGACAACTTCCTGTCCGGGCTGCGGGTGTACTTCGACAAGCACGCGTGGGGCAACGCCACCCTGGCCGACCTGCTGGGCGCGCTGGAGGAGGCGTCGGGCCGCGACCTGTCGTGGTGGAGCGCGCAATGGCTGGAGACGACGGGTCTGAACTCGCTGCGCCCCCGCTTCGAGGTCGACGCGGACGGCAAGTTCACCGAGTTCGCCGTGGTGCAGGGCGGGGCGAAGCCCGGCAAGGGCGAGCTGCGCACGCACCGCATCGCCATCGGCGTCTATGACGACCAGGACGGCATGCTCCTGCGCACCCACCGCGTCGAGATCGACGTCGAGGGCGAGCGGACGGTCGTCGACGAGCTCGTCGGCGTGCCGCAGGGCAAGCTCGTGCTGGTCAACGACGACGACCTGACCTACTGCACGATGCGTCTGGACGCGGGCTCGCTGACCACCCTGATCGACCGGATCGGCGACATCACCGAGCCGCTGCCGCGCACCCTGTGCTGGTCGGCGGCCTGGGAGATGACCCGCGAGGCCGAGTTGAAGGCCCGCGACTTCGTCACCCTGGTCTGCCACGGCCTCGCCGCCGAGAGCGAGGTCGGCGTCGTGCAGCGGCTGCTGCTGCAGGCCCAGACCGCCATCGGCTCCTACGCCGACCCGACCTGGGTGCCGCGCGGCTGGCAGGAGTTCACCGACCGGATCATGGAACTGGCCACCGCGGCCGAGCCGGGCTCCGACCACCAGCTCGCGTTCGTCAACTCGCTCGCGGGATCGGTGCTGTCCAAGGAGAAGCTGGCCACTCTGCGCGGCTGGCTGGACGGCTCGGCGCCGCTGGCGGGTCTCGTGGTCGACACCGACCTGCGTTGGCGCCTCCTGCACGCCCTGGTCGCCCACGGCGCGGCGGGCGAGACGGAAATCGACGCGGAACTGAAGACCGACTCGACGGCCACCGGCCAGCGCCAGGCCGAGCGGGCGCGCGCCCTGACCCCCACCGACGAGGCCAAGTCCGAGGCCTGGCGGCGGGCGGTACACGACGACGAGCTGCCCAACGCGATCAACGAGGCCATCATCAGCGGCTTCTCCCACCCGGCCCAGCGCGCCCTGCTGGCCACCTACGCCGACCGCTACTTCGCCGACGTGGCCGACGTGTGGGCCCGCCGGTCGAGCGAACGCGCCCAGTCGGTCGCGCTGGGCCTGTACCCGGCGTGGTCGGTCGCGCAGTCGACGGTGGCGGCCTCGGACAAGTGGCTGGAGGGCGAAAACCCGCCCGCTTTGCGCCGGTTGGTCTCTGAGGGCCGCGCGGGCATCGTGCGCGCCTTGGCGGCCCGGGAGTTCGACGGGTCCTGATTTTGGTTTGATCGACGGGGAGCCACCGCGGTGGCTCCCCGTTTCTCTTGGGGGAAAGATGCGCAAGTCCACCATCATCGGGCTGACGCTGCTGCTGTCCGGCTGCACGAACGCCGTGCAATCCCGTCGAACAGGCTGGGCTCCTGTGCCCATCAACTCGACGCGGGCATGGTCGAGTTCGGGGACCTGATCATGATGTCGGAAAACCACTTCACCCAATTCAGCAGACCGGGATGCCATGGCGATCGACTCCGCTTCCGGCGCGCGGCTGGGCTGGTTCGACCGGGGGAGCCTGCTCGACGATCCGACGATCAACTGCGGGCAAGTATCGCAAGGAAAACGCCGAGGGCGGCCGGCGTCTGCCTCCGTTTCATCAGCGGTGAGACGTGCAGATCTCGGTCTCGGATCACTAGATCGCCTGCGTGGTCGCCGAAGTCACAGCCCGGATCCAACCCCCACGCCGTCATTGCGGCGGATCGACCGGTGCTGGACGGTTGCGGTGCTGTTCCGCGCTGGGAAACGCCTGTGTTTGCGCCGGTTGTCTATGAAAGCCGCGCTGGCATCGTGTGCGCCCTGGCGACCCGGGAGTTCAACGGGTACTGATGCGGATTGTCTACTGTGGAGTCATCGCGGTGGCTCCCGTTCTTCTTGGGGGAACGATGCGCAAGGCCGCGATCATCGGCCTGATCTTGCTGCTGTCCGGCTGCACGATCAATGGCTTCAGCTCGCCGACGGCGTGACGTTCCGCATCGCCGTGACACCGGGCGGACCCAGGGCGTGCGAGATCGCGGCGGGCACCGCGCGGGCGATAGCCGTCAGGATAGGGAAACCGGTCCCACGAGCGTTTCAGGGCGAACGGTCGCTGCGCGGAATCGATCCCTGCTCGATGTTCACCCCCGCCGTGATCGCCATGTCATCCGGCCCGGGGAAGACCCCGTGGCCCTCACCTTCCCGGCACAGTTGCGCGGTGGGAAACGACCTGCGAGTGCTGTTCGCCACCGGGCCCGCGCTCACGTCCGCGAGCGCCAAGCCGAATGAACTGACCGTCGCGGGCAGGCTGTCGGTGATCGACCGAACCGATTCCGGCTGCGCGATTGTGACCCAGCACGTGTCCATGGGCCGTGCGGTGATCGGCGGCTATGAGCAGGCGCGAGTGATCGTCGAGAGCAACGACCAGGCGTGCGCCAAGGCGAAGGCCGTCGCCGAGTTGGTGTGGCCTCGACTGCCACCGGCATGACGAAGGCCCGGACCGCCGTGGTCCGGGCCTTCCAAGTCAGCTCAGCGCTTGTGGGCGAAGCCCGCCTGGTCGCTCAGCATGCGCAGGGCGCTCACCAGGCCGCCGATCAGGTCGCCCTCCTTGAACGAGGCGACCATGCTCATGATGGCCAGGTTGCAGCCGCGGTCGGCCACGCGGCGGGCGGCCTCCTCGCCCGTGACGATCTCCACACGACGCTCGCCGGGGGACACCGCGATCAGGATGGACTCGCTGGAGCCCGCGTCGATCGAGGTGTGCAACTCCTCCGCGCGCTCGCGCGGGTCGGCGCCGAGGTCGCCGAGGTAGACGCTGAAGCCAAGGCCCGTGGCGCGGGCCGACAGGGTCAGCGCTTCGTCGAGGCGGGTCAGCTGGACCGGGGTGAAGGGCAGGCCGGGGCCTTCCTCCTCCTTGGCACGGGCGATCGAGATCCGGCCGCTGTTGGTCACCACGGCGCCGTAGCCGTGTTCGACGTCCTCCGCGAGTTCGCCCACCTCGTGGTGGACGGTGCTACCAGCTCCCACGGGCACCTCCCTTGGCCGTGCGCCGAGGCGCCGAGTCGTCGGCGTGGGCCGTGATCGCGGCGTGGCCCGCGTCCAGACCTGCCGGGTTTGCCGTCCACCAGACCGCCGGGTGCTCCCAGTCCTGACCGGGGCGGTACCGCGGCGTCTTGGCGAAGTTTTCGCGCAGCGTCAACAGGGCGATCAGGCCGTAAATGGCCAACGGGATCACCGCGAAGACGAGAATGGTCTCGACGAGCGTCACAAGCGATACGGTAACCGACGACGGCTCGGGGCCGCGTCGAGGCTCCCACCAGGATGGACGGTCATCCCACCGGCTCAAGATCGCTGCGCGTGAGCGGTTGGTGCTCTCCTGGTAACGCCCTTCACCCGAGTGACGTCCGCCCGCATACCTCGTTGGGCCTATCGGCGAGGAGCGAATGGCCTCAACTGGGGAAATGTGACCGCATACAGCGGGTTGACGTCTTGTCGGTTACGCAGCAGGGTCATAGCTTTCACCTGTACGGCTCTTGCGCAGTCGATCGACCATCGTTCTGTAGTGCGACCGCCCCAGGAGGACACTCCATGTACACGACTTCTTCCGACGCCACCGCCATTGTTGTCACCCGAATGGACGAGTCTGTACTGGTGCTGAGCCAAGGAACCCGCGTCACCAGGGGCACCCGGGTCACCGCGGGTACCCGCGTGACGAGGGGGACGCGGGTGACGAGGGGGACGCGCGTCACGGCGGTCGAGCCCGGCACCCGCGTGACGTGCGGCACAAGGGTCACTAGGGGTACCCGGGTCACCAGCGAGGACCGCGGCACCCGCGTCACGCGGGGTACCCGCGTCACGGCGGAGGACCGCGGCACCCGGGTCACCAGGGGCACGCGCGTCACGGCGCAGGAGCGGGGCACCCGCGTCACGCGGGGCACCAGGGTCACGGCGGGCACGCGCGTCACCCGGGGCACCCGCGTCACCGCTTAGGCGGCGGGCTCCCCGAGGTAGGGCAGCCAGAGCGGATCGGCGTCGGTCACCCCGGCCAGCAACCGCCAGTGCGGCCCACGCGGCGCGTTGGGCACCACCCGTAAGCGCCAGCCCAGCTCGGTGAGCAGCTTGTCGGCCTTGCGGTGGTTGCACCTGGCGCAGCACGCCACGCAGTTCTGCCACGTGTGCTGGCCGCCGCGGCTGCGCGGGATCACGTGATCGATCGTCTCGGCCCGGCCCCCGCAGTAGGCGCAGCGGTAGCGGTCGCGGTGCATCAGCCCGGCGCGGGTGAGCGGTACCCGGCCCCGGTAGGGCACGCGGACGTAGTTGCTCAAGCGGATGACCGACGGCACCAGCACGCTCGACGTCGCCGAATGCACCACCAGGCCCGCCGGGTCACCGTGCACGACCTCGGCCTTGCCGCACACCACCAGCACCACCGCGCGGCGCAGCGGAAGCGCCGTAAGCGGTTCGAAGGTCGTGTTGAGCAGCAGGACCCGACGCCTTCCCCACGACGGCAGCGGTCCCGGAAGCGGTGTGGGCGCGCGAGCTGAGCTCAGAACGGCGCCCGGATTCGAGCACAACGTCGTCCTCGGCGCGTGCCCGAAGGGCGCGCCGAGAGAGGTCGGTTGTCGGTCTGGCACTCGACCACCTCCACGGTGCTGACGTAAGTCGACCACAGATCCACCCCGAAACGCACGTGTGTTATGTGACGTGTCCCTCATGTCGACGCGAAAAGATGATGAACACCCCCTTCGACGGCCGCGCCGGACGTGGCTATCGTCGGCGCCGATGAACCAGATCCCGTTCGCACTCGAACCCCCGAAATGCACCGACGCCTGGTGCACCCAGGTCTACAACCTGACCGGGAACAACTGGCTGGCCGCGTCCGCGAACTGGCTGGTCGCCAAGCCGCTGAAGATCGTCATGATCTTGGTGATCGCGTTCCTGATCCGGCTGCTGGTGCACCGCCTGATCGACCGGCTGACCTCGGGCAAGGGCAAGATGCCCGCGCTGCTGCGGCCGTTGCGCGAACGCGCGCCGCAAGCCCTTGGCGCGCTGCTGTCCGACCGGCGGGCCCAACGCGCCAAGACGATCGGCTCGGTGCTCAAGTCCGTCGTCAGCTTCGTCGTCTACGGTTTGGCCTTCATCCTCGCCCTCGGCGAGCTGGGCGTGAACCTGGCGCCGATCATCGCCTCGGCGGGCATCGTCGGCGTGGCGCTCGGCTTCGGCGCGCAGAACCTCGTCAAGGACTTCCTGTCCGGCATCTTCATGATGCTGGAGGACCAGTACGGCGTCGGCGACGTCGTCGACCTCGGCGAGGCCAAGGGCACCATCGAGGCCGTCGGCCTGCGGATCACCACGCTGCGCGACATCAACGGCACCGTCTGGTACGTCCGCAACGGCGAGATCCTCCGCGTCGGCAACTCCAGCCAGGGCTTCGCGGTGGCCACGCTCGACCTGGCCGTCGGCTACGGCGCCGACGTCGACCAGGTCACCGAGATCCTCACCAGGGTCGCGGGCGAGGTCGTCGCCGACGAGCAGTTCAAGGACTCGGTGATCGAGCCGCCCGAGGTGCTCGGTGTCGAGAAGGTCACCCCGGAGAGCATCACGATCCGGATGACGGTGAAGGTGCGGCCGGGCAAGCAGTTCGCCGTCCAGCGCGCGCTTCGGGCCAAGGCGATGGCCGCGGTAGAGGAGGGGGGCGTGCCCGCGCCGCTCAACCGACTGTTGCCCCCTCCCCCCGTCTAGGTGGGCGTGCGGGAGGATGGGTGACGTGGGCACCCCCGAGAACTTCTACGACGCGATCGGCGGCGAGGAAACCTTCCGCCGGATCGTGCACCGGTTCTATGTCGAGGTCGCCAAGGACGAGGTCCTGCTCCCGCTCTACCCGGAGAAGGACCTTGGCCCGGCGGAGGACCGGCTGCGGCTGTTCCTGATGCAGTACTGGGGTGGCCCGCACACGTACTCCGAAGAGCGTGGGCATCCTCGGCTGCGGATGCGTCACCAGCCCTTCACCATCGGGCCGCTGGAGCGGGATGCTTGGCTGAAGTGCATGCGCATCGCGGTGGACGAGGCCGGGCTGGCCCCGCAGCACCGCGAACAGCTGTGGCAGTACCTGGAGATGGCCGCCAACAGCATGCTCAACAGCTGGGTCTGATCTTGTGAGGAATTGATCATTTCTCGGACTTCGGGGAGTCCGACACCGGCGAATGGCAGGATTGACGATCGTGCGACGAACCGGGGACTCGATGGACGAAGGCGCGCTGCCGTGGTGGCAGAACGCGGTGTTCTACCAGATCTACGTGCGTTCCTTCGCCGACAGCGACGGCGACGGCGTCGGTGACCTGGAGGGCATCCGCTCGCGGCTGGGCTATCTGGAGCTGCTCGGCGTCGACGCGCTGTGGCTCACGCCGTTCTTCCGCTCCCCCATGGCCGACCACGGCTACGACGTGGCCGACCCCCGAGACGTCGACCCGCTCTTCGGCGACCTCGCCGCCTTCGACGCGCTCGTCGCCGACGCGCACGGCCACGGGCTCAAGGTCACCATCGACCTGGTCCCCAACCACACCAGCGACCAGCACGTGTGGTTCCAGCAGGCGCTGCGGTCCGCCCCGGGCAGCCGCGAGCGCGGCCGGTACCTCTTCCGCGACGGCCAGGGCCATGGCGGCTCGCTGCCGCCGAACAACTGGACCAGTGTCTTCGGCGGGCCCGCGTGGACGCGGGTGCCCGACGGGCAGTGGTATCTGCACCTGTTCGCCCCGCAGCAGCCGGACCTGAACTGGGACGACTCCGAGGTCCGCGCGGACCTCGTGCAGACGCTGCGCTTCTGGCTCGACCGCGGCGTCGACGGCTTCCGCATCGACGTCGCGCACGGCATGGCCAAGCCCGCCGGGCTGCCCGACATGGACCCGAACGCGGTCGCGATCATGGCGGGCACGCAGTCGCACGACGTGGTCGACCCGCGGTTCGACAACGACGGCGTGCACGACATCCACCGGCTGATCCGCAAGGTCCTCGACGGGTACCCGGGCACGATGGCCGTCGGCGAGATCTGGGTGGAGCGCGACGACCGGTTCGCCTTCTACGTCCGACCCGACGAGCTGCACCTTGGCTTCAACTTCAAGCTCGTCGAGGCCGACTTCGACGCCGACTCCGTGCGCCGGGCCATCGACCGCTCGCTGACCGCGGTGCAGGCCACCGGCGCGGCACCGACCTGGACCCTGTCCAACCACGACGTCGTCCGCCACGTCACCCGCTACGGCGGCGGCGACCTCGGCACCCGGCGCGCGCGGGCCATGGCCCTGGTCGAGCTGGCACTGCCGGGCGTCACCTTCATCTACAACGGCGAGGAACTGGGCCTGCCCAACGTCGACCTGCCGGACTGGGCCCTGCAGGACCCGGTGTGGGAGCGCTCCGGCCACACCGAACGCGGCCGCGACGGCTGCCGGGTGCCGTTGCCATGGGAGGGCGAGATCCCGTCGTTCGGCTTCTCCCGCGCCGGGGCGGCATGGCTGCCCATGCCGACGCACTGGGCGGGCCTGACGGTCGAGGCGCAGCTGGAGGACCCGGAGTCGATGCTGTCGCTCTACCGGCACGCGCTGGAGATCCGCAAGACCTCGGGAGCCTTCGGCGGTGAGGAGCTGGAGTGGTACGGGGCGCCCCCCGGCTGCTTCGCCTTCCGCCGCAAGGGGGGCGGGTTGATCTGCGCGCTGAACACCTCGGCGGCGCCGGTTCCGCTGCCGCCCGGGGAGATCCTGCTGGCCAGCGGCCCGATGGAGGGCAACCAGCTGCCGCCGGAGACCTCGGTCTGGCTGGTCTGAGAAACGCGGTTGGATGGCGTTGCCGGTTCTCGGCTGGGCTTGCACCGAGCCCGCGGTCAATATCGCGATCGCGAGCAGGATGACCGCGATCATTCCCGTGCGCATTGTTGGTCCCCCTGTCGGAAGTTGTTTGGTAGTACCGATTCTTTCGATGTCGACCTGAGCGGAACACCCTCTGGAGGATGAGGTGGATCCCTCTGCGGAGTGAGATTTGGTCTCCCTCCGCAGAGGGAGGCGTCCCGCCGCTCGCCGCGCTGTTCCAGCAGATTCGGCACGGCCACTGCCCAGACAGGGCGACGATCAAGCAACCGGATTGTCCGGCGACACGATCCCGTGGTCGAAGGCGTAGACGATGGCCGCCGCGCGGTCGCGCAGCCCGAGTTTGGCGAAGATCCGGCCGATGTGGCTCTTCACCGTGACCTCGGAGATGAACAGGGCCTCGGCGATCTCGCCGTTGGTGAGCCCGCGCCCGATCGCCCGCAGGACGTCGCGCTCGCGCGGGGTCAGCTGGTCGGCGGGGCCGTGGTTGGTGGGCGCCACGGCCTTGCGGTACGTGGTGAGGACCCGGGAGGTGACGGTCGGATCGAGCCAGCTCTCCCCCGCCGCGACCGTGCGCACGGCGCGGATCAGGTCCTCGGCCGGGGAGTCCTTGAGGATGAACCCCGCGGCGCCCGCCCGCAGCACGCCCGACAGCAGGTCGTCGTCATCGAAGGTCGTCAGCGCCAGGACCGGCGGATCCGACTCGCCGAGGCGCCGGGTCGCCTCGATGCCGTCGATGTTCTTCATGCGCAGGTCCATCACTATCACGTCGATGTCGTGCGCGGCCACCGCGGCGGGCACGCCGTCGCCGTCGCCGCACTCGGCGACGATGGCGAAACCCGCGCGGCGGCGCAGGATTCGGCGCAGGCCGGAGCGGACCAGCTCCTGGTCGTCGACGAGCAGGACCCGTACGAGGTCGTCGGTCACGGGGCGACCTGCCGCAGCGGGCAGGACGGCGACGGAGCGGGATCGGACACGGTCACCTCGACGATCCAACACCCTTCCCGCGGCCCCGCGTGCAGCACCGCGCCGAGCTGCTCCGCTCGGGTCCGCATGCCGCTGAGTCCGGCACCGCGCGAAGTGCGCGGCACGGCGGTCGGGAGGGTGTTGCGAATAGTCAGTCGGGTCTGGTCCGGCCCAGTGGCGAGGTGCACCGAAGCCGACGCGGACGGGGCGTGCTTGGCGATGTTGGCAAGGGATTCCTGCGCGATCCGGTAGAGCCCGGCGCCGCGCGTGGCGTCCACTGTGGACAGATCGCCGGACTCGTGGTAGCGCACGTCCACCCCCGCCGCGCGGGTGCTGTCGACCAGGTCGGCGATCCGGTCGGCGCCCGGCAGCGGCGCGGTGCCGAACCGGTCGGCGCCGAGCAATCCGACCGACTGGCGGATGTCGCGCATGGCGGCCCGGCCGACCTGTTCGGCCTCGGTCAGCGCCTCCACCGCCTCGGCGATGTCGCAGTCGTGCTGCAGCGCGTGCCGGGCGCCGGTCACGTGCAGCAGGGTGATGCTCAGCGAGTGGCCGACGACGTCGTGCACCTCGCGGGCGATGCGCTGGCGCTCGGCGGCCACCGCCTGATCCTGCTCGGCGGCGTGGTTGAGCCGCTCGGCGTCCAGTGCCCGCATCTGCCAGCGCAGGCTGACCCCGACGTAGAGGCCGAGCGCGACGATCACGATGTAGAGCGGTACCGCGTCCAGGCTGCCGCGGATGCCTGCGACTACCAACAGCGCAACCCCTGGCCCGGACACCGCCACGGCGGTGGTCAGCCGGTACATGGCGGCCATCTCGGCGGCCAGGACCGGCATCAGCAGCGGCGCGAAGTCGGCCTCGACGGGCTGGAGCAGCAGGACGCCGACCGCCAGGGTGGTGAGGACCGACTCGGCCATCGGCGGGACCAGCCGTCCCCCGACCGACCACATCAGCAGCGGGCTGATCGCCAGCAGACCGGCCACTGCGAGCCAGGTCGGCGGCAGCAGCGCGTCACGCTGGACCAGGGCACCGAGGGTGATCAGGGCGACCGACACCGTCGAGAACAGCGGGATCCACCACGGGTACGGCACGCCCGCCCGCGCGCAGCCCTCCTCGATCCGGGCCTTGGTTCGCTCCAGCAGCACCAGCATGAAGCCAGGATAGGTACGCCCCGGGATGGCGCCATCCGTCGACGGGCGGGGGTCGGTCTCCGCCCACGGAAGGAGGCCGCGGCGGGTCCCACGGACCGACGCGCTCGACCCGGTCCGGCGCCTACCGTTTTGACAAGAACGGCAGGACCCAGCCAAGGCGGTGCCCCATGACCTGGAGCGAGACCAACAGCTACTACTCGACACTGCGGTCGGTGGCCGCCGACCTGGAGCGCACCCGCGACGGCGTGGTGCCGTGGCGGCCGGGGTTCGCCGAGATCTTCGGCGACCGGGAGGGTCTCCTGCTGGCCTTGCGCCGCCGGTGGGTGGTCATGGTGCAGGCCCAGGTCGAGTGGCCGGTCGACCGGAATGGCCGCCCGAGTGCCGAACTGCGCGCGCTCGCCGCCCAACACCCGGGCCTGCTGGCGACCTTGGGCGGCGTGGTCCACCTGCCGGTGGGCGCCTGAAACGACAACGGAGGGGCAGCGCATGAACTGGAACCCGTCGCGTCCGGCACGGTCGGCCCTGGTCTGGGGCATCCGCTACGGACTACCCGGCGCCGCCATCCGCTACGCCGCCCGGCGCGGGGACCCCGTGGCGAAGGTGATCGCGGACCCCGAGGTGCTGGCGGACCCGTTCGCCGCCTACGACCGGCTCCGCGCCCGAGGTCCGGTCGTGGCGAACCGGATGGTCAGCGCGACCGCCAGCCACGCCGTGGTGAACTCCGTGCTGCGCGACGAGCATTTCCTCGCGGGCCCGACCCCGGCGCCGACGAACTGGCTGAGCCGGGTGGCGGCGGCCGCGGTCGACCCGGCGGCTCTCGGCCCCGGCGAACCGCCGTCGCTACTGGCCATCCACCCGCCCCAGCACACCCGCCTGCGCGGCCTGGTCTCCCGCGCCTTCACCCCGCGCGCGGTGGCGGCGTACTCCGAGCGGATCCGCGAGATCGCCGACGAACTGCTCGACGACATAGCGCGCGGACCGGCGACATTCGACCTGATCGACACCTACGCGGCGCTGCTGCCGGTCACCGTGATCGCGGAGATCATCGGCGTCCCGGTCACCAACCGCGCTCAGTTCCTCGACTGGGGCGCCAAAGCCGCGATGTCCCTCGACCCAGGCATGACCTGGCGTGAGTACCGCGTCGCCGACCGCGCGATCCGCGACATCCACACGTGGCTAGGCACCCACATCGCCGACCTGCGCCGCGACCCTGGCCCGGACATGCTCAGCAGGCTGGTGCGGCTGGACGAGCTGACCGACGTCGAACTGAAGTCCACGGCCCAGTTGCTGCTGGGCGCGGGCTTCGAGACCACGGTCAAGCTGATCGGCAACGCGGTGGCGTTGCTGCTTCGCCACCCGGATCAACTCGGCGCGCTGCTGGCCGACGCGTCGGGCTGGGACAAAGCGGTGGAGGAGGTCCTGCGGTTCGACACCCCGGTCCAGATGACGCTGCGGACAGCTCACACGGACACAGAACACGTCCCGGCAGGCCAGTCCTTGATCGTCCTACTCGGCGGCGCCAACCGGGACCCGGCGGTATTCGACGACCCGCACCGATTCGACATCACCAGGGCCAACGCGCGCGAACACCTGGCGTTCTCAGCCGGAGTGCACTACTGCCTCGGCGCCCAACTCGCGCGCATGGAAACAGTGATCGCGCTGCGCGCCCTGTTCGAACGATTCCCGAACCTGGCCGCGGCGGGCACGCCGGTCCGTGGCGGCACCCGAGTCCTGCGCGGCTACCGACACCTGCCCCTACGGACGGGGAAGGTCGGGCTGCGGGCGGTGGAACAGGATCAGCTGGCTGGGTAGGGCGGGGAAGGTGAGGATGCCCCCGGCGGGATGCTTGGAGTCACGGACGGCGATCATGTCGGGGAACCGCGCGAGCTCGACGCAATCCTCACCCCCGCTGAAGGTGGACTTCCTCCATCGGGCTTGGCCAAGCTCCATCTTGTTTCACTCCTTGCCAAAAGTTGAAACGAAGCGGCGGAGGAACTTCACCGATTCGGCTGAACAAAGGGCCGCAGCCATCAGCTTATCCGTGGTCTCGCGGTATGGCCGGATCTCGTGTTCGGCATCCCGGAACATTGATGACTGCGTCAGCTCGAGGTAGACGATAGGCGGGTTCTTGGCGAACTCCATCCAGGTATAGCTCCCGTCGAGACCAGCATGTGTTCCGCACTCGAACGGGATGACTCGGATCTCCACGTGGGGAAGCTCGGCCATGTCGGCCATGTGCTGACACTGGGCAGCCATCAGCGCCCGACTGCCAGTCGGCCTGCGAAGTACGGCTTCATCGATGAACGTAAGGTATCGCGGCGGATTCGGCCCCAGAAGTACCTTCTGCCGCTCCAGTCGGGCAGCTACCACCTCCGCGCGCTTCTGTGCCGGGAAGCCGAGCGCGGTCAGGGTGGTACGGATGTAGTCCGCTGTTTGCAGCAGGCCAGGTATGCGCAGCATCGCCGCGTGCACGATGAGGGTGGCCTCAGCCTCGAAACCGGTCAGGGCGCCCAGATGTAGGGGCAGGCCCTCGCCATCGGTTTCGTGCCACCCTGAGAGGTTGACCTCCTTTGCCAGGACAAGGATTCTCGCGCGTACAGGGCCGATGACCTCATAGGTCGCGAGCAGGGCGGACGCGGTCACCGCCGTGATCGGGCGCAGCCCACTCTCCATGCGGCTGAGACTCGCGATGGAGATCCCCACTTTCCGCTCGACCTGCCGAAGGGTGAGGCCCGCGTCCTTGCGGAGGTTCTTCAGTTCCGCCGCTAGTCCGCGGTTGCGGGCGTTGCCGTATTTCGTCATGCGGTGATTGGACCAGCACCCACCGTCACCAGCGACCGGTCCTTTTCCCCGGGTGGGAACACACCCGCTAGACCAGCAGCGGCAACAGAGCGTGTCGGCGGCGGACGACGGCGCCGTAGCGGGCGTCCAGGCGCATCCAGGAGTCCGTCGCCGTGACGCGGATGTTCTCGTCGTCGCCGTCGGTCAGGAAACCCATACCGGACAAGGCGAACAGGCACCGCAGCGGCACCTTGATCTCCAGTCCGTCGCCGGTCACCGTCAAGACCGACTGGTCCAGCAGCGACGCGGGCGGATTCCCTTGCGGGCCGACGTTCTCCCGCGCGACCGCCAAACCCTTGTCCGTCAGCTCGGACACCGCGCGGGCCGGGATCGAGTCGACCATCTGCCAGTGCTGCGTCGGCGGCAGGGCCGAGCGCCACTGCATGTCGCGGGAGGGGCCGGGATCGAATCTTTCGCTGCGGACCACGGCCAGGCCCGCCAGCAGTTCGTTGCCGAAGACCGTGATGTCGTTGGGCTCGACCGATCCGCGCGCGGTGCGGGTCGCGAGCACGTCGAACGGGGTGGCGACCCACGCGTCGATCAGGCCGCCCTCTCGGCCGCGCAGGCGGACCACGGCCTGCTGGTCCAACCGGACCGCGCGGGCGACGAACGCGCCGAGGTCGTCGCGCTCGGAGGGGTCGGCGAAAGTCAGTTCAGGCACGGAGGACACCGCCGTTCCCGCCGTTGTGCCAGGCGGCCAGGAAGTCCCGTTCCGAGTCGGTGATCCGGCGGGGCTTGCTGTTGACCAAGTCGTACGGCGCCAGGGTGGTCGTCGCGGTGACGGCGACAGGGTCGGATTCCTTGGTGCCGTTGTGAACCGTGTAGTCCAGGATGAAGTAGGCGCCGCGGATCTCGCGGACCGACACCGCGATGCGGACCGCGCCGCCGGTGGCGAACAGGGGTAAGTGGTATTCCACCGAGAGCTTCGCGATGACCACGCCCTGGGCCAGGTCGATGACGCCGCGCAGCTTGGCCTCATTGAAGAGCAGGTCGACCCGGGCCTCTTCGAGCAGCGTCACCGTGTTCGCATGGTTGACGTGCCCGTACGCGTCCATGTCCGACCAGCGTGGCCGCACCTCGGAAACGAAAACACCCACAGACTCACCCTCCGCCCAGCGTTCCGTCCCCAAACCCTACCCGCCCCTCCCAGCACGCCGACCGTGCTGGGAGGGAGGCAGCGAACTATCGGACCATGCTGCGGATCTGGCGGGCCGCCACCGACAGCGTGGCCAGGTCGAACACTCCCGAGCCGTGGATCTCGGCGAGGGACGACCGGGCCCGGTTGAGCCGGGAGGCGTTGTGGCTCTCCCACGCGGCGATCTTCTCGTCGGCCGAGTCGCCCGGGTCGGTCTGGCGCAGGACGTCCACGGTGATCGCGCGCAGCGAGCCGTAGAAGTCGTCGCGCAGCGCCAGACGGGCCAGCGCGTGCCAGCGGTTGCCGCGCTCCAGGGCACTGACCGCCGTCAGCATCTGATCGACATTGAGGTGGTCGGCCAGGGCGAAGTACAGCTCGGCGGCCTCGACCGCGCTGCGGTCGTCGTAGCCCTCGTCGCGCTCGGCCAGCTCGGCGACCTCGATGATGTCGAGCAGGCAGTACCAGTCGAGCATCGCCGAGATCCGGTTGGCCAGGTCGGCGGGGGCTCCCCCGGCGATCATCTGTGCGGCCTCGGTCTCGGCCTCCTCGCGGGCGCTGCCCCGCAGCATCCCTCTGACCGTCGGCGCCAGCGTCCGCACGGCGTCGCGGAAACGGCTGATCTCCGCGCCCACCGCCAGCGGCTGCGGGCGGTTGGTGAGCAGCCAGCGCGACGCCCGGTCGAGCAGGCGGCGGGTGGCGAGCACCATCTGGTCGGCGATGTCGGTCGGGATCACGTTGTCCAGCGCGGCGATCTCGGCCCACACCGACGGCAGGTCGTAGACCCTGGTCGCCACGGCGAAGGCGCGCACGGCGTCGGTCGCCGTCGCGCTGATCTCCTCGGCCAGGCGGAAGGCGAACGAGATGCCCGCGCCGTCGACGACCTCGTTGACCAGCAGCGTCGTGGTGATCTGCCGGTGCAGCGGGTGCTCGGGGATGGCCTTGGCGAAGCGCTCGCGCAGCTGGCTCGGGAAGTACTCCGGGAGCCTGCGGGCGAACACGTCCTGGTCGGGCAGCTCGCTGGCGAGCACCGTCTCCTTGAGCGAGAGCTTCACGTGCGCGAGCAGCGTGGCCAGCTCCGGCGAGGACAGCGCGTCGCCCGCCTTGTCCATGGCCGCGAACTGCGACTTGGTCGGCAGCGCCTCCAGCTTGCGGTCCATACCGTTGCGCTCCAGCGCCTCGACCAGCCGCGCGTGCACCGACAGCATCGGCGCGGCGTGCGCCCGGCTGACCCCCAGGACGGCGTTCTGCCGGTAGTTGTCGGCCAGGACCAGCTCACCGACCTCGTCGGTCATCTCGGCCAGGACGGCGTTGCGGCCTTCCTCGTCGAGTTCACCCCGGCGGCACAGCTCGTCCAGCAGGATCTTGATGTTGACCTCGTGGTCGGAGCAGTCCACGCCCGCCGAGTTGTCCAGCGCGTCGGTGTTGATCTTGCCGCCGGTGCTGTCCGGGCCGCCGACGCGGGCGAACTCGATGCGACCGCGCTGGGTCAGGCCCAGGTTGCCGCCCTCACCGACGACCTTGACCCGCAGCGCGGCACCGTCGACCCGGACCGCGTCGTTGGCCTTGTCGCCGACGTCGACGTGGTTCTCGGTGGTGGCCTTGACGTAGGTGCCGATGCCGCCGTTCCAGAGCAGGTCGACCCGCGCGAGCAGGATCGCGTTCATCAGCTCCTGGGGGGACAGCTTGTCGACGCCCTCGGGCAGGCTCAGCGCGCGCGCCGCCTGCGGGCTGATCGGGATCGCCTTGAGGGTGCGCGGCCACACGCCGCCGCCCTCGCTGATCAGGTCGCGGTTGTAGTCGTCCCACGATGAGCGGGGCAGCTCGAAGAGCCGCTTGCGCTCGGCGAAGGTCGTGGCCGCGACCGGGTCCGGGTCGATGAAGATGTGCCGGTGGTCGAACGCGGCGACCAGGCGGATGTGCTCGGAGAGCAGCATGCCGTTGCCGAACACGTCGCCGGACATGTCGCCGACGCCGACCACGGTGAAGTCCTGGGTCTGGGTGTCGACGCCCAACTCGCGGAAGTGCCGCTTGACGCTCTCCCACGCGCCCTTGGCGGTGATGCCCATCGCCTTGTGGTCGTAGCCGACCGAGCCGCCGGAGGCGAACGCGTCGCCCAGCCAGAAGCCGTAGCTCTTGGCGACCGCGTTGGCGATGTCGGAGAACGTCGCGGTGCCCTTGTCGGCGGCGACGACCAGGTAGGTGTCGTCGGCGTCGTAGCGGACCACGTCCTTGGCCGGGATGACCTCGCCAGCCTGCAGGTTGTCGGTCAGGTCGAGCAGGCCGCTGATGAACATGCGATAGCACGCGATGCCCTCGGCCATGAACGCCTCGCGGTCCAGCGCCGGGTCGCCGGTCGGGGTGGCGGGCTTCTTGACGAAGAACCCGCCCTTCGCCCCGACCGGGACGATCACCGCGTTCTTCACCGCCTGCGCCTTGACCAGGCCCAGCACCTCGGTGCGGAAGTCCTCCCGCCGGTCGGACCAGCGCAGGCCGCCGCGCGCCACCGAACCGAACCGCAGGTGCACGCCCTCGACCCGCGGCGAGCACACGAAGATCTCGAACCGCGGCCGCGGCTCCGGCAGATCCGGCACCGCGCGTGGCTCCAGCTTGACCGCCAGGTAGGAGCGCGGGTTGCCCGCCTCGTCGCGGACGAAGTAGTTCGTGCGCAGCGTCGCCCGGATGAGGGTGAGCAGGCTGCGCAGGATGCGGTCCTCGTCGAGGCTGGTGACGCCGTCGATCATGGTGGTGATCTCGGCGATGCGGGCCTGGGCCTGGGCGCGGCGCTCGACCTCCGGGGAGGCCGGGTTGAAGCACGCCTCGAACAGCTCGACCAGCGCCGTGGCGATGGCGGTGTGGGCGAGGACGGCGTCCTCGATGTACTCCTGGCTGTACGGGGTGCCCGCCTGGCGCAGGTAGCGCGAGTAGGCCCGCAGCACCGACGCCTGGCGCCAGGTCAGGCCGCCGCGCAGGACCAGCGCGTTGAAGTTGTCGGACTCCGCGTCGCCCTTCCAGGCCGCGGCGAACGCCTCCTGGAAGCAGACCCTGACCGCGTCGATCCGCTCGGGGTCGATGTGGTCGAGCACGACCGGGTCGATGCGCAGGCCGAAGTCGTAGATCCACCAGGTGGTGCCGTCGTCGCGGAGCAGCTCGTACGGGCGCTCGTCGACGACCTCGACGCCCATCTGCTGCAGCACCGGCAGGATCTTCGACAGGGTGACGCCCTCGCCCGCCAGGTAGAGCTTGAAGCGGCGCTCGCCGGGCGCGGCGTCCTCGGGCATGTAGAACGACATGTCCAGGTCGTCGTCGGCTCGCAGGCCCTGGAGTTTGCGCAGGTCGGCCAGGGCGTCGGCGGCGGAGAAGTCTTCCTTGTACGCCTCGGGGAACACGCTGGCGAAGCGCTGGCCCTGTTCGGTGGGCGACTCGCCGGTCTCTTCGCGGCCCTCGCCGATGACCGCCTCGACCATGCGGTCGTCCCAGGAGCGGACGGCCTCGGTGAGGCGTTCCTGGATCCGGCTGACGTCGGGCTCGATGTCGCTGCCCGGGTCGGTGTGGACGATGAAATAGACCTGGGCCAGCGGGGTCTCCCCGACCCGGGTGCTGAACTCCAGGTTGGTGCCCGCCAGCTCGTCGAGCAGGACTTCCTGCATCGCGATGCGGGTCGTGGTGGTGTAGCGGTCGCGCGGGAGGAAGACCAGGCAGGAGAAGAACCGGCCGAACGGGTCCTGGCGCAGGAACAGCCGCAGACGGCGGCGGTCGGCGAGCGCGATGACACCGGTGGCGGTGGTGTAGAGCGAGTCGGACGTGGTGGAGAACAGCTCGGCGCGCGGCCAGTTCTGGATGACCTCAAGCATGCGCTGGCCCGAGTAGGACTCCATCGGGAAGCCCGCGCGGTGGATGACCTCGCGCACCCGGCGCTCCACAACAGGGATGTCGAGGACGTCCTCGTGCAGCGCGGTCGTGGTGAACACACCCAGGAAGCGGTGCTCGCCGGTGGCGTTGCCCTCGGCGTCGAAGGTCTTGACGCCCACGTAGTACGGGTAGGTCGAGCGGTGGACCGTCGATGGGGCGCTGGCCTCGGTGAGGACGAGCAGGTTCGACGACAGCGCGTGGGTGGCCGAGTCGGGGCCCGCGGTGAGGCTGCGCGAGGCGAGGCTGTCCTGGCGCAGGACGCCCAGACCGGTCGCCAGGACCGCGCGCAGGGCGGGCTCGTCACCGCGGACCAGCTCGTAGTGGCGGTAGCCGAGGAACGTGAAGTGGCCCCCGGCCAGCCAACGCAACAGGGCGGCGCCGTCGGTGACCTGCTCGGCGTCCAGCGGCGGCGGGGCGGTCGTCAGCTGGTCGGCCAGGGACTTGGCGGTGCTGACCATGCGCTTGGTGTCCTCGACGACCTCGCGGACGTCGGTGAGCACGGACAGCAGGCTGGTCTCGATCTCGCGGGCCCGCTCGCCGTCGCTGACGAGGTCGACCTCGATGTACATCCACGACTCGGCGAACGCGCCGGTCGGCGGGTCGTCCGGGTCGGCGGTCGGCAGGACCTCGCGCAGGTTGCCGGTGACGTCGCGGTGGACCACCACGATCGGGTGGACCACGCGCTGCACCTGAACGCCGCTGCGCACCAGCTCGGCGGAGACGGACTCGACCAGGTAGGGCATGTCGTCGGTGACGAGTTGGACGACCGAACCGGGGGCGCTCCAGCCGTCCTGGCCGGAACTCGGGTTCACCATCCGGACCGCCGGGCGGCCCTTCACCCTGCGTCGCGCCAGCTCGGCGTGCGACCGCACGGCGCCGACGAGATCCACGGGGTCGTCGTCGAGGATTTCCTCCGGGGGGATGTAGCGGTAGTAGAGGCGGATCAGATCCGCGATGTCGGACGCCTGCTCGGCGGCCGACTCGATGAGCTCGTCTCGGGTTTGCTCGGGACTGCGGCTGACCGGGCGTCCGTCGTCGGAACCGTCGACGTTGACGGCTCTAGCGGTGCGAATTCCAGTCGAGGTCATTTTCAGGCGACTCCACGCTAGGCGGCACGCCGGTGTGCCACATGCAGCTCACACACTAGTGCCGCGACGTGACGGTCTGGGGCGCACCGGGTCAGGTCGTATCCCGGTAACGGAATGTTGACGTGGCGTGCGTCCGGTTGGGACTCGGACCGTGCGGACTTCGGCTCGGAACGTCCAATTCTTCGGCTGGACTCGGCCGCGCGTTCCGACGGAGCCCCAGCCGAAGCCTCATCCGACGCCTCAGCCGGAGTCGATGTCCGCGGGCGCCCACTCCGACGAGCGGTGCCTGCCCTTGAGCGGATTGTCCGGCTCGGCGGCCCGCCGCCTGCCACTGGACTCGGGCTCAGCCACGGGATCCACGGCCCGCGCGTCGGCGGCCCAGGCACCCGCGGTCTCCAGGTCGCGCTGAGGCTGGGTCTCCTGGAAGGCCACCATCGCCTCGGCGAGTAGCTCGGCGAGCCCACTGGAGGACGTCCGCTCCCGCCGCCCCGCAAGCCTGGGCGTGTCGTTACCCGCCGTCCGCCGAGCCCACGCCGCAGCCGCCGCCGACCGCGCCGACGTCGGCGGGGCGGGCTCGGTCACTCCGGTATCCGCAACGGCCGGATCGGCGGCAGCGGCGGCCGCCTCATCGGCAGCGGGAGGCGGACCATCACCACCCGCCCCGGCGGTGGCGGGTGAAGGGACCTGGCCGGGGTCGACGGGGTCTTCGGCGGGACCGGCGTCTGGGGTGTCGGCGACAGCCGCTGACGCCTGGCCTGCCTGGACGCTCCCATGGTCGACGGCGGCGGGGTCACCCGCGATGTCGGAGTCCGCGGGCGGGGGGGCTTCGAGGACCGCGTCGTACGAACCGGGAAACGTGGCGATTCCGGACTCGTCCTCATCGAAGGAGAGCCTGCTGTCGATGGGCAGCGGTTGCGCTTGCCCGACATTCGGTGCCTGCGAGGCTTCCGCCTCGGCGCGTTGGTCCGGGTTGGCGTGCTGATCCAGGTTGGTGTGGTGATCCGGGTCGGGGTGGTCCGGATTGACGGCTATCTCGATGAGTGTTTCCAAGGTGGTGTCACTCGACGTCGGCGGCACCGCGAGCAAAGCACTCAACCGAGCCAACATCTCCGCCGCGGAGGGCGGCGGCTCGACGTCCATCTCAGGCTCAACCGGGGACACGCCGTCGGGAGACTGGCCCGGAGTCGGGTCCGTCATCGGGCTCGGGGTTGGCATGGGACTCGGGATCGAGCTTGGTGTCGGGCTCGGCGTGGGACTCAGGTTCGGGCTGGGTGACGGGCTCGGGCTGAATGTCGGGCTCGGCGTGGGACTCGGGATCGGGCTGGGTGACGGGCTCGGGCCTTGGGTTGGCTCACTCGGCATGGGCTTCGGGCGAGGAACGTCGCCCGGTGTCGGGCCTGGGCTTGGGTCCCAATCTGGTCTGGGGCCCAGGGGTGGGCTCGGCTCCGGCACCGGGTGCGGGATAGGCAACGGGCTCGGCGTCGGTAGAGGGCTTGGCGTCGGTAGAGGGCTCGGCCCAGGGCCAGGCATCGGCATCGGTCCAGGGCCCGGGCCCGGGCCCGGAACGGGATCTGGGCGCGGGTCGGGGCCGGGTCCCGGGCGCGGATTGGGGCCAGGTCCCGGAATCGGGCGCGGATCCGGGCCAGGACCCGGAATCGGATCGGGATTAGGTCCTGGGCGCGGGTCGGGGCCAGGGCCCGGGCGCGGATCCGGGTCCGGAATCGGATCGGGATTAGGTCCTGGGCGCGGGTCAGGGCCCGGGCGCGGATCCGGGTCAGGTCCCGGAATCGGGCGCGGATCCGGGCCAGGACCTGGGATCGGGCTGGGATCGGGGCCGGGCAACGGCCTGGGATCCGGGGGCGTAGGGAAGTCAGGGCGGGTCGGAGGCCGCGGGATCTCATCGGGTTCGCGCTCCACCGGCATGGACGCGACGGGCTCGAACGAGCCCGGCATCATCGGCGGAGCGGGCAACAGATCGAAGGGAAAGTCATCCTCCGGCGCCCGCCTGCGACCACCTCGACGCGGCTCGATGCCGAACCGGCTGAGCAGGGCCTGGGCGTCGGACGTGGCCTCGTCCTCGGGGGCCGCCGATCCCGACGAGCAAGAGGCGCCGCGCCGTCGGAAGACACTGTGTCGTCGCCTGTCGTCGCCGACCCGGCCGCGGCAGAGAAGGCGGCGTCCGCCTCCGAGGCGGACGTGGCCGCCGCCGACAAAGCCGCTGTCGACGGAGCCTCCGTCGACCGAACATCCATAGACCGGTCCCCTGTGGACCAAGCCCCAGTCGACCCGATCTCGGCTGACCGACCACCTGCCCGCGCCGCACCCTCAGCTTCAGTCTTCGCCGACCAACCCTCTGCCGACCCGACCTCCGCCGACCAAGCCTCTGTCGACCCGACCTCCGAGCGAGCCCCTTCCACAGACCGAGCCCCCTCGGACCCGGCCCCGTCAGCCCCTGCCGATGCCCTCGCCGACCCGACGTCCAACGGTTGCTCGTCTGCCTGCCCGGCATCCGCCGGTCGCTCCCCTGTCGGCTGGGCGTCCGCGGACACCGCCTCTGGCGACCATGCTCCGGTAGATCCTGCCCGTGCACCTGCTGACCAGGCTTCCGTCGTCGGGAGCTCCAGTGGCGGCGGCTCCGTCGAGATGGTCGTAGCAGGTGCGGGCGTCATGCCGCTTGCCGTGCTCGCAGCGTTCCCGAGCGCAGGCGTCAACTGGCTTGCGGCTTCGACGTCGGCGAGCGCTGACCGCGTGTCCGGGCGGCTTCCCATTCCGCCTGCGAGCGGCCGGTCCGATGTGACCGCCGGATCGAGTGGGGCCGCGTCGAGGTGGGTGATGTCGTTGCGTGGGGCGGCGGGTGGGGACAGCACCGCCCGCGCGGCGGACAGGAGGGGGTCGACGCCGTCTCGGGGAGAGTCTCCTGCGGCGGGGTGGGTGGCCACACCGGTGCGGATGGCCAGGTCGCGGCCCTGGTCGTCGACGAGCCAGGCGGATTCGGTGGCGCGGTCGCGGATGGTGGTGGCCAGGTGGAGTGCGTCGGCATGATCGGTGCCGGGGAGCAGGACCGCGAACTCCCCCAGGTCGGTCCGGACCAGTTCCGCGTCGGCGGGGGCCAGGTCCCGCACGTGGGAGGCCAGCGCGTTCAGCGCGACGTCGCCGCCGACGGGGACGGGCGGCTCGATCGGCTCGGTCGCCTGCACGGTGCCGACCGGCGCCACGTGCACCAAGACCAGGGAGAACACCGCGCCTGAGGGGAACACGGGTTTGGCGCGTCGCCCGGTGGACTCGCGGTTGGGGAGGGGCGGGTTGGGCAGGCTCGCGATCAGGGCTGCGAGGGCTGATTCAGCCAGAGCCGACCCCGCACCCGCGGAGGACTCCGAACCACCGCGCGTTCGCTCCTCGCCCAGGTGGTCAGGGGCGTGCGCGTCGGTGTCGGCTTTACCTGCCGGGACGCGGGAGTTGTCCTCGGTTTGATCGAGGTAGGCGCCGAGGGCCCGTCTGGTGGCGGCAAGGTCCTCGCCAGGCGTTTCGTGAGCACCCGCGTCGAGCATCCCGGTGGGACCGGCGGGGTCCGCGGCGGCCGGGCCAAGGTCGAAGTCGAGGTCGGGAACCGCGGAAGTCGCGGGATGCGCGGGCGTGCGGGTGCTCGCGCCGGGACTGTGAGTCGACGCGGTGTCGTGGGACGGGACCTCGCCCGAGTGCGAGCCGCTGATCTTGGTGATCTCGGAGCGGGCGGCTCGGGTGGCGCGGGCGGGAGTCGTGGGACGGCGGGACGACTGGTCCGGAAGCGGGATGGACGTCGGCGTCGGGTGCGTGCGCGGCGTGCCGGTTCGGGCGAGGGCGCGCAGTTGGGCGACGGCTCGGTCGGCGCGGGTTTCCAGGCCGAACTCGGTGCTCAGGCGGTGGCGGGCCAGGTCGACCGCCCGCACGTGGCGGTACTCGGCGGCGCGAGCGGAGCGCAGGGCGTGGAGGGCGTCGGCGGGGCGGTGGGATTCCTCGTCGGCGTGGGCGAGGAAGGTCCAGGCGTCGGCCAGCAGTGAGTCGAGCAGGTGGCGCTCGGCGGTTTGGACGACCTCGGCGATCAGGGCGCGGCCGAGGTCGGTGCGGCCCGCCGGGATGTGGACCCGGGTGGCGAGAGCCAGGCGCAGCCTGCCCAGCGCCGGTGCCGACGCGGCGCGGGTGGGGGTGGTCAGCGCGGGTTCGGCGGCTTCGACCGCCTCGTCTTGATGGCCGTCGTCGAGGAGGGCGCAGACCAGTTCGAGGGTGAGGCGGGCGCGGGCCCGACCGCCCTCGCTCGCCGGGTGGTGCAGGCGGTGGACCTGGGCCAAGCCCGCTCGGGCCATGTCGGCCGCGGCCTCGGTGTCGCCGTGGCGGCGGTGGTAGGAGGCTGCGCGGACGTTGAGCAGCGCGGTTTCGACGCGACGGGCGTCCTGGGTGAGGGTCTCGTCGGCGGCGAGCAGGCGCTCGGCTTCGGCGAGGGCGTCCTCCAGGTCGTCGCGGCCGCCGACATGGGCGGCGCAGGTGACGAACTGACCGAGCGCGATGGCGCGCACGGCGGGCTTGGCCGTCTTCGTCTGCAGAACCGGGCGCAGCACTTCACACCCGGTGAGAGGTTCGCCGAGCGCGCGGGCGCACGCGGCGAGGACGACCCGGATCCGCGCGGACCGGTCGACCTGGCCGCCCGCCGTGGTGGCGTGCAGGGCGGCCAGGCCGGGTTCGACGGCTTCGGCGTGTCGACCGAGGGTGACCAGCGCGGCGGCCAGCAGGGCCTGGGCCCTGGTCCTGGTCGCCTGGTCGGCGGCACCGAGTGCGCGCGTGGCGAACTGCGCGGACAGTTCGGGAGCGCTCCACCGCAGGCGGGCGGCGACGTCCACGAGTGCGTCGCACTCTGACGTGCCGCCTGCCGCGGGTAACTCGTTCCAGGCCGCCACTTTCGCCGGTCTCCCGTCTAGTCCCGGGTCAGTTTGCGGTAGGTGACCCGGTGCGGACGGGCGGCGTCCGCGCCCAGTCGGTCGATCTTGTTCTTCTCATAGCCCTCGAAGTTGCCCTCGAACCAGAACCACTCGGCCGGGTTCTCCTCGGTGCCCTCCCACGCCAGGATGTGGGTGCAGGTCCGGTCGAGGAACCACCGGTCGTGGGAGATGACCACAGCGCAGCCGGGGAACTGCTCCAACGCGTTCTCCAGCGAACCCAGGGTCTCGACGTCGAGGTCGTTGGTGGGCTCGTCGAGCAGGATCAGGTTTCCCCCCTGCTTGAGCGTCAACGCGAGGTTCAGCCGGTTGCGCTCACCGCCGGAGAGCACGCCCGCGGGCTTCTGCTGGTCGGGGCCCTTGAAGCCGAACGCGCTGACGTAGGCGCGCGACGGCATCTCGACCATGCCGACCTTGATGTAGTCGAGCCCGCCGGACACGGTCTCGAAGACCGTCTTCTTCGGGTCGATGTTCGCCCGGTTCTGGTCGACGTAGGACAGCAGGACCGTCTCGCCGACCTTGACCTCGCCCGCGTCCGGCTTCTCCAGGCCGACGATGGTCTTGAACAGCGTGGTCTTGCCGACGCCGTTGGGACCGATCACGCCGATGATGCCGTTGCGCGGCAAGTCGAACGACAACCCGTCGATGAGGACGCGCCCGTCGAAGCCCTTCTCCAGGTTCTTGACGTCGACCACGATGCTGCCCAGACGCGGACCCGGCGGGATCTGGATCTCCTCGAAGTCGAGCTTCCTCGTCTTCTCGGCCTCCGCCGCCATCTCCTCGTAGCGCTCCAAGCGGGAGCGCGACTTGGTCTGCCGCGCCTTGGCGTTGGACCGCACCCAGGCCAGCTCCTCCTTGAGGCGCTTCTGCAGCTTCTGGTCCTTCTTGCCCGACACCGCGAGACGCTCGGCCTTCTTCTCCAGGTAAGTGGAGTAGTTGCCCTCGTACGGGTAGGTGCGGCCGCGGTCGATCTCGAGGATCCACTCGGCGAGGTTGTCCAGGAAGTACCGGTCGTGGGTCACGGCCAGGACGGCACCGGCGTACTGCGCCAAGTGCTGTTCGAGCCAGAGCACACTCTCGGCGTCGAGATGGTTGGTGGGCTCGTCGAGCAGCAACAGGTCGGGCTTGGACAGCAGCAGCTTGCACAGCGCCACCCGGCGACGCTCACCTCCGGACAGCACCGTGACGTCGGCGTCCGGCGGCGGGCAGCGCAGCGCGTCCATCGCCTGCTCAAGCTGGGAGTCCAGGTCCCACGCGTCGGCGTGGTCGAGGTCTTCCTGAAGCTTGCCCATCTCCTCCATGAGTTCGTCGGAGTAGTCGGTGGCCATCAGTTCGGCGATCTCGTTGAACCGGTCGAGCTTGGCCTTGATGTCACCGACCGCTTCCTGGACGTTGCCCAGGACGGTCTTCTCCTCGTTCAGCGGCGGCTCCTGCTGGAGGATCCCGACGGAGTACCCGGGCGAGAGGTATGCCTCGCCGTTGTTCGCCTGATCGAGACCCGCCATGATCTTGAGCACGCTGGACTTGCCCGCGCCGTTCGGACCGACGACGCCGATCTTGGCGCCGGGCAGGAAGTTGAGGGTGACGTCATCAAGGATGACCTTGTCCCCGTGCGCCTTGCGCACCTTCTTCATGGTGTAGATGAACTCGGCCATGCTCGCGATCGTAGAGCGGTCCGCCACGGCCGCTGATCGCGGTCGCCCGGTTGCCCGGCCCACGGCCCGCCGGAACCGCCGTTCGGGGGACCTCGCGCGGCGGGTTTCCGCGCCCGACCAGCACTGATGTCGCAGCGAACAGGTGGCGAACGCAAGGAGTCAGCACGGTCGTGTCGTCTCAGGTTGGTCCGGTGGAGAGCGCGGGCATCCCGCAAACGGGCCGTGGGAGGAGCGATAACACGCCGAACCCGAGCATCAAGAACGAACGCATGTATCGCGAACCGCGCCAGGACGGCGAGTCCAAGGAGAAGACGGCACGCATCTCGAACGCGGTCGCGGCCAAGGGGCACTCGACGGTGTCGGCGCGGGGTGGAAAGTCTGGATCGTATGCGGACTGGACGATCGAGCGGCCGCGCAAGCGGGCGGCGGAGATCGGGATCGACAGGCGGTCGTCGATGAGCAAGAAGGAACCGATGGAAGCGCTTCGCGACCATTGACCGCTGGTGGATGTGGGGACTCGCGCGCATCACGCGGCGACCTGATCCCCGGCGTCGTTTTCATCGACCAGGTCAGGTGAGGGCTGCGAGCTCTCGCCGCCGGGCAGGGACGGTTCGGGGTCCGCGGACAACGCGGGAGTCGTCGGTGGCGATTCGAGGGCCAGCTGCGGTTGGGCTGGAGCGGATGCTGGGTGTTTCACCGCGTGGACGGTGTCGCGGTCGATCTTGACCTGGCAGCGGGACAAGTCGGGGCCTACCGATCTGGCGTCGAGGTCGACGCTCAGGCGGCGGTGGCTGTCGGTCAGGTACTCGCGGTGATAGAGCCTGCCGGTGACGATCACCTTGTCGCCGCGGCGCAAGGACGCGGCGACGTTGACTCCCAGGTCACGCCAGCAGTGCACGGAGACGAACATCCTGTCGCCGTCTTTCCAGTGTCCGGTGTCGCTGTTGTAGCGGCGTTCGGTGGTCAGCAGGCGGAAGCTCATCACCGGAACGTTGTCGCCGGTGCGCCTCTTGGTGATCTCGCCCGCCACCATGCCGACCATCGTCACCACGGTCTCGTACACAGTCCGTCCTCTCCTCGTGGGTTCTTGTGACCCCAACGTTCCCGGAGCGGGAGGACGGCGACCAGAGGGCGTCCGTGAGCTGTGGATGGTTCAGGGATTGTGGATAACCCCAGGCCACGAAGGCGCGACACAGCGCGGATTGTCGGGCCTATGCGGTAGTGGGCCTACTTCTCCTTGGCCATCTGCTTGAGCATCTCGTTGTAGGCGTCGAGGTCGTCGCTGTCGCCTGAGTCGACGCGGCGGTCGGTGCGGCGGGCCTCGCGGTCGTCGGCGCGAGCCCATTGCACGAGCAGTGCGATCAGGACGACCAGCAGCGGGATCTCCCCGGACGCCCAGGCGATGCCGCCGCCGAGGCGCTGGTCGGCGAGGAGATCGGTGTTCCACGGCAGGGCCAGGCCGCGGTAGAACTGCTCCCCCACGACCGTCTGCATGCTCATCAGGATCACGCCGAAGAACGCGTGGAATGGCATGGACGCGAAGACCAGGCCGAGCCGGGCCAGGTGGGGCAGCTTGCGCGGGGCCGGGTCGATGGAGATCACCGGCCAGTAGAACAGGTAGCCGACCAGCAGGAAGTGCGCGTTCATCAGCAGGTGCGCCCAGTGTTCTGGGAGCGCTGAGTCGAACAGCCCGGACAAGTACAGCCCGTAGAACGAGCCGACGAACAGCACCAGCGCGACGACCGGGTTCGTCAGGGCCCGCGACACCGGCGAGTGGACGAACGCCAGGATCCACTCGCGCGGTCCGGGTGGGGCATCCTTGCCCGCGGGCTTGATCGCGCGCAGGGCCAAGGTCATCGGCGCGCCCAGGACCAGCAGGATCGGGGCGAGCATGCTCAGCATCATGTGGGTCTGCATGTGGACGCTGAACATCGCCGGGGCGTAGCGGCCGAAGCCGGACGACGTGGCGAACAGGATCACGAAACAGCCCAGCAGCCAGGCGATCGTGCGCCCGACCGGCCACGCGACGCCCTCGCGCCGGAGTCGGAAGACGCCGCGCAGGTAGAACGCGGCCAGCACGAGGGCCAGGGTGCCGAAGATCAGGTCGAAACGGACGTCGAACAGCAGCCGCAGTGTCGTCGGGGCGTGGTCGAGCGGGTAGCCGAGCTGGAGTTCGACCCGGCCGGGCTCGACATACGCGGTACGTGGCGGCGGCGTCCTGGCCAGGCCCGCCGCGATACCGAAGGTGACGAGCATGATCAGCACCTCGGCGGCGGCCAGCCGCAGCAGCGTCGCGCCGGAGCCGCGTTCGACGATGCCCTTCACGCCGCGTTCGCGCTGCAGGTAGCCGAAGACGCCGAGAACGAGCAGCGCGGCGACCTTGGCCAGCACGAGCAGGCCGTACGACGTGGTGAACAGGTCGCTGAGCGGGAGCCGCACCAGCGCGTTGACCACGCCGGACCCGGCCATCACGATCCAGCAGACCAGCGCGATCCGGGAGAACCGGGACGCCGCGAGGCCCAGGTGTGCGCCCTGGCGGCGGCCGTGGGCGAGCAGCGCGATCAGCCCGCCGACCCACAGGGCCGCGGCGACCAGGTGCAGCAGCAGGCTGTTGGTCGCCATGTCGTGCTGTCCGCCGCTGGACGAGTGCCCGGTGACCGCGACCGGCATGAGCCCGAACAGGGCGACGCCGAAGAGAGCCGTGGTCCAGCCCCAGGTGAGGACGATGCGGGTGCCGACCAGCACAAGCAGTGCGATGGCCGCGGTGAACAGCCAGGACTTCGCCTGCGAGAGCGAGCCGACCAGGTTGACCAGGATGTCGGCGGGCAGGATGTCGGAGATCGGCCTGCCCACGGCGTCGGCCGCGGTGAACGGGGCCGACAGCAGGGCGCCGACGAACCAGGCCGCCGCGCCCCAGGCCGCGGTGCGCAGCGCGGCGTATCCGCCGACGTCGAGCACGCCGTCCGACCGCGGCGGCGCGAGGAACACCGCGAACAGCAGTGAGCCCACGGTGATGACCGCGCCGACCTCGGCGAGCACCCGCACGACCGTCAGGCCGTGCTCGGTGAACGCGTCCGGGGTCGGCAGCCCGAGAATGGCGTACCGGTCACCTCCGGACAGCATCACCAGGACCGCGGCGACCAGGGCGGCGAGCAGGGTGCCGACCACCAGCAGCGGCGCGAGACCCGCACCGCGCGTGGGGGCGGCCTTGTTTTCCGGCGGGCTGTCCACTGACACGGGATAAGCCTAGTCGGCCCTATTTCACGGTTGGCGAGACCGGGATTTCCCGATCGTCAACCGCCCTCTCTCTCGACGCCATGGCTAGGGGGTGTCCTGTGGATCTTGGTGGGTGGGATCCGTGATCCGCTTGGTTCCTGGGCGTGCCGCGGGGACGGTCGCGTACTGGTTGTCCGTGGCCGTTCCCGCGGTGCGGCCAGGGGCCGAGCGGGCGCGGATACCGCCCGCCATGATCCGCAGGACATGCCCTAGGGGGGCGATGAGGGCCGCGACTATCCCGGCGAAGGAGAGCGCGAGGGCGAGGTCGCTCAGGTGCGCGATGCCGCCGATCAGCGGCGGACCGGCGAGGAAGCCCGTATAGGCGATCGCCGTGACGAACCCGATCTCGCGTTCGCCGCCCGTGCCGTCCGCGCGGCGGCCCGCGGCGCCCGTGAGGGCCAGCGCCACCGGGAACGCGTAGGCCAGACCGACCCCGGCCAGGCCGAACCCGGCGAACGTGGCGACCGGGGACGGGACGGTCGTGGCCAGCAGCAGGCCCGAGCCCCCGACCACGGCGCCCGCGACGAGCAGGCGGTACGGGCCGAAGCGGCGTTCCGCGCGTTCGCCGAGGAGCCGGGTGACCGCCATGGCGACGGAGAAGGTGCCGTAGACGAACGCCGCGGACGACTCGCCGAGGCCGCGGTAGTCGGCGGCGAAGAGTGCCGACCAGTCGGCGCTCGCCCCTTCCGCGACCGCGGAGCACAGTGCCACCGCGGCCAGCAGCCAGAGCACGGGGCGACGCGTCGGTGCTGGTCCAGGGGTCGCGTCGGGCTGTGCGGCTCGCTCGTTGGGCACTTCCCGCACGACCGCGACGAGGACGAGAGCCACGACGACGGCGACCGCGGTCAGGTGCGGCAGCGGTGACCAGCCAACGGCGGCGGCGAGCGCGGCACCGGCCGCGCCGATGAGTCCGCCGAAGCTGAAGCCCGCGTGGAAGATCGGCATCAGCGCCCGCTCGGCCCGGCGGGTGACAGTCACGGCGGCGATGTTCATCGCGACGTCGAGCATGCCCACGCTCGCGCCGAGCGCGACCAGGGTCAGACCCAGCGTCAGCGGGTTCGACGCGAGGCCGAGGAACGGGATGACCAGGCACGATGCCAGGCCCGACGCGCCGACGAGTACGCGGGCGCCGTAGCGCGCGCAGAGCCGCCCGGTCAGCGAGGCGACCAGGATCATGCCGACGCTGGCGCCGAGCAAGGCCAGGCCGAGGGTCCCCTCAGCGGCGTCGACCTGGGCGGCGAGGGCGGGGATACGCGAGGCCCACGACCCGAAGACCACCCCGTTCATGGCGAAGACGACAAGCACGGACCGCACGGCACTCCCCTGAGGATTAGTGGTCACGACCGGAAGTTCGTCGGGGGTCTCGACGGCCCAGCTTCCCGCTGGCCGCACGGCCGAAAGGCCCACGGACAACCAGTACGAGGACCTTCCGCCCGCACGCCCAGCGGAAACCTTGGATCCGCCGATACCCCCGACGAACTTCCGGTCGTGCCCACTAGGCGACTCCCACCATACTTAAGCGCTTCAGTGATCGCTACGCGCACGCGAGGAAAGTGGTGCGGACTACGCTGTAGCCGTGAGTCAGCAGCCGGTCCGTCGACCGACCCTGGACACCGTCGCCACCGCGGTCGGAGTGTCCCGGGCGACGGTGTCGAACGCCTACAACCGGCCCGACCAGCTGTCCGCCGCACTGCGCGAGCGGATCATCTCGACGGCGTCGGAGCTGGGCTACGCGGGACCCGACCCGGTCGCCCGCTCGTTGGCGACCCGGCAGAGCGGCGCGGTGGTGGTCATGCTCGGCGGCGGCCTGTCCGCGGCGTTCACCGACCCGGCCCTGTCGATCGTGCTCGACAGCCTGACCTCCACGTTGGACCGCGAGCGCGCGCTACTGCTGCTGCCCGGCACCGGCGCGGGCCCCAACCCGGACAGCGTCGCGCGGGCCCAGGCCGACATCGCGATCGCGTACTCCCTTCCGGACGATTCCCCCGCGCTGGCCCAGGTGTCGGCGCGATCGCTGCCGCTGGTGGTGATCGACCAGCCCGCCCTGCCCGCGACGGCCAGAGTGGACATCGCCGACGAGGCGGGCGCGGCCATGGCCGCCCGACACGTACGCGACCTCGGCCACCGCCGCGTCGCGATCCTGAGTTTCGCGCTGGACACCGATGGCCACCGTGGCCCTGTGTCACCGGACCGATGGCGCGCGGCGCGATTCCGGGTGACCCGCGACCGGATCCGCGGCTACCGAGGCGAACTCGGCCAGGACGTCCCCATCTGGGAAGCCCCGTGCAGCGCGCGCGACCACGGCCGCGAAGGCGCCCGCTGGCTGCTGACCCGCGACCCCCGCCCGACCGCACTGCTGTGCCTTTCGGACGAACTGGCCATGGGCGCCATCCGCGCGGCGACCGACCTGGGCCTGCGCGTCCCGTCCGACGTGTCCATCGTCGGCTTCGACGACACCCCGGCCGCGCACTGGGCCGACCCACCCCTCACCACGGTTCGCCAAGACCTCACCGAGAAGGGCCGCACCGCCGCTGAGCTGGCCTTGAGCCTGCTCGACGGGTCGAGACCGGGACCAGCCCGGACCCTCCCCGTCACCCTGATCGAGAGGTCGTCGACGGCACCGGTGTGACCCGGTCGCGTTCTCTTCGTCACTCGACCGGTGCGATTGGGAAACAGTCGAGGCCGTCGGAACGATCAGATCAATCGGGACGGTTAACCTGCTCCGGCAGGCGCCGCCCCACGCCCCTGTAGCTCAGCGGATAGAGCAGGAGCCTTCTAAGCTCTTGGCCGCAGGTTCGAGTCCTGCCGGGGGCACCGAAAACATGGGCAACATCAACAACCGGCCGGTTGACACTCGAAGACACCTACACGGTGTGAGTGCCAACCGGCCAGTTCACGTTGTGCGGTTTGGTAGGTGGGGTTCCTGTCGGGGGTAGGTACGACCCGCTAGCCAGTGAGTTTGCGGTTCGACGCGGAGAAAGTGTCGGTGGTTAGCCAACCAACGCAGGGCCGCGACAGCGCGTTGTCAAGCCCCAGGTTTCGTGGAGACTGGATTAGTTGGTTTCCAGGGTTGCGGTGACCGGGTGGGTCATCGCGTGTAGTGCCTCGTACTCGGCGGGCGGGAGGTGCCCGAGTTCGCCGTGCAGGCGCCGGTTGTTGTACCATTCGATGTACTCGACGGTGGCGATCTCGGTGTCGTCCAGACCGCGCGATGGTCCGCCAACGGATGCGACCGCGCCAGCCTCGGCGAGACGTTGGGTGTAGCAGATGGCCCGATACTGCACTCTCACTGTCGCTGTGGTGGACCAGCCCGGTCAGGCCCGCGCTGGTGGCCTGGCGGCGCCAGATCGCCATCTGCAGGGCATCCAGTGCCAGATCCGTGTAGAGGCTGGTGGCGACCTGCCAGCCGACGATCAGGCGGGAGAACACGCAGGGGACCCCGCGAACTCGCCTCGCTTGCTGATCGTTCCGCAACTCCGCAACCGTGTGCTGAATTTGAGTTCGCTCACTCGCTGGCATTGAACGTGTTGGGCTCCCGCAGGCGGCCGAGGCCGGGCAGAAAGCGGCCGACGCGCGAGGCGTAGTCGGTGTAGGTGGCGCCGTGGACACTGCACAGGAAGGGCTCTTCGACGAGGCGCACCTGGATCTCGATTCCGAGGAGCACGACCGCAAGGCCCGCGATCGCCATGGGGTTGGGCACCATCAACGCCAATCCCAGGAACACGATGGCCGCGGCGGCGAAGACCGGATTGCGCACCAGCCGGAATGGTCCGCTGGTCACTAGCGCGGTGTGTTCGGTCTGGTCGACCCCGATCCGCCAGGAGGCGCCCAACGCCAGCTGGGCGCCGAAGGTCGCGAGGATGCCGAATACCGCGAGCACCACGCCCACACCGTGCCTAACCGGGTGGTCAACGACGGCAAGCGGCGGCATGCCGGCCAGGGCAGCGACTGGCGCACCGACACCGACAGTCAGGTAGCCAAGGTCGGCCACGGCAAGCCCCCACCACTCCAGCGAGCCGCGTGCCGCCCACCTCCGCCGGTTGCCGGTGTCGCCGGTGCGGCGACGCTGGATCAGCGTGCGCACGCCGCCGGCGAGCAGCATGAAAACGACGAACAGCGCCAAGGCGGCGAGCGCCATCACCCGTCGCTCCTGCCCGGCAGGGGTTTGGCGGCCACGCCGAGCAGGTAGTCGCCGGAGATCCGAGTGGTCGACCCGAGCACCACGAGCCCGTGGCGGGCCAGTTCGTCGAGGAACTGCTCGGCGCTGAACCGGTCCTCAGCCGGGTGCTCGAACAGCCGCTGGTAGATAGGCCGGGCCAGGGCGTGGGCCGTGACCTCCTCGAAGTAGAACCGGCCGCCCGGCGTGAGGACCCTGGCGACCTCGGCAATGGCCGCGCGCCAGTCCGGGATGTGGTGGACGATCCCGAAGTCGAACACCGCGTCATAGCCGCCGTCCTCGGCGTCCAGCGCCGCACGCAGATCGGTCGCGCTGCCTTGCGCCAGCCGCACCCGGTCTCCGTAGCGAGCGAGACGCCCGCCAGCGCGTTCGATCATGGCAGGGTCGAGGTCCACGGCGTCCACGCTGGCCGCGCCGAACCGCTCCAACACCAGCTGCGAGCCGCAGCCGATCTCCAGCGCCCGCGCCCCTGGGGGCAACCGGCCGCCGAACCGCAACAGCACCTGGATTTCATAGAAGCGCTGCAGCCAGCGCCGGGGCGGCGAGTTCACCAGCGCGGTCTCCGCCTTGTTCATCAACATCGCGTACCCCTATTCCATCGCACAGAGACGCTATCATCGTGATACTACGATTGATACCATCATTGTATGTGCGGTGGCGAGCGCTCAGGGGTGTCCGGAGGGCGCGGCGGCCCACGAGGTTAACCTTGTCGACGTGACTGGCCCCGTGACGACACGTAGTGCCGCACGAGCAGGTCTCGTGCGGCTTGTCGCTGCGCTCACGCTTATCGCGGGTCTGGCTCTTCTGCAGGGCTCACTCTGTGTAGCGGGGCCGACGGCGTTGTGCTTGCCATCCGATGATTCGGTTTCGCTGATGTCGGTAGACGTGCCGGTGGAACCGGGCGTTCCAAGTGTGCTGGTCGACGCGATGCCGGACATACCCGGTGGTTTCGATGGCGTGCTTGGTGTGTGCCTGCTGGTCGTGTTGGCCGTTCTCCTCGCCGCAGCCGCGCTGCGGCGGTCTGAGTCGCGTACGGGCCATCCGACTCGGGCGCAGCGGGTGAGGTGGGCCCGGCGCACATGCCGACGGACTCCTCGGCTCGAACAACTCTGCGTGTTGCGGGCGTAGCTGGATCCCCAGCCAGGCCGCGCGCGACTGGCACGCTTCGGGCGTGCCACTCCCGCCGCTGGTCCCGGCCCCGATCACTGCCGCGTTCGCCGACTCGATGGAGAAAGTTCTGTGCGACAAGGGTTCACTCGCGTTGCCTCGCGTGCTGCCGCCTTCCGCAGGCACCGCGCCGCAACGCTGCGCAGGCCGGGCCGTGGAGTGCTCGCCGCGGTCGTTTCGCTACTGATGCTGGCGGTGACCGCGTGCAGTTCCGGTAAGGACGCTGTGGTCACCGGCAGTAGCTTCGAGTTCGTCGCCCCCGGCGGACAGACCAAGATCTTCTACGACCCGCCCGAGCAGCGCGGGAAGATCGCGGAGATGGTCGGCGACAACCTCGCTGAGCCCGGCCGCGAGCTGAAGCTGTCCGACTACGCCGGCGAGGTGGTGGTCCTCAACGTCTGGGCCTCGTGGTGCGGCCCGTGCCGGGCGGAGGCCGACGACTTGGAACGGGTGTACGCCCAGACCAAGGAGTCCGGCGTGCAGTTCCTCGGTGTCAACGCGCGCGACGACCGCAGTGCGGCGCAGGATTTCGTGACCAACTTCCAGGTCGGCTACCCGTCGTTCTATGACCCGTCGGGTCGCACCATGCTGGCGCTCAAGGGCTTCCCTCGCAGCGTGGTGCCCTCCACGATCATTCTGGACCGGCAGCACCGGGTGGCGGCGGTGTTCCTGATCGCATTGCTGGACAGTGACCTGCTGCCGGTCGTCGAGCGGATCGCCGCCGAGCCCTCCCAGGCGGGGGGTGGGGCGTGAACCCGACCGATCTGGCGATCTCCGGGCCGCTGCTGCTGGCCGCGGTCGTGGCGCTCGCCGCCGGCACCATCTCCTTCGCCTCCCCGTGCTGCATCCCGCTGGTGCCCGGCTACCTGGCGTATCTGGCCGGGTTGGTCGGCGCGGACGCCCCGGCTGTCGACGGCGACGAGACATCGGCCGGGCGCCGCACGGACCGGTGGCGGGTGGCCGGGGCGGCGCTGCTGTTCGTGCTCGGGTTCACCGTGGTGTTCGGCGCGGCGGTGCTCAGCGTGCTGGGCGTGTCGGACGCGTTGCTGGCCAACGAGCAACTGCTGCAACGCATCGGTGGCGTCGTCACCATCGCGATGGGGCTGGCGTTCCTCGGGTTCATTCCCGCGCTGCAACGCGAGGTGCGGCTCAAGCATCGGCCGCGACGGGGGCTGTGGGGTGCACCGGTGCTCGGCGCGGTGTTCGGGCTGGGCTGGACACCGTGCCTGGGGCCGACGCTGGCCGGAGTGATCGCGCTGGCCAGCGGCACGCAGGCGGGGCCGACGGTGTGGCGCGGTGTGCTGCTGGTGCTGGCCTACTGCGTCGGGCTCGGGCTGCCGTTCGTGCTGCTCGCCGTCAGCGCCCGATGGGCGGTCACCACCGCCGGCTGGCTGCGTCGGCACACCCGGGCGGTACAGCTCACCGGCGGCGTGCTGCTGCTGGCCGTCGGGGCGCTGCTGGTGACCGGCTTGTGGGGTGAGCTCGTCGCCCTGCTGCGTGGGCCCATCGCCGGCTTCACCACGCCCCTGTGACCCGATCCGATGCGGAGGTTCAACCTGTGACGCGGAATGCGAAAGTCTCGGTGACCGTCGTCGCCGTCGTAGTGGCGGTGGTCGGAGCACTGCTTCTGCTCAATCGCCCGGAACGCGGGTACTCGCCCGAGGAGGCCGGTGCGGCGCCGCCGACCGCTCCGGCCTCGGTGCTGGTCCGTCCGGACAGTCACAAGCTGTCCGAGGCGACCGACGGCAAGGTCACCATTGTGGAGTTCCTGGATCTGGAGTGCGAGGCGTGCGGCGCGGCCTTTCCCGGTGTGGAGAGGCTGCGCGCCGAGTACGGCGACCGGGTCACGTTCGTGATGCGGTACTTCCCGATTCCCAGTCACCGCAACGCGGAGCTGGCCGCCCGCGCGGTGGAGGCCGCAGGGCAGCAGGGCAAGCTGGAACCGATGTACCGGCTGATGTACGAGAACCAGCCGCAGTGGGGTGACCAGCAGGTCTCTCATCGGGACACCTTCCTCGGGTTCGCCCGCGAACTGGGTCTGGACCTGCCGCGGTTCGAGGCCGCCCTGGACGACCCCGCCACGATCGCGCGGGTGCGCAAGGACCGCGACGACGGCACCACTCTCGGCGTGCGGGGCACGCCGACGTTTTTCGTCAACGGCGTCAAGTTCCCGGGCGCGCCCACCTACGAGGCGCTCAAGGCCGCGATCGAACGGCAACTGGCGAAGAAGTGAGCACCACCATCGAGCCACAGCCACAGGCGGCCGTGTTCACCACACGACTGCTGCCCTGGATCCTGACGATCGGCGGTGCCGTCGGCCTGGCTGCCGCGCTGGTGCTCACGGTCGAGAAGATCGCCCTGCTCACCACGCCCGACTACGTGCCCTCGTGCAGCATCGACCCGATCCTGAGCTGTGGCTCGATCATGCGCACCGGTCAGGCGGAGGTGTTCGGCTTTCCCAATCCGCTGTTGGGTATCGCCGGGTTCGCCGTGGTCGTCACGGTCGGGGTGGTGCTGTTCGCCGGGGCACGGCTACCGGGGTGGTTCTGGCTCGGTCTGCAGGCCGGCACGTTGTTCGGCGTGGTGTTCGTGCACTGGCTGGTCTACCAGAGCCTGTACGTCATCGGCGCGCTGTGCCCGTACTGCATGGCCGTGTGGGCGGTCGTGATCCCGATCTTCTGGTACACCACCGTGCACAACCTGCGCGACGGTCACCTGCCGGCCCCGCGTCGCGTGGTCGCCGTGCTGGCCGGATATCACACGGTGGTGCTCATCCTGTGGTATCTGCTGATCGGTCTGGCCGTGCTCCAGGCGTTCTGGGACTACTGGCTCACCGTGATCTAGGCAGGGGAAGGCAAACGAATGACAACCGCACGTCGGTGGGTGATCGGGCTGGTCGTGTTGGTCGTCGCCGTCGTGGTCGCCGTGTGGCCGCGCCAGGGCACCGAGCCTGCGCAGCACGTCCCGACAGCCGCGCGCGACGGTGTGGGTCGTGATCTGGCTGCCGCACGGGCCGCAGCGGGCCTGCGGCCGTGTCCCGCGTCCGCTACCGGTGGCGCGGTGTCGGGACCGTTGACCAATGTGCGCGCCACGTGCCTGGGCGACGGCACGGACATCGACCTCGGCTCGACGCTGGCGGGCCGTCCGGCGTTGGTCAACGTGTGGGCGACGTGGTGTCAGCCGTGCCGGGAGGAACTGCCGGTGCTGGAGGCGTACGCGGCCTCGGCCGGTGCCGTGAGCGTGCTGGGGGTGCAGGTGCGCAGTGATTCCGCCGACGGCCTGGACATGCTCGCCGGCCTCGGTGTGCGGGTGGCGTCGGTGCACGACACCACCGGCGCCGTGGCCGCGGCTCTGCGGCTGCCCGCCTACCTGCCCGTCAGCTACGTGGTACTGCCGGACGGCACGGTCCACCGGGTCGAGCCGCCCACACCGTTCCGCACCGTCGAGCAGGTTCGCGACACGGTGGACCGTTATCTGAGCACAGGAGCGTGACCGCGCCGATGTCCACCCACATGAGCCACGCCGAGGAGACGCCGGTCGACGTTCGTACCGCGGCGCGCCGACGGCGGCGTGGTGCGGTGCTTGCGCGTGTGGTGCTCGCCGTGGCGTCGGGAGTGCTGCTCTACCTGAGTTTCCAGCCCCGGCCGTTGTGGTGGCTCGCGCCGCTGGGGTTCGCCGGGCTGTTCTGGGTGCTGTCCGGGCGTGGTGCGCGGGCGGGTTTCGGCTACGGGTTGCTCGCCGGGCTGGGCTGGATGGTGCCGCTGCTGTGGTGGACGGGCGAGTTCGTCGGTCCGATCGCCGCGATCCCGCTCGCGGTGCTGCAGGCCGCGCTGGTCGGCGTGGCGACGGCGGGCATCGCGGTGGTGACACGGCTGCCGGCCGCGCCGGTGTGGGCGGCGCTGCTGTGGGTGGCGGGCGAGACGCTGCGGGCGCTGGTGCCGTTCGGAGGGTTTCCCTGGGCGAAGATCGCGTTCAGCCAGCCGGAGGGCGGATACCTGTCGTTGGCCGCGCTGGGCGGCACCCCGCTGGTCGCCTTCGCGGTGTCGGTGACCGGGTTCGGCGCCGCGCAACTGGCGCGCCGGTGCGTGGCAGGACGGGACCGGCGCCCGGCCCGGCTCGCCGTGCCGCTGCTGGCCGCGGTGGTCCCGCTCACGGCGGGCTGGGCGGTGGGCCCGCTGGTGGGTGTAGCGCCCGAGGCCGGTGAGGTGACGGTCGCGGTGGTGCAGGGCAATGTGCCCAGGGCCGGGCTGGACTTCAACGCCCAGCGCCGCGCGGTGCTGGACAACCACGTCCGGCGCACCGTCGAACTCGCCGAGGAGGTGCGGGCGGGCCAGGTGCGTCGGCCGGACCTGGTGATCTGGCCGGAGAACTCCTCCGACATCGACCCCTACCGCAACCCCGACGCCTTCGCCGCGATCGACCGCGCGGCCAAGGCCATCGGCGCGCCGATCGCCGTCGGCGCGGTGCTCGGCGGGGACACCGACCGGCCACGCAACACCGCGATCCTGTGGGATCCGCAGCGCGGACCGATCGAGGAGTACACCAAGCGCCGGTTGCAGCCCTTCGGCGAGACCATGCCGCTGCGGTCGTTCTTCCGGATCTTCAGCGACAAGGTCGACCGGGCCGGGCGGTTCGTCCCCGGCACGGATCCGCGCGTGTTCGCCATGTCCAAAGCGCGGGTGGGGATCGCGATGTGCTACGAGGTCGCCTTCGACGCGGCCGTCCGCGACTCGGTGACGGCCGGGGCCACGCTGCTCGCGGTGCCCAGCAACAACGCCACGTTCGGGTTCACCGAGATGACCTACCAGCAGCTCGCCATGGACCGCCTGCGCGCGGTCGAGCACGGCCGCGCGGTGGTCGTGGCAACCACGAGCGGCGTCAGCGCGATCATCCGGCCCGACGGCACCGTCGCGCAACGCACCTCGCTGTTCACCCCGGCCGCGCTGGTCGAGACGGTGCCGCTGCGCACCAGCGTCACGGTCGCCGACCGATTGGGGGCTCTTCCGGAATGGATCATGGTCGTCGCGGGGATGGCCGGGCTGGCCGGCGCCTGGTCGAGACGGCGGCGGCAGGCGCCCGTGTAGCCGCCGCCGGGCCCGTGACGGTGATCGATCGCCCGGTGCGGATCACGCGATGTGCTCGGCCTGATGGCCGGATCGCCGTCCGGGCGTTGCCCAGTCGTTGGTGATGGGCAGTCTGCGGTCACGCCCGAACGCCTTCCCGGTGATCTTGGTACCGGGCGGGTACTGACGGCGCTTGTACTCGGCGCGGTCCACCATGCGCATCACCTGGTCGACCACCGCGTGGTCGAAGCCCGCGGCGAGCAGGTCGGCGCGGTCGCGGTCGCGGTCGCGGTGGACGTAGTGCTCCAGGATGTCGTCCAGCACCTGGTAGTCGGGCAGCGAGTCGGTGTCCAGCTGGTCGGGGCGCAGTTCGGCCGACGGCGGCTTGGTGATGGAGTTCTCGGGGATGGGTGGGGTGTGGCCGTGCTTCTCGGCTTCGGCGTTGCGCCACCGGGCCAGCCGCCACACCTCGGTCTTGAACACGTCCTTGATCGGCGCGAAGCCGCCGACCGCGTCGCCGTAGAGGGTGGAGTAGCCGACGGCGAGTTCGGTCTTGTTGCCGGTGGCCAACACGAGGTGACCATCTTGATTGGACAAGGCCATGAGCAGCATGCCTCGCACACGGGCCTGCACGTTCTCCTCCGCGACTCCGGTCAGGCCGAGCTGGTCGACGTAGACGCGCACCGGGTCGGCGATCGGCTCGGTCCGGAAGTGGCAGCCGAGCCTGCGGGCCAGCTCCTCCGCGTCCGACCGGGAGTGGGTCGAGGAGTACGCCGACGGCATCGAGACCCCGAATACCGCGTCGGGGCCGAGCGCGTCCACCGCGATGGCCGCGGTCACCGCCGAGTCGATGCCTCCGGACAGGCCCAGCACCACCGAGGAGAATCCGTTCTTGACCACGTAGTCGCGCAGGCCCACGACCAGCGCGGCCCACATCTCGGCCTCGTCGGACAACGGTTCGCTGATGACCGGCCCGGTCGGCGGCTCGGACCGCGGTGGCGGCCCGCTGCTCAGGACCTGTCGCCGTAGCCGCAGTCCGTGGAACTCGCCCTGAGCGTCGTGCACTCCCACGGGCAGATCGAGATCGACCAGCAGCAGGTCCTCGACGAACTGTTGGGCGCGGGCACGCAGGACACCGTCCGGCGTGACGACGAAGGAGTCGCCGTCGAACACCAGGTCGTCCTGGCCGCCGACCTGGTTGACGTAGACCAGCGGAGCACCGGCCTCGGCAGCGCGCCGGGTCACGAGCGGCAGGCGGACGTCGTCTTTGGACCGTTCGTAGGGCGAGGCGTTCGGCGAGACAACCACGTCCACACCGGCCTGGCCGAGGGCCGCGACCGGGCCGCCGTCCTCCCACAGATCCTGGCACACGGCCAGGCCGATGTCCACGCCGTGCAGGCGCAGCACTTCCAGCGTGCGACCGGGCTGGAAGTGGCGGTGCTCGTCGAACACGCCGAAGTTGGGCAGGTGGTGCTTGAACTGCCGGGCCACCACCACGCCACCGAACAACGCCGCAACAGCGTTGCGCGGCCCCTCCTCATCACGGTCCAGGTAGCCGACGTACACGAGCACCCCGCCACAGCCGGCGTCGGCCAGCCGGCCCGCCAGCCCGTCGACGGCCTTCTGCGACGCTCGGGCGAACGAGCGGCGCAAGCACAGGTCCTCCACCGGATAGCCGGTCAGCATCATCTCCGGAAACACGACCACCTGCGCCCCGTCACGGGCGGCGCGCCGCGTCCAGTCGACGATCAGCCGGGCATTGCCGTCCAGGTCACCCACGGTCGAGTTGACCTGGGCGAGTCCGATCCGCAAGACAGGCATGACTCTCATCCTCGCCCAGTCGAGGGTTCACCGCACGGGGCGGCGCGTCGCCGGACCTCACCACTGCGACAGGTCGTCGGATCCGTGTTCACCGAGGTGTGTGCAGGGTGAGCTGCTGCCGGTGGAAGTGGAAATGCTGCGTGGGGAAGCGGTAGAGGTCGGCCCGGGTCATGAAGTCCTGGAAGAACGGATCCCAGCGGGTCGGGTAGTGCATGCCGCGAGCGAGGTCGGCCTCGGTTTCGGCATCCAGTCTGCGGTGCGTCTTGGCGATCACCCGGTCGAACATCCCTGCCATGCGTTCGCGCCCGAGCACTGTTCCGCCGAGCCTGGAGGCGGCGTAGTTGACCACGTCGAACGGTGCGGTCGCTGCGTTGAGCAGCCGGGCGAAGGCCCGGCCGGCACCGGCCGGCAGCCGGGCGAACGCCCTCATCAGGAGCAGCAGCGCCCGCATGATCAGGTATCCGAGGAGCATGTGGAACAGCAGCTGTTCGTTGGTCCAGCGGGTGCCGTTCGACGGTCGATGCAGGTCCTGTTCACTCGCGCTGTCGAGCAGCTGGTGGAAGCCTGCTCTGGCCTGCTCCAGCTCGGCGTGAACGGCCGACTTGTCCACGCCCGTCATTCTCCCCGCATCGTGCTGCTCCAGTCCAGCCCGGGTTCGACGGCGCGCGGCCCTGCGATGCGACGATCAACGCTCAGCTCCTTGCCTGGGTGTGCGGGATGACCGTGCGGTACTTGCCCCCGGCGGTCTGCTGCGGCGGCTCGGCGGCGCGGGTGACGCTGACGTGGTCGAGCCCGTGGTCGGTGAGCAGACGGGTGATCCCGGTGTGGACGGCGCGCCAGACCGTGTCGGGATCGGCGCCGGTGGTCAGTCGCAGCCGAATGCTCAGGCTGTCCTGCGCGGTGTGCACGATCTGGGCCAATTCGATGCCGGGAATGTGGTCGAGCAGGGCACTGAGGGTCAGCGGGGTGAGAGTGACCGGTTCGCCGTCTTGGGTGGGGAAGGTGAGCAGGTCGGCGGCGCGGCCCTGGACGCGGATGGCGGGCAGCGGGTCGCCGCACGGGCAGGGGCCGGGCCGGAGGAGGACGGCGTCGCCGAGGTCGTAGCGCAGGATGGGCTGGGCCCGGTTGGCGAGGTTGGTCAGCAGGGTGGTGTGGGACCGCCGGCCGGGCGGGACGGGCTGGTGGTCGGCGTCGACCGGTTCGAGGATGGCCCAGTCGCTGTTGACGTGCAGCCAGTTCTCGCGGCAGCTGTAGGTCAGGAACGGGCATTCGGTGGCGGCGTAGCCCTGCCGGACGATCGCGCCGAACGCGGTGGCGATGCGGTCGTACTCCGTGGTGGGAAGGCCTTCGGCCGACAGGGCGACCAGTACGGGGTCGATGTGCAGGCGTCCTGCCTGCTGTTCTCCGGCCAGCAGCGCGCCGGTGCCGGCGTAGGGCGCGAGGATGGCGGGCCGGAAGGCGTTGAGCCGGGCCACCAGCTCCGGCAGGGGCAGTTGGACCGGGAACACGCCGATACGACGGCGCCGCAACGGATTGCGGCGCAGCCCGGCCGCGGCCACGGCGGAGGCGAAGTGGCCGCCGGTGGCGTTGACCATGGCGATACGCCCACCACGGGCGGCGATCCGGACCACGTCCGCGGGGCTGAGCCAGGCGCCGAGCATCCGGGCGCCCAGCGCGGTGGTCACGGCCAGGGAGCGTTGGTCGAGCAGGAACAGACCGCGGGTGCCGGTGGTGCCCGAGGTCGTGAGCAGGGTGTAGCGGCCGAGGAACTTCTCCCCGATCCGGGCGGGGTCGTCGACGAACGCCTGGGCTTGCGTGAGCGTGACCGCGGGGTCGGTGACCCAGTCGTCGAACCGGGGCATCAGCTGTTTCTTGCTGGTGACCGGCAGCAAGGTCGGGTCGGTGACCCGATCGGGCAGTCCGTGGTAGAGCTCACGGTAGTAGGCCGACCGTCGGCGTGCGTGGGCGACGATCTCGGCCAGGCGCTCCTGTTGCCGTCGCAGCAGAGCCTCACCACCGTGCTTGTGTGCGCGGCGCGCGTCGAGCAGCAGACGCAGCGTTTTCATCACGGCTCCGTGAGGTGTTGATGTTCGTGGTCTCCGGCTTCCTCCCAGGCTTCGCGGCCGGACCAGGCGGCGAGGGCGGCGACCACGAGGGCGGCGGCCGGGTCGGCCCACCACCAGCCGAGGGCGGCGTTGAGTCCGAGGCCGGCCAGTACGGAGACGGACAGGGCGTTGGACATCCAGGTTTCGGTCGACTGGGCCACCAGCACGGGGTTGCGCAGTGCCCGGCCGGTGCGGCGCTGGGCGAGGCCGACCGGGATCATCACGATCAGCGCGACCACGTTGAGCACGATGCCGACCAGCGACTCGCCGGCCTTGTCCTGGGTGATCAGGTCGCGCACGGCCTCGAACGCGACGTAGGCCGCGAGCACGTAGAAGGTGATCGCGATCATGCGCAGCGCGGGTCGCTGCCGGGCGTGGGCGCCGCCGCGGAGTTGCCAGATGACCACCGAGGCGGCGAAGACCTCGATGGCCGAGTCGATGCCGAACCCGACCAGGGCGATGGAGCCGGCGACCAGTCCGGCGGTGACGGCGACGACGCCTTCGACGAGGTCCCAGACGACGATGAACCAGGCCAGCGCCAGCCCGCGCCGGACGAGTCGGTCTTCACCCTGCGCCGTCACTGCGCTCCTCCCTCGGTGCGGTCCTTGGCGCGGTGGTCGGCGTGCAGGGTGGCCAGGATCAGGGCGGCGGCACCGAGGGTGATGAACACGTCGGCTCCGTTGAAGGTGGGGAACCAGCCGGTGTGCAGGTAGTCGGTGACGACCCCGTCGACGGCGCGGTCGACGAAGTTGGCGACCGCGCCGGCCAGTACCACGGCCAGCGCCAGCCGCATGGGCAGCGTGCCGGTGCGGGCTGAGCGCCAGGTGTAGACGGCCAGCGCGGTGATGATCAGGCCGGTGACGGCGAGCAGGACCCCGGCGGGCAGCGTGTCGCCGAGGCTGAACGCCACGCCGGGGTTGAACGCCAGCCGCAGCTGGATCACGCCCAGGTCGACGGTGTCGCCGGCGGCGAGGCCGCGCTCGGCCCAGGCCTTCAGGCCCAGGTCGAGCGCGGCCAGCCCCAGCGCGACGGCCGCCATGACCAGCCGTGCGCGCGCCACCGTGGCGGTGTGGCCGGGTGCGGTCACGAGGACGCCCCCACCGTCGCGGGCTGCGTCCGCGGTGCCGGCCGGTCGCCAGGGGTGAGTGCGAGTGGCTTGGCGCGGCCGGCGCGGACGCCGTTGGCGATGACGACGATCTCGGCCACCTCGTGCACGAGCACCACGGCCGCCAGACCGAGCACCCCGAACAGCGCCAGCGGCATCAGGCCGACCACGATGGCCAGGGAGAGGCCGACGTTCTGGAGCATGATCGACCGGGCGCGGCGGGCGTGGGTGAACGCCTGCGGCAGGTGCCGCAGATCCTCACCCATGAGCGCGACGTCGGCGGTTTCAATGGCCACGTCGGTGCCCATCGCGCCCATCGCGATGCCGAGGTCGGCGGTGGCCAGGGCGGGTGCGTCGTTGACGCCGTCGCCGACCATCGCGGTGGACCGCTGTGCACTCAGTTGCTTGACGAGGGCGGCCTTGTCCTCCGGGCGCAGTTCGGCGTGGACCGCGTCGATGCCCACGTCCTTGGCCAGGGCGGTCGCGGTGGCGTGGTTGTCGCCGGTGAGCATCGCGACGTGGTAGCCGTCACGGCGCAACTGGGCGACGACCTCGGCGGCCTCGGGGCGCAGCTCGTCCCGCACGGCGATCGCGCCGATCACCTGCCCGTCCTGTTCGACCAGCACGGCGGTCGCCCCGGCGGACTGCATCCGGGCCACGTCCGCGGCCAGCGGACCGGCTTCGAGCCAGCCCGGCCGGCCGAGCCGGACGGGACGCCCCTCGTAGCGGCCGGTGAGTCCGGCGCCGGTCACCGCCTCCACGTCGGAAGCCGGGTCCACCTTGTCGACGGCGGCGAGGATGGCGCGGGCGAGGGGGTGTTCGCTGCGGGACTCCAGCGCGGCGGCCACGTCCAGCACCTGCTCCCGGCTGGCACCTCCGGTGGTGGCGACGTCGATCACGGCGGGCCGGTTCGCGGTCAGGGTGCCGGTCTTGTCCAACGCGACCCCGCGCACCCGGCCCAGGGCTTCCAGCGCGGCGCCGCCCTTGACCAGCACACCGAGCTTGGACGAGGCGCCGATCGCCGCCACGACCGTCACGGGCACGGAGATGGCCAGCGCGCACGGCGACGCCGCCACCAGCACGACCAGCGCACGCTCGATCCACACCAGCGGGTCGCCCAGCAGGCTGCCGACCGCGGCGATGAGCGCCGCGGCGACCATCACGCCGGGCACCAGCGGCTTGGCGATGCGGTCCGCCAGGCGCTGGGCGGCACCCTTGCGGGACTGCTCGGCCTCGACGATCTTCACGATCCGGGCCAGCGAGTTGTCCTCGGCGGTCGTGGTCACCTCGACGGTGAGCACCCCGGTGCCGTTGATCGACCCGGCGAACACGTCGCCGCCGGGACCGGCCTCGACCGGAACGGACTCGCCGGTGATCGCCGAGACGTCCAGCGCGGTGCGCCCCTCCCGGATGACGCCGTCGGTGGCCAGCCGCTCACCCGGCTTGACCAGCATCAGGTCCCCGACCCGCAGCTCACCGGGCTCCACGACCACCTCGGCGCCGTCGCGCAGCACGGTGGCCTGGTCGGGCACCAGCGACAGCAGCGCGCGCAGCCCACGGCGGGTACGCGCCAGGGAGTACTCCTCCAGACCCTCGCTGATGGAGAACAGGAAGGCCAGCATCGCGGCCTCGCCCACCTCGCCCAACAGCACGGCGCCGACCGCGGCGATCGTCATCAGCGTGCCGACACCGATCTTGCCCTTGACCAGCCGCTTCACCGTGGACGGGACGAAGGTGTACGCGCCCGCCAGCAGCGCCAGCCACTCCGCCACGGTCACGACGATGTCGGCACCGCCCGCCCACCCGGTGATCAGGGCCACGAGCAGGAACACGCCGGAGATCGCGGCGAACTGAAGTTCGCGCACCTCCCACAGCCGCTCCGGCTCGTGCTCCTCCTCGGCCTCCTCGCCGACGGCGCGGGGCTCGTCGTCGCCACACCCGCAGGCGTCGCTCATGACACGGTCTCCTTCATCTCGTCCATCAAGTCGTTCTCATCCGTGACACCGACGTCGGTGCCGTAGTTGGGGCACAGCGCCACCGCGTTGCCCGTCGCGGCCAGCAGCGTCTCCGCCGCAGCCAGCAAGTCCATCAACTCAGGCCGGGCCAGGCTGTAGAACACCTGACGCCCCTGCGGCCTGCCGACCACCAGGCCGCAGTCACGCAGGCAGGCCATGTGCGCCGACACCGTCGACTGGGCCAAGCCCAACTGCTCCACCAGGTCCGCCACCCGGGTCTCACCACGGGCCAGCCGCTGCACGATCGTCAACCGCGTTCCGTCGGACAGGCTGTGGAACAACGCCACAGCTGCATCCAACCCGGACACCTCGGCGTCCGGGGCGAGACACTGCTCCGCTCGGTTCATCGCCATGAAGCGATGATAGCGCCTTGGCTGGGTGTAATCGGCCGGCTATGCAATCGCTCACGGGATCGAGGGCTCCGGTTGCGCAACCCGGACGCCGCTTGGTACCCATCGTCAGATAACGATTTAATCGTCCAACGACGATCCTTGTCGAGGAGAGGAGCGGTGATGGCCGGCAGGCAGAGCCTCGGGGTCGGCTCGGGACAGCGCAACTCGGAGGCGCGGAGGTGACCGCGACCGCGGGCGTTCGACGGAATTGGCCGCTGGCGCTGCCGGTGGTGGCCGCGATCCCCGGACTGGTGCTGCGCTTCGGCGGGGCGCCGACGCCGGCGGTGCTCGCGGTGCTGGTGCTGGGCGCGGCCGTGGTGGGAGCGGCGTTCTTCCTCAGCTGGGGCACCGAGCTGGCGGAGCGGGACATCGGGCAGGGGCTCGCGCTGGCGCTGTTGGCGCTGATCGCGGTGCTGCCGGAGTACGCGGTGGACGTGGTGTTCGCCTGGAAGGCCGGCCAGGACCCCGAGACCTACGCCCCGCTGGCACTGGCCAACATGACCGGGGCCAACCGGTTGCTGATCGGCGTGGGCTGGTCGCTGGTCGTGCTCGCGGCACTGGCCGCGCGGCGTCGCCGCGCACCCGACACCCGCCCGGAGGACCGCTCGGCCGTGCGTCTGGAACCGGTGCAGACCGTGGAGATCGCCTACCTGGCGGTGGCCAGCCTGTACGCGCTCACCTTCGCGCTGCGCGACACCCTCAACCTGCTGGACGCGGTCGTCCTGTTCGGGATCTTCGCGCTGTACCTGGTGCGGGTCAGCCGGGTGGACGATGACGACGACGAAGAGGTCGGCGAGCTGATCGGGCCAGCCGCGCGAATCGCGACCGGACCGGCCCGGACCCGCCGCTGGGCCGCGGTCGGCATGCTGGTGTTCGCCGCCGCGGTGATCCTGGCCGTGGCGGAGCCGTTCGCCGACGGCCTGGTCGAGACCGGCACCGAGCTGGGGGTCAGCCAGTTCCTGCTGGTCCAATGGGTGGCGCCACTGGCGTCGGAGACCCCGGAATTCATCGCCGTGCTGCTGCTGGCCTGGAAGCTGCGCGGCGCCGCCGCGCTGGGCGCGCTGATCTCCTCGAAGATCAACCAGTGGACGCTGCTGGTCGGCATCCTGCCGCTGGTCTTCGCGACCTCGGCCGGGTCGCTGGCCGGTTTGCCGATCGACCCGTTGCAGCGCGAGGAGTTGTTCCTCACCGCGGCCCAGTCGATGTTCGCCGTGTCCCTTGTCGCCGCCGGCGCACTGTCCCGGCGCGGGGCGTGGGCTCTGCTCGGACTGTTCCTGGCCCAGTTCGCGCTGGCGTGGACACTGACGCCGGACCTAGCCCAGATCGAACGCGTCGGACTCGGCGCGCTCTACCTGCTGCTCGCCGCGATCCTGCTGATCCGCAACCGCAGAGCGATGTGGATGACACTGCGCGACGGGCTCACCGGCCGCGCCCTCCAAGCCGAGCGCTCCGAGACAGGGTGACCTGCGTGAATCGCCCTGCGTCGGCAGCCGCTGCTGGAGGCGGAATACTGTGCGAGTCAGCGAACAGCGCGGACATGGTCGACAAGGGGAAATCGGATAGTGCGGGGAACTTTCGCGCTCTTGCGCAACACGTGGCGCGGCCTCACGGCTATGCGGACCGCGTTGACTTTGCTGTTCCTTCTCGCCCTGGGCGCGATGCCGGGTGCCCTGCTGCCGCAGCGCTCCCTCAACGCCGGCAAGGTTGATGAGTTCATCGCCGAGAATGGCTGGTGGGGCAGGTTCCTCGACGACCTCCAGTTCTACGACGTCTACGCGAGCGTCTGGTTCTCTGCGGTTTACCTGCTGCTGTTCGTCTCCCTAGTGGGCTGCCTGCTGCCGCGTACCTGGGCGTACTTCCAGCAGACGCGGGCCCGGCCCGTGCTCACCCCGCGCAACCTTGCCCGGATGCCGCACCATGCCAGCGCTGAGGTCGACGCGACGCCCGAGGAGGTCATCGCGCATGTCGAGCGTCGCCTCAAGGGCTGGCGTCGCATCATCCGGGAGGAACCCGATGGCATCCGAACGGTCAGCGCCGAGCGTGGCTACCTGCGTGAGACAGGCAACCTGGTGTTCCACTTCTCGCTGCTCGGCCTGCTGATCGCCTTCGCACTGGGCAAGATGGTGAACTACGAGGGTCAGGTCATTGTCCAGGCCAACGGCGGCCAGTTCTGCAACGCAGGCGTCTACAACTACGACACGTTCCGACCCGGCCTGCGCGTGGACGGCTCGAACCTCACCCCGTTCTGCGTGAAGGTCGACGGCTTCACAGCCACCTACCTACCCAACGGCCAACCCGAGAGTTTCCGCGCCGACATCGGCTATCAGTCCGGAACGGATCTGGAGACCGGCACCTGGCGGCCCTACGCGCTGGAGGTCAACAATCCGCTGCGCACTGCCGGTGATCGCGTCTATCTGCTCGGCCACGGCTACACACCGCTGTTCACCGTCACGTTCCCCGACGGGACCCAGCGGGTCGGTGCGGTGCAGTGGCGTCCGGTCGACCAGGTGACGCTGGCATCCGAGGGCGCGACGAAATTCGATCCGCCCGACGCCACTGATCCCGAGCAGCGCCGCAGGAACCAGCTCGCCATCACCGGCCTGCTCGCGCCCACCGCCGCTTTCCGAGGGGAGTTGCTCGACTCGGCGTTTCCTGCGCCGTACGACCCGGCCGTCGCAATCGACGTCTACCGCGGCGACCTAGGCATCGACGCGGGCCGTGGGCAGTCCATTTTCTCCATCGACGAGAGAATGGTGCAGGCTGGCGGGCTCATGAAGGTGGCCCGACAGAACCTGCGGATCGGCCAGGAACTGCGGCTCGACGACGGCACCGTGATCCGCTTCGACGGCGTGCGGGACTGGGTGTCTCTACAAATCTCGCACGACCCCACCCAGGTCTGGGTGCTCGTGTTCTCGGTCCTGATCGTCATGGGACTGCTACTGTCATTGAGCATCAAGCGCCGCCGCGTGTGGGTCAGGGCCACCCCGCGAGAGGACGGACGCACGGCGGTCGAAGTCGGCGGTCTCGCGCGCACCGACCAGGCCGGGTACGGCGAGGAGTTCGGCGGCCTGTCTCACGACCTGTTGACCGGACGGAAGAAGAGCTGACACCGATCAACGCGAAGCGCCCATCAACCCGGCCGGCGTCCGGCCGAACATCTGGAGGTGCTTGATGGGCAGGGGGAGGAAGTTGTCGAACGCCTCGCACGGAGTGAGCACCAAGCGCGCCAGACGCTTCGGGTGCAAAGCGGCGACGGCCTGGCAGATCGCGCCACCGGTGTCGTTCCCGACCATCGTGACTTCATTCAGGACCAGTGCGGCGAGCATGCGGTCCACCAGGTCGGCCAGGCCGAACAGCGAGAAGTCGGTGCCTACCCGCATGGGGAGCACATGTTCGCCCAGGGGCCAGTCCGGCGTGATGCACCGGTACCGCTGCGCGAGTGCGGGGACGATGTGCCGCCAGACGTCGGCGTTGGCGATGATGCCGTGGACGAACACGATGGGCGGGCCTTCGCCGCGCTCGTGGTAGCGGATGCGCCCCTCGGGAAGTCCGACCTCGCGGATCGGACCGAGCAGTTCGACGCTGGTGGCCATCGGTGCTCCTTTGGTTTTCGCGATTTCGGCCGGGTCGCTGACCGGTTTGCCGATCGACCCGTTGCAGCGCGAGGAACTGTTCCTCACCGCGGCCCAGTCGATGTTCGCCGTGTCCCTGGTCGCCGCCGGAGCGCTGTCCCGGCGCGGCGCGTGGGCACTGCTCGGACTGTTCCTGGCCCAGTTCGCGTCCTGGCCCAGTTCGCGCTGGCCTGGACGCTACCGCCGGACCTGGCCCAGATCGAACGCGTCGGACTCGGCGCGCTCTACCTGCTGCTCGCCGCGATCCTGCTGATCCGCAACCGCAGAGCGATGTGGATGACACCGCGCGACGGGCTCACCGGCCGCGCCCTCCAAGCCGAGCGCTCGGAGACGGCCTGACCTTCATGGACGCGGCCCGCCTCGCGCGGGCCGCGTTCTTCGCCGACGGCGGTTGCCCGGATGAACGCTCGCGTAGACGGAGCCCGTCGTTCCGACCACTCACTGCGGTCAACCCGCGCAAGTTCGTCACCAGCGACATGGGCACGCGGCTGCGCGATGTCCGGCACCTCACCGTCACCCAGGTCAACGCTCTGTTGCGCAACGAGCACCCTGGGCGAACTCAGCCGACGACATGACCTACCTCGACATCGCCACCGAGCCAGTCCAGTAGGCAGACCAGGTCTGATCACGTCCTCACTAGTCGGCAGCCCTGGTTCCCAGGATCCTGACCTCGGCCACCATGCTTGGTCAGGACGCGGTGTTGACCGTGTGTTCAGGAACCAGCCGCGGCACGGCGCGGACGTAGGCGACCATGCCGAGCACCTCGACCAGGGTCTGGGCGACGACAATGGCCGCGGCCAGCGCCAGCCGGTCGGGCAGCGCGAGGGCAAGCGGGAGCACGACCAGGGAGTTGCGGGTGGCTCCGGTGAACACCACCGCTCGCGAGGCCGCGACGTCGAGGCGGAACACGCGGCTCACCGCCCGCCCGGCGTAGGCCATGACCACCAGAAACGCCACGTAGAAGGGGATGACGGCAGCCACGTCGGCGAGGTTGCCGCCCAGCTTGGGAATCTGGGAGGCGACGACGACGAGCAGCGTGGCGGCCATCAGCGGCACCATCGTGGTGTTGGCCGCCGCGGACACCACCCGGCCCGCTGCCGTGCGAGCAGCCCAGGCCTGAGTTGCCCAGGCCAGCGCCAGCGGGATCGCGATCAGCACGACGAACGCCTCAACGAACGGTCCTACCTCGACGATGTCGGCCAGCTCCGATCCCAGGAACAGGTACAGGAACACCGGCAGCAGCAGCATCTGGGCGACCAGCAGCAGCGGGGTGGCGGCCAGCAGGCGGCGATTGCTGCCACCGGCGAGGCCGCTGAAGACGATGACGTAATCCACGCACGGGGTGAGCAACACCAGCAGCACCCCGATCCGCACGGCCTGATCGGCGGGCAGCAACACGAAGATCCCGGCGACCACGGCCGGGACGACGAGGAAGTTCACCACCAGCGTCGCCGACAGGAACCGCCCGTCGCGCAGCGACCGCACCAGCTCGGCAGCGGGCACTTGCAGGAAAGTGACGTAGAGCAGGGCGCCCAGCACCGGGTAGATGACGTGCTCCAGACCCGGCCCGGCGGCGGGCAGTACCCAGCCGAGCAATCCGCCTGCCGCCATCGCCGCGAGGTAGATCGCGATCTGGTGGTGCTCCATCCGCTCGACCACACCCTGCGACTGCCGTGTCACCCTGCCCGCTCCTCTCCCTCGACACAGACCTGCTGGTCCATCCTCACATCCCTCGCACAGGCCAGTCACGGTCGCCGCCGGTGCGCTGACCCGGCGCGGCGCGTGGGCACTGCTCGGACTGTTCCTGGCCCAGTTCGCACTGGCCTGGACGCTACCGCCGGACCTGGCCGCCGGCCGAACGCATCGGACTCGGCGCGCTCTACCTGCTGCTCGCCGCAGTGCTGCTCGTCCGCAACCGCAGGGCGATGTGGGTGACGCTGCGAGACGGGCTCACCGGCCGCCCCTCCAAGGCGAGCGCTCCGACATCGCCTGACCTTCATGGACGCGGCCCGTCCCGCACGGGCCGCGTCCTCCGCCGGCGGCGGTTTGCCCGGCGAACGTTCGGGTAGCCCGAGCCCGTGACGACAGCCACTCCGATCGACACCCTCAAAGTGATCTCCGCGGTCATCGCGCCCACCGTCGCCGGCGGTGTCATCAAGCGGCGACCGCGCGTCACCGGCCTGTTGGAGAAGGTGCAGGCGGACCGCGGTGCCGTGCGGGTCCTGCAGGACCTGCGCGCCCGCTATGGCGACGGTCTGCTGCGGCTGGCGCTGCCGGGCCGGTCGTTCGCACTGGTGCTGTCCGCCACGGATGCCGGGCGTGTGCTGGCCGAGGCGCCGGAGCCGTTCAACCCGGCGAGCAGGGAGAAGAAGGCCGCGCTCCGTCAGTTCCAGCCGCACGGCGTGCTCATCTCCGAGGGCGCGGCGCGGCGACAGCGGCGGGAGTTCAACGAGACGGTCCTGGAGACCGCGCGGCCGGTGCACCACCTGCTGCCGGTGATGCTGGCGAAGATCCGCGAGGAGACCGCGGCGCTGCCCTCGTCGGGGACGCTGGACTGGGACGGGTTCGCGCCGGTGTGGTGGCGGATCGTGCGCCGCATCACGCTCGGCGACGCTGCTCGCGACGACCGAACCACCACCGACCTGTTCGGCCGGTTGCGGCAGGCGGCGAACTGGTCCTTCGCCGCCCCACGACGCCGGACGCTGCGCGCCAGGGCACTGGGACGGCTGCAGACGCACCTCGACCGCGCGGAACCGGACAGCCTGGCCGGTGTGATCGCACAGCACCCGGACCCGGACGCGGTCAGCCAGGTGGGGCACTGGCTGTTCGCCTTCGACGCGGCCGGCATGGTGACGTTTCGGGCGCTGGCGCTGCTCGCGACGCACCCGGCCCATCGACAACGAGCGTTGGCGGAGGCGCCGGACGCGCCAAACCTGCCGTTCCTGCGCGCCTGCGCGCTCGACACCGTCCGGTTGTGGCCGACCACGCCGGCCATCCTGCGGGACACCACGAAGGAGGTTGACGGCCTGCCCGCGGGCACCGGGCTGCTGATCTTCGCGCCGTTCTTCCACCGCGACGACCAGCATCTGCCGTACGCGCACAGCTTCTCGCCGGAGATCTGGCTGGACGGACGCGCGCACGAACAACCGGCGCTGGTGCCGTTCAGCGCGGGGCAGGCCGAATGCCCGGCCCGCAACCTGGTCCTGACGGTGACCAGCACGCTGCTCGCCTCCCTGCTGGCCGACCGCGAGTTCCGGCTCACCTCCGATCAACCCTTGAGCCCGGCCGCACCACTGCCGTTCACCCTCGGCAACTTCGGCCTGACCTTCTCGGTCGGCCCGCGCGAACGGCCGTGAGCGGGGTGGCCGTCAGCGACCGACGATCACCCCGCTGACGTGACTACACGTGGCGCACGAACACCGGGTTCGAGTAGAACCACAGGTCGGTCCAGGGGTTCTCCTTGCCGTCGGGCAGCGGCTCGGCTTCGTCGGTGTTCGTGCCGCGCACCCGCGCGCAGAGGTCGGTCTCGATGTTGCGCGGCGTGTGCCGGATGACGTACTCGGATCCCTGCCGGTGCCAGTCGCTCGGGCCGAACCGGGCGACGACCTTGGTGGTCGGGTTGGTGTCGGCGTCGAGGTTGGAGCCGGGGCCGGGTAGGCCAGCTCCAGGTTGACCTTCGAGTGCGTCGGTCCGCCGTGGTCGGTGCACATCGCCCAGGTCAGGCCGAAGTGCTTGGCCATGATCGCGTTGGTGACGACCGGGTACACCGCGTCCGCGCCCTTGCTGAACCTCGGCGGGGTGACCGACGTGTCGAACTCTCCGCGGTACTCGGAGTGGACATGGTGGTCGCCGGCCCGCCACGCCCGATGCCGGCCATCGCCACGCCCCTGCGTTTCGGGGGCACCCTGCGCCCAGGCACTGCCACCTGCCGCCAGCGGACCGGAAGCGACGAACGTCGCCCCGACACCGGCGTACTTGACCAGCTGACGACGTGAGACCGGCGGACCACGGTGACCCTCGTGTCGGTCAACGGGCGGCGCGGTCTCCGGTGGTGGACAGGAACTCCTGGATGAGAGCGGCCACCCGACGCGGCTGGTCCTCCGTGACGAACGGACCGGAGTCCTCGATGATCCGCAGCCGGGCATCCGGGAGCCGGCCGGCGAGCCGTTCCGCGTGGTCGAGAGGGAAGAAGTTCTGCCGCGCCCAGGCCAGCAGCACCGGACGCGGGAACCGGGACAGGGTCTCGGCCGCCTCCAGGGTGTAGCGCGTGGAGATCGCGCGCACGAGGTGGGCGAAGTTCCGGCGCACGTCGGCGCGTTCGCGCAGCGGGGCGGTGTAGCTGCGCATGATGTTGGCCGGGATCGGTCGGCGGGTCAGTAGTCCGAACGCGATGGGCAGGCGCTGCACGGGCCGGTACCGCAGCGACTCGGCGAGGACCTTGAGCCCCGCGGTGGTGCGGCCGAACAGCTGGAGGTGCTTGATCGGCAGCGGCAGGAAGTTGTCGAACGCGTCGCACGGGGTGAGCACCAGGCGCGACAACCGGTCCGGGTGGTTGGCCGCGACGGCCTGGCAGATGGCGCCGCCGGTGTCGTTGCCGATCAACGTCACCTCGTCCAGGTCGAGGGCGGCGAGGGTGCGGTCGACCAGGTCGGCGAGGCCGAACAGGGAGAAGTCGGCGCCCTCGCGCAGGGGCAGCTCGTGGCCGCCCAGCGGCCAGTCGGGGGTGATGCAGCGGTAGTGCTCGGCCAGCCGGGGAACGACGTGCCGCCACACGTCGGCGTTGGCGATGATGCCGTGGACGAAGACCAGCGGCGGCCCTTCGCCCCGCTCGTGGAACCGGATCGGGCCCTCCGGCAGTTCCACTTCTCGGGTGGGGCCCAGGGATTCGACGCTGACGGCCATGTGGGACTCCTCTGCGGTTCGGGACGGTTCAGCGTTTCGGCTCGGCCAGCAGGCCGGGCATGAGCAGGGCGATCAGGGACTCCGCCGTTCTCGCCGCGTCCCACTGGTGGGCGCCGCGCAGGTGCAGGTAGGTGCGGGGCACGATGTTGAACAGCAGCACCGCGGTCTCCTCCGGGTCGAGATCGCCGCGGAAGGAGCCTTCGCTGATGCCGTCGCGCAGCAGCCGTTCGAACGGCGCCACGTAGACGTGCCGGGTGTCCGTGCCGTCGGAGGACTCCCCGTCCAGGTGGAATATGGGGTCCGGCGCCGAGCTGAGACCCGTCAGCAGCGCCAGGTGCTCCTCGACGACGTCGCAGCAGGCGTGCAAGGCCGCGCGCAGCCGCTCGGGCGCGGTGCCCGGCCCGGTCAGGGCGGGCCACAGGCTCGCCTGCCACGCCTGTGCGGCGCCGACGACCAGGGCTTCGACCAACTGCTCACGGGTGGCACCGCGCCGGTAGAGGGTGACCCGGGAGATCCCGGCGGCCTGGGCGACCCGTTCCAGCGTGAACTCGTGCCAACCGTGCTCGGCGATCACCTGGGCCGCAGCCGCCAGAACGGCATCATCGAGCAACGGTCTCTTGTCGTTCATGCTTCCGTCGACCCTCCTGATGTGCAACACATATAGTGCACATATGAAACATGCGAGTACAACCAGGGGTGGTGGGACGGGCTGGCGGCGCGGAGTCGCGGCCGGTCTGGTCGGACTCGGGGTGGCGGAGGCGACGGCTGTGCTGTCGAGGTCGCGCTCCCCGCTCGACGCGGCGGGCCAGCTGGCCGCCGACATCGGACCGCGAGCCTTGGTGGAGGTCGTGGTCCGTTTGCTGAAGGAAGCGGACAAGCCGGTGATCCGGGCATCGGCCGCCGCGGCCGTGCTCGCCGCGGGAGGCATGCTCGGCCGGACTCGCCGCCGCCCGCTTCGCGACATGTTGGTGGCCGGTGGTGCGGCCGGCGCCGCGACGGCGTTGACGCGCCGCCGCGCGGTGGCCACCGACGGTCCGATGGCTGCGAACCTGGCCGCGGCGTTGGCAGGCGCGGCGGCGACCGTCGCGGCCTTGAACACCAGGCGTCCGTCGAACGCGGTGCTCACGGCACTCGGCGCGCTCGCTCTCGGCGCGGCCACCGCGGCCCAGGGGCGCCGCCGCACGCAGTTGCCGTCGGCCGCCAGGACGCCTCGCGCCCTCGACCCGCTGCCGCCCGCCGTCGACGGCGGCGAGCACTGGCCCGGGGTCTCGCCGCTGATCACTCCGGTGGGCGAGTTCTACGTCACCGACGTGAACATGCGCCCGCCGGTGGTGGACCTGGCGCGGTGGCGGTTGACCGTCACCGGCGAGGTCGGCACGGAACTGTCGCTCGGCTACGACGACCTGCTCGACCTCGGCCCGGTCGAGTTCGACGCCGTCCTGGTGTGCGTTCACAACCGGCTGGGCTGGGGCCGGTTGGGCAACGCCCGGTGGCTCGGCGTGCCCCTGAAGTCGCTGTTCGACCGGGCGGCACCGGTGTCACGTCGGGCGAACCTGGTGACCCGGGCGGTCGACGGCTGGGAGTGCACGCTGCCGCTGCGCGACCTGGACGAGTCGGGTGGGTACGTCGTGGTCGGCATGAACGGGCGGCCGTTGACCGCGGCGCACGGCTTCCCGGCGCGCGTGGTGGTGCCCGGGATCTACGGGCAGTACACCGGCGCGAAGTGGCTGACGGAACTGAGGGTCCAGTCCGGCCCGAACCCCGACTACTGGCTGAGCAGGGGATGGACGCGCGGACCCCTGCGCGTGCGCCCCCTGTCCCGGATCGACCACCCCACCCACGGCGCGCGGGTCCCGACCGGCGCAGTCGACGTGACCGGTGTGGCATGGGCCCCGCCCAGCGGCGTCCGCGAGGTCCACGTGGCGGTGGACGACGGCGAGTGGACACCGGCCGAACTCGCCGCCGAACTGGCCCCGTCCTCCTGGCGGCGCTGGCGCCACCGGGCCGACCTCCCACCCGGCCCCCACCGCATCCGGGTGCGATGCGTGACCACGGACGGGCGCATCCAGGACGCCCTGGCCCGGGAACCGTTCCCCACCGGCGCGACCGGACACCACACGATCACCGTCGACGCACGCTGACGACGCCCCGAGGACGCCGCGCGGTTCGCACCGGTCGCCGCCTAGCCCCCGAGTAGCGCCACGCGCCGTCATGCCGGCCTCGGACACGACCACCGGCGGGTCTCCCTGATCGGCTCAATCAGCAAAATTCAGCGATTACATCGCCAAGTAGCGATGTAATCGAATATGATCGATCTCGCTGCGAGGCGGTGAGCCCGCAGCGACAGGGGATTCAGGGTTGGAACCCCCGCCGCCCGATCATGGAGGACTGGCCGTGAGCCACAACAAAGCGCCGGAGACCCCGGTCACTCGGCACCCCGCACCCGATCCACCACCGCTCCCGGACCGCTCGGCGCTGTCGGGCCTCGGCCGCCTGCTCGCGCGGCGCAGGCTGTGGGTGCTGCTGGTGACCGCGGTCGTGATCGGACTGGCCATCCCGTTCGGCGCCGACGTGGAGAGCAGGTTGTCCGAGGGCGGCATCACCGCGCCGGACTCGGAGTCCGCCCGCGCCGAGAAGCTGCTCGACGAGGAGTTCAAGTCCGGCGCACCGCACCTGGTGTTCGTCGTGTCCGCCTCGGACGACGTCGACACGCCGGCCGTGACGGAGCGGGGCGAGCGGATGACGGAACGGCTGGCCGGCGAGCCGGGTGTGGTGCAGGCCGTGTCGTACTGGTCCTTGCAGCGCGCCGAGCCGCTGCGGTCCGCCGACGCCCGCTCCGCGCTGATCATGGTGCGGCTCGGCGGCGATGAGGACGCGGTGCGCAAGGCGGCCAAGCGGATTGTGCCGGCCTACGTCGGCGAGCGCGAAGGACTGACCGTGCGGGTGACCGGCTCCACCCAGGTCCGGGTGGAGATCGAAAGTCAGAGCGCGCAGGACCTGACCAAGGCCGAACTGCTTGCCGCGCCGCTGACGCTGATCATCCTGTTGCTGGTGTTTGGCAGCGTCGTGGCGGCCAGTTTGCCGCTGGTCGTCGGAGCGCTGGCGGTGATCGGTTCGTTCGTCGTCCTGCGCCTGCTGGACATGCTGGTGCCGGTATCGGTCTTCTCGGTCAACATCACCACGGCCCTCGGCCTCGGCCTGGCCATCGACTACAGCCTGTTCATCGTCACGCGCTACCGCGAGGAACTCGGCAAGGGACGCACGGTCGCCGAGGCCATCGGCGCGACCCTGCGCACCGCGGGCCGCACCGTGATCTTCTCCGCGCTCACCGTGGCGCTGTCGTTGTCGGCGATGCTGGTGTTCCCGATGTACCACCTGCGGTCGTTCGCCTACTCCGGCATCGCCGTGGTGGTCCTGGCCGCCGTGGGCTCGATCGTGGTGCTGCCCGCGTTGCTGGCGCTGCTGGGCCGTCGCGTCGACGCGCTCGATGTCAGGCGCCTGTTCCGCCGCAAGCCTCCCGCCACCTCTCCCGACACGGCGGGCCGGGCCGGGTTCTGGCACCGACTGGCCTCCGCGGTGATGCGCCGGCCGGTGCCGTTCACGCTGGCCGTCGCCGGTCTGCTGATCACGTTGGGCATCCCGTTCCTTCGGGTGGAGTTCGGCGACAGCGACGACCGGGTGCTACCGCCGGACTCCCCGTCCCACGTGGCGGCCCAGATGCTGCGCGACCAGTTCGACAGCCAGGAGGGCTCGCCGATCTCCGTCGTCCTGCCCGACGTCGATCCCGACACCAAAGCCGCCGAGATCGGCGACTACGCCACCCGCCTTTCCCGGCTGCCCTCCGTCACCAGGGTGGACGCCGCGACCGGCTCCTACGTCGACGGCGGGCTCGTGGCCCCACCCGGTCCGGCGGCGCAGCGGCTGACCGCCGACGCAGGCACCGTCCTGTCGGTCATCTCCGACACCGAGCCCTACTCCGAGCTCGGCATGGACCTGGTGGGCACCGTCCGAGAGGTGCCCGCGCCCGCGCCGACGCTGATCGGCGGCCAAGCGGCGGTGCTCGTCGACGCGAAGAACACCCTGGGCGACAAGCTGCCCTGGGCACTGGCCATCATCGCCGCCTCCACGATGGTGCTGCTCTTCCTGTTCACCGGCAGCCTGCTCATCCCGCTCAAGGCGATCCTGCTCAACCTGCTCAGCCTCACCGCCACCTTCGGCGCGATGGTCTGGGTGTTCCAGGAAGGGCACTTGCGGTGGCTGCTGGGCGACTTCACCGTCACCGGGCTGATCGACATCGACACCCCGGTGCTGATGTTCTGCGTCGCGTTCGGCCTGTCGATGGACTACGAGGTGTTCCTGCTCTCCCGCATCAAGGAGGAGTACCACCGCACCGGCGACAACACCGCCGCCGTCGCCTGGGGCCTGCAGCGCACCGGCCGCCTGGTCACCGCCGCCGCGGTCCTGGTCGCGGTCATCCTGCTCGCCTTCGCCACCTCCGGCCTCACCCCGCTGAAACTGCTCGGCGTCGGCCTCGCGCTCGCCGTGATCATGGACGCCACCCTGGTCCGCGGCATCCTCGTCCCCGGGGTCATGCGCCTGGCCGGCAGGGCGAACTGGTGGGCCCCCGCGCCGCTGCGGCGCCTGCACCAGAAGATCGGCCTATCCGACTGACCACACGCCGCAGAACACCGCTGCCACCTTGCGCGGCGCCCAATCCACCGCCGCCACACCCACGAAGTCGAGCGACCTGGGGGCGCGCACTCGACGACACGCCACAGTCGGCGTCGCGACCGCACGCGTCAGCCGCGCGGTCCGACAGGCCCGCTGCGGTGGTGTCGGCACATGCCGACACCACGGGCTCGCCGAGGACCGCGGAAAGACAGGCGTCTACTATTTCCAGTCGTAAACCCAGGGGTGCGTCAAGGGCGTGTGGTCAGCGCTCGGGACCGCACGGTGAAGGCGAGGAGATCCGGTGCCGGTGAACGTGGCCCTGGCGGCTTACAGCGACTGGACCTACGCGGCGTCGGTGGCCGTCTACTTCATCGCCACCGTGCTGTACCTCGGTGAAATGGCGTTCACACGGACCGTGAGGGCGGCGAAGCGGGAACTGGTGGTGACGGCAGGCACCCGCGCCGACGGCACGTGGACACCGGGCCTCGTGGCCTCCGGCCGCCGTCCCCTCGTGGAACGCGTCGGGCGGGCCGGGGTGGCGTTGACCGTCCTGGCGTCGCTGTTGCAGGCGGCTTCGCTGGTCCTGCGCGGTGTGGCGACCGGTCGCGCGCCGTGGGGCAACATGTACGAGTACGGGTCGCTGCTCACGCTGGCCGCGGTGGTGACGTGGCTGGTGTTGACCCGGAAGCACCCGGTGCGCAGGCTCGGCGGCTTCGTCCTGATCCCGGTCATCATCCTGCTCTTCGTGGGCGGCACTTCCCTCTATACCGACGCGGCGCCCGTGCAGCCGGCGCTGCAGTCGTACTGGCTCGTGGTGCACGTGTCGGTGATCTCGGTGTCCAGCGGCATCCTGCTCGTTCCCGGCGTGGCCAGCGTGCTGTACCTGCTGAAGTCCTCCGGCCGCGCGCGGTTCGCGAACCTGCCCGAGGCCGACGTGCTGGACCGAATCGCCTACCGCAGCACGGTGTTCGCGTTTCCGCTGTTCACCATCGGCGTCATCTGCGGCGCGATCTGGGCCGAGGCCGCGTGGGGTCGGTTCTGGGGCTGGGATCCGAAGGAGACTGTCGCGTTCGTATCGTGGGTGCTCTACGCGGCGTACCTGCACGCGCGCGCCACGGCCGGCTGGCGCGGCAGGTCCGCCGCATGGATCAACGTCGTCGGGTTCGTCGTGACAGTCTTCAATCTCTTCTTCATCAACCTGGTGATCGCCGGGCTGCACTCGTACGCGGGGATCGGTTGACCTGCTCGTCGCAACGGCGAACGTCGGCAATACCACGTGACTTCCCGGGTGGAGGCCGTGATCTGGAAGTCGACCCCCGCGTCCGGGGGAACTTCCCGCGCAGGTCGTCTCCCGCCGCGCTTGCCAGTGGCCGGAGGCACAGGACCGGCACGGCCATGACCGTCTCCGTTGCCCGACGGCGCAGGGTCAGCGGCGTGCGGTCGCGACGAACAACGGCAGTGCGAAGAACATCCGCCCGGCACGAGCGCGTTCGGTTTGCTCGGCGATCCACAGGTCGGCTTGGGACTCGGTGACGGCCTCGGCAGCGCGAGCGACGTGGGCCAGACCGCTGAGCGCGGGCAGCATCATCGTGTCCGTGAAGACACCGGTGTACACCTCGACGGTGACGTCGACGAAACCCGTCCCGAGCAACATATTCCGATAGCCGCGTGCGGCACGCGGAGCGGGGAGGGCGTCGGCGCGCGCCCGCACAATGGCGCGGGTGAGGTCCGCGTGGTCGGAGTCGATGACGAAGGTGTCCCAGTCCTGGCCGATCAGCACCACCCGTCCGCCAGGGACGAGGACCCGGCGGGCTTCACTCAACGCACGGGCCGGGTCGTCGAGTTCATGGAAGACCTTGTCCGCCCGGTACGCGCTGACCTCGCCATCGCTGAACGGCAAGCCCTCGGCGCCGGCGAGGTGGAACCGTAGGTGCGGCCAGCGGGCCCGTGCGACATCGATCATGTGCTCGCTCACGTCGACGCCGACCGCCGTGGCCCCTCGTTCGGCCATTTCCGCGACGGCTCGACCGGTGCCACAGCCCACGTCGACCACCAGGTCAGCGCGGTGGAGAGCGAGCAGTTCGTAGGACCGGGCGCGGAGTGCGACGGTGCCGGGGAGGCTGTCGGCTCGATCGAGCAGCGCGACACGCGCAGCGTTCTCGGCTTCCCCTGTTGTCGTGTCATTGGACATGACTGCGATCCTGCGACTTAATGTCGACATGAAGTCAAGCGAAGCTGGCCCAAGGTTGGGCATCGGCGATGTCGCACGGCGTTTCGGCCTGGCCACCCACGTCCTGCGGCACTGGGAGACGATGGGACTCCTCGCGCCGGTCCGCGCGGAGGGCGCTCGGCGCCATTACAGCTCGGCAGATCTCTACCGCGTCGCGGCAATCCTGCACGCCAAAGAGGCCGGTTTCGGGCTGGAGGACATCCGCGACATGATCACCACTCGCGACCCGACGTCGCGGCAGAAGCTCTTGCAACGACGCCGCGCCGAACTCACACGGCGGATCGCCAAGATGCAGGGCTCGCTCGAGCTCATCGACGCCGCGCTGGGCTGCGACCACGATGACATCGCGCGATGTCCGCGCTTGCAGACCGTGCTGGCGGAACGGATCGGCGCGGAAGCGCCGTCGGCCATCCGGCACGACGACGCGATTCCCACCGTCTACGACCACATCGGCACCTGCGCGGTGCGCACGGGCGGTGCGTCGAGGTGAGCCAGGTGATCGCGACCGTGCGCAACCGCGGCAACTCCACTGGGCCGCGCCCGCACTTCAACGAGTGAAACGCCACCGGCCAGCGCGTCCCACACACAAGGCGCACCCCTCCTGGACAGCGCGACTCGGAGCAATGCGGTCGCGGCCACGGACGGAACCACACGATCGGTACCCGCTCTATGCGCGTCGAGCTAGGCCATTTGGTCTAGTATTGACGCAGAGTGTGGGGACGAGTGCGGATCGTGTTGCCGATGTCGGGGGGTGGATCGTGCGGGCTGGAGCGCTTATCGTCCTGCTCGTCCTGCACGTCGTGGGCTGCCTGTCCGATTCGATGGTCGGTCCACTGGCGACGTCCCGGCCCGTCGCGGTGGTGGCCGCCGACGCTTCCCGGCTCGATGGCGGTGACCTCGGTCGGACGGTCGGCGAGGTCCGCGTGGGCGTACCGGCCCGAACCGATGCCCATGCGGGGTGTCAGCCCTCTGCGGCGGTGCTGCCGGAGAACTTCCCCGCGCCCGTCGCCCAAGATGGGGACGCGCCCGCTGTCCAAGCGCCGTGGCAGGCACACCCCGCCATGGTCCCGCTCGGCTCCGCTCCACGGTCGCCGACCGGTCGTGACGTGTTGACCCGCGCGTGCGCCTGGTTGATCTGACGGCACGGTTACGCCGGTAGGGCCCGACGCGTGCAAAGCACGTCGTTCGAAGTGGCCCCGGCGTCCGGCGCACGCTCTGGTCGCGTCGAGTGGTCGACGCCTGAAGCCACCGAGAAGGACCGTGAACACCAACGCGAGCACTCTCGCGGCGCTGCACCATGCCCAGCGCCGCGTCCCCGCGGTGGGGCAACTGCTGCCCGCGCCGTGGTCGACGAGCACCACACCGGCCGGTCTGGTCGGCAACACCCCTGTGCAGTGGATCGACGCGCCGTTCGCGCCCGAGGGTCGGGGTTTCTGGGCCAAGCTGGAGGGCTCCAACCCGGGAGGGATGAAGGACCGCCCCGCCCTGCACATGGTGCGTCGTGCCCGCGAGCGCGGTGACCTGCGCCCAGGGGGCGGGATCGTCGAGTCCACCAGCGGCACGCTCGGCCTGGGGCTGGCGCTGGCCGCGATGACCTACGGGCACCCGCTGACGCTGGTCACCGACCCCGGGCTCGAACCCGCGGTGGAGCGGCTGCTGGCCGCACGCGGGGCCCGGGTGCACCGGGTCGACCGGCCGCACCCGGTCGGCGGCTGGCAGCGGGCGCGGTGCGACCGCGTGGCCGAGCTGGTCGCCGAGCAACCCGGCTCGTGGTGCCCCGACCAGTACCGCAACCCCGACAACGTCGACGCGTACGCGGGCTTGGCGATGGAGCTGGTGGCACAGCTGGGGCGGATCGACGTCCTGGTGTGCAGCGTGGGGACCGGTGGTCATTCCGCCGGTATCCACGCGGTGCTCCGCACGTTCTTCCCCCACGTGCGGCTGGTGGGTGTCGACGCGGTGGGCTCCACCATCTTCGGTCAGCCCGCCCGACCCCGGTTGATGCGAGGGCTGGGCAGCAGCATCCACCCCGGCAACGTCGCCTACGACGCGTTCAGCGAGGTGCACTGGGTCGCTCCGGCCGAGGCCGTCCACGGCTGCCGGCAGTTGGCTGCGGGCCACTACACCACGGGCGGGTGGAGTGTGGGCGCCGTGGCGCGGGTCGCGGGGTGGATGGCGCGGACCTGCCCGGCGGAGACGCGTATCGCCGCCGTCTTCCCCGACGGGCCCCACCGCTATCTCGACAGCATCTACGACGACCGGTACTGCGCGGCGAACGGTCTGCTCGACGTGCCCCTGCCCACCACGCCCATCGAACTCCGCGACCCCGCGGCCGAGGAGGTAACTGGTTGGGCCCGCTGTACACGCGTGGTGGCGCCGACCGTGGCGGTCGTGGCGTGAGGGCCGTGACGAGGCAGTACCGGTCCTTCGGCAGGCCGGTTCGGCTGCTCTGCGTCAACCAGTTGGGCATCAACACCGGCTTCTACCTGCTCATGCCCTACCTGGCCGACCACCTGGCCGTCGACCTCGGGATGGCGGTGTGGCTCGTCGGCCTCGTGCTCGGCGTGCGCAACCTGGCCCAGCAGGGCATGTTCCTGGTCGGCGGCACCCTGGCCGACCGCTTCGGCGTCAAGCGGATGATCGTGGCGGGCTGCGCCCTGCGCACGGTGGGGTTCGCACTGCTCGCCGCGGTCCACTCCACCCCGGCGCTGATCGTCGCGTCGGCGGCGACGGGGTTCGCCGGGGCCTTGTTCAACCCGGCCGCCCGCGCCTACCTCGCCCTGGACGCGGGCGGGCGCCGGGTCGAGGCGTTCGCGTTGTTCAACGTCTTCTACCAGGCGGGTGTGCTGGTGGGGCCGCTGCTGGGCCTGGCGTTGGTAGCGGTGGACTTCCGCCTGGCCGCCGGGGTCGCCGCGGCGGTGTTCGCGTGCCTGACGGTGTTGCAGTGGCGCGCGCTGCCGGCGCGGCCACCCGAGGACCGCTCGGCCGGCTCCAGGTCCGTCCTGGCGGACTGGCGGCGCGTGGTCGGCAACCGCGCGTTCCGGCTGTTCTCCCTGACCATGATCGGCACCTCGGTGCTGTCCTTCCAGGTCTACCTGGCGCTCCCCCTGGAGATCAGGAGGGTCGCCGGCAGCGAGCAGGCAGGGGTCGTCGGCACCGCGGCGCTCTTCGTCGCCTCGGGCCTCGTGGCCGTCCTCGGCCAGGTCCGGCTGACCGCGTGGTGCAAACGGCGTCTGCGGCCCGCGCGGACAATGGTACTGGGCGCGGTGCTGATGGGATCCGCGTTCCTGCCCACCGCACTGACCGCCCTGCTCCAGCCGCCCGCGCCGGCGGACGGGTGGATCGGCCAGGTCGGGGCGTTCGCGCCGGCCGTGATCGGCGCGGCCCTGCTCACCGCCGGGACCACCGTGCTCTACCCGTTCGAGATGGACACCGTCGTCGGCCTGTCCGGTGGCACGCTCGTCGCCACCCACTACGGCTTCTACAACACGGTGGCGGGCATCGGCATCGCGGCCGGGAACCTCGGCGTGGGCGGCGTGCTCGACGTGGCCCGCGACACCGGGATCGCGGCCCTGCCGTGGCTGGTGCTGATCGCGGTGGCCGCGGCGAGCGCCGCAGGCCTGGTGGTGCTGGACCGTGGGCGCCACCTCGGCCCGGCACACGTCGCCGAGGCGGTGGAGCGGCCCGTCACCACCGAAGGCCGTGACGGCGCCGCGTCCACTCCGATCACCGGTCCGGCTCCTGCTGGTGCCGACCGGGGAAGGACGTCCTGATGGCGCTGAACCGACGCGCGGTCTTCACGGGTTTGGCGGTCGCGGGATCGGGCGGGCTGTCGCCGCGCGCGGGCGCGTCCGCCGGTGATGACGGCGAGCCGTCACCGAGCGCGCCGCCGGGTGCGGACCCGCGACGACTGGCCCGCGACGAGAGCTTCTGGGGACGGGTGGCGGCCCAGTTCCGGGTGAGCCCGGAGTTCACCAACCTGGAGAACGGCTACTACGGGATCATGCCGTTGCCGGTCCTGCGCGAGTACGAACGGCAGAGCCGTCGGCTCAACGAGGAGAACTCCCACCTGCTGCGCGGCGCGTACAAGACGGTCGAGTACCCACGTGCCCGCGCCAGGGTGGCCGAGGTGGCGGGCGTGGCCCCGGACGAGGTGGCGCTGACCCGCTGCGGCACCGAGGCGCTGCAAAACCTCATCGCCGGCTACAACCGCCTCCGACCGGGCGACGCCGTGATGTACTGCCGCCTCGACTACCACAGCGCCATCTACGCGATGAACTGGCTCAAAGGCAGACGCGGCGTCGACGTGGTGGCGATCGACCTGCCCGAGCCGCACACCGAGCAGGCGATCCTCGACCACTACGCCCGGCAGCTGCGCAACCACCCGACGGTCGAGTTGTTGCTGCTGACTCACATGAACAACCGGACGGGCCTGGTGAGCCCGGTGGCCGCGCTGGTCGATCTGGCGCGCAGGCGCTCGGTCGACGTCATCGTGGACGCCTGCCACTCCTTCGGCCAGCTGGACTTCCGCCTGCCCGACCTGGGTGCCGATTTCGTCGCGTGCTGCCTGCACAAGTGGACGCACGCGCCCCTGGACACGGGTTTCCTCTACATCCGGTCCGAACGCCTGGGTGACGTCGACCCCTGCTTCGGTGACGAGACGTATCCGGCTGACGACATCCGGTCGAGGGTTCACTCGGGCACGACGGTGGGCGAGGTTCTGGAGTAGCTCGTCATCGAGCGGCGGCCGGCCTCGTTGCGGTTGCTCTGCGAGCGTGTTGGCGGTCTCAAGTGCCTGGCGGGTGGCGTCGGGAAACTGGTCGACGTCGAGGAGTGGCCCTGGGAGGGAACGGATGCCCTCTGCCTCCCAGGATCGGTCGGCTAGTTCGCGCTGGGCGTGGGCGATGATCTCGCCTATGGGGACTCGCCGGAGAACGTCGCTGGTGATACCGATGCGACGTGAGCGCGAAGGGGCATCGTTGCCGTCCCTTTTGGCGTGCTGGAGCTTGTCCCATTCGTCCCAGTAGCCCCAACGTGGTTGCCACAGTTCGAGTTCGGCGATTTCGAGGCCGGAGCCGGAGTTAACGAGGATCCCGTAGACCGACACGGGGAGATCGTGGCTGTGGTAGGGGAAGTCGGCGACGTAGCCCGGACCACGTGACCGTTCTTTGACGAACAGCTCGAAGGATGGGCTGGGATCGCATCCTCGGGCACCTCGCCTGGGCCGGGGTACGCCTCCCAGGGGTCCATCGCACGCATAATGATGGACTGCTTCATGAGGTCAAGCTGCTGGCGCGTGCGGCTGATGTCGTAAGAGAGGTCACGCACTTCCCAGTGTCCGGCTTGAGGCGACGCTCACCTTTGGGCGCGTCAGGGTTGACGAAGTCGTCGTCGGCGAAGACAGGCTTGGGCATGGCTTGACCTTAAATTCATCCGGTGCGCGAACCGTATGGAAAAACCGTATGACTTGTGACGCGGCGCAAGTCATCCCTGTATGCGCCCGGTTACCGCGCCGCTGGTCAAGGGCGGTATGCCCCGAGCCGGGTCCGCTCGCCAACAGACTCGCCCAGACCCGCCGCGCCGCCGAGGCGTAGTTCGACGAGAACTGACCCGCCAGCTCGACTCTGCCGCGCTCGGCGCCACCCGTGCGAGTGATCATGGCCGAGGTAGAAGGGGTGCTCAGGCGGAGTGCCGCCCCACCAGCGCCTCATGAGCGCCCTGGTCTCGCTCTGGTTCGGATCTTCCTGCCGCCGGTCTAATCGCCGACACCAATCGACCCGGTCGAGTCTGGGCAAAGCGGACGAACCGCTACCGGTCAACCTGTCGGAGGTCGGCCAGGGTGCGCAGCGAGTCGGGCTCGTGATGACGAGCCGGGCGGGGAGAACGGCACAGTGATGACGACGCAGGAGGCTGCGCACGAGTGGGGCATGAGCCCGCACGGTCACCGCCGACACCATCGTCCTGCACGCTCCCGAGCACCGGGTGCCGGTGCCCCGGCAGCTTCCGCCGCCCGCGCGCACCTGGGTCGACCGCGCAGAGGAACTGGAGCGGCTGGACCGTCTGCTCATCACAGCGGGCCCGACCCGCGTGGTGGTGACCGGCCTGGGTGGGGTCGGCAAGACCGGCTTGGCGGTGCGCTGGCTCGACGCGCACCACGAGCGCCACCTCGACAGCGTGCTGCACGTCGACCTCAACGGCTGGAGCGGCCATCGGCCACCGGCCACACCGCAGGTCCTCGCCGGATGGCTCCGTGCGCTCGGTGTCGCCGCCGACGACCTGCCAGGCGAGGTGGCGGAGCTGATCGCGTTGTACAGGACGGTCACCTCGGACAAGGCAGTGGCCGTGCTGGTCGACAACGCCCGTTCCGCCGAGCAGGTGCAGCCCCTGGTACCCGCTACCGCGCGCGGCACGATCCTGGTCACCAGCCGCCACCGCCTCGCCGGACTGGCCCTCGCAGGATTCCGTCACCTCGACCTCGACTGCTTCCCCGCCGCCACCGGCGCCGCGCTCCTGGCCGGCCTGCTCGATGAGGCCCGGCAACCTCTCGGTGAGGACCTGCTGCACGCCCTGGCCACCCGCTGTCACGGGCACCCGCTCGCCCTGACCATCGCCGGGGCCCACCTCGCCGCGCATCCCCGGCGCGACCCGGCGGCCTGATCACCCGCCTGACTCGCCTCGCCGAGGCGTCCGCCGCCTTGGACCCGCATGAGCTGTCCGTTGAAGGAGTGCTGCAGATGAGCTACGAGGACCTTGACGCCACCACCGCCCGGCTCTACCGCGGCCTGGCCGAACATCCCGGCGTCGAGTTCACCGCCGGGCCGGTCGCTGCCGGGCTCGACGTGTTGATCAGTGCGGTCGACCGCGGACTCGGGCGGCTGGTGGAGGCGAACCTCGTCACGGAGACCGGCGACGAGCGCTACCGGCTGCACGACGTCCTGCGCGAGCACGTGCAAGCCCTCGCTGACCAGGGCGACCAGGGCGAGCGGCTGACGGTCCGTCGCCGGGTGATCGAGTGGTACCTGTGGCGAGCGGCGGCGGCCGACGAGGTCATCAACCTTCCCCCGCCGGTTCAGCTCCGTCTACGCCGACCTAGACACGGGTGTGTTCGACGACGCGAGGGCCGCCTTGGGCTGGGCCGACACCGAGCGGGCCAACCTTCTCGCCGCGCAGCAGGTCGCCGCCGACCAGGGCTGGACGGAGCTGGTGTACCAGTTCGGCGAGATCCTGTGGAACCCGCTGCGCCCCAACTACACCGCCGGTGAGCTGGTGCGCTCGCAGTTTCTCGGGGCCAACGCCGCCGCCGACGCCGGACATATCTTGGAGGTCGTCTGCCGCACCCGTCAGGGCTTCGGCGAGACCAACCTCGGCCACCCCGAGGCCGCCGTCGCCATCTGCACCATCGCCGTCGAGCGCGCCGACGAAGTCGGCGACCCGTGGCTGCAGTCCGGCGCGCTGTCCACCCGCGCCCGCGCCCACCTCAAGGCCGATGACCCGCACGCCGCCCTGCCGGACCTGCAACAGTCTTTGAACATCGCCGAGGAGATGAACGACGCCCGCAGCATCGCGCTGCGGCACCGCCGCCTCGGCGAAACCGCCCTGCACCCCAAGATCGCCGACGCCCAGCTCCCGGCCCACCACCTGCGGCTGCCGGCGAGCATGTTCGCCGGCATCGGCGATGACATCGGCCACACTCGCACCGTTTTGCACCTGGCGCGGGCCCTGACGCTAAGCGGGCACGCCGCCGAGGCGCTGTCCGAGCTGGCCGCGATCGAGCAGGCCGTGCGCGACTACGGCTCGGTCGGCTACTTGGCCGACCTGCGCACCGTGCTCGGCTGTCCGTTCCGCTTCAGCTTGGCGGCCGGACTTGCTGCTGACCTGCTGTCCGCTGTCCTGTCCGGTTGAAGTTTGCGGGGCGCAGGCCGTTGACCTGCTGCCCGCAAGGTTGCCCCGAACGGTTTGCCCGTCAAGTGTTCAGGGTTAGTTTGCGGATTGCTGGGGTGTGGCGTCGTCGCGGGGCCATGGGCCGGGGCGGGAGCGGGTGCTCTGCCGAGGGCGTGGTGGCCAGTCGATGGGCTCGGTTGCGGTGTCCCAGAAGGTTGAGTCGTCGTTTGTGTTGTGGGGTTGGTGTCCGTTGAGTTTGGCGGCCGTGGTCTCGCGGCGGTGGTCGCGGATGTCGAGCCGGACCGTGGCCAGGGTGCGGTGATAGATCAGTGAGGTAGGCCTGTTCCGGTCGCCGGCGAACTGCTGTGCGCGGAAGAGGTTCGAGGCGATCCCGCGCTTGTCGGGCTTGCGGTAGGAGTTGCCGCCGAAGGTCCGGTCCATGCGGAAGTGGATGCCGGGCTGGCTCGGAGGACGCCAGCAGGTTTGCTCGATCCACTGCGCGATCGGGTCATTCGACTGTTGTGGCTGGTAGTCCGGCTGTCCGAGGCGTCGGCCGATCTCTGTGGCGAAGCGGTGCCGGTCGGTCGGTTTGCCTGCGGCCAGGCGGCGCCAGTGCAGCGAGCCGATCAGCGCGGAGATGGCGATCGTCTCGGGATAGACCGCGGCGAACAGACGGGACGCGCTGAAGGTCGTCTCCTCGGTGCCGGGTGGGATCAGCAGGTCACTGCGGCGTGTCCAGTGGTGCCAGGCGTCGTCCGGGCCGGGTTTGTGGGAGTCGGCGACGGCCTCCCAGCGTCGTGCGCAGATCAGGAAACCGGTCAGCACCGCGTCGTAGGTGGCGGCCGGGCCGAGCCGGCGCAGCAGCCGTCGATGGGTGTGCTGGGCGGCGACGACCTCGGGCAGTTGCTCCAGCCGGGGTTGTGGATGGTCGGGAAGGTCCGGTGGGCCGATCCAGACCCGGTGCCGGGTGCAGGCGTAGTCGTGGTGGCCGAGCAGTTGGATCACGGTTCCGCCCAGGTGGCGGGCGTTGCAGCGATGGCAGCCCGGCTGGGGTTCGTGGCGCAGAGCGCGCCAGTCGGTCCGTCGCCCGCGCAACTCGACCAGCGCGCGGGAGAGCCGGTCACGGGTTTGGCCGGTGACCGCGACGAGCAGTTCTCCGTCCAGCGACGCGATGTTGCCGTAGAGGCGGTGCCGTGAACTGACCTGGGACCAGAGTTCGGAGAAGGGCAGGCCGTGCATCGAGGCCAGTCGGGTGAGGTAGGAGGCGGTCAGTTCGCTGTCCGCGGGGCGCAGGTGGATCGGGAGGCGGGAGCCCATCAGGCGCTGGCCCGCTTGCTCGCCGCGCGGGAACGGGGACGGCGTGCCGGAGCGGAACGCTCGGCGGCGAAGTCGACCGGGACCAGGTCCAGCAACCCGCGCGTGATCTGCTCGCTGCCGTCCTCGATCGCCAGGATCGCGCCGCCCCGGATGAGCTGGGAAAGGCTGCCGATCATGCCGCCGGTGCGTTGGAACAGGTATTCAGCCAGGGTTGCGAGCGAACCGGGGTTGTGGTGGTGCAGGCGCAGCATCGACTCCAGGGTCGCGATCAGCCCGTGCCAGGTCTCGCGCTGTTCGGCGGTGCCGTGGTCGAACGGTGCCGAGTTGATCAGGGTGAACCGTCCGGCGATCTGCCTTCCCCTGACGCCGGCGAACAGGCCCTGGCTCTCGACCTCGACCCCGGCGTAGGCGAAGGTGGCGGGCAGCCGTTCGGCGAAGTATTTGAGCTGGTCGGAGACCTCGGCCCCGGAACGGGTGGCCAGGTTGAGGTTGTGGATCTCGTCCACCAGCACGAGTTCGGCCCTGGTGGCCGCCGCGGTCGTGCAGACCGCGTTGACGATCTCGGGCAGGTTCGCCCGGCTGCTCAACTCCAGCCCGAGGAAGCGGGCGAACTCGACCGCGAGCATCTTGGGCGTGGCTGCGGGCGGGACGGTGACGTAGAGGACCGGCAACCGGTTTCGCCCCTCAGGGCCGGGATGCCGGCGGCGGACCGCCAACTCGTGCGTGCGGCCGAGTTGGGTCAGCGCGGTGGTCTTGCCCGTGCCCGAGGCCCCGGAGACGATCAGGCCCCGGCGGGCGGAGACCTGGTTGCGGTTGAGCTGGACCAGCAGCCGCCCGGTCGACATCACCTGCCGGATCACGGGGGTGTGCGCGAGCGGCAGCTGGGCGTGGTAATCCCGTCGTGCCTGATCCAGGCGGGCCTGCTCGACGTCGGGCAGTGCCGGTGGTTCCGTCGGGGCGAAAGGGTGCGGCGGGCTCGGCTGACGGTCGACGAACCGACGCCAGCCTTCCTTGGTGGTCAGCGCTTCCTCGATGACCGGCGGGTCGTCGGGGTGGTGCGTGGACGAGGTCGTCGGAGCTGGGTGCCGGGTCACAGCCACTTCTTCGCCTCGGTTTCGGCGTCGAAGACGCCGAAGGGGATCACCGTGGTCTGCTCGACCCGTGCGGCCGTGGCAGGAGAGGTCTCCTGTGCGGTGGTGGGCTCCGCCGTGGGCGGCCGGTGCGCCGCGGCGGCGGTCCGGGTGCGGGCGGCGACGCGCCGGCCGGTCTTGTCCGGGCCGTGCTCGGCCCGGGTGAGCAGCGCGTCCAGGGCGCGGGCCACCTCGGTCTCGGTGACGTCACGTCCGGTTTCGGCGGCCAGGCGGCGGGCGTGACGCCAGGTGAAGTCGGCGAACGGCGCGCTGACCATGGCGCGGTGCGTCCAGGGGACGGTGATCCAGCCGTCGGGTGTGCGGACGAAGACCCTGGCGAGGTCGTAGGGATCGTGGTGCACTTCCCAGAGGCCCCGCCTGCCCGTGAGCCCGGAGTGCTGGCGGCGGTGAGGCCCCAGATCCGGGCTGTCGTAGGTGCGGTGGTCGATCCGGATGCCGTAGTCGTTGATCGCCCGCCACTTCACCGGCAGCAGCTCCAGGTAGTCGGTGCCGGTCAGAGGCAGCGGGAGGTAACCGGAGACCGCGACCAGGGCGGTGTAGCGCTCGTTGGGCGTGAGCATCCGGCGTGGGGCGTGCGGGTCGCGCAGGGCGTCGTGCGGCCGATGCTGCCAGCCGACGATCAGCCATTCGTCCAGCAGGTCCTGCAACTCTTCCAACGTCCACTCGGCAGCGACCGCCCGGCCCCGCTGCTGGACATTGGCGCCCTTGAACCCGGCGCAGTGCTGGGCGAACAAGGTCTTGATCGCGTCGAAGGTCGCCTCGACCACGCCCTTGTCGGTCGGGGTGTCCTTGCGTGCCGGTTGGATGGAAATCCCCAGCCGCCCGCAGGCGCGGGTGAACGTGTCGGAGACGAACACCTTCCCGTGGTCGATGACGACCTGGTCGGGGACGATGACCGGTCGCGCCGCGGCCTCGCGCATCCGCGCGTCGATGTCGACCAAGCGTCGGTGCGGGAGCCGGGAAGCCGACATCCGCAGCGCCGACGACCAGCCGGGACGCATGGGTTCGGGGACCAGCATCCTGGCCAGCAGAAGCGCCGCGTCGACCGCCTTCGTGCCGACCGGGCGCAGCACCGCCGCGCAGATCGTGCGCGTGGCGACGTCCACCGCGATCGTCAGGTCCGCGCGGACCGGGACGCCGTCGGCGGCCAGGACCATGACGTCGATCGGAGTGGAGTCGATCTGGACCTGCTCACCGGGCCTGCTGGCCAGGGTCGGGGTGAACGCGGTGTCCGGCCGGTTGGCGAGCTGGCGGCGGGTCGCCGCCGAGCCGAAGGTGTGCCTTCCTGCGCTGAGCCGGTCGACCAGCGCGTAGAAGGTGGTCCTGCCCGGCATAGGCACCACCCCGACGCCGTGCAATTCCTCGACGCGTTTCACCGCGCGCCGGATCAATCGCGACCTCGTGCCAGTGGAGGCGTCGGTCTCGCCCGTGATCAGCTCGCGCAGCACCTCGACCACCCGCGCATCGGCCTGTCCGGTCACCTCGAAGGTGCGTGCCGCGCGCTGGTCGACCAGGCCCCACAACCCCTGCGCCGTGTAGCGGGCGCGCTTGAGTTCGATCGTGCGGAACCCGACGCCCAGTTCGCCGGCCTTGACCCGCTGACGTTCCGCCAGGGTCGTGGTCTGCGGGTCGTAACCCGGCCGCGGCAGGACACCGGGCCCGACGTCGGGCGGCAACCCGGTCTCGACCTCGACCAGGTGCGCCCGCCAGCGTTCCGCTGTCGCGACGACTTCCGGCGGCAGGGCCTCCAGTAGCCCGAACGGCTCGGTCGCGGGCGGCATCACGGAGTCGAGCACCGCGAAGTCGGAGGCGGCCGTCAAGTGCCCCACCAGCAAGACCTGCTCGACGCCGGAATCCGACCGCAGGCGCACCGCCGTCCCCGCCAACCCTGTGACCAGGTGCTCGTCACCGTCGAAGCCGATCCGGTCACCCGGCCTGAGCACCGACCGCATTCCGACCATCAGGACCTCACAGCCGCGGATGCGATGCGCACCGGAGTGTCGGGTGTCAACGGCCGCGAGAGGTCCACGGCCAAGTCCCGCCGCCAGAGCAGGTGGAACAACACCGGCAGCACCGCGATCGGGTCACCGACCGCCTCGGCACCGGCCACCAGTCCGACCGGTTCGGTGAACACTTCCCGCAATGCGGCCGACACGACCGGAAGGTCGTGGCGCGGGTGCCGGTAGCCGGCCAGCCAGCGAGTGTTGCCCATCAGCACCGGCTCCACCGCGCCGACCACCTCGTAGCGCCAGCCCAGCACCGCGCAGGCCGCCGCCGTCGCCTCGAACGCCACCCGGTCGCGCGGCCCGATCCGGTCCTCCGGTCGACAGTCCAGCACCAGCGCCGACCCATCAACCCGCCGCGCGAAGTAGTCCGGCGCGTGCGAACGCCGCTTGCCCTCCACCGTGGTGAAGAACAGCCAGAACGGCTGTGAAGCGACCCCCACCACCGCAGGGTCGAAGTCCAGCAGCACCAGCCGATCCCGTTCCAACCAGGACTCGTAGCCCACCAACGACGAGGTCGTGGCCGTCCACCAGAGGCCAACGAAGTGACGTTGCCCCTTGTATGAAGGGAACTCCCTGACCGGCAGACACACCTCGAACGGAACCGACCATGCCTCGGTCAACCCAAGGCGCTGCTCACCATCCTCATCAGCGAACGCGACCTCGAACCCTTCGTCCGGCCACGCAGGGGCACCTCCGGGCACAAGATCGAGTTTCGGCACCGGGGCATTCTCCAGGCCGCCCCGGAACCGCCCGCCCCGACCCGCAAACTAGACCCGGACTCCGCAACGACCCCCGCAAACTAGCTCTGAATCCCGCAAGGTTGAGCCGGACAGGACATCCGCCAGGTAGGTTCGAACGGATCAGGGTCGGTTTGTTCGGGCCTACCTGGCGGATTGCGTGGAGATCAGGTCGTTGTGGCGGTCTTCGCCCGCCTGTCGTTGCGCAGGGCAGCGAGGATCATCAGGGCGGCGCCGAGGGTGATGCCGGTGTCGGCGAGGTTAAAGGTGGCGAACCACCCGTTGTGCAGGTAGTCGGTCACCGCGCCGTCGCGGGCGCGGTCGAGCAGGTTCGCCACCGCTCCGCCCAGGACCGCCCCGAGTCCGAGACCGGTGAGCACGTCGAGGCTCGGGGCGCTGCGCCAGGCGTAGACCACGATGCCCGCCACGATTGCGCCGGTGACGGCGACGACCACGGCGGCGGGCAGGCTGTCACCGAGGCTGAACGCCACGCCTGAGTTGAACGTGAGCCGCAGGTCGAGCGGTCCGAGGTCGATCGGGTTACCCGGCAGCGTGATCTCGGCCCATGCCTTGACCGCCAGGTCGAGCGCTGCGACCAGCAAGGCCACGACCGCCACGAGTGCCCGAGTGCGTCCGGCGGACCGGGTAGGCGGTTCAGTCGTCGTCATCGTCGTCACAGACCAACTCGCCTTCCCACGCTTCGCGGCCTTCCTTGATCGCGAAGGCGGCGATGACGAACCCGGCGACGGGGTCGATCCAGGTCCAGCCCACCAGGGCGTAGGCGAGCAGTCCGACGAAGGTGGAGACCGACAGCCACGCGCACAGCTTGGTCTCGGCCGCGTCGGCGATGACCAGGCGCGAGTTCATCGCCTCGCCCGCCTTGCGCTTGACGCTGGCCAACCACGGCATGATCACGATGGACACGCCGGTGAGCACGATGCCCACGACCGAGGTGTTCGGCTCGGAACCCTCGATGAGGTCGCGAACCCCCTCGAACAGGACGTAGGCAGCGAGCACGAAGAACGTCACCGCGACGAACCGCAGCGCGCGCCGTTCCTTGGCCTCGTCGACCTCGCCGCCGCGGATCTCGGCGCGCAGGCGGACCAGCACGACCGTGGCGGCGGCGACCTCGATCCACGAGTCGAAGCCGAACCCGACCAGCGCCACCGAGCCTGCGATCAGACCGGCGGTGATGGCGATGATGCCCTCGGCGACGTTGTAGCCGATGGTGACCTTTTCCCACAGCACCGCTTTACGTGCTGCGACGCCGCGCACGTCGGGAACGGCCGGGGTGTCGGGGGTGCTCACGAGAACTCCTTGACGGTCTGGGGTGGAGAGGTGGTGTCGGTGCCGTAGTTGGGGCACAGGGCGACGGCCTGCCCGGTCGCGGCGAGCAGCGTCTCGGCGGCGGCGAGCAGGTCGAGCAGCTCGGGACGGGCCAGGGAGTAGAACACCTGGCGACCCTGCGGACGGCCGACCACGAGCGCGCAGTCACGCAGACACGCCACGTGCGCCGACACCGTGGACTGTGCGAGGCCCAGCTCTGCGACCAGGTCGGCCACGCGCGCCTCGCCGCCGGCCAGTCGCCGCACGATCGCGAGCCGGGTCGCGTCGGACAGGCTGTGGAACAGGGCGACCGCCGAATCCAGGCCCGATCCGCTCGGGCTCGACGCCGTGCACCCGTCCGTGCTATTCATCGTCACGAGGCGATGATAGCGCCTCTGGACGATGAAAGGTAGACGGCTCATGCTGATGAACCGGGCGGAAACGATGTTGGTCAACTCGCCGCCCCGACGCTGGTTGCAGCGCTACGAGGCGCACGTGCTCGCCACCCTCGGCGGACGCACCCCCGGCGCGACGGTCGCCGAAATCGGCTGCGGCCCCGGTGGAGGAACCCGCTTGATCCTCGACCGGTTCGGTGCCGCGACCGTGCACGCGGTCGACCTCGACCCGGCGATGCTCCCGCGCGCCCGGCGCCGCCTGGCCCGTTACGGCGACCGCGTGCACCTGACCCAGGGCAGCGCGACCGACCTGCGCACCGCGTTCGCCCCGTTCGACGGCGGCGGTGACGGCGCCTACGACGCGGTGTTCGACTTCGCGATCGTCCACCACATCCCCAACTGGCGCGACGCGCTCGCCGAGGTCGCCCGCGTACTCAAGCCGGGCGGGCGGTTCTACTTCGACGAGGTCACCGCGACCGCGCTCGCCCGCCGTTCCTACCGGGTGCTGTTCGATCACCCCGACGAAGACCGGTTCACCGCCGGTGAGTTCCTCGCCGAACTGCCCCGGCACGGGCTCGATGTCGGCGACCGGTGGCGCACCCGCATCGGCGGTGACTACCTGCTCGGCGTGGCCGCACGTCGCTGACCGCCGGCACGTGCTTCCGCCCGGCCCCGGCCGTGCCGTCGTCCGGGGCCGGGGTGACCTGGGGTCCGGCCTGCCTAGGTGGCGGATCGCAGGCGGTTGCGCGGGAAGAAGTGCTTCGGCCGTTCGTTCGGGAACGACGGCCGTGCGCCGACCGGTGGTCGCGGTTCGGTTCGAAGGGGCCAGTCGACCGGTTCGACGGCGGTGTCCAGGTAGGGCGATGGCGCCGGTTCGGGTCGCAGGTAGTCGGTGGTGTGCTCGGTGCGGGGGTCGGCGTCGAGGTTGCGCCGGGTCTCGAACGAGGTCTCCGAGCTGGTGATCAGCGCGCCGGAGAACAGCTCCTTCTTGTGTGACCAGTCGCGGATGACGACGGGGTTGAGGCTGCGGTGGTGCAGCATGGCGTCGCCGCCGCGGCGGTGCTTCTGGGCGAACCAGTAGGCGGCGAGTCGGCGTTTGTTGTCGCTGTCCTTGGCGGGCTTGACGAACGAGCTGCCGCCGAAGGTGCGCAGGCTGCGGTAGTCGGTGTTGGGCGTGCTGGGCGGCTGGTGGCAGTCCTGTTCGATCCAGTGCGCGATGGGGTCTTTGGTCAGTGCCGGGTGGTAGTCGTGCAGGCCGAGGCGGTGGCCAATCTCGGCGGCGAACGCGCGTTGGTCGTCGGGGCCGCCGGCGGCCCGGCGTCGCCAGTGCAGCGGGCCGATGACCTCGGCGAGGGCGACCGCGTCGGGGTAGGTGGCGGCGAAGAGCCGCGAGGTGCTGAAGGTGTCGGTCTCGGTGCCGGGTGGGATGAGCAGTTCGGCGCGGCGGACCCAGTCCAGCCAGGCGTCGCCGTCGAAGGCGATGTCGGTGAAGTTCCAGCGGTGTGCGCAGATCAGGAACCCGGTCAGCACCGCGTCGTAGGTGGCGGCCGGGCCGAGGCGGGCCAGCAGCCGTAGGTGCCGGTGCTGGGCGGCGACGACCTCGGGCAGGTCCTCCAGGCCCGGTTGGGGGTGGTCGTGCTGGTCGGGCGGGCCGATCCAGATCCGGTGCCGGGTACAGACGTAGGCGTGGTGCGGCAGCAGCCGCAGGACCGGCCCGCCGGGGTGGCGGGCGTCGCAGCGGCGGCAGCCGCGTTGGGGTTCGTGCCGCAGCGCGAGCCAGTCCGGTTCCGGGTCGCGCAGCTCGACCACGGCCCGGTCGAGCCGGGCGCGGGGCTGGGAGGCGACGCAGGCAAGCAGGTCTCCGTCCAGGCGGCGGGTGGCGTTGCCCTTGGCGCGGGCAGCGCCGACCTGCGACCAGAGGACGTCGAAGGGCATCTCGTGCAGGGTGGCGAGCCGGGTCAGGTAGGACACGGCGATCTCGCCGCCGGCGGGCGGGACGGTGATCGGCAGCCGGGAGACCATCAGGCTTTCCCCTGCGGGGCGGGCGCGGGGCGGGCGCGCTTGCGGCGCTGCGAGCGGGTGGCGAACGAGGCTTCGTCGACCGGGACCAGGTCCAGCAACTCGCGGGTGACGGCCTCGCCGTCGTCGATGGCCAGCACCGCCGCGCCCCGGACGAGCTGGGAGAGGCTGCCGATCATGCCGCCGGTGCGCTCGAACCGCCAATACGAGGGCCGATCTCCGGTCCTCGGCCGTGCTGCCGGACCTGTGCGCATTGGAAGTCCGGGCCAACGCGGTCTGCCGATCGATCGACGGACTCATCGGCTGCGGTCGGCTCGAACCCTGCTCGCGTCCGGCTACAGCGCACTGTAAGACCTGTCCGCGTTGCGGCGGATGCTCTGCGCGTGGGGCTCGGCATCGGAGCCACGCGGGCGCGACGGTTGTTCGACCTGCTGCGTCATATGCCAGGAACGGCGAGCACAGGACCGGTCAGCAGCCCCAGCAATACGGACACGGCGGCCGTCACGTAGGCGGTGCGCGTCGCCCAGCGGCTGATCTCGGGTGCGGCCGACTCCTCACCTCGGAACGCCGGGCCGATCCACCGCAGGTAGTAGAAGACACTGATGACCGCGTTGATGGCGGCCACGACGACCAACGGGACGCTCGTGAAGCGCCGGCGTTCAGGGCGTCGCATCGTCGAGGACCCGGTAGCCGGCACCCTCGATCCGTTCCACCAGCACGGCGCGGTCGGTGATGTTCGGGTCGATCCGGACCTCTACTCGACCGCAGGCATGGTCGGCCACCACCCCGAACACGCCTTCGACTTGGCTCAGCGCGGTGTCGAGCCGCCGCTCGCACCCGGTGCACGACATGCCGTCAACCCGCAGCACCCAGGACTGCATGACCGGTCTCCTTCAGAGCTCCGAGCCGCCATTTGTTTCGTTGCAGCCACTTTAGAGCCTTCCCCGACGGACAAGGGGACCCACCACTCCTCTTTGCCGTGTTGAACGGGACTTCACCGGGTCAAGTCCCTGCGTTGGGCGGGCGTACGGACCGGTGGTTCGTCCCGGCCCTCGGGTGGTCGCCCAGGAGCCTCGTGGTCTCCGGGCCGTCCGGTGTCGGGCTTGCGGGCCTCATCCGATTGTCGGTGTGCGGCCGTTGAGCGGGTGGATCCCGCTCAACGGCCTGCGTCGCGTGCCTCGATGTCGTCGGCGACGGTGCGCGGCACGGCGGGCGGTTCGTCCCTATCCTGCGACTCGACCGCTCACCGGACTGTCCGCCTGGACCGCAGCTCCGGCCATGGCCGACGGTGAGACGGTGGCCGGCGTGGGGGGTGTGAAGCGGCGCAGGCGGTTGGCGTTGCCCACGACCGAGAGGGAGGACAGTGCCATGGCGGCGGCGGCGATGATCGGGCTGAGCAGCCATCCGGTGAAGGGGTAGAGGATTCCGGCGGCCAGCGGGATGCCGGCGGTGTTGTAGACGAAGGCCAGGAACAGGTTCTGTCGGATGTTGCGCATGGTGGCGCGGCTGAGCGCCACCGCGGTCACCACCCCGCCCAGCGCGCCGGAGATGAGGGTGATGTCGGCGGCCTCGATGGCCACGTCGGTTCCGGTGCCGATGGCGAAGCCGACGTCGGCCTGGGCCAGGGCGGGTGCGTCGTTGATGCCGTCGCCGACCATGCCCACGCGCTTGCCCTGGTTTTGCAGGCGGCGGATCTCGGCGGCCTTGTGCTCGGGGAGGACTTCGGCCAGGACGCGGGCGATGCCGACCTGCCCGGCGATGGCCTCGGCGGTGCGCCGGTTGTCGCCGGTGATCATGACGACGTCCAGGCCGAGGCGCTGAAGTTCGGCGACCGCGGCGGCCGAGTCGTCCTTGACGGTGTCGGCCACCGCGACCACGCCGGCGAGTTCGTCGTCGACGGCGACGAAGATCGGGGTCTTGCCCTCACCGGAGAGGCGGTCGGCGTCCCCCTGCAGGGAGGTGGGGTCGATGCCGTCGTCGAGGAGCAGGGCGGCCTTGCCGACCAGCACGCGTCGTCCCTCGACGGTGGCGCGCACGCCGTGGCCGGTGACGGAGTCGAAGTCGCGGACCTCGGCCAGGGTGACACCGCGTTCGGCCGCGCCGCGGACAATGGCCTGGCCCAGCGGATGTTCGGAGGAGTGCTCGGTCGAGGCCACCAGGCGCAGCAGTTCGCCCTCGCCGATCGCGCCGACGGCGACGATGTCGGTGAGGGTGGGCTGTCCCTTGGTGATGGTGCCGGTCTTGTCGAGCACGATCGTGTCCAGCCGGTGGGCGGCTTCCAGCGACTCGGCGGAGCGGATGAGGATGCCGGCCTCGGCGCCCTTGCCGGTGCCGACCATGATCGACAGTGGGGTGGCCAGTCCCAACGCGCACGGGCAAGCGATGATCAGCACCGCGACGGCGGAGACCAGCCCGAGGGTGAGGGCGGGTGCGGGACCGGCGATGAACCACACCGCGAATGCGGTGACGGCGATGAAGATGACGGCGGGGACGAAGTAGCCGGCCACCAGGTCGGCGACCCGCTGGATGGGTGCCTTGGATGCCTGGGCGGCCTCGACCAGCCGGATGATCTGGGCGAGCATGGTGTCCCGGCCGACCTTGGTCGCCTCGAAGCGGAACGCCCCGGTCTGGTTGACCGTCGCGCCGACCACGGTGTCACCGGGTTCCTTGGTGGCCGGGATGGATTCGCCGGTCACCATGGACTCGTCGATGCTGGAGCGGCCGTGCACGATCACCCCGTCGACCGGGATCTTCTCGCCGGGGCGGACCACGACGACGTCGCCGGGCGTCACGTCCTGGGCCGGCACCTCGATCTCGGTTCCGTCCCGCAGGATCCGGGCGGTGGTGGCCCGCAGGCCCAGCAGTTTGCGGATCGCCTGTCCGGTGCCCGCCTTGGCCTTGGCCTCGAACAGCCGCCCCAGCAGGATCAGGGTCAGGATGACCCCCACCGCCTCGTAGTAGACGTCGCGCACCGCCGAGGGCAGCAGACCCGGCGCCAGGGTGGCCACCAGGCTGTAGCCGTAGGCCGCCGTGGTGCCCAGCGTGATCAGGGCGTTCATCTCGGCGGCGCGGTGGCGCAGCGACAGCCAGCCGGTGCGGTGGATGGGCCAGCCCGTGTAGAACATCACCGGGGTGATCAGCGCGAGCTGGAACCACGGGTTGAGCAGAAGTCCTGGCACGGCGAGGGCGAAGAAATCGTGCAGCATCACGGCCAGCGCGACCGGGGCGGACAGGACCGTGCCCACCAGCACCCTGCGGGACAGATCGGTGATCTCGGCGCGCCGAGAGGTCTCCTCGGCATCCCCTGTGGCATCGGGTTCGGTGGCCTCTGGCGTCGCCGGCCGGTCGGGCTCGACCGGCCGCTCGTCCCGAGCGGTTTGCCCGTCCCGCACGGCGGGTTGTGCCGGGGAGGCCGGTGGGGAGCCGGCGTCGTCGTCGGCCGTGGCCGGTTCGACCAGCACCGTGCCGTGCACCATGTTCATGCCGCAGGCGAACCCGAGGCGTCCGGTCCGCTCGGGCAGGAATTCCACGGTGGCCTTGCCGAACGCCGGCAGCGACTTGCTCAGTGCCAGGTCGGCGAAGACCACGCGCGAGGTGCAGTCCCCGCTCTCGCGTCGGTCGAAGACCATGCGGACGGGCGTGCCCTGGCGGACCCGGATCAGGTTCGGGGAGTACCCGCCCTTCACCGTGATTTCCACCTCCTGCACGCCGTCGCGCATGTCGGCCAGGCGGGTCTTCTTCGGCCCGAAGAAGAACCAGGCCAGCAGGGCGACGAGCCCGGCGGCTGCGACGATCACCACGATGTCGGCGACACTCACGTGTATCCCTTCCCTGTGTCGAAACCGGTACCGCCCGATGTGTGGCCGGCTGGGAATCCTGCCCCGTTACCTGTCCCATCGTCGGCCAGCCTGGGGGCCGGCGCAGCCCGACGAGGCTGCCGTGGGCGCTGTGGTGGATGGTGTGGTGGTGGAGGGTGTGGAATGAAGCGCGGGGTGCGCCGCGTGTAGGCGTCTCATGCCGGGCCGAGGCGCCGGCGGACCTCGCGTTCCTCGCTGCGGGCCAGTCGGTGGTAGCCGCGCGGAACGCCACCACCAGCAGCGTGTTGATCAGCACCACGGCCCACAGGCCGATGCCGGTCCGACTCGTCGGGGGCCCTTGTTCGGGTGCATGGCGTGCAGTTGGGCGGGGAGGGTGGCCCGTGCGAGGGCGAGCAGATGCACGACCGGGGTCAGGTCCTCGACCTCGCTGCGGCACTGCGGGCACTGGGCCAGATGGCCGGTGAAGGCGTTACGCTCGTCGCGTTCCAGGGCGTCGAGCAGGTAGACGCCGACCGTGGTCAGCTGTGCGCAATCCTCGGACATCGCGCGGGACCTTCTGGTGGTCGTGCTCATTCGACGGTGTGTTTCGCGGCCCGGTTGCCCCGATCTTCCACCGCGGCGTGATCGACGGCCCGCGTGTCGACCGATCGCGTCGTCATGGCCTTTCCGTTCGCTCCCGGACGTCCGCCGTTCATGCCCCTCATCATGAACGCCATGGTGACCGCGCACACGGACAAGAGCAGGAGTGGCAGAGCCGCGCCGATCCACGACGGCCGCAGGACCAACACGGCGACCGTAACGACACCGACGGCGATGAGAACCTTCTTGTTCAGGCACATTTGTCGACTTTCCCTTCCTCTGTTTCAGAAATGTTGCGGCTAGCGGGATGGATCGTCCGGAACGGGCCCGGAGGCGATTGGTGGCGAGTGGACGGCATGGCCGCCGATCGGCCGATCCGTGTTCTGGTCACCGGTCCGCCGCGCGGCGGTCGTGGCTGTATCGGTGGTGGCTGTGCCCGCGGCCACGTCCGCGACTACCCGGTCCGCTGGTGTCGTCGCGGTGGCCACGGGGGTCTGTGGTCCCAGCTGGCCGGTGCGTCGTGTGAGGAGGTAGGCGACGGCGGCGAGGAACAGCAGGGCGCTGGTCCACACGTTGAGCCGCAGACCGAGGATGTGGTTGGCCGGGTCGACGCGCAGCAGTTCGATCCAGCCGCGTCCGGCGGTGTAGCCGGCGACGTAGAGGGCGAACACGCGTCCGCGGTCGAGACCGAAGCGCCGCTGCGCCCACATCAGCATGCCGGCCATGCCGAGGTTCCACAGGGCTTCGTAGGCGAAGGTCGGGTGGTAGTAGGGCTGGTCGGGACTGTCGGGCGGGCGGTTGGCGGGGTCGATGGCCAGCCCCCAGGGCAGGCTGGTGGGCCGCCCGTAGAGCTCCTGGTTGAACCAGCACCCGATCCGGCCGATGGCCTGCCCGACCAGCAGGCCGGGGGCCATGGCGTCGGCGAAGGCGGCGAAGTCCACCCCGCGGCGTCGGGCCGCGATCCAGGCGCCGAGCGCGCCGCCGGCGACCGCGCCCCAGATCCCGAGCCCGCCTTGCCAGATGTAGAGCGCCTCCACCGGCCGGGCGCCGGGCCCGAAGTACAGCTGCCAGCTGGTGGCGACGTGGTAGAGCCGGCCGCCGAGGATGCCGAAGGGCACGGCGGTGATCGCCACGTCGGTCACCACGCTCTTCGCGCCGCCGACCGCCGCCCAGCGCCTCTGCCCGATGAGGACGGCGGCGAGGACCCCGAGGAGCACCATCAGCGCGTACCAGTGCACCATCAGCGGACCGACGGTCAGATACGGGCTGGGTGGACTGGGCAGGTAGGCCAGAACCATCGTGCTACCTCATCTCCGGAGAACGGGACGTGTGTGTCCGCCGGTCACCGACCGGAACCGCCGGAGTCGGCCGGGGCGTGGCCGCCCATCATCGAACCGCCGTCCATCATCGAGCCGCCCGTCATTGGGCCGTTCATCATTGGGCCGTTCATCATGGAGCCGCTGCCCGCCGCGGACATGGACTGCTTCATCTGCTCGTGCATGCGCCGGGCTTCATCGCGCGCATCGGCGGGAAGCTGCTCGACGCAGTGCCGCATCATCGCGTCCATGTCGGTCGCGCCCGTCCCCGTTTGTGCGCGCTCGTCGGACGCCACGACCGCAATGCCCGAGCCCTGCGTCGGAGCCGCCGTCGCCGTGCTCGCCCCGTAGACGCCCACACCGCCGAGCACGGCGGCGGCCAATCCCAAACCAACAGTGCGACGCTTCACAGAGTGCCTCTCTTTCACGCGATACCGGATTCGACAAAGCCGAAGGTAGATCCGCGTCATGAAGGTCCTGTGAAGGTGCCGTGTAGCGGATCTGTTTCCGCTCCCGCACGCCGGTGGCGGCGCTGCCGACCCCCGGCCTGCGGCGCCGTGCGGCGCTAGCCTCGGTCGAGACGGGGCATCACATGCGCGGTGGATGCGCGGAGGAAAGGCAGTCATGACCACAACCGTGCTCGTCGTCGACGACGAGCCCAAGCTGCGCCGATTGGTGCGCGACTACCTCGAACGGGAGGGTTTCACGGTCCTGGAGGCCGACGACGGCCGGCGTGCCCTCGCGTTGGCCACCGGCGCCCATCCCGACCTGGTGATCCTCGACCTGGGGTTGCCCGACATGCCGGGCGAGGAGGTCGCCAGACTGCTGCGCAAGACCAGCGACGTGCCACTGGTGATGCTGACCGCGCGCGCGGCCGAGAGCGACCGGGTGATGGGGCTGCGCCTGGGCGCGGACGACTACGTCGTCAAGCCGTTCAGCCCCCGTGAACTGGTCGCGCGGGTCGAGGCGATCCTGCGCCGAGCGCGCGGCGGGCACTCCGGCACGGCGGCCCCGGCGTCCTACGGTTACGGTCGGCTGCGCATCGACCCGGAGCGCCGGGAGGTGTGGGCCGCCGAGCAGCACGTCGAGCTGACCCGCACCGAGTTCGACCTGCTCGCCGCGCTGGCCTCGCGGCCGGGACGGGCGTGGACCCGACTGGAGTTGGTGACCCGGGTGCAGGGCTACGACTTCGAGGGCTACGAGCGCACCATCGACGTGCACGTGAAGAACCTGCGCCGCAAACTCGGCGACACCTCACCGTTCCGGCTGGTCACGACCGTGCCCGGGGTCGGCTACAAGCTCGGGGTGGACCGCGATGCCTAGACCGCGCCCCGGCCGCTTCACCCGCCGCCTCGCCGTGGCGTTCGCCGTCATCGGCGTGGGTGCGGCGACGCTGACCGCGGTCCTGGTCAACACCGCGTTCCAGGCCCGCTTCACCGACTACCTGGCCGACCAGCAACAGGCCCGTCAGGACCAGCTGGTCACCTTGTTCGCCGCCGACTACCGCCGCAACGACGGCTGGAACCCCCGGTCGCTCAACCAGCTCGCGGCGACCGTGACGATGACCGGCTCGGAGGCCGAGATCCGTGGTGCCGACGGCGGCCGGGTGTGGTCGTTGTCCGACGCCGACGTCGACCCCGCCATGCTGGCCATGCACCGGGCCATGATGGGCACCGGGGAACTCGGCCCGTCGCGGGAGCTGCCCATCGCCGTCGAGGGAACACGGGTGGGCACCCTGGTCGTGCGTGTTCCCCAGGGTGCGGTCCCGGCCGTCGACCAGGACTTCCGTGACTCGGTGAACCAGCTGCTGACCGTGGGCAGCCTCGTCGCCGGCCTGGTCGCCCTCACCTTCGGGCTGGTCCTGGCCCGCCGGGTCGCCACACCGATCGCCGAACTCACCACGGCCGCCGACGACCTGGCCAAAGGCCGCCGGGACCGCCGCGTCCCCGTCACCTCGACCGACGAGATCGGCCGACTGTCCGCCTCGTTCAACTCCATGGCCGACCAGGTCGAGAAGCAGGACCAACTGCGGCGGATGTTCACCGCCGACGTCGCCCACGAACTGCGCACCCCGCTGGCCATCCTGCGCAGCCAGCTCGAAGCCGTCCAGGACGGGATCAGCAAGCCGACACCGCAGGTCATCACCTCCCTGCACGACGAGACCGTGCGGCTGTCGCGACTGGTCGCGGACCTGGAAACCCTCGCCGCCGCCGACGCGGCCACCTTCACCCTCGACCGGCGGCCGACCTCGCTGACCGCGCTGCTGCGCGAACTCACCGGCGCGCTGGCCGACGAGTTCGCCGAAGCCGGGCTCGCCCTGGGCACCGACCTCGACGAGGTCACCGTCGACGGCGACCCTGTGCGGCTGCGCCAGATCGCGACCAACCTGCTCACCAACGCCCGCAAGTTCGTCCCGCCGGGAGGAACGGTCACCGTCACGGTCCGCGACCACGGCGACACGGCCTGCCTGGAGGTCTCCGACACCGGTCCCGGCATCGCGCCGGAGGAACTGCCGCGGGTGTTCGACCGCTTCTACCGCAGCCCCACCGCACGCGCCGGCGGCTCCGGCATCGGCTTGGCCGTGGTGGCCGAACTGGCCGCCGCCCACGGCGGCAGCGCCGACGTGGACAGCGAACCCGGCCGCGGCACCACCTTCCGGGTGCGGCTGCCCACCACGTCGCCGGCCGCGGACACACGCGGCGGCAGGACCGCCGTCGGTTGACGCCACACCTACGGACTGCGATAGTAGATGGGCGTAGGTGGATGCCGTTGACCCTGTTCCCCCCGCAGGGCAAGGCGTCCGACGCCGGCGCGGAGCCGCCGCCCCTCCCCCCGGTCGGCGGCTCCGCCCCCTCACACCGGACCTACCCGATCACGGCCCTGGGACACCGGTCGCCCGCTGCCGGCGACCACCACGGCGGCGACTGCTCCACACATCACACGATCGGGCGGCAGGCTGCCCGCCGTCACCGGCAGTCGGGCACACCGCGTGAGAATGACCCGTCGACGGTCAGGAGTGAGCGACGTGCACGGCGACGCACCGGGCAAGAACAGCCACCTCGCACGGCTGCGCCGTATCGAGGGCCGGGTACGCGACCTGCAGCGGATGATCCAGGGCGACCGGTACCCCATCGACGTGGTGACCGGGGTCGCCGCGACCACCCGCGCACTGCAGGCGGTGGCCCTGCGACTGCTCGACGAACACCTCGCCGCCTGCCTCACACAGGCCGCCGCCGCGGAGGACGACATCGCCGAAGCCAAGATCCGCGAGGCGGGCGACGCCGTCGCCCGCCTCATCCGCTCCTGATGCCGATCCGGCCGGCGGACCGGCACGGCGGCTCAACCGGCCAGGTGTCGCCGCGTGTCACCGGCCGGCGCGTCGTCCGGTCCGGTTTCGAGGATCCAGCAGACGCCGGCGTTGTCGTGATCGGTGGGCTGGCCCTGGGCGGCGTGGGCCAGCAGCGTCTCCAAATGGGTCTCCAGGGTGACGAGTTCGGCGATCTGGGCGCGCACCAGGTCCAACCGTTCGCCAAGTACGCGTCCGACATGGCCGCAGGGGCTCTCTCCGCGGTCGTGCACGGTCAGGATCTGCCGCACCTCGTTCAACGACATGCCCGCCGCCTGGCAGCGGCGGATGAACCGCAATCGGTCCGCGATCTCGGGGCCGTAGACGCGGTGACCGCTGACGGTCCGCGTGGGCGCCGGCACCAGCCCGGACTGCTCGTAGAAGCGGATCGTCTTGGTGCTCATTCGGGTGATCTCGGCCACTTCACCGATCTTCATGGCTCTCCGCTCTTGAAGTTCCAGTCGACTGGAAGTGTAACGCTCTCGGTGCACCAGGGGGCCACCCTTGGGACCGGGCGGCCGTCGGAAGTCGACGGCCGCGTCCACGGATCGAGGAGCGGCACATGAGCGAGTCCACCTACACGGTCACCGGTATGACCTGCGGCCACTGCGCCGACTCCGTCACCCGGGAGGTCACCGGCATCACCGGCGTGCGGAACGTCGAGGTCGACGTCGCGTCGGGCCGGGTCAGGGCGCTCAGCGACAGCCCGCTGTCGACCGAGGACGTGCGCGCGGCCGTCACCGAGGCCGGTTACGAACTGGTCGGTTCCTGACCGTCACCTGCGACACCGCACGCCCCGGTGCCGCCGCCGCTGCGGCAACGGCTCCACGACCCTCCCGACCGACGCCTTCGCACTGGTCGCAGACCCGCCACGGACACCACCGCGCACCCGACGCGTTGCCCCGCCACCGACCCGGCCGCCCACTCCGTGCCGAGAAGGACGAGCCCTGTATGACGACCACGACCATCCGGCCGCCGGCGGCCACCGCCTCCGCCGAGTCCGCGCACACCGTCGACCTCGCCATTACCGGTATGACCTGCGCGTCGTGCGCGGCGCGGATCGAGCGCAAGCTGAACAAGCTGCCGGGCGTGCGGGCGTCGGTGAACTTCGCCACCGCCGGTGCGCGGGTCGACTACCCCGACGGGACGACGCCGCAGGACCTGATCGCCGCGGTGAAGGCCACCGGCTACGGCGCGGCCCTGCCCACCCCTCCCGGCTCCGCCGACGCGCAGCACCCGTCCGGCGACGGCGACACGGCCGCTAACGGGCCCGCAGGCGAGGAGGAGCGCCACGTGCGGGCGCTGCGGGACCGACTGCTGATCTGCACGGCGCTGACCGTGCCCGTGGTGCTGCTGTCCATGGTGCCCGCGACGCAGTTCCGGTTCTGGCAGTGGCTGGTCTTCGCGTTGGCGACCCCGGTGGCATTGTGGGGGGCCTGGCCGTTTCACCGCGCCGCCGCCCTGAACCTGCGCCACCGGGCGGCCACCATGGACACCCTGGTCTCGGTCGGCGTGCTGGCGGCCTGGGCCTGGAGTGTCTACGCGCTGTTCTTCGCCGGCGCCGGCGAGCCGGGCATGCGCATGACCTTCTCCCTGCTGCCCCGCTCGGGCGAACACGCCGGGCAGGCCGAGATCTACCTGGAGGTGGCTGCGGCGCTGACGGCGTTCATCCTGGCCGGGCGCTACTTCGAAGCACGCGCCCGCAGACGCGCCGGCGAGGCGATCCGCGCCCTGATGGACCTCGGTGCCAAGGACGTCGCGGTGCTGCGCGAGGGGCGCGAGGTGCGCGTGCCGATCGAGCAGTTGGCGGTCGGCGACGAATTCGTGGTGCGCCCCGGAGAGAAGATCGCCAGCGACGGCATCGTCGTTGAGGGCACCTCGGCGGTGGACGAGTCGCTGCTGACCGGCGAGTCACTGCCGGTCGAGATCGGGCCCGACGACGCCGTCACCGGAGCGACCGTCAACGCCGGAGGGCGCCTGGTCGTCCGCGCGACCCGAGTCGGAACGGACACCAAACTGGCCCAGATCGCCCGCCTGGTCGAACAGGCGCAGACCGGCAAGGCGCAGGTACAGCGGCTGGCGGACGCCATTTCGGCACTGTTCGTCCCGATCGTCATCCTGCTGGCGGTCGAGACGATGCTCGCCTGGCTGCTGCTGGGCTACCCCGCGGCCCTTGCCCTGACCGCCGCGGTGGCAGTGCTCATCATCGCCTGCCCCTGCGCGCTCGGGCTGGCCACGCCGACCGCGTTGATGGTCGGCACCGGCCGCGGCGCCCAGCTCGGCCTGCTCATCCGCGGTCCGGAGGTGCTGGAGTCCACCCGCCGCATCGACACCATCGTGCTGGACAAGACCGGCACCGTCACCGAGGGCAGGATGCGCCTGGCCGAGGTCGTCGCCGCCGAGGAAGAGAACCGAGCGCGGATCCTGCGCTTGGCCGGCGCGGTCGAGCACGCCAGCGAGCACCCCATCGCCAAGGCCATCGCCGACGCCGCACGCGAGGAGACCGGTGACCTCCCGCCGGTCACCGGGTTCGCCAACCACGCCGGCCGCGGTGTCACCGGGACCGTCGACGGGCACGCCGTGCTGGCCGGCCGGGCGGGATGGCTGGCCGACGACCACGGCATCGCGATCCCCGCCGCGCTGCTGCGGGCCAAAGACGATGCCGAACGCAGCGGACGCACCGTGGTGTTCGCCGCCTGGGACGGCCAAGCGCGGGCCGCGCTGGTGGTCGCCGACACCGTCAAGGCCACCAGCGCCGAGGCGGTCGCCCGGTTCAAGGCGCTGGGGCTGACTCCGGTGCTGCTCACCGGGGACAACACCGCCGCCGCCCACCACGTCGCCGCACAGGTCGGCATCGACACCGTCATCGCCGAGGTCCACCCCGAGGACAAGGTCGCCGAAGTCCGGCGACTCCAGGAACGGGGCAATGTCGTGGCGATGGTCGGCGACGGCGTCAACGACGCCGCCGCGCTGGCCCAGGCCGACCTCGGGCTGGCCATGGGCACGGGCACCGACGCGGCGATCGCCGCCGCCGACCTGACCCTGGTCAAGGGCGACCTGCGCGGCGCCGCCGACGCGATCCTCCTGGCCCGCAAGACCCTTTCGACGATCAAGGGCAACCTGTTCTGGGCGTTTTTCTACAACGTCGCCGCGCTGCCCCTGGCCGCCCTGGGTCTGCTCAATCCCCTGATCGCCGGAGCGGCGATGGCCACCTCCTCGGTGTTCGTCGTCACCAACAGCCTGCGGCTGCGCCGCTTCCAACCCGGCCACCGCAACTGAAGCCCCGTCACCGTCGCGCGACCCACCGGCGTCACGCCGGATCACCACAACACGAACCAGGAGCCCGACCCGGCCATCACCCCCGACAACGGCCCGACCGGCCAACAACCGGCGAGAACACCGCACCGAGAAGTGAAGGATGAACCCATGGCCAGCGCCATCAAGCACCGCACCGCCCTCGCCATCGCCGCGGCGATCGTCACGGTGGGAGTCACCAGCGTCGTCGCCACCGCGGCCATCGCCGGAGGCGATGCGAACTCCCCCGACATGACCACCATGTCGGCCACCCCCAGCTCCACCGCCACCGCACCGCCATCCTCGGCCAGCCCGTCGACGTCCCAGGCTCCCTCGACGTCCCAGGCTCCCCCGACATCCCAGACCCCGCCGATGTCGCAGCCGGATGACGGCACCGGCAAGAACGGGACGGAGGGGCGCAACGGCTGGCCGATGAACGACGAGCAGATGCGGATGATGCTGGAAGCCATGCGCATGGGCATGGAAACCGGCATGGAGATGCGCGGCGGCATGGGCGGCATGCGCGGCGGCATGGGAGACATGCGCGGCGGCATGGGCAACATGGGCGGCATGAAAATGGACAACGGCGGCATGGGCGGCATGTGACGCCGCCTGCGGCAAGCCGTCCATGGGCAGCACGCCGCAAGGCGGCCCACCCCCGCCGTTCACCCTCCTAGGCGATCGGGCAGTGCACCGGCACGCCGAATCCACAGGTCGACGACGTCGACCAGCTTTGATCGACGCCACCACAGGTGCGGACCAAGCGCCGCGCTCGCCGATGCCGCCCCGATCACGGCCCGCAGACCGTGCCGCACGGGCCGGTCGCGACGTGTCGGGTCACGACGGAGAAGATCGGCGCGAGGCCGCCTCGGACGTTCGGGACGAGAGGGGAAGAGGGAATGGTCGACGAGCAGGACGCCGACGAACGGGACCGTCGTATGGCGCTGAGGGTGGGGGTTGCCGCCGCCAGTCTGGCAGGCGCCGCGCTGATCACCGCGGCGCTGGCGGCGGGCGCTCAACCGGGCGGGACGGACAGCGTCGCCAGCGCGACCGCGAGCACATCCCAGCCGTCGGCCGGCGGGCAGACCGGAGCATCCGACCCGAACGCCGCCACACCGGCACCGCCCCAAAACCAGCAGACGCCGACGGTCCCGGTGACGCGCAGCAGCGGCAGCGGCTGTCCAGAGGGCTCCTCGGTACCCGACGCCGCAAGCCCCGCACCGACGACGCCGCAGCCGCCGGCGCAGTCCTCACCGCAATCCCCACCGCAGTCCTCGGTCCAGTCCCCCTCACCGGGGCAGGGCATGCCGCCGTCTGCTCCGGTGACCCGCAGCCGTGGCAGCTGAGGCACGGCAGGCGCGGTTCGCGGTGATGGGCAGCGCCGGCCACCTCCTGGTGACCGGCGGCCCCGCGACGCTGCCGGCGTCGGCGCGGTCCCGGCTGGCCGAATTGGAATCGCTGTGGTCCCGCTTCCGGCCCGACAGCGAACTGTGCCGACTCAACGCCTCACCGGGCCGGTGGCTGGGACTGTCCGAGCCGACGGTGGCCCTGGTGTCCCGCGCGGTGCGGGCGTGGGAGCTGACCGGCGGCCTGTTCGACCCCACCATCCTGCCCGCGCTGGAAGCCGCCGGATACACCGGCACTTTCGAGCACCTGCCGGACGAACCGCCGCCGGGCGCGGCACCGGGTCCCGCGCCGGGGTGTGCGGGCATCGAGATCCGCGACGGGCTCGTCCGCCTGCCCCCCGGTGTGCGGCTCGACTTCGGCGGCATCGGCAAGGGCTACGCCGCCGACCTGGTGGCCGGGGAGATGAAGGCGGCGGGCGCGACCGGAGCGTGCGTCAACCTCGGCGGCGACCTGCGGGCGACGGGATCCGCCCCCGGCGGCGGCCCGTGGGTGGTCGCGGTGGAGGACGAGGCCAGACCGGGGACCGACCTGGCCTGGCTGGCCCTGGCCGAGGGCGCGGTCGCCACCTCCACCCGGCTGCGCCGCCGCTGGCGGCACGGGGAACGCGACCAGCACCACCTCATCGACCCGCTGACCGGCGTCCCGGCCACCAACCCGGTGGTCAGCGTCACCGTGGTGGCCGGTGAGGCGCACTGGGCCGAGGCACTGGCCAAAGCGGCACTGATCGGCGGCCTGTCGGCCGGACGACGTCTGCTGGACACCCACGGGGTCGGCGGCGTCCTGGTGACCGAGGACGGCGCGAGGCACTGCGCCGGAGACTGGGAAAGGTTTGTCACGTGGACCCCCGACTGTGGTGGTACCTCGCCCGCGTCGGCGGGCTGATGTCGTGGTGGCTGCTGTCGGCCACCGTCGTATGGGGCCTGCTGCTCTACACCCGCGTGCTGGGCCCGCGCACGACGACCGCACGATTGTTCGACCTGCACCGCTTCCTGTCCGTGCTGTCCCTGGTCTTCCTCGCGGTACACGTGCTGGCGCTCGTGGCCGACAGTTGGGTCGACGTCGGCCTGCCGCAACTGCTGTTCCCGTTCACCTCCGACTTCCGGCCGGTGGCCGTGGCCTGGGGCGTGATCGCCGTCTACCTGCTGCTTGCCGTCGAGGTGACCTCCCTGCTCAGGCGGCGCATCCCGCACCGCTGGTGGAGATACGTGCACACCTGCGCGTTCGCGGTGTTCGCGCTGGGCACCGTGCACGCCCTCACCGCCGGAACCGACACCACGGTGGTGCGCTGGACGGCAGTGGCGCTGATCGCGGCCGTGGTCTTCCTCGCCGTCTACCGACTGCTGGCCGGACGCCGCACCGACGACCCCGACACATCCGACGACGATCCGCGCCACCGTCCGGGCGAGGACGGCATGGCGGCCTCCCCGCGGCCACAGGCCGGGGCGGCGACCACGGCCGTCGCACACCGGCCGGGGCGCGAGGTCGTGGTGACGCAGCTGCGGCGGGCGGCCGACGACGTCGTGGCCGTGCACCTCGCCGCCGCCGACGGCGGCCCGCTGCCCGCGTGGGAACCGGGAGCGCACATCGACCTGGTGCTGCCTTCGGGACTGATCCGCCCGTACTCGCTGTGCGGCGACCCCGGCGACCGCCGCACCTACCGCATCGCCGTCCTGCACGCTCGCGGCGGCCGTGGCGGCTCGGCGGAAGTACACGCGCTGCGAGCCGGCCAACCGGTCGCCATCACAGGTCCGAGGAACAGATTCCCGCTGGTGCTGGCCGAGTACTACCTGTTCATCGCGGGCGGGATCGGCATCACCCCCATCATGCCCATGGTCAAGGCCGCGGCAGCGGCCGGATTGCCGTGGCGCCTGCTCTACGGAGGCCGATCCCGCGCGGCCATGGCCTTCGCCGACGAACTTTTGGCCCTCGGCGACGACCGGGTCCGCCTGGTGCGCCAGGACACCGACGGCCTGCCCGACCTCGCCGCCGCTCTCGCCGAAACCCCTTCCGCGACCGCGGTCTACAGCTGCGGCCCCGAGGCCCTGCTCACCGCCGTGCAGCAGCTGATCACCACGCGGTTTCCCGACCGGCACCTGCACACCGAACGCTTCGGGCCCCCGGCGACCACTCCGCACCAGGCAACGACTCCGTCGCCGGCGGGCGAGTTCCACGTCGAACTGCACCGCAGCGGACGGGTGCTGAAAGTCCCCGCCGACCGCAGCATGCTGGACGTGATCCGCCAGACCGTTCCCGACGTGCCCTCCTCCTGCGAGCAAGGATTCTGCGGCGACTGCGAACTGCGCGTCCTGGACGGCATCCCCGACCACCGCGACACCGTGCTCCCAGCAGGGCAACGCCACCGACGCGACGTCATCTACCCCTGCGTGTCCCGCGCCCACAGCCCGATCCTGTCCGTAGACCTATGACGGAGCCATGACCCGCACGTTCATCTCACAAGGACCTTCGTCCCGCCATCAGCGGGGAAGCAGGCCCAGTGCACGCCGGGACCAGGGCTGGGTTTCGGCGCACGGCCATACCTCCCCACCCGCCGACCGGGTATGCGGCACGGGACAGGTCCGATCCTGGTCGTGCCCTCGGCGCTGCCCGTGGTCCGCTGCCTGTGGTCAGTCCGCTGCTCGTGGTGTCGCCGACGGGTTGCGTGATGTCCGCCCGCCGGGTCGATGACCTCCCGTTCACCGCGGTACGCGGGCGCGGCCGAGGAGGTGGGCGTGCGTTGGACCGCGCGGCAGCGGCGCGAAGGAGAACCGGTCGGGTTCCTCGACGTCGAAGCCCGCGGTCCGGAAGGGGCGCAGCGGTGTGCCGGCTGAGGCGGCAGCCACCGCCGGCGGGACCAGAGCGGGGTGACGGCGTCCTGCCGTCGGCCGGAGCACGGCGTAGGAGACCGGACGTGCTCCCGAACCGCAGTTCGCCGCCCGGTCGCAAGACGCGGCGGATCTCGACGAGCGCACCGTCGGCATCGGGACAGCACGAGCGAGAGCGAGACGACCGCGGCGTCCACAATGTCGTCGTCGGCGGGCAGGTCGTCGGCATGGCGGCCACGACCCGCACCGCTACCGGTGCGTGCTGCGCGGCGTCACCGCCTGTCCGCGCAACCGGTTCTCCGGCTCCACCGCGATCACTTCGGCCACCGTGTCCGGGTAGTGGCCGAAGATCACCCCAATGCCCGCGCCGACCTCGATCACACGCCGGACGACTCCCAGCCCGCCGGCAACTCGGTGGACTCGGCGCGGCGCACGTCTTCGTTCCCGTCCCGGACGTACCGACGGCCCGGATCGGGATGCGCCGGATATCCGCGAGCGGTCTACCGGCTTCCCGATCAGGGCAACGGGTGAGCGCCGCGTTCGACGAGCATGGACGTGATGGTCTGCATCTCGGCGCTCTGTGAGGTGAGGATGCTGTCCGCGAGCGTACGTACGGCGTCCTGGCCGGCGCGTTCGGCCGCGTACGCCGCCATCGGCACCCCGCCCGTGTGATGGCGCAGCACCAACTGCAGGAAGTACACGTCCAACTCTCGGCCGGACAACGACCGCAGCTTGGCCAGTTCCTGCACGGTCGCCATGCCGGGCATGATGCCGCGGCCACCGGTCGGTGCGGCTGTGCCGGTCGTCCCGCCGTGGCCGTGCACCGCCGGGTCGCTCATCCACGCCATGGCCGGCCCCGTGGGCAGGGTGGGCCGGCCCCACAGGGCCAGCCAGCCGGCCATCATGCCGACCTGGCCCTGCTGGGTGGACTCGATGTCGAGGGCCAACGTCCTGATCGCCGGGTCGGTGCTGCGTTCCCGCGCGAGGCCTGCCATGGTCACCGCTTGCAGGTGGTGCACCGACATGTCCTGCGCGAACCCGACGTCGACCGACCCGCCTGCGGGCGTGGCGCCGTGCTCGGTGCTCGACAGTGTGATCAGCATTCCTCCCGCAGCGCCGACGAGCAGAAACACCAGTGCCGTCGCGGCTGCGATCAGGGTGCTGATGCCGTGTTTGCCGGCTGCGTCATGCAGCGGCTCGGACCCGTCGGGGGCCGACGCGGGAACGGTGAGGTCGTAGGTGTCAGTTGCCATGGTCGGGTTGTCCTTCCTCCAGGCGCCGCCGCGTGAGCGGACTGATCCGGTCGGGCGAGGCGAACGATGTGGGGCAGCGATCCGGTCGGACGCGCCGTCCGGGTCGCGCAGCTGACCGGCAGGAAGGGCGGCAGCCGCGGCGGCCCGCCGACCGTGCCGGCACCGTCGTGCACCGAGGGCAAGCGCACGCCGCAACCGGCCAGCCGACCCACAACGGCGACGGGGGCGTTCCGCACCGCACGCCGAGCTCCGGTAGCGCCTCCGGCAGGACCGGGTACGCCTCCGGAACGGAAAGCTCCTCACGACGGTCGGCACCAACCCGCCCGGACGTCGACCAGCGCGGGCCGTGCGGCCGGTGAGGCACCGAGGTCGACCATCGCCGCATCACCCAGGCAGGTGACCGCCACACCCGCCCGGCGCCCGTCGACCCCCGTGCCGGTGGTCGGACGTCCCGGGCGGGGGTGCGGCGCGGCGGTTCTCGGTCGGGTGGGCACGTCGGGCGCGGTGTTGCCCGCGTTGCCGGCTTCGTCGTGCCGCCCGCCGCGGCGCGACCGCTGCGGTGAGCGGCCGGCACGGGTGTCACCGCAGCCCGGCGCGCCCACCCGGTCACAGCAGCGCCGAGGCGCGGTAGCCCAGTTCTTCGATGACCCGGATGACGTCCTGCGGGCTACTGCGGTCCGCGTCCAGTTCGACGGTGCTGCGTGCCTGCTTGATCGTGGTCTGCGTGCTGCGCACACCCGGAAGGTCTTCCAGGGCGTCGTCGATGAGCAGTGCGCAGCTGCCGCAGTGCATACCCTCGACCCGGAAGACGTGTGTCGTGGCGGCCATGGTGGACTCCTCTCTCAGACGATGGTGATGACGCCGGTGTACATGCCCATGCCGCAGGCATAGTCGAGCCGGCCGGGCCGCAGCACACCCAGGTCGATGCGGGTCTCGCCGTCGATCGGCAGGATCTTCTGTTCGTCGCGGATGACGAAGGACCGCACGCAGCCCTGCGCGCCGTCCGACTTGACCACCAGCGTGGTGGGCACGCCGGATTGGACCTGGACGTTCTCGGGGCTGTAGGAACCGGTGCGTGCTGTGATCACCACGGTCTGCCGGCCGTCCGCGGTGGTGGCCGCCGCGGTGTCGGCGGGTGGTTGCGAGCCGGCGACGGCTTGGGCGATGCGGCCGGCGGACAGCGGTGATCCGGCCAGCTCCAGGCCGCCGTTGAGGGTGTAGAGGCCCATGGCCAGTACCACCAGTCCGGTGACCGCGGCGAGCCGGCCCCGCCAGGCGGTGGCGGCCTTGCGGGCGGCGTAGCCCAGTACGGCGAACAGCGGGCCGGTGCCGAGCACGAACACCGCCATGGTGGCCGCGCCCGTCAAGGGCGATCCGGAGGCCAACGCCAGCGCTTCCACCGACAACGTCACCCCGCACGGGATCAGGACCGTGGCCACGCCGAGCAGCGCCGGCGCCACCGCGGCTTGTGACCGGGCCCGGTTGCGCACGAGCTTCATCCAGGAGATCGGCGGTTCGACGACGATACGGCGGAAGCCCGGCACCCCGAGCTGCGCCAGTCCGAAGACGACGATCAGCAGGCCGGCGCCGATCTGCAGCCACGTGCGCAGCCCGACCGACAACTCCACCGCCCCGCCCACCGCGCCCAGCAGCGCGCCGAGCACGGTGTGGGAGACGAGCTTGCCGGCCAGGAACCCGCCGACGGGGACGAGATCGTCACCGAGGCGGGCGCGTCGGCTCCGCCGCTCGGCGGTCACGACGGACTGTCCGCCGGGCGGGGTGTCGGCGGTTGCGCCGCGGTGGGTGCGGCCTTTCGCGCGGCGGAGCGGTGCGGCGGGTTCGGCGGTCGCGGCACGCTGGCGGGTGATCAGGCCGGTGAGCAGACCGCCCTGCACGGCCGCGCAGGACACACCACCGGCGAACAGGCCGGTGACCAGGACAGCACCAAGGTTCACGAAAAGTCTCCTGCGGAAGAAGGGGGGAGAAGGGGTCGGCGAGCACCCGGCCGGACAGCCGGGGCGCGCGGCGATACCCGCGCCCGGCGATCGGCCGCGGGCGGGCAGACTCCGCTTCTATGTCCGCAGCAGGCAGAGTTCCGCGAGACTCGGGGCCCGTGGTCGCACAGCCCGGACCACCGCGACCCGGACGGGCGGAAGCACCCGAACGACGCCCCGCACGACGGCCGGTCGCAGCACGGCCACGGCAGTCACGGCGGCGATGAGGAACGCCAGGCAGGTGGCCAGCATGCCGCCCAGATCATGCGTGCCCGACGCGTCGTCGCGGGCGAAGGCGAAGGTTGCCGCCATATTCGGGGCCGGGCACGCGCCGGACGGCAGCCCGATGTCCGCCGGCACGACGTGCCCAAGGCCGTGATCTGTGGCCATGGTGGCCGGGAGTCCGCAGCCCGTCCCGGCGGCGGCCGAGGTGGCAGGGTGCGCCATGGGCATGGCCATGCCGTCGGTGCACTGCAGACCTACCGCGAGCGCCAGACCGGCGAGCACGGCCACCACGGCGACAAGCCGCGCGAGGTGCCCTCGCGCGGCCTGCGCTGGGCGGGCCGTACCCGTCATGGCGGCAATCGTACGAGGCGAGGTCGTGAACTCCCCGTGCGGCCCCGTCGAATCCGCCGCCGAGGCGCAGCGCAACCGCCGCGGACGCCGGCTGCCGGACACCACGAACGTGCCGGACATCTCGCTCCCGTGTGCTCCGGCATCGACAACAGCGATGGTGTGGCTATGAAGGTCACAACCGACCGCAGATGTCGGTCGGTTGTGACCGCACTTTCCGATCAAGCGCGTGATCAATGTCGATGAGTTTCAATCGCACATGTGGATCGCTGCAACAGCTCGCGCGAGTGTTCTGTCGAAGTAGATCTGTGGTGTCTGGGGTCGCCGCAGTATCGGCCGAAGATCGGGCGAGTATAACCCTGACCTGCGAGAACTCGTTTGTCAGAACGGCCTCGCCGCGCCGTAGCCGGCTTCGGTCGGTCAGAGCGTCGAGTACGCCGGTGACGTCCATGGCCTGGTGCACGATGCTGCGGGCGATGCCGGCGAGGCCGCCGGTGAGCAGCGTGTGCACCGCGTAGCACACGGCCATGCCGTCCGCGGCCCAGGCGATGCCACGGCCGCCGCGGCGCGGATGGTCAGGCACAGCAGGACGTCGGAAGGTCGGTGCCGAAGAGCCCAGCGGCGATCCGCAGGCTCTCGGCCATGGTCAGGTACGGCGCCCAGGTGTCGGCGATGTCGTCGACGGTCATGCCGGCTTTGATGGCATACGTCGCGGCCAGCATCATCTCCCCGGCGCCGTCGGCGAGCGCGTGCACGCCCAGGACCCGGCCGGTGGCCGCGTCGGCGACGACTTTGACCGCGCCGCGGGTGTCGCGGTTGACCAGCGCCCGCGGCACGTCCGCGAGGTCCAGGACCCGGCAGACGCAGTCGTGCCCCGCCGCTTGTGCGTCGGCTTCGGTGAGTCCGGCCGAGGCCAGCTGCGGGCGGGTGAACACCACCTGCGGCAGGCCGGTGTAGTCGACCCGCGCCGGCCGGGCGCCGTCGGCGGCCAGGGCGTTGAGCGCCGCGACACGGCCGGTAGCGGCGGCGACGTAGACGTACTGCGGGCCGCCGGTGACGTCCCCGGCGGCGTACACCCGCGGGTTGGTGCTGCGCTGCGTCTCGTCGACGGCCACGAACCCGCGCTCGTCGGTCCTCACTCCGGCGGCGGGCAGGTTCAGGGCGCCGGTACGCGGCCGGCGGCCGGTGGCCACCAGCAACCGCTGCCCGGACACCCGCCGTCCCGTCGCGGTGACGACCTCTACGCCGCCGGCGGTGGCGCTCACCGCGATGGCGTGCTCAGCGGCGACGGTGATGCCGTCGGCGGCGAACACCGCCCGCAGCGCCGCGGCGAGCTCGGGTTCGGCGCGCGGCGCGAGCCGCCCGATGAGGGTGACGCGGGCGCCGAGGTGGGCGAACAACTGCGCCTGCTCCATGCCCACGTAGCCGCCGCCGACCACGACCAGCGACTCCGGCAGGTCGGACTGCTCCATCGCGGTGGTGGAGGTCAGGTAGTCGACCTCGTCCAGACCGGGCAGGGCGGGGCGGGCCGGTTCGGCGCCGGTGGCGATCACGTAGGCGCGGGCGCGCAACGGCTGCCCGTCGACGGTGAGGCTGTCGGCGTCAGCGAAGCGGGCCTGGCCGGGCTGGACCGGGAAGCCGTAGGCGCCGGCGACGTCGGCGTACTTGGCCTTTCGCAGCCGGCCTACCAGCTCGTCCTTCTGCCCGACGAGCGCGGCGAGATCGACCCCGCCGGCGCAGGTCGGCGCGCCGGGGAACGGGTTGGCCAGCGCGGTGTGCCGGGCGCCGGCCGCCGCCAGCAGCGTCTTCGACGGCACACAGCCGATGTTCACGCAGGTACCGCCGAGCACCGCCCGCTCGACCAGCACCACGTGAGCGCCGGCTTGCCGGGCGGCGATCGCGGCGGCCATCGCCGCCCCGCCGGAACCGACCACCGCAAGGTCGGCGTCGTCACCGGATGTCATCGCCTCACCTTTCATCTTCGCCGAGCAGCTCAGTCACCGGGGCCGCCGGGCCGGATCCAGGACGGTGGCGATGAACCGCAGCGCACCGGCCGCGGCCTGCTCGACGCCGAACACGGCTATGTCGTCGCGCTGCCCGGTGTGCGCCCAGCGGCGGGCGGGCCGCGGCGGAGGCGAAGAACATCTGGTGGTGGCAGTTGCTGCTCAGGATCGCCGGTACCGCCTCACCGACCGTGGTACCAACCGGTCGCACGAACGACACCACGGCGCCGTCGACGGAGATGTCCCGCAGCCCGTCCGGCCCCACCACCAGCGAGATCGTCTCATCGGTGCCGTGCAGTGGTGAGGTGACCGCCACCGTGGCGTCCAGCACCCGCGGCAGCCACAGGGTGTCCGGCGCGCACCACGCGCCCAGCACCCGCCCGTGCACTGCCAGCTGGTGCGGTGAAGCCAACTGCGGCAACGCCAGACCCCAGAACGCCACGATGTCACCGCGCTCGTCACGCTGGCACGACCCGGCCAGCACCCCGTCGACAGCAGCAGTCACGTCGCCGGCCGCGTCGCCGAGCCGGTCGGCCAGCGCCCCCACCGGGACGGGTTCTCCTTCCGCCAGCAGCCGCCACAACGCCACCGCGATCCGCACCTCGGCAGCGCTCAGGGCGGGCATGATGCGCGCATATCCGTCCAACAACTCATCCAGCTGCTCTGTCACGCTCATCGCATCCCCCGCGGAATCGGCCGTGGCTCCTCGCCTGGCATCGCCGTCATGGTTGCCGCCGCACTATCCTGAACCTTCCAGTACAGGGGAAGGTCAAGGGGTGGAGGCGAGCGGCTTTGCGGATCGGGGAACTCGCGGCGGTCACCGGCACCACGCCCAAGACGCTGCGCTTCTACGAGGACAGCGGCCTGCTGTCCCCGGCCGCGCGTACTCCCTCCGGGTACCGCGAATACGGCCAGGACGCGGTCACCCGGCTTGACTTCATCCGCCGTGGCCGCGCCGCCGGGCTGACCCTGGCGCAGATCCGCGAGGTCCTCGACGTGCGCGACCGCGGCCGCGCCCCCTGCGCTCATGTCGAGGACCTGCTCGCTGTGCGGTTGCGAGACCTCGACGCGCAGATCGCCGACTTGCAGGCGCTGCGCGACACCGTCGCGCAGCTGCACCACGCGGCCAGCCGGCCCGATCCTGATAGGTGCCATCCCGAGCAGGTCTGCCGCTACCTGTGACGCCCTCCCCTTGGGACCGAACGTATGGTCAGCCAGCATCCGACAGCTCCGGTGCGCCGCACCAGCAAGTAACCCGACGAACGACGCGGAATCAGCCGGTGTGTCCGCGGTCGGCTCGGGCGCGGGTCTGGGCGAGGCGGTAGGAGTCGCTGCCGGTCTCGATGATGTTGCCGCCCAAGGTCAGCCGGTCGACGATGGCGGCGCAGAGACGCGGGTCGGTGAAGGTCTTGGTCCAGCCGGCGAAGGACTCGTTCGACGCTATCGCGACTGAGTTTTCTCCTCGCGCTCGGTGAGAACTTGGAACAGCAGTTCGGCGCCGCGCCGGTCCAGCTCCATGTAGCCCAGTTCGTCGATGCATAAAAGATCGACACGCCCGTAGCGGGCGATGGTCTTGGTGAGGGTCTTGTCGTCGGCGGCCTCGACCAGTTCGTTGACCAGCTTCGTGGCGAGTGTGTAGCGGACCCGGAACCCGGCCATCGCGGCCTCGGTTCCCAGGGCGATGAGCAGGTGGGACTTGCCGGTGCCGGAGTCGCCGATCAGGCAGAGCGGTAACCCTTTCCTGAGCCAGTCACTGGTGGCCAGGGTGTGGATGACGGCAGGGTCGACGGTAGGGTTGGCGTCGAAGTCGAAGGCCCGCAACGACTTCTCCCGGGGGAACGCGGCGGCCTTGATGCGGCGTTCGGAGCGGCGGCGGGCGCGGTCGTCGCACTCGGCCATCAGCAGCTCGGCCAGGAACCCGCGATAGGACATCTGGTCCCGGGCCGCGGCTTCGGCCATGTCGGGAACTGGGCGCGGATCGTCGGGAGGCGCAGCATCCGGCAGGCCTGGTCGACGGCAGCGTCGGCGGCCTGCTCGGTCACACCGCGGTGACGGTGAACAGTCACTGGCTCGCCCCCTCTCGTCCGTCGGGTCGGGTGACGCGGCGGCTGGGCAGCAGTTGGTCGTAGGCGTCGACCGAGGGCAGCGGCCGGGTGTCCAGCGGCAGCTGCGCCAGTCGGCGTTGGGTCAGAGAGGTGACCTTCACCGGCGGCGGAACGTCGGCCCGGGCGGTGTCGGGTTGATCGAGTTCGGCGGCCTTGCGGGCTTCCAGGGCGACCGCGTCCGCGGTCAGCGCGCCAACGCCTTGAGCACCGTCCGGCGCCCGACCCCGTACTTGCGCTCCAACGCACGCTGGGACAGGCCCTCACGGGCATCACGGCGGATCGCCGCGTACAAGTCGACCTTCGAGATCGGAGGCATTCCGACTCCCCCGTCCGGAGCACACCGATCCCCCCACCGCAAACAACCCCTGCGGTCAAATCTCACCGACACACACCTTCGCCGAGATCCGGTGCGGTCACCACTGACCGACAGACGCGGTCACTTCTGCCGTACAAAGCCAATGGTGAGTAGGTCCGAGCGCGGCGATGTCGTCCTCTGCACCGTTTCTCGCTGCTCCAGGGATCGGTCGCTCCGGCAACCTCGATGCGGGTCGGGCGAGGCCGTGAAGACCCGGTGAATGGTGAGAGTGCGTCCGATGTGCTCGACACGCGGACGATGTTCTCGAGGTACATCCCGATCGGAGGACTACCGACTCATGTGATCCATCATCGGGCCCATGGGATCGGAGTCGTTGAAGCCGTAGAGCGTGACGATGATCCCGGCCAGGAGCGTCAACGCCAGCAGTACGGCGACCGTGATCGGGGCCAAGGGGTACGCGGGCCGGCTCTTCGCGCCGGACCGGCCTTCGGCCGGATCGGGCAGGTCCCGGGTCAGCACGTCGAGTTGGCCGGTGGTGCTCGCCCGGTAGGCCGCGGCGGCGCGGTCGGAGAACTCGTCGAGCGTCAGCCGCCCCGTGCCGACCTCCTGTCGCAGGCGGGCGACGACGCGTTCGCGGTCCGCATCGGCGGCCCGCACCCTCGGCTCCATCGTCGAGCTCTCCCGCGTCACGCGCTGCATCGGGCACGCCTGGCCAGGGTGCGGCGCAGCTTGCGTTCGGAGAGCCGACCGTAGGAGAAGGGTTCACCGTCGACGAGCACACCGGGGGCGAACATCACGCCGGCTTGTCCGGCGAGGTGTTGCCCCTCCTCGCCGGCCAGGTCGATCTCGTTCACGCGCAGCGGGTAGTCCCGCCCGACGCGACCCAGGACGTCCTTGGCGTGGTCGCAGAAAGCGCAGGCGGACTGGGTCAACAGGGTGATCTCGACGGCCCTGGTCACGAGGCCCGCTCCTGGGCCAGGTCGGCGAGCACCTTGTCGGTGGGCACGAACATGGTGTAGTCGGGGGCGCCGCCGTAGTCGGCGCGCCACTGGATGGTCCCGTCCGGGCCGACCAGGACGAAGCTGTGCCCGGCCGTGGTCTCCCGCATCATCCCGTACTTGTGGGCGTCGTAGGCGTGGATGACCCTCTGATCTGGGTCGGACAGCCACGGGGTCGAGAGATTCGCGTCCGCCGCCTTCCGCGTGACCTGGTTGATCGGATCGTGCGAGATCGACACGACCTCGTCCACCCCGGCCTTCTCCAGTGCCGCCTCGTTGGCCTCCAGGTCGGTGATCTGGTCGATGCACGGCTGGCACATCAGGCCTTCCTGGAAGTAGAGCAGCACGCTGCGGCCCCGGTAGTCGGCGAGGCTGACCTCGCCCCCGCCGCTGGAGGGCAGGGTGAAGTCGGGGGCGGTGGCGCCGGTTCCGGGTTCGCCGGCGACGTGCTTGTAGCCGCTGCCGCCCCCGGACGCCTCGGTCGTGGGCTGCGAACCCTGGTACACCAGGTACAGCGCGACGACGGCGACGGTGATCAGCGACGCGGCGATGAGCGTGCCCCGGCGAGGCCCGCGCGAACCGCCCCGGCCGCTTTGGCCGGTCGCGGGACGCTTGAGCTGCGTCCTACCGCTGGTCTTGCCCACGGTGGTTCTCCTCCACGGTTGCGGGAATCGATGCGGACTCGGGCTGTTCGTCACACCCTGTGCACGAGGTGGTCTTCGCGGCGTGAGCGGCCCTGGCGCGCACGCCGCGGCGGATCAGCAGCGTTAAACCGAGGACGAGGACCAGGGCGAGCGCCCAGCCCGGCGCCCAGGACAGTGCGTGCACGGTGATGCTGGACAGGTGCTGCAGCCAGGCGCTCACCTCGCTCTGCCAGCCGCCGCGGGCCATGCCGGCCCCGGTGAACGCCAGCACGAAGGCGAGCACGCCCATGCCGATCATCAACAGGCCGCTGACCGCTGTGCCCAGGGCCAGGTGCCGCTGCCACCGGCCCATCCGCAGCCGCACGGTGCGGTCGCTGAGCACCCGGGAGGCGCGTTCGCGGCGCCGGTCCCAGGCCAGCGCGACCAGCGCGAGCGGCGCGACCATCCCGGCGACGTAGGACAGCCCGATGGCCAGTGCGACCGGGAACGAGGCCGAGGCGCCGGCGAGCACCGCGACCCCGACCAGCACCGGGGCGCAGCAGGCGCTGGCCAGGCCGGAGAACGCGCCCAGCGCGTAGGCGGACCCGAAGCTGCCCTCCTTCACCCTGCGCGCGCCCGGCATGGGCAGGTTCGGCTTCCAGCCGGCCAGCACCGCCGCCCCGCCGACGATCATCAGCGCGCCGCCCGCGGAGAACAGCCACACGTGCTGCTCGACCAGCAGCCTGCTCAGCGCCGTCGCGCCCAGGCCGATGGGCAGGATCACCGTCGCGACTCCGGCGCCGAACACCAGGGTCGCGGGCACCACGCCGCCGCGGTGCCGGAAGCCGGTGGACAGGTAGGCCGGCAGCATCACCGACACGCAGCACGGCGCCAGCAGGGCCACCACACCCCCGAGGAAGGAGGCCAGCAACGTCGTGCCGAACAACAGCTCACCCACGGCGAGACCCCCTCGCCGAGACCGGTTCGCGCATGAAGACCCCATTCCTGAGCCGAAGCCACTATCCTACTGCCTCCGTACGTAGATAGTACTTGCTGTCGGGTGTGCCCTGGTCCCGTCTCGTCGCCGGGACGTTGACCAGGGGAAATAGCGGGCCGGGCCGCCCACGTAGGCTGGACGGGTCGGAGGCGACACGGGAGGAACGCATGCGCGGATTCGGGGAACTCGAAGCGGTCGTGATGGATCGCGTGTGGAACTGCGCGGACACGATCACGGTCCGCGAGGTCTTCGAGTCCTTGAAGGCCACCCGGGAGATCGCCTACACCACCGTGATGTCGACCATGGACAACCTGCACCGCAAGGGCTGGTTGGACCGCAAGCGGCAGGGCAAGGCCTTCCTGTACTGGCCCACACTCACCCGGGAGGAGTACAGCGCCCGCTTGATGCGTGACGCGCTGGACACCAGCGGGAACCCCGACGTCGTGCTCGCTCGTTTCCTGGAGCAGATGACCGACGACGAGTCCTCCCGGCTGCGCGACGTGATGCAACGGTGGGCATCGGGCAAGGAGGCAGAATGAGCGTCGCCGCCTGCCTGCTGCTGTACAGCTTCGCGGTGGCCGTGGTCGCCCCGCGACTGCTGCCGCGGTGGACACGAACCGGTGCGGCTCCGCGGCTCGGTGTCACGGCGTGGCTGGTCGCGATCGGCAGCGTGCCGGCGTCCTGGTTCGCGGCGACGGCGTTCCTGGTGGTGGAACTGGTGCGCGACTGGAACCGGCCGGGCGGGATCGTCGGCACCTGCTTCGCCGCACTCCAGGTCGTGGCCGTCGGCGGCGCCGGTGTCGTCCTCCAGTTCGGGCTGTTCACGCTCACCGCGCTGGTGCTGGGTGGCGCGGCGGTCCTGGCCGTGCGCCTGGGCCGGTCCCTGGTCCGCGCACGGTCCCGCACCCATGACCACGCCCGGATGGCGCGTGTCGTCGGACGGCGCATCCCGGGTTCCGACGCCGTCGTCCTCGACGCCCCCGAACGGCTCGCCTACTGCGTCGCCGGCCGACCGGACACCATCGTCGTCACCAGCGGCGCCCTGGACGCGCTCGATGATCACCACCTGGACGCGGTCCTGGCCCACGAACGCGCCCACCTCGCCGGCCGCCACCATCTTCTCCTGGCCGCCACCCGCGGCCTGGCCGCGGTGCTGCCCAGGGTAGGGCTGTTCGCCACCGGCGCCACCGAGATCGCCCGCCTGGTGGAGATGTGCGCCGACGACGAGGCGGCGCGCGATCACGGCTCCCGCACCGTGCTCGGGGCGCTGCTCGCCCTCTCCGGCGCCGCCTCGCTGCCGACCGGCGCGCTGGGCGCCACGGGCGTGGGAGTCCTGGCCCGTGCCGAGCGGCTCGCCGAGCCCGCCGGTCTGCGCCGGCGGATGTACACGCGCCTGTCCCTCGCCACGGTGGTGACGCTGCTGGCCGTCGGGCCGGTGCTCGCCGCCGTCGGAGTCTCACTGTGCGACCCGAGCGCCCTTTACTGACAAAGCCACCACCGGCAAGGAACAACCGGGATGCCTACGCGCCCGCGCCGCGCGGTGCTGTGCTCGGCCGCATCGGGTAGAGCGCGCCTCGTCATTGCCCAGGGCCGGGCCGGACAGGCCCTCGATGTGGGACAGCGGTGCGCGTCGGTGAGGATCAGGTCGAGGGTTCCGGCCGGCAGCGTGCCCACTCGACGCGCATGCTCCTGCCGATGCAGAGGTTGACCCGCCGTGACGTCACGGTGTGGCGGGCTTGCGGGCGCTGACCCGTTCCACGATGCCGATCTTGAAGCGTTGCGCGTCGTCGACGGTGAACCCGGCCTCGCGGACAACGTGGAGTGGCCTGCGAAGGAAATGCTCGCCCGCCAGCGGAACCGTGACGACCTCCAGCAGCCGTTGCACCGCTCGTGCCACCGGTGACGAGCTCCTGACGTGGTCGACCAGCACCAGCCGACCACCGGGTCGCAGCACCCGGCGCATCTCCTTGACCGCGGCGTCGATGTCCGGGATCGCGCAGAGGCCGAACGTGCACACCACGGTGTCGAACGCGGCGTCGTCGAAGGGCAGTGCGTGGGCGTTGCCCTGGAGGAGGGTCACCGGGCGGCCGAGTCCGGCCGCCCTGCCACGGGCGATCGCCAGCATGTCCTCGCTCAGGTCGATGCCGGTCAGGGTGACGTCGTCGGGATAGACAGCGAGGTTGAGGCCGGTTCCGACCGCGACCTCCAGTACGTCGCCGACGGCTCGGGAACACGCCCACTGGCGGGAGTCGCCGAACAGCACCCGGTCCATGAACCCCATCTGCCTGTCATAGGTGCCGGAGTGCTTGTCCCAGTAGCGCCGCCAGCGAGCGCTACGGTCCCGTGCCGTGGACATGTGTTCCTCCCTGGGGCAGAAGTCGTGAAGTCGTGACGAGGTGGGCAACGCGATCCTTGCCGTCTGTTCGGAGAACCGCACGTCCAGGGACGGCGCAGCCATGTGAATGGCGTTGGGGGCAGTGGACGAGCCACTGCCTCGGATTGTCGGCAGTGAAAAATCACCGACAGGCGCTCGCCCGGCGCCACCATGACGGTGTCCCCGCGGGCAGGGCAGGGTCGCCGTTCTTCGAACGACAAACGTGAGCCCGTACAGGTGCGTCGGGTGGTTCTCCAGCCGGACATGTGGCCCTCACGCAGCGGGATGGGCGTGATGCCGTCGAACGCGTGGTGGTGGTAGGGCTCGGCGTCGATGCGCCACTCGGATGTCGACAGGTCGCCGGTCGAGGCAGGGCGTGGTCCAGGCCGGGCACCGGTGAGGACCTCGACCTGATCCCTGCGCCGCACCGGAGCACCGACCGCGGTACCCGCCCGTCGCACGCCCACGGCCCGTACGGTCAGGCCCCCGAGATCCACCTCGGCCGGCTCGGCGGACAGCGACGCCCGCACCGTGCGACCCGAGCCCAGGGTCCGGCCGCACCTGCTCGGCCCGCTGTACCTCGTCGGATGCCGCCCGCACCCACTCCGTTCCCGCCTCTTACTCAAGGCCGCAAGACCCACCACGCACCGACGGTGAGAGCCAAGCCATCCCATACCGACCGGACCCACGAGCAGACTCCGGCGTGACACGCCGGATTCGGCCACCCCTCTCCGTCTCCAGCCACAGCACCCGACCGCGTAGCTCGACAGCAGGACGGTCGCCGGGGCCGGGACGGGCCCCGACAGGGTCAGGAGTCAGCGGACGGATCCGGCCGGCTCGTCGGCACCCGACCCGAGTCCAGCGAGTCCTGCGCCCTCAACACCCGAAGCTCTTCGCGCAGGTCGGCGAGCTGTCGATCCAACTCCGCGTCCTGCGGCGATCCGCCCATCGTCCCGCAGTTTCCCCGCCTCATCGGCCGGAGGCAGAAGAAGTACACCGCCGTGATCACGCCGAGCGCGACGAGCCCGGTGACCAGCGTGGACATCTACCGCGCTCCTTCCGTGCGAGCGGCGCGCTCGGCCTTGAGCTGGTCGACCTCGGCGCGCAACTGCGTGACCTGCGTGTTCTTGTCCTCGGCAGAGCCCTTGCCGCGCCCCATCATCATCCACATCATCAGTCCCATCCCGACCGGGCAGGCCAGGACGGCCAACGTCAACAGTAGCGAGTCCACGGTTCCTCCACATCCCTTCTACGGTCTACTTACGTAGATAGTAGACGAGTTGTCGAGGGTGCACCGGCCGAGGAGGTTCCGGCTCTGCCGGCAGCGGCCGGGCCGGCTGCGTCGGTGGCGATCCGGCGTGTGGGGAGTCGCCTGTCGTGGCCACGAGCGCACAGCCGTCCGCTAACCTCCCGAGCGGTGCGGGACATGACGTTCAACCGGTGTCCATACCGGGGCTGGCATGGGTGCCGTCGAACCGAGCCTCGTTCTGCTGGCCGTGGTGGTCGGGGTGCTCTGATCACCGGGTAAGGAGAGCTGGCGGCCTGGCCGCACAGCCCGTCGCCGGATGCGCCAGCCGCATCACGCCGCGGAGGCCATACCGACTTGCAGCACACCCTGCACCGCATCGACCGGTTCGAAGACGACCACCGGGCCGAACTCGACGGCCGGGGCGGCGCGTGCCGAGCCGACGATCCCCACTGCGCCGTGAACGCTTGATCCTCACCCCTGGGTGAGGCCATACGGTCGCGACCGAACCGCCAACCAGCACCACAACCGTGGACGGTGACGATCGTGACCAGCACCGACGCCGTCCAGGCGGTCGCCGGGCTGACCAGGCCGGGCGGAGCCCTCGACCTCGGCCGCGACCGGGCCCGGCTGCTAGTGCGCATGTTCCACCTGCTCATGCGGGGACGCCCGGTCACCTGCGCGGAGTCCCTCGACGCGATAGCCGAGATCGGCCTCGCCCCGGCGACGGCCGGGACGGCTGCTCGCCCCCTGGACCGAACGCAACGACGTCGGTGACATCGTCGGATTGGCATCACCCACAACCCGACACCGCACCGGATGACCATCGGCGGGGTGCGGATGTGGGCGTGGTGCGGCATGGACACGTGATCTTCGCTCACGTGCTCGGCATACCGATCACCATCGAGTCGACCGCCCGTCGGGACACCTCGTGCGGGCCGCCGCACGCCGACCCGTCCGGGATCAGCGACGTCACCCCGACCACTTCGGTCGTCACCCAGCGCGTCCCCGGCTCAGCGCCTCGCGCACGTAGATTTCGGCCGCAGTGTCGTCGTCGGGGCCGTAAGGCAAGGGCTTGCGCATCATGCTTTCCGAGAACTGGGGCGGGCGGACGTTTCGAGGGTCGGGAGGTCGTGGACCGTCACGGTTGCGGTGGAGGCGGGGTGTCCCAGATGTGCACCCTGTCCGTCGTGACGAGGGGTTTGTCGGCAGGCCCTTTGATGTGGGCGGGCACGACTCGCTCCTCGTGTTCGCATCCGCCGTCGGTGTGGGCGCGGGGGTTGAGGCAGGTGTTTCGCCGGTAGGGGCGGACCGGCCAGCGGCGGGTCCATTGCGGTGTGCGGCGGCCGTGGGAGGCTGCCGTGTCCTCGGCGCTGGCCTGCGCCGAGGGGCGGTGGCGGGTGTGCACTCGAACCAGCTGCACGGTGCTGGGCCCGAGGATGTCGGCTCGCTTGTCGCGTTTGAGGCCCTGGCGTGGTCGGGGCACGGGTTCGGTCTCGGTGAGCTGGGCGTTACCGGTCTGTCCCATCAGTTGCCACGCGGTGTAGACCACGTGCGCCCACTGGCTTCCGTTGTCCGGATCGGGACGGGGCAGTGGCTGGTCGAATCGCAGGACGAGTTCGTCGTAGGTCTGCAGCCGGGCGAACCCCGCCTGAGCTTCTCGTGCGACCAGGTCCACGGCGGTGAGCATCCCGCCGCCGCGGTTGTCGATGGCCAGAGGTCGGTCCAAGGGAAGGATGTCCCAGCCTTTGTTTCCTGTGGTCCAGAAGGTCAACCAGACGCCGTCGAACTCGGGCGTCAAGGGCGCTGCGCCCTGCGGCGTGCGGGGTGTCCAGCGGATCCTGCCGGGGGCGCCGTCCAGGTCGAGGTCGGCCGGGCTCCACCGCGACCACGAGACGCCCACGACGGGAAAGGTCAGCCGCAGGTCCTCGTCCAGCTCGGGGGCAGCGGTGGTCCACGGGCTGGTCAACGCTGTCGCGAGGTCGACATCGAGGCTGCCGACGGGGTGGGCGAAGAGCATCAGCCCCGCTTCGGCTGGCATTCGACGGGCCCGGACCGGCTCGTGGGATGGGGTGGCCGCTGCCGCGAGCGCCAGCGAGGTCATGTCCTCGTCGACCCAGTACAGCTGCGCCTGGCGCAGCCGTCGCTGCTCGCAGCGCGCCATCAGTATCCCACCCATGATGTCGATGGCGGCCGTCTCTTCGGGCGGGCCGGAGATCGTCGGGATCAGCGGGCTGCTTCCGCCGACGACGCGCATCATGAATTCCCGGCTATGGGGTGGTTGGAGCACCTGCTTGCACATCTGAATGCGCAGGTCGGGCAGTTCGGAGGGATGCGGCGCGACCCATGCCCCGAGGTGGGTGGAGGTGGTCACCTCACGGCTCGGACGTGCGGTGCGGTCGGCAGTCATGTGGAGCCTGTTCTGGTCAGATGTGGCGCAGAGCCTGCAGGACGCGGTCCAGATGCGCGAGATGCTCGTCGTCGGTGCGGCGTCCTTGCAGGGCGGCCCGGAGTGCGGCGGCGCGTTCCTGCTCGATGTCCAGTGGGTGAGCCGGAAGCCCTGCTGCGGGGGGATTCCCGAAGCTGGGCAGGTATTGCGTCAGCGCGCTGTGGTCGACGCTGGTTGCGGGAGTGTCGGCGGCTTGGGCCGGTGCGGGCAGTGGCACTTCGGGTGAGCGGCGCTGAGTCGGCAGGATCACCACGGCGTTCTCCCCGTTCACGGCAGGGCTTCGGTTCCGAGAGGAGCTGCCAGGTGGTCGAAGCCGTCGGGTTCGTTGCGATCGGGCCAGAAGCGGCTACCGCGCAGCACCCGCAGGAAGGGCAACACCTCGTCCCGTAGCCCCGGTGTCATCGCGATCGCGCAGCGCGACTTGGTCGAGTGCGGGCTGCCGTCGGCGTCGAGCACGAGGGCACCGGCCTCGCGGGCGATGACGGCGCCGGCCGCGGTGTCCCAGGTGTGGTTGCCGAGCAGCACGCAGGCGTCCAGGGTGCCGTCGGCGACCCAGACCAGGTCCAGCGCGGTGGAGCCGTACCGGCGCAGCCCTTGAGCTCGGGCGGTGAGTTCGCGGTCCACGGCGGCGCACAGCACGTCGCGCAACCCTTCGTCGGCACCGCTGCCGTAGTCGCTGAACCCGACCAGGGCCTTGTTGAGGGCGTCGGTGGTGGAGGTGCTGATCGGGTCGCCGTCGCGGTAGGCACCGTGGCCCTGTATCGCCCAGTAACGGTGGCCGAGGAAAGGCAGCGCGGTGACGCCGAGGACCGGCTGGCCGTGGTGGACCAGGCCGAGGGTGATGGCGCACAGCGGGTTGGCGTGCTGGTGGTTGATCGTGCCGTCGATGGGGTCGAGCACCCAGTAGGTGTCCGGGTTGCCGACCGCTCCGGTCTCTTCCCCCACGAACCCGATCTCGGCGTGACCGCGCGCGCTCAGTCGTAGCCGGACAAGGTGTTCGACGGTCTCGTCCACTTCGGAGACCGGGTTGCGGTCTCCCTTGTACCGGATGTTGCGTGGAGGGTGGCTGAGCACGTGCTCGACCGCAAGGTCGGTCGCGGCGTGGGCCGCCGGCAGGGCGGCGGTGAGGTCAAGTGCCGACGACATGGTTCCTTCGGGGTTGCTTCTTGGCCGGGGCATGGCGCCGGATGAACATGCGGTGGACGTCCGGTCAGGACCGGGCGGGCCACCACGGCTGCTCGCGGGTCGGTCCACCGGTGCGCACCCGATCCGCGAGGGCCGTCGGCCGCAGGTCCAAGTGGCCGAGTTCGGTGTCGGTGAACCAGCGCGCTTCGCCGTGGTCGACCCCGACCGCGCTGGGGTCGGTGAGGGTCACGTCGAACAGCAGGGCCAGCTCGAAGACGGTGGGTTGCGTGCCCACGTGCTGGTCACGCAGTTCCACGACGGCGCAGAAGTCCAGGTGGGCCACGTGCGCGTCGACCTGTTCCCGCAGGATGCGCCGCAGGGCGTCTTCGACAGCTTCGCCGGCTCGTACGAGGCCGCCCGGCAGCCGGTACCTGGTGGCGTCGGAGTCGCGGACGACCAGAAGACGATCGTCGTGTCCGACGAGGCCATACACCGCGACGAGCGGGCCGAGGGCGGGCGAGGTGGTAGTCATGGTGCTTCTCACGATCGACGGAGGGGGCGATGTCGAAGGGATACGTCAGGTCGGGCCTGCCCGTGTCCGGCGACCGGTGCCTGCGGTACTCATCGCGGCACCGAGGGCTCGTAGACGGCGGTGTTGAGCCGGGTCTCGCGGACCAGGACCCGCTCGACCCTCGCGCCGTCAGCGCGAGAAAGCCCGGCCAAGACGCTCTCGGCGACCCGCCCCAGCAGGACCGCGACGGCCTCCACGGTGGGCCACGGCAGCCCGCGGGCGAACTGCTCGGCAACGTCCGCCGGGCGCTCGACCCCGAAACAGAACACCCGGCTGCCCTCCGCGATCAGCGGCTCGATCAGCCGGTCGCGCGCGCCGAGCATCGAGGCGTGGTCGAGGTGCTCGTCGATCCACCGCCGAAGCCCGACCTTGAGCGCGCCGAACTCCACCACGGTCACCTCGGGACTCAACTCCGGGGCGCTCACCGTCACTGCGGCCGACCAGGAGTGGCCGTGCAGGCTCACGCACTTGCCACCCAGGTGTGGCAGTCGGTGCCCGGACTCGAACGAATGCTCGACGGTGATCTTGTGCGCCATCAGCGGACCACCGTGCTCGACCAGTCGATCGGCAGGGGCGATTGCGTCAGCATCACCTCGTGCATCTGCACTGAACCAAGCTCACTTTCCGCTAAGTCAGGCGGCCGGGGGTCGAGTACGGCCTGCGGTGACCGGTCGGGGGGCGGCCACCGCAGGCCCGAGGCCAGTCAACGGCGTCGTCCGCCGCGATCACCAGAGCGACCGTGCGGCGGCTGCGAGGCGTCTACGGGGCGGCACCTCACCTGAGCAGGGTTTTCCTGCCGAGATCGGCTGTGTTACCTAAACGAGTGGGTGTTCGGCGTCCGGCCGTGTGTGGTTGGTGGTCGGCTGCGGGGCGCCGGTGAGGCACTCATGGGGCGATACCGGCCGTACGCTGCGGAAACGGGCGAGTACTGTGCGCTATGGAGGGACCGGGGGAAGGGGACGCGCGATGGCGGCACGGCCACTCACTCCGCTGGCCGCTGCTCGCGAAGCCGCCGGCTATACCCAGGAAAGCCTCGCCGTCACGCTGAAGGTTGAGCGCACCACCATCGGCCGATGGGAACGCGGCGTCCAATCGCCCCAGCCGTGGCAGCGACCCGGCCTCGCCCGCGCCCTGCAGGTCTCCCTGGACGAGTTGGACGGCCTGCTGCGCCGCACTGCCCGACGCTCCAGCAAGCCCACCTCCGCTGCGGTCCTGACCCCAGCACCGATCGGCGTTGAGCTGATCCCGCCGGCACCACCCACCAGCGACAGCCACGAGCGCGAACCCGTCGCCGAGGTCGACGTCATCCACGCCGCGATCCCGCGCCTGCGCCGCGCCCTCGACCGACTGGACCTGCCCGACGACGGGCCCACCAGGACCCCGGCCGGCCTGCACGGCGACATCGCCCGCGCCAGCGACGACCGGCTGCAATCCCGCTACGGCAACCTCGCCCGCCGCCTACCCGACCTCATCACCGAACTCGCCCGCGCCGGCCAGCTCGGCGACACCACCGACCGCCGCCACGCCGCAGCCCTGCTCACCCTGGCGCTGCGCGCCGCCGACGGCGTGGCCTTCAAGTTCGGCTACCTGGACCTGTCCGCGCGGCTGATCGACCTCATGCGCTCGGCCGCCCAGCTCGCCGAGGACCCACTACTGCTGGCCGCAGTGGCGTACGTGCGCACCGAGACCTTCTTCGCCAACGGCGACCTGGACACCGCCGCCCGCGCCCTCGAACTCGCCGCCGACCACGTGCCCGACCTCGACACCGCCTCGGCCTCGGCCGCCTTCGGCGCCCTGCACATGCGCGCCGCGGTCGTCGCAGGCCGGGCTGGCAAGCCCGATCGCGCCGCCGACCACCTGCGCGAAGCCCGCCGCGCCGCGACCGGCGTCCCCGAGGGCGTTTACCAGGGCACCGCGTTCGGCCCGGCCTCCTTACGCATCCACGAACTCGCCGTCGCCGTCGAACTACGCGATCCCCTGGGCATCGAACGGGCGGCGGCCTGGCACCCGCCCGACACCCTGCCCGCCGAACGTCGCTCCCACTACTTCATCGACCTCGCCCGCGCCCAGCTCACGCTCGGTCGTCACGAGGACGCCTACCTGTGCCTGCAAGCCGCCCGCCAGGCCGCGCCCGAGCACACCCGCGCCCATCCCCAGGTCCGCCATTCGCTGTCGACCTTGCTGCGTACTCACAGCGCCCCGAGCACGGGACTGCTCGACCTCGCCGCCTGGGCACGTGCCCGTTGATGCCCGGCCGGGCGCTTAGTGCGGAGCCAGCAGATCGGGCAGGTCATGCAGGGAGTCGATCACCCAATCGGCGTCGCGACGCACCAGCGGGTCGTCAGCCCAGAGGTGGCCCCACGGGCCACGCCTGATCAACGCCGTGCGGAACCCCGCCGCCTTCGCCGCCACCACGTCGTTGTCCCGGTGGTCACCCACGTACACCGTCTCGCCGGGTCCGTCGGGCACCATCTCCGCGACGCGCGCGAAGAACTCGAGCGAGGGTTTGGCGACACCCCACTCGCCCGAGGTCGCGACCTGGTCCACCGGCAGGCCCAGCGCACGAAGCAGCTCCGCCGCGCGGGCAGTCTGGTTCCCGGCCACCCCCACCCACAAGCCGAGCTCCCGCAGCCGCGCCAAGCCGGGCAGGACGTCGGGATAAAGGTCGCCGTCCTCGATACGCTCACCCAGTCCGGCCTCTTCCCGTAGCCGCCGCTCGCGGGCGAGGTCGAAGCCCGGCTTGAAGTACTGGAACGTCTCGGCGTTGTCCCGGCCGGCAGCGGTGACCGCACCCAGCACGGTCGAGAAGGTATGACGTGGCACGCCGATCCAGTCGGCCCACGCACCCCACTCGCGCGAGTCGTCCAGCAACGTCTCGCCCACGTCGAACACCACCGCGGTCACCATGCCCCTACTCCTACGTCACCCGCAAACGCCGCGCCACAGAGGGGCTCTGCGGCCCGCACAGCCCTCGCTGACCTCACCGCTGCGAAAGCCGGTCAGGCCGCCGCGTGGCCTGCCGCCACGCCGGACCCTTGACCTGCACCGACGTGCGCAGATCGGGGCTGCCATCCTGAACCGATGAGCACCTCCGGTCCGGGCCGCAGTCGCGACGACTTGGGACGCGCGCTGTTGGCCCAGCACCCTCGCGGCGAGCAATGGCGACAGCTCGACGTGACCATCGCCAACCTGACCTTCGAGCAGATCACCCGTATGGGCTCACTCGGCGAGGAACGCGCCTCCGACCGCCAGGCCGTCCGGGACAGGACCATCGCCCAGATCACCGACCCCGAATTGGCCGGACGGCTCGCCTCCCGATGGATCCGATGGAAAGACACCTTCGGCCTGCCGATGCCCGCCGAACTCGACGACCCGATCGCCGTGCTGCACCACCCCTACCTGCTCGCACGGCAGGCGCCACCGGACCATTCCGGCTGGCACAAGGTGGTCCTGCCCGTGTTCGACGCCGGACTGGCGATCGCAGCGGCAGGCCACGACGACGCGGGAACCGCCGACTACGAACTGCTCACCGCTCCGTGGCGGCAGACCTGCCTCCCATCGCGATACACCGCGACTGACGCCTACGGCCCGCACACCCAAGCCGCGCTGCGAATCCTGCGCCATGCCGAAGCCACGCCGGCAGCGGTTGTGCGCCGGATGGGCCGGGTGTGCGCGGAAATCGACGAGCAACGCTGGGAAGCGGCTTGTGACGCGGTCACCGGGGCGTCGATCGCGTGGGGGTTCCCGCTCCGGGCACGCTGCCTGTACTGGGAGACCGTTCCAGCCGCCGAGGACGCCGTCGACGAGTCACCCACAGACACAGCGGTCGTCAACGCACTGTGGGGCGCGGCGATCTCGCAGGCGTTCGCCGGACGACTCGACCCCGACACCAGCGCGCTGTTGGCCAGCCCCTGGCGGACGGCGGGACTTCCACTCCCTTGATGACCACCTCGCGACGCTCCACGGCAACGGTCAGGCCGCGCCTCTGCCTGACACCGAAGTCGCAGACCGGCGACGACATCATCCGGCCGGGTCGTAGGTGAGGACGAACCTGCTGTGGGTCTTGTAGATGGCGCGGCCCGCCAGTTCGCTGTCCGGGGTACCAGCAGGGTAGACGATGAGCGATGGCGTGCGCTGGTTCCGCTCGGGCGCCCAAGGTAGCGCGGAGAATAACGTCACTCTGCGCAATGTCACGAACAGGTGCGTCGGCATAGGCTTGGTCGGATGATTGATCAGTTGACCGTGGAAGCGGCTGTCACCGATGCTCGCCTTGCTGCGATGGAGTTCGATGACGCCCAGGCGTGGCTGCGCGCCCGCCCGACGCTGACGGAGCCCCTTGCGGCCGAGGTCTGGGTCGCCGACCCCACTTTCAGTCACGTGCTGCTCGTGCGGCACCGTGTGCGCGGGTGGGTTCCGCCTGGAGGGAAGGTCGAGCCGGGTGAGACACCGCGGGTCGCCGCGATTCGTGAACTCGCGGAAGAGGCTGGCGTGGCGGGCGAGCTCCTGCCTGCGCCTGCCGCAGTCGCGGTTCGATCGTTTCGTTCTGACTGGACGCCCACGTTGAGCTTGTCCTACGCCGCAATCGTCGGCCGTGACGAGCCGTTGGGCGGGGAGAGCGAACAGCCTTCGAAGTGGGTCGATTTGGATGAGACGTGGGAGAGCGTGTTTCCAGAGGACCGCGACCGTATCCGCGCTTACGTGCGCCGACTGGCTGCAGGCAACGAAGTCCGGGCGCGCTGAGTCGGGCTGCACGAGTTCGTGGGCAGAGCCTTTGGCGGTGAAGTTCAGGGAGTCGTCAAGCAACGTCGCGTGAGAATCGGACCTCTTGCAACTCCAAGCCCAAGCTTCGCCGTGACCTGTCCTCGTCCAGTTGCCTGACGGTGTAGGCCAGGCCGAGCATTCAGGCCGTCCCCAATTGGACCTGGCAAACTCATCGAGTGATCAAGCACTTCACATCGAGCGTATTCGTCTCCGGGCTGGTCGATGGAGTGTGGAGTCTGGAACTGATCGAGCATCCTCGCCTGCGGCGTTGGATGATCCCCGGTGGTCACGTCGAACTGGGCGAGTCGCAGGTTGATGCCGCACTCCGCGAGGTCGAAGAGGAAACTGGCCGACGGGTTCGATTGGTGCGGCCCCCTGGTCCGGCGGTCCCGCCCGCGTTTCCGCGCACGGCGCTGACGATGCCGTGGTGGATGACCGAGCAGCCGGTGCCGCCGGATGCGCACTACGGGGATCGTCACGTGCATGTCGATCACCAGTACGTCGGCCTTATAGCCGACCCTGATGAGGTGACCCAAAAGCCGGAGCACTTGTTCCGCCGGGTAGGACTGGAGGAACTCGACGGCCTCGCGATGTTTGCCGACACACGGCTGCTCGCGGCCGGTTTGTTCGCGGTCGTGCCGATGCTCGGCGCTGGCGACTTCGACGCGGCGTCCATTCTGACGTCGCTGGCGGGCGATGGGCAGTCGTGATTCAGCCTTGGAGGGCGCGCACCCGCTCGTGCAGAGCGGTGAACTCCTCGACCCGCTTGGTGCGCTGCTTCCACAGCACGGCGAGCCACCGCAGCGCGATCGTGCGCCGCGCGGCGTCGAATCGGGCACGGTTGCCCGGTGTGACGCCGAGATCGGCTTCGGCGCTGCCCCAGACGTCGTCAGGAATGACTCGGGCGCTGATGTGCTCAATATGGTCGGCGGCGTCGACGGCGACATCGGAGAAGCCGCTGAACTCGAAGTCCGCGACATAGGTGGTCTCGCCGTCGTGGAGCCAGTTGAGCAGGTTCGCGTCGCCGCGGGAGTAGACGCGCGTGGCGGGCCGCGCGAGCAGTTCGGCGTCGCCGCTGTTCTCCCAGCGGCGCAGGAGGGCCAGCATGTCCGGGGTCTGGGGATCGTCGGTGGAGTCGGCGAGCTGGCCGGGCCAGACATCGGTGAGCCGGGCGATGTAGTGGCCGATGGAGTCGACGCGCTCCAGGCTGGCCAGCGGCTCGCTCAGCGGAACGTTCTGCAGAGCGCGGGTGGCCTTGGCCAGCGACGTGATGGCCGATGCCGGGTCGAGAACATCGAGGATCGGGGAGCCGGGCAGTAACGTCATGCCGAGGGCCGGCTGTTCGGTGTCCTCGTCGAGCCACAGGGGTTTCGGTGCGTTGCCCAGGCTGCTGGCGTGGATGAGGCCGTGCCATTCGCGCTCGACGCGCTGCCGGTCGGTCTTCTTGAAGAGCTTGATGCAGATCGGTGTGGTGGCCGCGGTCCAGGCGAAGACGTCGTTGTTGCGGCCACCGTCGAGTGCGTGCAGCCCGTGTTCGTGGAGCGTGGCGGCCAGTGCGTCGGCTCCGACTGCACGCGCGGTGCGCAGGGCGTTGAGCAGGTCGGTGGGAGCGGTGTGCTCGCGGTGGCTGGCCAACGTGGTCATCGTTTCGGACTCTCGGTTTCGGCTCGACACGGATGGACGGGGTCTGGCGTGGCCAGCGTAGGAGACGGGTTCGGCGGTTTCGTGGTGCCCCTCGCACTGGCTCAGGTCGATGTCGCCCGTCTGGCTGATCTGACGCAAGGTGGCGTGAATGGCGAGGTGGGTGCCAACCGGGTCGAGGTCGGTGACATCGAGGACGGCGAGCTGGGGGTCGCGTTCGGCAAGCAGTGCGTAGGCGTGGTCGATCCAGGTGAGGTGGGCGCGTTGCTCGCTGGTGAATGCGGGGCGGCGGCCTCCGCCGCGTTCGTCGGCGCGACGGGCGGCAACGTTAGGGGGTACCCGCAGCCACAGCGCTCGGGTGGGGCGCGGCCCGGCCAGGGCTGTGAGGGCATTCAGCCAGTCGAGGGCGACGTCGGTCGGGGCGCGGTGCTGGCGGAGAAGGGCGGCGATCGCGTAGGAGGCCATCGTGTGGATGCCGCGGTCTTCGATCACGACGGCGGCGGGGTTCTCGGCCAGAGCCGGATCGAGGACGGTGGCGACGAGGTCAGCCCGGATAGCGACGGTGATCATGGTGTCGGTGATGGCGTCGCCACTGCGCAGGAAGGGGTCGCCGCTGGTGCGCAGCAGGTCGACGAGGGTGGCCGCGACGGGATCGGTGTCCAGGGTGGCTAGGTCAGGGACGACGGTGACGGGGTGGCCGCTGGCTTCCAGGCACCTCGCGAGCATCCGGCTCTGTGTGCTCTTGCCCGCTCCGGGCAGGCCCTCGAAGGTGATCAGCACGCCACGGCCTCCTCGCCGGTGAAGCCGTTGATCGCGCTCGCACGCTGGACGATGTCGAGGATGTCCTCGATCAGGGCCGGTGCGGCGGCGATGGTGCAGCGTGAGGCAGTGGTGTGGTCGGTGCCGTCGAGATCGGTCACGTGGACGCCCGCTTCGCGGGCGATGACGGCTCCGGCGGCCATGTCCCAGGTGCGGTTGCCGAGGGTGATCGACGCGCCGAGGGCGGAGTCGGCCACCAGGGCGAGGTCGGCAGCGGCAGACCCGAGCATCCGGATGCGTTGCGCTCGGGGCGCCAGGGCGGCGTGGATCGCCAGCATTGTCGCGTTGCGAGGGGCGGCGCCGAGTCCGGTGCCGTAGTCACCGATCGCGACGATCGCCTCGGCCAGGCGCGCCGGGCCGGTGACGCGAATCGGATGGCCGTCTCGGCAGGCTCCGAGGCCGTCCGCTGCCCAGTACGTGCGGCCGAGCTGGGGCAGGGCGATGACCCCGAGCACAGGGTCCTCGTCGACGACCAAGGCGAGGGAGATGCCGGTCAGCGGGATGTCGTGGGTGAGGTTGGCGGTGCCGTCGACCGGGTCGATGACCCAGCGGGTGCCACCGATCGGGCCGCCTTCTTCTTCGCCGTGGACACCGATTCCGGGGGTGGCTCGGGTCAACTCGTCACGCAGGATCCGTTCGATGGCGAGGTCGACGTCGGTGGCCATGTCCCGGTCACCTTTGCTGGTGCAGGTGCGGGGGCGGTGGGTGCGCAGGAACTCCGCGCCGTGCTCGACGGTCGCCTGCGCGATCAGCAGCAATCCTGGCAGTTCGGTGCTCACGAGGTCTCCACGGTTCTCGGGGCCGGTGGACGGATCACGGCGCCGGACGCAGCGAGGGCGTCGAGGTGGCGCAGGACGATGTCGAGGTTGGTGGCGACCGGCTTTCCGGTGTCAAGCAGCAGTTTCGGGCCGGTGATCGGCACGGCGGTGGCGGCAAGGTCCTGGTGTAGCTGCGGGGTGCGGTTGGCCGCTGGGTGATGACCGTGCAGCTGATCGACGGCCAGCCGGGCGTGGGCGACGTCGACCGGGCAGACGCATTCGAGCAGCAGCAAGGGTTGCTGGTGCGTGGCGGCGAAGGCGCGTAGGTCCTCGACCTGGCCGGGGGCCAGCCAGGTCCGCCCGTCGAGCACGACGGTCGTGTCGGGAATGCGCAGCCATTGCCAGACCGCGGTGGCGAACAGGACCTGGACGCAGTGGTCGTCCTGGTCGCGGGTGTAGGTGGTGTGTTCGGTGCCGAACAGCGCGTGCCGGACGGCATCTTTGCGAAGCAGCAGCGCGCCGGGCATGTGGCTGGCGAGCTGCTCGGCCAGCGTGGTCTTGCCGACGCCGGGCAGCCCGGCCAAGGCGATGATCACCGGTGCGGCTCCTCATCGACGGGGAGGCGGGCCGGGGCGTCGGGCAGCAGCGGCCAATGTGAGCGCAGCACCGACCAGCCGGCGAGGACGTCGGCGTGGTGCGGGGTGGGCGGCGCGGTCGCACGTACCTGGCGGATCGCATCGGCGGCGAGGGCCCAGCGCGGCCGAGCCGCGAGCCGGGCCAGCGTGTGGTTGAGCGCATCGGACGGCGCGAGGACTGGGAGCGGGTGGTCGTGCAGGGAAACGGTGACCCCGGTGCAGCGAGTCAGCAGCTCGGGGACGTCGTCCTCGGTACCTGCACGGGGCAGGGCCGTGGCCACGTCGAGGACGATGAGCGGGACGATCGGGTCGCCGGTCTGCCGCGTCCAGGTCCCGTCGTCCCGGCCGGGACGGTAGCCCTGGGTGCGGAGGACGGCGTGCGCGCGTTCGGTGTCGTGGGGCGCGATGAGGAGGTCGATGTCGCTGAACTGGCGGGCGCCGGTGCTGGCGTAGAGGACGTGTTCCACGCTGAGCCCGCCGAGCACGACGACGGAAACGCCGGCGGTGTGCAACGCCGCGGTGTCGGCGAGCGCGGCGATGCGGCAGGCGTAGGTCTTGTACCGGTTGGTTCGCAGCGTGTTGCCGAGGAACCGCGTCACCGTGCGATCCAGCTCGGGGATGGGGTTGTCGTGCAGGTACGCGGCCAGCAGGCAGAGCGTCTTCGACCGCACCGTCTGTTCGAGTACCGCGCCCAGTTCGGCGACCACGGCATGGGCGATCGGCTCGTGGCTGTCGGCGGCGGTGCCCCAGCACAGGGCCCGGATGGCGTCCTCAGCGAGGCGGCCTGTCCGTCGGTCGGTCATCCCCGACCACCCGGCTCGGCCGGTCGGGTGCATGGGTGGTCGAGTAGGGCAGTCACGCGGGTTGCCAGCGTCGTGGGCGAGTCGGTGACCGGGATCCGAACACACGGCACGGTCCGGGCGAGCTGGTCAGCGACGGCGGTGAGTGCGAGTGCGGTCCGGTCTTCGTCAGGGGGCAGGAGCCAGTGGTTGCGGTGCGAGGTGACTCGGGTGACCGGATCGTGCATGAAGAACTGGGTGCGTACCAGGACATCGCGGACCTCGGTCGGCGGCACTGGTTCGGGCGGGAGGTCGCTGGCGCTGCGGTAGGGCCAGAGCATCAGCGTGGGCCGGACCTCGCCGAGGATCCGCGTATCGGGCAGCGCGTCCCGTAGATCGCCCGGCTCGATTGCGATCTTGCCGCTGGGCGGGGACTGGCTGGCCGGGCTGTTCTGGTGCTGTTCGGCGGGCAGGAACCTGGTCATCCCTGGTACGGCGCGCAGCGTGCTGACGGTGGCGCGCAGGTGCATTGGCCAGGCGTAGCCAACCGTGCCGTCGCCGTCGGGGTCGCGGCGGAGCAGGAGCCGGTCGTTGGTGACGAAGTCCCCGCCCACAAGCCGCAGCGTGCTCAGCAGGGTGGTGGTCTTGCCCGCGCCCTTCGGCCCGGCAATCAGCAGGCCGTGCTCGGCGCGCACGAGCGCGGCGGTGTGCGCGTAGATCGCGTCGTGCTCCAGAAGCTGGGCGGTCATGGCCTGTCGCACGAGTCGGGCGGCGAAGAACCGCGCGGCGTCCAGGTCACCGGCGTGCACGGTGATCGCGCCGAGCAGGTGGTCGAGGTGCACGAGGGTGGCGTGGTCGCGAATCCAGAACGCCCGGCCGCCGGGCACGTTGATCGACTGGGCCTGCAGGTTAGGGCCGATGTCGTGGTCGGTGGCGTCGGCGAACAGGACGGCGGTGCCGACCTGGTCGACGGGTACGGCGGTGTGCAGGGTGATGGTCCATCGGCTGGCTGAGGTTCTGGTGCGTGCGTAGGAGTAGAGCGTGGTCTCCGTGCCTCTGATCAGCTCGTCGCGGTCGGCGCGCAGGGTGACGCTGGCCGTGCCCTGGGCGAAGCGGCGCGTCGCGCGTGCGGGTGCGGCGTAGCCGATCAGCGGCCGGATCGGACAGGAGGCGTCGGTGGGCGCGGGTTGGTGCTCGCGTGGGCTCGTCATGGCGCAGTGGCGGGGACGGGGCGGTGCCCGAAATGCGCAGCGTGCTCCTCCAGCCTGGCCAGTTCGGCGGCTGGCGCGTGGCGGTAGAGCGCGGCGAGCCCGGAGGGCATCAGCAGGGCCTCGGCCCAGCTCGGGGATTCACCGTGTCGCAGAGGTCGCTCGGTGAGCTCGCGTTCGGAGCCGACCACGGCGATCTTCGAGGCCGTGCGCGTGATGGTCAGCTCGGGCGCGGGCGCGACTCGGTACTTCAGGTCGCTGTCGACCGCCTCCCGGCTGGTGTGTCCGGTCAGCAGGTCGGCGACGTCGGTGTAGACGTTGAACACCGCCGCCGGGGCGTCGAGGACGACGGTCAGGTGCCAGGCACCGAACGGGATGACGACGTGGTCACCGGCCCGGCACACGTGGTAGTCCATTGTGGATCTTCCGTCGTCGTCGATGTTGGTGTGCAGCATGAGAACCCGTCCGGACAGGCACTGGAAGATTTCGACCTGTGCCGGGGTGTTCCAGTGGCCGAGCGACCGGCCGAGTTCCGGGCTGTCATTGAGGTTCGCAGCGGTGTAGACGACGAGGTCAGCGAACCAGGCGTGCGTGCCTGCTGCGCCGTTGAGCGGCTGCCCGGTCTTGGGCCGGGGCGCGATGATGTCGCGGTAGGCGAGGTATAGCTGCGGGTCGATGCCGTGATTGAGCATCGCGCGCACCTCTTTGGGGTTGACCAGGTAGACCGATCCGTCGGCGTCGGCGCCCGTCAGCAGGTCGCGGAGGTGGCGTGCCCGGCCTTCGCGGGTTGATGCCGCGACGAGCAGGTCCAGGCTGCTCGGCGGCAGCGGGCGGGGAGAGACACGGGCCGTGGGGATGGCCAGCGGCGTGATCATAAAGCGGCTTTCCTCGGATCGGTGGTGGGTCAGGCGCAGGTCGCCAGGACGGCGTCGGGCATCTGGTCGAGGGTGGTGATAGCCCGCACGCCGGCGGGGCAGGGTTTGCCGCGCGGGTTGAACAGCACCGCGCGGCATCCAGCGTTCAGCGCGCCCTGGATGTCGGTGGTCAGGCTGTTGCCGACGTGCACCACTCGGTCCAGGTCCGCGCCCGCGGCGGCGGCGACCGCGGCGAACATCTCGCGGCGAGGCTTGGCCAGCCCGACATCGGAGGAGAAGACGGTCTCGTCGAACACCGTGCCCAGGTCGTGGTCGTCGAGGATGAGACGGGACACGGACGCCGGGGTGGCGAGGGTGTTGGAGGTCAGCACGAGCCGGGCTCCGGCCTGCCTCAGTGCCCAGAGCGCGTTGTGCGCGCCGGGGATGAGGTCGGGGCACGCCCGCAGGACCGCGTGGGTGTGCGGCACGAGCAGGGTGTCGACCAGCCTCGTGTCCGGGGCCAGGTCCATGACGGTGAGCATCTGCTCGACTTGGCCGCGCACCGGAGGTTGTTCGCCGGTCGTGCGTTGGCGTTGCTGGGTGTCCGCGCGCACGGTGAGGATCGCCTCACGGATCTGGTCCGAGGGCAGGTCGTGGCCGAAGTCGGCGAGCACGGTCTCGAACTCGCGGATCCGCCAGGCGGCCTCGGCATCGCGGTCGCCGTAGGTGATCAGCGTTCCCCACAGGTCGACGCTGACCACCCAGCTCTCCAGCGGGCCTGCCGCGGCCGGTGTCGTCCGCTCCTCGGCACGCTGTCCGTCGAACGTCGGGTCGCGCCGCTGGTTGTGCAGCCATGTGGTGGTGGCCGCGAGGTCGTCGCTGCCCAGCAACAACGATCCGGCGACCACGGCGTCGGCGCCGGCGTCGGCGAGCGAGGGAACGGTGTCCTCGCGGATGCCGCCGTCGGCGATGACACGAAGCTGGTCTCGGCCGGTGCGGGCGGCCAGCGCCCGTAGGCGCCGGAGGCGATCCGGCGCCGTCGGGTCCATCGTGGTGCCCTTGGTGCCCAGCGGTGTGCCGATGAGGACCACGAAGTCAACGTCGTCGAGGTACGCGGCGATGGTGTCGACGGGTGTGTCCAGGCGCAGTGCGATGCCAGCGGTGCCGCCCAGCGCGCGGACTGCGTGCAGGGCGTCGCGGACGTCGTCGGCCTCCGCGTGTACGGACAGCAGGTCCACCCCGGCTTGGGCGAACGCTTCGACCAGGGGCAGGGCGCGCTCGGCCATGATGTGGACGTGGAACGGCACCTCCGTGTGCGGTCGCAGCGCCGCGATGAGGTCTGGGAAGAACAGCGGGCTGGGCACGAAGCGGGTGTCGGAGGCGTCGATGTGGAAGACGTCGGCGTAGGGGGCCAGCCGAGCGACGTCCGCGCCCAGGTCGGCCAGGTCGGCCGACCACAGCGACACCTCGACCGCGAGCCGGTCGCGCGGGTACAGCTCAGCCAGCGGCAGCATCGCGGACCACCTGGGCGTCGACGGGGAAGTGGGCGCGGCAGTGTTCGACGGAGCTGGCGATCAGCTTCAGCACCTCGGCGGTGTTGTCCTCGAACCGCGGGTAGACCTCCAGGATCACCGAGATGTCGGAGAGGTTGTTGTCGGCCAGGCAGGCGGCGAGGGCGCCGACGTCAAACGTGCCCTGCGGGTGCGGCCAGCCCCAGTGCGGGTCGCCGTGGCCGTCGGTGTTGTCCAGGTGGATCTGTCGGATGCGCGAGCCGAGGTTGTGGATCCAGCTCTCGATCCCGGCGTCGGCACCGTGCAGCCGTTGGAACATCGTGTGCCCGGTATCCAGCGTGAGCCCGACGTTGTCGACCCCGCGCCCGCGCAGGGTGTTCAGCAGGGTCTGGCAGTGGTCGATGTAGGCCGGGTACTCCCGCAGGATTGGGGTCGGCTCGACCAGCAGCTCGCGTACTCCGCTGTCGGCGGCGCGGCGGGCGAGTCGTTCGAGGTGGTCGACGAGCTCGTTCTGGCGGTCGTTGCGGCGGTTGGTGTCGGCGGCGTCGGCCTCGCTGATAGTGCCCATCGGACCTCCGACGGCCGGAGCGCCGAGTTCGGCGGTGAGGTCGATGGCGCGTTGCCACCAGGTCAGGGCGGCGGCGCGGGCGTCGGCGTCCGGGTCGAGCAGGCCGCTGGGCACGTAGTGCGCCAGTCCGACGAAGCACGAGTCGATGACCAGGTCGTACGCCGCGGCGGCGTCGCGTACCCGGCAGGCCAGCCGGGCGCGCTGCTCGTCGGGCCACCAGGGGTCGAGCAGGTCGAACGTGAACTGCACCCGGTCGAGGCCGAGCTCTTCGCGTACGAACGCGGCCCAGCGTTCCGGTTCCGGCATCCGCTTGACGGCGAAGCAAAGATTGACGCCTAGGGGCATGGCGAGACTCCTTGTCGAATCAGTGATTTGGCAAGCTGGAGGTTTCGGTCAGGCAACGGGCGTCAGCGCGTCGAGGTGGGCGCGCAGCATGTCGCTGAGCTCGTCGATCGAGCGGGCGATGCCGCCGTTGAGCGAGTAGTCGATCATCAGGTTGTTGGAGTCGGTGCCGCCGAAGCGGCGGGAATCGGTCTGCAGCCCGAAGCAGTCCGCGCCGCAGGCGCGAGCCATACCGAGTTCCACGCAGCCGCCCTCGTCGGGGACACGGCCGTCGAGGATGAACACGAAGATCGCGCACTCGGTGATCGCGGCGCAGTCCAGCTCGTAGAGCCGGCGCCGGACGGTGTCCTCGTCCAGGCCCTGGCGGACCAAGGGGGCGGCTTCGCCGCCGTCACGCTGGGGCAGAAAGGTGTCGAGGCCGAGGGCACGTACCGCGGCGTCGACCTGGAGGTTGAAACCTTTCTCCGCGTCGCAGAACAGCGGTGCGGCGATGTATGCCTTCATGGAGATGCTCCTCGATCGAGGGTCGGCAGGGTTGGTCAGCTGGCCATAGCCGCGCCGACGGTGGCCAGCGCGGCGAAGAACTCATGAGCCCGGTGGTCGGGGTATCGGCCATCGCGCATGGCCGGGATGTAGAACTCGCGGACCCGGTCCCAGGTCCAGGGCTGCTGCTCGAACTCGGCCTCGACGCCGTTGTTGACCAGGGACGTCCAGCGGCGCAGGCAACTGGGGCACCGGCCGCAATGCACGGTGCTGCCGTCGGTGCGGCTGCAGGAGAACGTCAGCAGCAAGTGGTCTAGCGGCAGGCCCTGCGCGAGGTACCAGGCGATGATCTCGGTCTTGGTCATGTCCCAGAACGGGCTGTCGACTCGGGTCGGCTGCTCCGAGAAACGGGCGATGAACCGGCCCATGTCGGCGAACGCCTCGCGGCTCTTGTCGAGGGTGTGATCGCCCTTGACACCGATGCACCACACCACTTCGGCGCGGTTGGCCGCGAGCATCGCCAGGTGCACGTTGCGCAGCGGGATGATCGCGTCCTCGGCTTCCCACGCCCCGAGCCGCAGTTCGTCGCTGATCTCGACCTCGATCCCGGCGGCGTCGGCGAGCGCGGCGATGGCCGCGCGTTCCTGACGGGCGTAGCGATGATCGAGGTCGAAGTACAGGCCCGGCGGGCGGCCGAGGTAGTGCCAGGCGGGGTAAGAGTCCAACCCGGCGGAGAACAGCAGGACCTCGGGGACCCGAGTGTCGGTCATCGCAACGCTCCTGTCTGGGTGTGCAGCACGGGCGAGAGCAGTTCGTCGATCTCGGCCAGCACGCTCGGCGTGGTTCGGGTGCCGACCCGGATCCGCCGGATGCGGTCGGGGAGGGCGTCGGCGATCATGCGGTAGGCGTGGCTGTAGCGAGGCAGGAACAACAGCCGCTCCACCGAGCCAGGGTTGCCGCCGCCGCGGCCTCGGGTGATGGCGCGTTCGCGAGCCAGAGGCCAGGGCATGTCCAGCCACAGCGCGACGTCGGGGTGCAGGAACCACGGGGCGGCGACCGCGCGGACTTGCTCCAGCAGCAGCGTCGGGTCCACGTCGGGGTGTTGTTCGGACAACACCGCCAGGGCGTAGGCGAGCTTGGAGTACACGCCGTGGTCGATGACGACGACGTCATGCTCGGCCAGCACCGGCCGGTAGAGGACGCGGTGGTTGTAGGACTCCCGACACAACCGCAGCAGGACGTCGACCGTGGCGTGGTGCGCCGCGTCGTAGCCGCCAAGTCCGTCGCGGCGACGCAGCGGCGCGGTGTCGAGCATGTCCGACAGGCGTTCGACGACGCCGTGGCGGGGCCTGTAGTGCATGACGCAGGTCGAGAACCCGGCGGCGGTCAGCCGCTCGCCCAGCGCGGTGGCGGTCGAGGTTTTCCCTGCGCCCCAGATCCCTTCGACGGTGATCAGCACACCGCGGGTGGCCTCATAAGGCGGCACGTCGGCACGGCCGGCGGCAAGGTCAGCGGCCACGCTGGTCTCCCCAGGCGAGCACGTGCAGCCGCGTGGTCAGGTGGAAGCCGCGCTCGATGGCCGGGTCGGCGATCTCGGCCAGCCGCCTCGTGACCTCCTCGGCGGTCCGACCTTCGGGCATCACGTAGACCGGTGCCAGATCGTGGTCGGCGACGAGCTCGGTGATCTCGTCAAGGTCGGCAGTGCTGGAGACGACGAACTTGAACACGGCCCGGCCACTGGCCGCGAAGTGGCCGAGCACCCGGCCCTTGATCCGCTTCGAGATCGGCATCCCAGCGCCGAAGCTCGATAGCTTCGGCGACACGTTGAACCGGGTGACAGACGCGAGCAGATCCGGTGCGGGCGCGATCGTGCCGTTGGTCTCGATCTCCACCTGTAGCCCAGCGTCCACGAGCCCTTGCACAAGTGCGATGAGGCGGCCCTGCTGCATCAGCGGCTCGCCGCCCGTGATCACCACGAGATCGACCGGCTGCTCCGTCGCCCAGGCCAGCAGGTCGCTGATCGAAGCGACAGTGCCTTCGGCGTCCAGGTCGAACCGGGTGTCGTCCCAGGTGTAGGGCGTGTCGCAGTCCTGGCAGGTCAGGTTGCAGTTCATCAGCCGGATGAACACTGCACGACGCCCCATCGACGGCCCCTCGCCCTGCACGGTCGGGCCAAACGTCTCCGCGACGAGCAGCTCGTCGTCGGCCAACGTGATCGTCACCGGCCGCTCCACTCATCCTGGCTGAACTCGGCCCATCGGCGCGGCGACTCCCAGACGCGAACCGCCTGGACCACGGCGGCCTCTCGTGCGTTGGCTTGGCTGAGGGTCCACGCATACAGGTGCTCGGCAAGCAGTTCCGATGTCGGCTGGAACGGGAGCACGGCGTTCAGGTCGTGGTGGTCCAGGTGGAGGTCGAGGTACTCGGCGAGCAGGGCGCGGAGCCTGGCGCGGCGGCGGGGATCCGTCTGCGAGTCCAGCCGGAGGGCCACCCGATAAGAGTGGCCGTGAGGCCAGCCGCACTTGTGTCCGCCCGGCAGGCCCTCCAGATGGTGGGCAGCCTCGAAGGTGAACGACTCGTCATCGACATGCCGGCACGCCGCCGTGGCTGTGCCGAGGCCGACGTGGATGGCGCGGAGCTGCTTTCCCCGCTCGGGTGGCATGTGGGCCAGGAACCACGCGGTGAGGTGCTGGGCGAGCGCGTCGGTGGTGGTGTCGAAGGTGAACAAGGCGTTCAGGTCGCGATGGTCCAGTTCGCGCTTGAGGTACTCACCGACGGGGGCGAGTTCGGCGTAGTCCGCCACGAAACCGGGCGCCAGCAGTTCGGTGTCGGTGAGCTCGACCTCGACGGTGAAGGTGTGCCCGTGGGGTCGCGCTGCCTTGTTCTCGGCGTCGGGCAGTTTGGTGAGGCGGTGCGCCGCAGCGAACGAGAAGCTGCCGTCGCCGATGCGGTAGCGCCCCCGAGCCAGGTCGCTCACCGCGCCTCGGGTTGAGCTCGCTGGGTGGGGTCTCACGGTCCGTCCTTTCGTCGTGTACTGCTTGTGACCAGCTCTCATGCAATCGCGATGTGGATCGCGGCGGGAGGGCTCACGAGGGGGCTCACGGATCACCCGGCGTGTGGCGGCTTGCGCTCCCAGCCGGTACGGCGGGCCACGAGGTGGATGGGCAGGCAGTGCGGCAGCCGTACGTGCAGTTCAGCGCCGACCTGCGCGCGGGCCTGCATGTTCGCCGACGCAGTCTGTGCGCCGAGCGCCATATCGGCGGCGACGCGTGCCATGAAGTCCCAGGTCGGCCGTACCTCGGCGAGAACCGCAGGGTGACGCCGGAGTTCGTCGGCAGGGTGCCGGAATACCCATGCGCGCGGACGGAACTGCTCGACCTCGAACCAGCGGTCCGGGTCAGGATCGTCAGGAAAGGCGTGCTCGAACCTGATTGACTCCGCTTGCTCATTGCCAAGACGAAACACTGCGAAATGGCCTTCGTCACCGATGTCGCGCAGCGTCTGGTCCAACAGATCGGCGTTCCGAGCGAGGACGTCATCACGGATGATGCTCGCCCGGTTGTCAATGCGCTCTCGACACCGCTCGACGCTGGCGGTGAAGACCAGGGCGATCACAGGTATCTCAAACTCGGCCGCTATGTCGAGGAGTTCCGCACGCTGATCGCTGCGGAGGTTCGTGGAGTCAACCACGGTGGTGACTCTGTTCCGGAGGCGTTGGCGGAGCATGTCAATTAGTTGCTTGCGCGCCGGGGAGCTGTTCGACTGACTGGCCGGGTCGTTGCACATCCGGGCACGGAACTCATCCATCGAGAGGATCTCAACGGGTGCAAAGTGCCGGTATGCGAAGGTGCTTTTGCCGCTCCCCTGCAAGCCGACGAGAATTATCAGGGCAGGGTTCGGAAGGTTGATTTTGAGTATGTCAGAGGTTGTCACGATCAAGGCTCTTTCCGTACTCAGGCCGCATATATTTCGCTCTTTACCCGACGTGTCAGTTCGGCTACGTGGGGGTCGGTGCGCCAGCGTGACATCCGGGAGATCAAAGCGTGGAGGTAGTCCACCGCGCGGGCCGAGCTGACAACAGCGAGAGCGGACACGGCGCGGTGGCCGTGGTCCAGAGCGTGTTCGAGATCGGGCTGGTATTCCTGCAGGTAGGTGCTGCCGAGGACGCTTTGACGGATGGCGTACGCCCTGGCGAAGGTGTCGGTAGGCATGGCGGCTAACTCGTTCCAGCGCTGCGCCTCGCGCGGCCGACCGAGATCGCGGTGGATCTCAACTGCGTCGGAGGCGAGCCGGTGCTCGTCGAAGAAGTCAATCCAGGCCGGGTCGTCGCCGGTGCGGGAGCTTGCGGCGTCAAGCAGGCGCTCGGCCGTGGCGAGGGCGCCGTCGGCCATGCGGGCGTTGCCGCTGCGCGCCCAGATGCGGGCCTCTATCAGCTTGAAGAAGCCCTTCACGCGCGGAGTGGCGTGCCCGCCGACGCGATGAAACGCGCTGTCGGCCATGTCGATCGCGTCGTCGTGGAAGCCGCCGAGGCTGCACTGCAGGGCCATGCAGGTCAACACGTAGCCGCCGAGCTGGACATCCCCCGCGGCGCGGGCCTGGCGCAGCGCCTGGATGTAGTGCCGCTGGGCGGTGGCGTGATCGCCATTGTCGAACGCGGTCCACCCGGCGAGCCGGGCGAGCTGCGCCGTGGCGGTGAACAGCCGGCGTCCGACGGCGTCGCTGTAGGAGCCGTGCAGTAGCGGGGCCGCTCGCTCTTTGAGGCAGACGGTGAGCTGAGACGATCGCCAGTTGCCGCCCCCGTAGCGAGAATCCCACTGCCGGGCCTGTTCGGCTGTTTCGAGCAGTTCGACGACATCGGCTTTCCCAACACGCCGGAAGGCTGCGGGTGACCGCGAGGCGGCGGTGTCGTCAACGGGAAGCGCAAGCCAACGACGCACCGGGGTGTTGTAGTTGACGACAGCGACGCCGGGGACTCGGTTGTCGCGATGGTCCACCTGGCTCCAGAACCTGGTCGCGACTTGCACCGCAGTACCGAGCTCGCGCGGGAACTCCAATCCGACACTCGAGTCGACCCCAGGATCGTGATCAAGGTCGATCTCCGCCAGGCTGACCGGTCGTCCGAGCCGTTCTTCGAGGACTTGAGCGATAAGCGGGCGTACCGCCTGCGCTGGCCGCATTCCCCTCTTCATCCAGTTCGTCCAACTGGTGTGGGTGTAGTGCGTCTTCAGCCCGGCGGTCTCCGCAAGCTGGTTGAGCCGGAAAGCCAACGATTTCTTCGCCGCACCAGATGCCTCGACCAGACGGGTCAAAGCGAGGTTGGGCTGATGCGTCGCACTCACGGACAGCGGTGGATCGAGCACTCCCACCAGCGCACCCGCGAGTGGGAACCCGCCAAAGCGGAGTGCGGTCTCACCACCACTCACCCCTCAGCGGCACGTCTCGGCAAAACGGTTCCGGACACTCGGGCTGCGGCGAAGCGGACACCGGCCCGGACAGCGGCCAGGCCAGGCCAGTCAACGCTCGGTGATCAACGACAGCCAGAGCGCCGATGAGGCGGCCACTGGGCGACAATGAGGCGGCACCACATGTGACCTGCATAAACGACTTTTCTGAGGTGGTAGTCCGAACGGGTGCAGCTCGCCGAGCGGGTGATCAGTCTTGACCGGTAGCTGGCTATCGTGGCAGGTGACCAAGGGGCGAGGTGGTGTTCATGGGCAACCGGCGAGATGCGTTCGCCGCGCGGCGTGAGCAGATGGGCTACACCCAGGAGAGCTTCGGGGCGGCAGTGGGAGTGGAATTCTCCACTGTCGGACGCTGGGAACGGGGCGACCTGACGCCGCAGCCGTACCGCCGCCACCGTATCGCCAAGGCGCTCGATGTGAGCCTCGACGAGTTGGGTGCGTTGCTCACGCCACCCCGGCAGACTTCTACCGTTGCCGTTGTACTACCCGACCCTGCGGAGGCCGACGACATGAACCGTCGAGACCTGCTGCGCTTGTTCAGCATGACGGGCGCGCTGCTCGCGCTGCCTGCTGAAGAGACAGCTCTCGGCGATGTCGACCGGCTCGCTGCGGCGGCTCGCACCGGCATGGTGGACACGGCCGGGGCAGCGGAGTTCGCCCAGCTCAACTCCCATCTGTGGCGCGTGTTCGCTCTGTCGCCGACCAAGGCGCAGGTACTGCCGCTGGCGCGGGCCCAACTCGACGTGCTCACCGCCTCTCTACGCCGACCGCAGACACCAGCCATTCGGCGGCAGCTGTGCGAACTGACCGCCGACCTGTACCAGCTGGCCGGTGAGATCTTCTTCGACGGCGACCGGTACACCGACGCCGCCCACTGCTACGCGCTGGCGGCGACAGCGGGCAAGGAGGCCGCCGCGTCCGACCTGTGGGCCTGCGCGTTGACCAGGCACGCCTTCATCGCCGTGTACGAGCGCCGGTTCGCCGAGGCCGTACCGCTGCTCGACCTGGCCGCCAACCTGGCCCGCCGAGGCGATCCCGCCCTCTCGACCCGGCAGTGGATCGCCGCCGTGCAGGCAGAAACCTTCGCCGGTCTCGGTGACCTGGACGCCTGCCAGCGCGCGCTCGACACGGCCGCCGAGGTCCAGCACCTGCGGGGATCCGTCCATAACGGCGGCTGGCTCCGGTTCGACGGCTCCCGCCTGGCCGAGGAACGCGGCACCTGCTATGTCAACCTGGGCCGCTACGACCTCGCCGAGGCCGCCCTGACCGATGCGCTGGCCGGCGACCTGACCGCTCGCCGGAAAGCCGGTGTGCTCACCGACCTGGCGATGATCGGAGTGCATCGTCGCGACCCTGACCAGGTTACGAACTATGTCGACGCCGCCCTGGCCACCGCCCGCCAGACCGGCTCCGGAGTCATCGCGCGCAAGTTGCGCGGCCTCCAGCCGAACCTGGCTCCTTTGCTCACCGACCAGCAGATCCAGCGACTCGACGCCGAGATCACCGAACTCGTCGGCAACCGCGCCGCATGATGGAGGACGACAGAATGCATAACGACCGTGGCCGCGTGTTCCGCGAGGCGTGGATCGCCGGAGTGACCAAGCACTACCCCGGCGAACCCAAGGCCGGCTACATCGCTCCGTGGGAGGAGACCCCGGAGTGGGAACGCGACGCCGCGACCGCCGTGTACGACCAGGTCCTCGCCTTCATCAGAGCCACCGACGGCGCCACCGCCAAGCTCACCTCCGACCAGAAAGGCCGCTTCGTCTCGCTGTGCTGGATCGGCCAGATCTACAAACACTTCCCGGACCCGAAGCCGTCCTACGTCGCGGACTGGAACGACCTGCCCGACTGGCAGAAGGCCACGGACATCGACATTTTCGAGCGCATCGAACAAGAAGCCTGACCGCTGGACGCATCGGCATACACGCGGCCTGGCTACTCGCCAACCAGGCTGGTGGCTGAATCAGGCAAGCGAGGTGAGCGACGTGGGCGACAAACGCGAGGCGTTCGCGGCTCGACGTGAGGCGATGGGCTTCACTCAGGAAGGGCTCGCTTCTGCTGTTGGTGTGGAGTTCTCCACCGTCGGGCGGTGGGAACGTGGGGCTCTGACGCCTCAACCGTGGCGGCGGCCTCGAATTGCGAAAGCGCTGGGCGTCTCCCTCGATGAGCTGAACGTGCTGCTCGGACAAGGCCCTGCTGAGGCAACGATCAGCCGCCGTGGAGTAATGCGGGATACAGCTCTACTAACGGGCTCGGTCCTGGCGCAGCGTTGGCTCCCCATGCCTGACAACTTTGCCGAAGTCAGCTCGGATGGGGTTGCTGTGCAAGGTTTGTCCTCGACCACGGCGGCCGTGACGCGATTGCACGAGACCTATCAAGCCGCTCGGTACGCCGAGGTTGGTGGCGCACTGTCCACCGTCGCAGACGCCATCACTGCGTTGATGTCCACCAGTCGGGGCCAAGAACGACGCCAGGCTCTGATTCTGCGATGCAATGCCGCGGTAGTGGAAGCGAAGCTGGCAACCAAAATAGGTGACGGCGCGGCGGCACGGGCTGCCGCCGAGCGCGCGAGATTGGCTGCCGACGACGCTGATGATCCATTCGGACAGGCTGCCGCGGCGTACCAGATGACTTGCGCGTTGCTCAAGCTTGACCAAGCCGCAGCTGCGGAGGAAATTGCGATCGGTGCGGCTGCAAGCGTGACTGGCGATGATCCTCGCCGCATCAGTTGGGCGGGTGCGCTGACGTTGATTGCGGCGATCATCGCGGCACGGCGAAACGACATCGCCACTGCCCGCGGGAGGTTGGATACGGCGCAGCGACTTGCAGACGAGCTCCGACGAGACGCCAACATCGGCTACACGGCGTTCGGCCCCACCAACGTCACCATTCACCGCATGTCGGCGGCTGTTGCCCTGGATGACCCGTACCAACTACTCGCCACCAGCGAACGACTCGATCCCACGCGGATGCCCACGGGATTGCGTGGACGGCGAGCCCAGTTCCACCTCGACAGCGCTTGGGCGCACACTCAGATCGACGAAGACGCCCTAGCAGTGCTGCACTTGCTGGAAACCGATCGAATCGCCCCCGAGATCGTTTACACCAGTCGTACGGCCCACAACCTCATCCGAGACCTGATGGCACGTGAACGGCGTCGTGAAGTACCCGGCCTGCGTGAACTAGCTCTCCGTACCGGAGTGACGGCGTGAGCCATGACCGTGGCTCTGCCTACCTCGTGGTAACGGCCGCGCCGCCGGTGCTAAAGATCGACGAGTTCGTTGCCCTGCTGTCCGGGCAGGGATGGCGGGTGTCGTTGATCGCCACTCCCTCTGCAGCCTCGTGGATCGACCTCGACGCGGTCGCCACCGAAACCGGCTGCCTGACGCGGGTGACTGCACGTCCACCAGGCCAACAAGACTCGCTGCCGACAGCGGACATCGTCATTGCAGCTCCGCTAACGTTCAACTCCCTCAACAAGTGGGCTGCGGGTATCAGCGACTGCGTAGCTCTCGGTGTGTTGAACGAGCTTCTCGGCGCCGAGATACCGATCATCGCCGCACCGTGTGTGAAAGCGTTGCTGCGTAAGCATCCTGCGTACGCCGACAGCGTCGAACGTCTCACACAGTGCGGGGTGATCATGCTTGACCCCGATGCGGTGACCACACGGGCGGAGGGCGGGCTTGCCGCCTTCGACTGGGAGCAGATCCTCTCAGCAGTGGCCGCGAGCACCAGCGATGAGTCTTTGGACGGTTAACCGTCCGTCACATGGTCGGACGGCCGCCAGTCGAAGGTCACAGGGCTGCCGCCGCTGGCAGGCGTCCGAGGACGGGAAGCGGGACGAAGTTCTCGGCGTGTTCGACGCCGATGCGTGCGCCCCACAGCCGGGCGAGGTTCTCGGCCATCGGCCCGAAGTGTTCGGCGATGGGCTGGGAGCCGTGCGCGACCAGGGCGCGTTGTTTAGTGGCCCAGGCGGTGGTGATGTCGATGGTGGTGTGGGCGGGAACGGGGCCGTCGAGGGTGAGGCTGTTGTAGGTGTCGGTGGTGTAGACCCGGCGCGGGTGTCCGGTGGCGATGACGACCTCGGGAAGTGCCTCCAGCACGGCTTCGGCGATGCGCCGGTGGTCGGGATGCACGTCGCGAAGTGGGTGGGTGAGCACGACTTCGGGGCGGGTATCCAGCAGGAGTTCGCGTACGGCCGCCGCGGTGGGCTCGTTGATCTGGTGGAGCCCGGCGCCGAGTACGGCGGCCCCTGCGGCGGCCTCGCTGGCGCGGGGCTCGGGGTGGCGTGGGACGGCGATGGTGACGTCGGCTCCGGCGGCGGTGCAGAGGGCGAGCGTGCCGCCTGCCCAGAGTTCGGCGTCGTCGGGGTGAGCCATCACGGTCAACACCGAGCGGGGCGGGATGAACGCGGTCGCGGTCACCGGAGTCACCACAGCCCGAGCTTGTCGATGACCTCGGCGGGCGTGGGCAGAGCCCGGCTGCTGCGGCCGGTGGGGAGCAGGGGCAGGTCGAGGTCGGTGCGCATCCTGATCAGGTCGCGCCAGCCGAGAACCTGGTTCCAGGCTTCGACGACGGCCTTGCCCTTGGTGCCGGTGAGCCGCCCGGCGTCGGCGAGCTGGTCGAGGGTGAGGCCGCCGGCCAGGAGCTTGGCGGCAGTGCCCGTCCCGACGCCGCGCACGCCGGGGATGTTGTCGGCCGGGTCGCCGGTGAGGGCCCGGAAGTCCGCCCACTGAGTCGGCTGGACCTGGTAGCGATCGAACACGGTGTCGGGCTCGATGTGGCGGCGGCCTCGCTTCATGGCGGTGTTGAGCACCCGGACGTGGTCGTCAATGAGCTGGTAGAAGTCGCGGTCACCGGAAATGATCCACACCCGGCGATCGGGGTCTTCGCGACGGACGTGGGTGACGAGGGTGGCGATGACGTCGTCGGCTTCGGCCGTGTCGATCTCGATCCAGGCCAGCTCGTAGGCGGTCAGCGCTTCCTGGACGTGCGGGATGGCGCGGATGGGTTTGAGCGCGGCTTCGTCGAGGACGCGGTTGGCCTTGTAGTCGCTGTCGGTGGCTTGGCGTTCGGCCGCGCCGTGCTGGCCGTCGAAGACGACGATCACCTCGGGCGGCGCGGTGAACTCTTCGCGGATGGCTACGCGCAGTAGCGCGAAGAAGGCGAACTGGGCGGTCAGGTCGCGGGTCTTGTCGCGAGAGTGGATCGCGGCGGGGAAGCCGAAGGCTCCGCGCCAGAGCAGATTATGGCCGTCGACCAGCAGAAGAGGGACATCGTTCATCACCGCACCGCCTTGAGGAAGTCATGGGCGACTGTGGTGGGCAGATAGTCCCGCGAGCGGTAGTACGCAGCCCGAGATAGCGCTTCGTAGCGTACCGGATCGTCGAGGAGGACTTCGGCGGCACCCCACAGCCCGAACTCGCCGTGGGCGCGGGGCACCAAGATCCCGCCCGCTCCCTCCCCGGTGCCGATGAGGGCGGGCAGGTTGTCCACGTCGAAGGCGACAACCGGGGTGCCCACGCTCATGGCCTCCAGGGCGACCAGTCCGAAGGTCTCCTTGGTCGAGGGGACGATGACCACGGCGGCGTCGGCGAGCCACGGCTGGACCTGGTCCCAGGGCAGACCGCCGTGGCGGATGCTGCCTATGGGCAGGTGGGCGGCGGAGTGGGCGCAGCGGCGGTATTCGGCGGCCTGTGCGCCGGCGGCGTGCTCGAACCCGGCCTCGGCGAGGACGACCTCGATGCCGCGGTCGACGAGGCGACCGGCGTCGAGCAGGGCGCGGACGTTCTTCTCCGGCCCGAGCCGGGCCAGCACTCGCACCGGGCCGCCCCGCCGCAGCGCCTCGCGCTGGTGGGCGTCGGGCGCGTTGTGCTCGTCGAGCAGGGCGTTGGGCACGATCCGCCAGCAGGTGCTGTCGTAGCTCCGGTCGTGGGCTTGACCGAGGACGGTGGTCGATGGCGCGACCACCACGTCGGCCCGTTCCAAGGCGGGCACGAGGTCCTGGTCATGGCCGACGACGTGCATCGCCAGCACCGTGCGCACCCCGTCGCAAGCTGGAGCGAGGCGCCCGAGTCCCCACAAGGCGTCGACGTAGACAGCGATGTCGACGTGGTGGTCGCGGTAGAGATCGCGGAGGTCGGCGGCGATGACCTCGTCCTGGCCGTGGGTGCTGATCGCGTCGCGCAGTTCATCGTCGTCGGCGGGGAAGGTCACCCCGACCGAGCCGAGCACCACCAGGTCCCGGTCCACCTCTTGGTCCTTGGTCTGATCGGGCTCGGTGGCGGTGATGATCAGGGCGCGGTGTCCGAGCTGGCGCAGGCCGCGGACGAGGGCGGCGGTGGCGCGTTCCATCCCGGCCGGGGCGTCGTGGGTGTAGGAGGCCAGGACGAACGCGACGGTCAGTGGCTTGATGGCGTCAGGCATGGCTGGTCACCCGCTCCGGGATGGGCATGTCGGTGGTCGGCTGGTCGGGGCGCTTCTCCCACGGGAAGCTGACCCAGTCCGACACGGTCCACACCGAGTAGTCCGGGCAGGTCTGGGCCCCGGTGTTCAGGCACAGCGTCGCGGTGATCACTCGGGTGTCCGGGGCGAGGATCGGGGTGAGGACGTTGCGGAGTTTGTGCAGGGTCGCGCCGCTGCCGCAGATGTCGTCGACCACGAGGATCATGCCGCCGAGCTTCTTGCGGCCGAGGGTGTGGCGGAAGGCGTCGAAGTCGACGGTGACCTTGCCGGTGGCCTGCCGGTAGAGGCCGTCGTCGGCGTTGTGCCGGGCGTGCACGGTCCGGGGTTTCACGCCGAGTCGGCCGGCGAGGATGCGGGCGGGGGCGACGCCGCCGTTGGCGATGCCGATGACGTGGTCGACCTTCCGGTGGTCGCGGCTGATGGCGGCGAACAGCAGCAGGCAGGCGTCGCTCAGGGCCTCGGGGGTGATCCGCCATATGCGCTGGTGCTCGAACACGCGCTGTGCGGTGCGGGTCATGCCGAACCGTCCCGTCCGGTCACGGCCAGGCTGACCGGCCCGGTCAGTGGGCGTAGGGCGGCGATGGCGGTGGTGTCCGGGGCGTTGCGCCAGACCTGTCCGTCTGCGCGCACGACGGTGAACCCGGCGGCGTCGGCGCGGGTGCGCAACCGCACCGGAACCGGGGCGGCGGGGCCGAGTGCGTCGACCAGATGGCGGGCGTGCTCGTCGGGTACCTGTTCGGTGTCGGCGAGCGGGGCGCCTTCGCCGAAGGGCAGGTACTGCAGGACGGTCACTCCGTGGACGCCGAGCCGGTCGGCCAGTTCGACCAGCTCGGGTAGGCCAGCGGCGGTGGAGCGCATGAGCACGGTCTGGATCTGGGTCGGGATGCCGTGGGCGATGGCGGCGCGGATGCCGGAGATGGCCTTGGCGAAGCTGCCCTCGCCGCGCCACCGGTCGTGACGCTCGGGGTCGGGGCCGTCGAGGCTGACCCGAATCGCGTCGACCCGGCGGGCGAGGGCTTCGGCGCGGCGGGGCAGGTGGGTGCCGTTGGTGGTGACGCTGACCGCGCAGCCGCCGTCGACCAGCACATCGAGCAGGGTGGGCAGGTCGCGGATGAGCAGTGGTTCGCCGCCGGAGACGTCCACGCCGAGCACCCCGGAAGAGGCGATCCTGGCGGCGACCTCGGCGCGCTCGTCGCGGGCGAGTTCCGGGATGGATTTGTCGTCCAGACACTGCGGGCAGGCCAGGTTGCAGCGCACGATGGGCGACCAGCACACGCTGACCGGCATCACGTCGCCCAGCTCACCGGGGTGGACTTCCGGTAGCGAGGTGATGCTCTCGTGGGCCAGGGCGGTGCGTCCGGTGAGGATCGGCTGGCCGGTTCGGTGGGTCAGGCCGGTGAGCGGGTCGTAGACGACACCGGTCCCGCTGCGCATGCCGCAGCCGACCATCCTGCGTGCCGAGGCGCGGCCGTTGGTCGTGGTTGTCGTGGTCATGGGCGTCCCTCGCAGTGGGTGAGCAGCTCGGACATGGATGCGGTGAAGGCGTGGGTGCGGCCTCGTGGCGCGGGCAGCATCAGCAGGTCGCGGTAGCGGGCCAGCGTGCGCGGCCAGCCGGCGAGCTTGTGCTGCCACTGCTCGGCGGCATCGGGTGGGTCGAGGTGGAACCCGACGGTCTGCCGCAGCGGGATGACCAGCAGCCCGGCGGCGATCAGGCACGCCCCGAGGTAGGTGTCCTCCATGCCCCACCCCAGGCGGCCAAACTCCGCGTCGAAGCCGCCGACATCGAGCACGGCGGCGCGCGGGACGGCGACCAGGGCGGTGACGACCATTCGGGGCAGGTCCCAGTCGTAGTAGCACTGCCCATACCCGAGGTCGATGAAATCGCGGGTGTCATCGAGCGGGCGGCCGTCGAGCGGCTCGGGCAGCGTGATCCCGCTGTACGGCAGCGTGATGTTCGGCGGTGGCCGCCACACGACCCGGTGGTCGGCGGCGAGGTTCGGGATGCGGCCCAGGATGGCCGGGTCCTGGGAGTGCACCTCGTAGCGAAGGTTGTGGCGGAAGCCGACCAGCACGCTGGTGTCGGTGGCACGGGTGGCGATGTCGGTGATCACGTGCGGCGGGATCACCATGTCGCCGTCGAGGTAGAGCACGGTCTGCCCTGTGGCGAGGGCGGTGCCGACGTTGCGGGCGGTGGCCGCGCCCATCCGCTGCGGCAGCCGCACCAGCCGGTTGACCACCCGGTGCCGGGCGGCGACGTGGGCGGTGTCGTCGGTGCTGGCGTCGTCGACGACGATGACCTCGAACTCGTACTGGTGGTGTTGGGCGTCCAGGGCGTCGAGAACGGTGGGCAGGCAGTAGCCGACCTGGTAGGCGGGGATGACCACCGAGACGGTGCGTGCGGATGCCAGCCAGCAGTCCGACGGGGTGGGCTGGTGCCAGCCGATCCCGTCGGCGACGGCCTCCCAGGCATGGGTGCTGGAGCTGTGGTTGTTGCCGTGCCGCAGCAACTCCTCCCGCAGCGGCAGTGGGCCGTAGGCGGACTCGGAAGTGGTCACAGCCAGCCCCACCCGGACAACACGGTGCTCGTCCCGGTCCAGTCGACGGGGTTGGGCAGCAACGTCAAGGTCAGCGGCGGCGCGTGGTCGAACAGACTCTCGACGGCGGCCAGGTACAGCGGCTCCAGCACCACCAGCACGTGCCGCAACCCCTCGTCCCGCAGGTCGATGGTCAGGCGTTCGGACACGCGAACCTGGAGCGCTTGTGCTTCGCCGAGGGTGCGCAGCTTGCGCTCGTAGGTACCCACGAGGTCGTCGGGGTGCAGCAGGCCGTGTGCGCCGGACAGAATGCGCAGCCGTGCCCGATGCTCGGGTGAGAGGTGGTCGCGCAGACGGGGCGTGAGCGCGCCCTGGTAGAGCTCCAGCGCCGGGACCGAGGCCGTGGTGACCAGCTTCTCCCGGCTGCAGGAGACGATGATCAGTCCCTGCTCGGGCTCGAGCCTGCTGATGGGAGTCATGGCTGGCGCACCACCCGCATCCCGATGCCCGGCGAGGCCAGCTCGACGGGCGCGGCGTTGAGGAAGGTGGTGCGCGCGTACAGCGTGGGCGAGGCGTAGGAGCCGCCGCGCAGCGTGACGCCGCCGCCCATCGTGGCGCGGGCGGTCCACTCCCAGACGTTGCCCGCCACCTCCAGCAGCCCCTCCGGGGTCGCCCCATCGGGGTTGGCGTCGACCGGGCAGGTGGTGCCGAGGCCGCAGTCGCGCAGATTCGCCAACTCGGGCGTCCAGTCCTGGTCACCCCACGGCCAGCGCCGCCGGGCGGGGCCGCCCGCCATCCACTCCCACTCCGCCGAGGTCGGCAGCCGCCCACCCAGGGCGCGGGCGATCTCGGTGGCCTCGGCATGGGTCATCCCGGTGACCGGGTGCAGCCCGCGTTCACCACCGCGCTCACCGCGCAGCTGGGCGCAGGTGATCGGGGTGCGCGTCCACAGCAGCGTGCCGACCTCGACCGGCCGGGCATCGTCGCCGAATCGGCAGGTCCCTCCGGATACCTCGACCCACTCGATCTTCATGGTGGTCAGCCCCCGATCAGGAACAGGTCTTCGACGTTGGCGTGCGTTCGTACGCGGCTCTTGGACTCGTTGGGCCGCATCCCGCATTGGGCGAGCGCCTCGGCGATGACGGTGAAGGCGACGTGAGCTTCGGTCTCGTCGGCGGCGAAGGCGGCGTAGTTGTCGGCGAACCGCACCACCCGCAGCCCGCCCAGCAGGGCGTCGGGACGGGATAGGCGCAGGTTGATCAGCAGCGGCGCGAGCCCGGAACCCGGCGCGATCGGGTACGGCATCGCGGCCAGCGCGGTGCGCACTCGGTCGAGGAAGGTGCCGTCGTGAACGTGCAGGGCACACCAGTCGACGACCTGCTCGACAGTGGCGCCCTCGGACACCGAGGCCACATCCACATCGGCGACCGCGCGCAAGCCGGCCTCCACGTGAGCCGCAGCGTGGCGCAGCGCGGTGATGCGGTTGCGTCGAGGCCGGTAACCGGACACCCAGTCGGCCAGCACCTGCGTTTCCATGATCGGCTCGATCGCGTTGCGCAGCGCGCGGTGCACCAGCCGGTCGATCATCATGGGCACGCACACCGTCATCGACTTGCCGGTGTAGGTCGGGAAAGCCACCTCCCGTACCGGGCCCGGCCGCCAGGTGCCTTCGGCCAACTGCTCGGCCAGCCGGGGCAGCAGTTCGGAAGCACGCCGCCGCAACTCCCCGAGCGTCATCCGGTCCGCACCAGGTGCCGAGGTTCGCCGTCCGCACTGCCGCAACGCGGTCCGCAGGTGCTTCTCGTCCAGCAACGGGATCAGCGAGTGCGTCTGCAGGACAGGGGTTGGTGGCACGGCAGGTGGGTGCGCTAGGGTCGGCTCCGCTTGAGCGGCAGGCACGCTCCCTTGATCACCGAGACCTGGCTCGCAACCCAACACGCGCGAGCCGTGATCGAGGGAAAGACGGCCCCGTTCAAGCCCAGGGCCTGCGGGCTTCGCGTCCACGATCCTCACACTCCTTCACGCGGCCCGGTACACGGTGGGGTCGACGATGCCGTTGTCGCGGAAGGCTTCTTGGCGTTCGGTGCACGTTCCGCAGGTGCCGCAGTGCACCTCTCGGCCCCGGTAGCAGGACCAGGTGCGGGCGAACGGCACCGCCAGCGCCTCGCCGACGCGCACGATGTCGGTCTTGGTCAGCGTCAAGAAAGGGGCAAGTACCTGGAACCCCGGCACCAGCAGGCCCTCGTTGGCCGCCTGCACGCTGCGGGCAAACCGCTCCACGAACTCCGGCCGGCAATCGGGGTAGATGGTGTGGTCCCCGGCGTGCGCGCCGAAGACGACCGCGTCCGCACGCACCGCGATGGCGACCGCCACAGCGATGTCGAGCATGATCGCGTTGCGGTTGGGCACCACCGTGGCTGCCATCGACTCGTCGGTGTAGTGCCCGTCGGGCACCGCCACCGAGGTGTCGGTCAACGCCGAACCGGTCAGCAGCGCGCCCAAGCTGGTCAGGTCGATGATCCGGTGCGGGCTCAGGAGCAGCCGTGCGATCTCGGCGGCGTGATCGAGTTCGACGCGGTGGCGCTGCCCGTAGTCGAACGAGACCAGCGTCAGGCGGCTGTGGCGGGCGGCCAGCCAGTAGGCCAGCACGGTGGAGTCCAGGCCACCGGACGCGATGACGACCGCGTGTTCGGGGTGGCGGTGCTCGGGGTGGTCGATCGTCATGGCCGGTCACCACGTCCGCGTGAAGGTACGCCGAACCGCGCCGACAACGGCTCCCCAACTCGGGAGTTCCCCGCCCGGTTGGGGGCGCTGCAACCAGAACAGGCCGCCCTCGGTCGTGCCGAACGCGGGCAGCGCGACCGTGTCGCCCGGCTTGTACCACCCGATCTGGGCGGCCATGAGGTCGTCAACGGTCGACTGGCGCATGGGCGTGCGCGGCTGGGTCAGGAAGACCCAGTCGGCCGCCTTCTTGCCGGGCACGACGATGATCGGCGCGCGCATCATCGCCCGGACGAGCTCGTGGTTCACCTCGCCGCCGAACCCTGCCCGCATCACCAGCGCGTCGATGGTCTCGCCCAAGCGCAGCCGGACTTCGCCGGTTTCCGAGTCGATCGTCGTCGGCCAGCTCAGCAGGTTGGTGTAGTACCGCCGGAGCACGCTCGGTGCGATGTCGTCAGGCTGGCGGGTGTCGGTCGCGGTTGCTGTGGTCATGGAAAGGCTCCCGTCGTGCAGGGGTTGGTGCGGCGGAGCCGAGGCGCCTCAAAGGGAAAACCCCGGCCCCGCCGTGATCGAGGACGCGGCACTTCATGGCCGCGCGGATCGCGCTGATCAACGATCGGCGCGAGTTCGTGAATCAGGGAACATCAGGCATCGCTCCGGCCCCGTACCGGCGGACCGCATGTGAAGCGCACGGTCGTTTCCCGGTTTTCGAGGCGGCTCACGCGGCTTCGCTTTCCCTGATGAAGCCCAAGCCGTGCGTGCCGACTGTCTTCAGCGCGTGCAGCAACATGGGCGACGGTGGCTGCTTCGGCTGACGCCAATGCCTGCCTACGTAGGGCGACACGGCCAGGCTGTGTCTGCCGGAGGTGGCCTCGGAGCGTCGTTGCCGGAATGCCCGCAACAGCAGGCAACCGACGAACACCACGGCGGCGATCGCGGTAATGACCGGAGCCAGGGGCATCACGCGGCGCCACCTCGCAGGGTGGGGATCGCGGCGGAACCAGGTATCGGGGTCGTGGTTCCGCCGCGACATGACGGTGAAGCAGGGCGCCCCGCGACGGTTGGGGGCCCACCGTCGCCGTACTGCTTCACCGTGCTCGCTATGCCGGTTTCCTCGGAGGGGCCAGACCCACCGGGGGCAGGAGTGGCGGCCACCTTAACGGCGGTGGCAATGACGGAGCGGAACTGCTCGGCCTCAGCGGCGTCGAGCCTGGCAACCTCACCTGGGGGTGCCATCACCACGACATCCGAGCCACGCACGAGCACCGTCAGGCTCCGAGGGCGGCCGGCGATGTCCCGGCACGTCACCGCCCAAGGTCCGCGGTCGTTCATCGTGCGTCACCGCCTCGTGCGGTGGTCCAACTCCGTACCCACACCGGCTGCACGAGGAACGGCACAGCGAGCTTTGTTTGTGGGCATCGCGAAACCGCAGGTTCCGCGAATCGCTGGGAGAGTGTCATCATCTACTCCGTAACTCAGCGAGTCCCGATTTACTTTGTCCTGAACTTCTGCTACTCCCATAGCGTCGAGCGTTTCAGTTGTTCACCGGCCGAACCGGAGAGCGGGTAACGGTGCTGGTAGAACCACCGCTAACCCGCCAACGCAGCTAAACGTCCACCGCGCGGCACAAACCAGAGCGGGGACGCAGCGGCGATGGGGCGTCCACGGGGCGACAGGGCACCTGACCTGCGCTTTTCCCAATCGGGCGCGCTTGTGCCAAACGGGTGAAACCGCGTAATACTCTGGGTACTGACCGCAAAAAAAGGGAGACACGACAGGGCGACTTGTGATAGCCGCACCCAATGTCGAACAGATCGACACGCACCCCCGGAAGCCCAACTCCCTCCGGCCGGGTCAAGATCCATTATGGTTCTGAGGTTGCCTGGCGCGAGTTGGACTTGACCTGCGCAAACGACAGCGGGACGATCCTGGGGCCACCAGCGACAAGGGAGCGGTATGACTGTGCGGCGACAGAGCCTCGCGGACCGTCGTGAAGCCCTCGGGTACACGCAAGAGGCGCTCGCCAGCAGGATGGGGGTCGACCGATCCACCGTCGCGCGCTGGGAGCGAGGCGTTCAGAAACCTCAGCCCTGGATGCGTCCGAACCTGGCGAAGGCACTCCAGCTGACGCCCGACCGCCTCGTCGCGCTACTGGGTGGAACTGCTTCACATCACGTGCTCAAATCCACGGCTGCGCTCGACGACATAGCGGCTTTGAGTGACCTTGACGGTCAGCAAGTAGTCGACAGCATCTTCGCGACAGCTCAACAATGGCAGGTCGCGGACCGTAGAGTCGGTGGCGGCGCCCTGTATTCGTCGGTCGCTCAATACCTGACCCGCGAAATAGCGCCACAGTTGGTTTCACCCGCTTTCGGCGTCTCCGTTCCCCGGTTGTTCTCAGCTGCCGCGTCGATCACCGAGATCGCCGGATGGATGGCACACGACAGCGGCAAAGACGGAAATGCACGAGGGTATTTCGATCGCGCCTTCCGGTTGGCGTTGGCCGGAAGCGATCGGGCACTGGCCGCGAACGCCTGTGCCTCGATGGCGCATCTAGCTATCGAGCTGCGACAGCCGCACGATGCCTTGCGCATCGCCGCCGAAGGGCTTGGACAAGCCACGGCGGCCGACGGCACTTCGCGCCTGATCGCCCGACTCCACGCCATGCGTGCCCGCGGGCTCGCCCTCATCGGCGACCGCGCAGGGTGCTGCACCGCGTTGGAAGACGCCGAGCGCATCCTGGACAACGTTCAAGGAGAACAACCCGCGCAATGGATCGCAGGGTTTGACGAGGCGTCGCTGGCGAGCGAGGCCGCGCTGTGCTTCCTGCAACTAACGGAACTCGGCGAGGCCGAACGATGTGCTCGGGAGGTCATCCGGCTGAGGTCGGGAGACCGCGTCCGAAGCCGCACCTTCGCCCAGCTCACCCTCGCCAACGTCCTGGTGCACGCGGGCCGGGTCGACGAAGCGGCAGCAATCGGCCACGAAGCCTGTGACACGACCGCCTCGTTGAGCTCGGCGAGGGTGGTCCATCAGCTTCGAGCCCTTGGCGGCCTGCTGAGTCTGGCACCGAAGTCGGGCCAGGTGTCGTCGTTCCTCGCCGCTCTGGCCGGCCTCTCGGTCGCCTCCGGGGAAGCCAACGGTGCGGTGTCGTTGTGGCCGGTATGACCGACGACGAGGCGCGCTTTGCCTACCTCGCGGAGGGCAACGCCAAGCAAGCGCGCAAGCGCGTAGCCGCTGATCTGCTGATCCGAGACGAAGCCGGGCGCGTTCTGCTGGTGAACCCCACCTACAAGGACAACTGGGATCTCCCCGGCGGCATGGCGGAGAGCAACGAACCGCCGCGAGTGGCAGGCACCCGCGAGCTGGCCGAGGAACTCGGCCTCACCGTCACCGCCGGCCGCATTCTGGTGCTGGACTGGGTCGGACCTCACGGACCGTGGGATGACCAGCTGGTGTTCATCTTCGACGGCGGGACGTTGTCGCCCGCGCAGGTGAAGACCATCCGGATCTCCGATCCGGAGATCGCAGAGTTCGCCTTCGTCGAACTCGCCGAGGCCAAGACCATGCTGCGGCCCGACATGGCACAGCGTCTGGCTCGCGCCCATGACGCCCTGACGACGGGCGTCACGTATTACTCGGAGCAGCTCGGATGACCAGCACGCTCTCGTGCGCTATGAGCCTGTCGCGTTCAACATGACGGTCGCTACGGCACCCAGTGCGAGGAAGGGGCCGAGCGGCATCGGGTCGTCCCGTTCGGCACGGCCGGTGGTCCTGAGCGCGACCCGAACAACTGCTGCGAGCAGCCATCCGAGAAACGTTCCAGTGAACAGCGCCGTCCAGCTCCACCAGCCGAGCGCGAGCCCCAGGAGGCCGGCGAGCTTGACGTCGCCAGCACCGAGCCCGCCGACCGCGAGTGCGAGGCCGAGGTAGACCGCAGCGAGGACAACCGTGCCAGCTACCGACCGCAGCAGGTTGTCGTAGTTCGCGTGAAGCACGGCGTCCACGCCGAAGGCGACGGCAAGCACCAGATAGCTCGGCAGCACCACCACGCCGGGAAGGCGCTGCACGGCCAGGTCCACCATCGCGAGCGGTACCAGCACGGCCGCCAGGTAGCTGTAGGCCAGCAAGGCGAGGCTCCAGTCCAACCGCCAGGCCAGCGCCGTGAACAGCAGTCCGGTGAGGGCTGCCGCCACTGTCCAGTTCCAGCGGCTGAGCGCCCTCGTCTGCAGCAGCTTTCGTGTCAGTAGTCCGAGTACGCCCCCAACCAGCACGCCGAGTGCGGTCCACGAAATGATCAATATTGGTGAGGTCAAGCGACCTCACCTCTTATCACCCTTCGTAGCAAGATCAGCACAGCTTTCGCCCCCAAGACGCCGCATCCTTCGCTCTAAGTGTTACCTCGCGACGACCCCCAGAGTGACCGAAATGGACCGATCGAGTGAATCTTTGTGAGTGGATGTCATACCGACTTCAAAGTCAGTGCTTTCCGACTTTGCAGTCGGTGGGGGTCCGTGGTGTAGACGTGGTGAGTGTCACGAGACACAAGACGATCGTTACGGAAGTGTGGGGGTGCGCCTGTGGTAGGGGGGACGTTTCGCTCCTGGGGTGGTCGCGTGGTCGTCGGTGCTGCGGCCTGCGCGGTTCTCGCAGCTTGTAGCTCCGGCGGCACGGAGGGCCCGCCTTCCGGGACGTCGAGTCCTGTGGAGGCACCTTCGGCGTCGTCGAGCCCGAGTGCTGCGGTCTCCGCAGCGGACAAGGCGAAGAACGATGCTTTGGCCGCCTACCGAGGAATGTGGCAAGACTTCGTCGAGGCCGGGCGTACATCCGACTGGCAGTCCTCGAAGCTGGGGCAGCACGCGACGGGCGTGGCGCTGACGAACATGTCGCGCGGCCTTTACGCCGATCACTACAACGGCCTGGTCACCAAGGGTGAGCCGGTGCTGAACCCGACCGTATCCTCCGCGGAACCGGCCGGTGAGCCGAAGAAGATCATTGTTTCCGACTGCGGAGACTCGACGAATTGGTTGAAGTATCGCGCGGACAACGGCCAAGTCGCTGACAAAGAGCCGGGAGGACGCCAGGAGATCAACGCCATCGTCGAGAAGCAGTCCGACGGCTCCTGGAAGGTGTCCGACTTCGGCGTACACGACGTGGGGACGTGTTGATCATGCGACGTTTTGCGACTGTCACGGGAATCGTCGCTGCAAGCCTGTTCGGTCTCGCAGCTCCCGCTCTGGCCGATGGCGGCTGGGGAAGCACGAATTGCAGTCAGGTTCCCACTCCAGCGTGCGAGCTGGGAGCTGGCAGCAACGGTAACAACGGACGGCCGGGCAACCCTGGACACGGCAACAACCCAGGCCGCCCTGGGACCGGCAACAACCCCGGCAACGGGAAGCCGACCAACCCCGGCGACACGATCGTTGGCGGGGACTCGAACCTGGCGAGTTGTTCCTACGTCAAAAGCGACTATCAGCCGCCCTCCGGTGGCGTGGTCACCGCCTCCTACAAGCCGCCGACGACCAACGGCGGTGTGGTCCACGCTGCGGTGTTCCGTCCGACGGCGTTCCGTGCCCAAGCGGCGCAGCCTGGTCAAGGGCCGGGCGCGTGGTACGTGTGGAAGTGCACCACCGAGGGCGTCATGGATGGGCTCTACCGGCCGCCGGTGTGGATCGCCGACGGTCAGCAGCCGGGCGCGGCCTTGCTGCCCTCGCCCGCTGAGCTCGCGCAGATGGCCCGCAAGCAGCTCCGGCTGCCCTCGCCGTCGATCGCGGCGAACCCGGCCGGCGACCAGTTGGTGAACCTGCCGACCTGGATGTGGCTGTCCGGCGGCTGGGGCCCGGTCTCTGCCACTGCCTCGGTTCCCGGCGTGTCGGTGACGGCGGTCGCGACGCCGACCTCCGTGTCTTGGGCAATGGGTGACGGCTCCACCGTCACCTGCACGGGCGCCGGAACGCCGTACAAGGCAGGCGCAGATCCCAAGGCGCCGTCGCCGGATTGTGGCCACGTCTACCGCCGTTCGTCGGCGAGTCAGCCGGGGCAAGCGTACCCGGTGACGGCGACCGTGCACTGGACGGTGACCTGGTCCGGTGCGGGTCAGGGCGGGACGTTCCCGGACATGACCACGACGGGCAACGCGACCTTCCGCGTGGCGGAGTCGCAGGCCCTCAACAACGGCGGCGGCTGACCGACGCCACGGCCTCCCCGCGAGGCACCACTTCCCAGCCCACAAAGCGATGACCACCTGTTCCGCTCGCTGACCACCCTCTGGCGACGCGGCGCACTACCCGCATGCCTTTTGGAGGTACCGGCGTGAGCACCGACACCACGATCCGGCCCGACACGGACCGAGCCACGAGCACGGCCAACGGCCCTTGGGTCAACGACGGCAAGAAGCCTTCCGCCTCGCGGTTGCGCACTACAGGGCGTCGCCGCAGCGTGCCGTACCTGCTGCTCGGCGTGCTGCTCGTCCTGGCCTGTGTGGGCGGCTTCGTGCTGATCTCGCTGAATTCCGGAGATCGGCAAGCCGTGCTCGCGCTAACTCGCGGCGTTCAGGTGGGGCACGTGCTGACCATCCAGGACCTGCGGCAGGTCAACGTCGCGGTCGACCCTGGTGTCGCCGTCGTGGGCGCGGACCAGGCGGCCACCGTGGTCGGCAGGCCGATGGCCACCAGCCTGTCGGCCGGGGCGCTGCTGACCCCGGATGCCGTCGGCGGCGCCGCGCTCCCGGCGAGCGGGCAGGCCATCGCCGCCCTCGCGCTCAAACCCGGCCAGTTCCCCGCGGAAGTTGGACCGGGAGCGCGGGTGTCGGTGGTGTTCGTGCCCGGCCAGGCCGGATCGGCGCCCAGTCCGCCCGCCGATGGCGGCACGGTCTGGCCCGCGGTGGTGACCAGCGTGACCACCCCGGCCAACGACCAGAACACCGTGGTCTCGGTGCAGCTGTCCGAGCCCGCCGCCCGCCAGGTCGCCGCGGTGCCGGCCGGGCAGTTGTCGATCGTGATGCTCTCCGCTGGAGGTCGCTGATGTTGATCTCGGTTTTGTCCCTGAAAGGCTCACCGGGCACCACCACGCTGGCCGTGGCCCTGGCCGCCCGCTGGCCCGCTCCGGCACGCGCACTGATGGTCGAGGCCGATCCTTCCGGTGGCGATCTCGGCCTGCGGTTCTCCCTGTCCTCGACACCGGGCCTGGTGAGCCTTGCCGCCGCCGCGCGCCGCGGCGCCGACGCCGACCTGGTGTGGCGGCACACCCAGCAGCTTCCCGGCGGCCTGCCGGTGATCTGCGCCCCACCCGATGCCGACCAAGCCCGCGCGGCACTGTCGGCCTTGGCACCGGACCCGACCAGCGGGCTCGGGGTGCTCCGCGCGGCGGCCAACCAGCCCGGCACGGTGGTCATCGTCGACTGCGGGCGTGTGGACCCCGGCTCGCCCGCTCTGCCGATCGTGCGCGCCTCCGACGCGGTCGTGCTGCTGTCGCGGGCTCACGCCGACGACCTCGCGCACCTGCCGCGCCGGCTGCCCGCGGTCGGCCGCTGGAGCCCGAACCCGGTGCTGCTTCTGGTGGGTGACGGCTACTCCACCGCCGAGGTCGCCCGCGAACTCGGCGTGTCACCGCTGGGGCGCGTGCCCGACGACCCGAGCGGCGCGGCCGTGCTGTGCGGCCGGCCGAACAAGCTGCGCTGGGGTCGCAGCGGCCCCGAGCACTCGGCACTCGGCCGGTTCGCCCACCGCGTCGCCACTGAACTCGCCACCCGCGAGCGCACACCGGCAAGCCGAACTGCGCCCCGGACCGCTGAGCCGGTGACGCAGGTCCCGGTCCTGCGCTCGGTTCCGGGTGTGCCGCCCGGCGCGGTCTCGTCCAACGGCGTGCGCGTCGCACCGAACCCCGCAACCGGCCACCGCGACCAGCAGGGAGGGCAGGCATCGTGACGTACCCGACCAACCAGTACCCGGCGCCGGTGCCGCTGCGCCCCCACCAACAGCCATCCGGACCGGCCCCCGCACCTGGCCCTGACGCTGGTGTGCCGCCGCTGGGCTGGGGCACCGATGAGGACACGGCTGACCTGTCGGCCGCTACCACGCGGCTGCGGCAGCACTTGCGGGAGCGGTTGAATGCCGAGCTGCCGCAGCGGGTGGCTGATCAGCAGGACCGCACCGGGACGACCGCGACCCGCGAGGCCCGGCGGGAGCTGGCGCGCGGCATCCTCGACGAGGCGCTGCGTGTGCACACCGAGAACGAGCTGGCCGCGGGCCGGCAGTTGCTGCCTCGCGAGGTCGAGCAGCGGGTCGTCGGGGAGGTCGTCAACGAGCTGTTCGGCATGGCCGGGCTGCAGCCGCTGCTGGACGACCCGATGGTGGAGACGATCAACGCCAACAGGTTCGATCGGGTGTTCGTCCAGTACAACGACGGCCGCCGCGCCCCGGTCGCCTCGATCGCGGGCTCGAACGAGGAACTCACTGACTTGGTCCGGCTGCTCGCCGCCCGCGCCAGCAGCCAGGAGCGGCGGTTCGACCAGGGTTCCCCGGCGGTCAACCTCCAGCTCCCCGGCGGCGAGCGGCTGTTCGCGGTGATGGGCCTGACCGCCGGGGGCGTGACCGCCCTGTCGATCCGCCGCCACGGCTACCTCACCGTCACCCTTCCGGAGCTGCGCCGCCGAGGCACCGTCGATCCCGGCCTGGAGCAGTTCCTGCGGGCGTTGGTCAAGGCCCGCAAGAATGTCTTGATCACCGGCGGCACCGGCGCGGGCAAGACCACCCTGCTGCGTGCGCTGGCATCCGAGATGGATCCGTTGGAGCGCATCGTCACCATCGAGGACGCCTTCGAACTCGGGTTGGACCACGACCCGGACATCCACGCCGACGTGACCGCCTTCCAGGCGCGCGAAGCCAACGTCGAAGGCGAAGGCGCGATCAGCCAGGCCGAACTCGTGCGGTGGGGCCTGCGCATGTCGCCGGACCGGGTGATCGTCGGCGAGATCCGCGGCCCCGAGGTCATTCCGATGTGCAACGCCATGTCCCAGGGCAACGACGGCTCGATGGCCACCCTGCACGCCTCCAGTTCCCGGATCGCGTTCACCCGCCTCGCCTCCTACGCCGCCCAAGGGGTCGAACGGCTCCCGCTGGAAGCCACCAACCTGCTGGTCGCGAGCGCTGTGCACTTCGTGGTGCACCTGGCCCGCGCCGAGGATCGACGCACCCGTGTCGTGTCCTCGATCCGCGAGGTCGTCGGCGCCGACGGCCCACAGGTGATCTCCAACGAGGTCTACCGCCCAGGCCCCGACCGCCGCGCCCGCCCCGTGGCCGGAGCGCTGCGCAGCGACACCCTCGACGACCTGGTCGACGTCGGCTTCGACCCCGGCGTGCTGGAGAACCCCGAGGGCTGGTGGACACCGTGAACATCACCCTCAGCCCCACCACGGCCGCCGCGGCGCTGCTCGGTGTCGGCACCGGGCTCGGTCTGCTGCTGGTGGTCCTCGGCTGGCGCGGCACCGACCCACGGCGTCAGCGCCGCACCCGGACACGTACAGCCGGGCCCGTCGATCAGCACCGGAGCCTGCGGATCGCGCTGGCCGTGACCGCAGGGGTGGTGACCGGTCTGCTCACCGGCTGGGTCGTCGGCGCCGTCCTGGCCGGCCTCGCCGCCTGGGCGCTCCCGCGGGTGCTGGGCCGCGACCCCGAGCACGCCCGCCGAGTCGCGCGGATCGAGGCCGTCGCCACCTGGACCGAGATGCTGCGCGACACCCTGTCGGCCGCAGCCGGGCTAGAGCAGGCGATCCTGGCCACAGCGCCGCTGGCGCCGACGGCCATTCGCGGCGAGGTCGGCGAGCTCGCCGCCGGCATCGAGAACGGCGACCGCCTGGCACCCGCACTGCGCCGTCTCGGCGAACGTCTGGACGACCCGGTCGGCGACCTGGTCATCGCCGCCCTGCTGCTGGCCGCCGAACAGCAGACCCGCCAGCTCGCCGAACTGCTCGGGTCGTTGGCCGACGCCGCCCGCGGGCAAGCCTCGATGCGGATGCGCGTGGAAGCCGGACGTGCCCGCACCCGCACCTCGGTGCGCGTCATCGTCGGCACCACCATCGGGTTCGCCGTCACGGTGGTGCTGCTCAACCGCGACTACATGGGCGCCTACGACAGCGCTGCCGGGCAGCTCGTGCTGCTGGGCATCGGAGCGCTGTTCGCCGCCGGGTTCGCGTGGCTGAGCCGCATCGCCCGCGTCGCCCAGCCCGCCCGCTTCCTCTCCACCGCCGACCAAGACTCGGCGACCAGCCCGGCACCGGTTCTCGTCACCGCGAGGCAGGAGTGAACGCCATGATCACCTACATCGCCCTGGGCATCGGATCCGGGATCGGCCTGTGGGCCTTGGCGGTCTACCTGTTCCCGCCACGACCTGCCCTCGGCGCGGTGCTGGCACACGCCACTGCCCCACCCGCTCCTGCACCCATCCTCGCCACCGACGACACCGGCTGGGCCGCACGGCTCGGCCGACCCGCCATCGCCCCCTTGCGCGCGTTGGGGCTCCCCGGCCCACGTCTGGCCAAGGACCTGGCGGTCATCGGCCGCTCGACCTCGACCCACCTGGCGGAGAAAGCCACCCTCACCGTCGCCGGGCTGCTGTTGCCCGTCCTGCTGACCGTGGTCCTCACCGCGGCAGGGCTCGGACCCGGCTTCGAGTTCCCGATCATCGCCGGACTCGTCCTGGCGGCCGTCGGGTTCGTCCTGCCGGACCTGCAGGCCCGCGCCGAAGCCGCGAAGTTGCGTACCGGGTTCCGCCACGCCCTCTCGGCCTACCTGGACCTGGTGTGGATCACCCTGGCCGGGGGAGCCGGGGTCGACAGCGCGCTGGGCGACTCGGTCAACATCGGCCGCGGGTGGGCGTTCGAGCAGATCCGCCGCGCCCTGGACACCGCCCGCCTCACCCGCACGACCCCGTGGGCGACCCTGCGCCAACTCGGCGAGGAACTCGACGTCACCGAACTCGCCGAACTCGCCGCGTCGGTCAGCCTGGCCGGCACCGAGGGCGCCAAGGTCCGCACCTCTCTGGCCGCCAAGGCCGGAGCGCTGCGCACTCACCAGATCACCGAGGCCGAGGGCGACGCCCAAGCGGCCACCGAGCGCATGAGCTTGCCGGTGATGGCGCTGTTCCTCGGGTTCCTGGCTTTCATCGCCTATCCCGCGCTTACGCAGGTCCTCAATGGACTGTGACATGGGCTGTGGCATCTCGCGCGGGCAACGACCGAACGTGAACGACAAGGGAGGACAACACGATGCGCACTCAAGTGGAGGCATTGTGGACAGTGGTGCAGGCGCGCTGGGAGGAGCTGCGGCGCCAGCCGGAGGCCGGGTACTCGACCGAGACCGTCCTGGTGACCGCGCTGCTCGTGGTGGCAGCGCTGGCGGTGATCGCGATCGTCATCGCGAAGGTCACCGAGAAGGCCAACGGCATCACCATGTGATCCCCGTGAGCCACAAGCACAGCAAGCGGTCGCCAACGACTCGCGCCGGATGGCGTCGGGTCCGTCGAGCGCTGCGCGGTGATCGTGGCTCGGTCAGCGCGGAACTGGTCATCGCGACCCCGCTGTTGTTGCTGATGCTGCTGGCGATCGTGCAGTTCGCGCTCTGGTCACACGCCACCCACATAGCCCAAGCCGCCGCCTCGCAGGGGCTCGCGGTGGCACGGTCCCAGAACGGGACCGCCGCGGCCGGTACGTCCAGCGCGCGGCAACTGCTCGACCAGCTCGCCAGCGGTCCACTCACCGGCTCCACCATCGCCTCGGATCGCAGCGCGGCCTCGGCCTCGGTGCGGGTCAGCGGGACCGCGACCTCGGTCGTGCCGTTCCTGAGCCTGCCCGTGCACGCCGAGGCCGTCGGGCCCGTCGAACGCTTCGTCCCCGACCTGGCGAGCGGGTGACCCGCGATGACACCGCAGACGATGCCATCGCGGACGACGCCGCCCCGCGCGCCCGTCACGCCCCCAGGACGGTGTCACGGCCGCGTGCGCCCCGGTCGGCGGGGGTGGGCGGACTGGTGGCGCGCAGATGACGGGTCGGTGGCCGCCGAAATCACCATCGCCGCACCGTTCCTGATCATGTTGCTGGTGTTCGTCGGGGTGGTCATCCACCGAGGGGTGGACGCGCGGATCCGCATCGACGACGCCGCCCACCAAGCGGCCCGCGCCGCAAGCATCGAACGCACCCCGACAGCCGCGACCGCCGCGGCCCAATCCACCGCCGCGAGCGCGCTGTCCTCAGCGGGGGTGACGTGCGCGTCGTTGTCGGTGAGCACCTCGACCGGCGGCCTGCGCCCCGGCGGCACGGTCAGCGTGACCGTGTCCTGCGCCGTCGACTTCGGCGACGCGCTCATCCTCGGCGTGCCCGGCGGCAAGACCCTGTCGGCCACCTCGGTCGAACCCGTGGACCTCTGGCGTTCGACCCCGGACACCGGGAGCGGAACATGACCCGGCGAGGCCGCCACGCTCGGCGCAGCCGTTGGTCGACCTCGTGGTCGACGTGGTGGCGCACGCACCTGCGGTGGTGGCGCGCCGACGAAGGCCGCGTGACCGCGTTCGTCCTGGCGCTGACGGTCGGCATCCTGGCCCTGGCCGGCCTGACCCTCGACGGTGGCCTCGCGCTGGCCGCCAAAGTACGGGCCAACGGCCAGGCCGAGGCCGCCGCCCGCGCCGGCGCCCAGGCAATCGACCTCACCGCCTACCGCGGCAACGGCACCGTGCAGCTCGTGCCCGCCCAGGCGGTCGCGAACGCCCAGGCGCACCTGGCCGCCGAGGGCGCCTCCGGCACGGTGACCGTCTCCGGCGACACCGTCACGGTCACCGTGACCGCCTCGCAGACCACCCAGCTGCTCGGGCTGGTCGGCATCGGATCGCTCCAAGTGCACGGGCAGGGCAGCGCACACCCGCAGCGCGGGGTGACCGCGATCGACCCATGACCACACCGTCGCCCGTCGTGAACACGGCATCGCAGAGAAGGGGAAGCAGCATGGCAACGCCCGAGGAGATCCGCCAGCGCGTCGAGGAGGCCGACACCGTCCGCAGCGCACGCAGAGCCGCCGCCGCGCAGCAGGTCGGCGAACTCGCCCAACGCCGAGCTGCGATCGTCGAACAGCTCGCCGAGGTGGAACGTGAGCTCGGCGAGGTGGTAGCCGACGCCCAGGACGTCATCGACGTCGACGAACTGGCGGCGTTCACCGACCTCAAACCGTCCGACCTCACCGGATGGCTCGCGGGGAGCAAGCCCGGCCGCGGCAAGCGAAGGAAGGCCGCGGCCGTGCCTGGCACGCAGAGTGACACGCGCCGTGCTTCGGAACCGAGGACGTCGACACGGGGGCAGGCGCCCGACTCACGCGAGGGCTCGACCACTACAGGGTCGGACACCTCCGAGCGGCTCGTGGCCCAAGCGAGTTGACCCGTGCTCACGACCGCGTCGCACCCGAGGTTCGCCGACGGCGCCGGCCCATCGCCGTCGCGTGACGGCGCGGCGAGCGAACACGTCCAGGTCTGCTGAGGAAACGAGCACGTCATGGCCGCATCACCGCATCGCCCCCGCCGCACGCCGCGAACGCGAGGCCGGACGTGGCACGGTGCCGGGCGCGTGCTCGGCGTGCTCGGACGGCTAATGCGCGGACTCCTGGCGGCTGCCGTCCTGGCCGCGCTACTGGCCGGATTGCCGTGGGCGTTGACGCACTTCGTCGGCTGGCCTCTGCCGGACCACCTACCCTCCTGGGCGGAAGTCCAGGGTGTCCTGCTCGGCCCGATGACCACCACGTTCCTACTGGACTTCCTCGCCTGCCTTACCTGGCTCGTGTGGGCCTTCTTCACCCTCGACGTCGCCCGCTGCGCAGTCGAGATCGCCCACGACGCGACGATGCCCGACCTGTCAGCGGCCGGACCGGTGCACCGGATCGCGGCCGTGCTCGTCGGCGCGGTCCTGATCTCCATCCTCGGCCAACGCGCCGGCCTGCCAGTCGCGGGCCCGTCCGCTGCGGGCGGTGCCGCGGCTGAGGTGGTGGCGACGGCTCCCGCCTGGACCACACCCGCCGAACCAGCAGAGTTCGCTGGGATGCGGCCGGTCGCCCACAGCGCGCCGTATCACCACGAGGCGGCCGGGATGGTCGAGCAGCCCGGCCGCGCGAAGTCCGCGGTGGTGCTTGCGTACAACCCCGACACCGGCGTGTACGACTCGCTGTGGCGGATGTCCGAACGCACCCTCGGCGACGGCAACCGCTGGCCGGAGATCTACGCACTCAACAAGGGCAAACCACAACCGAACGGCGGCACCTTCACCCGCCCCGGCCTGATCTTCCCTGGCGAGGAGATGGCCCTGCCCGAGAACGCCACCGTCAGCTCCCCACCACCCACCGTCCCGGTGCCACCGCCACTAACCCCGCCCCCTGCACCGGAGCCCCCACACAGCAGCAACACGACGACACCGGCCCCCTCCACAACACAACCACCCGCCACCACCGAAGCCCCTCGCACCACCCAGGCTCCACCGGCGACCCAGGCGTCCCCGAGCACCGACGCGGTGGGCGAGCCGGGGTTCAGCTGGGGCGAGGAACTGTTCGTCGGCCTTGGCCTGGCCGCAGCGGTCAGCGCCGCCTTGGTCGCGGCCCGGCGGCGGAACCGACGCCGGTATCAGCCGGGCAGCGGTGACCGCAGCGACCTGCCCGTCGCCCCGGTCGTCTACCAGCTGCGGCTGGCGCACCTGCGCGCCGACCACGACGACACCACCGAAGATGAGGTGGACCTCGACTGGCCGGGCGAGCGCGCACCACGCGCACCGGCACTGCCGCTCGTACTCGGCACCCATGCCAGCGCCGCCGACGTCCCCGACGACGAAGCACCGGTTCTGCCGGTGGGTGTGCGGGACGGCCGGGAGATCGCCGTGGACCTGGCCTCCGCGCACGGCCTGGGCCTGCTCGGCGCGGGCGCCCCCGCCGCGGTCCGTGCGCTGCTCGTGGCCATCCTCAGCACAGCGTTCACCACCACGAACCGGCCGGCAACGGTCATCGTGCCGGCCGACGACCTCGCGGCCCTGTTCGGCAGGCGCGCGGCGCAGGCACCGCTTCCAACGGGTGTGCGGGTGGCAGCCGACCTGGACGCCGCGCTGGACATGCTGGAATCCGAGACGTTGGTGCGCGTCGGTCAACTCCCGCGCACAGCCCAACCCTGGGGGCCCGTTGTGCTGGCGGCCCGCGCACCCGGCCGCCAGGCCCGCAGGCTTCAGGCGGTGGTGGACAACGGTTCGACCGTCGGCGTGACCGGGCTGCTGCTGGGCCAGTGGAGCGCCGGGGTGACCGCCTACGTCCGCGACGACGGCACCATCTCCACCACCAGCCCCGGCCTCGGCGAGCCACTACGCGGCGCGCGTGTGTTCCGGCTGGGTGACGATCACCTCGCCGACCTGATGGACCTTCTGCGTCACGCCGACCCCGGCGCCGAGCCCGAGTTCACCGACACCGCCGGCACCGAGCCGCATCCGGCTGTCGTGCCGCGTCCTCACGTCATCGTGGACGATTCCGTCGCCGTCTCCGCCAAGCCCCTGGACACCGAGGTGGACCGCGGCGCGAGGACCGACGATCGCGGACACACGGTCAGCGAGAACACGCTCGCCGAGAGCACCATCCAGGCGCCGGTCGCCGACACAGACCTGGAGCTGTTGGCAGCCGCAAGCGATGACGACCGGCGAAGCGACGGTGAGCTGGAGATCCTTCGGCCGGAGCCCGCGCCAGCGACGTCACCCGGTCTTCGGTTGCGCCCCGTCCAGCCCGTTCGCCCCGACGCCGACCAAGCAGCCCAGGATGCCGGTGAAGGCCATCGGCACGGCTGGCCAGCGGAGAGGGGACCACAGGGCCCCGGCGAGCCGCGCGTCGCGTCGTCCGCGTCGTCCGCGTCGTCCGCGCCGTTGCGCGTCAGCGTGCTCGGGCCGCCGCGGGTGTGGTGGCGCCCCGCGCCGGCCACACCCGAGGGCGAGGCCGCCGAACGTGAGATCACCTCGGCGTTCCAGCCACGCCTGCGCGAACTGCTGGTCTTCCTGGCGCTGCACCCCGACGGCGCCAGCCGCGAGGCACTCATCGCCGCCCTGTGGGCCACGAGCCCACCGGAGCGGACCACCAACGCGATGAACACCTCGATCTCACGTCTGCGCCGCGCCCTGGCCGCCGCAACCGGCAACGTGCTGTCCGACCTCGTGGTGGTCGGCGAGGGCCGATACCGGCTGGACCCCGAACTGGTGCAGGTCGACTACCACCACTTCGCCGCCGCCGTGGCCGCCCGCCGCGCCGCCATCACCGACGACGATCGGGTCGAGGCGTACCGGCGGATCGTCGACAGCTACACCGGCCCGCTGGCCGACGGGCTGAGTACCGACTGGATCGAGACCGCCCGCGAGGCCATCCGCCGCGACGCCATCGACGCCGTCGCCGCCCTGGCCCGCGCCCTGGTCGAGGACGACCCACAGCAAACATTGGACCTACTCGAGATCGCGCGCGCGTTCGACCCGCACAACGAACTGATCTACCGCGACATCATGCGCCTGCAGGAACGCCTCGGACAGCTCGACGCCATCCCGCGCACCCTCACCCTGCTGACCACCCGGCTCGCCGAGGTCGACGACCGGCCCACGCACCAGGCCGTCGACCTGGCCGACCGGCTACGTCGCCGCCACGACAACCCCAGCGCCCCCGGCGAGCTGGGGCAAGCCGACCGCGGGCGCAGCCGCGCCGGATGAACCCCGCGGGCACCCTCGCGCGCGGCATCGGGTCACCCGACGGCGCCACCGGCGCGAGGGCGTCGTTCAGAGGAGTGGAACCGACCGTCACCGGCCGAGGAGCCGAGATCCACGACATCATCGAGAATGGCCGCCTCCGCACCACTGTGACGGCTGTGCGCTTGCGCCTGAGAGAGCAATTCCGGATGGGCAAGTGTCCACTCGATCAGAGGCTCTGCCAGCGTCAACACCTCGGTGACCGCTGGGTTCAACGAGTACGCGACTTCCGGCGGAAAAGACTTGTCGCAACTCTCACGAACGATGATCCCCTGTTCGCGCATCTTTTTCAATGTGCGCGCCAGAATGCTATCGTGCAGGACAGCGTGTTTGTCCGTCCAATTCTCGTCGATGGAATACGAGTTGACCGTGGAAAGAATCTCTACCCGACGCAGCGGGCCGTCCCGAAGTGCCACCAGGATGGCGGGTACCCACTTGTCCCCGAAAAGGTTCTTCAGGTCATACAGTCCACGAAGGACCCTGTCGTCTCGCTCCGTCACCGCGCCTCCCCGTGTTCGCTGACCGGGCCCCCATTGCGCGCCCGCTCGTCGCGTCCTGCGGCAGGCTCTTCCCCGAGTCTGCCGTCGAGGCGATCGTGCCTGCTCAGCGCGACCGCTCCGTCACCCTTCGCCTCCCCTGGCGACGGGTGTCGAGCCTCCCACGCTACGCCAAACGGCCGAAGTCGCCCACCGTATTCCTACTCAGCCCAACTCCGCTGATATGTCACTCCGTGTAGTCGGCATGGAGATCGACAGCGCGTACGGTCACTTTCCTGGTGAGCTCATGTTTTCAACTGTCATGGATTCTTGCGTTGTTGGAGCTGGTTCGGGGCTTTCGGGAGCTGAGGTAGCGGCTCCATGTGATGCCTTGTTCGGCTGCTATGCGCGCGGTGGTGTCGGGGTGGATTCCGAGCATGGAGGCGACCACGGGGCTCGGTGTGGTGTGCAGGAGTTCCCGCAAGGCGGTGGTTCGGCCGAGTTGGATCGGCATTCCGAGTGTGGAGAAGCGGTTGTTGAGTGTTCTTGGGTGGATGGGCTGCTCGGGGCGTTTGCCTGGGAAGAGCCAGTCGGTGTTGGCGTTCGGGCCCCGGTAGGTGTTGCGGTGTTCGAGGAGTTGGCGGGTCATGTCGTCCAGTGGTGGTGGCAGCGGGGCGGGTGGGTCGCCGAGCCGGATGAAGACGTCGGGGCCGATGATCGTGATGTCGGTGCGCCGCAGGCGGGTGATCCGGCTGAGAGGTTGGGCGTAGAGCAATGCCAGCAGCGCGATGAGGCGTTCGCGCAGTGGCCAGTCGTGGGCCGTGACCAGTGTGTTGATCAGTTCGTGCTGCTGTCGGCGTGGCTGGATGGTGGCCGCGGGCAGTGGTGCTCTGGTGAGGCGTCGTCGGGGCATGAGCGCTGTCTGACCCGCCCAGCGCAGGAACGCCGTAGCGGGCTTTCGGGTCTGGGGGTTGGCCGCGAGCCAGCTGTCCAGGTCGGCTTGCGGGCAGGTGGTGAGGGTGTGGCCGCTGGTGTCGAGCCAGGTCAGCAGCGCGGCGGCTTGGCGGACGCGTTCGCGGGAGACGCGGACGGTGGCCGGGGTCAACGGTGCCTGCTCGGCCTTGTTGCGCAGGCGCCGCAGCTCGTTCCAGGTGGCGAAGCGCTGCACGAGGCCGCGTTGCTCGGCGTCGGCGATGCCGGCGAGATGGGTGGTGAGCCAGCGTTGGAAGAGCATGAGCTGTTTGTCGATCGGCGGGAGGATGCCGCAGGTGATCAGCAGCTCACGCAGGTAGGTGGCTTTGCGCCAGGTCGGGTGGGCGGCCAGGGCGTCGTGGCTGATCGCGATGGTGCCGGTGGCCAGTGCGGTGAGCAGTTCGGTGGTGCCGGGTTTGGCCAGCCAGGTCAGGCCGTTGTGCGGGTTGTCGTTGAGCCGCAGCTTCTCCAGCAGCGGCAGCAGTTCCGCGCGAGGCCGGCCGGTGCCGTCGTCGAGCACGGTGGTGAGGCGGTCGGTGAGGGTGCAGCGTTCGCAGAGCTTGTCGCCGACCAGCAGACCTTCGTGACCGCAGCGGCGACAGAAGAACGAGCGGGTGATGCCCGCGCAGTCGCGGCAGATGACAACGCCGGTGCCGTCGCGTCCGGGCAGCAACCGGTGGTCGCCGCACTTCGGGCAGCAGCCCCGGTCACGGGTCGCGCGTTTGATGCACGGGCGGCAAACCGGTCCCTCCCAACGGACAGCGGGCCGGGAGAAGCGGTCGCAGCGCACGCACTTGCTGTCGGCGAGCCGTGCTCGGCCCCACTGCGTTCGGGTTCGGGAGGTCATTGTGGACGGATGCGAGCCCGGGTAGGTCGCAGCGCTCCGGCTCCAGCGGCCGGCGGTGTGGCCGTTCCCGCCGATCCGGTGGCGGTGCGACGGGTGACGTTGGCGGCGTCGGTGCGGATCAGCTCGGCGGGGCTGCACTCGAAGATGTCGCACAACGCGGCCAGCACCGTGAGCGAGAGCCGCTCCGGGGTGCCGGTGACCAGCCGGTGGACCTGCGAGACCGACAACTCGACGCCGCGATCGCGTAGCAGGGGGACGAGTTCGGTGGTGGAGAACATGCCGTGATCGGCCATCAGGTCCCGCAGCCGCCAGTCGTAGCCGACTCGCCTCTTCATCGCGTTCATCGCGTGCTCCCGCCGTCGGTGGTCGGTTTCAGTGCCGAGGCAAGGGTGTCATCGAGGCTGCGACGCAGGGTGCGGGTGCGGAAGTCCGAGGAGACGCAGGTGTAGATGGAGGTGGTGGACGCGTGTTCGTGACCGACCTGCTGTTGGACGAAGAACGGGTCCCAGCCGGCCTCGATCAGGTGCGTGACGTAGGAGCGGCGCAGCGAGTGGAAGTCCAGGCCGGGCTCCAGGCCGAGTGCGTCGCGGTAGCTGGCGAAGCGGGCGTTGAGCGCAGCGCCGCTGATGCGCGCCGACTGCTCCGAGGGCCACAACGCGGGACCGGTCGAGTGCGCCATGCGTGGCCGGATCTCGGTGATCCACTCGTCCAGCACCTCGGCCGACCAGTCCCACACGGTCAGCACGCTGCGCCGCTTGGGCGGACTGCCGGGCTTGGCCTTGCCGAACCGCACGTGCAGCACCCCGTACTCGCCGAACTCCCGGGCGTGCGGGTTGGGCGCGAGATCGGCGGTGTCCAACATCCGCGTCTCGGTGCGACGCAACCCGAAGGCGTAGGCGACCTTGAACAGGGTGGCGTCGCGGAACGCCGCCAGCCAGCCCTTGCGGCCGGAGTCCCGCACCCGCGGCACCGTGTCGTCGGCGTAGTCGAAGAACGCCTGGATCTCGTCCAGGGTGAACGCCCGCTTGGCCGGCTCGGACTCGTTGTCCTGCACGTGCACCGCGGTGTTCCACTCATGGCACACCTGCACCGGATGCGTGCCGAACCGCCGCTCGCATTCACCTGCCCACCCGTAGGCGGGATCGGTCAGGTAGTGGCAGAACAATCGCAGAGCCTGCTGATAGGTCCGCAAGCTCGAGCGGCTCACGCCTTTGAGCCCGCGCAGGTCGGCGCACCATTCGTCGACCATCGCCGCGCTCCACTGCCACGGGAAGGCGTTGATGTGCTCGACGAAACCACGCACCCGCTTGACCCGGTTCGCGATCGTCGACGCGGCCAGGTTCCGTGCGGACTGCTGACGCTCCCACCCGGTCAGCATCGCCTCGAAAACCTGCTCCTCGGGCCGCAGGAACACCAGCCCGTCGACCAGCTGCAGCGCCGTTGCGCCCGCCGTCGGTCGCTCTCCCTCGCCCACCAGCCACCTTCCGCCGCTCGCACCAGATGCGACATCTTCGCATCAGATGCGATAATCGGCGCAAACACGCAGCTAGGTGGCGGTCGCGACGACCATCGGCGTGCGTGTCGACCAGGAGCCGTCAGTCCTGACGGAGGCTCGCAACACACCTCTTACTGCCCAGGTAGGGCACCTTCTGCGGCGACGATCGCCACGACCGTTCCCACACCGACTTGGGATCGCATCAGATGCGATCCTGTGCACATCCGTTGGGGGTTCACACGGGGGATCACATTGGGGATCAGGTTGGGGATCCTGTTAGAGCGCCACCCCCTCCGGGCAGCAAAGACGCCGGTCAGAGGGCCTGTAGGGGGATCCGCTGGTATCCCAGACTCGCTTGGCCACAAGCCGGTGAACACATCGGGGCGGACCGGTGGCCGGCTACCTGCCTTGTCGGCTCTGCGGTCGCTTCCGTCTTCTCGCTGCGTTCTTTCTGTCTTAACTCCTCCCTCCTTATTGTTCCCCGAAATCCTTTCTTTTATTTCCGGCGCGTCGCCGGCTTTCGGCTATCCGCTCGACTACTGCGGGTCGCCCCTCCCTGACCTGCGGAAACGCGCTGCCATTTCGGTCGCGAATGCGCGGACATACGCCGGTTGGGGATTCCGGAATGGTGGCGACGGGGGCGATCGAAAAGAGTCTTGAAAATGGGCTGCCAAACCTATTGCACGACGCGCGGCGCAGAGTCATAATTGAATTGTCACCGGGGAAACCGGAAACCACATCGAATACCGCGCCCGGCGCGAGCCATGTCGAAAACGGGGAGCCAATTATGTGTTACGCCGACACCGTGACGAATGACGACGGAACCGCCACCGCGTTGTGCTACTGCGGATGGTCGGCGGACCACGCCACCCCGGAAGCGGCGGACACCGACGCCGAACGGCACCAGACCGCCGCCGAGTCCCTGTTCGCCGCCTGATCCGCCGCCCGTACACCCGAAAGGAACGCCCGCGATGACCACGCCCACCCCGCCCGCCGCACCGCCCGCCACGGCACCGACCACCACGCCGCCCGCCCCGGCGGGCGCGCCGAAACGGCTCGGCAACGGTGAACTCCGCGCGATGGTCGCCAAAGTTCTCGCCGACAACGCGGGCACCGAACTCACGCCGCGCAACATCGCGCACACCCTGAACCGGTCATCCGGGGCGGTCGGTAACGCGTGCAAGGTGCTCGCGGACCGGGGGGAGGCCGAGGTCGCTTCCACGTCCCCGCTGGCCTACCGGGCGACCGCGACCACGGCGTCCGCCGCCGCGCCCACGATCACCCCCGCCCCACCGCGCACGCCCCGCCCGACGACCCCGAAACCGACCACCAGCGCACCGCTCGCCGCACCCGTGCCCGCCGGGTCCGGTGCGAGCGGGTCCGCCGCCGGGTCGGCGGGCGTGGTCACCGGTCCGGTGAAACGCCCCAACGGGATGGACTACCACCCCCGGTTGCTGTCCGGGATGCCGGACGTGACCGCGTTGCGGCGGTTGCGTGACGCCGGGGTCGCCGCGCTGTTGTACGGACCGCCCGGCACGGGCAAGACGTCGGTGGTGGAGGCGGCGTTCCCGGACTGCATCACGGTGCAGGGCGACGGGGACACCGTGGTCGCCGACTTCGTGGGCGACTACACCAAAACCCCGGACGGCGAGTTCGTGTTCGTGCACGGTCCGCTGGTCCGCGCGATGCGTGACGGGGTGCCGCTGTTCATCGACGACGCCACCCTGATCCCGCCGACCGTGCTCGCCGTGGTCTACCCCGCGATGGACGGACGCCGCCAGATCGTGATCAAGGCCAACGGCGGCGAGGTCGTGGACGCCGCGCCGGGGTTCTACGTGGTCGCCGGACACAACCCCGGCGTGCACGGGGCGGTGCTCACCGACGCCCTCTCGTCCCGGTTCTCCGTGCAGGTTCAGGTGTCCAGCGACTACGAACTCGCCGACCAGTTGGGCGTGGACAAGAAGGCGGTGCGGGTGGCGCGCAACCTCGCGACCCGGCAGGAGAAGGGCGAGGTCGGGTGGGCACCGCAACTGCGCGAGTTGTTGGCGTTCAAGAAGATCGCCGCCGTGTTGGGCATCGACGCCGCCGCCGGGAACCTCGTGGGCATCGCGCCGGAAGAGGACCGCGCCACCGTCGCCGCCGTGGTGCGCGATGCGTTCGGGCGCACCGTCACCCCGCTCGCCCTCGGTGCTCGCATCACCCCGAAACCCTGACCACCCAACTCACCCCGCGAACCGCGACCATCGCGAAAGGACCGCAACCGTGAGCACCCACTTCACCGCCGACCCCGCCGCCACCGGTGCCGCCGTGTTCCCCGCCCGCCCGGAATGGCTGACCCTGTCCGCCGCCTTCGCCGACGAGGTCCCGATCATCGCCGACCGCGACGACCTCCTGGTCACCGTCGCCCCCGGCGCGGGCGGAGGTGCCCCGGCGTGTTTCTACCCCGCCCGCGCCCTGATCGAGGTCGACGGCGACCACCTCGGCGTGGACCCCGCCACCGTGGACCCCGCGAACCTGTCCGACCGCCCCCGCTACGCCCCGGCGTGGGGTGCGCTGACCCACGAGTGCGGGCACGCCAAACACACCGCCTGGGAACCCCCGGACGACGCCCCGCCCGGCGTGGTCGCCGCCGCCATGCTGCTGGAAGAGCCGCGCATGGAAGCCGCACAGGTTCGCCGCCGCCCCGATGACCGGCACTGGTTGCGGGCGTGCGTGAAGGGCATCGTCGCCGCCGACCTGCACCTGTTCGCCGACCCCGCCACCGCCCCGCAGATGACCCCCGCGCACGCCGCGCACACCGCCGCGCTGCTACTGGGACGCGCCGACGGCGGGGTGCTCACCCGCACCGAGGTCGCCCCCGTCGCCCGTGTCATCGAAGACGTGCTCGGGGCCGACACGTTCGGCAAGTTGCGGGCAGTGTGGCGCACGGCGTTGCGCACCGCCGACGACGACGGCGAGACCATGCTCGACCTCGGACGGCAATGGTGCGAGATCCTCGGCACCGACCCGGACACCGACCCCAACACCCCCGCCGACCCGGACCCCGGCGCGGCACCCGACCCCACCGGCACCCCCGACCCCTCCGGCGGCACCCCCGGCACCGCTAGCGGCAACGCCCCCGCCGACCCGTCGCCGTTGGCGGACGCGATCGCCGCCGTGCTGAACGGGGTGGCGGCGAAGGTGGCGCGGGAGAAGGCACCCGAGGACCCCGCCGCCGTCGCCGCCGCCGAGAAGGCGAAGGCCGACGCCGCAGAGAAGGTGGCGCAGAAGGCGGCGCGGCGGGTGTTCGCCGCTGGTGGTCCCCGCACCGGGACCACCCGGCTGGCGGGTACCCGTCCACCCACCCCGGAGGAGCGCACCGCCGCGCGGGTGTTGGCGCGGGCGTTGGATACCGCCGGGGTGCGGGAACGGGTCGCGGTGAAGTCCACCTCGGAGGTCCCGCCGGGGCGGTTGCGGATGCGCGGGGTGCGTGCCGCCGAGGCCCAACGTGCCGCCGGGGCGGTGGTGACCGCGCAACCGTTCACCCGCACCACCCGGACCCCGGTCACCGTCCCGCCGTTGCGGGTCGGGGTGGCGTGCGACGTGTCCGGGTCGATGCGGTGGGCGTGCGCGCACGTGGCCTCGGCGGCGTGGATTCTGGCCAACGCCGCCCGCCACACCAGGGTGCCCACCGAGACCGCGAGCGTGATCTTCGGCCACCACGTGCGCCCCCTGACCCACCCCGGCCGCCTGCCCGCCGAGGTCACCGAGTTCGAGTCCAACGACAACTGGGAGGACATCCCGGTCGCGCTGGACGCCCTCGACGGTGCCCTCGGGCTGTCCCGCCCCGGCGCGGCGCGGCTGCTGGTCATCGTGTCCGACGGTGACTACCGCTACCAGCCCCGCATCGACGGGCAGCGCAAACTCGACCGGTTGCGCGCGTCCGGGTGCGCCGTGCTGTGGCTGACCACCGGCACCCACGACACCCCGCTCGACGGGTCCACCGTCCACGTGCTGACCGACCCCACCACCACCGCCCGCGCTATCGGACACGCCGCCACCGCCGCCCTCCGCGCGACCACCCGCTAGCCCCACCGGTCCGGGGCAGGACACCCCTGCCCCGGATCACCCACCCCGCGCCAACCCACGACCACGAGGTGACTCGCCATGACCTACAAACACCCCCGGACCGTGGGCGACCTGATCGCCGCCCTGTCCGGCTACGACCCCGCCACCCCGCTGCGGGTCGCCGCCCAACCCGGCTACCCGATGGAGCACCTTCTCGCGCGGGTGGTGTGCACCCCCGAGGACGCCGAGTCGTGGGGTGTCCGGCCCACCGACCCGCCCGTGGTGTGGCTCGGCACCGGTGAGCAGGTCGGCTACCTGCCCGCGATCGCCGCCGATGCCCTCGGGTGGTCGGCATGACTACCACCTTCACGGTGCTCGCGGAGCTGCCCTCGGCCAGCGAGGCCGCGGCGCGAGGCGCCAGCCAAAGGGCGGTGAGCTGAGGCCCATGTCGACCAAGACCGACTTCTACCTCGGGCGCGGCTATGACGCCGAGTGGCTCGGCTCCCTGCAATGGGAGTGCGAACCCGAGAACCTCCTGCGTGTCCCGCCCGGTCGCCTCGCGCTGACCGCGACCGACGAGCCCACCTACCGCGCGGCCGTCGCCGACCTGTTCATCACCTGGGAGACCGAAGGCATCGGCGCGGCCTACCCCCGCCGAACCGGGTGGCCGTGGCCGTGGGCGACCAGCCACGTGAGCAGTTGGATCGTCGCCTTCGACCGCGCCGCTCCCGGCGTGTTCCTCACGGTCGGCGGCGGGGTGCGCTGGGAACCACTCGACCCGCGCAACCCCCGCGAACCCGCCGAGGACATCGGACCCCCGGACATCGAGGCGTGGCTGCGCACACCCTCCGACCCGCCGTCGGTTCCGCTCCCGCTCATGCGCGACCCCGGCACCGGGCTGCCCACCGCCGCCGGACGGTGCCTCACCAATCCGCACGACACCCAACACAGCACCCAAGGAGAAGGCCGATGACTACCCACCACCCGCACGAGGCCGAGTTCGTCGCGCGCAGCTTCACCGAGAACGGCTGCACGGTGACCTCGATCATCTACGACCCCGCCGACGCGCAACAGATCTTGTACGGCACCGTCACCCGCGACGGCGTACTCGTCGGCAGCTACTACTGCGCCGACCGCATCCGTCAGCGGGACTGGCGGATCGTCACCGCCGACGGTCACGACCTCGCCGTCGACGGCAATCCCGTCCGGCCGCTGGACGAAGGCTCCGCCGTCATCGTGCTGACCACCATCCTCACCGCACCCAAGCACGAGATCGACCAGCGCCTTCGGGACGCGACTCGCCCACCCCAGTGACGTCGAACCACCAGGCCATATCTCGGGGACACCACTCACCCGCTGGAGGACAGCTGTGACCACGCACCACGGCGCGACGACGCCAACAATTCCCGGCACTCTGCCGCCCGAGGCCGTGTTGATCGCCCCTGCCGTTCCGCCCGCCGTGCCGATGCGCCCGCCCGCCGGGGCGTGGGGTCTCGTCGTGGTCGCCGTGCGGACCACCGACGCCGCCGGAGCCCCGGTTGTTTTCAGCAGTCGTTCTTGGACCCACTCGGACAGACAGTTCCGGCCCCACCAAGATCGACTCGGGGTCGTTCCCGGTGGGGCCGGAACTGGTTGGAACAGTGAGTTTTGGCCCCATCCCTGAATGAGTGAATCTTGCCGGTGCGGCGGGGAGACCGGACGGGCGAGGCGTTAGGTTCATCGGGCCGGGTGCTCACGGGCCCCGCCCCTGACAGGCGGTGCCGTCCGTGAGCAGCCGGCCCTTTGGTGTTCAGCTCCGCAGGCGTTGCTGGGTGGACCGTAGTCGGTAGGAATCCGAGCCGGTCTCGATGATGTGGCCGTTGAAGGTGAGTCGGTCGACGATGGCGGAGCAGAGCCGTTCGTCGGTGAAGGTCTTGCGCCATTCCGAGAACGGGGCGTTGGAGGCGATCGCGATCGCCCGGCGCTCCTCGCGGTCGGTGAAGATCTGGAACAGCAGCTTCGCCCCGGTCTTGTCCAGTTCGAGGTAGCCGAACTCGTCCAGGCAGAGCAGGTCGACCTTGCCGTAGCGGTTGAGGACCTTGGTGAGCTGCCGTTCGTCGGCGGCCTCGGCCAGCTCGTTGACCAGGTTCGCGGTGGTCGTGTAGCGGACCTTGAACCCGGCCTCGGCGACCGCGGTGCCGATCCCGATCAGCAGGTGCGACTTGCCGGTGCCGGAGTCGCCGATCAGGCAGAGCGGCTGCCCGGCCGAGACCCAGCCCGGTTCGGTGAGGGTGTGGACGACCTCGGGGGTGACCAGCTCGTTGGCGGTGAAGTCGAAGTCCTCGATCCTTTTGGGGCGGGGGAAGTGCGCCTCCCGGACCAGCCGGACCCGGCGGCGCTGGTCGCGGTGTTCGCACTCGACTTCGAGCAGTTGCAGCAGGAACGATTTGTAGGAGGACTGCTCGCGCAGCGCGGTCGCGGCGATCGCGTCGAACCGGTCGCGGATGGTGGGCAGTTGCAGTGCCCGGCAGGCCTGGTCGATCAGGGCGTCCTGGCTGTCGATGCCGGGAAGGATCTGCCGGGACGGGGCGGGAAGGGTGCTGGTCATGCGGGGTTGCCTTTCCGGCGGTGGGTGAGAAGTCGGTCGTAGACGTCCACCGACGGCAGTGGCCGCCCGGCGGCGGGCAGGTCGCGTCGGGAGTGCAGCGTGATCAGCGAAGCCCCGGTGTCTGGGGCACTGCTGCGAGGGTCGGGGTTCTGATCGGTGACGACCGGCAGGACGGTGGCGTCGGCAAGGGCCAGCTCGGTCAGGTCGTGCTCGTCGAGCAGCGGAGTGGTCTCGCGGTGGGCGCCCGCGGCCTTGCGGGCCTCGATCGCGACCAGTTCCGGGCCGGCCACCCCGACGTCGAGGGCGGCGGTGATTCCGGCGGTGACGAACTCGGCCCGGTGGTGCCGGTGCAGCAGCAGGACCTCGATCAACGCCCTGGTGCCGGCCGCGTCGCCGTGCGCGACGCGGGCCGCGGCCCAGAAAGCCTCGTGCGCCGGGGTGAACCGGCCCTCGGCTCGGGCGGCGGCCAGCGCGGTGGATCCGGCCAGCGCACCGGGCTTGCTCAGCAGGATCTCCAGGTAGTGGTCCAGGTCGTCGTGGTAGTCGCCCTTGCGGGTCAGCCGAGTGTGCCGGGCCACCACCCGGCCGTGGTCGAACACCAGCATCTCGTTGGCGCGCAACGACACCCGAACCCGGCTGCCGATGAACCGGGCGGGCACCGAGTAGTGCGACTGTCGGACGGTGATCCGCGAGTCCCGACCGACCTTCGGTGTCAGGGTGAGCCCGCAGTCGAACTCGTCGACCGGCAGCGGAGTGAGCAGGTCGGCCTCGGCGCGGAAGTCGAACCCGATGCTGACGTTGCGGCCATGCAGCACCCGGTCGTCCTCAGCCGCGTCGATACCGGCGATCCGCTCGTTGAGTTCGGCCAGGTCGGCGACGTCGGGAACCGGGACCAGATGGGTGCGGCGGAACCGGCCGCCCTCCTGCTCGACCCCGCCCTTCTCGTGGGCGCCTTCCTGACCGGGGATGCAGTAGAAGGCGTCGAAGCCATGATGGGAGCGGAACGCCACCCAGCGTTGGGACTCGACCCGGTCGCGGCCGAAGCACACCCGCTGGACCGCCGGACGCAGGTTGTCGTAGCGGATGTGGCGGGTCGGGATCCCGCCCAGCACCCGGAATGCCTCCACGTGGCCTTCCATGAACGCCTCCTGGGCCTCGGAGACGAACACCCGGTGCACCGCCTTGCCCGAGTAGGACAACCGCAGCGTGAACAGGTGACACTTGACCGTCTCACCGGCCAGGCGCACCCACACGTCGGCGAAGTCGACCTCGGCCTCCTCTCCCGGCCGATGCAGTTGGGGCACCATGCCCTGCACGTGGGTGCGACCCTCGCGAGCGTCGGCGAGGATCTCCTGGCGGCGCCTGCCGACGTAGTCGCGCACCGTGCTGATCGAGGCCAGCCGGAAGTCGTACTCGGTGATCAGCCGCTGGTAGATGCGGGTGATCGTGTGCTTCTGCTTGCGTGGCGCGGTCAGATCCGCCCGCAGCATCTCGTCGATCCACCCGTGCGCCGGTGCGAGCACCGACGTGCGTGGCGGCGGTTTCTTCCGCTCGCTGGGCACCGCGCCCGCCAGCGCGCCGCGCACCGTGCGGCGGTGCACGCCGTGGCGCTCGGCCAGCGTGCGCACCGACACCTGAGGATCGATCCGCCTGTCCCGGCGGATGCGTTCGAACAACTCGACGCGCGACAGCGTCACCCGGCCTCCTGACACGATCCGGATTCAAGGCGCACATCGTGAAGGTCCCCAACGAGTGATCACGGGACGCTCACACCATCGTGGGCGTGTCCACATCAGCCAGAGTGGGGCCAAAACCCGCTGTCCGAACGAGGACGGGGCCCGAACTCACTGCTCAAACGGGGCCAAAACATCCTGCTCTAAACACCCGGTCCGCTTCGCCGGGGACGTCCCCGCACCCGACCCCGCGCACACCGACACCGCCGACCTGCTCGCCGGGGTGTGGCTACCCGAGCCGCCGCCCGCCACCCTGCACGCCGGGGACGTCGTGGTGCGCCCGCACACCTCGACCACCGACCCCGCCCTGACCGATGTCGAGGTCCTCGCCGCGATGCAGGGCGAGTGGCGCACCGTGGGCACACGGGAGGCGGTGGACGCGCGCTGGCCGCACGAGGTCGCCATGACGGTGCTCACGCACATGCGCTACCTCGCCGACGCCGCCCTTCAAGACGCGCAGTGGGCGACGCTGACCGGGCCGATCGCCGCCGCCATGCCCGACTGGCTCTCGCGCGGCCTCGGGCTCGCCGGCGAGCCCGCGGCCTCGGCGCCTCGCCGCGCACCCGACGGCCTCGCCGAGCTGATCGAGGCCGGACTGCTCGCCGAGGGCGAGCAGGTCGTACTCGACAGGCACACCGCCACCGTGCGAGCAGGCGGGGTTCTCCACCACGGACCGGACGAGTTCGCCGTGTCCACCGTCAACGCCCTCGCCACCCACCTCTGCGGCTACACCGCCAACGGCTGGCACCTGTGGCGACGCACACGCGACAACCGCCTGCTGGCCGACCTGCGCACCGAACTCGCCCGTCGCTGAACCGAACCACCCGGAAGGACTCCGAGATGACCAGCACGATGACCGAACGAGACGAGACCACCGGCACCAGTCCGCACCGCTACCACCACACCCGCACCGTCGAGATCGCCGGACGCACCGTCCGAGCCCACGTCGAACGCGACTTCTACATCAACCAGAGCCGCGCCGTCGCCGAGGTCCTCAACGACCAGATGACCTGGACCACCCTCGCCGCCGACGCGCCCAGCGACTGGTGGCACAACACCCCGACACCAGGACCCGACATCGACGACCCCGCCCGGTTCCTCAGCCCCGTCACCGAACGCCTCCTCCAGCGGGCCGCCACCATCCTCGCCGCCCCGCCGACCACACACACCATCTCGCCGCACCTGCACGGCGCGATCAGCGCGCTCCTGGCGACCAGCTACGGCTACGACGCCGAGCACCGCATCGACCCCGACGACATCACCTGGGCCTACACCCACGGCGGTGCGCTGCACATCATCGAACACCCCGACGGCAGCGTCACCTTCACCAAGCACCACCGCGAGGACTGCCCCTTCATCGCCAGCCGAGGGGCGCAGGACTGCGATGAGGACTGCTACTTCCCACACCCTGCCGACGTCGAACGCGAACCCGGCCGATGATCCCCACGACCGCCGACTTCTACGACGAAACCGGACGCCGTGCCCGCTGGCTCGGAGCCCTCCACGGCAACGCCGACCCCGAAACCCTGCGCGCCCTCGACTCCGGCCGACTCATGCTGGAAGCCACCGACCCGACGACATTCGCCGACGCCGTACTCGCCCTGCTCGACGTGTTCGCCGAACAGGGCCTCGGACAAAGCCACCATGCCCGCGACGGCTGGCCGTGGCCTTGGCCGGACAGCCGCAGCACCGACTGGATTCACCTCTTCGACCGAGGTCGCGCGTGGGTGATCACCGGCCGCATCCGGAGCTATGCGATGCCGCGAGTCGACCACCCGCCACGACGACCCGCCGCGACCGGGCACACCCAGCCCGGAACCACCCAGGACAGACCGAAAGGTACGACAGCACATGCCCGACCTCCTGGACCTCACCGCACCCCGGCCGCACTGCCCCGATTGCGAAGTCGCCATCGGCCAGCCACACGTCGAGGGCTGCGACGTGGCCATGTGCCTGCACACCGGGCTTCAACGCCTGAGCTGCGACCGCAACCACGACTGCGGCAAGGACACCTGGTCCGGCCGCTGTCCCGGCGAGACCGACTGCGAACGCCTCGGCTGGATGATCGGCCCCGGCCTACCCGACCTCTACCGGCTTCTCACCGAGGCGACGTGGAACCCCACCACCCAACAATGGGACATCGCCTCCTGAACGATCCGCACCACCCACCCAACCCCAACGGGGCGGCCACGCACGCCCCAACCACCAGCGACCCCCAACGGGTCGCTGGTCGGCCTTCACAGCCAACACAGACCAACGCCGCCGCACTACATCGGACCCACCACAATCACGGGACGCAGCCAGTCCGGGGCCGCCCTTGTCGAAGGGCCCTTGCCCCAAGGAGCCACCCCGGAAAGAAAAAGGGCGTGGGTTCGCCGGCCGAGGTTCCGAGCTTCCCTTGAGAGGCTATGGAAACGCGTGCTTGGATGAACAGCCGCGTGGTGCCCCCCAGGGGCTCCAAACTCGCTGCGGCGCGAACCGGTGCGTAACTCTCGGCGGAACCAGGGCGCACCTGTTTGCCTGATAGTTGCCGAACAGTCGGCCTACCCAACAGGGCATCGGCCGTCTCGGCGTCATCAACTACCAAGCAGGCCAACGATGTTCATCATCACAGCTGCCACGACAGGACCCCGATAGGATCGCCCCCGGCCGGAGTCCCTGCCCACCGTGCATGGTCGACATACAACCACGGAAACCCATACGCAGGAACGCAAACCCCCAGACGCCGTCGTGCCCCCAACGATGATCCGGACGCTGTTGGTAAATTGATCTTGGCTGTCGTGCCCTGCATGATCAACTCGTCATGTGGGGCACGACTGTGTGGAGGTACGGGGTGTTGCGTCCGGTCGGTGCGGGTGAGGTTCCGACGGAGACGGCGAAGCTGGCCGGGGTGGTGTTCCCGAAGGGCTGCCTGGCGATGCGGGTGCGAGATGTGCTCGGCCCGCTGTTCGATGATGCCGAGTTCGCCGGGTTGTTCTCCACGCGTGGACGGCCTGCGGTGTCACCTGGCCGGTTGGCGTTGGTGTCGGTGTTGCAGTTCGTCGAAGGACTGACCGATCGGCAGGCCGCCCACGCGGTGCGGGCGCGGATCGACTGGAAGTACGCGCTGGGTCTGGAGTTGACCGACGAGGGCTTCGACCACTCGGTGTTGTGTGAGTTTCGTGCTCGGCTGGTCGAGGGTGGAATGGGGCATCGGGTCCTGGACGCGGTCTTGGACACCGCTCGACAGGCGGGCTTGCTCAAGGCCGGTGGTCGGGCCCGCACCGATTCCACCCATGTGCTGGCCGCGACACGGGACGTCAACCGGTTGGAGTTCGCGGTGGAAACGCTGCGGGCAGCCCTCAACGCGGTCGCCGTCGTGGCCGGGGACTGGCTGATCGACCAGGTCGAGCCGGATTGGTTCGATCGCTACAGCGCCCGTCCGGAGGACACGAGGTTCCCGTCACGGTGGGCCGCTCGCGTCGAGCACGGCCACCAGGTCGGCGCCGACGGCATGGCGCTGTTGCGTGCCGTCGTCTCGGACTCGGCGCCGCAGTGGCTGCGTCATCTGCCCGCCGTCGACTTCCTGCGCCGGGCCTGGTGTCAGCAGTACCTGGTCGAGGACGGGATCGTGCGGTGGCGGACCTCGCAGAACTGCCCGCCGGGAGCGGTTCGGTTGACCACTCCGCACGATCCCGACGCCCGCACCGCGGTCAAACGCGACACCGCCTGGGACGGCTACAAGGTCCACATCACCGAGACCTGCGAGCCCGACGCTCCACACCTGATCACCACGGTCAGGACCACGAGCGCGGCCGAGGCCGACATGGCGCAGACCGCGGCTGTACACGAAGCACTGGCCGTCAAGGAATTGCTGCCCAAGGAACATCTGGTCGATGCCGGATACGTCGACGCCGATCACATCATCCGCGCGCGAACCGAGTACGGCGTGGATCTGGTCGGTCCCGTTCCTCGTGACACAAGTCGACACAAGAGCACCGACGGCGCGTTCGACAACACCCGCTTCCACATCGACTGGGACGCCGAGCGGGTGACCTGCCCAGGCGGCAAGAACAGCGCTCAGTGGAAACCCGCTCGCAGCACTCGTGGCACCCCGGTGGTCCGGGTCCAGTTCGCGGCCAGGGACTGTGGTCCCTGCCCGTTACGGCAGCATTGCACAACATCCCGGTACGGCCGTCAACTCACCCTGCGGCCTCGCGCCGAACACGACGTCCTCGTCCATGCCCGCCAACAACAGGACACAACGGAGTGGCGACAACGCTACAAACGTCGCGCCGGAGTGGAAGGCACCATCTCTCAAGGAGTTCTCGCCTTCGGCTTACGCCGATCCCGATATCGAGGACTGGGCAAGACCGGCCTGCAACATCTGCTGACCGCAGCCGCGATGAACCTCACCCGGATCAACGCCTGGCTCATCGGAACCCCGCACTGCCCGACACGGACATCCCACTTCGCAGCACTCCGCCTCGCTGCCTGACGACAGCGAAACGGAGATTGCCAACAGCGTCCGATGATCCGTTGGAGGCACGTGACGACATAACCGTCCGGCATAAGGGGACGACTACACCGAAGTCGCGGTCGTCGCGGCGAGGGAGTACTTCTTCGGCTTGTCACTGGTTCGCACGGCGTAGCCGCTCTCGACCAGCTTCTCCAGCGCGTTGTGTACCGCACCAGAGGATCGGTTCAACGCCTTGCCGATCGCGTTCGGACTGAACTCGCCCGAGTTGTCCCGCAGGTAGTCCTCGACCATGCCGCGCAACGCCCCCGGTGCCAACCGCTGAGACTTCTCCGACTGCTTTCCCGGCTGGTCGTCCGTGGGCTGGTCGTCGGTCGGCTCGTCGTCCGTGGGCTGGTCGTCCGTGGGCTGGTCGTCGGTCGGCTCGTCGTCCGTGGGCTGGTCGTCCGTGGGCTGGTCGTCGGTCGGCTCGTCGTCCGTGGGCTGGTCGTCGGTCGGCTCGTCGTCCGTGGGCTGGTCGTCGGTCGGCTGGTCGTCGGTCGGCTCGTCGTCCGTGGGCTGGTCGTCGGTCGGCTCGTCGTCGGTCGGCTCGTCGTCCGTGGGCTGGTCGTCGGTCGGCTCGTCGTCGGTCGGCTCGTCGTCCGTGGGCTGGTCGTCGGTCGGCTCGTCGTCGGTCGGCTCGTCGTCCGTGGGCTGGTCGTCGGTCGTCGTCGGTCGTCGTCGTCGGTCGTCGTCGTGGCTGGTCGTCGGTCGGCTCGTCGTCGGTCGGCTCGTCGTCCGTGGGCTGGTCGTCGGTCGGCTCGTCGTCGGTCGGCTGGTCGTCCGTGGGCTGGTCGTCCGTGGTGATGGACCAGCGGTCGGCGGGGCGGGAACCGCCGTCGGCGATCCCGGCGGTGCGGGTGACGAGGCTGTCCTTCTCCCAGCGGGTGAGGATTTTGGGTGCGGTCGACTTGCCGATTCCGGCGGCGGTGGACAGGGCGGTGGCGGTGCTGCCGGGGTTGTTCCGGAGTGCCTGCCACAGCTTCTCCTCGGTCTCCGTGCGCGGCTTCGCCGGGTCGGTCGCCGGAGCGGGGACGGCTCGAAGGGTGCGGTTGGTGGACATGACTACCTCGCAGTGGTGACGGTTCGGATTGGGTGGTCATGCCCCGGCCGGAGCGGGTGCGGCCCCCGGTGCGCATCCGGTGGTGTGTCGGGCCGCACGACTATGGACGCTTCCTTCGGCGCATGAAGTCAAGCGGTACATCGAAAAACCCCTTGTCTCCTGTGGACATACGTCGTGTCGTTAGTACAAACCGGTCCACTTCGCGCCTATGCCACCCACGGGCGTTGACACCTCCGCGCGCACGAAGCGTCCATACACGTCGACCCGACCACAAACCGCTGGAGCCAAAGGGGGTTGACCGAATGCGCGACCTGAACGAACTCGCCACACCCGCGCGCCGGCTGCGGCGGTACCGCGGCGCCCACAGCTCGGACTCGCGCCGTGGACGCGTTGGCGAGTCCACGGGACGCAGGGGCGCGGCGTGATCGCCGTGACGGCGCGGGACGTGCCCGAGATCCGCGCACGCATGACCGACTGGGCACGCGACCCCACGCTGGACGGCGCGGGCAACTGGTTCCGCTTCTTCCTGGGACCGAGTCCTGACGGTGCCCCCGAATCGCCGGTGTTCGACCGAGTCGACGATGTGGGAGCCACCATTGCCGCGACGCTGGCGGTCCAGCTTCCGGCGGCGGAGTTGTTCTACGTCTCCGCCGACATGACCGACCTCGCCCGCCACGCCGCCGACACGCTGACCGACTACCGGCTACACCCCGAGGACCTGCCCGCGCAGATCGGGGTCATGGTCTACGAGCACCCACCCGTGGAAGGGACGGCCGCCGCACGCCACAACGCGGTCTCGATCGTCTCGTGGGGACCGGGGCGCGGCGGCTTGTGGGTGCACACCTGGGCAACCACTTCCCCGTCACAGCAAGGAATCGTCCGTATCGGACGCACGATCGCGCAGCTCCCTCACGATGAAGTGCTGGCACGAGCAAGAACCGCCGCCGCGCGCGACCTGCCCGAACCGACGCCGGAGAACAAGCCCTCCGACAGTGACGAGACAGCTGACCAGGTCGCCGACCATGTTCTCGCCACGTTCCTGCCCAATCTCGAACGCGCCCCCGTGCCACCGTCGTTCGTCCCACCGCACGGGTACGAGTGGTGCGCGCTCACGCCAATGGAGTTCACCGAAATGGAGGGCTGGCCGGGCGGGGTGTCCGAAGCCGAGCCCTCTCGCGACACCGAGGCCAGGATTGCCATGCAGCGCACCATTCTCGCGACGTGGCTGCTGATGGGTCAGACGTTGGTGCGTTCGGAACAGATGGCCGCGCCTCGTGCTGCCCGGCGTCGGATCGAACGCCTTGACCCGGTTCTCGATCCCACCGTGCGCTACATCGACCTGCGGCGTGCCCGCACCGAGCCCTCCGATCGCCCCGACGACGACTTCGGGAAGGGCACGCGGGAGTACCGGCACCGGTGGATCGTGCGCGGGCACTGGCGCAACCAGTACTACCCCAGCCGCAACGACCACCGCCCGATCTGGATCGACCCGCACTTCGCCGGTCCGGAGGACAAGCCGCTGCTCGGCGGCGAGCGCGTGAACGTCCTGCGCCGATGACATCACTCCCACCGCTCGACCACCCCGATCTGAAGGGCACCGCCATGACCGCCGAATCCGATGCCGTTCCGCCCCACCAGCCCGCCGCTGCCGCGCCGAACATCGCCCCGCCGCCTGACGACCCCGCGACGCATCCCGCGCCGTCACAAGCCGACGAAGAGTCGGCATTGTTGCGGTGGGAAGGGCTGCCGGTCGACGCGACCGTGCTCGTGCCGTCGCTGGGCCCCACACCGATGCGCGTCCCGGACAACGCCTGGGCGATGCTCGTGCTCGCCGTGGACATCCTCGGCGAGGTCGATCCCGACACCGCCGGACAGGTCGCCTTGTTCGCCGGGACCTGGCTCGCCGACCAGCCACCCGCCGATCTCCACGACGGCGACCTCGTCATCCGCCCTCTCCCACCCGAGCAGGACCTTGGTACGCCGGGCGACAACCACGTCGCCGACCTGGAGGTGCTGCTGGCCTACCGAGGCCGGTGGATGCCCGTCGGCCGCTGGGCGGGATTGGACGAGCGCTGGCCGTGGACCGTCGCACCCACGGTCGCCGCCACGATGCGCCTCTACATCGACGCCGCCGAGACTCTCAGCCGGGACATAGTGCTGACCTCCGAACGCCCCGGATCCTCGCCGCTGCGCTGGGCGGGCACGGTCCTGAGCGACCTGATGGCGGCCCGCCTGGTGACCTACGGCGAGGAACTCGTGTGGGAACGCTGCGCAGGCGAGGTACGCCACACCGCCCGGCTGCGGATCGACGGCACCCTCCTGCTCGCCGACGGCGAGCGGGTCTTCGCCACCCCCTCAGCCGCCGCGACCGCCCTGAGCGGCAAGCACCACCACAGCTGGAACGCGTGGCGACGCACCGCCGACGGCCGCACTCTGGCCGACCTGCGCGCCGACCTCCGTACCCGGCGGGACCGGTAGCCCGCGCACCACTCGACATCACTCCGAGTCATCAACGCCGTGTCGGACCGCCCGACCGTGGTGGGCGGTCCGACGGCGCTCACTCCCGAAGGACTCGTCATGGCTGAACCTGACGTCCCGGCGGACCTGCAGGTCGTGTGGGGCGCGCGGGTCGAGATCGAACGCGGCTACCGGTTGGAGGCGATCGCCGTGGCCCTGTCCGCCGACATCGCCGAGCTACGCGAGGACGGCGGCCTTCCCGACCACATCCACACCCGCATCACCGTGCTGCCCCAGCACCGGCTGCTGGAGATCCGGGTCGAGGGCCTCGCTGTCGAGAGCGACCCGGACCGCACCACCAGCCGCGAGGTGATGAACACGCTGTTCGAGCTGGCCAGCGACCACAACATCATCACCCTCGATACCGTCTCGCCGCCGCTGTTCACCCAGCGGATCGTGCTGGTCGACCACTACGGCCAGCCCTTCGCCGCCAAGGTCGGCGCGGGCATGGGCGAACCCGAACCATTCACGCCGCGATAGAGGCAGCCGGGCGGGTCGCCCCGGCGTAGTCGTCGCCGTTGTACCGGTAGTTGTCGATCTGTACCGGTTGGCCGAAGGTCGGGGCGTTGATCATGAGTCCGCCGCCGATGTAGAGGCCGACGTGGTGGATGTTGCCGGGTGTGCCGTAGAAGACGAGGTCACCCGGCAACAGCGGCTGTCCGGCAGGGACGCGCGGGCCCGCGTCGAACTGGGTCTGGGCGGTGCGGGGCAGGTTCACTCCGGCGGCGGCGTAGGCGGCTTTGGTCAGCCCGGAGCAGTCGAAGCCCGCGTGCCCGCCGTCAGGACCGTTGCCGCCCCACACGTAGGGCAGCCCTCGTTGCCCGCAGGCGTAGTTGATCGCGGCGAGGGTGATGGCGTTGGGGGCTTGAATGGCGTTGCAGTCGCCGTTGCCGACGCTGGTCGCGGCGGTCTCGGCGTACTTGGCGGCCTGTGCGAGGACCTTGTCGACGTACCAGCCGGCGTGGTTGTAGGCGAAGATCGCCGCTCGCAGGTCGCCGCGCCGGACGCCTTCGTCGCACAGCAGGAAGGCTGCGGCGTGGATGGCGTCGTGCGGGTTGTACCGCGAGGGTGGGCTGGCGCCGCCGGGTGGGATCTGGTGTTTGGCGATGACGCCGTTGAAGGTCGGGGCGAGGAACTGCATCGGCCCGCCGGCCCCGGCGAAGTTCTCGCCCTCGGTCACGCCGGGGGCCTTCAGGCGGCCGTGGTCGGTCTCGACTTTGCCGATTGCGGCGAGCACGGTCCAGTCCAGGCCGGGGCAGTGCGGGGCCGCGGTGACGTAGAGCAGGCAGTACTCGGGCGGGATGTCGGCGATCGGTGTCGTGCAGTCGATGGTGGTGTTCGAGGAGCTGCCGAACAGCGCGTCCACCACGGCACTCACGCTCTGGCCGATCATGACGGGGATGAGCAGCAACAAGGCCGCGGCCCCGATGGCGATCTTGGCGAGCACGCTCTCACCACCTCCCCGGCCGGCCCGCCCCGCGCGACGCCCGCGGGCCGTGCGAGGTGGGCGGCATCGGCGAGGGCGGCGGCGACATCGGCTGCGGCGAGTCCACCCCCGCCGGGGCCTCCTCGGTGGGCGTGACCGGCGGCGGCACGTGCGGCCAGGCGTCGGGCAGCCCCGACAACGGTCGCCGGGACGCTCCCGCAGCGGCGGTCAGCGGCAGCCAGACCTCGTCGGCAGGGCTCGGGTGGACGGCCTCGGGATTGAGAAGTTCGGCCGCCGCGGTGGCGATCGGCACCGAGCGTCGGTCGTCAAGCTCGCGCCATGCCTTCGCGAGCAGCCGGCGGGCTGCGGCCTCGCGCCGCGAGGTCGGCAGCCACACCAGCAGCGGCGTGGTGATGCCGGTGGCTTGCGCGAGTGCGGCGTAGCCGGCCAGTTTCCCGGCGAGCTTGGTCAGCGGCTCGGTGCCGAAGTCGTATTCGAGGAACCACTCGACCTGCCGGTCTCCGTGCTGGTCGTCGTGGTGGCGCCAGCGGCCGTAGCCGTCGGGTTTGATCAGGTCACCGAAGTGGCGGGCGCAGCGGGTCTCCGACCACCACGCCGCCAGTGTGACCTGTTCGCCGGGGTGGGGGTGGCGGGCGCGGTCGACCAGTGCGGTGAACCACTCGTTGACGCCGACGGTGTGGGCCAGGCGCAGGCTGTGGGCGACGCCGAAGACCCGGTCGTGGCGGTAGCCGAGTTCCTTGAGGTCCAGGCCGTCCTCGGCGGCGAGCACGGCCGCGCCGGCGGGCGCCAGGACGTAGTGCATGGGCGCGGTGCCGAGGGTGACGAAGGGCTGGAAGCGGTCGACGACGCCCCACAGGTAGAGCTCGCGTAGCCGCATCCGTCCGGAGCGGAAGCTGGGGAAGGCGAGTGTGGTGATCTGGTGGGCGGTGAGCACGCGGTGTTCCCAGAGCATCCGGGCGATCCACTTGTCGCGCGGGGTCAGCCGCCACGCCAGCACGGCTTGGTGCTCGGCGGTGTTCGCGACACGTGGGGTGGGCCGGGTGGGCTTGTGGCCGCGCAGAGCGCGCTGGCGGGTGGGGTTGGTGATCATGGTGGGCACCTCCGGGTGGGCAGGGCGAAACCGCCCCGGCGCGCAGTGCGTCGGGGCGTGATGGGCGGGTGGACGAGCGGAAGAGGGGGAAGGTCAGCCGTTGCGGCGGGGGTCGGCGCTACGCGGGCGCGCGACGGGCTCGTTCCGGTTCACGGGTAGGGCCGGGCCCGACGAGCCGCGAGGGGGCCGGGTGCCGGTGGTTGCGGGCCCGCCGGTGGCGGCCTCGGTCGCGCGAGTCCGTGCCGCGCGGCGCGCCACGCTGCGGATCTCCCGCGCCCGGCCGGGGACGGCGGGCGGGAGGGGCTGGGTGAGCATCGTGAACGGCTGGGCTTCCTCGCCGTTGAGCACCAAGCGCACAGCGGCGTGATAAACGCCTAGATGGGCGAGGTCGTGATCGGACAACCGCGGCGCGGTATGCCGGGACAACTCGCGCGAGTCCTCCGGGCTCGCGTTGAAGAAGATCTTCGAACGAGCGTTGGTCGACATGCCCTCCCGCAGTTCACGCGGGAGTTGGCCGAGGTGCTGGTGGGCCAGGGTCATCGCGACCCGGAAACCACGAGCCTCGGCGAGCATGTCCTCGATCGGGTAGGGCAGGTTGAGGAAGTTGTGACACTCGTCGATCACCATCGAGGCGTCCCGGCGTTGGCGTTGCGGGATGCGGGCCCGGCCCGTGGTGGCCTGCCACGTGCGGGCGACCACCAGCGACCCGACCAGCCGCGTGGTCTCCTCGCCCAGCGAGCCCTTTGGGATACGCACCAGACAGATGCCGCCGTTGAGGACCTGGCTCATGTCCACTGTGGAGTGACCGCCCGCGATCGCGTCGCGGACGAACGGCCGCAACAGGAAAGCGCGCAGTTTGTTCATCAGCGGGCTGATGACCTGGGAGCGGGAGGAGTCGGTGAGTTCCTCGTACCAGGCCCAGAATCCGCGCAGCACGGGGTCGGTGATTCCGGCGGTGACCCGGCTGCGGAACGCCTCGTCGGCCAGCAGCTTGGGCAGGTCGGCCAGGGTGGCGACGCCTTCCTGGGCGCGCAGGGTGAGGCAGGCGGCGCGCATCACGTCGTCGGTACGCGGTCCCCAGAACGCCGAGTACACCCGGCGGAAGACGCTGACGAGGTTGTCCACGGTCAGGTCGGTCTCGCCGCCGTCCAGGGGGTTGAGGCACGGTGGGCGGGACTTGCTGTCGGCGTCGAAGATCACGACTCGATCGGCAGCCGAGCGTGGCAGGCGGGACAGGACGTCGGTGACGAGGTCGCCCTTGGGGTCGATGAGCACGATCCCTCGGCCGGCCTCGGCGTCGGCGAGGATCATGTTGCCGAGCAGCGTGCTCTTGCCGGAGCCGGTCGCTCCGATGACGTGCAGGTGGTGGCGGGCGTCGGGTACGCGCAGGGCGACGGGGCGCTGGTGGCCGGTGTCGGTGACCCCGATCGGCTTGGCCTCCGGCCCCGGTGTGGCGATGCCCGGTGGGGGTGCGATGGCGCGGGCTCCGGCGCGTTGGATGCCGGGGATAGTCTCGTCGGTGGGCAGGTGCGCGATCGCGGCCAATTCGGGCACCGACAGCAGGTCTCCGCGCCCCAGGCGACGGGAGTCGATGACGCGGCCGGGGTGGCGGACGCGGTGTCGGGTGTAGTGGTTGTGCTCGGTGTAGGAGGCGAACGACGCCGCCAGGGCGTGGGCCCGTCCGCGGGCGACTTCCCGCGCCCGGCGGACCTCGCCCTCGTCGGTGTCGGTGGGCAGCAGGGTCGCCACGGCGTAGCGGATGACCGTCTCGAACTGGCTGCCGCGTTGTTTGCCGACGATCGCGCGGTTCTGTGCCGCGTATTCCAGCGAGGTCTGAGGGTCGCTGTGCAAGGCCCCGGTCGTCGTCCGCGCCGCGGCGGAGCGTCGTGAGCGGCTGCCCGTGCCGGGGGTGATCGCGTCGAGCAGGTGGCCGACCAGGCGGGTGGAGCCGCCGGTGTGGACTCGTCGGGCGGCGCGGCGGGCCCGTTGGACGCGGCGGCCGGTGACCGGGCGGGCCAGCACCTGTACGCAGGCGTACTCCTCACGTCCGAGCCCGACCGGCGCGCCGATCAGCGCGCGGATCGGGTCGGCGTCGAAATCGCTGCGGACCGGCAGCGCCTCAGGGCGGGCCAGCCGCAGCTCGCCGCCGACCACTAACCGCCGCTGCCCCTCGCCCGGTGTGGGCAGGGGCGGCTCGGCCGGGCCGACGCGGGTGTGCGCGCCGGGCCAGGCCGCCTCCACGGCGCGTTCGACCAGGCCGGGCGGGATGACACCGGGCACCCACAGCCGGATCGCGACCCCGGCCTCAGAGAACACGTACTCGCACGCCACGTGGGGCTGGCCGGTGAACGCGCGGCGCCACCCAGGGCGCAGCAGGCCGACGAGGTTGGACCACAGCGCAGCCCCGCCCGCGGGATCCACCTGGGGTGGGGCGAGCACGGTGACCTGGCGGGCGTCGGCCAGCAGCAGCTCGTGGCAGCGGCGGGCCCACCACCGCCGGCCGAGCACGATCCCGATGGCGAGCACCGCGAGGACCGGCGCCGCGATCGGGCCCCAATCCAGGGCGAAGTCCCGCAGCCGGGCCAGCAGCGTGAGCAGCGCGCCACCAGGGTCGCGCAGGTAGTCCTCCATCCACCCGGCGACGGCATGGGCCGTCGAGTGCGTGGGCGCGACGGTGAAAAGTTGTTCCGGTGGCTGGTCGAGGGCAGGCGGTACCCAGGGCAGTGTTCGGGGCAGCATGAACGAGTCCCTTCACGGGAGATGGGCCTATGAGGTGGTGCGCGCGCTCAGGCGGCGTCGAGGTGAACCTGGTCGTCGTCGGAATCAGAGCCGAACTCGTCTCCGTCGAAGTCCAGGTCGACGAACGCGGCCTCGGCCTCGTCGACCGGTTCTGCGGTGTCGGCGTAGGCGGCGAGTTCGGCCGGGTTGCTGGTCACCAGGTAGTGCTCGGTGGGCGAGGCGATGCTCTGAAACGCCACCCGCTGCGTGCCGGCCGACAGCAGGCCCTGTCCACGATCAGCGGAGAGCAGGAACGCGCGCTCCCCGGCGGAGAGGTCGAAAGTGGTGGTGATCTCGTCAATGGCCTGCGACGCCTGCCGCAGCAGGATCTGGGTCGCCGCGTTCGCCACGACCGCCTTGCCCAGGTCACTGCCGAGCACGTCGGCGGTGTCCTGGGTGGCCACGGTCAATCCGGCCCAGTGCTTACGGGATGCCTTGGCCATGCGGAACAAGAACTCCGCGCCTGACTTCTCCTTCATCAGCAGCCACGCCTCGTCCACCACGACCAGGCGCGGGCGGCGGATGGCCGGATTGGACACCCGCCGCCACACCGCGTCCAGTGTCAGCAGGGTGCCGATGCCCTTCAGCTCGTCGGGCAGGTCGCGCAGGCTGAACACCACCAGGTGCCCTTCGGGGTTGACACTGCTGGGCCCGTCGAACAGCTGCTTGAACGCGCCCTCGACGAACGGATGCAACCGAGCGGCAAGCTCACCCGCGGCCCGGTCGCCAGCCTGCCCGGCGACCGCGAGCTGGTCCCGCAGGACCCGCAGCGTCGGGGACGGTCGGGTCCAGGTACGGGCGTCGGCGGTGATCCCGACGCTCTGGTAGGTCGCGGCGATCGCCCGGTCCAACGCGGCCCGCTCCGCCGCCTCAAGTTCGCCGCCGACGAGGACGGCGATGACGGTGTGCAGGAACAGCGACCGGCGCACGAGGGCGTCTTTCGGGGCGGTGCGGCGGCCGTCGGCGCGGGTGTGGATCGGCAGATCGAACGGGTTGAGGCGGACGCCTCGTGCGCCGAGGTGGACGTAGGTGCCGCCGACCGCGGCGGCCAGGCGCGCGTACTCGTCCTCGGGGTCGACGACGGCGATCTCGATCCCCCGGTACAAGCTGCGCAGCAGCTCCAGCTTCACCAAGTAGGACTTGCCCGCGCCGGAGCGGCCGAGGATCACCGAGTTGTGGTTGTGCATCCCGTCGCCGAACCGGTCCCAGTGCACCAGCCCCTGGGAGCCGACGTTATAGCCGTAGAGCACCCCGGACGGCGCCGCGACCGAGGTGGGGTCGGGGGCGGGCAGGTCGGGGCTGGTGAACGGGAACGCCGCTGCCAACGCCGAGGTGTCGAACGTGCGGCGCATCCCGATGAGGTCCAGGCCCATCGGCAGCGTGGACACCCAGCCCTGCAGGGATCGGTAGGTGGTGTGCTTGGCGTCGAGCAGCAGGCTCGCGCACAGCGACCGCAGCGCGGCCACCTCGTCCGCGAGGGCCTTGTCGGTGGCGGCGTGGATGGTCAGGTACAGCCCGACCCGGAACAGCTTCCCCTCTCCGCGGGCAACGCGGGAGGACAAGTCGTAGGCGTCCTCGGTGGCCGCCTCGACCTGGGGGTCGAACAGGCGGCCGTGTTCGGCGGTGTGCCGTCGTCCGGCCTCCAACTTCGCGAGCTGGTTCTTCAGCCGCGACGCGGCGGTGGCCGGGTCGATCGGTTCGATGTGCACCGAGACATCCAGGCGACCGGGGTAGGTCAGCAGCGGCGACAGCCAGCCGGGGTGCACCTCACGCGGGAAGCCGACCACGGCGAAGCTGGAGACCCACTCGCCGCCGACCTCCAGGTGCCGTGCGGCCACCGACAGGGCGTCAGGGGTGAACGCGGCGGCTGCCGACGAGGCTGTCGCCTGGGCAGCCGGGCTGTGGTTGCCACGGGTCTTGCGTGTTCGGGCGCCCATCAGGACCGCCCCCTCTCATCCTCGTAGTCATCCCGGTAGTCGTCCGGGTAGTCGTCGTCCCCGTAGTCCCAGTCGTCCCCGTACTCGTCGCTGTCCTCCGGTTGTCCCGACGGCGCGCGGCCGGGCGCCGTCGTGCTGCGTGCGAAGAAGGAGCCGTCGTCGATGTCGGCAAGGTCCGCGCCAGCGGTGGTGGTGATGACCTCGTCCGCGCCGGCCAGTCCCGCCGAGGGCGGCAGCAGGCTGTCGGGGTTGCACGCCGAGGCCAGCACCGCCGTCGCCTGTCCGGCGTTCAGCGGAGTCACCACGATCCCGGCCGGCGACAGCAGCTCGATCGCCTCGCCGAGACGGCGCACCAGGCGCGACTCCGCCGCTCGGCGGGTTCCGGCGTCGATCTGTCCGCCCGCCTGCGTGCGGCGCTTGCCTGCCATCGCCCCGAGCACCGCCAGCGGGCCGGGCCCGCCCAACCCGTCGGTCGGCGCCGCTGTGCCGAGCGGCTCGCGCAGCACGAGCAGCACCTGGCGGCGCAGCAGGTCGGACTGCTGCCCGAGCTGGACCAGGTACTCGGCGTGCTCGATCGCGGCGGCCTCCAGCGCCGGGTGTGGCAGCCCACCCGCCCGCTCCCGTAGCTCGGCGATCTGGGCGGAGAGGTCGAGCCGTTCGGTGCGCACGAGCACCTGCACCGGAGCGGTCAGCGAGTGCAGGTAACGGCCGAACGAGGCGACCAACGCTTCCTGCTCGTTCGGGGTCCGCAGCGCGAAGTTCACCGTCGAGGCGACCGCGACCACCGCCAACCCGTCGGCACCCAGGTCGACCACCCCGGTCTCGGTGACGGCCTCGGCCGGCAGCCGCAACGCCGAGGGCGACACCTGCTCGGGCTGCACGTTCCGGCCCTTGCCGCCCTTGCGGCGACCCGCGGCCTGGTTCGTGGTCCGGTCGGTGTCCGGGGTGAGCCAGGCAGGTGCCGGGCGCACGCCCTCGGGTGCGGCCACGCGGTGCCGGGGTGCGACCCGTTGCCGAATCGCGGCGACGAGCAGCTTGTCCATCGGCATCCCGTCGCGCTTGCCCAGCGCGAGCATCGCCGAGGCCGCGCCGACCGGGACGGCGAAGGCCAGGAACACCGGGATCGGGACGAAGGCACGGGTGGCCGCCCAGATCAGGTAGAGCACCGCCCCGGCGGCGGCGAGGATGACCAGTTGACGTGCGGTCAACGGGCCGAGGACACGGTCGTGCATGTCGACATCGGCCGGGATACGAACAGGTGCGGTCATGAGGTCTTACCTCCTGGCTTGGGACTCGGCCGCGCCGGTGGCGGCGGTGGTGACGGTGGTGACGGTGGTGAGCTGAAGACCGGCGTCGTCGGTGGCTTGGCCGGTTTGGGCAGGTCCAGCGGCAACCGCAACTGCTGTCCCGCGCGCGGCGCGGGCCGAGGCGGTGTGGCCGATGCCGCTGGCGGTGGAGCGGGTGCGGGCTTGGGGGCGGGAGCCCGACGCAGTCCGTCCAGCGGCAGCGGGTACTGACCGCCGCGGGTCGCTCGGTTGCCCTTGTACGGGTCGAAGGGCAGCTCCGGCTGGACCACCCGACGTCCGCTCGGTCGTGGGCTCGGTGGAGGCGGCGGACTCGCCGGGCGCGGCACGCGCCGCACCCCGTCCAGGGGTAGCGGGTACTGCCCGGACCGGTTCGGGCGGTTGCCCCGGTAGGGGTCCAACGGCAACTCCAGCTGCTTGCCCCCGGCCGTGCGGGTGCGACGACCGCCGGTGTCCGCCCCGGCGGGCGAGGTCGGTGGTGGCGTCGTGCGCTGCACGTCCAGGGGCAGCCGGTACTGCCCGTCGCGTCCGAGCACCGGCTTGTTCTCCGGCCAGTCCTCACCCAACGGCAGCGCCAGCTGGCGGCCCTGCAAACCAGAGGGTTTCGGAGTCGGACCGGACTTCGGCTTCGGCGTGGGCTTGCCCGTCGGGCGGGTCCGGCGCACACCGGGCAGCGGCAGGACGTACTGCCCGCCTCCGGTGGTGCGCGCGTTGGCGTAGGGGTTGGACGAACTGTTGCCGCCGCTGGAACCTCCGCCGCCGTTGCCGCCACGGCCGCCGCCCGATGGGCGAGGCTTCGGGCTCTTGCCTCCTCCTCCGCCACCGCCGAGCAGACCGAAGGTCTTGTAGGCGAGGAAGCCCTTGACCAGCGACCCGATCAGGCCGCTCCTGCCGCCACCGCCGCGCACCGACGACAGCACCCAGAACGGGATCTTGAACAGGATGTACATCAGCGCGAGCGCGACCAGGAGGTTGACCAACCCGGACATGGTCGGGCCGAAGAGGGTGAACCCGCCGGGAGCGAGGAATACCTTCATCGCGGTGATCAACGTCAGGCTCTGGCCGAGCTGGATCGCCAGGCAGCCGCCGTAGGCTTTCCACCACCAGTAGGCGATGCCCTCGGTCTGCGGCAGGGCGTGGAACATCAGCGCGAGCGGCGCCCCGGCGATGAGGATGATGGTCATCGCGACGCGCACCACGTAGGTGACCAGGAGCGCGACGAGCATTCCGGCGAGGAAGATGCCGATGAAGATGATCCAGATGCCGCCGTTGAGGCTGCTCAGTACGAGGTTGCGCAGCGTCTCGCCCGCGGAGTTCGCGTCGACCCCGCCGCCCATGATCGCCGCGACGAGCGCGTTGGCGATCTGGATGCCCTTGGTCGCCACCCACAGCGACAGGGCGCCGGCCAGGAACCCGACCACCAGGCGCGGCGCGAGTTCCTTGATGGAGTGTCGGGTCTGGACGGTCTGGTAGCCCATCGCGATGACTCCGGCGAGGAGCACGAGCAGCCCGTAGGAGATGAGCAGGATCTGCCAGGAGTTGTCCCACAGCTCGCCGACGCGCGGCAGCGAGTCCGGCATCGGCGTGGTCAGCAGCGTCTTGGACAGCAGGTCCAGCAGCGGGTTGAGTGCCTCGGTGACGATGCCCCGGAAGAACGAGTTGATGGCCTCGGTGATGCAGGCACCGATGTCGGTGATCCCGCAGTCGTCCTCGGTCTCCTCACCCTGTCCGGGCTGCCCGGTGCCGGGGTTGGTCGGTGGTGCGGTGGTGGTGCCGGGCTGGGGGATGCAGCCCTCACCGGTGCACGGTGTCGACGGGGTCGTGGTGCCGGTGGGAGCACACTGCTGCAGAGGAATGGCCGGGTCGCACGGCGGCAGCGTCGGGACCTCGGTCGGCAGCGGCAGCCCCGTCATCGGAGGCGTCGTGGTCGGCGTCGGCAGGGTGCAGATCGGGAGCGGCGGTGAGCCCGGACCGCAGGGGTCCGGGTCGACCGTCGGGATCGGGATCGGCGGCTGGTTGGTCGGCGGCGCGGGCTGCGCCGCAGCCGCCGGGGCCACCGCTGTACCCGACTCCGGACCGAACGCCGCCGAGGCGAGGGTGCCGCCCAACAGGACGACCAGGCTCACCGCCAACGCCACCAGCGCCCGGCTCCGCGTGACGCGAAGGAGTCGCCCGATCCAGCGGGTCCGCCGGGTGCCCGCGACCGGAGGCGCGAGCATCTTCCGGCGGTCCGCCGACACCGATCCGCTTCGCGCGGTGGGCGTCGTGTCGTGCAGTGAGCCGACGGTGGGGCCGACCGATGTGCGGCGTGGGGCAGACCTGACCGGCCTGTTCGGCGGGCGCATCGGTCAGGCCCCCACGATGCCCTTGAGCACCGTCACGACCAGCGGTGCGAGTGCGGCCAAGGCGTAGCCGATCCCGGCCGCCTTGAACGCCTCTTTGGACTTCTCCTGCTCGCCGGGGTCACCGCCGCCGAACACGCGGCGGACACCGCCGATGGTGAGGAACACCGTCGCCAGCCCGGCGAGGATGCCCATCAGCCAGTTGCGGATGTTGGTCAGGACCTCGTCGACGCTGCCCGCGATCGCGAACACGACCGTGTCGGCGTGCGCCGTCGCGCCGGAGGCCAGCAGTGCCAACGCGGCCAACTCGGTGACCAGCAGGACGCGTCGAATGCTCCGGCGCCGATCGCCCCGCTTCTCAGAGGTCGGAGGTGTGGTGTTGTCGCTGACCGGCCCCTGGGGTGCCGCGCACACCGGCGTGTGGGCTCGCGAGGTCGCCTCACGACGACCGAAAACAGGTCCGCGGTGAGCCCGGTTGTCACCGGGCCGGCAGTGGTGGTGAGGACGAACTGGCGTACGAGTCAAGCGCATCGCGACACTCCCGGAGTCGTGCCCGACGGCCGCTGCGCCGAGTGCTGTGTGGACTCGCGCGGCGGCGTGGGCGAAGAGGTGGTGTGCGCGGGGGTGGCTGGTTTCCTCCCGCACCCCTGAACTCCGGAAAATTGGCCCTGCGGGGACACGCGGTCGCCGACTTTCTTCGCCGTACGCGGCCTCAGATCAGTGACAGTGCGTGACAGTGAGGCGGCGCTGGTCGAATGCTGGGCGGCGGCGGTGATGGTCACCGCGTCGGCCACCTGTGCCGCCACGTCACCCTCGTGTGGACCGGCGTGCGGGGCGTCGGTGGTGTCGTCGAGCAGGTAGGCGACCAGGCGGTGCTCGGCGCGCTGGCGGGCCTTCTTTGCCGCTTGGTAAGAGAGGTTGCGTTCGGCCGCGGCGTCGGCCAGCGGCACACCTTCCAGCCGGGTGGAGCCGATGAGCTCGGCCTCGGCGGAGGTGATGGCGCCCTCGGCGACGGCGCGGGCGAGGACGAAGTCGGGGTGGCCCCACGGGGGCGGCGGCGTCGTCGAGCGGAACCCGTGTCCCGAGGGCACCGGCGCGTCCAGCGCCTCGCGCACGCACGCGTGGCCGGCGCGGTAGGCGGCCCACCGCAGACGCAACATGACCCGCGGACGGCGCAGGTCGATCTCGCCGAGCTCGGCGACGAAACCGGCGAGCACCGCGGCGTGGATGTCGCTCGGGTCACCAGCGAAGCGCGCCGACAAGGTCGCGGCGATGGAGGTCAGCGCGGGCAACGCGACCCCGACCGCGCCCACGGTCCAGGCACCGCCCTCGGTGCGGGCAAGCAGGACCAGGTGCGCCCACGCCGCGTCCCGCAGCGTCTGCGGGCAACGGCGGCGCAGCAACCGGTCACGTAGCTCGTTCAACGGCACCCGCCGCGCCGGAAGACCGGGGAACAACCGGCCGTCCACCGACACCGGATGCGGCCCGGCGACCAGCCACTCGAACGCCGACCGCGCCGCGTCCAACGGCATGGAGTCGCGCTCGAAACCGGAGCGCGGAATAGCCTCACGTGAACTCATGGAATGGCTCCCGAAAGCAAGTCGGAATCAATGACTTGCCCAGGACGCCACGGCGGGTAGTACCAACCGATGACCAAACTGGTACCGAACTAGTACCGCAGAGGTACCGGCGATCTTCACATCCGCGCCGCAAGTGTTACAAGATCCACTTCGGGCGTCTTAGTGGATCACTGAACACGTGACGTCAAGATCAAGCTGACTTGTCCGGTAATACCCGCCTAGCTGCGAATACTTGTGCCCGGTACTAGTTCGGTACCAGTTTGGTCATAGCCGTGAGCGAGCCGTCACGCGCTGCTACCGGTTGGAAGCAACCGCGATCCCCGGCGGATCGGAAAAAGCGCTCGGCCCCCTCCTTTCGGACCCGCCGCCTCTCCCTGCGCGGGCACGCGCGCGCGAACCTTTCCCTGCTATTCGCGCCCGTCAAATCCGTTGAGAAAAGTGACGAGGGCGTGTCCCCAAAGGGGTCGTATTTCGGAGTTCAGGGGTGTCATCAGCGCCTCGCACCGACAGGCGCACCCACCCCTGGCGAAGGGACACCCGTGACCCAGCCCGACAACTCCGCCCGCCGCTCGCCCCGACGGCGCGCCGACTCCACCCACCCGGCTCCGGCCCGCCCCGGCGGGCACCGAGGCGGTGACCGCCGCCCCTGGCCGACCGCTCCGACCACCACCCGCGTCAGCCCTGGCAAGCCCGCGAAGTCCACCGCCGGCACCGGCCGCTCGCGCTCACGCGGGTCGGCCGCGACCCCGACTCCGGCAACCGTCTGGACCGCCGGCTCCGCGCCGATCGACCTCGACGCCACGTGGCCCGCGACCCTCGTCGAGCGGATCGTCACCTCGTTCAGCAAGCCCGCCGAACGAGTCGTGCTGCTGGACCGGACGACCCCCGATCGCACCCGCCCGACGCTCGGCGTGGTCGGTGCCGACGGCGTCATCGACCACGCCCCCGGCACCGAGCCGGACCCCGAACTGGCCGACACCGTCGCCGCCGTCGAACGCCTCGGCCGCGCCGCGCGCGTCGAGCGCGTCCCGGTCGACCCGACGTCGACCGGTCCGGCCTCCCGCCCGTTCTGGGCCGACCTCGTCGGTGGAGTGGGCCCGGCTCCGGCGACCCTCCCCACGGCACCGGAACTCACCGTCGAGGTGTCCGTCCCGGACGTGGTGACCGCACCCGTGGACAGCGCCGACCTGATCGTCGCCAGCCTGCCGCCGCACCGCCCCGGCGGCCACGGTCACGGCAATACCGCCGACCTCATCGCGCTCTACGCGGCACGGCGGCTACGGGTCGGCGGCATCCTCGTCGTGCTCACGCACTGTGACTGGACGTCGGGCGAGCTGACCGACCCGACCGGCGCGGTGGTGACCGCAGGACAGAACGCCGACCTGCTCTACCTGCAGCACATCGTCGCCCTGCACACGCCCGTCCGCGACGGCCGTTTCCACCTCGCCGACACCCACTCCGACGACCACCTCGACGCCAACTTCGGTGACCGCGACACCGCCGACGCCGACGCGCGAGCACGCCACCGCGCCGTCGTGCGCGGGCTGCCTGTGCCGCATCGACGCATCCACTCCGACGTCCTCGTCTTCGCCCAGCCGCACGACCACCAGCCGACGCCCACGGCCTTGCCGAGTGCGCCCACGGACGCGGTCTCGCAACCCGAAGACATCCGATGACGACCACACCCAACCCCGCGCCGAACGACGACTTCGCCCACCCCGGACCGCACCGCCAGGAAGGCACGCCCGTGACGCACGACGCCACCCATCAACCCGCCGCCGAGTCCTCCGCGACCACCGCCGCAGCGGTCGGCGACGAGCCGACCCAGCGCATCCCGCGCGCGCTCATCGCCGCGCTCGACACCCCACCCACCGCTGTGGACAACTCTGTGGACAGCGGTGAGCAGAAGAGCAGCACGGAGCCCCCTGCGGTGTCGGTGTGGACCACCGCGCAGTCCTCGCCGGCCGCCCAGCGCAAGAACAAGTACACGCCCGAGTCGACCGCGCACCCGGCCAAGATGCTGCCCGAGGTCGTCCGCCACGCCGTCACCCACTACACGAAGCCCGGCGACCTGGTGCTCGACCCGATGTGCGGCATCGGCACCACCCTCGTCGAAGCTGTCCGACTCGGCCGCCGCGCCGTCGGCGTGGAGTACGAACCCCACTGGGTCGACGTGGCGAACGCCAACCTCGACCTGGCTCGGGAGCAGGGCGTCGGCGGTGAAGAGGGGATCGACGCGCGGGTGTTCCACGGTGACGCCCGCCAGCTCGTGACGCTGCTGCCGCCCGAGTACGTCGGCCAAGCGGCGCTGGTGGTGACGTCTCCGCCCTACGGTCCCTCCACGCACGGGCAGGTGTCGGTCGCGCCTGGCGCGGGGGTGCAGAAGTACCACCACCTCTACGGCAACACCCTCGACCGCGGCAACCTCGCCAACATCGGCCACCACCGCCTGCTGGCCGGGTTCACCCGCATCCTCGCCGCGCTGCGGACGTTCCTGAAGCCCGGCGGGCACATCGCCATCACCATCCGCCCGTGGCGCGAGCACGCCGAACTGATCGACCTGCCCTCCCAGATCCTCGCCTGCGGACGCGCGGCCGGCCTGATCCCGGTCGAGCGCAACGTCGCACTGCTCGCCCGCGCAGCCGAGACCGACCTGGTGGCGCGCGGCAGCTTCTTCCAGCGCGACTTCATCCGCAAACAGCGCGAGGCCGGACTGCCGCTGCACCTGATCGCCCACGAGGACGTCCTCGTGTTCCGCACCGCCCTGCATAGGTCCGCCGGGAGCACCGCGGCCGGTACTTCGTCGGGGGACGTGGTGGACCTCGGGCAGTACCGCTCGGCGCGATCCGCAGGCGTCGCGCGTGACGGTGCGGGTGAGCGAGGCCGGGCGGCATGACACGCCGTTCGCTCACGCTTGTCCCGGCCCCGGCGGTGACGCCGGGGCCGGGACGGCGGACTCGACCTGTCGCCGAGTCCGGTCCGGTCGTGGGCTCGTTGTGCACCGGTTACGGCGGCTTGGACCTCGGGGTGCTGGCCGCCCTGGGCGGCGGCCGAATTGCCTGGGTCGCCGACCCCGACCCGCACATCGCCCAGATCCTCGACGCCCGGACACCGGGCATCCCGAACCTCGGCGACCTGCGGCACATCGACTGGACCTCCATTGAGCCGGTTGACGTGCTCGTCGCGGGGTTCCCCTGCCAAGACATCTCCGCCGCCGGAAAGCGCGCGGGCATCGAGAAGGGAGTCCGCAGTGGGCTGTGGGCCGACATCGTGGCGGGCCTTCGCGTACTACGACCCGCGCTGCTCATCGTGGAGAACGTCGCCGCGCTTCGCTGGCGCAATGGAGGACTCCACCGTGTACTCGGCGACCTGGCCGAAGCGGGGTATGACGCGCTCTGGCGTAGCGTCCGCGCCGCCGACGTCGGAGCCGCGCACCGCCGCGAGCGCGTGTTCCTGCTCGCCTGGCTGCGCGAGCCCAGCCCCGGTCGACGAGACGGAGATGCTGCCGACGCCGACTGCGCACGACGGCTCGTCCAATGGCATCAGCGCCGCCAGCAGGCAGGGCGGTCCGTCACTGCTGGACCGGCTTCGGCTGTTGCCGACTCCGCGAGCCTCGGACACCGGTACGGCGGGCCGCAGGGCCGGAGCGGGATTCCGGCCGCCACTGTCACAGCAGGTGCTCCCGCTGGTGGACCCCGAGGCGTTCCTGCCGACGCCACGAGCGACGGACGGAACGAAGGGCTGTCCGGCACAGCGGGGCTCCAAGGGCGACCTGATGCTGCCCTCGGCGGTCATCCGCCTGCTCACCCCGCCGGCGCACCACCGGGCCGAGGACAGCGAGACCGACGACATCTCGTAGCGGTTCCCGACGCTGAGACGAGCTCGGCATCCGGCGTCGAGTCGGCGCCGGTGAACTGGGGTGTCTACGAGGCGGCGATCCGCCGCTGGGAGGCGGTGCTGGGCCGCCCGACACCGCACCCGACCCAGCCCGGCAACCACGGCCGCCCGGTCCTCGCTCCCGCCTTCGTCGAGCACCTCATGGGACTGACCGAAGGCTGGGTCACCGACCTCTCCCTGCCCCGCACCGCGCAGCTCCGCGCGCTGGGCAACGGCGTGGTTCCCCAGCAAGCCGCCTACGCGGTGGCCCTGCTGCTCGCCGACCTCGCCGAACTCCTCGACATCAACACCGACCACCGGTCACCGACCGGGCAGGAGGTGACCGCGGCATGACCACGACAAGCCTGAAGGCGACCGACACCGGCCCCGCCTTGCGACTGCTGTCCCTGGGCGCCGGAGTGCAGAGCACGACCGTGCTGCTGCTGGCGTGCGAGGGTGAGATACCGCGTTTCGACGTCGCTCTTTTCGCCGACACCGGCTGGGAACCGCGCGCCGTGTACGCGAACCTCGACCGGCTGACCGCGCACGCCGAGAGACACGGCATCCCGGTGCGTCAGGTGTCGGCAGGGAACATCCGTGCCGACGCCCTCGATCCACGCCACCGCTTCGTGTCCATGCCCCTGCACACCCTCAACCCCGACGGGTCGCGAGGGCTCGCGAGGAGGCAATGCACCTCCGAGTACAAGATCAACCCGCTCAAGAAGGCCGCGCGGGAGCTACTGGGATACCCGCATCCGCGACGGGTGCCGCGTGGGGTGTACGCCGAGCAGGCCATCGGGATCAGCACCGACGAGTTCACGCGCGCCAAGGACTCCGGGCTGCGGTTCCTGCACAACGTCTTCCCGCTGATCGACCTCGGCTTCAACCGGGCACGGTGCATCGAGTTCCTCGCCGAACGAGGCTTCGGGGAGACCGTGAAGTCAGCCTGTGTCGGGTGCCCGTTCCACGGCAACGCGGGCTGGCGCTGGATTCGCGACAACGACCCGGACGGCTGGGCCGAGGCGGTCGAGTTCGACAAGGCGATCCGCGACGGCTACCCGCACGCCACGACACAAGGGCAAGAGCTGCGTGGGCAGTACTTCCTGCATCGGAGTTGTCAGCCGCTCGACGAAGTCGACCTCGACCCGTCCGCTCTCGGCAAACGGCACCTGCGGCTGGTCTCCACCAGTCCGACGGAGGAGGACGACCCCGACGGCTGCTCGCCGTGGTCATGCCGGTCCGGCGCCCCGGTCACCGCGGAGCGTGCGGCATGACGGGCAAGGGATCGCGAGCGCGCGGCCAGAAGAGCGGTCGCACCCGCCCTGGCTCGCCGCGCCCGCGCTAGGCCCGAGGTGTCCCTACCTCGGCCAGGGCCAACGACGACTCGGCGAATGCGCTGCCGTCCGATCACCGGCGGGGCCGCGTGACGGCCGCGAACCACCACCCGGACGGGTTGACGATCGACGTCATCACCGCGTTGCAGCGGGAAGTCAACGATGAACTCCGGTGGGAGGGCTATCCCGTTCAGCAGGCCGAGCCAGCGTTCGTGGCGGTCCGGCCAGTCCAGACTCGCAGGCGCCGGGGTTGACCACTAGCCGGCGTATCGCCAAGGCGGTTGCTGGGCTACCTGCGACCGGGGCCACCGCGCCCGCTGTCGCCCGCGCTGCCGACGGTTCGGCGGCGGCGCGGGCGACATGTCCGGAACGGGCGTCCCGCCCGGCAGCGGCCGTGCACGAGTAGCGCCAACAGTAGTTCCGTCCTTGAGACGACCCCCAGCCTCCGCCGCGAACCACGATTCTGTTCACGACAGTGCGCACACAGGTTCCCGGTCGGCACGAAACATCTTGTGCCGCAGGGAAAGCAGGTCGTCGAGGATGCTTGCCAGCTCGATGTGGACAGAGGTGTTGTGGACCCAACCATGTCGACCAGCCATGACTTTCCAGGAGGACCGTCGTGACCACGTCACCGGAAAACCAGATCACCGCGCCACCCGCGCGGCGTGGCCGGGCCTCGTCCCGGCCACCGGGCGCACCCGAAGATCAGTCACGGCGTCGGCCGCCATCGCGTCACCGACCCGAGTCGAGCAGCTCACCGTCAACGAGGCGTACATCATCTTCCGGGCCGAGAACCCGCCAGCCGGTGTCGCTGCCGCCGGGTGTCGACGCGGTCTGCGACGGGCTCACTGTGACCTTCGACATCCGCTATGTCGACGGCGAGGAAGGTGAGCGGGTGGCCGCCGCGCAGGCAGCCGCCATCTCCGCGCTGCTGAACTGGCTCGCCCACCGCGAGGCCACGAGCACCTTGGAGCAGGGTGGTGCCGGGCGCGCGGCCGAGGAGGGGCGAGCGGCATGAGCGGCCTTCACTCCGACTCCGCACCGCTGGCCCTGCGCCGCCCGCAGGCAGCCGAGGAGGACATGACGGCACTGGTCGGGCTCGGCGGCGGGGTTAGCGAAGTCCCGGTCGCGGTGTTCCTGCGCACCTCGACCCGTGACCTTCAAGACCCGACGCTGTCGCTACCCCGGCAGCTGGACAACTGCCGCAAAGTCCTGCCGCCAGGGTTCGTCATCGTCGCGTTCTTCTACGACGTGGAGTCCTCCCGCAAGGACCTCGACCAGCGTGGTCTGGGCAACGCCCACGAGGCGTTCAACATCCCGATCCCCCGCGACGGCGGTCTGGCCGACCTGCTCGCTGAAGCCCAGCATCCCGGCCGCCGGTTCGAGGCCGTCGTGGTCGAGGAGATCGAACGCGCTGCCCGCTGGACCCACCAGTCCACCCAGCTCGAACACACCCTGGAGAAGGTCGGCGTCCCGCTGTTCGCCGCCGACGAAGGCCCGATCTCCATCACTGAGAAGCGCGCGACCCAGATCCTGGTCCGCCGGATGAAGCAGGGCGTCGGCGAGTGGTTCCTCCGGCACACCCTGGAGCAATCCTGGGAAGGCTTCCGCGAACACACCAAGCAGGGCTGGAACATCGGCAAGGCCCTCTACGGCTACACCCTCCAGAAGATCGAACACCCCGTCGCCGCGAAACGCGAGGAGGGCAAGACCAAGTCGCGGCTGCTGGTGGACTCCGAACGCGGGCAGACAGCGACGCAGATCTTCCTCTGGCGCCATGACGAGAAGCTCGCCTACAAGGAGATCGCCGAACGCCTCAATCTCGACCTCGACCGCTACCTGCCACCCCAGCCCAACCGACGCGAGCGGGCGCGCAACTGCTGGACGGTCTCCTCGGTCCGCGACATCCTCTGTAACCCGAAATACACCGGGTACATGGTCTGGAATCGGCGGGCGAGCAAGAAGGGCGGGAAGCTCAACCCGCCGGGCAAGTGGATCTGGTCACCCGAGCCCACCCACGAGCCGCTGGTCACCCTGGAGATGTGGAAGGAAGTCCAGGAGATCGCCACCAGCCGACAGGGCTCCCGGATGGTCGGAGCGAACCGGCACCCAGCCACCCGACGCACCTACGTCCTGCGTCACTACGTCCACCACGTCTCGTGTAACAAGCGCATGTTCGGCAAGACCCGCCGAAAGGAACTGGCCTACTACACCTGCCAACCGCAACTGGACCGCGTCGGGAACCCACAGGACTACGCCGACCACCCCCGCGCCGTGTACGTGCGGGAAGACCGACTGCTCGACTGCGTGCAGACCTTCTTCGCCCAACGGGTCCTCGGCCAAGACCGCGCCGTGCTCCTCCGGCACCAAATGGCCAAGCAAGGCACCCACCAACGCCAAGACCACAAGAACCGGATCGCGGCGCTCGAGAAGGCCATCACCGAGCTGGGCCGTCGCCAGGACAACCTCATGGATGAGCGGGAAGCCAAGACCCTCGACGACAACGACGAGGCCGGACGCGCGTGGGCCGAACGGCTCCGCGCTCGCTTCGCCGACCTGGAGAACCAGCGACGGGCGAAACTGGCCGAGTTGGACGAGCTCCGAATCGTGGCCGAACGGGAACAGCCTCAACAGCCCGAGCTGCTCGATATGCTGCCGCAACTGTCGCTCGCCCTGGCCGATGCACCCGACCCACTGCAGCGGGGTCTGTACGAAGCCTGTGGCATGAAGATCTACTACGACCACGCCACCCGCAACGTCACGATCCGCGCCACCCTACGCGGTGAAACGGTGCCAGCCGTGGAACAGTCGGCCACCATCATCGCACTGAACAGCGCAAATGCCGACCGCGACGTGCAGGTACCGCCACAACCGGCGTCGGACGATGATGTTGCCCATGTTTTGCGTGTCCTGCCGGGGGCACCAAACCTGTCTTACTCAAACCCTTGACCTTCAAACTCGGGTTCGAGAGTGAGGCACGGAGGCGCGCCACAACATCAACATCCACCGCGCAACGCGGGCACCCCAGACAGGGGCCGTCTTCCAGGCTGCCGATTCGACTCCCGAGCCTCGTTCGCGGCCTCGCCTGCCGAGGTTGCACCGCCCGGATCTGAAAGTCCATCGCATCCCCTGAACCGGGGTGTTGCGAGGACCTCTCGACCCCAAGGGCATGACAGGACGTTGGAGGCGTCGCGTCGGGTGCGTAGCGGATGAGTAACTGGCCGTGATTTTGGGCTCAAGCCAGACTTGCACCTGCCCTATCCACAACAGCGGACGCTTGCCCCGTTAGTTCGGGAGCAGTACCATCTCGTTCGGGAGCCGAACTAATTGGAGGGAAGCATGACCACGACCACATCTCGGCCCTACGCCCGAGCGGCCGCGAAAGCAAACTCCACGTGGTATTTCGGCCACGTGTTCTCGTTCCTCGCCGACGCCGCGGACACCAGCGGGCAGCTGTCGGTGACCGAGATCCGCATGTACCAGGGCGGTGAGCCGCCGGTGCACGTGCATCACGGCGAGGACGAGGCCTTCTACGTGCTCGACGGCCACCTGACCTACCTCCTCGGCGAGGAGCTGATCGACGCCCCGCCCGGCACGTTCGTCTGGGGGCCGCGCGAGGTATCGCACGGGTTCCGCTGCCAGACCGAGACCGCCCGCGTGTTGTGCCTGATGGTGCCCGGCGGTGCCGAGAACGAGTTCCGGGAGATGGGCGCACCGGCTGAGGCCATGACGTTCGGGCCGCTACCCGACGGGCCACCTGATGCCGAACAGATGGCGGAGATGCAGTCGCGGTACCGCTACGAGATCGTGGGACCGCCGCTCTCGTGACAGAACCAGACATCTCGACCCTGCTCGACGATGCCTATCGGGCACTGGAGGCCGAGCTGCACCGCCAGCTCGACGCCGCAGGCTTCGCCGACATCCGCCCGGCCCACGGCAAGGTGTTTGAGACGATCGGTCAGGACGGCAACCGACTCACCGCCATGGCCGAGCAAGCCCGTATCACCAAGGGCGCGATGGCCGAACTTGTCGACTACCTCGAGGCCAGGGGCTACGTACAACGAGCACCCGACCCCCGCGACGGCCGAGCCAAGATCGTGCGTCTCACCCCCCGGGGCTGGGAAGCGGTGCAAGTCGCGGCGGCCGCCATTGTCGACGTTGAGGACCGCTGGCAAGCCGGGCTGGGACCGCGCCGGATGGCCACACTGCGCCGCGCCCTGGCCGAGATGCCAGGTCTGCTGACGTCCGTGGAGACGCTTCCATAGCGTTCGTACTCGCAAGCCTTCGATGCCTGTGCCGCAGGCGGATCGCCCGGTTCATACCCGGGAATTGGCCTGGCCGGGCGGCGGCTGCGCCGCAGCCCGAGGGGGAACCTCAGATCAGATCGGGGCTTGCACTCAGGGAACCCTTGCCGATCACCTTGGACTCCCCTCGGGGAAGGAGTCCGCGACCAGGTAGCGGACGCGATCCGCCGCAGGCACTCCGCCAGATTCAAGAGCTTGTCGCCAGACGAGCGCACCGCGTCGCCATCGCACTACCCGCACTCATCCGGGTACTCAGGCCTGACAATACGGCGCCATCAAAATACTACGAGCGTTCGTACTATCAAATTTAGTAGATGAATTTCGCAGGTCAGCGGCCATATCTACTAACTACAATCGTACTAACCGGAGTCGTAGGTGGGTCGCGTCAGCACCCGGTGAGCACGGCGACTTGGAGCACCGCGAGCGCGACCACGACCGGTGTCGTGAACGCCGTGAGGAGTGCGGTCACGCAACCGACTGTCTTGCCCAGGGGCCCGGTCCCGGTGGCGTGCTCCAGGCGACGCAACCGGTGGGTGATCTCGCCGCCGGTCACGCCGAGACTGCCCATCGGCGTCGGTCCGCTCGCGACGGCCATGAGCGCGGCGCGAAGTGCGGCGCGACCGTGCAACCGCACGGCTTGGGTGTCGGCGCTGAGCTCGGCCAATACGCGGAACTCCCGGGGTGCTCGCTGGGCGAGCGGCACCAGCGGCAGGGCGTCGGCGACGGCGTCGGCGAGGGCGACCAGGAGGTGGTGTCTGCCGCGCAGATGAGCGCGTTCGTGGGCCAGGACCGCGGCGACCTCGGCCGGACTCATCGTCCTGTTGAGACCATTTGTGGCGATGATGACGCCCGGCGGGCCCGCGATGCTGAAGGCAAGCGGACTCTCGTGGTCCAACCACAGGACCCCGTCGGCGGTTCGCGCGCTGACCCCGAGTTCGGCCAGGTAGCGGCGGTTGGCCCGGCGGCGGCGGATCGCCGACCGGATCGCGAGCACCGCGGCACGGACCGTCAGGCAGGCAATGAGGACCGTACCGACGAGGCCGATGAGTTCCTCGGCGTGCGGGTTGAGGCCGTGTGCCACCGACGTAACGCCGTGGAGCAGGAAGGTGAACGAATCGCCGACCGGGTTGTGGTCGGGAACCATCAACACGACGACGGCGCTGGTGGACATCAGGACCGCGCTCACGATCGAGGCGATCCACGCGGTGAACAACACCAGCGGATCAACCCCGCGGCGGGCCAGCCCGCTCAGCCAGCGCGGCCCCAGCATGGCCACGACGGCCGCGCCGAGCAGCATCGCGACCGTGAACGTCATCGCTTGTTCGACCTCCTGCGCAACCCCTTGCGCAGCACCTCGGTCTCCTCCGCGGTGGCCGACCGCGCGAAGTGCAGGAGCACCGCCTCCGGGTCACCGGAGGCCTCCAGCACGTGGCGAAGCGACTGGGCGGCGAACTCCGCCCGGGTGTACGAAGGACAGTAGTAGAACGCGCGACCGACCCGTTCACGTTCGACCCAGGTCTTGCGATGGAGGTTGTCCAGGACCGTCATGACGGTCGTGTAGGCCAGGTCCTTGCCGGTGTCCAGACGTTCCAACACGTCGCGGACACAGAGACTGTCCTCTGAGTCCCACAGGACACTCATGACCGAAGACTCCAGGTCGCCCAGCCCGTGCATCGTCTGCCCACCTCTCGACAGGAGATTCCACGACTGTACTGGAGCATCCCGGAGAAGTTCCTTCCAGTGAGGCCGGATGGGCCATTTCGGGGACTTTCGTCGAGCCGTGTCCTGCGACCCTTGCACGACGTTCGACCGAGGCATAGTTTCGCCGAGTCGGGGGAACTGCGCACCCCGGGAGGCGAACATGCGTGGTCAACGTCGACTGCGTCGAACAGCCCTACTCAGCTCCCTCACCCTGGTCGTCGGTGTGATGGTGACCGGTGTGTCCCAAGCCCACCCGGACCATCCTGGCAGCGGCGGCCGTGAGGACTTTCCCGGCGAAGGCGTCGCCGACGGGATGTACAAGCAGCACGACGGCACCGAAGGTCACCTGCCGCCGGTCAACAACAACGTCACCTTGGTGGGTAGGGCCGAGGTGACGAACCCGGCGGGCACCGGCAACACCGGCCGGGTCGCCGACGTCACCGCCTTCGGTGACTACGCCTATCTCAACGCGTTCCGCGAGCCGACGTGCGGGCAGACCGGCGTGCACGTCGTGGACATCTCCGATCCGGCCCACCCGGCGGAGGTCCTCGACGCGTTCATCCCCACCAGCGCGGGCTCGTACGCGGGCGAGGGCATCCAGGTCATGCACGTGGACAACGCGTACTTCTCCGGCGACCTGCTGGCCCACCAGAACGAGACCTGCCCCGGTGCCGCGCCCGCGCCGCCGAACTCGGGCGGCATCTCGCTGTGGGACGTCACCGACCCGCGGCACCCGCAGCCAGTGGCGCTGCACACCGGTGACTTCACCAACCCCGGCGGTGGCCTCGACCCGGCGCCGAACCAGACCCACAGCATGCGCATGTGGACGAACAACTTCGACGGGAAGACCTACGTCGTGCTCGTCGATGACGAGGAGCAGGCCGATGTCGACATCATGGACATCACCGACCCGTTCCACCCGGTGATGGTCAACGACACGCTCGACCTTGACGTGCTGTTCGGCGTCGACCAAGCGACCCCGACGAACCTGACCTCGGTGTTCAGCCACGACATGATGATCACCAAGATCGGTCAGCGGTACGTGATGAACATGAACTACTGGGACGGCGGCTACGTCCTGCTCGACGTCACCGATCCGGGTCCGGGCAAGGTCACCCTGATCGCCGAGTCCGACTACGCCGCCCTGGACGAGCAGCGGCTGGCCCGCGGGCACTCGATCTCGCCGGAGGGCAACTCCCATCAGTCCGAGCTGTCGCCGAACAAGAAGTTCCTGCTCGGCACCGACGAGGACTTCAACCCGTTCCGGGTGATCGCGACGATCGACTCCGGCCCGTACGCGGGCACGTCCTACATCGCCACGCAGGCCAGTGACACCCCGCCGATCGACCAGGACACCGAGATCAGCGGGCCGACGACCTACGTCGGCAACGCCTGCGCGGCGCTCCCGGCCGGGAGCGGGACCGCGCTCGTCGAACGCGGCACCTGCACCTTCCAGGCCAAACTGAACAACATCACCGCCGCGGGCTACACGGCTGGGATCGTGTTCCAGAACGTTCGCGCCGACTGCCTGGCGGGCGTGACAATGCTCGCGAGCGGCGGCATCCCCTATGTGTTCGTCAACCGGCTCCGCGGGCTCCAACTGCTCGGCATCGCGGGCGTGACCGAGGCGAACGCGTGCACCACGCCGAGCCCGGCCGCGGGCAGCCCGAGCGCGACCACGACCATCCGCGCGGTGTTCGACGGGTGGGGCTACGTCAGGCTGTTCGGCACCGAGATCTCACCCAAGGTCGGCGTCCCGGGTTCGATCACCCAGATCGACACCTACAGCGTCCCCGAGGCGCAGGACCCGGCTTACGCCATCGGGTTCGGCGATCTCTCGGTGCACGAGGTCGCGATGGACCCCGACAACAGCGAGATCGCCTACATCTCCTACTACGCGGCCGGATTCCGCGTGGTGAAGTACGGAAAGACAGGTATCCAGGAAGTCGGCGCCTTCATCGATCAGGGAGGCAACAACTTCTGGGGCGTGGAGGTCTGGAAGGACGAGACCGGCCAGAAGTACATCCTCGGCAGCGACCGGGACTTCGGCCTCTACATCTTCCGCTTCACCGGCTGAGTCGGGCCCGCCAGTGGCGCCCCCGACAAACAGCCGGGGGCGTCGCCTGCCCGAGTTCACTGCTCGCAAACCCGAGAGGAGGAGCTGCCGTGAGACGAACATGGCGGCTTACCTGCGTCACCGTTCTCGCCTCCGCCGCGTTGGTATCGGCGCAGGCGACTGCCTACGCCCACGACCCGGACCACGATGGCGGGACACACCCGCCCACCGGGGGCGGCGGACCCGATCTGCATAGCGCAAACATGGCTTTACTCAAGAACTTACCCAAGGTCGACGGCGCGACTCAGTCCGACCTGGCGTTCGAAGGCAACTACGCCTACGCGGGCGCTTTCTCCGGCTTCCGCGTGATCGACATCTCCAACCCGGGCGCGGCCAGTCAGGTCGCGTTCAAGCCGTGCAACGGTGGCCAGGGCGATGTTTCGATCTACAACGGACTGCTGTTCTCATCGGTCGACACTCCGCAGACCAAACCCGAGTGCGACAGCGCCAACACGACCGCGGCGAACCCGACCGCGTGGGAGGGCGTGCGGATCTTCGACGTGCGCAACCCCGCCGACATCAAACACATCGCTTCAGTACGGACCGATTGTGGTTCTCACACCCACACCCTGTCACCGGCAGGCAAAGGCAGCCTGTTCATCTATGTCTCCTCCTACGCGGTGACGACGACCTCTGTCGGCCCGCACTGCCAGCAGTTCCACGGCAAGATCTCGGTGATCCACGTGGCGTTGAACAACCCGGAGAAGGCCAAAGTGGTCTCGACACCGGAGACGACGGGTGTCCCGGTGTTCGACCACACGCGACTGGAGTTCTCCGCGCCGGTGCTGCAGAACACGACTGGATGCCACGACATCACCGTGTTCAAGCCGTTGAACCTGGCCGCAGCGGCGTGTCTGAGCGTCGGGCAGATCTGGGACATCAGCGACCGCGCGCATCCCAAGGTCCTGCACACCATCACAACACCCCAGGTCAAAGCCTGGCACTCGGCTCAGTTCACCTGGGACGGACGGCGGGTCACCTTCGGTGACGAAGCAGGCGGCGGCGCGCTCGCGCGGTGCCGGGCCGTGGATCAGTCGACGACCGGCGCGGTGTGGACGTACGACGTGGCGACCGCGTCCGAGCTCGGCCACTACAAGATTCCGCGGGTGGAACCAGGTGTGTGCACGATGCACAACTTCAGCTATGTGCCTGGTGTCGACCGCGACATCCTGGTCTCAGCCGCGTACACCGGTGGGACGACAGTCGCCGATCTCACCGATCCGGCCAACCCCGTCGAGCTCGGGTTCTACCGGCCGGGCGACCCTATCGCCGCGAACACCTGGTCGTCGTACTGGCACAACGGATTCATCTATGGCAACGACATCCTTCGCGGCGTGGATGTCTTCGCGATCAACCATTCCGCGGTCGCAGGGGCAGCCTTGCTGCAGCGAAACAACCCACAGACGCAGGAACGAATGTTCCCGTAGTCGACGCCGGTGGCCGGGTCGATTCCTCACCCGGCCACCCACTCCGTGACGACCTCACCACACCCAAGGAGGATGTCGCATGTCACGGCACACCAAACTCATCTTCGGCGCACTCGTCGCCGCGGGCGTCCTGATCGCCCCGGCCATCGCGACCGCCGACCACGCGACGAACCCGCACACCCAGAACATGCACGCCAAAGGCCACAGTCCGCACCCCGCCACATTCCTCGGCGAACCAGACGGGGTCCGGCACATCAACTCCGACCTCGCGTTCTGGGGAAACCTCGCCTTCAGCGGAAACTACGACGGCTTCCGCGTCATCGACATCTCGGACCCGGACAATCCACTGGAGATCTCCCACCAGCGCTGCAACGGCGATCAGGGCGACATCTTCGTGTGGGAGAACATTCTTGTCCGCTCATGGAACTCGAAGAAGGCCGTCGCCCGCACCTGTGACGGCCAGACGGTCCCCGCGGGCTGGGAAGGCGTCCACGTCTTCGACATCAGCAACCCGGTCAACCCGGCACTGCTCACCGCGGTGTCGCTGCCCTGCGGCTCGCACACCCTCACCGGCGCCCGCGACGGCAACCGGCTGATCATCTACAGCAACAACTCCAGCAGCGCGGGATGCGTCGACGGCACCCGCGCCAACGACGACCCCGTTGGCGACTTCATGGACGTCATCGAGGTCCCCTTGGCCAATCCGGCCGGGGCGAACCTGCTGCGCCGTGAACCTCTCACCGGCCCGATCACCAACGTGCGCACCGGCTGCCACGACGCGGGTCTCATCCTCGGACAGGTGAACCTGCTGGCCTGCGCCAGCGCGGACGCGATCAACGTCTGGGACGTCGGCGCCAACGCGCTGCCCGGAGGCAGCTTGGCCGACCCCGCGTTCCTGTTCGTCGTCAGCGAACCCGGCGTCGGACAGGCAGGCACAAACGGCCGCTGGCACTCGGCCTCGTTCAGCTGGGACGGCCAGATCCTCGTCGCCGGGTGGGAACCCGGTGGTGGCGCCGAGCCGGAATGCCAGACCACTGACCCCGCGGTCGACAAGAGCCTGTTCTTCTACAGCGCTCAAACCGGAGCCAAACTCGGCCAGTGGGTCCTGCCGAGAGGCCAGGACGGCGTCGCCGAGAACTGCACCGTCCACAACTACAACATCGTGCCGTTGCGCAGCGGGCGCTACGTCGCCGTGGGCGGGCACTACCAGGCAGGCACCTGGGCCACCGAGTTCACCAACCCCGCCAGCCCGGTAACCGTCGGCTGGTCCGACCCGCCCGCGATCAGCCCGCCCGACCTCGGCGGCGCATGGTCCTCCTACTGGTACAACAACTTCATCTACGAGTCGAGCATCACCGAAGGCGTCAACATCTTCCGCCTCAGCGGTAACACGACCGGCGGTGCGATGAGACTCGACCACCTCAACCCGCAAACACAGGAGTTCAGCCTCCCGTAGCGGAGCCGTGCCGCGACGCGCGTCCGATCCCGGTCGCGTCAGCGATTCTCGTCCGCACGACGGCGCCCCCGGCCAATCCGGTCGGGGGCGCCGTTCGTGTTGTCAGCGCGCGGTCGAGGTGAACCGGCGCAGCCGCAGGCTGTTCGTGACCACGAAGACCGAGCTGAACGCCATCGCCGCGCCCGCCAGCATCGGGTTGAGCAGGCCTGCCGCGGCCAAGGGCAGCGCCGCGACGTTGTAGGCGAAGGCCCAGAACAGGTTTCCCTTGATCGTGGCCAGGGTCCGCCGAGACAGGCGGATCGCGTCGGCGGCGGCGCGCAGGTCGCCGCGGACCAGGGTCAGGTCGCTGGCCTCGATCGCGACGTCGGTGCCCGTGCCCATGGCCAGCCCGAGGTCGGCCGTGGCCAGCGCGGCGGCGTCGTTCACGCCGTCGCCCACCATCGCCACGACCTTGCCCTCGCGCCGCAGTCGGGCGACGACGTCGACCTTGTCCTTGGGCAGGACCTCGGCGATGACCTCGTCGATGCCAACGTCCCGGGCGACCGCCTCGGCCACGGTCCGGTTGTCGCCGGTCAGCAGGATCGGGGTCAGGCCCAGTTCGCGCAGCATCCGCACCGCTTGCGCCGACGTGGGCTTGACGGTGTCCGCCACGGTGAGAACTGCCCGCGAGACCCCGTCCCAAGCGACCGCGACGGCCGTCTCGCCGCGCGCCTCGGCCGCGGACTTGGCGGCGGCCAGGTCGTCGGGCAGGTCGAGACCCCACTCCCGCAGGAGTTCAGCGCGGCCGACGACGACCGCGTGACCGTCCACGACGCCCTGCACGCCCAGGCCATCGGTCGCGGAGAAGTCTTCGACCGCGGGCAGTTCGGACCGCAGCCGGGCGCCCGCCGCGATCGCTTGGGCGATGGGGTGCTCCGACGCGTGCTCGACCGCGCCCGCCAGCCGGAGTGCCTCCGTCTCCTCGACGCCGTCGACGGTGATGACGTCGACCAGGGCCATCTTCCCGGTGGTCACGGTGCCGGTCTTGTCCAGCACTACGGTGTCGACGCGCCGGGTGGACTCCAAGACCTCCGGCCCCTTGATGAGCAGGCCGAGTTGGGCGCCGCGGCCGGTGCCGACGAGCAGCGCGGTCGGCGTGGCCAACCCGAGCGCGCACGGGCAGGCGATGATCAGCACGGCGACGGCGGCGGTGAACGCGGCCGAGGGGCCCGCGCCCGCGCCGAGCCAGAACGCCAACGCGCTCAGCGCCAAGCCGATGACGATCGGGACGAAGATGCCCGAGACTCGGTCAGCCAGGCGCTGGACCTGGGCCTTCCCGGTCTGCGCCGCCTCGACGAGCTTGGCCATCTGGGCGAGTTGCGTGTCGGCACCGACCCGGGTGGCCCGGACCACGAGCCGTCCGCCCGCGTTGACGGTCGCGCCGACCACCGGGTCCCCGGGTCCGACCTCGACGGGCACCGATTCGCCGGTGAGCATCGAGGCGTCGACCGCGGACTTGCCGTCCTCGATGACCCCGTCGGTGGCGACCTTCTCGCCCGGCCGGACAACGAACAGGTCACCGACCGCGAGTTGGTCAACCGGGATCCGGACCTCAGCGCCGTCGCGCAGGACCGCGACTTCCTTGGCGCCCAGTTCCAGCAAGGCGCGCAGCGCCGAACCCGCCCGCCGCTTCGCTCGGGCCTCGAAGTAGCGGCCCGCGAGAATGAACGTGGTGACCCCGGCGGCGACCTCCAGGTAGATGTTCGCCTCGCCGCCCATCCGCTGGATGGTCAGCTCGAACGGGTGCGTCATCCCCGGCTCGCCCGCCGTGCCGAAGAGCAGGGCGTAGAGCGACCAGCCGAACGCGGCGAGGGTGCCCAGGGAGATCAGAGTGTCCATAGTGGCCGCGCCGTGGCGCAGGTTGGCCCAGGCCGCCTGGTGGAACGGCCACCCGGCCCAGACCACGACCGGAGCGGCCAGCGCCAGCGAGATCCACTGCCAGTAGGTGAACTGCAGCGCCGGGATCATCGCCATGGCGACGACCGGCACGGACAAAGCGATCGACCCGATCAGCCGCTGCCGAAGCGGATCGCCCGTGGGCGCCGCCTCAGGCTCGACTCGGGGCAGGGTCGCGGTGTAGCCGGCGGCCTCGACCTGAGCGACCAAGTCGGCGGGGTCGATCCCGTCGGTGTAGGTGACCTTGGCTTTCTCGGTGGCGTAGTTGACCGTCGCGGTCACGCCGTCGAGCTTGTTGAGCTTGCGTTCGATCCGGTTGGCGCACGAGGCGCAGGTCATGCCACCGATGGCGAGTTCGATCTCGGCCGGGCGGGACGAAACGATGTTCGCGGTCATGAATCCTCCGCTCTCAGTTGTGGCCACCGTGGCCTGCCGAGGCCGATGTGGACGGTGTGGACATTGTGGACGGTGTGGTCTCGTTGGTGGACACCGTGAACTCGGCCGTGCGGACGACACCATCGTGTTGGAAGTCGAGGAACAGCCGGTAGACGGCGGGGCTCGGGACCTCGGCGAAGAACACCACATTCGGACCTGGTCGGGTCTTGCCGTCCCCGGGCACACCCTCGGGATGCACGTGCAGATACGCGAGGTCTCCACCGCGCAGCGCGACCAAGTGGCCGTACGCACCGAGGTACGGCTGCAAGTCGCCGACCGGCTTGCTGTCCCTGGTGACCGACAGGACCACTTTGGACGACGACCCGGACACGAGGTCACCTGTGAGCCGGACCTCGTATCCGTCCACTGTGGCCACTCGGGATTCCGGGTGCTCCACCGGGACGCTGTCGCCGGGGACGGCGAAGTCGACGCCGAGCGTCAGCGGCTCAGCGCCGGTCGGCGCGAAGTCGGCGAAGGCGCGATAGCTGCCCGCCTGCCGCAGGTTCAACGGGACCGACCACGTGCCGTCGGCCGCCATCGTCGGGTGCACGTGCTGGAACCCGGACGTATCACGTCGCACGACGATCAGGTGCAGTGGCTTGTCGTGTGCGATGTCGAATGCGGTCAGCGCGTCTCCCCCGGGCTTGGTGATCCGGAAGGAGAACTGCTGGGCCGAGCCAGAGGGCAGCGTCGCGTGGGTGGGCGTGAAGGTGAATCCGCCCCTGGACGACGCCAGCCCCTTGGGCAGGTCGTTCGGCGTGCTCTCCGCGACGGTGCCGCCGTGGGCTCCGCCGTGTCCGTCGGCCCGCGCCGCGGAGTCGGCGGACAGGGGGCCGACAGCGGTGCCGATCGCCCAGGCGCCACCGGCGGCCAAGGCGAGCGCCGCACCGTAGGCGGTGAGCTTCGCTGCTGTATTCATGTCTTGTCCTTACCCCACCGTGGGTTCTAGGCGGTCAGCTGATATCCGGCTTCCTCGACCGCGGCGCGAACCTCGTCGTCGGACAGCGCGCGGGCACTGTCCACAGTGACCGCGCCGGTCGGCAGATCGACCTTGACGGCGGTGACACCGTCGATGCGGCCGACCTCGTCGCGAACGGACTGGACACAGTGCCCGCAGGTCATTCCGGTGACGGTGTAGGTGTTCTGAGACATGCGATTACTCCTACTAGTGGTGGGGACCGGCGAATCGGGAGCGCAGCGCCTTGTAGTCGTCCCTGTCGGACGGGTAACCGTGCATCGCGCGCCTCCTTCAGCTATCACCAACATACCCCCAGGGGGTACCAACGGCAAGGCGGTCCGACGAAGGTCAAGCGACGGTGATGACGCCGGTGTACATGCCCATGGCGCAGGAGTATTCGAGGGTGCCCGACTCGAGAACGCCCAGATCGATGCGGGTCTCACCACGCACCGGCAGTGTCCGCTCGATACCCAGGGAGGGCACGACCAGTGCCCGGACACAGCCCTGCGCGTTCTGCGAGCGCACCAGCAGTGTCGTCGGCACACCGGCGCGCGCGGCGACGTTGGGCGGGCGGTAGGACCCTGCTGTCGCGATGATCTCGACGACTTGGCCGCCGTCCTGGTCGACCGTCGTCGCGCTCCGGTCGGCCTCGCCGTCGCTCGTGGCCAGTAGCCTGCTCGCGGCAAGGGGCGACCCGGCGACCTCCAGCCCGCCGTTGACCGTGTAGAGCCCGGTCAAGAGCAGGATGATCCCGGTGGCCACGGCCAGTTTGCCGCGCCAGGCGGTGGCTGCCTTGCGGGCCGCGTACCCGAGCAACGCGAACAACGGGCCGGTGCCGAGCACGAACACGGCCATGACCGCGGCGCCGGAGAGCGCCGATCCGGAGGTCAGCGCCAGCGCCTCGACCGAAAGTGTCACCCCGCACGGGATCGCGACGGTGGCCAGGCCCAGCACGGCGGGCGCGAACGCGGCCTGCGACCGCGACCGCGCGCGCACCATTCGCATCCACGGCAGCGGCGGCATGACCACGATCCGCCGGAAGCCGGGCACGCCCAGCTGCGCGAGGCCGAAGACGATGATCAGGGCGCCCGCGACAAGCTGCAGTACCGTCCGGGTGCCGAGCGAGAGCTGCACCGCCCCTCCGACCGCGCCGAGCAATGCCCCGAGCACGGTGTGTGACACGAGTTTGCCTGCGAGGAATCCGCCGACCGGGGCGAGGTCGTCGCCCAGCCGCGCGAGTGCGGAGCGCTCTGGGTGCGGGTCTTCCCCGGAGCGTTGCCGGGCGACAAGCCCGGCGAGTAGGCCACCTTGGACGGCGGCACAGGAGATCCCACCAGCGAACAAGCCAGTGAGCAGGACAGCGAGAAGATCCACGGCAGCGCGCCTTCCGTGTGTTGGTCGGAACCGGAGTCGGACGTCCGAACACCGCGAACGGGTGCGGACAGACCTCTCCTACGTGCGCAGCACGCAGAGCCGGGTCAGATCGACACAGGAGAAGACAACGGCAGGTCGCCCGCTGGTTCGGCGCGGCGGGAGGGCTCGCACCTGAACGTCAAGCGCACCTGTCAACCGTGCGCAGGCGAAGAGGACGGCGGCCGCCACCGATACGCACAACGCCAGGAGCCCGGTCGGTGCGCCCTCACCATGGGACGTCGGGGCGACTTCGGTGACAATCGCGACGGTCTCAATGACCGACTCGGCGAGGTGCGTCGCGGCGTGGCCCGCGGTCTGGGGCCCATCGGAGGCGCAGTGCATGCCGAACAGCGCCCCGGCCACGAGGAACAGCGCGACCAGCAACCGGACGAGCACCGCTCGCCTGGGCCGACTGGTCATCGTCTCGGGCACCAGGACAGCGTACGTGCGGGCACAACAAGGACAGAACCAGCACCGTTTCGATCACTGCCGCCCCTCGGTGTGATTTTGTCCGCCAGCAGCGACCTGGTGCGACAGCGCCTAGTCGGCCGTCGTGAGCCAGGCGTCGAGGATCTCTGGGGACAGGATGTGTTTGACGACCATGGCCGCGGCGCCGAGGACGCCTGCCTCGGTGCCCGCGCCGGAGGCGACGATGCGCAGGTTTCCGGTGGCCAGGGGCAGGGAGCGGCGGTAGACCGACTCGCGCACGCCTGCCAGCAGGGTCTCCCCGGCTTGGGCGACGAGTCCGCCGATGACGATCAGCGAGGGGTTGAACATGCTGACGCACCCGGCCAGGACCTCGCCGATGTCGCGGCCCGCTTGACGGACCACGCGGCCTGCTTCCGGGTTGCCGGAGCGGACCAGCCGCACGACGTCGGCGGTGGTGTGCGCGTCGACGCCGAGGGCGCGGAGGTTGGCCGCCACGGCCGGGCCGCCCGCCACCGCCTCCAGGCATCCGGTGTTGCCGCAGTGACACAGCACGTCCCCGCCGTTCGGGACCTGGATGTGCCCGAGATCGCCCGCCGCACCGGCGGCGCCCCGGTGCAGGGCGCCGTTGCTGATCAGGCCCGCGCCGATGCCGGTGGCGGCCTTGACCACGATCATGTGCTCGTCGTTGGGGAACTCCGCGGCGTGCTCCCCCAGCGCCATCAGGTTGACCTCGTTGTCGACCAGCACCGGCGCGTCGAACTCGGCGCCGACCGCGGCGGGCACGTCGAATCCGTCCCATCCCGGCATGATCGGCGGGTTGTTCGGCTTGCCGGTGGAGTGCTCGTACCGGGTGTACGTGGCTGTTCCCGCAACGCGAGCAGCGGCGTCGTGGGCACGTCGAGACCTGGTCGACGTTCCTGGACGAGCCATTAGTGCTAGGCCAGCAGGGTGCGGATCTCGGCGAGGCGATCGGCGTTGATCGAGTACCAGGCCCAGCTGCCGCGGCGTTCGCGGCGCAGCAGGCCCGCCTCGGTCATGACGCGCAGGTGGTGGGACACCGTGGGCTGGCTCAGGCCCAGCGGCTCGACCAACTCGCCCACGCACACCTCGCCGCTGAGCGCGCCGCGGATGAGCGCGAGCACCCGCACCCGGGCCGGGTCGCCCATGGCCTTGAGGACGTTCGCGACGCGTTCGGCGTCGGCTTCGGTGAATCCGGCGTCGCCCAGCGGCACGCAGCACAGCGGGTCGGTGCCGCAGTCGGCGTCGCCGGGCGCCTTGGTGCGCCGTTGCCGGGTCGCGATGGTCACGTCCTCGCTCATAATATTGACTGTAGTCGATGTCCGTGTTGAACTCCCCTTATCGACCTTCTTCAATATGATCTGGAGTGCGGCGCGTGGCGGGTGGGACGAAGTCGGCAGGCCTGCCGCGGTCAAGGGTGAAGGCTCCGGTAGAAGCGCGTCAGGTCGTGGCCGAGGCGCTGGGCACCGGACTGCTGGTGGCCACGGTCGTCGGCTCCGGAGTGATGGGGCAGGTGCTCGCCCCCGGCCAGGTGCTGTTGCAGCTGCTGTGCAACGCCTTCGCGACGGTCGCGGTGCTTGGAGTGCTCATCGCGGTGCTCGGCCCGGTGTCGGGCGCGCACTTCAACCCGGCGGTCACCCTGGTCGACACCGTCGCGGGAAACCGGACCTGGGCGGCGGCGGGCGCGTACATCGGCGCCCAACTCGTCGGGGCGGGCGCCGGAACCGTCTTGGCCCACGCGATGTTCAGCCAGCCGCTGGTGCAGTGGACCGGGCAGCAGCGGGCCGGGCTCGGCCTGCTGATCGGCGAGGTGGTGGCCACCGCCGGGCTGGTGCTCGTGATCAAGATGCTCGTCGGCTCCGGCCGGGGCCACCTCGCCGCCGCGTTCGTGCCCGCCTGGATCCTCGCCGCCTACTTCTTCACCTCGTCGACCTCGTTCGCCAACCCGGCGGTCACCGTCGGCCGCGCGCTCACCGGCTCGTTCGCCGGGATCGCGCCGTCCTCGGTCCTGGCGTTCATCGCCGCCCAACTCGTCGGCGCCGCCATCGGTGTCGCGCTCGCCACCGTCTTGAAACCGGAGGACACAGCATGACCGCCCCCGAGGTGCTCTTCGTCTGCGTGCACAACGCGGGCCGCTCCCAGATGGCCGCCGCGCTGCTGCGGCACTACGCGATGGGCCGGGTCCGGGTCGCCTCCGCCGGGTCCGAGCCCGCCGAGCAGGTCAACCCCGCCGCCGCCGAGGCCATGGCCGAACTCGGGCTCGACATCACCGCCGAGATCCCCACCAAGCTCTCGTATGGCGCCGTCGAGGACGCCGACGTGGTCATCACCATGGGCTGCGGCGACACCTGCCCGGTCTTCCCCGGCAAGCGCTACCTCGACTGGGCGCTCGAAGACCCGGCCGGACAGGGCATCGACGCCGTCCGCCCGATCCGCGACGACATCGACCGCCGCGTGCGCGGCCTGCTCGCCGAACTGCTCGACGGCTGATCGAAGCCGCCCTCGATGGGCGTTACCTTCGGTCGCCGGGAGTACGACGGTAGCCAGGTCGAGGCCGCCATAGCCCGCCTGTGCCGAAACGGAACCAGGGCAGCCGCCGATAAGAGATGATGATCGAATTCGACGGTCGTCGTCCCTGGAGGTGGCGCGGGTGAGAACGGTCCCAGTCGACCGGGTCAAGTCCTTCCTGCGCCGGACCGAGGGAAAGCTCACCCTGTTCGCCGCGGCCACGGCGGTCGCCGCGATCGCTGTGGGCGGCATCGGGTGGGCCGCCGTCACCGAGCGGCAGGGCAGGCTGGACGAGGCGGTGGCACGCCAAGGGGAACTGACCTCCGCCGCACTCGACGTGTACCGCGGCCTGGCCGACGCCGACGCCGCCTCGCTCAACGCGGTGCTGGTCGACCCGGAGCGCAGCGCTCCGGTGCGGGCGCGGTTCCGCGAGGACATCTTCGACGCGGGCGACGCGCTGCGAACGGCGGCGGCGCGCAGCGTGGACCCGGCACCGAGTCAGCAGATCCAGGAACTGACCGACCTGCTGCCCGAGTACGCCCGGCTGGTCGAGACGGGCTGGACGAACCTGCGCGCGGGACATCCGGTCGGCACCTCCTACCTGGCGCAGGCGTCGAACCTGGTCCGCACCCGGATCCTGCCGATCGCCGAAGCGTTGCGCGGTCAGCAAACCAGCGCGTTGGTCGACGCGCAGCGGGCGGCGGGAAGCACGCCGTGGGTGACGCTGGGGACAGGAGCGGCGACGCTGATCGTCCTGGTGGCGGCGCAGCGGTTCGTCACCCGACGCACCCGGCGGCGGGTCAACCGCGGCCTGGCGGTGGCGACCGTGCTGGTGGCCGGGGCGCTCGTCTGGCTGACGGTCGACGTGCACATCGCGGGCGTACGCGGCGCCGACGGCGCCCGCGAACTCGAAGACCTGACCGCACCACTGGCCCAGGCGCGCAAACTCGGCCGGGAGGCCGACGGCGCCGAGGCCCGAATCCTGATCTTCCCCAAGGTCGGCGACATCGGCTCGCTCGACCGGGCCCTGCGCAGCATCGAGGACGACATCGTCAAGGCGGGCACCGCCACCGGACCCGAACAGGTCGAACCGGCGCTCACCGCCCTGCGGTCCTGGCGCGAGCACGACTTGGCGCTGCTGAACCGGGCCACGCCGTCGGCCCAGCAGAAGCCGCCGGTGTTCCAGGAACTCGCCGTCATGATCACCGAGCCGCCCGCCGGCGCATCGGAGACCCACGCCCAACAGCTCGACACGCTGCTCACCACCCTGATCGACACCCACACCAGCCGCTCCAAGGCGTCGACCCACTCGGCGCGGGAAGCATTGGCCGACCTCGACATCTACTTCCCAGCCACCATGCTCGCCGCCGCCGCGGCCTCGGTGTGGGGCCTGCGCCGCCGAATCGTGGAGTACTACCGATGAGGACAGCCATCGCCGTGGCCATGGCCGCGCTGCTCACCGCGTGCGCCGCCACCGCGCCCGAGTCCCGCCCCGACCGCACAGCGCCGGTGGTGCTGCCCGACGGGTACACCGAGTCCCCCAACCGCAGCGACAGCTGCGCGAACGCACCCGTCAGCGTCGACCCCCGAAACGGCGCCCAAGGCGGCGACGGCAAGCCCACCGGGAACAAGGTGAACCTGATCCGCCAGGAGAACGAGCTGGTGATCGGCGTCAGCCAGACCGCCCCGTTCTTCAGCAAGCGCGACCTGGTGACCGGCACACTCCAGGGCTTCGAGATCGACATCGCCAACCGGATCGCCGCCGCCCTGCTGCCCAACTTCACCCCAGGCGACCCCCGGCTGCGGCTGGTCACCCTGCCGACCGGAAATCGTCTGTACTCGCTGGACACGGACAAGAACTCAGCCGCCAGACAGGCGAAACCCGAACGGTCTGAGGTCCCGAACGTCGACATGGTGATCGCCGACGTGAGCATCACCTGCGCCAGGGAACGGGACTACGGCCTGCGGTACTCGATTCCCTACCTGTCCACCAACAGCGGCCTACTCGTGCGCGCGGGCTTGAAGAACGTCGCGGGGCCCGCTGATCTCGGCGGTCGGAAGGTGTGCTCCGGTGACCGGACCACGAACAGTGACGAGATGATCGACCTGCGCAATCAGCAGCGGACGGCGAGAAAACCCGAGGTCAAGCCGGTCGCGGTGGCCGATACGAGTGAGTGCCTGATGCTGTTGCAACGCGGGTTGGTCGATGCGATCTACACCGATGTGCTGATCTTGGAGGGGTATCGGCAGCAGGATCCGGGGGCCGTGGTGTTGGACTACCACGACACGGATGACGGCAAGGGGCTGGGCGCGGCGGGGATCGCTATGAGCGGGCGGGCGGACCAGGAGGATCTGATTCGGTTCGTGAACAGCGTTCTTGGGGATATGCGGGCTGATGGGAGCTTGCAGCGGGCTTATGACGAACATTTCAAGGAAGTGCCCCAGCGGCACCGGCTCCCGCTGCCGGGGAATCCTTATCGGGGCTGAGCCTTCTTGGTCTTCGGGTGCCTGTTTGGGTGGTTCGCCTTGATTTGGGGCCCCTAGAAATGGGCCTGTGCGGGTCAAAAGGCGAGCTCAAGGAACCTCACCCGCACCGCGATTTTAGGCCCATTTCCCCCAAATCAAGGCGAACCACCCAAACAGGCCGTTTTGCTTGGCCCGTTGCGTTCGTTGTGGGTTTCGTTCTAATTAGGACTCTTCGACCACGTCTTCTTCGATGGGGAGGTCGTCCCTGCGCCACTTGAGTTTTACCTCGAACTGGGCCTGTGCGCCGGTTCTTGCGATGACGGCGCCTGCTTCCACGTCGAGTTTGATGCCGAATTTCAGTTCCACCTCGTCCGGTGGGCGGGTCATGGCGGTGAACTGTTCCAGTGCGGCCGAGGCGGCGTCGCGGACTTCGCCGACCGCGTTCTCTAGGGCGCCTTGCATTTCCCGCATCACGCGGGCTGGGCGGCCTGCTCGGGAGACGCCCGGTTGCGCGTCGACTTCGACGACGACCGATCCGCCGCTTGCCAAGGGAAAGCGGGCCAGTTCCATGCCTGTGTCCACAGTGGTCTCTCCTTGTCGTGAGGTCACAGTCGGGTGCCGCAGCCGCCGCAGAACGCCGCCGTGTCGGGCCAGTCGCGCCCGCAGGTCGGGCAGGTCACCGCGAGTTCTGTTTGGGTGGACGGCGTGTCGACGTCCATGGGGGATGACGCCGCTGACGAGTCGGCCATGCTCATGCTGGACTGGGTTGATCCGACGACCACTGACAGCAGGTCCTCGGGCCGCAGGGTGTCCTTGACGCGGACGACGCCGTCGGATGGGTCGCCGATGACTTCGACGAGTCGCCGGAGGCGGACCAGGATCTTCTCGTTCGCCAGTTGGGTCGCCAGTGCCACGGCGGTGCCCCACTCGGCGGCCGCTGTGTCGAGGTCGCCGTTGTCGTGGGCTTCGCTGCCGCGCAGGACGGCTTGGCGGAGTTCGGTCTGGCCGGTGTAGTGGGCGATCCTCGGGTCGATGTGGCTGGACAGCTTGAGGTCGTCGGTCCAGTGCGCGAGTACCACCTTCGGCGGGCTCGCCCTGACGAACTCGGTCGCCCCCGGCGGGCGGATCTCCAGGTCGACGCGGGCCATGCGGATGTCGGTGTCGAGCGCGTGGCCGGACGAGTCGACGGTGAGCCGCAGGTGGTACTCGCGGCTCTCCTCGGCCCAGGAGCCGGTGGTGAACGTGGTCGTGCCGTCGTCGGTCGTCCCGGTTAGGGCGGCCTCGGTTGGATGGGTCTGGCGCAGGAAGTCCAGGCGCGACGACGTCGTGGTGCGGACCAGGATCCGCAGTTCGGGCACCAGTTTGGCCATGGCGGACTTGGTCATCGCGGCGAAGTCGGCCGCGAGGTCGGCGTAGTCGCGAACGGCGTCGGCGGTGCCGTGCAGGACCTCGGCGATCCGCAGCAGCTCGTGGGGCCTCCAGTCGACGCCGATGCCGCGTGCGTCGCAGGAGAAGTCCGCGCGGCAGGTCTCCAGGACGCGGTCGAGCGAGGTGCGGGACTCGCCGTTCATGCCGTCGGTGAGCATGATGACGTGCCGCACGGCGGTACGGTGCGGCGCCAGCAGGTGCCTGGCCATGAGCAGCCACTCGCCCATCGCCGTGCCGCCCGAGGCCCGCAGGTCGCTCACGGCCAGCTTGGCCGCGCGCTTGGTCTGCGGGTTCGCCACGGCCAGGCCGGTCGGCGGATACACCACCCGCGCGGTGTTCGTGCCCTGGACGACGGCGAACATCGCGCCGTCGCGCAAGGCGTCGATCGCCGCCTTGGTCGCCTTTTGCGCCGCGGCGAACCTGGTGGGCGGCATCCGCATCGACCCGGAGCAGTCGATGGCGATCACCTGCGCCACCTGGGCGGACGGCTCGATTCCCGAGGTTCCCTCGGCGGTCACCACGAGCGCGGCGTGGATCTCGTCGTCCTCTGTGGACAGATAACGGTTCTGGCTGACCACCATGCTGAAGCCGGGCGCGGTGTCCATGTCGTCGTCTCCCCTGCGGCTCACGTGAAGGTGAACGGACGGTGCTCGTTGGCCAGGTCGACCAGGTCGGAGTGGTGGTCGCGGGTCTCGGACTGCCGGGCGAGCGCGCGGTAGCACTCCTCCAGCCGCGAACGCAGGCCGTCCTCACCCGCACCGCCCGCCGTGGCGCCGAGCCTGGCCTCCAGCACCACCGTGTCGAGCCGGGTGCGGGACTGGCCGGTCTTGGCGCCCCCGTCGAGGTAGAGCCCGCCCAGCCGGTCCGCGGCGGCGCGCAGGTCGTCCGCCGAGGGCCGGTCGCCGTCGAGGTAGCCGCTGAGCACCCGCACGGTGGCGATCCGGGCGGCGTCGAAGTGCCGGGACATCGCCGGGGTCTCGTCGAGCAGGGCGACCGCGCGCTCCCGCTCGTCCCGCGCCAGGTGTCCGCGGGCGATGCCGAACGCGGCGCTGGCAGCCGACCGGTCGCGCCGCCAGACCGCGAGGTAGAACGCCTCCGCCTGCTCAAGGCGGCCTTCGTACTCTGCGCAGTAGGCCAGCGCCAGTTTGGGCGCGTCCTCACCGGGCAGCGCGGCATAGACCGTGTCGAAGGACTTCTCCGCGGCCGCGAAGTCCTCGCCCATGAGGCTGACCAGGCCGTCGTGCCAGTGCAGACGCCAGTCCTCGGTCGCGCCGAGCAGCTCTCGGGCTTGGGCCAGGCCGTCGGCCGCGGCCTTGGAATCACCTGCGGCCAGCGCGGCCCGGCAACGGGCGAACCCGGCCTCGACGGTCCGCAACTCGGCCTGCGCGAGCTTGGCCAGCAGCCGGTGCGCCGCGTCGGCGCCGCCATCGGCGAGGAAGTCGGCCGCGGCGGTGGTGAGGAAGGCGGCAGCGGGGTCGTCGGCGAACGGCCGGGGCGCGGGCAGACCCACCGCGACCGCGGCGGGGGTCGGCATCCCGTCGTCCAAGGGCAGGTCGGTCAGCGGCACGTCGGCGGGCCGGTCGATCCAGCGGTGCAGCGGCGGCACCGCGCCGAGGCCGTCGTCGAGCAGGGCCGCGGACGGGTGGAACAGCTCCGACTGGCCGGGCCGGGGCCTGCCGTCGCGCAGCGCGGCGATCTCGCGCAGGACGCCGCGCAGCTGCTCGGCCATGTCCGCGGCCGAGGCGAACCGGCGGTCCGGGTCGGCGTGCTTCGCCCTGGCGCAGACCCGTTTGAACGATTCGACGCCGACGGCGATGCGCCGCTGGTCGGCGTCGGCGCCGTGGTGGCCGGTCCGGTCGGCGGTGGCCAGGTAGAGCTGGTGCAGGGTCTCGCCGACGGTGTGGATCTCCGAGGCCACGGTTAGGCCGCGCTCATCGATCTCGGCCTTGCTGACCTGGTAGCCCACGGTGCCGATGATCGGGCTGATCCGGTCGTCCATGCGGCGCACGGCGCCGAGGTCGATCAGCTTGATCCGGTTGTCGCGCTCGCCGTACTTGCCGGACCGGATGATCACGTTGTCGGGCTTGAGGTCGCAGTAGAGCAGGCCGCGCTCGTGCAGGTACTCGAAGGCGGCCAGGACCTGGAGCCCGCAGGTGATCACGTGCTCGATGAGCAGCGGCTCGCCCAGCGGCGGTTTCTCGCCGTGGCGGGACTTGTAGGCGACCTCGCTCAGCGGGAACCCGTCGACGTACTCCATCACGATGTAGGCGCGGGTGCCAGAGCGCGGGTCGGGATGGCTGACGAAGTTGAAGATACGGACGATGTTCGGGTGGTCGATCGTGGTCAGCGCTTGGCGCTCGGCGGTGGCGATGTCGGCGTCGCCGACGTCGATAAGTCCTTTGAGGACGACCCGGTTGTCGTCGAGCCGGGTGTCGTGGGCCAGGTAGATCCAGCCGAGGCCGCCGCGGGCGAGGACGCCCTCGACCCGGTACTGGTCGCCGACCACGACCTCGTTGTCCAGGCTGGGCAAGAAGGAGAACGCGGTGCCGCAGGCCAGGCAGAACCCCGACGGCTGCGGCGGGAGCTTCCTGCGGTCGGCGCAGTCGGGGTTGGCGCAGCGGCGGGCCCGGTCGGGGACTTGGAACTCGCGCAGGATCCGGCTGGACGGGTCCGGGTAGTCGAAGACGGGCAGCGACGGCACCGCGCCGTCGCGGGCACGCCTGCTCGCGGTCGACTCGGACCGGGTCGACTGGGCCAGGTCGGTCGGCGGGCTCGACGGCGGGTGCCCGCAGGCGTCGCAGTATCCGGTCTCGTCGATCGTGCCCGCGCAGCCGAACCGGGAACAGGCCGTCATCGCCGCTCTCCTTTCGCGAGTGCCTCGCGCACCGCTTGCTGATAGGCGCGAACCGCGGCGTGCGCCGCGGCGTGGTCGACCGGGTCGGCGGACAGCAGGCTGTCGGCCCAGCGGTACACCTGGTCCAGTCCTGGGTCCTCATCGAGCCCCGCCTCGGCGGCCATCACGAACCAGGCCGCCAGCAGACCGCGGTCGTCGGCCACCGCGCCGGACCTCGACCGCGCCTTCCTGGCCCGGCGCTCGGCCCGCACCAGCCGCCGCTCGACATCGGCCAGCCTGCCCGCCACCAGCGCGGAATCGACCGCGGCCACCTTGCGCAGCAGGCGCAGGTTCAGCCGCCACTCGTCGCCGTCGGGTCCGCCTGCCAACGCTTCCGCCCGCCGCGCGATGGCCTCCAATCGGGTACTGACCGTATCGTCGGCCAGACTCTTCGCCGCGGCGAGGCTCGCCGCGTCCTCGTCGCGGAAGCCGAGCACCAGCCTGGTTCCGCTGTCCACCAGCGGTTTCAGGACCTCATCGAGGAGCGCCTCGGGCTCGTCGGCCGCGTCGAGCCCGTCCACCACGATCGTCATCGGCGGCGCACCCGCACGCAGGCGATCACGCGCGCTCTCGGCCCCGGACACGGCCAGCCCCGCCCGGTCGACAATGCGGCGCGACACCTCGTCCACCGTGCGACCCTCGACGTCCAGCGCCAGGTCGATCCCGCCCACCGGCTCCCCCGGCGCCGACCGGCTACTGGACACCGCGACCGCCTGACGGACCGCGTCGAGATCCGGCCCCAACACGATCAGCACGGCCGCCCCGTCGTGGCGGCGGCGCAGCCACTGGGCCACCTCGGCCGCCTGCCCGATCAACTCACCCCGCCCGCGCGCGGCGAAGATCGGGTCGATGCCGCTGTCGCCCACCACCCACTCCGACACCACCGGCAGATGCGCCACGATCGCGTCGACCGGCAGCATCCACGACAGCCCTGCGGAGTCGTCGGTGTACTCGCTCACCACGATGCCCAACACGTCACCGGTCGCGTCGTCGGCGACACCCGACCCGCTGAACCCGGCCCGCACCCGCTGGTCTTGCGCGGAGCGACGGTTCATCTGCAACCACTCGACGCCTGCCTTACCGGCCAGCGTCATCCTGGTCCAGACCCCGATCTCCAGCCCTTGCCCGCTCGGATAGCCCATGGTGTGCACCGGCCGGTCCCAGGTCAGCGCGACCCGGCGCAGCATGGCCCCAGCCGTACGGGGCTGCGGGACGTCCAAGCGCAGCAGCGCGACATCCCCACGCTCGTCGTCGGTCGGCGGGACACACATCCCGTGGGTGATCCGCCGCTCGCGAACTCGGCCTACCCGGCAACCCGACCATATCGACCACCACGTCACCCACACCCATGACGACGTGCGCGCACGTGAGCACGTGGCTGCTGTCGACCAGCACACCCGCACCCAGCACCGCCCCCTCCGGACCGGCGCCCCGCACCCGGACCCGCCACGGTTCCCCGCCGTAGGCGAATGGCCCGACACTCCCCCCACTCGTGGTCATCACCGGCACCATAGCGGACCGCACCGACAAGATGGATCACGCCGAAAACGCCACCCGATCGGCCGAATATGCCTAGACACCAACACAACCGCGCCCCGCTCGCAGCCTGGCCAACCGCGACTGGCTCCTTCATGGATGACCCGCACAGGCCCATTTTCGGGGTCCCCGAATCAAGGCGAACCACCCAAACAGGCGCCCACCCCGCCAACCCGGCCAGCCGATCAGCCCCAGGTAGTCGGCAAATCCACAACAGGACTGTACGGTTCCGACATGTCGCAGCCGCCGTACCGACCTCCGGGCCAGCCGCAGCAGCCCTATCGCCCAGGCAATCAGCAGGGCGGCTACCAGCACCCCGGCTACGGACAGGCCTACCAACAGCCCGCCCACCAGCCCGGATACCAGCCCGGATACGAACAGCCCCAGTACCGCGACCCCGCCCCACACCGCCCCGAGCCGCGACAGGCCCCCCGCCCCGCCCCACCGACCACACCGCCCAGCGGTGGCCTGCGGATCCCCGGCCTGGGCCTGATCCTCACCCTGGTCGGCTCCCTGGTCCAGATCCTCTGCCTGACCGTCCTCCCCTGGGTCAGCGCGGGCAACGACCCAAGATCGCTGTTCGACCTGTGGGACCAGCTCTCCAAAAGCGCCAACGGCTTCGGTGACTGGTACGTCGTGATCTTCAGCTACCCCCTGATGATCCTCGGCATCCTGCTCGCCTTCGCCGCCGTACTCGAGTCGGTCGCGATGAAGGTGGTGTGGGCGGGCCTGATGCTGCTCGGCCTCGGCTACCTCCTGCTCCGCTACGGCTTCGGCCCCCTGACCGGCAGCTTCGGCGAACACGACTTCGGCACCAAGGAGATCGTCCTCGCGGGAGTGGCCGTAGCCGCGGTCGTCCTGGTGGTGTTCGTGCTCAAAACCGCCGTCACCATGTTCCGCCGAGTGGCGGGCCTGGTCCTGATCGCCCTGTCCGGCGTGCACATCTACGCCGTCATGGACCTGGTCAAGGCCGCCGACCTGAGCGAGTTGAACATCGGCGCGTTCGGTCCGTCCCTGGGTTACCTGCTCATCGGCGTCGCCGCGCTGATCGGGCCGCGTCGGTTCGTCCCAGGCACCTGACGACTCGCCCCGGCCGGGGGATGGATCTTGGCCGGGGCCCCCGGCGGCGGTACGTTGGTCTCTTCGAGTGACCGATCGATTGCCGTCTGCAACAGGGGCTGACAGTGTCGTCAACTGAACCTGGACCGGCTTTTCGCGGCCTCAGTGCCGTGGTGGATCTCATCCGCAAGCTGATCAACCGCCCACGCTGGTTGCCCAACCCGGACAAAACCGACCTGCGGGGCGACCGCGCGCTCCCGCTCCTGTGCCTGCAACAGCCGCCGACCGACTCCTACCGGGGCTTCCTGGCCGCGCTGGACGACCGGCTGGCCAAGGCGCGGCCGGACAAGGTCCCGCACGTGCTGATCGACGTGGCCGGGGCGGGTGAGCGGGCCAAGAGCCGCTGGCAGACCGAGGGCTCCGACCGGGTCCCGCTGATGCCCCTGCTCGACGAGATCCACCACGCCCTGGCCGCGAACCGGTTCGGCGCCGCCAGGATCCGCCGGTTCCGGCACTACCGGCTGGCCGCGTGGCTCAGCGCCAGCGAGGTCAGGCCAGCGGGCGAGCGCGACGATCGCGCGGTGACGGCCCTGCTGCGCACCTGGTACGGCGTCGCCGAGCCCACGCTGTTCCCCGACGCCGAGCCCGTGCTCGCCGAGTCCAAGGCGCTGCGGCTGCTGACCGCGGTCTTCGTGGCCTGGCACCGTCCGCTGCGGTTCCTGCTCTGGTCGACGGGCAAGTGGGGCGGCGGGCGAGAGCCGCGCTGGTTCATGCGCCAGCCGTTCATGGTGCCCCTGCACTCCACCAGCTTCGTCGGCTTCGCCGAGCGGATCACCAAGCCGAGCAACGAACGCGAGAAGCCCGAGCAGCTCAAACGACTGCTGGTGCACGCGTTCCTGGAGGACCTCCGGCTGGCGTTCCGGCCGCGGGGCCTGCGGCCGAGGCGCTGGCGGCGCACCGCCTACGTCACGGTTCTGCTCGACGGGGTGACCGACGCCAACGGCGGCTGGGAGCTGCTCCAGCTGATCAACGACGTGCGCAACGAGTCCGGCGAGATCGATCCCCTGCTGGTCGTGAGCACCGTCGACCGAAACGTCTCGACCGCGTCCGGGCGTCAGGCCCCGCCGGTCCACGCGATCGAGTCGGAGTACAGCCGGTGGCGCAGCGCGCTGCCCGCGCGCAGGCAGCGGATGGACGGCAAGGCCCGGTTCCTCGTCGTGCGGCTCCCCGAACCAGGCGGCCCGGAGCCCACCGCCGAGGACGAGAAGGCCGCCGGGAACACCTCGGCGATCCGGCCGCGGCAGGCGCCGGTGCTGGCCCGGCGGTCGGTCGTGCTGGCCATGGTGCTCGTGCTGGTCGGCGGGCCGCTGGCCACCGGCGGCACCTGGCTGGCGAACCGGTGGGCGCACAACTGCCTGCCGCATGTCTCGTCGGGGATCGCGGTCAAGTGGACCGGCGACGAATGCGTCGGCTACAGCGACGACTCCGCCATGGTGTTCAGCACCGAGAGCGACCGCCTGAACCGGGCGCAGACCGCGATCTTCACCATGAACCGGGAGGCCGAGAAGCAGTTCGACCAGAATCCCGGTCGGCCCTATTTCAGCGTCGTCTACTTCGCCGCGTTGTCGGCGAACAGCGGGCAGGAGACCGCCGAGGCGATCTCCGAGGAACTCGAGGGCATCTGGATCCGCCAGAAGCAGTGGAACACCCATCCCAGCCGGGAAGGGACACTGCTGCGAGTGATCATCGCCAACGGCGGCGACAGCATGCGCAAGGCGAACACCGTGACCGAGGACTTCCTGATCCCCTTGTTCCGCGACGACCCGAACGTCCTGGGCGTGATCGGGATGGACCGGACGGTGACCGAGACCGAGCAGGCGATCTGGAAGCTCGGCGGCGAAGGGATCCCCGTCATCGCCACGACCTTGACCGGTCCGCATCTGCCGGGCCTGTCGGCGACGTACTTCTCGCTGGCCCCCGGCAACGACCAGCAGGCGATGCTGATGCGCGAGTTCACCGACAGCAAACAGGCCAAGCTGACGGTGTACCGCCCCAAGCCGGACCCTGGCGACACCTACGTCGCGACCCTGCTCACCGCGATCGAGCAAGCGTTCGCGCCCACCGCCGTCCGGGTCGTCGAGTGGGAGAACACCGACGCCCCGATCGACGTGACCTGCGGGCCCGACCAGGTCGCGTTCTACGCGGGCCGGGAGGACGGGATCGCCACGCTGCTGACCGCCGTCGGCCAGAAGTGCCGGGAGAACCGGCCGTCCGTGGTCGGCGACGACGCGGTGTCGCGGTTCGTCGCGCAGCCGTCGCTGCGCCAGGTGAACGAACTCAACGCGATCCCACTGTCCTATGTGTCCATGGGCAGCCGCACCGTGCTGGCGGGCAGTTCCTGCGGCACCAGCAGCACACCGGCGAGCACGCCAGAACACACACTGAACGAGTTCTGCAAGGGGTACACCGGTCAGCTTGCCGCGGGCGGCACCAAGCCGTCGGTCCCCTGGCCCGCCGAGCGCATCGGGGTCGCGTACGACGCGGTCAGCCTCTACCAGGCCGCGGTCGCGCGATACCGGAGCAGGCGCGGCAACTCCGATGCGCTTCCGCAGCGGCCCATCCCCGACCGGGCCGTCATCGCGATGGAGCTGCGGGAGCTGCGGGCGCAAACCGGCGTGACCGGACCGATCAACTTCCACGAGCGCAGGGACGGCGGCGGCGACCGGCTCGCGATCCTGCACATCAGCGACATCAGCGACGTGGCATCCCAAGTGCAGTGTGTGTTCCGGTGCCCGCTGTGAGCGCCGCGCCACCCAGGTTTCCTACCGACGCGCCGCGGCCGGTCCGGCGCGGCTACCCCGGGCACGGCGTGGGTGACCGGGTTCGGTTGGTTCGAGGCGGGGCCGTGGTTCTGATCTGAAGCGTCGGCGCCGCGGGCCTTGTCGCCCGCGGCGCCGCGCTGTGTCAGCTGGGCTTGACAGCGGTGTAGACGCCGTAGTGCATGACGTCCTTGTCGTAGGCCTGCTTCATCAGCGGGACCGAGTTGAAGAAGCGGAAGATGTCGGCGCCCTTGGCCTTGACCAGCTTCCACACGTACGACGGGTCGCGCACCAGCGGCTTGACGATGTCTGCCGAGAGCTTCCAGGTGGCCTTGACGTTGTCGGTCCAGTCGGCCTGGGCGACGTCGACGTAGCCGAGGTCGGCGCACAGCTTGGCGTAGTGGTCCAGCGGCAGCACGTGCGAGATGGCGAAGTCGCGGTAGAGCCTGCGCAGCAGCTTGACCTCCTTCGGGTTGAGCTGGTCGTCGCGGCTGGTCCAGGTGGCCACGACGAGACGGCCGCCGGGCTTGAGGATGCGCAGGTTCTCGGCGAGGTAGGCGCGCTTGTCGGGCATCAGCTCGCAGGACTCCATCGACCAGATGACGTCGAAGGTGTTGTCCTCATAGGTGGTGTGCAGCGCGTCCATCACCTGGAAGTGGGTCTTGGCGCCGACCCCGGCCTGCGCGGCCTTGTCGGTGGCGCGCTTGACCTGCTCGTGGCTCAGGGTGATGCCGTCGACGGTGCAGCCGAGGTCCGCCGCGAGCATGATCGCCGAGGCGCCGATCCCGCAGCCGCTGTCGAGGACCTTCGAGCCCGGCGCGATGCCGCCGAACTTGATCAGTTCCTGGGTGGTGCGCTGCTGGGCGATGTCGCGCGGCACGTCCTGGGCATCGAGGTCCCAGTAGCCGTGGTGGATGTGCTCGCCCCAGAGGTCCTCGTACAGGTCGACCAGCTTGTCGTAGTGGTCGCGCACGGCCCGGTGCAGGTCCTCGACCGAGCCTTCCTGGCTCAGACCGGTGTCGGTGGTGGTGCTCACGTCTCTCTCCTAAGTTTCGTTAGACAGCGGTGACCAGGCGAGTGCCCGCGAAGTCGACGACTTGGCCGACCAGGATTTCGAGCCTGCGCATCAGCCGGGCGTCCGAGCGCAGCGCGGCGTCGGCGGCTAAACCATCCAAAGTGGACAAAGGAACGGAATTGACCGTGACGGCCATCGGCGTCACCCAGCCGCGCAGGCACAGCACCGCCGTGCGCAGCTCGGCCACCGCGGTCGCCGCGCCGTGCTCGCTCCAGCCGACCGCGACCGTGCCGACCACGCGCCCGTCGAGGTAGGCCGGGGTGTCCCCGGCCAGGTCCTCGACATAGTCCAGCGCGTTCTTCAGCAACCCGGAGACGCCGCCGTGGTAGGTCGGCGTCGCGATGATCACGCCGTCGGCCCGCCGCAGCGCCGACAACAGCTCCCGCGCGGCCCGATGCGGGGAACCCGGCCGGTAGAGCGGGAGGTCGAGATCCTCGGCGGTGAGCACCGTCGAGCGGGCGCCGTGCTCGGCGGCGAGGTCGGCGCAGGCGCGCAGCACCCGCTCGCTCACCGAGCCCGGGCGCAGCGACCCGCCGACGAGTGCCAGTTCCACGCCCGTCACCCGCCCAGAACGCCGGCCGCCACCGCCGCGGCCACCTGCGAACGCTGCAGCTTGCCGCTGGAGGTCTTGGGCAGCGTGCGCGGGCTGACGACGATCACGCGCGCGGGCCGAACGCCGGTGTGCTCGGCGACCGCGCGCTCGATCAGCTTGCCGGTGTGCAAGGCGGTGGCCGGGTCGCGGTGGTACTTGCTCTCCACCACCAGCACCATCTTCTCGGTGCCGCTGGCCGCATCGGGGACGCCCACCGCGGCCGCGGCGCCGGCGCGGACCCCGTCGACGGTCTCGGCGGCGCGCTCGAAGTTCTGCGGCTGGTAGTTGCGGCCCGCCAGGATGATCAGATCCTTGCCGCGCCCGGTGACGAACAGCTCGCCGTCGCGCAGGAAGCCCAGGTCGCCGGTGTCGAGCCAGCCGTCGCGCAGGTCCAGCACCGGGTCGGCGGGACCGTTGAGATAGCCGGTCATCATCGACTCGCTGGCCACCCGCACCCGGCCGACGTGGCCGTCGGGCAGGTCGATGTCCTCGGTGTCGCTGACCCTGACCTTGGTCCCCGGCACCGGGATGCCCGACGAGACATACGGGTGGGCGTCCTCGGTCGAGCGGGGTGCCTCGGCCCTGCCGGTCTCGGCCATCGCCGTGCGGGACAGCACCTCGACCCGCGGGGGCGACCCGACCGGCGAGAACGTCGCGGCCAAGCCGAGTTCGGCCATGCCGTAGCAGGGCCGCATCGTCTCGACGGGGAAGCCGAAGCGGCCCATCGTCTCCTGGAACTCCCGCAGCGTCACCGCGTCGACCACCTCGGCGCCGTTGAACGCTTTCCGCCAGCAGCTCAGGTCAAGGCCTGCCAGGTCGATCTTGCGGGCCAGGGACGCGACCAGCCGGTAGGCGAAGTTCGGCGCGGGCGAGATCGTGGCCCGGTACTGGTGGATCAGCCGCACCCACCGGTCCGGCCGGGTGCCGAAGGCCAGCGGCCGGACCAGCACCGACGGCAGCGACAGCAGGAACGGAGTCATAGTGGCGCCGACCATGCCCATGTCGTGGTGCAGCGGCAGCCAGCTGGCCAGCAGGTCGCCCTCGCAGAACGGGCCCGCGAGGCCGATCGCCGACGCGGCGGCGAACACCGCGCGGTGGCTGAGCACGATGCCCTTGGCCGCCGACGTGGTGCCCGAGGTGAACTGGATGAACGCCGGGTCCTCCGGGTCGGCGGTCAGCACCGGGTCGGCCACCAGCCCGTCGCCGAACGGCGGGCTGATCACGGTGACCTTCATGCCCGCCAACGCCTCGGCGGCGTCCTCGCGCAGGTTCTCCGCGCACACCAGGACCTGGGGCTCGGCCACGGCCACGAGGTGACGAACCCGGTCGAGCCACAGCTGCTTGCGGCCCGCGGTGAGCGGCGGCTCGATCACCGACGGCACCGCGCCGAGCAGCGCGGCGCCGAACAGGCCGGAGAGCAGGTCGGCGGAGGTGTCCAGGCACAGGCAGACCCGCCCGCCCCGGGTGAGCCCGGCCGCGGCCAGCGCCGACCCGGCCGCGTGGGCCCGGTCGTGCAGGTCGGCCATGGTGATCCGCTGGTCGGACTCGGGCTCGTCGGGCAGGTAGTAGGCCACGGCGTCGGGCTCGCGGCGGGCCCGCTCGATGAGGGTGCCCGCCACAGTGCCCGCCGTGCTGAGCTTGGCCACCGGTGCGTTCGGGTCGGGGACGAAGCCGCGCCGGTCAGGATGGACTTCGAGGTCGGCCCGCAAGCCGCTGTCGATGCTCATTGTGACTCCGGTTCGGGTAAGCGGGTTCAGGGCATCACGAAGGGGAATCCGTTGCGGCCCATCTCGCCCGCCGCGTCGATCACGGCGTCGACAATGGTGTCCACATCGGACTCGGAGTGCGCGTCGCCGGTGTAGAACATCGGCATGCTGAGCGTGTAGACGCCGCGCCTGCGCAGCATCAGGGTGAGCACGGCCGGGCCGAGCGGGTTCACCGCGGCGCCGAACTCGCGGTAGGTGTCGTAGGAGTCCTGCTGGACGAACCCGAAGGTGCCCGCGAAGGCGCCGAAGCCCAGCAGCCGGATCGGGATGCCGGACTCCGCGCGGAAAGCGGCGAGTCGGGCCTTGATCCGGTCGACCTTGGCGTCGGTGCGCTCGTAGAACGCGGGTCCGGCCTCGCGCAACAGGTTGAGCGAGGCGTAGGACGCGGCCATCGACAGGTGGTTGGCCGAGTGGGTGTTGACCACGAAGGTCTTGGTGCCGATGTCGCCGAGCGAGGTGCCCGACGTGGTGGCGATCTCCAGGAACTCGGCCTTGCCGCCGATCGCGGCCAGCGGCAGACCGAGGCCGGAGACGACCTTGCCGTAGCAGTACAGGTCGGCGGGGATGTCGTACTTGCCCGCCGCGCCCGCGGTGCCGAAGCGGAACCCGGTCAGTACCTCGTCGAGGATGAAGGGCACCCCGAGCCCCTGGCAGCGCAGTGCCACGTCGCGGACCTCGGGGATGGTCTGCTCGACGTAGGGCCACGACTGGCAGGCCGCGTCGGCGATGACGCAGGCCAGCTCGTCCTTGTGCTTCTCGATCAGCGCGCCCGCCGCGGCGGCGTCGTGCGGCAGGATCAGGATGTTCACATCGGCGGTGCCGGTGAAGGCGTTGAGCGGCTCGATGCCGTCGGCGCCGATCTCCGGGAACGGGTTGACCTTCGGGTGGCCGTGGGCGAAGAACGAGGTGTTGCGGGCGGCGACGTCGTGCACGCCGTGCCAGCAGCCCTCGAACTTGGCGACCAGCTTGCGGCCGGTCTTGGCGCGGGCCAGCCGGATCGCCGTGCCGGTGGCGTCGGTGCCGGAGTTGAGCAGGGCGAACTTCTCGCAGTGCGGGATCAGGTCCTTGAGAAGCTCGCCCAGTTGGAGCTCCAGCGGGTTGAGGTAGCCGTTGCCGGGTCCGCGCAGAGCCTGCTCTCGGACGAAGTCGACCACCGGCTGGGGGTTGTGGCCCCACAGCGACTGCCCGCCGAAGCCGAGGTGGGAGTCGATATAGGTGTTGCCGTCGACGTCGGTGAGCGTGCTGCCCTGCGCCTCGGCGACGGCCAGCGGGAACATCGGCGCGTGGAAGGGCAGGAACACGTGGTTGGTCACCACGTGCTCGCGCACCTGCCCGGCCAGCGCCAGCGACTTCGCCTGGCGCTGCCCCAGTTCGGTGAACAGCTCGATCACCCACTGCTGCGAGAGCAGCTCGGTGACGATCTCCTGCGGCGTACGGGTGTCCGGCCGAGTCTGCGCGATGGTCATGGTTGTTCGCCTGTCCTTTGATCCCGACGAGGTGGTGGTTTACGAAGGCAGCACGAAGGGGAAGCCGTGCTTGTCGAGCTCCAGTGCCGAGTCGAGCACCGCGGTCAGCAGTTCGTCCACATCGGACTCGCTGTGCGCGTCGCCGGTGAAGAACATCGGCAGGCTCAGCGTGTAGACGCCGCGGCGGCGCAGCATCAGGGTGAGCAGGAACAGGCCGATCGGGTTCACCGCGCTGGCGAACTCGCGGTAGTCGCCGTAGGACTCCTCGGCGACGAAGCCGAACGAGCCGATGAAGTCACCGAAACCGAGCAGCCGCAGCGGGATGCCGGTCTCGGCGCGGAACTCGGCCAGCCTCGACTGGACCCGGCCGACCTTGGCGCGGGTGCGGTCGTAGTAGGCGTCGCCCGCGTCGCGCAGGGCGCTCAGCGCGGCGAAGGACGCGGCCAGGGACAGGTGGTTGCCCGCGTGCGTGGTCTGCACGCAGGTCTTGCGGCCCAGGTCGGTCAGCGGCAGACCCGAGGTCTGCATGTGGTCGATGATGTCGGCGCGGCCCGCCACGATGGACAGCGGCAGGCCCAGGCCGGTGACGACCTTGCCGTAGCAGTACAGGTCGGCCGGGATGTCGAAGTGCCCCGCGGCGCCCTGCGGGCCGAAGCGGAAGCCGGTCAGCACCTCGTCGAGGATGAACGGGATGCGCAGCGCCTGGCAGCGCTGGGCGACCTCGCGGATCATCGGCACGGTGTGCTCGACGTACGGGAACGACGACGAGACGGCCTCGCCGAGCACGCCCGCGAGCTGGTCGCGGTGCCGCTCGATGAGTTCGAGCGCCTTGGCGGTGTCGTTGGGCAGGATCAGCAGCTCGTCCGGCGACGCCGGGGTGACGCCGGTGAGCGCGGGCAGCGGCGCGATGCCGTTGTCGGTCACCTCGGGGAAGGGCTGCACCGGGTGGCCGTGGTACCAGAACGCGGTGTTGTGCGCGGCCAGGTCGTGCACGCCGTGCAGCGCGCCCTCGAACTTGGCGATCATCCGCTTGCCGGTGTGCGCGCGGACCAGCCGGATCGAGGCGTTGGTGGCGTCGGTGCCGGAGTTGAGGAAGGCGAACTTCTGCGCGTGCGGGAGGAAGTCCTCCAGCAGGTCGACCAGCTGCAGCTCGGTCAGGTTGAGGTAGCCGTTGCCGGTGGAGCGGCCCAGCGACTCCTTGATGTGGTCGACCACCGCGGGCGGGTTGTGGCCGAAGAGCGCCTGCGAGCCGAAGCCCAGGTGCGAGTCGAGATAGGTGTTGCCGTCGATGTCGGTGATCCGGCTGCCCGACGCCTCGGCGACGACCAGCGGAAACTGCGGGGCGTGGAAGGGCCAGAACACGTGGTTGGACGCGGCGCGCTCGCGGACCTGGCCCGCGACCTCCAGCGACTGGCGCTGGCGCTCGCCGAGGTCGGTGAACAGCTCGATGACCCACTGCTGGCCGAGTAGGTCGGCGACCAGGCTCTCGACGGTGGTGGATGGGGTGGCCATGGCCGACTCCGTTCAGGTCAAAGGGAAAGGATCAGAAGCGGATCAGCGCGGATTCCATGGTCAGGCCGGGACCGAAGGCCATGAACACGCCGTACTCCCCCGCCGCCGGGCGGACTTCGCGCAGGATGTGGTCGAGGATGAGCAGCACCGTCGGCGAGGAGCAGTTGCCCCACGAGCCGAGGATGTGCAGCGACGGCTGCAGCGCGGCGACCGGCAGGTCCAGCCGCTCGCCGACGTAGTCGATGATCTTCGGGCCGCCGGGGTGGATGCCCCAGTGCTTGACGTCGCCGGGCTTGAGGCCGTGCTGGTCGAGCAGTCGGCCGACGAACGGCACGATCGTCTCGGACAGGTAGAGCGGGACGTACGGCGACAGCGTCATGCGGAAGGCGTCGTCCATGACCTTCCACGTCATCGCCGCGGAGGTCTCGGGGTGGGTCTCGGTGTGCGTGCCGAGGATCACCGGGCCGTCGACGTCGTCCACATCGCCGTCCACAGAGGACAGCAGCAGGGTGGCTGCGGCGTCGCCGAACAGGCCGGTGACCACGACCTGCTCCTTGGTGGCCTCCGGGCGCAGGTGCACCGAGCACACCTCCGCGCAGGTGACCAGGGCCAGCTCGTCGGGCCTGCCTGCCAGCGAGTCCAGCGCGACCTTGATGCCGTTGAACGCCGCGTAGCAGCCCATGTGGCCGACGAAGGTGCGGCGCAGGTTCTGCGGCAGGCCGAACTCCTTGGCCAGCAGCATCTCCGGGGTCGGGCCCGCGTAGCCGGTGCAGCTGACGAAGGTGTAGCTGCCGATCTTGTCGGTGTCCACGCCGTCGATGACGCCGCCGACGGTCTCCCGGCCCATGGCCAGGACGCTTTCCTCCCACGCCTCGATCCGGGTCCGCATCCCCGGCCAGCCGTCGGCGTAGCGCTCGGCGGGCGACCACGCCTGCCTGCGCTGCTTGACCTGGGTGCTCTTGAACAGCTTCTCGGCGTCGGGGACCTCGGCGTAGAGGTCCTTGTAGAAGGTCTCGAACATCTCGTCCTGCGAGACGGCCGGGCCCGCCTGCGCGGTGCGCAGTCCCAGGATGCGCGCGGGCGCGACGGCGGTGGTCGCCGAGATCATCTGGCCACGCTCACTTTTTCGACGGAGTCGCGGATGGCCGTCAGGAAGCCCTCGGTGGCCTCGTCGCTCTCCTTCTGCGCGAACGGCTCGATCAGGATGACCACGACCGCCGCGACGTCGACGGAGGCCTCGGCCCGGGTCTCGATCTCCAGGATCTGCTCGCCGGCGGCCGCGCCGTCGGAGATGCGGAAGTGTCCCCAGGTGCGGAAGTTGTGCTCGCCGTGCGGTTCCCAGGTGACCAGGTCCGCGTCGGTGGTGTCGTAGCTGGCCTCGTAGTCGGGGGTGAACACGACCGCGCCGTTGGACACCGTCGCGAGGCGCAGGTGGTACCGGCCCTCGCCTAGGTCGGTCATCTCGTCGACGCCGGGCATCAGGCGACCGGTATCCAGCACGGCCGCGACAGTGCGACGCAGCGTCTCCCGGTCGGTGCGGATGGTGATCTCTCGCTTGCTCTTGGAGCGGATCCAGACCATCTCTCAGCTCTCCTGGGCGGGGTTCTTGACGGCTTGGCCGATGTAGCTGACCGCGGTGGACTTGGTGAGGTGGAACTCGCCGATCGCGCGGCCGCGCAGGGCGTTGGGGATGAGCTTGTGCGGCGGGGCCTTGGGCTCCAGGCCGCGCGTTTCGCCCATGACCAGGCCGTGGTCGGCGAAGACCGACGTCAGCTCGCTCGGGCGGATGAACATCTTCCAGTTGTGCGTGCCCGGGTAGATGATCTTGAGGATCTTCTCGGAGAGCACGATCGCCTTGAGGTAGCTGATGACCGTGCGGTTGATCGTGTCGAACACGACGATGCCGCCGTCGCGCAGCACGCGGGCGATCTCGGCGACCGCGCCGGGCAGGTCGTGCAGGTGCTCCAGGACGTCGGAGATGACGACCATGTCGATGGTGCCGTCGCCCGCGGGCAGTTCGTAAGCCGAGCCGACGACGTAGTTCACCGTGACGCCGTTGGCCGCGGCGTGCTTGCGCGCGGTCTCGATCGAGCCCTCCGACAGGTCGACGCCGGTGACGTCGTAGCCAAGGGCGGCCATCCGCTCGGAGACCAGTCCGCCGCCGCAACCGATGTCGAGCACGGTGACCTGGCCGGGCTCCCGGCCGAACGCCTCGCGGGCGGCGGCGTGGAAGTAGCCGACGCGCGCCGGGTTCATCTCGTGCAGCGCGCGCAGCGGGCCGGACTCGTTCCACCAGTCGTCGCCGACCTCGTGGTAGTACTCGTTGTCGATCGCGACGGCGGTCGGGTCCAGCGCGACCAGGTGCCGATCGTTGCCTGCCATCACAACCACCTCGGGGTCTCGGTGGGGTCGATGCCCACCGCGGCTTTGCCGACCAGCTCGCGGGCCAGATCGGCCGACACCGGAGCGCTCGCGGCCTTCAGGTCGTGCCAGATCTGGGTGAGCCGGGCGGTGCCATCGCGGTCGCCGCTGAGCACGCTGAACGCCGTCGAGACGACGCTGTCGGCCTCGGGGGTCACGTGCAGGCTCGCGGTGCACGCCTCGGCCAGGCCCGCGGCGCCGTCAGCGGTCGCGCGGCCCGACTGCCGGTCGAGCAGCGCGACCATGGTCGCCAGCGAGCCGCGCATCCGGGACACCGCGAACTGGGTGCCGGGCAGGCCGGTGACCTCGATGCCGCGCGCCTTGACCCGCTCCACCGCGATCTCGTAGGCGCGCTCGGCCAGGCCGAGGCGGACGGCCGAGTCGTACAGCGTCCCGTACGCCATACCGGCCGAGAAGGTCTCGGCCAGCGCGAACGCGGTCGCGCCACAGCCCGCCGCGACCGCGCGCAGGGCGGCCCGACGCTCAGCGGCGTCCTTGATCTCGGCGACAGTGATGCCCGCCGCCGCCAACTCGGCCAGGTTCTCCTTGACGTCCCCGGCGTCGACCCGACCGGCGCGGCGCTTCTCGAATCCCGCGGCCAGTTCGCTTGCGGTGTCAAGACCGGTGTGCACAGTGGTCTCCCTCAGAGTCATCGTGATCACCCGACCCAGCGGGGTTCGGCGAAGATCGGCACGCCAAGGGCCTGCTTGCCCGCCCACTCCTGCACCACGTCGGTGGCCGGGGGCACGAGCAGACCGGCCACTACGTCGCGGTACATCCGCTGCAGCGGGTCGGCCGAGGACAGCCCGGAGCCGCCTTGGACCTGCATGCCCAGGGTCAGCACCTCGTGCGCGAGCTTGGTGACGCTCGACTTCATGACGCTCATGTCGATGTAGTGCGCCAGCGGGTCGACGTCGTCGTGCTCGGCGTGGATGGCCGCTTCCAGGTGCGCGCGGGCCGCAGCGACCTTGGCCGCCATCTCGGCGATGCGGAACTGGATGCCCGGCAGGTGCGCGTTCGGCTTGCCGATCACGCTGATGATCCGCTTCTTCTGCGTGGCCACCACGTGGTCCAGCGCGGCGCGGGCGATGCCCACGAAGCAGGAGGCGAAGCTGCACCATGCCCAGTGCACGCCCATCATGAACAGCATCGGCAGCGTCCCGCGCTCGCCGACCGACCACTTGTCCTCGATGTAGAGGTCTTCCAGCGCCAGCGAGTGACTGCCGGTGGCGCGCATGCCCGCCGCGTCCCACTCGCCGACGACCCGGACACCCTGCTCCGGCTTGGGCACCAGGAACGCCATCGGCTGCGGCAGCCCGCGGTCGTCCAGGGTCGCCGCCGATAGGAACAGGTGGGTCGCACCGGGGAATCCGGTGAAGAAACCCTTGAAGCCGTTGAGCTTGAACCCGCCGTCGACCTCCTCGGCCCTGGTCGTCGGGTGCCACCAGTTGCCGCCGACGCCGGGCTCGCTGAAGCCACCCGAGATCACCGCTCCGTCGACGACCGCGCGGCAGGCCCATTCGGCGCTCGCGCCGCCGAGGCGGGCGATCATCGCCAGGCCGTGGACGTGCATGTTGACCGCGAACGCCGTGGACGCGCAGCCGCCCGCGAGGATCTGCTGGGCCTCGCACAGCTCGGCCAGGGTCGCGTTGTCGCCGCCGAACTCGGCCGGGACGGTCATCGCGGTGTAGCCGGAGCTGACCAGCTCGGCGATGTTCTCGTGCGGAAAGCTGGAGTCGGCGTCGTGCTGACGCGCCCGCTCGGCGAACCTCGGCGCCAGCTCGTGGGCCAGCGCGATGTAGTCGGTCTTGGTCTTGGTGGCGGTCATCTGGCCACCTCCGCCTTGCGCGAGGCGGCGAGCAGCGCGGCCATCGAGCCCACACTGTCCACTTCGGACGACATGGCGGCGGCGAGCCACACCCGCAGGTCGAAGTCCGGGTAGTCGTCGCGGATCCGGTGGGCCAGCTCGACCAGGTCGAGCGAGTCGAAGCCCAGTTCCTCGGTGATCGAGGACTCCGGCCGGATGTCCTCGGCCGCCAGCGTCGGCTTCACCGCGACCAGGTCCTGGACCAGGGCGGCGACATGAGCGTCGGTCACTACACGCGTTGAGTCCGTCATACAGGTGTCTCCGATGCGCTCCGATGGATGACTGGCGCTACTCCGCACCGGGTGCGAATGCTGAGTCGCTCCCTTAGTGGGTGCCTGGTGATTCACTCGAACCGGGCACTCGTGGTGACTCCAGTGCGTCTCTAGCCAGCCTCTAGCGGCTTGCGAGACCATTCGCGCGACGGTCGCGTGGGTCGGCCGCACACCGACCTGGGAGCGCACCGACGTGAACGCCGTAGTCCGGTTCTCCATCGCCCGCCCCAAGGCGGTGCTCGCGGTCTGGCTCGTGATCGCCGCGATCTGCGTACCACTGATGATCGAGCTGACCGGCGCGCTCAAGGCCGGTGGCTTCGACAACCCGCGCGGCGAGGCCGCCGCGGGTCAGACCGCGCTTGAGCGCTCGTTCGACGAGACGCCCGAGACGCTGCAGGTGGTCCTGACCAAGCCCGACGGCGACGTCACCACTGTGCTGCCGAAGGCCATCGAGATCGCGAAGAAGACGCCGCACGTGGCCACAGTGCAGGACTACACGGTCGACCCGACCTGGCTCTCGTCCGACCGGCACACCACGTTCCTGCAACTCGGCTTCCGCGTCGACAAGTCCACGATCCAGGGTGAGATCAAGGGTCTGCGCACCCAGATGGCCGGCCTGCTGCGCGGCGACGACGTCCAGGTGCACGTCACCGGGGCGCAGGCGCTCGACTACGACCTGAGCGCGCAGTCGGAGGAAGACGCCGCCACCGCCGAGCTGATCGCGTTCCCGCTGCTGATCATCGTGCTGCTGCTGGTCTTCCGCTCCGTCGCGGCGATGCTGCTCCCGGTCGTGCTGGCGGGCCTGGCCCTGGTGGTCGCCTCCGCGGTCGGCTACCTGATCACCTACCTCACCGACCTGTCGACCCTGTTCACCAACGCGGTATCGATCATCGGCCTGGCGGTCGCGGTCGACTATTCGCTGTTCATCATCAAGAGGTATCGCGACGAACTGGCCGAGGGCGAGGTGTACGAACCAGCGCTGCGCACGGCCATGCGGACCGCGGGCCACGCGGTGGTGTTCAGCGGCCTGGCCGTGGTCGTGGCCCTGCTCGCGCTGTTCATCCCGCAGATCATGGTGTTCGGCAGCATGGCGATCGCGGGCATCGTGGTCACCCTGGTCGCATTGGCCATGTCGATGACGCTGCTGCCCGCCGCGCTGCGGCTGATGGGCAAGCGGATCAACTGGCTGTCCCTCAAGCCGCGCGCGCCCAAGGAGAAGACCGGCCCCGGTGTGATGGCCAAGCTGCACGCCAAGCCGGTCGCCCTGCTGCTGATCCTGATCGCCGCGTTCGGCGCGCTCGCCTTCCCGATGTCCGACATCCGCCTGCAGGCCCCGGTCGCCAGCGCGACGATCCTGCCGGAGGAGGCCGACTCGCGGCAGGGCATCGAGAAGCTCCAGTCCGCGCTGGAGTTCCGCAACCTGTTCCCGCTTCAGGTGGTCGTGAGCACGCCCGCCGACGCCGACCCGGACAAGCTCCTCGACGGCGTCCGCAAGGTGTCGGACGTGGTCAACGCGCAGCCGAACATGGACAAGGTCACCGACGTCCGCTCGATCGGCCTGCCCGCCGAGGCCCTTGACCTGGCCATCGCGGGCAAGTTCGACGAACTGCCCCCGGAAGCCAAGGACGGCTTCGAACAGCTGTGGCGCACCCACGAAGGCAAGCGCGTCAGCCGCGTCGTCATCGTCCCCGGCTACGACCCCGACACCGACGCCGCCCACGACCTCGTCCACACCCTTCGCGACAAGCTCCCCGGCGCCGTCCCAGCGGGCGTCACGGTCCACCTCACCGGCGCCACCGCCCACGGCGTCGACTTCGACGAGGTCCTGATCGACACCTTCCCCGCCATCCTCGGCGCCGTCGCCCTGATCACCATCGCCCTGCTGGCCAGGGCGTTCCGCTCGTGGCTGCTGCCGCTGCTGGCACTGGCCCTCAACGCCATGGTCGTCGCGGCGAGCCTCGGCATCCTGACCATGGTCAGCCAGAACTGGCTCGACCAGCGCATCGACAGCACCACCCCCGCGCTGGTGTTCGCCATCATGTTCGGCCTGAGCATGGACTACATGGTGATCATGATCTCCCGCATGCGCGAACGCTTCGTCGACACGGGCAACCACGCCCAGGCCGTCACCGGCGGCCTGCGCGACACCGCGGGCCTGGTCAACGGCGCTGCCCTGATCATGGTGGCGGTGTTCGCGTCCTTCCTGGTCGCCAAGATCAGCGTCGTGCAGCAACTCGGCCTCGGCCTGGCCATCGCCGTCATCCTGGACGCGGTGGTCATCCGCCTACTAGTCATGCCCGCCGCCCTAAACCTCATCGGCCCCCGCATCTGGGGCCGCGCCGCCCAAACCGCGGTCGCCTCAACACCGTCCCCGGAACCGGAGAAGGTCCCCACCCACTGATGCCGACCGAGAACGGGCAGGCTCGCCCAGCGCGAGCCTGCCCAAGCCACACCCCCAACCAAGCCACACCCCCAACCAAGCCGCCCTCCAACCAAGCCACACCCCCAACCAAGCCGCCCCCCAACCAAGCCGCACCCGCCGCCTGAGCAGCATCGGGTGAAAGTGGGCGATCACGCTGTGTCTGGGGGGACGACGGCCCCTAAGCTGCCTGGCGTGTGGGGTGCCTTATCCGCCACCGCTTTTTCCCCACAGGGGCCGTCGTAGGGGCCCCGGGCACAGCGTGATCGCCCACTTTCACCCGATGGTGCGGACCCAGGTCAGGACGGTGCGGACCAGGCCAGGACGGTGCGGACCCAGGCGGACATCACTCCGAACCCGGCGCAGAGTCGACCAGCCCGCCGCAAAGGCAGAATGAACGCATGACCGATCCTGTGTACTCGATGGCCAGAATCGCCACCGGCCCCACCCTGTTCGTCGCCGGACAGGTCCCGTCCACAGAGGACGGATCAGTACCCGAGAACGCCGCCGCACAGACCGAGCTAGTGCTAAGCAAGATCGCCACGATCCTCGCCGACCACGGCATCGACTGGCCCGCCGTCGTCAAACTCACCTACTACCTGTGCGACATCAGCGATCTGACCGCCGTCCGCGAGGTCCTCCGCGCAACCCTCCCCCACCCACGCCCCACCGCGACCCTGGTCGAGATCGGCGCCCTGATCGACCCACGCTTCCGCGTGGAGATCGACGCTATCGCCGACCTCGGCCCTACATCCGGCTGACGATCTCAGCCCCCGCATACGCGACGAACCAGAGGAACAGCAGCCCCGCCGCCATCCCCACAAGTTTCGCGACGTAGCCGACAAACCGAACCAGCAGCGGCAGTTCCTCGTCATCAAGCCTGCGGCGAGCTCCCTTGGACAACGCGATCGGACTGTGCCGCAACGCGTCGCGCACCGCCTGGTCGGCATCGGGATGGTCGACCATGACCCGGACCCGGTGCCGGTCGGTGATGACGAGACGGTCGATCCGCGCCTGCCCCTCGGTGGGCAGTCGCAGCCGCCAGACCCGCTTCACCGCGTGCAGGTCGATCGTGCGCCAGCCGGTCACGGTCTTGGCGGACAGGTGGCTGTCACCTCGCACCCACACCTTGTCGCCGAACGACACGAACAAGGCGAACGCCAACACGAGAGCCGAGCCGAACGGCAGCGCGACACCTGGCTCGTCCTCGCCGAAGTCCGCCAGGCCCCCGGCGACGCTCAGCGCCGCGGCGACCGCGACCATGGCTGCGGTCAGCAGCCACCCGCGGCGGCGGGCGACGGCGGACGGCACAAGGTCACTCGGTTCCTGTCTCTCCCCCATGCGGCCAATGATAACCGGGATCGGCGAAGCTGAACCTGGTCACGATGTCGATCCAGGCCCCCCGTCCCGGCCAGGTCGACGTCGCGCCGGTCCGGGTCGGCCGCCAGCCATTCCGCGACCGGTTCCGCACCGGGCAGACCCGCGCTGAGCACCGTCGACAACGGCAGTGTGGCCGCGGCACCGGCCGCGATCACGGGCAGCAGCACGGGCCGCCGCCGCGGTGGGTTTGCCGACCGAGACCGCGAGCAGGAACGCGAGCGTGTTTCTCTCGGGAACGGTCAGTCCCATGCCCACAACCATGGACTTGGTCAGCAGATACAGGTTGGCGAACCGTTTGGTGGCCCGGGGTGGCGGCGAGCAGTCCGACGATCGTCTCGGCTGCGTCCACTTCGGACCGGGTGAGGGTCAGGCCCGCCGCGGCGGCGAGGGCGGGCTCGCGGCGGCGGAGGTCGGTGAACGAGGCGATGGTGCGGCGGAACTCGTCGAGGTTCTCCAGGTGGTCCACCGGAACGCCGTCGACGGCTTCGTCGGGACCATCGGGACAGTCCGCCGCGGTGACGCTGCTCAGCAGCAGGGTCAGCCACATTCGGGAGTCCGGGTCGTCAAGCTGACAGTGGGTGCCCACCGGTGTCAGCCCGATGCCGTGAAACACCTGTCGGGGCGCCCCGCAATGCGAGACGCCCCGACAGCCGCGGGTCAGACCGTGGTCGGGTTCATCATCTTGTCGAGGAACCCGGTGGTGTGCTGAGCCTCGCGGAACGTCGGCTCGTCGAGCACCTCACTCAGCAAGTCACGAGTGGTACGCACCCCGTTCCCCGCGATCTCGAACTCGGCGAGCGCTCGCTGCATTCGGGCGATGGCCTGTTCCCGGTCCGGCGCCCACACGACGAGCTTGGCGATCATCGAGTCGTAGTCGGCCGGGATCTTGTAGCCCGCGTACGCGTGCGTGTCGACCCGGGTGAACGGGCCGGTCGGCACGGTGAACTCCGTGAGCAGGCCCGGGGTCGGCGCGAAGTTGCGCTTGGGGTCCTCGGCGTTCACGCGGCATTCGATGGACACCCCGCGCGGGTGGATGTCCTCCTGCTTGACCGACAGCGGCAGGCCCGCGGCGATCCGCAGCTGTTCGCGGACGATGTCGATGCCGGTGACCATCTCCGTCACCGGGTGCTCGACCTGGATCCGGCAGTTGATCTCCATGAAGTAGAAGCCGCTGTCGTCGACCAGGAACTCGAATGTCCCCGCCCCGACGTAGCCGACGGCCTTCGCCCCACGGACCGAGGCCTCCGCGATCTCCTGCATCAGCTCCGCCGGAAGCCCCGGCGCCGGGGTCTCCTCGATGAGCTTCTGGTGGCGGCGCTGGATCGAGCAGTCGCGCTCGCCCAGGTGGACCACGTTGCCGAAGCTGTCGGCGAGGATCTGCACCTCGACGTGGCGGGCCGCGTCGGCGTAGCGCTCGATGTAGACCCGCGAGTCGTTGAAGACCGCGTGCGCGACACCGCGGGTGCGGCGGTAGGAGGCGGGCAGGTCGGCGCGGTCGCGGACCACGCTCATGCCACGCCCGCCGCCACCGGCCGCGGCCTTGATGATGATCGGGAAACCGATCTGGTCGGCCAGTTCCACGGCGTCGGTCAGATTGTCGGCGGTCCGGGTGCTGCCGGGCAGCAGCGGCAGGCCCGCGGCCGTCATCAGCTCACGCGCCACCGCCTTGTCGCCCAGCTGGCTGATCACCGTCGGCGGAGCGCCGATGAAGACCAGGTCGTTCTCCTGGCACACCTCGGCGAAGTCGGGGTCCTCGGAGAGGAACCCGTAACCGGGGTGGATCGCCTGGGCCCCGGTCTGCAGCGCGGCCTCGATGATGCCGGGCGCGGACAGGTAGCTCTGGCGGGGCGGGGGCGGGCCGATCTGCACCGCCTCGTCGGCGGCGCGCACGACCGCGGAGTCGGCGTCGGCCGTCGAGTACACCGCGACGGTCCGGATGCCCATCTCCTTGCAGGTCCGCAGGACCCGCAGGGCGATCTCCCCCCGGTTGGCGACAAGGACCTTGTCGAACACGGCGCTCACTCCTGTTCAGACGGCGCCAGCACGACGAGCACCTGGTCGTACTCGACCGGCTCGGCGTTGCCGACCTTGATCTCCACGACGACACCCGCGCGGTCGGCCTCGACCGGGTTCATCAGCTTCATCGCCTCGACGATGCCGATCTGCTGACCGGCGTGCACCTCGTCGCCGACCTTGACGAACGGCGCGGCACCCGGCTCCGGCGCGGAGTAGAAGGTGCCCACCAGCGGCGACTTCACCGCGTGGCCGACGACCTCGGGGACGGCGGGCTCGACCGGAGCCGCCACCGCGACTGCCGCGACCGGTGCGGGCGTCACGGTGACCTGGGGAGCGACCTGCTGCGGGTAGTCCCACTCGACCTCGACGCTGGCCACGCCGAGCGACATCCGCACCCGACGGATCGGGGCCTTGCCGGTGCGCAGCATGCCGTCGATGCTGCGGCACATCTGCTCGAGTGCCACATTGCGGTCGTCGTGACCGTTGTTGTCGGGATCGACGGCCGCCAGCCAGTCGCTGGCCCGTTCCTGCGCTTCCGTCATGCCACACCTCCGTCTTGAGCAACCACACCGAAACCACGGAATCGAGCGAGCCTGCGGGCCAACCGCTCGTCAAGCTCCACATCGGACAGTTCATACAGGACCTCGGCGACGGCCTGGCGCACCAGCTCCGAGGCCGACGTCGGGTCGGTGTGCGCACCACCCGGCGGCTCGGGCACGATCCCGTCGACCACCCGCAGCCGCAGCAGCTCCGGCGCCGCCACCCGCAGCGCCTCGGCGGCCTTGCTCGCCGCCTCCGGCGCCTTCCACAGGATCGCCGCGCAGCCCTCGGGCGAGATGACCGAGTACGTGGCGTTCTCCAACATCAGCACCTTGTCGGCGACGGCCAGCGCGAGCGCGCCGCCGGAACCGCCCTCACCGGTGACGATCGCCAGGATCGGGACCGGCAGCCGCGACATCAGCCGGATGCTCTCCGCGACCGCGATGGACTGGCCCTTCTCCTCGGCCTCGATCCCCGGGTACGCGCCCGCGGTGTCGATCAGCGTCACCACCGGCATGGTCAGCTTCTCGGCCAGCCGGAACAGCCGGGCCGCCTTGCGGTAGCCGGCCGGGGTGGCCATACCGAAGTTGCGGCGGACGAGTTCGCCGGTCGTGTGGCCCTTCTGGTGGCCCACGACCACCGCGGGACGGCCCGACACCCAGCCGATGCCGCCCACGATCGCCGGGCAGTCCCCACCGAGTCGGTCGCCGTGCAGCTCGAAGAACCCGTCGAGCCACTGGCCCGCGTGGTCGAGCATGGTCGGCCGCTGCAGCTCGCGCGCCAGCTTCACCGCGTCCCACGCCGGGCGACCGGCCAGGTGCGCGGGCAGGTCGGCGGACTCGCGCATGACGACCTTGTCGGGCACCTCGCCGTAGATGGCGTCCGGGCCCGCGCGGTGGCTGGCCGCCGCGACCAGGCGCGAGAGCACGCCGCGCAGGTCGCCGCGCTTGACCACGGCGTCGATCATGCCGGTGGCCAGCAGGAACTCGGCGGTCTGGAAGCCCTCGGGCAGGTCCTGGCGCACGGTCTGCTTGATGACGCGCGGCCCGGCGAAGCCCATCCGGGCGCCCGGCTCGGCGATCACGATGTCCGACAGCGTGGCGAAGGACGCCGACACACCGCCGTAGGTCGGGTCGGTCACCACGGTGATGGTGAGCAGCCCGGCCTCGTCGAGCAGCGCGAAGGCGGCGCTGGTCTTGGCCATCTGCATCAGCGAGAGCGCGCCCTCCTGCATCCGCGCGCCACCCGATGCGGTGACCACGATCAGCGGGGTCTTGTCCGCCAGCGCGGCCTCGGCCGCCGCGGTGATCGCCTCGCCCTCGGCGGTGCCCAGGCTGCCGCCGAGGAAGCCGAAGTCCATGACCGCCACGACCACCGGCTGGCCCTCGATCAGGCCGCGCACCGGGATGACCCCGCGGGTGCGGCCGGAGCGGCGCTCGGCGTCGCGCCTGCGGTCCACATAGGCCTTGGAGTCGGTGAACCCGAGCGGGTCGCGCACCGTGTCGGCGACCTCGATCTCACGGGCCGAGCCCTCGTCGAGCAGGTGCTGAAGCCGTAACTCCGGCTCCACCGGATGGTGTCGACCACAGAACGGGCAGACCCGCAGTTCCCGGGCGAACCGCTTGCCATAGGTCAGCGTGCGGCACTGCTCGCAGCGCACCCACCCCGCGGCATCGCTTTGCTGCATGGCCGGTTCGAGCGGCACAGCCGTCGTCATGGAGATCCCCTTCACGTTCCCGCCGAATGTCCATTGCGGACACATCGCCCCTTGGCACGAAAGTTCCTGTGTCGATGTTGCCTTTGTCACCTAGAGGCGCGATCGAAGCGGAATTGAGAGAACTCTCAGCCTTGATCAGTTACTTTTCAGTAGGCGCTGGAATGCGCTCTTCAGACTGTTCGTCCACACTCGACAACGGGACGCCGTGGTCGAACGAGCCCATCACCACCAGGCCGTATCCGCAGGCCGCGAACACCTGCCGCCACCACTGGCGCAGCCTTTCCTCTTCATCACCGGTCAAATCACGCATCGCCCAACCCCTATCCCTCCCCTGAAAAGACAGCGGGAGGGTGTCTCCCGGCCCAGCCGGTCCAACACCCTCCCGAAACTGTCTTCTCAGTAGCTAGCGGTGACCTCATAGAGCGCGAACGGAACAGCTCCGGGACGCGTGTCGCGGTATTTGCGCAACGCCGAGGTCTGCCCCTTGTGGGCCGGACCCTGCTCCCATTCGTTGAACGCGTCCATGTCGACCCACCGGCTCATCACCACGAACCCCAGCGGGTCGTGGACCGACCGCATGAGGTCGTTGCCCAGCATCCCTGGCACACCAACGAGTTCCTTGCTCACCTCGTGGTAGGCCTGCTCGACACCCTCGACATCGTCGGTGGCGTGGTAAATGAAGATCCGAACTTCCTTGCCACTCATGCCTGAGCGGCTTCCCACTCCGTGTGGGTCTTCACGGTGGCCGAGGACGCGAGGTGCGCCACGACGTTCATGGTCACCATGGAACCCTTGGACCGGTAGGGGTGCAGCTTCTGGCGGTGGTCCAGGTGCCGGTCGGACAGCTCGAACTCGCGGAACCGCGGCTCGTCCACCCAGTCGGAGACGATGTAGTACACGCCTTCCTCGTCCTGGCTGCGCGAGAGCCACTGGCCCAGGTTCGCCGGGTGCGAGGTGACCGAGTCGCCCACCTCGGTCCACACGCGCTCGAAGTCGGCTTCCATGCCCGGGTTGATCTCCATGCGGAGCATGACCCGGTACGCGGTGAAGGTCTGCGTTGCGGCGGACATTTAGGAGATACCTCCGTCGACGTGGATGGTGGCGCCGGTGACGTACTTGCTCAGGTCGGACGCGAGCCACAGGACCGCGCCTGCGACCTCGTCCGGGGTGCCCAGGCGGCCCAGCGCGGTCTTCTCGCTGTAGCGCTTGCGCATCATGGCCTGCTGCTCCTCGGGCATGGCGTCGAGCGCCTCGGTCTCGATGACGCCGAGCGCGAGGACGTTGAAGCGCAGACCCTTGGTGCCGAACTCCTTGGCCAGCGAGCGGGTCAGACCGCGCAGCGCCGCCTTGGTGGTGGTGTAGTGCGACCGCAGCGGGATACCCACCTCGGAGGACTTCGAGCCGATGTTGACGATGGAGGCGTCCTCGGCCAGGAACGGCAGCGCCTGCTGGATGACCAGGTGCACGGCGGTGACGTTGGTGTTGAGGATGCGCAGCCACTCGTCGAGCTCGAGCTGGCCGTAGGGCACGTGCGAGATGGTGCCCGCGTTGTTCACGATCAGGTCGAGGGTGCCGAACTGGTTCTTGACCTCGGTCATGAACTCGGTGATCTGCTCGGGCTCGGCCAGGTCGGCCTGGATGACGTGGTGCTGGCCGCCGATCTCCTTGAGCTCACGGCGAAGCGACTCGACCAGCTCGCTGTCCTGCCGGTAGCAGGTGACGACGTCGACACCGGCCTTGGCCAGCGCCAGCACGATGCCGCGGCCCACACCGCGGACGCCGCCGGTGACCAGCGCCTTCTTTCCCTTGAGGCCCAGATCCATTGCGTTTCCTTCCAACATTGTTCGCGACTGTCAGATCAACACGGCCAACGCGGCCAACGCGGCGCAGTTGGCCACGAGCGCGGCCACCGCCAGGTAGCTGCGATTGCGGTTCCACCGGCCCCAGTCCGCCCGCTTGCCCTCGTAGTCGGGGCCTTCGGGAAGGTTCTCGGGGTCGAGGGTCTGGACCCACTTGTTCGTCGGGACGTTCTTGACCAGCGAGATCGTCACCGTGGCCAGCGCGAGTACCGCGCCCACGATGTAGAAACCGGAAGCCGCCGCCTCGGGGGCGAGCACGGCCAGGGCGATGTCGCCCACGACCGTCCCGACGAAACAGATCGGCATGAACGGGTCATACCGGGTGGCGAAGAAAGCGTGCGCGTGCACATATCGGTCCGTCGGCAGAGCGGCCAGCAGCGGGAATCCACCCAGCTGCGTGCCGAGCAGTACCCCGGCCGACAATCCGCTCATCAGCAGTACCAACGGAATGAGGACCGCGAGCACCAGCTACCTCCCTACTCGTTCTGGACCTTGGAGAATCAGACGCGAGCCTTGGCTTCCGCCTCGACCTTGTCCTTGATCAGCTGCATCTGCACAGCGGTGTTGGTGTTCAAACGCTCGGTCATCCCGGCGTCGTCCAGCGGCGCCCACGGCTTCATCTCGAAGTCCTGCACCCAGCGCATCCGCACGCCCTCGTCGGTCTGGGTGTACTCCCAGAACAGCGCCATGTACTTGAAGACGCCGGTCTCGACGCGGGCCGAGCGCACGGTGTGGGTCTCCGGGTCGATGGTCCGCTCCGACACCCAGGACCAGACCTTGCCGGTCTCGTCGGGGTGCAGGGCGAGCTTGAACCGGAAGGTGTTGCCGCGCTGCTCGGTGATCTCGGCGATGGAATACTCGCTGAACAGCTCGGTCCACGCCTCGATGTCGTTGGTGCGCTCCCAGACGTAGTCCAGCGGCGCGTCGATGATGATCGAGTTGTCGGTGTGGCCGGACATGTCAGACTCCCGCGATCGAGAACTGCTTGTTGATGAACTCCACCGCCGCACGCGGGGTGGGCATCTCGTGCACGGCCTCGTCCGGGATCGGCACGCCGTACTTGCGCTGGACCTGGCTGGCCAGCTCCAGCACCGCGAGCGAGTCGTAGCCCAGCTCGGTGAACTCGATGTCGGCGATGTCGCCGTCGAGGTCGACGTCCTCGTCCACGCCAGCGCTCTCGCGCATGATCGCGCGCAGGTCGTCCAGGTCGAACTTGTTCACTGGTACTCCTTCGGTAGTTGTTCCTTGAGTTCTCATGCGGGGCTGCGGTCGCCCTTGCCGACGACCATCGCCGCGGCGAAGCCGCCGTAGCCGCGGGCCACCACCAGGGCGTGCCGCAGCGACGCTTCGCGCGGGGTGTTGAGCACCAGATCGATGTCGATGCCGTTCGCGAGCCGGTTCGGGCCCGCGGTGAACGGGATGACGCCGTCGCGCAACGCGAGCAACGCGGTGGCCACGTCGAGCGGGGCACCGCCGCCGAACAGCCGCCCGGTCAGCGTCTTGGGCGCGGTCACGGGGACACCCCGCGCGCCGAACACCTCGGTGATCGCGTCGGCCTCGATCCGGTCCAGCCGCGGGTCGGCGGTGGCGTCGGCGAAGACGACGTCGATGTCGGAGGTGTTGAGCTGGGCGTCGTCCAGCGCGCGCCGGATGACCCCGGCCAGCACCGGCTTGCGGTCGGTGCGCTCGGACTGGTCGAACCCGGCCGCGTAGCCAAGGATCGTGCCGTAGCCCTTGCCCAGGCCGCGCGCGGTGGCCGTGGTCTCCCGCTCGGTCACCAGGATCGCGCCGCCCTCGCCGGGGATGTAGCCTGCCGCCTCGGTGTCGAACGGCAGGTACGCCCGGTCACTGGAGTCCGAAGTGGACAGCAGACCGGTGGGCAGCTGCGCGACGAGGCCGTAGGGGCACAGCGAGCTGTCGGTGCCGCCGGTGACCACGAGCTGCGACTGGGTGCGCAGCAGCCGCCGCGCCTGGCCGATCGCGTCGAGGCCGCCCGCCTGCTCGGCGCAGAGCACGCCACACGGGCCGCGCATGCCGTGCCGGATGGAGATCTGGCCGGTGGTGGCCGCGTAGAACCACGCGATGGACTGGTAGGCCCCGACCCAGGACGGGCCGTTCTGGTAGAGCCGCTCCATCTCGTGCTGGCCGAAGTCGGTGCCGCCGGAGGAGGACGAGGTGACCACGGCCATCTCGAACTCGGGCAGCTGCGTCGGGTCGACGCCCGCGTCAGCCAGGGAGGACTCCGCGGCGAACAGCGCCATGTGGGTCCAGTGGTCGGTCTGCGGGATCAGTCGGCCGGGTACCCGCCCCTTGGCGGTGAACCCGGCGACCTCGCCTGCCAGCTTGGTCGGGTACTCGGACGGGTCGAACCGGGTGATCCGGCCGATCCCGCTCTTGCCCGCGAGCACCGCCTGCCAGTGCTCTTCGATGCCCAGGCCGGTCGGCGCGACGATCCCGAGCCCGGTCACCACTGCGGTTGTGGGACTCATGCCTCAAATGCCCTTCCACGTGTTGGTGTCTTCGGTGAGAGCCCGCGGCCCCCGCGCTCGCTGCCTTAGTGGCGTGCGAGCACCATCGCGCTCTGGAACCCGCCGAACCCGCTGCCCACGCTGAGCACCGCGTCCATCTTGTGGTCCCGCGCCGTCAACGGCGTGTAGTCCAGGTCGCACTCGGGGTCGGGGGTGTGCAGGTTGGCGGTGGGCGGCACGACCTGCCGGTCCAGCGCCAGCGCGCACGCGGCGACCTCGATCGAGCCGATCGCGCCGAGCGAGTGCCCGACCATCGACTTGATGGAGCTGACCGGGATCTCGTAGGCACGGTGGCCGAGGCTCGCCTTGAACGCCGCGGTCTCGTGCCGGTCGTTCTGCTTGGTGCCCGAGCCGTGCGCGTTGATGTAGTCCACATCGGACGCGTCGAGCTTGGCGCCCGCCAGCGCGACCCGGATGGCCTCGGCCATCTCCCGGCCGTCGGGCTTGAGGCCGGTCATGTGGAAGGCGTTGCTGCGCGAGGCGTAGCCGCCGACGACACAGTAGATGTGCGCGCCGCGGGCCTTGGCCGACTCCAGGTCCTCCAGCACCATGACCGCCGAGCCCTCACCCAGGACGAAGCCGTCACGGGTGTTGTCGAAGGGCCGCGAGGCGTGCTCGGGGTCGCCGTTGTTGGGCGAGGTGGCCTTGATCGCGTCGAAGCAGGCCGAGGTGATCGGCGAGATCGGCGCGTCGGTGGCCCCGGCGATCACGATGTCGGCCGAGCCCTCCTCGATCAGCTGCACACCGTGGCCGACCGCGTCGAGCCCGGAGGTGCAGCCGGTCGACACCAGGCCGACCGAGCCCTCCGCGCGGACCTCGGCGGCGACCTCGACGGCCAGGGTGCTGGGCACCATGTAGCCGTAGAGGTGCGGCACACCGTAGGTGTGGTCGACCAGCCAGCGCTTGCCTCCGTCGGAGAGGACCGCGTACTCCTCTTCCAGGCCCATGGTGCAGCCGACCGCGCTGCCGATGCTCACGCCGATGCGGCCAGGGTCCACGCCGGTCAGGTCCACGCCGCTGTCGGCGATGGCCTCACGGGCACAGACGACGGCGAACTGCCCCGCCCGGTCCATCCGGCGGATCTCCTGCGCCGTCAGGCCCGCGGCCTTGGCGTCGAAGTCGACCTCGGCGCCGATGCGCGAGCGGAAGTTCTTCGGGTCGAACAGGCTGATCGTCCTGGTCGCGGTACGACCGGCGGTCAGCAGACCCCAGAAGTTCTCGCGGCCGACGCCGCCGGGTGCCACGACCCCGACGCCGGTGATCGCTACTTGCCTCGTCACGGGTGTCCCCCCACATCCGGGTTGGCCAACTCGGGCCGCTGTGCTTCTTCGGTGTCGACGTGGCCCAGCTCCGGCCGCGGCGCCAGCGGCGACAGGTGGAAGACCACATGCGCCTCACTGGTGCCGACGTTGACCAGACGGTGCCGAACGCCGATCGGGACCATCAGCGAGTCGTTCGCGCCCAGCGCGATCGGCTCACCGTTGAGGATCATCTCCAGCTCGCCCTCGACGACGTGGATGAACTCCTCGGAATAGGGGTGGTAGTGCTCGGTGATGAAATCACCCGGGGCCAGCTTGAGGATGCCGCCGAAACCAGAGCAGCTGCGCACGGTCTTCGGGCTCAAAGTCACCCGGATATCGCCACCACGGCGGGTGTTCGAATCAACAGCTGCCCGGTTGACACGCACCTGCGCGGCGGTGAATTTCTCGTTGTTGACCCGGCCCGCGACGTCGGCGTCAGTGGTGGCCGTCACTTGGTCCGACCTTCCTTGGCGTCCCAAACGTAAAACGGATTCGCCATGGCGTCCTTGGGCTCTTTCCAATTCGGGTCGTACGGGAAAACAAGCGGCAACAAGTCGTTGTGGATCTTGCTGTACAACGGGTGGCTGCGCGCCTTGTACAGGTCGGGGGTGATGTCGTCATCGGCCTCGACCAGGTGAAAGTACAGGTCGTGGAAGGTGAACAGGGTCCGGCGGGACACACCGACCATGTGCGGCAGGTCCGTGGCGTCGGACTCGGCGAAGACGTTCGCGATCTCCTGGGGATCGGAGGTCTTCAACTTGGCGACGATCAGTGTGCGATGCACGGCAACTCCTACGCGAGACGTGGAAGCGAAGCGAGATGACAGTGTCAGCCGTAGATGGAGGTCTACTCGAAACGCTATCGAACTAAGCTGGACAGGTAAGACAAGAACTCGAATCCGTCAAGAAAAGAACAGTCGACCGACCAGTAGATACGCGGGACGCCCGAAAGGTTGACCACACCCGACCAAATAAGGGCAAAGATAGGGGGCACGCCCTACTAAAGTTGTGGGCGTGCCCCCTACTTAAGGAACTAGACGCCGCCGTCGACGTTGATTGTGGAACCGGTCACGTATTTGGACGTCGCACCGGCCAGGTACAGGACCGCGCCCGCGACATCCTCGGGCTGGCACATGCGGCCGAGCGCCGTCATGCCGACGATCATCTGCTGCACGTGCGGCGGCAGCCCGCCACCGGGCTCGGTCTCGGTGACGCCGGGCGAGACCAGGTTGACCCGGATCCCCTTGGGACCGAGCTCCTTGCAGAGCGCGCGCGTCAACCCGATGAGGGCGGCCTTGCTCGCGGTGTAGTGGACACCGAAGGCCCGCCCGCGCAGAGCAAGCGACGATCCGATGTTGACGATCGAGGCGCCCTCGACGAGCTGGTCGAGAACCTTGTTGGTGACGAGGTAGGCGGAGGTGACGTTGTGGTCCATCACGCGGTGCCACTCCTCCTCTGCCAGCTCACCGAAGGCCGAGCGTCCGTCGACGCCGACGTTGTTGACGAGGACGTCGAGCTTGCCACCGAAGTGGACGTTCACGGCCTCGGCAAGCTGCGCGGTAGAGGCAGCGTCGGTGACGTCGGCCTGGACGAGCAGGTGGCCGTCGCCGAGCTCCTTGAGCTCGCAGGCGAGCTGCTGGGAAGCGTCACTGGGCTGGTGGTAGACGGCGACGACCTTGGCACCCGCCTTGGCGAAGGCGTGCACGGTGGCTCGGCCGATGCCGCGGCTGCCTCCGGTGACAAGGACATGCTTTCCGTGCAGGCCGTGGTCCATCTGGTGCCCCTTCTAGTCCCAATCGTGATGGGACAAGGGTGCTGGGGCGGGGTCGCGGGGCGCTTGAGGTGAGATCGAGCCACTATCGGATGAATCTCGCGCGCCTCGACCAAGCTCCGAGTGACGACGCCCCTCGCTCTTGCTCTTGCCTAGCCGTGCTCCTGGGAGACCGCTAGGTCCCTGCCTTGGGGACCGAAGGTCCCTGCACTTCCCCCTGCACCCTCGTCCTGGCAATCCCTTATGTGGAATCAGGCTTGTCAAGGGTCAGCTTGCTGATCGCGCAGCGACGCCGCAGGCGCCCTTGACAAGCCTGATTCCACATAAGACGCTGATTGACGAGGGAGCGCCCCCTTCCCTTGCACAGCAACGAGTGCACTCGTCGTGGCACGAACGGGTCGCTCCCCTAGCCCGAACGTTTAACATCCGAGACCAACAAAGGGCCGCGCTCGACTTGTCGTCGAGTGCGGCCCTTCTGTTGGGGCGCAAGCTCTCTTAGGCCGACAGACCCGCCGCCTGGGGAACGGCAGGTTCCGCACGACGAGCGAGAGTGGGGGTGATGTCCAGAGTGGGGGCACGGTCGAGTGACCTCGCCACCTCAGTGAACGGCCGACGGAATCGGTAGTGGAAAGACGAGACCGTGTTATCCCCAGCGTCCTGCTCATCGACCTCCGCGAGCTGGAACTGAACCATCTCCTCCAGCAGCGTCTCCGCCCGCCACTCGTCAACGCCCAGGATCTCGGCGGCGTGGCGAGGGGAAACCGACCGCAGCACGGGTGCCACGGTGCGGAAGGCGGACTGGGTTTCGCCCTGCAGCAGTTGGTAGCTGCGGCGGACGCTGCTGAACATCGGGACGTCGTCCGACGTGGTCTGGCACGACTGGAGCTGACGCATGCGTGCCACCAGCCGTCCGATGGGCCAGTGCGGGCGCAGGTCGAGCTGCGCCGCGGCGGCCCGGATGGCCAGGGGCAAACCGTCGCACAGTTCGACCAGGTCGCGGACCGACGCCATGTCCCCGGCCACGCGGGCGCGGCCCAGGACGTCGGTCAGCAGCCGGACGCCCTCGGCCTCGTCGAACGGCGGGAGGTCGATGGTCCGGGCGATGGACGAGTCCGACATCCGGCGCCTGCTGGCCACCACGGTGGCGCAGCCGGGGCCGGAAGGCAGCAGCGGCCGGATCTGCTCCTCATCGACCGCGTCGTCCAGGACCACCAGGACCTTGCGGTCGGCGGTCCAGCTGCGGAACACGCGAGCACGCTCGGTGAGCGTGGCCGGGAGCTGGTCCGCCCGATGCCCGATGGCGCCGAGGAAGCCGCCGAGGACGGTGAACGGGTCGATCGGGGTGTTGTCCCGGCCGACCAGCTCGGCGTAGAACTGCCCGTCCGGGAACGCACCGCGGACCCGGTGGGCCAGGTGCGTGCAGAAGGTCGACTTGCCCGCGCCGGGAGCGCCGACGGTGACCAGCACACGCGCGGCCTGCAGGTCGGGGTCGGTGAGCACGGCCTGGGCGTCGTCGAGCTGCTTCTCGCGGCCGATGAACTTCGGCACGCCAGGGGGCAGCTGACTCGGCGAGACCGCGGCCGGGCGGGCCGTCTGCACGACCTCGCGGGCGACCTTGGTCGGCTCCGGGGACGGCTCGGCGGCCAAGACCGCCTGCTGCAGGCGCTGCAGCTCCCGCGAGGGCTCCAGGCCCAGCTGGTCGGCCAGGCTGGTGCGGGCGTTGCTGTAGACGCGCAGCGCGTCCGAGCGCCTGCCCGAGCGGTACAGGGCCAGCATGAGCTTGGCCTGCAGACCCTCGTGCGTGGGCTGCTCGGCGGCCATCCTGGTCAGCTCGGTGATGAGCTCGCGGTGCCTGCCCAGCTGCAGGTCGGCGTCGATACGCAGTTCGGCGATGGTGTTGCGCAGCTCCTCGTACCAGACCACGGCGGCCTGGAGGACCGGACCGGCGGTGATGTCGGCCAGCACCGGGCCGCGCCACAGCTGCAGTGCCTCCCGCAGCGTGCTGGCGCCACCTTCGAGGTCACCGGCGTCGAGCTCGCCGCGGCCGCGCTCGGCAAGGCGGTTGAACCGGTCGGCGTCGAGCGCGTCATCCCCCAAGGACAGCACGTAGCCGTTCGGCGAGGTCCGCAGCGCCGGGATCGGGTCCGAGGAGCCGTTGTCCCCGACGTCGCCCTGCAGCGGCCCCCCGCTGTGCAGCTGGTAGTGCTTGCGCAGCTGGTAGACGTAGGTCTGCAGGGTGGTCGCCGCGCTCAGTGGCGGGCGGTCCTCCCACAGCTCCTCGATCAGCTGGTCGGTGCGCACCACGGCGTTGGTGTGCACCGCGAGCAGGGCGAGCACTTGGCGCAGCTTGGGCGCCGTGGGTGTCACGACCTTGGTGTTCCTGATGACTCTGAACGGTCCTAGCAACTTGATCTTCACTGAAAAACCCCCCGTTTTCCAATATTTGCGTCGTGGGTGAACCAGACCGGCCTCGTCGAGGCTCGGGATAATCGACTCTTTGAACTCCGACACATGCGTGATCAACCCCAACCGGACCGGTGGACGCCCCGGCTGAGCGGAACGACCAACTTCACCCTGTGGTTCGAGTCGGACCAGGGTCCAGACCCGCTTCCCTCCACGACCAAAGATACTTCATCAAACCGGAAGACCCAAGTGCTTGAAACTTCTCACTCCATCGTAGTATCTCTTTTAGGGGTACTCGGCTAACAGAGAGAACGGGCCATGCTGGTGGAGCGGATCCTGCAGACGCTGCGCGACAACGCGGGGCGAAGCCTGCTGTTGCATCAGAAGATCGCGGACGGCTTCGGCCTGAACTCGACCGACCTCATGTGCCTTGACCTGGCCAGACACGAGACGGATCTGACCGCGGGCAGGCTCGCCGCCATCACCGGCATGAGCACGTCCGCGATCACCGCGGTGCTGGACAGGTTGAGCAAAGCGGGCCTGGTGGAGCGCAGGCGCGACGAACATGACCGCCGCAAGGTGTTCGTGGAGTCGACCGGTCGACACGAGGTCGAGGTCCAGCGGGCATACGCCCCGCTGGCCGACGCCTTCCGCGAGTTGTTGGAGTCCTACAGCGAACGTGACCTCGAGATGCTGCACGAGTTCACCAAGCGCAACGGTGAGCTGGTCAGCGAGCTGATCGCGATCATCGAGGCCGAGCGCGTCGCGGCGAAGTCGGCCGAGCGCAAACCGGAGGCGGCAGGCAAGACGCCGTAACTTCACCCGACTGGGTGAACCTGGCCCGCGCTCGACAGATCTCTTGTCGAGCGCGGGTTTGCTTGTTAACCACGCTCTCACCTGGCGTATCCCAGCCGTGTGACCTTGCTCTTAGGGGTTGCGGCACGCAACCTTCTCGAGGCTCGCTGAACCGGAGCCGAAGCGGCCGCGTACTACCGGAAGGCCTATTCCCCTGAGGAGGCTTTCCATGAGACCCACCCTCGTCCTCGCCATGGTCGCGGTGACCGCCGCGGCCATGACGGCAAGTTCCGCGACCGCCGACCAGCGTGACGCCAACGCGCTGCACGAGACGCTGTCGGGCTATCAGGAAGACCCCGCTGCCGTCTCCACGGCCGCCACCGGGCGGTTCCACGTCAAGATCGACGATTCCGCCCAGGAGATCCGCTACGAGCTGAGCTACTCCAGCCTGATCGGGACCATCACCCAGGCCCACATCCACTTCGGTGGAAAGGCGCAGAGCGGCGGCGTCAGCGTGTTCCTCTGCACCAACCTCGGCAACGGCCCCGCGGGCACCCAGCTGTGCCCGGCCGCGCCCGCCACCATCACCGGGACCATCCGCCCGGTCGACGTCATCGGTCCGAACGCGCAGGGTATCGCCCCAGGGCAGTTCGATGAACTGGTCGCCGCCGTCAACGCGGGCGCCACCTACGTCAACGTCCACACGTCGCAGTTCCCCGGCGGTGAGATCCGGGCCCAGCTCGGGCACTCCCACTGACGCCGAGACGGGCCTGGTCTCGAAGGAGACCAGGCCCGTCCAGGACAGAACCGAACACTCAGCCGACGACCGCGGCCCAGCCGACCACACCCAAGGCGAGGAACGCGCACACCGTGCGGGACGTGTGATAGACCCTCCACAGTGGACGAGGGTCCTCCCAGTCCGCAGGCATGTTGTCCGGGTCCACCTTGCGCATCTGCCGGTTGATCGGCACGTTCGCGAAGTGCGAGATCACCGACACGGCGATCAGCAGCCCCGCGCCGACGCCGTAGAGCACGCGCGCCTGGCCGTTGGGCCCCAGGAACGCGAGCACGATGGCGATGATCGTCGAGGTGAGCACGATGATCGGCATCGTCGGGTCCCAGTTGCGGCCCAACAGTTTCAGCGAATAGATGTACCGATCCGGTGGCATAGCGAAGAGCGCGGGCAGCGTGCTCAGCGCCACCGCGAACAGAGCGCCCGTGGTCGTGCCCGTGCCGAGGACGACCACGATCTCAAGAATGTCCTCGACCATGGCTCACCCCGCGGCTATGCGGGTCGACCCGAGCAGGGTGAGGCAGCGCATGGTGCTGTCGGTGAACGTCCGCACGAACCCCTCGGGGGTCGCGGTGTCGCGCGGCTTCGACAGGTACGGCACGATCTTGCGCTCGAACGCCTGGACGCCGGGCTGTGCCGCCATGAACTTCGCGACCTCGGTCAGGTCGCCCTCGTACTCGATGAACCGAACCATGGTGTCGTTCTTGATGAACACCGCCGTCCCGAGGATCCGGGCGACCTCCGCGCCGTCGTCGCCCGGCACCGTGGGCGAGGCCGGGCGCTGGAAGTTGGCGAAGATCTCGCCGATCTCGTCCTCGAACCCGGGCAGGATGTCGTAACTGATCGCTGCGATGGGCATGCGACCTCCTCAAATATCGCGGAAAACTCAGACGCCCGTCGGCTGCTTGGCACCCTGCAGCGTGTCGACCGACAGCTGCGAGATGCAGCGCATGGTCGCGTTGCGGAAGTACTCGCCGAAGCCTTCCGACGTGGTGGTGTCGCGCTGCTCGGCCAGGTAGGGGGCGAGCTTGCTCTCCAGCGTGTGCACGCCGCTCTCGGCCGCCATCTTGCGCGCGATGTCGGCGAAGTCGCCGGAGTAGTGGATGACCCGGACGACGACGTCGTGGTCGATGAAGACCGCGGTGCCGAGCAGCTTGCCCGACTCCTGGCCCTCGACGTCGTGCAGCTCGGGGCGCTTCACGCGCTTGAAGTTCGCGAAGATCTCCGCGATCTCCTCGTCGTGGCCGGGCTTGACCCGGTAGCTGATCGCCGCGTACGGCATGGGGGGCTCCTTTGTCTGTATTTAATTTCCCGGGCTCACGCTGTGACTCAGACTTCGACGCGGACGTTGTACTGGCGCAGCCAGGCGTCGAGGCCGAGGATCATCTCGACGTTGGCGCGGGCCACCCACGCGCGCATGCCGCTGTCGAGCACCGAGTGGTCGGCCCGCAGCTCGGCCACGGCCTGCTGGTTGATCAGCGCGGCGGCGGGCGAGGTCGGGTCGTTGGCGATCGCACCGAGGCCGTCGACGAGCCACTTGCCGTAGGCCGGGTCCTGGGTGACCGGGTACGGGCTCTTGGGCCGGGTGCGGATCGACTCGGGCAGCAGGTCGGCGACCGCCGCGCGCAGCAGGCTCTTCTCCTGGCCGTCGAACGACTTGATCGCCCACGGGGTGTTGTAGACGTACTGGACCAGCTTGTGGTCGCAGAACGGCATCCGGGCCTCCAGGCCCGCGGCCATGCCGATCGACTCGTCGTGCGCCAGCAGGGTCTCCAGCCAGCGGGTCAGGTGCAGGTAGCCGATGCGGCGCATCTGCCGGTCGACGTCGCTCTCGCCGTCGAGGTGCTCGACCTGCGCGACGGAGGACTCGAACGCCGCGGTGCAGTAGTCGTTGAGCTCCAGTTTGGCGAGCAGGTCGGGGTGCAGCAGGTCGCCGCCCATGCCGTGCTTGCCGCCGCCGTAGTGGGCCATCGCGATCCACGGCATGGTGTTCGCCGCGGCGAGCTGCGGGTTGTGCACCCACGCGAACCCGCCGAACACCGCGTCGGCGATCTCGCCGAGCAGCGCCGCGTTCACGTGGTTGCTGACCTCGCGGTTGAGCAGATACAGCGAGGTGTTCATGTTGCCCAGCGGGCTGGGCACATCCTTGGCCGCCAGGGTGATCCGGCGGGCCTCGGGGTCGAGGATGTCGGCGGTGTCGAGCACGACGTCGGTGTGCTCGGCGCCGACGTGGGCGACCATGTCCTTGACGTAGGGCGCGTCCGGGGTGGCCCACACCTCGTCGGGGGTGAAGTTCTTCGCGTGCTCGGCGAAGGTGACGGTGAAGGTCCGCAGCGGTCCGCCGCCGTTGCGCTTGAGCGCGTCGGCCGCGAGCGCGGTCACCGCGGACGAGTCGACACCGCCCGACAGCATGATGCCCACGCCGTCGGCGTCGCCCATCTGCGCGGCCACGCTGTCCGACAGCAGCTCACGCACGTTGCGGATCGTGGCGGCCTGGTCGTCGGTGTGTTCCTCGGTGGTCAGGCGCCAGTACTGCTCGCGGCGCAGGCCCGCCCGGTTGAAGCGCAGGATCTCGGCCGCTTCGAGCTGCTTGACCCCGACGAAGATGCCGTGACCCGCGGTGCCCGCGTAGGAGAACAGCTCCCTCATGCCGTCGATGTCGACGGCCGCCTCGGTCTCGGGGTGGGCGAAGAGCGCCTTGCGCTCCGAGCCGAAGATCACCCCGGCGTCGGTCACCCAGTAGTACAGCGGCTGGTTGCCGAACCGGTCGCGGATCAGCGTCAGCTCGTCGCTTCGGCCGTCCCAGATCACGATCGCGAAGGCACCGGTGAGCCGAACAACCGCCTGTGCGCCGCCCTCAAGGTAGGCGTTGGCGATCAGCTCGGCGGGCGAGGCGTCCGGCGCGCAGCCCCGGCCCTTGGTCCGCAGCCACGCGCCGAGCTCACCGAGACCCGTCGGGGTCCCGGTAACGCAAACCGCGATCTGACCGTCCGCAGTGGACTGGACGTGCGGCTGCTGGCCGGTCGGCTTGGAACCGATGGCCAGCGAACGGTAGCCAAGGCCGACGTTCGCGCGGGCCCACACCTGCTGCCCGTCCGGGCCGCGACTGGCCAAGGTCTCTGTCATGGCGGAAATTACCGCCGATTCCCGCTCCAGGTCCCTGGAGGAGAAATCCACCCAACCGACCAACCCAGACATCGATCACACCTCTCGCTGACGGTTCAACGGCTCGTCCCCGCTGGGTCGGCCTTTGTCGCTCACCAATCTGGTGGGCGACGGTTGAATCTGACTCAGTGACAACTCGAAATCTGTTAACTCGCGGAAACCTGGGACTTGGTCTCGTCGCCCGCGTCGGCGAACTGCTGGTCCAAGATCGCCGCAGCGTCGAGTTCTCCCTTACCGGCGGCGACCATCCGCTCGTAGCGGCGCGCGGCGGTGGCGATCACCGGGAGCTGAACACCCTGGATCGCGGCGTCGGCCACGGTCAGTCGCAGGTCCTTTTCCATGAGCACGGAACGGAAACCGGCGGGGACGTACTTCTCCTCGCGCATCAGGTTCGCGCGGTGCGACATCACCGGGGAGCTGAACGCGCTCTCGGCGATGGTGCGCAGCAACAGGTCCCGGTCCAGGCCTGCCTCGACGCCGTAGTTGACGACCTCGGCGAGCGCGACGACCTGGCTGCCCAACAGCGCGTTGAGGGCGAGCTTGAGCGTGGCGGCCACGCCGATCGCGCCCAGCTCGACGAGCTGGCGGCCGATGACGGTGAGCAGCTCACGCACCTCGTCGATGTCCTCGGTGGCGCCACCGGCCAGCACCCTGGCCGCACCCGCGCGGGCCTGCATCGGGTTGCCGACAAGGTTCGCCTCGACCCGGCGGAAGCCCAGCTCGTTGAGCCTGCCGGTGACCTGGCGGGAGTACTCGGGGGACACAGTGGACATGTCCACGACCATGGCGCCCTTGCGCAACGCGGAGACCACGCCGTTCTCGCCGAACAGGACCGACTCGACCGACGGCTCGTCGGCCAGGCTCAGCATCGCCACGTCGACCCCGGTGACCGCCTCGGCCGGAGTGATCGCGACGCCGCCGGAACCCTCGGCGATCGTCTGGGCCTTCTCGATGGACCGGTTCCACAGCACCGGCTTCCAGCCGAGGTCGGTGAGCCTGCCCGCGATGCCGCCGCCCATGCCGCCCAGGCCGAGGCAGGCCACCTTCTTGTCAGTCATTTCGGTCCCTTTCATAGGTTTTCACTTCGGTGGCTCATGCGACGAGCCTGCGGCGCAGCCTGCCGGTGCCCGCGGCGATCAACAGGCCCGCGACGACCGCGAGGAGCCCGAAGACCAGGAAGTAGGTGGACAGCGGGAGGTTCTCCGCCAGCGCCGCCAGTCGGCCGCCCAGGCCCGCGCCGAGCGCGGCGAACAGCCAGAACAGGCCGAGGTACTGGTGGGTGAAGCCCTCGGGGGCGATCTGCACGGCGAAGCTGATCGCGATCGGCGCCAGCGCCAGCTCACCGCAGACCTGCAGGAAGAACACCGTCAGCAGCCACGCGGGCGAGACCAGCCCGGCCTCGACGGCCACCGCGGCGGCCAGCGACATCAGCAGGAAGCTCACGCCGATGAACAGCAGCGCGCCCGCGAACTTGACCGGCACGTCCAGCTTGCCGCGCATCTTCAGCCACAGCATCGCGAAGAACGGAGCCAAGATCAGAATGAACAACGGGTGCGCCGACTGGAACCAGCTCGCGGGCACCTCCCAGCCGAGGATCACGCGGTCGGTGTGCTCGCGGGCGAACTCGCTGAGCACGGAGCCGCCCTGGGCGTAGAGCAGCCAGAACACCGACGTGCCGCCGAGCAGCCACATGTAGGCGACGAGCCTGCTGCGGTCGCCCTCGGTCAGGCCGGGGTTGCGGCGCAGGGCGCGGTAGAACACGATCGGCAGCACGATGATCAACAGCCCGCACAGGGCAAGGACGTGCTGGAACTTGAACGCGCCGGTGACGATGTCGACGGTCAGCAGGACGACGACAACGGCGGCGGCGTAGCCGACGCGGCGCTTGACCACCGACAGCCGGTCGCGCTCGATGGGCCGCTCGGGCAGCACGCCGACCTCGCCGAAGCGCTTGTTGCCCGCGACGTACTGGATCAAGCCGAAGGTCATGCCGACCGCGGCGGCGCCGAACCCGAGGTGCCAGTTGACCTTCTCCCCCAGCACGCCGGTGATGATCGGGGCGAGGAAGGCGCTGATCTGGATGCTCATGTAGAAGATCGAGATGGTCGCCTCGCGGCGCTCGGTGTCGTTCGGGTACGGGCTGCTGACCAGCGACGAGATGGCGGGCTTGGCCAGTCCGGTGCCCGCGATGACGAACAACAGGCCCAAGTAGAGCGACGGCCGCGCGGGCACGGACATGCAGTAGTGGCCCGCCGCGATCAGGCTGCCGCCGATGAGCACGGCCTTGCGCGCGCCGAGCACTCTGTCGGCCAACCAGCCGCCGGGAAGCGCGCTCATGAACATCAGCGACATATAGGTGCCGAACACCGCCGCCGCGTTCGTTGTCGACAGGCCGAATCCGCCTTCGGACTCGGGCGCGGAAAGGTAGAGATAGAGGATGGCGGTCATCCCGTAGAAGCTGAATCGCTCCCACATGTCGACCATGAACAACGTGCTGAACCACCGCGGCTGGTCCCGGAAGATCCGGCCCCGCTCGCCGTCCACAGCGCTGTCGACACTGGTGATCGCGCTAGCCATGCCTGACACCCTTCGGCTTGATCTGGTCCGGCGGTGAGGAATGTCCCCCGCCGCCGGGCAATTCGGCTCGAAAACCGCTCAAACGGACTTCGAGCAGGCCGCTTCGAGGTCTGTTCGAGCGGCCTTGGAGTTCTCGGCATCACCCTTGCAGGGAAGTCCGACGAGCGGGGTTCATTCGGCCGGGAGGGCAGTGATGCAGGAACAGAAGACCTCGGTGCTGGTGGTCGGCGGAGGTGTGGTCGGGCTTTCCAGCGCCCTCTTCCTCGCCAACGCCGGCGTGGCGGTCACGCTGGTCGAGCGCCACCCCGGCACGTCCATCCACCCGCGCGCGTGGGGCTGGTACGAGCGCACCCTGGAGATCTTCCGCGCCGCGGGCGTGGAGAAGCAGGTGCTGGAGGCGGCCAAAGGTTTCGCCGACCACCGGATCAACGGCAAGGTGGTGTCGCTGCTGGGCACCGAGATCGGGCGGCAGATCCTGCCCGACGCCGACGACCTGCGCGCGATCACCCCGTGCAAGCACGTCTCGCTCGGCCAGGACCGAATGGAGCCGATCGTGCGCGCCGCGGCGGCGTCGGCGGGCGCGGAACTGCTGTTCAACACTGGCCTCATCGACTTGACCCAGTCCGCCGACGGTGTCGACGCGATCGTGGTCGACCGGGTCGAGGGCGTCGAGCGCCGGATCAAGGCCGACTACGTCATCGCCGCCGACGGCGCCCGTTCCCCGCTGCGCGAGAAGCTCGGCGTCGGCGCCCAGGGCCGCGGCGCGTTCCGCCACCAGGTCAGCATCCTGTTCCGGGCCGATCTCACGGGCCCGCTGAACGGCCGCCGGTTCTCCATCTGCCAGATCGAGAACCCCGAGTTCACCGCGGTCCTCGGCCACGACGACACCCTCACCGAGGGCACGCTGATCGTCACCTACAAGCCCGAGGACGGCGAGTCGGTCGGGGACTTCACCACCGAGCGCAGCGTCGAGCTGGTCCGCGCCGCCATCGGCGACGACGCCTACCCGGTCGAGATCCGCGATGTCCTGCCGTGGGAGATGGCGGGCATCGTCGCGGAGCGCCTGCGCGTGGACCGGGTGTTCTTCGCGGGCGACTCGGCCCACATCGTTCCCCCGATCGGCGGCTACGGCGCCAACCTGGGCATCCACGACGCGCACAACCTCGCCTGGAAGCTCGCGGCGGTGCTCGCGGGCCACGCTGGCGTGGAACTGCTGGACACCTACGAGGCCGAACGCGCCCCGGTCGCCCGCCTGACCGTCGCCCAGGGCGGCCTGCGGCTGGCCATGCGCGCCGGTTTCGCCACCGACGAGCAGAAGTCCCAGGTCATCGACCCTCTGGCGATGACCCTGGGCTACCGCTACACCCCCGGCCAGCCGATCCACCCGTCGGAACTGACCGGCGAGCCCGGCACCCGCGCCCCGCACCTGTGGCTCGACGGCGACCTTGAGTCCACTGTGGACGTCTTTGGTGCCGACTTCGTCCTGCTGGCCGGGTCCGACGGCCAGGCGTGGGTCGAGGCGGCGCAGAAGCTGGCCGCCCGCAACGAGGTCCCGGTGACGGCGTTCCGCGTCGGCACCGACCTGATCGACCGCGACGGTGTGTTCCCCACGGCCTACGGCGTGGCGGCGGACGGCGCGGCGCTGGTCCGGCCGGACGGGTTCGTGGCCTGGCGGTCGAGCGGCTCGGTCGACCAGGCGGAGGCGGAACTGGCGACCGCGCTCAGCAGTGCGCTGGCGCGCACGGATATCGCTTAACAGACTCGGCTCCCGCTCCCCCCGGCGGGCGCCGTGACACAGTGTGTCGGTCCTGACCCGGACCTCCCCCCATACCGGGTCAGGACCGACACACGCCTAGCTCAGTAGTTCGCGAATCCCGGTCAGCAGCCGGTCCACGTGCTCCAGCTGCGAGCCCAGCCCGAACGACGCCCGGACCGCCGTCGGCGCCGAGCAGGACGCGCCCTTCAGTAGGCCCCGGGTCAGCGGGTGCGAGCAGAACAGGCCGTCCCGGACGCCTATCCCGTAGTGCTTCGCCAGGAACGCCGACACGTCGGATGAGTCGTGCCCATCGATGGCGAACGTCACGATGCCTACCCGGTCCTGCGCCGCTCCGAAGATCGACAGCTGGCGCACCGCCGGGATGGACGAGAAACCGTTGCGGAGGCGGTCGACCAGTTCGTGTTCGTGCGCGGCCATCATCGTCCAGTCGGCCTCGTCGAGTTCCTCGCACACCGCCGCCAGAGCCACCGCGCCCATCACGTTCGGGCTGCCCGCCTCGTGGCGGGCCGGGGCCGGGTGCCAGGCGACATCGTCGATGGCGTCGCCGACGAGTCGGCTCGCGCCGCCGCCCGCCAGGTACGGCGTCGCGGCGTCCATCCAGTCGGCGCGGCCCGCGAGGATGCCGGAGCCGAAGGGCGCGTAGAGCTTGTGACCGGACAGGGCCAGGTAGTCGACGTCGAGTTCGGCCATGTCGACGCGGCGGTGCGGGGCCAGCTGAGCGGCGTCCAGGGCGATGCGGGCGCCGTGGGCGTGGGCGACGCGGGCGAGTTCGGCGATCGGCCAGATCTCCCCGGTGACGTTCGACGCGCCGGTCACCGCGACCAGCGCCGGTTCCCGCAGTCCCGCAAGCGCTTGCTCCAGCGACGCCACCGCGTCGGCCGGGGTCGCGGGCACGGGCAGGCGGATCGGGTCGCGCCACGGGAGCAGGTTCGCGTGGTGCTCGCCCGCGAACGTCACCACCCGGGTACCCGCCGGGACCAAATGGGCCATCAGGTTGAGCGAGTCGGTCGTGTTGCGGGTGAACACGACCAGGTCCTCCGGCCGCGCGCCGACGAACCAGCCGACTGTCTGCCGGGCCGCCTCGAACGCGCGCGTACATCGCTGCGAGAGCGCGCCCGCGCCCCGGTGCACGCTGGCGTAGTACGGCAGCAGCTCGTTGACCGCCTCGTGGGCCACGACAGCGCACGGCGCCGACGCGGCGTAGTCCAGGTTGGCGTAGGTGAGCGGGCCACGCGGGGTGTCGACGACGACGTCGCCGCCGAGCACCCGAGGCCCGGGGGCGCTGGGTTGGTCAACGGGAACCCGCCTGGTGAGCATGGCCTCAGTCGACATCGGTGTCCTTTCGACGGTCGGGCGGCCCGGGTTGTGTCCGGCGCGCGCCACAACTTGGCAGGTTCGGCAGGAGGCGTCCACAGCCATCGGTGTGATCTCCGCCCGGTCTCATGATTCACATTTCCCGGTCGGCCCCGCGTCTTTCAGATTGGGACGCCCGCGGGGTGCTCGGGTTCAGCGGCCTAAAGTGGCTGTCGACGGTCGGATGAGGATGGGGCGAATGGCGAGGTCGCTGGCCTGGGAGGATTCCACCATTGTCGCGGTGGATCAATGCGCGTTGCCGCATGTTTATCGTCAGTTGCGGCTGCGCACGGTCGATGAGGTCGTCGACGCCATCAAGCGCCTGGCCATTCGCGGCGCCCCCGCCATCGGCGTCGCCGGGGCCTTGGCGGTCGCGCTCTCCGCTGAACAGAACACCACCGGCGACGGCTGCGACGAGGCCGCCGTCCGCGCCGACGCCCGCCGGATCGCCGACGCGCGGCCGACCGCGGTCAACCTGAGCTGGGCGGTCGAGCGGGTCCTCGGACATCTGTCCGGCGGCGCTGCCGCAGTGCTCGCCGAGGCCCAGCGCATCCTCGCCGAGGACGAGGACCGCAACCGCGCCGCCGCCGACCACGCCGCCGACCTGGTCACCCGCCTCTGTGGCGACCGTCCGCTACGGCTGCTCACCCACTGCAACACCGGCAGGCTCGCCACGGTGGCCTGGGGCACCGCGCTGGGCACGATCCGGGAGCTGCACGAGCGCGGCCGGGTCGAGGAGGTCCTGTTCGGCGAGACCCGCCCGCTGCTCCAGGGCGCCCGCCTCACCGCCTGGGAGCTGGCCGAGGCCGGGATCCCGCACCGGATGATGGTCGACTCGGCAGGCCCAGCCGCGCTGGCAGCAGGCCTGGTGGACGCGGTGCTGGTCGGGGCCGACCGAGTCTGCGCCAACGGCGATGTCGCCAACAAGATCGGCACCTATTCGCTGGCCCTGGCGGCCAAGGCGGCCGGGGTCCCGTTCATCGTCGTGGCCCCGGTCTCGACCCTGGACCCGGCGCTGCTCAGCGGCGCCGACATCGAGATCGAGCAGCGCGCCGCCACCGAGGTCACCACCCTCGGCGACACTCTCCTGGCGCCGCGAGGGACGCCCGCCTACAACCCCGCCTTCGATGTCACCCCGGCCGCGCTGGTGACCGCCGTGGTCACCGAGGACGGCGTCCACCAGCCCTCCGGCCACGGCCTCGCCGAGGTCGCCGGGCAGCTCTACGCGCGCGGCTGGATGGAGGGCACGGCGGGCAACATCTCGGTCCGGGTCGACGCCGAGACCGCGCTGATCACCGCCAGCGGCGTCAGCAAAGGCGCCATGACCAGCCAGGACGTCGTCCGAGTACGGATCGCGGACAGTTCGGCTGTCGGCGCGGGCCGCCCGTCAGCGGAGACGTCGATCCATACCGCGATCTACGCCGCGTTCCCCGAGGCGGGCGCCGTCGTCCACGCCCACCCGCCCTACGCGACCGCGGTCGCCGCGCTGGCCGCCCGCGCGGGTGCCGACGTGGTGGAGTTCGCCGGACTGGAGATCATCAAGGGCCTTGGCCTGACCGACGCCGTGTCGGTCCCGGTCTTCGAGAACCACGCGCACGTGCCGCGGATCGCCGCCGACGTGGCCGAGCGGCTCACCGCCGACGCTCCCCCGGTCCTGCTCATCGGCGCCCACGGCGCGACCACCTGGGGCCCGACCCTGGAGTCGGCGCGCAACCGGATGGAGTCCCTTGAGACGCTGTGCAGGCTGCGCCTGCTGATCGACCGCCCCGCTTAAGGAGAAGAAATGACCCTGCTGCAGGTCATGCCGGAGAACGACAGCTCGACGGTGCTGCTGCGCACCCGCGACCTGACCGAGATCGCCGCCCAACTCGCTCCGTTCAACATCACCTTGGAGCAGTGGGGCACCGTCCCGCTGCCCGCGGGCGCGGGCCAGGACGAGGTGCTCGCGGCGTACCGGGACGAGGTCGCCCGGGTGTCCGCCGAGGGCCCATACCCGCTGGTGGACGTCGTGCGGCTGGTCCCGGACGACACCGACCCGGAGTGGCCCGCCAAGGCCGACGGTGCCCGCCAGAAGTTCCTCAACGAGCACACCCACGACGAGGACGAGGTCCGTTTCTTCGTCGAGGGCACGGGCTGCTTCTACCTCCACCTCGGCGACAAGGTCTACGCCGTGGTCTGCGAGGCGGGCGACCTGATGTCGGTGCCCGCGGGCACCACCCACTGGTTCGACATGGGCTCGCGCCCATACTTCTGCGCCATCCGCTTCTTCCAGGAGGAAGACGGCTGGGTCGCGGGCTTCACCGGCGCCACCATCTCCGAGACCATGCCCACCCTGGACGAACTGCTGGCTCCCGCGTCGTGATCCGGCATGTAGTGCTCGATATCGAGGGCACCACCAGCCCTCTGTCGGCGGTCCACGACGTGCTTTTCCCGTACGCGCGGGACCGGATCACCCCGTGGATCACCGGTGGTCGGGAGGGCACGGCGGAGGTATCCAGCGGCGTGCGGGAGTTCGTCGGCCGACGCCTCGACGCGGCCGAGGTCGCCGCGGTGCTGGTCGACTGGCACGACCGCAACCTGAAACACAGTCCACTGAAGACACTGCACGGCCTGATCTGGGCAGAGGGCTTCGCCGCGGGCGACCTGACCGGCGTCATCTACCCGGACGTCCCACCCGCTCTGGCGGCGTGGCAGGCAGCGGGCGTCGGCCGATGGATCTATTCGTCGGGATCCGTGCTCGCGCAACGACTTTGGTTCTCCCGCACCGACCACGGCGACCTGCTCGGTCTGCTGGACGGCCATTTCGACACGGTCACCGGCGGCCCGAAGAAGGAAACCGCCTCGTACCAGCGCATTGCCGCCGCCATCGGCGCCGCTGGGCCGGAAATCCTCTTCCTGTCGGACGCGGTGGCGGAACTCGACGCCGCCCAGGCCGCGGGCTGGCAGACGATCGGCGTGAGCAGGCCGCAGGACGACAACCCCGACGTCGGCACCCACCGAGCCGTCAAGGACTTCGGCGACATCTGAGGAACACCCACCGCAAACGTGAGGACGTCACGCCAGGGGCATGTGGCGCACCCTTATGAGGCGGCGGAAAACGGGGACTTTGGTCGGCGATCCCGACCACCACCCGATCACGGCCGGTACCGCGCGCACGGTGCCGGTCGTGACATCCGCCCCTAACGTTTGATAGCGGTGACGAAGGCGGACCAGGCCAAGCGGTCAACCGCCAACCTGGGTCCATCCGCGTTCTTGGAATCCCGGACACCGGCCTGGCCCGAATGAAGGGCGACTTCGACGCAGTTGCCCTCGGAATTGTTGCTAGAGCTGCTCTTGCGCCACCTGCCAAGGGTCATCCCAGTAGCCTTCCGCCCGGTCGTACTCATCGGCCAATGTGGTGATGAACATCCGGGATTCTTCCTCATTGAGGGAGACCTTGACTATCTGCCGCAGGAGTGACCTCTGCGCCTCCACGTAATCGCGATCTTCCACGATGAATCCGCCGAGTGCCGCGTCGAGGTAGACCATCGGCGAATACTTGTCGTGGTCAAGGTAGAGAAACGATCCACCGAACAGGGCTCGGTGGCGGGCGGACGCGGGCATGACTCGGATGCTGATGTTCCACTGGTCGGCGAAGAACATCATGGCGTACAGCTGGTCGGTCATGATCCGGTAGTCGCCGACCTCAAGCCGAAGCGCGCGCTCGTGGATGACGAAGGTGAACTTCGCCTGCCGGTTCCGAATCAGGATCTGCTGCCGCTCCAAGCGATCCTTGACTCGCTCTTGCCGCCTGTCGACCGGGATGTCCTCGCGACTGAGCAACGCCTCGATGTATGGCTGGGTTTGCAGCAGGCCCGGGATCACCTCTGGTTCATAGTTCACCAGCCGGGTTGCATTGGCCTCGTGGAAGACGAGCGACCGGAGCGAATCCGACATGAACTGGCCGCTCGAACACAGCCGATACCCTCGATCGTGGATGGTCTCCTTGGAAAGGCGGACCAACTCATCGACGGCCTGGTAGGTCGAGCCGCAGGCGACCATGTAGTGGACGACCTCTGTCTCCGAGGTCGCCGACCGCTCCCCCACTTCCAAGCGGTGCAAGAACGTTGTCGACTTGCCGATCCGGGCTGACAGCATGTCCAGGGTCAGCCCGGCCTTCTCACGGTGGCGGCGCAGCAGGGCGCCAAGTTCACGCCCGCCTGCCCGACTCTTTGCTCGCATTCCCCACACGGTAAGGAATCCGTGTCACACCACGCGACCGGGCGGCAGCGAATCCACCTGATAGCGCGAGGTCTTGCCACCAATGGGAAACTCACACCGCCCGAAGTCGGGGCGCCCGAACGGAACCGAGAGTTTCGCGGCGGGCCAACGTGACCGCGATCGGCGGATCCGTCGGGTCCAGCTCACGCAGTTGGATCCGTAGGTCCGTCGGGCGGCCCTCGCCCACCACGACCGGGGTGCGAGGCGTGTCAAGCAGGATCGGGCCGTTGACCGCGCGCGCCATCGCCAGCGGGTACCAAGTCCCCGTGGGCACAGCGGGAATGGTGAACTGGCCGGACCCGTCCGCCGACAGGTACTGGAACGCGACCGGGGCGCTCTGTGGGATCGGGTCGGCGAACAGGCCGACAAGGACCTCACCGCGCAAACCGTCCGGGAAGCGCACTCGGCCGTGGACCGCGTCGGCGCTCGATGCCAGGCCGACCGGCGCACCCGCGCCGCGCAGGTCGTCCAGGGACGGCATGAAGAAGAACTCCGGGGCCAGCGCGAGCAGCAACTTCGACACGTCGGGCGAGCGGTACTGCGTGGGGGTCAGGCCGACGGCCTTGGTGAAGCGGCTGGTGAACGTCCCGACACTGCTGTACCCGACGCCGCAGACGATGTCGGAGACGGTCAGGGACGTGGTCAGCAGCAGTCTCTTGGCCTCGAACAGCCGGACCGCGGTGAGGTAGCGGCCGGGGGTCACCCCGGTCTCCTTGGCGAACACGCGCGAGAAGTGGAAGGGGCTGATGAACACCTCGGAGGCCAACTCGGTCAAGGTGATCGGCTCGGCGTAGCGGGCTCGGATCGCCGAGATGGCCTTCCGCACTACGGGTTTCATGGCACCCTCCTGTCCTGGTCCGCGGTCCGCGGTCACTCCCCGAATTCCGTGTGATCACACAATGCGACTTGCGGTTCGAACGAAAGACGAAGCAAGGTCTAACGCCACGTCTGGCGCATGAACTCGGCATGTTCGAGTACCCACCGACTCATCCACACAGTCGTGTCCGGATCACTGCCGCTCGCTCTCCGAGCTAGCTAGTGTCATGGAACCAGCGCTGGGCCCGCCGAAAGTCGGGGCCGGACCCGCGCGGCTGAGGGGAGGTCGACCACTGTGACACGCGCGCGCGGCGACCAACCTGACAAGCCCGCTGTCCGTTTCACACTTCTTGGCCCGTTGGAAGTCCGCATGGACGAAGTGGACTACGCACCCACCGGGCCGAAAGTGCTGCAGCTTCTCGCACTGCTGCTAATGCGCGCGGGCCAGGTCGTCGACGCAGACACGATCATCCGGGAATTATGGGCCCAGGACCCGCCCCGAAGCGTCCGCAAGACCATGCAGACCTACGTCTACCACCTGCGGCAATGCATCGAGCGCAACGGCCTGGCGGCGGGCGACGTGGTGGTAACCAAGCCGCCGGGGTACGTGTTCAAAGTGGACCGCGAGCAGATCGACGTCTTCACCTTCCAGCGGCTCTGCAAACAGGGCCGCGACCTCCTGGCCACCGACCCGGCCGCGGCGGCCAACACGCTACGGGCGGCGTTGGCGCTGTGGGCGGGACCGCCGATGGCCAACGTGCCGTGCGGGCCGGTGCTGTCGGCGTACGCGGTCGACCTGGAGGAGCAGTACAACGCCGCCCGATACCTGCGCATCCAGGCCGAGATCGAGGCGGGCCAGCACCGCGCCCTGATCCCCGAGCTGCGTTCCCTGGTCGCGGAGAACCCGCACGACGAGGGCCTGCACGGGCAGCTGATGAAGGCACTGGGACTGAGCGGACGGCGCCTGGAGGCCCTGGAGATGTACCGCGACCTGCGGACGAAGCTGAACGAGGAACTCGGCCTCGAACCCTGCGCTGATCTGCAGAAACTGCAACGGGAGCTGCTGTCGGTCGGGACGTCCACAAGCTGACACCGTCCGCCGCTGCGAGGGCATGCGCGGCGGGCGGTGTCCCCCCAATCCCGCCGCCGCACCGCCACCGGGGCTACGATGCTCTCGCTCTTCAAAGTTTGCACGAGCAAGGGGTCGTCGTGATCAGGGTGCTGCTCGCCGAGGACATGCATATGGTCCGGGGTGCGCTTGTGGCGCTGCTCAACCTCGAAGAGGACATCGAGGTAGTGGCCGAAGTAGCCGAGGGCGACAAGATCGTGCCCACGGCCCTCCAATGCTCGCCTGATGTCGCCATCATCGACATCGACCTGCCTGGAAAAGACGGCCTGACCGCCGCCGTCGAACTCCACGCCGAACTACCGTCGTGCCGCACCCTGATCCTGACCAGCCTCGGCAGGCCTGCGACGGTCCGCCGGGCACTGGCCGCGAAGGTCAACGGCTTCATGCTCAAGGACGCCCCCGCCGACAAACTCGCCAACGCCGCCCGCCGAGTAGCCGCAGGTGAGCGAGTTGTGGACAGTCAACTGGCACTGGCCGCCTGGGACATGCCCGACTGCCCACTCACCGATCGCGAAACCGAGATCCTGCGCCTCGCAGCGGATGGTTTGGACGCTCAACAGATCGCGGGCAGGCTGTTCCTCTCCCCCGGCACCGTACGCAACTACCTGGCCTCCATCGTCACCAAGCTGAACGCCCGCAACCGCGTGGACGCCATCCGCATAGCCCGAGAAGCAGGCTGGCTGTAGGCCGTGCCGGAACGGGTAGCGGTGGTCGGTCCTGGAGCGATCGGCTCGGTGTGCGCGGCAGCGGTGCAGCAGGCCGGGCGGTACAAGACGGTACTGTGCGGACGACGCGATCCCGGTCGGATCACTGTGGCGAACGAGCGAACCGGCGAGAAGACCGTGTTGCCTGGACCCGTGCTCACTTCTCCGGCGGATGTGCACGGCCCGGTGGACTGGGTCCTGCTCGCTGTCAAGGCTCATCAGACCGCCGCGACGGCGGGCTATCTGTCGGCACTGTGCGATGAGGACACCACTGTGGTGGTCCTGCAAAACGGTGTCGAACACCGGGAGCGCGTCATGCCGCTGGTGGGGCAGGCCGCGGTACTTCCCGCGATCGTCTGGTTCGGCGCCGAGTCGGTGGCGTCGAACCACGTCGTGCTGCGGGCAGGCTCGCGGATAATGGTGCCCTCGGGCGAGGCGGGCGACAGGTTCGCCTCGCTGATGCACGGCGGAATGACCCTGGTCGAGACCGTGGACGACTTCACCACCGAACTGTGGCGCAAGCTCACGAGCAACGCGGTTGGTGGATTGATGGCCCTCACCGGGCGACCAGCGGGCATCTACCGCCGCGAAGACATTCAGGAACTCGCGCGGGCGATGGCCGCCGAATGCCTCGCGGTGGCTCGGGCCGAGGGCGCCCGACTGGACGACACGGTGGGCGGGGAACTGGTCGACGCCCTGGCCGCGATGGCGCCGGGCCTTGGTTCGTCCATCTTGGCCGACCGCGTCGCCTGCCGTCCCCTGGAATGGGAGGCCCGCAACGGCGTCGTGCGACGCCTGGGACGCCGACATGGCATCGCCACCCCAGTCAGTGACGTCGTCGTCCCGTTGTTGGCCGCGACCTCCGAGAGCGGCTAGTAGGCATGGCCTGCCGTTAAGCGGGTCGGACCGTCACGGGCACTCCGGAGAACACCGCGTTTCCCGACGCCCGATCGATGACCATCTCGTTGGTGAGCGCGTTCGCGTTGACCCCTGCATGAGCCAGCGCCACTGGCATCGACTTCTCCGTATGGCCCCAACCGTGCGGCAGGCTCACCACGCCCGCCATGATCGTGTCGGTCGCCTCCACCGGCACGACAAGCTCACCCGCCGCCGACTTGATGATCGCCCGCTCCCCCAGGCCGAGTCGTTCGATGTCGGCGGGGTTCACCTGAAGCGTGCATTGGTTGCTCCCACCAACCAACGTGGGGACGTTGTGCAGCCAACTGTTGTTCGACCTCAACTGCCTACGCCCGATGAGCAACAGATCGGCAGGCTCAGCCGCCAGACGCTCCTTCAGTCGTCCCACTTCTTCGGCAAGGGGTTCCGGCGCCAGTTCGACCTTGCCCGACGCCGTCATGAGAAGCTCACCAAACCGCGGCTTCAACTCACCCAGATCAAGTCCGCTGGGGTGCTTCTTCAGTTCCGCCAACGAGAGCCCGTACGGTCCGAGTTTCAGCAACGCGTCCAGGAAGATCTCGGGGCCGGTGTCACCGGTAAGTTCCGCTCGAACCTCAACAGGATCACGACCAGCGATCGTAGTGATCGGGATCTGAGTCATAGCCTCCAGAAGCCCGCCGATGACCATCTCGTCAAAGCCCGCCACCTCACCATCCGGCCCCATACCGCTGACGATCATCGTCAACTTGGCCAGAATCTCCGCCTCCGAGCGCTGGTCATCCGCCAGCGGCTTCACAGCGGGCGAGAAACGGACGTAGTTGCGCACGACCACCGTCAACTCAAGGAAGTCGTAATGCGGGGCCTGGAGGATGCCTGGCGGGGGGAGGATGACGTTGGCGTGCTTAGTGGTCTCGTTGAGATAGGGATCGACGCAGACCATGAAATCGAGGTCCGCGAACGCCCGGTCAAGCCGCGGTCCGTTGGGCGCCGACAGAACGAGATTCCCGGCAATCATGATCATCGCCCGAACCTGACCCTCCCCAGGCGTCTCGATCTCATCAGCGAGAGTGGCGACCGGAACCTCGCCAAGAATCTCCGGAAGCCCGCGAACCCGACTGTGCCAGGAACCCATCGCGAACGTCTGACCAGTCCGGAAGATCTCGAACGCGGCCGTGCGGGTGAACATCACGCCGCCAGGAGAGTCAAAGTTTCCGGTCAGGATGTTGACCGTGTCGATCAACCACTGCGCCACCGTGCCGAACTCGACCGTGCTGGTGCCGATCCGCCCATACACCGCCGCGCTCGGGGCGGCGGCCAGTTCACGGGCCACGCGGTGAGTCGTCGCGGACGCGATACCGGTGATCGACTCCGTCACCGCCGGACTGAAGTCGGCAGCGAGCGCGCGCAGTTCATCAAGGCCCGCGACAGGGACCTCGATAGTCGTCAGATCCTCGGTGAGCAACGTATGCACGATCGACAACAGGAAGTACGGGTCGGTACCCGGACGAATGGCCAGGTGCTCGTCCGCGACCGCGGCGGTCCGGGTCCGGCGGGGGTCGGCCACCACGAGCTTGCCGCCACGCGCCTTCAAAGCCTTGAGCCTGCCGCCGAAGTCGGGGGCCACACAGAGGGAGCCGTTGGACACCAACGGGTTCGCGCCGAGGACCAGGAGATAGTCTGTACGGTCGATGTCGGGCACGGGGAATGCCATGGCGTCGCCGAACATCAGGCCGGTGGAGACGTGTTTGGGCATCTGGTCGATCGTCGCGGCCGAGTAGACGTTGCGGCTGCCCAGGGACTGCGAGAGCGGTTGGCGGTACATGAAACCCGCCATCGTGTGATAGGTCGGGTTGCCGAAGTAGACACCGACCGCGTCCCGGCCATGGGTGTCCATGACGGCGCGCAGACCCGTGTCGACCGCGCGGAACGCCTCTTCCCAGCTCGCCTCGCGCCACTGCTCGCCCTCACGGATCATCGGCATGCGCAGGCGGTCGGGGTCGGCGTCGATGTTGGCCAGGCTGGCGCCCTTGGGGCACAGGTAGCCCTTGGACAGCGGGTCGTCGCGGTCGCCCTTGACCGACGTGACCTGGCCGCCGTCGTCGACGGTGAGCCGCAGGCCGCAGATGGCGTCGCAGATGGGGCAGGTCCGGTGCGCGGTTCTCATCGGCACTCCTGGCACTGGCAGGTGGTGGGCCCACCCATCATGTCCCGCGCGTAGGCGCCGTTTGTCTTCCGAAATGCGGACTGTCCGGCCCGCGGCGAACGCAGGCCGGACAGTCCATAATGGACTTTCCCGCTAGCTCGCCAGCCATTCCTCACGCTGGGGCGGCGTGCGGCCCATGAAGGCCGTCAGTTGGCGCACCGAGTGGGCCAGCACCTGCAGGTCTTCCTTGACCAGTGCCTGGGGGCCGTCGCACAGCGCGGCCTCCGGCTTGGGGTGCACGTCGATGATCAGCCCGTCCGCGCCCGCCACGATCGCCGCGCGGCTCAACGGCAGGACCAGGTCGCGCCTGCCGCCGGAGTGCGACGGGTCGACGATCACCGGCAGGTGCGAGAGCCGTTGGGCGACGGGGACCGCGGAGATGTCGAGGGTGTTGCGGGTCGCGGTCTCGAAGGTCCGGATCCCGCGCTCGCACAGCACGATGTCGAGGTTGCCGCGCTGGGCGATGTACTCCGCGGCCATCAGCCACTCCTCGATCGTGGCGTTCATGCCGCGCTTGAGGAGAACCGGCTTGCCGCACTCGCCGACGGCTTGCAGCAGCGGGAAGTTCTGCATGTTCCGAGTGCCGACCTGCAGCATGTCGGCGTACTCGGCGACCACGTCGACGTCCTTGGGCCCGACCACCTCGGTCACGATCGGCATCCCGGTGGCGCGCTTGACGTCGGCCAGGATCCGCAGCCCGTGCACCCCGAGCCCTTGGAACGCGTACGGCGAGGTCCGCGGCTTGAACGCCCCACCCCGCAGGATCGTCGCCCCCGCCGCCTGCGCCATCCGCGCCGCGAGGAGGGTCTGCTCAGGTGTCTCGACCGCGCACGGCCCGGCGATCATGGTGACGGTGTGCGGGCCGATCTGCACCCCACCGACATGGACGGTGGACCGCGCCGGGTGGTGTTCCCGGCTGACCAGCTTGTACCCCGCGGTGATCCGGCGAACGCTGCTGACCCCACGCAGCCGGTCGAGGTCCATCTCGACGAACCGGTCGACGTCGCCGACCAGCCCGATGATCGTCCGGCGAACGCCCCGGCTGACGAACGCCTGGCCGTCGACCGATTCCACCTGGCTGACAACCGCCGCGACATCCGCCTCGGTCGCGTCGGCCGTCATGACAATTACCATTAGCGTGGTTCCTCTCGTCCTACCGTCACGCGGACAAGCCCGGCTCGCCGCGCGTAGTCCGCCGCTGGATTTGACGCGAGCGGTCGACCAGATCCGGCCGCAACCGCCCCGCGCCGCGCAGATAGACGTGTTCGACGTCGCTCCGCGAGAGGTCGGTGTTGATATGGGCGAGAACCCGAACAACCCGCCGCAGGGCGTTGGGCACCGCGATCTCGGTGGCACACATCAGCGGAACGTCCACCAGCCCCAACTCCCGCGCCGCCGCGGCCGGGAAACCGCTGGCCAGATCGGGGGTCGTGGTGAAGAAGAGACTGATGATGTCGTCGGGCGCGAGCTCGTTGCGGAGCAGGATCTCCTCCAGCAGGGTTCGCGTGTCAGCGATGATGAGGTCGCGCTCGTCCCGGTCGACCTGGATAGCACCCCGCACCGCCCGCACCGCCGCCATTCGCACTTCACCGCCCGTGGTTGGGGGAACCCAGCGTCTCACCGCCCTTTCCGGACCGTCTTCTCCATCGATGCTTACAAAGCAGACCGGAGTACGCGCAACAGGATCGCAATCTCTGTTGTTCTGGTGTCCGGACAGGGACGTCCGGGGAACGGGCAGGTGTGGTTGCGGATCAGCTGTCGGCCACGCGGGGGAGATCGAACAGGTCGACCTGTGGGAGGTCGTGGCCTAGTCGGTCTCGCTTGGCTGTTAGGTATCCGATGTTGTGGTCGGTGGCCCGGACCAGCAGCGGCACTCGGTCGACCACTGGTACGCCCTGCGACTCCAGTGCGTCGACCTTGTCCGGGTTGTTCGACATCAGGCGTACCGAGCGAACGCCCAAGTGTCGGAGCACCGTCGCGGCGGGGGTGTAGTCCCGGACGTCGACCGGCAATCCCAGTGACGTGGCCGAGTCGAGGGTGTCCAGGCCCTGCTCGTCCTGCAGCACATGTGTTCGGACCTTTGCCACCAGGCCGATTCCGCGACCCTCGTGGCCGCGTAGGTAGATCAAGACCCCGCTGCCCTCGCTGACAATCGCGTCTAGTGCGGCGTTCAGCTGTTCCCCGCACTCACAGCGCATGGCGCCGAAGATGTCGCCGGTCATGCACTCGGAGTGCACTCGTACGAGCACGCGCTCGCGGAGGCGGACCTTTCCGTAGACCATGGCCATGTGTTCGTGCCCGGCCAGTCGGAACGCGACAGCGCGGAACGTGCCACGTCGGGTGACCAGGTTCGACTCGGCGACGTCGTCGCCGTTGATGACATGCTGCTCGTGCATCCGGTCCTCTCGCCCGGGCCGACTTGATCGCCATTTACGATCGTCCGGCCGTCGTACCGTAACCCGCTCACACCGTGGAGGACACCCTGTTCAGCATCACTGTCCGTGATCACGTGATGATCGCCCACAGCTTCCGCGGCGAGGTCTTCGGACCAGCGCAGCGGTTACATGGAGCCACGTATGTGGTGGACGCCCGGTTCACCCGACCTGAACTCGACGCCGACAACATCGTCGTCGACATCGGACTGGCGACCGTCCAACTTCACGAGGTCCTCGATGAACTGAACTACCGGAACCTCGATGACGTTCCCGCTTTCGCCGGGATCAACACCTCGACCGAGTACCTCGCCAAGCACATCGCCGACCAGCTCGCCGACCGGGTGCACCAAGGCGCGCTCGGTGAAGGCGCGCGCGGGCTGGCCGGGATCGAGGTCACGCTGCAGGAGTCGCACGTCGCGTGGGCCGGCTACACGCGCTCGCTGTGATCCACATCGTGGTGCCGGGCGGCATCGACGACCCGGTGACGCCCAGCGGGGGTAACGTCTACGACCGGCGGATGTGCGCGGGGCTCGTGGACCTGGGGATCCCGGTCCACGAAATCTCTGTCCCAGGCACCTGGCCCAGGCCGGACCAAACAGCGCGTGCCCTGCTCGCCAAGGCACTCGCCGACTGCCCGGACGGCGCGGTCGTGCTGCTCGACGGTCTCGTGGCCTGCGGCGTGCCCGAGGTGGTCCTCCCCCATGCCGGCCGGCTGCGGCTGGCCGTGCTGGTCCACCTTCCACTGGCCGACGAGACCGGCCTGACGCCCGCTGACGCCGCGAAACTCGACGCGCGGGAAGGCGAGGTTCTGCGGGCCGCACGCCTGGTGGTGGCGACCGGCCCGTCGACGGCGTCGCGGCTGGTCCAGCACCACGAACTGAGCCGGGTGCGCACGGTCGTGCCCGGCACCGACCCAGCGCCGGTCGCGCCCGGCACGGACGGCGCGTCGCGGCTGCTCTGTGTGGCCTCGGTGACTCCGCGCAAAGGGCACGACGTGCTGGTCGAGGCCCTCGCGACGCTGACCGACCTGCCTTGGCACTGCGAGTGTGTCGGGCCGCTGCCCGACACGGCGCACGTCAAGCGGGTGGAGTCGCTGATCGAGCGGCACGGGCTCGGTGCCCGGATCCAGTTCACCGGTCCCCTGGTCGGCGAGCCGCTCGCCGACGCCTACGCCGCGGCCGACCTGTTCGTCCTGCCGTCCCGTGCCGAGACCTTCGGCATGGTGGTCACCGAGGCGCTGGCGCGCGGTGTCCCGGTGCTGGCCAGCGGCGTTCCCGACGCGCTCGGCCAAGGCGGGACACTCCTGCCGCCGGGCGACCCCGACGCGCTCGCGACGGCTTTGCGGAACTGGCTCAGCGACAGCGCGCTGCGGCAGCGAGCACGGGCTGCGGCGCTGCGCCGTCGGGATGAGCTGTCGACGTGGGACCAGTCAGTGCGGGATCTCGCCGAGGCGCTGTCTAGCCTGCGCCAATGACCTCGCCTGGTTTCGCCCCGGAATGGCTGGCACTGCGCGAGCCCGCCGACGCCGACGCCCGGTCGGCCGAGTTGGCCGACCTGGTTCCGAAGATCATTGTGAACCGAATCCCCTTGGTCGTACGTGACCTGGGATGTGGAACAGGATCAATGGGCCGATGGCTCGCAGGCAGGCTGGGTCGCCCCCAGGAATGGGTGCTGCACGACCGGGACCCCCGGCTGCTCGCGCTGGCGGCCGAACGCGTGGCGGGCCCGAACGTCACCGTGCGCACCCAGGAGGGCGACGTGACCGCGCTGACCGCCGCTGACCTCGACGACACCGACCTCGTGACCGCGTCGGCGCTGCTGGACCTGCTCACCGCCGACGACGTGCGGGCGCTGGCGAACGCGTGCGCCGGGGCGGGCGTCCCCGCCCTGTTCACCCTGTCCGTCGCCGGAGTCATCGAGTTCGACCCGGCGGACAAGTTGGACAGCGAGTTCGAGGCGGCCTTCAACGCCCACCAACGCCGCCGCGTCGACGGACACGAGCTGCTCGGCCCGGACGCCGTGGCGGTCACCGCCGAAGCCTTCCGCGGACTCGGCGCGCGCGTGACCACCCGGCCGAGCCCGTGGCGTCTGGGCCCGAATCAGGCCGCCCTCGCCCAGGAATGGCTGCGGGGCTGGGTCGGCGCGGCCGTCGAGCAGAAACCTGACCTGGCCGCCGAGGCCGACGCCTACCTGCGGCGCAGGCTGGAGACGCCGTTCCGCGTGGTCGTGCACCACACGGATCTGCTCGCGGTCCCGGAGGTGACCAGATGAAGCGCCTGTGGCCGTGGCTGCGGCTGGGCCTCGCGGTCGCCGTCCTCGTCGGCCTCGGTCTGCGGCTGGGAACCGACGCGTTCCTCGACGGCCTGCGCGCCGCCGCCGGGTGGCCGGTCGTCGCCGCGCTCGCCATCGGCGGGCTGACCACGGTGGCGAGCGCGTGGCGGTGGTGCCTGATCTCGCGCCGACTCGGCCTCCCGCTGAACCTGCGCACCGCGGTGGCGGACTACTACCGCGCGCTGCTGCTCAACGCGGTGCTCCCGGCGGGCGTCCTCGGCGACGTGCACCGCGCGGTGAGCCACGGGAAGCAGTCCGGTGACGTCGGCCGCGGGGTCCGCGCGGTCGTGTTCGAGCGGACCGCGGGCCAGCTCGTCCTGGTCGCCATCGGCCTCGTGGTGGTCTTCACCCAGCCCATCCGCGGCCTGGACCTGGTCCCGAGCGCCGACGTGGTGATCGCGTGCCTGATCGCGCTCACGGTGGCCGTCGGCGTCGCCGCGCGAGCCCCGCGAGTCCGCGAGGTGCTGCGGGCGACCTGGGCGGACCTGCGGGTCGGGGTCCTCGACCGGGCCGCGCTTCCCCACCTGGTGACACTGTCCGCGGCGGCCGTCGCGGGCCACGTCGCCCTGTTCATCGTCGCGGCCCGGGCCGCGGGCTCGACCGCGCCGGTCGGCACCCTGGTCCCACTGATCATCCTCGCGCTGTTGGTCATGGCCGTGCCGATCAACGTCGGCGGGTTCGGGCCGCGGGAGGCGTTCCTCGCGGTGGCCTTCGGCGCCGCCGGGCTGGGCGCGGCGCAGGGCCTGACCACCGCCGTGGTCTACGGCGTCCTAGCGCTGGTGGCGAGCCTGCCCGGCATCCTGGTGGTGCTACCCGTCAAGCGCCGCGAGGTGCCCCGCGAACGCCGCGACCAACCCGGCCAGCAGGTCCTCGCCTTTGCGGGCTGACGCGAGCGACGCCCGGCCGACCACACCGGACTCCGTGTAGGCCGACATGCCCAGCGTGAGCAGGTGCCGCCGGTCGTCGGCGACGTGGTCACTCGTCTCGTAACCGGGTTTCACCAGGTCAGGGTGGGCGTGCAGGAGGATCGAGGTCTCCACCTCACCGGCGTGCATGTCGGTGTCCATGCTGGTCTCGATCCCGGCCAGCGCGCGGGCGCCCAGCCAGTCGTCCAGGCTCGGGAAGAGCGCCATCGCGCCCATCGCCTCCTGGACCACGTTCGACAGCACGTAGTTGCCGCCGTGGCCGTTCACCACGACCAGGTGCGGCACCCCGGACCGCCGCAGCGAGTCGGCGATGTCCTCGACGACCGCGTGCAGGGTCCGCGCCGAAATGCTGACGGTGCCCGGCCAGGCGGCGTGCTCGTGCGAACACGAGATCGTCACGGGCGGGAGCAACTGGACCGGATAGGCCGCGGCGACCTCCCGCGCGATGGTGCACGCGATCACCGTGTCGGTCACCAGCGGCAGGTGAGGCCCGTGCTGTTCGAGGCTGCCGACGGGGAGCAGCGCGACCTTCGCCCCGAGGTCCCGCACGTCGGCGGTGGTGGTCAGGGGCACCAGGTACGCGTCACTCACCAGCGGCAGCGTAGTCAACGCGGTGGCACAGGGTGGCGATCTCGGCGCGGGCCAGCCGCGACATCACCTCGGGCAATTCGTCGAAGCGGCACTCCCCCGTGATCAGCGCGTCGAACCTGGGATCGGCGAGCAGGTCCAGCGCCAGCGCCATCCGTTCGCCGAAAGTCCGGTCGGGCCGCGCCACCGTGCCGACCTGGCTGGCGCGCACCGTGAGCCTGCGGGAGTGGAAGAACTCGCCCAGCGGCACACTGACCCGGCGGTCGCCGTACCAGCTCAGCTCGATGAGCCTGCCCTCCGGCCGCAGCAGTTCCAGCGACCGCGCGAGCCCGGCCTCGGTGGCGGAGGCGTGCAGCACCAGGTCGCGGTCGACCTCGGCGCTGTCCGGCGACGCGAACTCGACGCCGAGCGCCGCCGCGACCGCCGCGCGGGCCGGGTCGGTGTCGACGAGCTGGACCCGAACCCCGGGGAACCTGGCCAGCAGGGCCGCGACCGCGCAGCCGACCATCCCACCGCCGACCACCGCGACCCGGTCACCCAGCAGCGGCGCCGCGTCCCACAGCGCGTTGACCGCCGTCTCCACGGTGCCCGCGAGCACCGCCCGCCCGGGGGGAACGGCGTCGGGCACCGGGGTCACGGCGGCGGCGGGCACCACGTAGCGAGTCTGATGTGGATAGAGGCAGAACACCGTGCGGCCGAGCAGTCCGGGCGGCCCGGCCTCGACCACGCCGACGCTGAGATACCCGTACTTGACCGGCCAGGGGAAGTCGCCTTCCTGGAACGGCGCCCGCATCGGCCCGTACTGGCTCTCGGGCACCCCGCCGCGCGCGACCAGGGTCTCGGTGCCCCGGCTCACCGCCGAGAACAGGGTCCGGACTTCCACTTCGTCCGGGCCTGGCGCAGGCAGCTGAGCAGGGAGGATCACACTTTCTTCTGCGGAAGTGAACCAAAAGGCCCGTGCCGTGCGTGTCATCCTTAACCTCCCGGAAAGGGCCCGCGTGATGACCACACTTCAGCACAGCACGACCCCCGTCGCGCAGGAGCACGCGCTCTGGGCCTTCCTCCAGTTCATGGTGCTCGGCGCGCTCGACGGCGTCACCGAACTCGGCCCGACCGGCTGGCTCGCGGGCCTGGCCTACGGCGTGGCCACGTGGGCGCTGCTGAGCGGGGCGATGCGGCGGTCCGGCACGGTCACGCTCGGACCGGCCGACCGGGTGACCCTGTTGCGGGGCCTGCTGGTCGGCGGGGTGACCGCGCTGGTGGTGACCGGGACCGGTCCGACCGCGGTGCTCGTGGCGCTCGCGGGCATCGCGCTGGCACTGGACTTCGTCGACGGGCAGGTCGCGCGGCGCACCGGCACCGCGTCCGCGCTCGGCGCGCGCTTCGACATGGAGGTCGACGCGTTCCTGATCCTGGTGCTCAGCGTGCACGTCGCCTTCGTCGTCGGCCCGTGGGCGCTGCTGATCGGCGTCATGCGCTACGCCTTCGTGGCGGCGTCGTGGGCGCTGCCGTGGCTCAGCGGGCCGCTCTCGCCGAGCGTGGCCCGCAAGGCCGTCGCAGCGGCGCAGGGAATCCTGCTGGTCGTCGCCGCGTCCGGGGTCGTCCCGCACGCGGAGCTGCTGGTCGGGCTGGCCCTCATCGCGCTGGCCGCCTCGTTCGGCCGCGACGTCCTCGGCCTGTGGACGTCCCGGGTGGCTTCCCTCTCGGCACCGACGGAAGGATGCTCCTATGTCTGATCAAGGAGTTGCCGCGCGGGCGCGAACCGCCGGACTGTGGATCGTGCAGGTGACGCTGGCCGCGTATTTCGTCTACAGCGCCTTCATGCTGTTCGGCGACGATCTCGTCCGCAAGTTCGACGAGATCGGCTTCGGCCAGTGGCTGCGCTACCTCACCGGGTCGCTGGAGATCGCGGGCGCGATCGGCCTGCTGATCCCGCGCCTGTGCGGCCTGGCCGCGCTCGGGCTGGCCGGGGTCATGGTCGGCGCCGTCGGCACCGAGCTGTTCCTGCTGGCCAACGGTGACGCGGTGCTGCCCGCCGTCCTGCTCGCCCTGTGCGCAGGCGTGGCCCTGCTCCGGCTGGACACGATCGTCGCGCTGATCGACAAAGTCCGGCGCTGATCAGCCGCGCTTCGGGAAGAAGCGCAGCACGGCCATGTCCCCCACCTTCACCACGTCCTCCAGATGGAACCGGCGGCTCGGTCCGCCGGGGAACTCGGCGGGGTGCAGGAAGGTCGGGGCGGCGGCCTGGCCGATCAGCATCGGTGCAACGGCGAGGCGGATCTCGTCGGCCAGGCCCGCGGTGAGGAAGGCGGTGTGGACTCGACCACCGCCCTCCACCATGAGCCGGTTCACCCCGCGCGTGCCCAGGTCGTCGAGCAGCGCGCCGACCTCGATCTCGGGGCCCAGCGCCACGATTTCGGCGAGGTCGGACAGGCTCGCCGGGACGGCCGCTTCGCCGGAAGTGGTGGTGTAGACCAGTTTCCGGCCGCCGGTGTGCCAGAACCGCAGCTCCGGGTCGAGCCTGCCCGACCCGGTCACGGTGACCTTCAAGGGGTACTCGGGCAGCCCGCGCGCGACCCGCGCGGCCCGGCGTTCGGCGCTGTAGACGAGCAGGCGCGGGTTGTCCCGCCGAACGGTTCCCGCCCCGATCAGGATGGCGTCGGACTCGGCGCGCACCTGGTCGATGAGATCCCAGTCGGCCTCGTTGGACAGCGGCAGCCGCCGCGTTCCCTGGTCGCCGATATAGCCGTCGACGCTGACGGCGACGCTGAGCAGCACATACGGGCGGGTCACGGACCCAACGTACCGAGCTGAACCGAGGGCGGCGGGCGCACGTGTAGTGAGTAGGTCCAACACCGAGAGAGGGGCGACAGTGATCGTTCGGCGGGCAACCACGGTCTTCGCGGCCCTCTTCGTGCTGGCCGTCCTCCTCACCCCCAGCGACGCCGACCGACTCACGCTCGGGGCGTTCGCGCGGATCCCCGCCGAAGCGCTCGCGGGCGCCGTCCTGCTCCTGGTGCTGCCAATCGGGCCCCGGCGCTGGGCGGTCCGCGTGGGCGGGCTCGCCCTTGGCCTGCTCGCGGTCGTGAAGGTCATGGACATCGGGTTCGACACGGTGCTGAACCGGCCGTTCGACCTGGTCCTGGACTGGCCCCTGCTCGGCCCGGCGGTCGACTACGTCCAGGTGACCGCGGGCGGCGGTGCCGCGGTCGGCGCGGTCGCGGCGGCCATCGTCGCCGCCATCGCCCTGATCGCGCTCACGACGCTATCCGTGTCGAGGGTTAGTTCGGTGGCGGTCCGGCACCGCACCGCGACAGTCAGGACCGTGGCGGCGCTGTCAGTCCTGTCGATCGTCGTCACCGTGCCAGGCGTGCCCGTCGTCTCCAGCAATACGGCCGCGACGGCGTTCGCCCACGCGCGTGCGGTGAACGCGAGCCTGCGCGACCAGGAGCGGTTCGCCGCCGAGGCCGCCGTCGACGCGTTCCGGGACACCCCCGGCACCCAGCTGCTGACCGGGCTGCGCGGCAAGGACGTCGTCATCGCCTTCGTCGAGAGCTATGGCCGCAGCGCGGTCGAAGATCCTGGGCTGGCGCCGCGCGTCACCGCCGCGCTCGACTCGGGGACCCGGCGGCTGCAGGACGCGGGCTTCGCCGCCCGCAGCGGATTCCTCACCTCGCCGACGGCGGGCGGCGGCAGCTGGCTCGCCCAGGCCACCCTGCTCTCGGGCGTGCGGATCGACAACCAGCAGCGCTATCGCACGCTGATCGCCAGCGACCGGCTGACCCTCAACCACGCCTTCCAGCGCGCCGCCTGGCGCACGGTCGGGGTGGCGCCCGGGATCAGCGAGGCCTGGCCGGAGGGCGAGTTCTTCGGCTACGACCGGATCTACCCGGCCGCGGATCTCGGCTACCATGGCCCGAGCTTCGGGTTCTCCGCCATGCCAGACCAGTACACGCTGTCGGCGTTCCAGCGCTTCGAGCAGACCACGCCGGACCAGCCGCCGACCATGGCCACCATCGCCCTGCTGTCGAGCCACGCGCCGTGGACGCCGGTGCCGCGGCCGGTCGACTGGGCCGACGTGGGCGACGGATCGGTCTTCGCCGGGATGCCGTCCGGCGGCAAGGCGGCCGAGACGATCTTCAACCGGGACCCCGCCGAGGTCCGCGGCGACTACGCCCGCGCGGTCGAATACACGGTGGACACCCTTGTGTCCTATGTGGAGACCTACGGCGACGACGACCTGGTGCTCGTGCTCGTCGGCGACCACCAGCCCGCCCAGGTCGTGACCGGCCCGGACGCGGGCCGCGACGTCCCGGTCACCGTCGTCACCCGCGACCGCGCCGTCATCGACCGGATCTCCGACTGGCGGTGGGACGAGGGCCTGCGACCAGGCCGATCGGCCCCGGTCTGGCCGATGGAGGCCTTCCGCGACCGCTTCCTCACCGTGTTCGGCCCGAGCGACCACCGGCGGTGACTAGTGTCCTGCACCCGAAATCCGCCACATAATTCGGCGGCCCAGCTTCCCGCTGGCCGCACGGCCGAAAAGCCCACGGACAACCAGTACGAGGACCTTCCGTCCGCACACCCAGCGGAAACCTGGACCACCGACTTATGCACCGGATTTCGGGTGCAGAACACTAGTACTCGCCCCCGACTGTCCTGTTCGGACAATCGGGGGCGAGTCGACGGTGCGGTGACTCCTCTGGTGATCAGGGGTTGTTCGGCAGCGGCAGCGGCAGTGGGAGCGGCGCCGGAACCGGGGCGGGCGCCGGAGCGGGCGCCGGGGCGGGCGCGGGCAGCGGCAGTGGGAGCGGCAACGGGATCGGCAAAGACGCCAGCAGGCTGCCCAACAGGTTCATCACCAGCGACAGCAGGGACGCGACCAGGCCTGCGACGGCCGAGATCGGGTCCGGCAGACCCAGCGGCAGCAGCTTGGCCTGGATCTGGGCGGCCGTGTCGTCGGCCTCCTCGACCAGGTCGAGCGTCTGACTTGTCCTGGCGACGTCGCGGACGTCGTCGAGGACGGGCCGCAGTTCGGTGACCGAGGTGAGCAGTTCGGCAACGTCCTCGGCGTCGTGTGCCGTCTTGATGCGGTCGTGCATGACCTGGAGCTGCTTGACGGTGTCGGAGGTCGACACGGCCGCGGCCGGGGGCTGGTCGGGCGTCGGCGTGGTCGCGGTCGCCATACCGGCCCCGGCCAGAGAGAGCACGCTCACGGTCGTGACCGAGGCCACAAGCCGAACGAGGTGACGATTCATCGAAAGGTCCTTCCGGTTGGTTCTCACCGCTGAACAACGGCTACCAGCCTGAACGATCCGTCACCATACGATCACCGCTGGTGATTACCCCAGGTCACACCCTTCGCTGTCGACCCCACGCGAACGGGACTCCCGTCCGAATGAAGATCACGGGCGGATGGCCACCGGGTGCGACCAGATCGGAGGTGAATGACTCACGGGTACACCAGCACGCACGATCGGCTCATTGTGTGGCCAAGACTCTGAAAAACACTCGAAAGGGCTCTTGCAATTCGTCCGTTCGCGGTTTTTTGCCAGTTGCGGATATGTTTCTGGGACCAACATTCTTACCAAGACGACAACACCGCGGGCCGCAGCGCCGAGTCCAAGTCGCGGAACAGCGCCACAGCCTCGGCCACGCCGGTGATCTGCAAGGTGCCCAGGACCGCGCCCGGCGGGACCGCCACGCGCAGGCGTCTGCCGCGGTGCAGGCAGTGGTGGTGCGCCCGCAGCAGCAGCGGCGCCGTGCCCACGCTCAGGTACGTCACCCCGGACAGGTCCACCACCAACAGGGTTTTGAGACTTTCCTCGACGCAGGCGTCCTCGATCTGGTCGCGCCACGGCCCCTCGGACATCAGGTCGACCCGGCCCACGGCGGAGACCACGACAGCGGAGCGCGTCACGCGTGTGGTCACGTGCAAGGGTGCGCGCACGGCAGCCTCCGCAAACGTCCTGAACCGTCGGTGGTGTCGCCGAGGGCCAAGCGGGAGCAATACACGCCTGCCGTTAGCGAGTTGCCGCGGACTATAACGGATAGATTGCGAGGCGCCGCACGACACCCTGGACAAGCGTCGTAGCGTCCGAATTGCGGGAGGATCGAGCCGAATTGCGCAGCTGTTAGCGCGCGTTATTGATCTTCCTGGGATGGCGGCTCCGGGTCCGCGCCGACGGCGGCCCCGGACTCCTCCGGAGACCGCGTCTCACTGACCTTCGCCCAGGCCAGGTCCCTCAGTTCGACCGACACACGAACTTCGTCGGCCGAATGGAGCACTCCGTTACACAACGCGACGCCCCGTCACCCGTTTGCCGCATTGATCAGTCATTCGGCCGGTCGACTTCGATTGGCGAGTGATCGTCACCGCCGTCTACCGTCGTGCCATGACGAAACGAACAGCCGCGCGCGCGTGGTTCGGGGTCACCGCGCTGGTGGTCCTGGCTGGTCTGGTCACCCAGACCGTGGTCACCGCGAACCACACCGGCGGGCACTTCACCACCGTGTCCGGGCGCCTGTTCAACCTGCTGTGCTTCTTCACCATCGAGTCCAACATCATCGTGATGGCCACCACCGCCCTGCTCGCGCTGGACCCCGACCGCCGCTCGACGGCCTTGCGGGCGTTCCGGCTGATGGGCGTGCTCGGCATCACGATCACCGGCATCGTCTACCACACGGTCCTCGCCGACCTCAGCGACCTGCAGGGCGGTGCCGCGGTCGCCGACTTCCTCCTGCACACCGCCTCGCCGCTGCTCGCCGTCGCGGGTTGGCTCGTCTTCGGCCCGCGCGGCCTGATCGACAACCGGACGATCGTCCTGGCGGCCCTGTTCCCGCTGCTCTACCTGGTGTTCACGCTGATCCGCGGCCCGATCGTGGACTTCTATCCGTACCCGTTCCTGGACGTGACCGACCACGGCTACGGCACGGTGGCGTTCAACAGCCTCATCGTGGCCCTGCTGTTCGTCGTGCTGGCTCTGGCCGCCCGCGCCGTCGACCACGCCCTGGCGAAGCGGACCCCGGTTACCGAGGCGGGATAAGGGCGCGCGCGCCTCGGCCCGTGGGAGTGCCTAGGACTGGTTCAAGCCTGGCGGGAAGCCGCCGGTGGCGATGGGGCCCCAGCGGTCGATGGTGACCCGGATCAGGCACTTGCCCTGCCGAACCATCGCCGCGCGGTACTCCGCCCAGTCCGGGTGCTCGCCGCGGATCACCCGGAAGTACTCCACCAGCGGCTCCACCGCGTCCGGCAGGTCGATGACCTCAGCCCGCCCGTCGACCTGCGCGTACGGCCCGTCCCAGTCGTCGGACAGGGCGCACACCGAGACCGTCGGGTCGCGGCGGATGTTGCCGACCTTGACCCGCGCGGGATACGTGGAGATGACGACCCGGCCCTCGGCGTCGACGCCGTAGGTGACCGGGGAGAGCTGCGGGCGGCCGTCGGCCCGCGTGGTCGACAGCAGGCAGCGCGATCGGGCGCGCAGGAACTCCAAAAGCTGGTCGCGGTCGGGGCGGCGGGCGGTGGCGGTTCGGGGGGACATTTCCCCGAACCTAGCGGCCCGCCGCCCCGCGTCGCGACGGCTACTTGGCGAGTTTCGCGAGCCTGGCCTCGGTCGGCCAGCGGACCTCGCTGACCCAGCCGAACTTTTCGAAGATCCAGATGAGTCGGGCGGAGATGTCAATCTGGCCGCGCCGAACGCCGTGGCGGGCGCTGGTCGGGTCGGCGTGGTGCAGGTTGTGCCAGGCCTCGCCCATCGACAGGATCGCCAGCGGCCAGAAGTTGGCCGCCTTGTCGCGGGACTTGAACGGGCGCTCACCGACGATGTGGCAGACCGAGTTCGTCGACCAGGTGATGTGGTGCAGGAACGACACCCGCACCAGGCTGGCCCAGAAGAACGCGGTCAGCGCGCCCATCCAGGACCACGTGATCAGGCCGCCGAGCAGCGCGGGGGCCAGCATGGTGACCGCGGTCCACAGGCCGAACTGCTTGTCGATGCGGCGGATGTCCGGGTCGGCCAGCATGTCGGGGGCGAACCGCTCGGCGTTGGTGAGCTTGCGGTCGAAGATCCAGCCCATGTGCGCGTGCCAGAAGCCCTTGATCAGCGCGGCGGGCGACGTGCCGAAGGCCCACGGGGAGTGTGGGTCGCCGTCGCGGTCGGAGAACGCGTGGTGGCGGCGGTGGTCGGCCACCCAGTGCAGGATCGGGCCCTGCAGCGCCATGGAGCCCACGATCGCCAGGCCGATGCGCACCGGCCGGTTCGCCTTGAAGGCGCCGTGGGTGAAGTAGCGGTGGAATCCGACCGTCACGCCGAGGCAGGTGAAGGTGTAGAAGAAGGCGGCCAACGCGATGTCGACCCAGCCGAGCAGCCCCCATCCCCAGGCCAGCGGCACAGCCGCGATGAGCGCGGCGAACGGCACCAGGATGAAGAAGTACGTACCGATCTGCGGCCACAACCCGCGCGGCGTGCCGAACATCGGCTTGGGCCCCTCGGGATCCACCTGCGGGCCGCTGCCCTCGACGGTCGCGGTCATTTCTGCCCTCCGGCTCCTGGGTACCTGCCCAGTGGGTCTGGGGGAACTAGTACCTGCTCAGCAGTAAGCAAACCAGGCACTCAGGCAGAGACCAAGCGTCGGGCGGGTAAGGCTTGTCCGAATCGAGCAGGCACGAGCGCGAAGGTGGCGCGGGTCACAACGGCCCGCGCCACCGGGTCGCTCACGCGCAGAGGACGTCGATGAAGATCGTCGCGGAGCGCCCGAGATTGGTGATCTTGACGTCGACCGAGCCCGCGCCGTTGACGTGCTTGTGGCCGTGGTCGATCGCGAGCACCTGGCACCCTGGCTGGTGGGCGACGGAGATGCGGTGGGTGCCTGCCTCGACGGCCTCCACGTGCGCCTCGTGGTTCACGTCGAGCTGAGGCGCGTAGTACGACCACTTGCGGTTGCTCGCGCCGTTGGTGTCGGTCCAGGTGACCGCGAGTCCGTCGATCAGGTTCGGGTCGCCCGGCCGGTAGAACCGGGTGTCGATCTCGATGATGACGTCCTCGTCGACCTTGAAGTTGTCGGTCTTGCTGTCCGCGGGGACGAACCCGTGCCGGTTGCCCGGCGCGTTGCCGCAGTCGACCACGTTGAGCCCGTTGGCGACCCCGAGTTCCGCGCAGCCCGCGAGGAAGTCGCCGACGCGGGTCGCCCAGACCTTGTAGACGCCGCCGTTGTTCGGGGTGTCGAGGAACGGGAACAGCTGCACGGTCGTGGCGCCGTGGTCGACGTCGAGGCCGGTCACGTGCTCGCAGTCGGTGTCGACCACACCGGAGATGATCCCGGCGGTGACGACGAACTGGCGGCAGCGGGCCGGATCGGTGGACAGCAGGACTTTGCCGCTGGGGTCGGTCACCTGATAGACGTACGTGCCGTCGTCGAGCCCGGCCGCGTGCTGCGGGGCGCCGGGGCCGGGGCCGCCGTCGAGGTAGACGTCGGGCTTGGCGTCGAAGTGGTTGAAGTTGACCTCGGTCCCATCTGCCAACGTCGTGAAGATGGCGCCGGAGGGAGCGTCAGCCGACGCCGTCCCGGTCTGGAAGGACAGAGTCGTCGCGGCGAGCACCACGACGAGCCCAGCGCGCGTCAAGGACTTCATCACTCAGCTCCAATCGATGGATTACGGCCCCGACGTGCGGAAAGCCTATTCCGGAACTGATCAGCCGAAAGCCCTTGACCGGTACACGCGCGGGCCGTGTCCTCCTGCTCACTCAGGGCAAGTCGAACAGCGCGACGGCGCTCTCGTTCAGGCTGCCGAGGTAGACCGTGCCGTTGTGCTCCCGCACGCCCGTGACCATGTGGTAGTCCGGGGCCTTGCCGAAGCAGTCGTGCACCGTGCGGCCCGTCAGCCCGTCCACCGCCCGCACCCAGACAACCTTCTTCTCCTTGGGCTGCAACGGCTCCGGGAGCCGCCAGAGCACCTGCCGGACCTTCGGCGGCGTCCGCAGCAGCAGGTCGAGCACCGGTGCGCGCGGCGAGGCCAAGGCGATCCAGATGAGGCCGTCGCTGCCGGTGGAGATGTTGTCGGGGAAGCCGGGGAGGTTGTCGACGAGCACGTCGGAGGTGCCCGCGCGGTCGCCGGTCAGCCAGAGCCGGTTGAGGCAGTACTCCCCCGTCTGCGCCACCACGACGTAGGACTCGTCGGGCGCCAGGGCGACGCCGTTGGCGAAATGGAGGCCGGTCAGCAGGGTCTCGACCGCGCCGTCCGGGGTGCGGCGCAGCAGGCGGCCGGTGCCGGAGTGCTCCAACAGGTCGGCCTTCCAGAACTCCAGGTCGAAGCGGCTGGTGGAGTCGGAGAAGTAGATCGTGCCGTCCTTGGCGACGGCGGCGTTGTTGCACACCCGCAGGCCGGGGCCCGCCGGGATCAGCACCTCGATCTCGCCGTGGGTCCGGTCGATCAGCAGCAGCCCCCGGTCGGCGTCGCAGACCAGCAGTCGACCGTCCGGGTACAGCTCAAGGCCCAGCGGCCTGCCGCCGGTGTCGGCGATGGTGTCCAGCCGCCTGCCGTCGGCGGTGAGCCGCAGGACGCGACCGTCCGCGACGCCGGTGAACACGTGGCCGTGCTCGTCGACGAGGACGTCCTCGGCGCCCACGCCGGTGACCTGACGGACGGTCAGCGGCGGCAGCGACACCGCGGGCCGCGGCCCGGCTTTGGGCGCGCGCCACACCACGGGCTGGTCGATCTTCGGGCGACCCATCCACACTCCTCGTCGATTGCCATGGAAGTCCCCACGATACGAGGGAACCACCGGGCAGGCGCGGAGAAACACGCTGGGTGGGAATGTGAACGGGCCGAGGGTTTCCTCCGAATCATCGGTCGCGGCCGCGCTGGTTGGTTGGGCGGACACCACTTGCCCCGAGGAGGAGCAGTGAGAACTCGCACGAAGTTAGTCGCCGGTGTGTCGGCGGTCCTGGTGGCGTTGTCGACGGCCATCGGTGTCGCGAACTCCGCCCCGGTCGCCACCGCACCGAGCAACGTCATGGCCGCACCCGACATCCCGGTCGAGAACGTCATGGCGCACCTGAACCAGCTTCAGACCATCGCCACCAACAACGGCGGCAACCGCGCGCACGGCCGACCCGGCTTCCGCGCGTCCGCCGACTACGTCAAGGCCAAGCTCGACGCCGCAGGCTTCACCACGACCCTGCAACAGTTCACCCACAACAGTGCGGCGGGCTGGAACGTCATCGCCGAGTGGCCGCACGGCGACGCCAACAACGTGATCATGGCGGGCGCGCACCTCGACAGCGTCCCCGCCGGGCCGGGCCTCAACGACAACGGCTCGGGCACCGCCGCGGTGCTTGAGGTCGCGCTGGCCGTCTCCCGCGCGGGCCTGCGTCCGCAGAAGCGGCTGCGGTTCGGCTGGTGGGGCGCGGAGGAACTGGGCCTGATCGGCTCCAAGTACTACGCCGACAACCTGGGCGCGACCGAACGCGGCAAGATCAACGCCTACCTGAACTTCGACATGGTCGGCCAGAAGGACGTCACGACCTGGGGTGTCTACAACCACGACACCGCGATCGCGAACACCTTCAAGGAGTACTTCCAGGCCAAGGGCATCCCGACGACGCCGATCTCGTGGAATGGCAGCTCCGACCACTCGTCGTTCACCCGCCACAACATCAAGGTCGGCGGCGTCGGCTCCAGCTCCGATCCCTGTTACCACGCGGCGTGCGACACGATCAGCAACGTCGGCTCGCGGGTGATGGGCCACACCACCAACGCGATCGCGCACACGGTGTGGAAGCTGGCGGGCGTGAGCGACGACCCGACCGGTGACTACGCGGTGGCCCTGACGCCTGCTTCGGGCAGCGTCGCGCAGGGCGGGTCGGTGACGGTGGCGGTGTCCACCCAGACCACGCAGGGCACACCGCAGCAGTTGACGCTGTCGGCCACCGGGATGCCCGCGGGCACGACGGCGACCTTCGCCCCGCCCAGTGTCCAGTCCGGACAGTCCTCGACGCTGACGATCACGACCTCGGCCTCGACGCCGGTCGCGACGGCGCCGATCACCGTCGTCGCCACCGGCAACAACGGTCCGCGCCAGGCGTCCTACAGCCTGACTGTGACCGGGGTCCAGCCGGGCGGCTGCGCCGGAACCAACCCGACTGACTTCTCGATTCCGGACAACGGCGGCGTCGAGAGCCCGATCGCGATCTCCGGCTGCGCGATCACCCCGACCACCGCGACCGTCGCGGTGGACATCGCCCACACCTACATCGGCGACCTGGTGGTCGACCTGCTCGCCCCGGACGGGACGCCATATGTGCTGCACAACCGGACCGGTGGGGGCACGGACAACATCGTCAAGACGTTCACCGTCAACGTCACCGGCGAGACGGCGGACGGCACGTGGAAGCTGCGGGCCCGCGACCAGGCGAGCCAGGACGTCGGCCGGATCAACGAGTGGCGGCTGACCCTGGCCGCTGGGACGACCGGCAAGTGCGCCAGCCACCAGACCGTCAAGACTGGAACGCTCGCCACGGGCGCCAACGAGTACCACGCGTTCGAGGTGGCGGCGGGCGGCACGCTGACCGGGTGCCTGGACGGGCCGGACGGCGCGGACTACGACCTGTACCTGCAGAAGCTGAGCGGCACCACGTGGTCGAACGTGGCCTCCGGCACGACGTCGAGCGCGGACGAGACGCTGTCGTACTCAGCGACCGCCGGGTCGTACCGGTACCGCGTCCACGCCTACAGCGGCGCGGGCGCCTACTCCATGGGCTACTCGGGGCCGTAACTGTCTGATCGTCCGCCCGGGTGGCCTGCGTCCACCCGGGCGGACGCGTCCCGCCTGCCCAACACCCCCGCAAGCACCGCGACGGCGGCCAGGGCCGCCGCGGCTGTCCCGAAGATCACGAGGAGCGACGCGCCGAGAGGAACGCTCGGGAAGGCGGTGAACATGAAGTCCTGGATCCGCACCCAGATCGCGAACAGCGTGCACATCACCGCCGTCACCAGCACGGGCACCGCCGTCGCCGGTCGCGGGAACAGCGCCGCGACGACCACCCCGCCGACGATGACCGTGCCGAGCATGAACGGCCAGAACACCGCGAAGTTGGCGGCGAACCGGCCGCCTGCCTCCAGGTCGTCGATGGCCCCCACGTCGTAGGTGCCGAAGAAAATGGAGCGGCCGAGGACTACCCATCCAGCCGCGAGGACCAGGCCTGCGAGGGCCTTCAATGGGTACATGAGCGCAGCATCGCACGGTGGCTCACCGATACGTGAGCAGGTCCCGACCAGCGCCTTCGAAGTGGCGGTGTTCGTTGAACGACACCAGCGTCGCCCCCGACCGCCCCACGACGACCTTGGTGATCGCGGCGTTCACGACCACCCGGTTGATCGCGACGACACTGGATCCGGTGAGCCTGGAACAGAGCGCCGCGATGATCCCGCCCGAGGTGAACACGACCGCCGTGCCCGCCTCCGCCGCCGCCATCAACGCCGCGAACGCGCCGTCGGCGAAGTCCCGATAACCATCGGTCTGGACCCACTTGTCCAGCGCGCGGTCGAGCAGCGCCTGGAAGTCGCGCGACGACGCGGGCGGGTCGACGTGTTCGGTGTCCACCAGGGCCTGGACCAGTCCGATGTGGTCGTACTCGTCCCACCGGGCATCGACATCGGACTCGATGGTCCAGCCCGCCGCCGCGAGGGTGATCGACGCGGTGTCGCGCTGGCGGGACAAGGTGCCGGAGACCGCCCGCGACGGCACGACGCCGCGCGAGGCCAACTCCTCCCCCAGCACCTCGGCCTGCCGCTTGCCCACCTCGGACAGCACGTCGTAGTCCGCCGCGCCGAACGACGCCTGGCCGTGGCGCAGCAGATAAACGACGCTCACGACGCCATCACCTCGCGGCAGCGCCACTCCAGATAGCCCGAGAACATCCAGAAGTCCTTGAACGCGGGGTTCGTGGTCTGGCCGTGGTGATAGCGGTAGTAGATCTGCTGCAGGATCACCGCGAGCCGAAACAGCCCGAACACCTCGTAGAACGCCCAGTTCTCCGGCCGCAGCCCCATCCGCGCGCAGTAGTGATCGACGATCTCGGCCCGCGTCAGCATCCCGGGAACGTGCGACGGCTGCCGACGAGCCATCTTGAAGACGTCGTCGTCATCGGCCTGGATCCAGTAGGCGACCAGGCCGCCGAGGTCCATCAGCGGGTCGCCCAGCGTCGACATCTCCCAGTCGAGCACCCCGATGATCTCCCGCGCGTCGTCCAGCACGACGTTGTCGAACCGCCAGTCGTTGTGGATGACCACGGTCGCCACGTCGTCGGGCTGGTGGGTGTCGAGCCAGGCCATGACCTCGGCGAAGTCGGGCACGTTGTCGGTCCGCGCCGCCACGAACCGCTGCGACCAGCCCTTGACCTGCCGCCCGACGTACCCGCGGCCCTTGCCAAGGTCGGTGAGTCCGGCGGCGTCGGCGTCGACCTGGTGCAGGTCGACGAACCGGTCGATCAACGCGGTGGACAGCGAACGCGCCTCGGGCTCGGTCAGGGTCATGCCGTCGGGCAGGTCGCCCCGCAGGATGGTGCCCGCGATCCGTTCCATGACGTAGAAGTCCGAGCCCAGCACCGAGTGGTCCGCACACAGCCCGAGGACCGTCGGCACATACGGATACACCGGCTTGAGCGCCGACTGGACCCGGAACTCGCGCTTCATGTCGTGCGCCGACGCGGCCTTCTTCCCCACCGGCGGGCGGCGCAGGATCAGGTCGCGGTCCGGATAGGACAGCAGGTAGGTCAGGTTCGACGCCCCGCCGGGGAACTGCCGCACCGTCGGCTCACCCACCAGACCATCCACAATGGACGACAGCCAGGCGTGCACGGCGGCTGTGTCGAAGGCGTCCTCGGCACGCACCTCGCGCGGCTGGTCAGCCGTCATGAAATCCTGGCCACGATGCTCAGCGGCAGGTTCCGCATGGCGAAGCCCATCAGCGTCCACGGCCAGCCCGGCGTGCAGGCCTCGGCGGACTCCTTCTCGATCGCCTTCACCATCGAGCGCACGCCCGGCACGGTGTCGACCATCAGCGGGGTCTTCTTGACGCTGTCGTTCATCTCCGAGCGGATGTAGCCGGGGTAGATGGTGGTGACGTTGATCGGCGACTTGAGCGTGTCGGCCCGGATGCCCTCGGCCAGCGCGGCGATGCCCGCCTTGGTGGCCGCGTAGGTCGACAGGTTGCGCGGCAGGCCCCGCATGGCCGACATCGACGAGATCACCACGAGGTGGCCCGCGTTCTGGTCGCGGAAGGCCTCCATCGCCGCCTCGCACTGGGCCAGCGCGGAGACGAAGTTGGTCTCGGCGGTCTGCTTGTTGGCGTAGAAGTAGCCGGTGCCGACCGGCTGGCCCTTGCCGAGACCGGCGTTGACGATCACCCGGTCGAGTGTGCCCAGCTCGGTGCGGAACTCGCCGAACACCTTGAACACCGCGTCGTGGTCGTTGACGTCGAGCGCCTTGACCACGACCTTGATGCCAGGGTTGGCGGCGATGAGCTCCTCGCGCAGCGCCTCCAGACGGTCGGTGCGGCGCGCGGCGAGGGCGAGGTTGCGGCCCAACGCGGCGAACTGGCGGGCCATCTCCTCGCCGAGGCCGGAGCTGGCGCCGGTGATGAGGATGTTCTTGCGCGTCACGGGGATTCCTTCTCCATCTTGGGCCGCAGCCTGGCCCATGTCTTGGCGACCTGCTTGTCGACCAGCCGCGGCGCGATCCGCTTGAGCAGATGCGCGCGCTTGCCGTCGGCGTGGGTGTGGACGAGGAAGCGCTTGGCCGCCACGGCGTCGAACACCAGCTTCGCCACGTCGTCCGGGGTCACCTTGGACGAGGCCATGAGGTTCTGGCTGAACTTGAGCGCGGCCGGATCGGGCGAGCGCATCCGGTCGTTGAGGTTGGTCTTGACGAAGCCGGGGCAGACCACGGTCGTGCCGATCCCGTAGGGCGCCAGTTCATGGTGCAGCGTCTCCGACAGGGCCACGACGCCCGCCTTGGTGACGTTGTAGGAGGCCATCGCGGGCAGGTTCATGATCGCCGCGAGCGAGGCCACGTTGACGATGTGGCCGGACTTCTGCGCCTTGAACACCGGCACGAAGGTCGCGCAGCCGCGCACGACGCCCTTGACGTTGATTTCCCAGATCCAGTCCCAGTCGGCCATCGAGATCCGCTCGATCCGGCCGCCAGAGGCCACGCCCGCGTTGTTGACCAGCACGTCGAGCCCGCCCCAGTGCTCGTCGCACCAGGACTTGGCCGCGGCCCAGGACTCGTCGCTGGTGACGTCGAGCGCCAGATGGTCGGCATCGAGTTCCTTGGCGGCGGTCTCCGCGGCGGTCGCGTCGACGTCGGTGACCAGCACCTTCCAGCCCGCGGCCCGGTAGCGGGCGGCGACGGCCCTGCCGAGGCCGGAGCCCGCGCCGGTGATCAGGATTCGGTTCACGAGGTGTACTTCTTCAGCTCGATGCGCGACACGACACCGCGGTGCACCTCGTCCGGGCCGTCGGCCAGGCGCAGCGACCGGGCGCCCGCGTAGGCCGCGGCCAGCGGGAAGTCGTCGGTCATGCCCGCGCCGCCGTGCAGCTGGATGGACATGTCGATCACGTCGAGGGCCATGTTCGGCACCACGACCTTGATCTGGGAGACCTCCGACAGCGCGCCCTTGAGCCCATAGGTGTCGAGCTTCCACGCGGCGCTCAGCACCAGCAACCGGGCCTGCTCGATGGCGATGCGCGCGTCGGCGATGCGTTCGCGGTTGCCGCCGAGGTTGGCCAGCGGCTTGCCGAACGCCTCCCGGGTGGTGGCGCGGACACAGGCCAGCTCCAGCGCCTTCTCCGCCAGGCCGATCAGCCGCATGCAGTGGTGGATGCGGCCCGGACCGAGCCTGCCCTGGGCGATCTCGAAGCCCCGGCCGGGACCCGCGATGACCGCGTCGAGCGGCAGGCGCACGTCGGTGAAGCTGACCTCGCCGTGGCCGAAGGGCTCGTCGTGGCGGCCGAAGACCGGCAGCATGCGCTCCAGCTTGAAGCCAGGGGTGTCGAGCGGAACCAGAACCATCGAGTGCCGCGCGTACTTGTGCGCGTCCGGGTCGGTCAGGCCCATGAAGATGGCGACCTTGCAGTTCGGGTGGCCGATGCCGGTGGAGAACCACTTGCGCCCGTTGAGCACGATCTGGTCGTCCTTGACCACAGCGGTCGCGGCCATGTTGGTCGCGTCGGACGAGGCCACGTCGGGTTCGGTCATGCAGAAGGCGGACCGGATCTCCCCGCGCAGCAAGGGTTCCAGCCACTGCCGCTTCTGCTGCTCGCTGCCGTAGAGATGCAACACCTCCATGTTCCCGGTATCCGGCGCGTTGCAGTTGAAGACCTCGGGGGCGATGAACGAGCGGCCCATCAACTCGGCGAGCGGGGCGTACTCGACGTTGCTCAGGCCGGACTCCGCGTGCAGGAACAGGTTCCACAGCCCCTGCTCGCGCGCCTTGGCCTTGAGCTCCTCGATGACCGGGAGCACCACCCACGGGTTGTCCAGCGCGGCGAGCTCGCGATGGAAGGCGGGCTCGACCGGCTCGATCTCGGTCCGGATGAACTCACCGACCCGACCCAGGTAGTCGGCTGCCTTAGCCGAGTGCGCGAAGTCCATGTCGCCTCCTATTGAGCGTTGCTCAACAAGGTACCCTGCTTATCGAGCAACGCTCAACAGGTGGAGGGAGTGACCTATGGCCCAGGCGCCAGCCCGGACCCGGCGCACGGCGGCGGACCGGCGCAAACAGCTGATCGGCATCGGCCTGAGCATGTTGACCGTCCGCCCGATCCACCAGGTCACCATCGACGAGGTCGCCGCCGAGGCCGGGATCTCCCGCAGCCTGCTGTTCCACTACTTCCCCACCAAACAGGACTACTACGTCGAAGTCGTCCGCGCCGCGAGCCGCCGAATCCTGCGCTACGCCGCCCCCGACGACTCCCCCCGCGCCATAGTCGACGGCTACGTCGCCTTCATCGAACGCCGCCGCACCCAATACGTCGGCCTCTTCCGCGCAGCGGGCCTCGACGACTGGGTCCGCGAGATCCACGACGAAACCCAGGACGCTCTGACCGTGCGCATCATGTCGGCCCTGAACCTGACCGACCCCCCGGAACCGGTCGCGTTGGCGGTCCGGGCCTGGTGGGCGTTCGCGGAGGAACTCGCGATCGAGTGGACCGGCAAGAACCGAACCGACAAAGACGCCCTGGTCGAGCTGCTGCTGGGCGCACTCGACAACGTGATCGCGCTGGCCCAGAGGATCGCCTAGAAACGCGGATCCTGTTCAGCCGAAATCGGACAACCGATTCCGCAGGACCTTCCCGGTCGCGTTGCGCGGCAGCTCGGGCAGGAAGACCACCTCGCGCGGCACCTTGAAGCGGGCGAGATTGGCCTTCACGTGCTCACGCAACTCGTCGGCGCCGACGCTGGCGCCAGGGTCGACGGCGACATACGCCTTGAGCCGCTGGCCGAACTCCGGATCCTGCACCCCGATCACCGCAGCCTCGGTCACACCCGGATATTCGACCAGCAGGTTCTCCACTTCGACCGGAAAGACGTTCTCCCCACCGGAAACGATCATGTCGTCGTCGCGGCCGTCGATGAACAGCCTGCCCTCGGCGTCGAAATGCCCAACGTCGCCGATCGAGAGCAGCCCGTCGATGATGTCCTTGTGCCTGCCGTCGGTATAGCCGCCGAAACTCAGGCCGCTGCCGACAAAGACGCGCCCGGTGACGTCAGGCTGGGTGATCCGCCTGCCCGTGTTGTCATACAGCCGCACGACGCAGCCGACCGGCGGCCGCCCGACCGTGCCGGGCGCCTCCCGCCAGTCCTGCGGGGTGGCGACCGTGGCCACGGCGACCTCAGTCGAGCCGTAGAGGTTGTGCACGACGTCGCCGAACGCCTTGGTGGCCCGGTTGCCGAGTTCGGGCGAGAGCGCCGAGCCCGCGGTGAACAGGATCCGGAGGGAACTGGTGTCGTAGCGGGCGAGTACCTCGGGCCCGAGGTCAACGATCCGCTGAAGCATCGTGGGGACGACGACGAGCGCGGTGGCCTTGTTGTCCTGGATCGCCCGCAGCGTCTCCTCCGGATCGAACCGGCGGCGCATCACCACCGCCGACCCGAGCGCGAAGCTGATGATGAACTGCGAGAGCCCGGTCCCGTGGAACAGCGGCGCCCCGAGCATCGTCGTCTCGCCCGAGCGCAGCGGGATCCGGTCGAGGAACTGCGCGGCGGCCAGCGGCGACCGGACTTGCCGCGGCGCTCCCTTGGGCGTGCCGGTGGTGCCGCTGGTCAGCAGCACCATGCCGCCGGGCTCGGACGGCACGGCGACCGGTCGGTCGTCGGTGTTGGCGATGAGTTCCTCGATCGTGCGCGAACCGGCCTCGACGTCGTCGACCCACGCGATGAAGCGCGGGATGCTGTCGGGCAGCGCGGTGGCCAGGTCGGTGAACTCCTGGTCGTGGATGAACACGGTGACGCCCTCGCGCATGGCCACGTCGGCGAGCTGCGGCTTGGCGAATCCGGTGTTCATCAGCAGCAGCCGCGCCCCGAGCTTGCCCGCCGCGAGCATCGTGTCGACCGCCCCGCGATGGTCCCTGGCCAGCAGCGCGATGACGGAACGGTCGCTCACGCCGCGGTGGGCCAAGGCGCGGGCCAGGGCGTTGGACCGGGTGTCGAGCTGGCGGAAGGTGAGCGGGCCGAGGTCGTCGACCAGGCCGATCGCCCGGTGGTCACGGGTGGCGGCGACCTTGGCCGCGCCCGCGATCGGGCCGAGCTGCCGGACCGCGATCATGGACTTGACGACGTGGTCCGGGCGGGCCAACGGCACCAGGCCTGCCCTGCGCATCACGTCGACACTGCGAACCACGGTCGGAACCTTGCCCGCCAGGTCTCGCACCAGGGTCAGGTAGTCGCTCACCACAGCCTCCCGGCATCCGTGTCGCCCCCGGTAGCACGGTGCCGCAGAAGTTACCGGCGAGTCAACACCGGGGGTTGATTCCTGCCGTCCCCTGTCAGTCCCTTAGCGCAGAATGCGCACCATGCGGGTCATCGTCGTGCCAGAAGCCGAGGGAACGGCTCGCGCGCGCGTGCTCGACGACCCCGGTCCCCCGATCAGCGTTCCCGATGTCGCCGCCTGGATGGCCGAGCGACAGCGCGACACCGACGTGCGCTGGATCGTCCCCGCCGCCGACGAACTCTGCCCCACGCTGCTCCGGGCGGGCGTCCGCCTCGGCCGGTGCCACGACCTTTCCCTGGCCGAAGGCATCTTGCTGGCCTTCGAGGAACGCCCCGGCCGACCCCGCAACCTCGGCGCCGCCTACGCCCGCACCCGCGGCCTGCCCGAGCCCGCCGATCCCCGCCCGCTGATCCGCACCGAACAGCCCGCCCTCTTCGAGCCCGACCGCGGCACCGCGCCGCCAGGGGCCGACCCACTCGACGCCGCCGTCACCGTGTTCGCCGACCAGGAGCGCCGGATCGCCAAGACCGCGCATCCCGACCGGCTGCGCCTGCTGATCGCCGCCGAGTCGGCGGGCGCGCTGGCCGCGGCCGAGATGTCGCACTTCGGGCTGCCGTGGCGGGCCGACATCCACACCGCCCTGCTCACCGACCTCCTCGGCCCCCGCCCGGTGCCGACCGCCCGACCCGCGAAGCTGGCCGACCTCGCCGAGCGCATCTCGACGGCGTTCTCCGGCAGGCCGATCAATCCCGACCACCCGCCGAGCATCGTGCGGGCCTTCGCCAGGGAGGGCATCGAGATCCCGTCGGCCCGCGCGTGGGTGCTCAAGGAACTCGACCATCCGGCGGTCGAGCCGCTGCTGGCCTACAAGGAACTCTCCAGGCTCTACGTCGCCCACGGCTGGTCATGGCTCGATTCCTGGGTCGACAACGGCCGGTTCCGCCCCGAGTACGTCGTCGGCGGCGTCGTGTCCGGCCGCTGGGCCACCCGCGGCGGCGCGGCGCTGCAACTGCCCCGCACCCTGCGCACGGCGGTCCGGGCCGATCCCGGCTGGACACTGATGGTCGCCGACGCCTCGCAACTCGAACCGCGCGTGCTCGGCGCGCTGTCCGGAGACCGGAGGTTCGCCGAGGTGTCCGAGTCGGCCGACCTCTACACGAGCCTGGCCGCCGACGCCTTCGACGGCGACCGCGGCCGGGCCAAGATCGCGATGCTGTCGGCCATGTACGGCGGCACCAGCGGCGAGGCGGGCCCGCTGCTCGCGGTGCTGCGCAAGCGATTCCCACAGGCCGTCGACTATGTGGAGCAGGCCGCGCGTGCGGGCGAAGAGGGCCGGGTCGTCCGCTCCCGCCTCGGCCGCACCAGCCCCCCACCAAGCGACGCCTGGCGCGAGCTGACCTCCGACCCCGACGAGACCGCCGAACGCCGAGGCAGACAGGCCGCGCGCGAATGGGGCCGGTTCACCCGCAACTTCGTCGTGCAAGCCAGCGCCGCCGACTGGGCGCTGACCATGCTCGCCACCCTCCGCCGCCGCCTGACCACCTCGGCCCCGGACGCGCAGATCGTGTTCTTCCAGCACGACGAGGTGATCGTGCACTGCCCGCAGGCCACCGCCGACGTCGTCGCCAAGGAGATCAGCGAGTCCGCCGACCAGGCCAGCGCCCTCGTCTTCGGCGACACCCCGGTCCGCTTCCCCCTGATCGCCACCTCCGTCGACTGCTACGCCGACGCCAAATGACTAGTGTTCTGCACCCGAAATCCGGTGCATAAGTCGGTGGTCCAGGTTTCCGCTGGGTGTGCGGACGGAAGGTCCTCGTACTGGTTGTCCGTGGGCCTTTCGGCCGTGCGGCCAGCGGGAAGCTGGGCCGCCGAATTATGTGGCGGATTTCGGGTGCAGGACACTAGCGCGCCTTGGAGCAAGTGAGTCCGCGGCGGGCGCCGTCCGGTCCGATGAGCGCGACGGCCGCGTTCTCGGGGCCCACGACCATCACCGTGCAGGCGATCTGTTGGACGGCAGGCTCGGACAGCGTCCTGGGCACCGAGACCGCGCCATCGGCGTAGGACAGCGTCGTCCCCTGCGGGATCCCGGTCGTCAGCCCTTGGGCCGACTCTTCCGCGGTCGGCCCGAGGCCAAGCGCCTTCAGAGCGCCCAACACCCCCGCGTCGGTCGCGTCCGGCCGGACGACGAGCACCAACTCGGCGCCGGACAGCAGATAGAGCCGCAGACCCGTCGTCTCCCCGGCTGGGGCCTCGTCGCCGGTGATGGGCGCGGTCGACCGGACCCCACATCCGGCGACAAGGAAGAGGAGCAGGGCAAGGACGACTCGTCTCACAGTGGTCCTCCCAGCCGAGCGAGACGCAGCGTGAAGACCGCTCCACCGTCCGGCCGGTTCTCCGCGACCAGTTCCCCACCGCGGTGCAGCCGGGCGTTCTCCCGGGCGATTGCCAGCCCCAGCCCGCTGCCCTCGGACCGGGCGCGGGCGGTGTCGGCCTTGTAGAAGCGGTCGAACACCTGTGGCAGGACCGACGGCGGCAGGCCCGCACCTCGGTCAGCCACCTCGATCACGATCCACAACGGGTCCTCTCGCAGCCGCACCGACACGGGCTGGGCGCCGTGCTTGAGCGCGTTGCCCACCAGGTTCGCAACGATCACGTCGAGCCGCCGCGGGTCCAACCTGGCGATGACGCCCTCCGGCAGATCGGTGTCCACCTGATCGGCCCAGCGGCGCGAGCGCAGTGTGGCGCGGACCGCCGAAGCCACATCGAGTTCCTCCAGGACCAAGGTCGCCGCGCGGGAGTCGAACCGGCTGATCTCGATCAGGTCGTTGACCAGCCGGGTCAGGTTGTGGGTCTCCTGGCTGACCATCCGGGCCGCCGTACCCGCGTCCCCGGTGAGCGCCTCGTCGGCCAGCACGTCGGCGAACGCGGTCATCGCGGCCAGTGGCGTGCGCAGTTCGTGGGAGACGTCGGCGACGAACCGGCGGGCGTCGGCCTCCATCCTGCGCAGCTCGCCGACCTGGCGTTCCAGCGCGGCGGCGGTGTCGTTGAACGTCCCAGCCAACCCGGCCAGTTCATCCGAGCCACGGACCGCCAGCCGGGTGGTCAACTCGCCGGCGCCCAGTCGCCGCGCCGCCTGGCTGAGTTCACGCACCGGCCGCAGCACCCCGGCCGCGGCCAGCCAGGCGAGCGCCACGGCAAGACCGAACGCCAACGCGCCGGTCATCCACGCGATGGTGGCCAGCCGGTCGATGCTCAGCTGCTCGGGCGCCAACCCCCGAAAGGTGTAGACCTCGATGCCGGACGGGACCGACCGACCGCTCGGCACCGTGACCCGCAACTGCGTCCCCACGACCAGGCTGACCCCGCCGGGTTCGCCCACCCGCTGCCACGAGACCTCGCCCCGGCCGACCGCGCCGCGCAGCTCCGCCGGGATGTTCACCGCGTCCATCCCGGTCGTGGACGCGCTCGCGCCGTAGACGGCGACGGCGCTGTGGTCGCGGTCGGACAGCCGGCCCGCCAGCGCGTCGAGATCGCTCTGGGTCGGGGGCAACCGCGGAATCGGGTACATCGACTCGGTCCGATCGATCAGTGCCCGCGCCTCGGCGTCCTGCGCCTGCTGCAGGATCCCATTGCTGGCCTGCAGGAAGATGCCACCGGCCACCGCCGCCGCGGTGATCACGCTGAGCAGCGCGAACGCGGCGACCAGCCGGGTCCGCAGTCCCCAGGCGCGGATGCCCGCACCGCCGGTCACAACGGGCCGAACCGGTACCCGAACCCGCGGACCGTCTGCACGTACACCGGCGCGGACGAATCCGCTTCGATCTTGGCGCGCAGCCGCTGCACGCAGGCGTCCACCAGCCGTGAGTCGCCTAGATAGTCGTGGTCCCACACCGCTTCCAGCAGTTGGCGGCGGCTGAGCACCTGCCCTGGTCTCCGCGACAGCTCCAGCAGCAGGCGAAGCTCCGTCGGCGCGAGTGCGAGCGGGACGCCGTGCTTGGCGATCACCAGCGCCCGGCGGTCGATGGTCAGCGCGCCGTGCGACTCGGGGTCGTCCGGTCCGGCGGGGTCCCCTCCGGCGCGCCGGAGCACCGCGCGGATGCGGGCCTCCAGGACCCGCGGCTGCACCGGCTTGATCACATAGTCGTCGGCGCCCGCCTCGAGCCCGGCGACCACGTCCATGTCGTCGCCGCGGGCGGTGAGCATGATGATCGGCAGATCGCCGTCGGCCCGGATGCGGCGGCAGACGGCGAATCCGTCCATTCCGGGCAGCATGAGGTCCAAGACCACCACGTCGGGCGGGGTGTCGCCGAGCCGCCGCAGCCCCGATTCCCCGGACTCCGCCGCGTCCACCGCGTGCCCCTGCCGGGTGAGCGCGAGCCGAAGGCCTTCGCGCACGGCCGGGTCGTCCTCGATCAGCAGCACCCTGGACATGCCGCACAGCATCGCAAATCCCGTTCCGCCGCGCGCGATCACGCGACCCGGGTCACAGCGGCGACCACCAAGGCGAGTGCCGCGGCGATGAGCACGGCACCGACGACGTCGCTGGGCCGGTGCCAGCCCGCGTCGACCGTCGCCCAGGCCACCGCGGCCACGCTCAGCCCGCCCGGCACGGCGATCCACGGGCGCGCGGCGGCCGGGACGACGAGCAGGAAGGCCACCAGCAGGCCCGCCGCCGCGGCGACGTGACCGCTGGCGAAGCTGTTGTGCGTGGTGGATCCGACGATGTCCAGGTCGGGGCGGGAGAGAGTCGCCTTCAGCAAACGCGCGACACCCACCGCGCCGAGTATGACGCCGACCCCGGCCACCCCGCGCCACCAGCGCCCGCCCAGTGCCCCGATCACCAACACGACGGTGACCAGGACCAACCACAGCTTGACATCACCGGTGGCGGCCAGCACCTCCTCCGCCGAGCGGGGCAGCCCCCGGTAGTCGCTGAGCAGCAACCCGTCCGCCCACTGGCCCGCGGCGGTGCGCACGAACAGCAGGTAGGTCAGGATCAGCCCGACCAGGCACGCGGCGGCCCCGCCGAGCAGCACGGGAGCCGAGGTGTGCCGCGCGGGTCGGGAAATTGTCGTCGTCACGCCTTTCATCGTTCGTCCGGCAGGTGATGGCCGCGTCCGCGCTTTGTCATGGTCTCGTCACAACACCCGGTCCGTGCGGAACCGTGACACGACGGTCGGCGACCCCGGACATCGGCGCACAAGTGTCGTGGCCATGACCGAACACACCGTCATCCCCGACAGCGATCCCGAACCCGCCGTCAGCCCCGACCGTGTCCGCGACCGGCTCTACGCGGCGATCACCCGGCTGATGGCCGTGCTCCTGCTGCCCGCGGCCTATATGACCGGCCGCGCCCGCCACCACGCCTGCCAGTGGGCGCTGGCGCTGCGGTACCCCGCCGAGGACCTCGCCGGGCTGACCCCGCCCGCCCGCGCCGCGTTCACCGAGGCGCGCGCGGTGGCGTTCTGGCGGGACGGCCAGCTCATCGGCCTCACGTCGGGCCACCGCGACGCGGGCACGCAACGCACCTTGTTCGCCGAGGAGGTGCGCCGCGGCGGATCAGTGGACGCGGCGCGCAAGCGGGTGCTTCCGCCGGACGAGTCCAGCCACGTCAAGGGAATCGCCTTGGACGTCCGTCCCGTACAAGGCGCGCTGTGGCTGGAACGTCACGGCGCGCGGTTCCACCTGCACCGCACCTACGACAACGAGTGGTGGCACTTCGAGTACCGCCCCGAAGCCTGCGGCAAGCCGCTGCCGCGCCTGCCGCATCCCGGCGCTAAGGCAGATACCGAAGCGCGCTCGGCGTGAGTTCGTCGGGCGTCCGGTGGCCCGACAGGCCCAGCGTCAGATCGAAGTCGGCCAGCAGACCGCGCACCGCATGCCGCACACCAGCCTCACCACCAAGCGCCAACCCGTAAACGTAAGGCCGACCCACCAACACCGCCCTCGCGCCAAGGGCCAACGCCTTGACCACGTCAGCACCGGTGCGGATCCCGGAGTCGAAAAGGATCTCGATCCGGTCCCCCACCGCCGCGGCGATCTCCGGCAGCGCGTCGAGCGAGCCGATGGCGCCGTCGACCTGCCGGCCGCCGTGATTGGACACGACGATCCCGTCCATCCCGGCGTCGACCGCCCGGCGCGCGTCGGCGACGTGCTGGATTCCTTTGAGGACGATCGGGCCGTCCCAGTTCTCGCGCAGGAACGGCAGTTGGTCCCAGCTCTTGTCGGTGCCGGTGAACAGCCCGACCCACCGCAGCACCGCCATCGCCTGGTCGTCGGCAGGAGGCTTTTCCAGCCCCGCGAGGAAAGCCGGGTCGGTGAACGCGTTCGCCACGCCCACCGCGCGCAGGAACGGCAGGTAGGACTGGTCGAGGTCGGTGGGCCGCCAAGCCAGCGTCCACGTGTCGAGGGTGACGACCAGTGTCGAGTAGCCCGCCTTCTTCGCCCGCCGCAGCAGGCTCGCGCACACCTCGGGCTCGTTCGGCCAGTACAGCTGGAACCAGCGCGGCCCGGCGCCGTTGGCGGCGGCGACCTCCTCCAGCGAGTGCGACGCCGCCGTCGACAGCACCATCGGCACCCCCAGCGAAGCCGCGGCGCGGGCGGTGGCGAGTTCCCCCTCCGGGTGCACGATCGACTGGACACCGACCGGTGCGAGCAGCACGGGTGCGGGCATCTTGGTGCCCAGCACGGTCACCGACGTGTCGCGCGTGGTGGCGTCGGTGAGCATGCGCGGCACGATCCGCCAGCGGGCGAAGGCGTCACGGTTGGCGCGGGCGGTGTCCCCCGACCCAGCGGCCCCGGCCACGTAGCCGAACGGGCCGGGTTCCATCGACTCGCGGGCGACGTCCTCCAGCCGGGTGGCGTCGGTGGTGAAGGGCGGGACCTGGTCAGCGAGGCCCTGCAGATAGATCTCGTTCTGGTAGCCGGCGTGCTGACCCATGGGGCTCCTCACTCTCGCGGGGCGTGCGGACCGCAGTCTCGCACGCCCCGCAGGGTGATCATGCCTGCGGCGGAACCGGCGCCTGCGCGGGCACGGGGCACGACACTCATGATCGTTTCCCCTAGTCGACGCGGCGGGCGGGCGAAGGGTTCCCCCATCCGTGATGGTGCGCCAACCTAACGGGTGAATGCGCGCATCCGCCAGAGGCCGTACCAACCGACTATCGACGCCCCGACAGCGCAGATCAGCGCGGGTGTCAGCAGCTGCATTCCGCGTGCCCCGAGGGCCAGCGCGAGGGTCCACACGGCGAGTAACACGGCGCCCAGCCCGAACAACACGACGCCGAAGGCCACCAAGGGCGCTCGGCGGGCCAATAACCGCGGCGGCGGCCAATAACCGCGCGGCAGCGTGAGCACGCCGTGCGCGATCATGACCAGCTCGGCGAGCAGCAGGGCGAGGGCGAACCACACCAACAGCGGGCTCGGCCGGGGAAGCCCGGCGATCATCAGGACGAACGAGCCGACCGCCAGCCACCCCGCACAGCGACGCAGGACCAGCCATAACGCGATCCGCTGGGCCCGCCCGAACCTCGGCTCGCCCGCGACCGCCCGCGCGGGCGGCGCGGCGCGGATCCCGGCCAGCCTGGCCAGTTCCGCCCGCACCGACTCGTTGCTCGGATCGAGTCGCAGTGCGTCGCCGAAAGCCCGTTTGGCCAGCGGGAAGTCCTTCGCCTTGGTCGCCGTGTCGCCCAGGACCTCGTGCACCCTGGGCTCCTCCGGCGCGGTGATCACCGCGCGGCGGGCGGCGTCGAGCGCGGCGGCGGGCGAGGTCGGGCCGAGGGCCTCGGCCAGGGTGACGTGGTTGCGCCAGTCGCCGGGGTCGCGGCGGGCGGCCTCGCGGGCGGAGACGGCGGCCTGGTCGTGTCGGCCCAGCTCAGAGAGGGCGAGGCTGGCCAGCCGGTGCGCCCAGGACGGCTCGCCGAGGGTGATCGCGCGCTTGGCGGCGTCCAGGCAGTCCTGCGGCCTGCCGGCGTCGAGCAGGGCGGCGGCCAGCCTGCACCACGCCTCCGGATGGTCGGGGTGGTCGGCGAGGACCGGGCCCAGAATGTCTATGGCGACCTCCGGGCGACCCTCCGCCGTCAGCTCCGCGGCCTGTGCCAGCACGGCGTCGATCGGCTCGGCCATGGCATCCCTCCCCGCGTCTGGGGCCCCAGTGTGTCAAGGGACCGATCGGGTTGGGGGGCGACCCGCCCGGATATCTGTCAGTGATCATGCGGAATTCCGCGCACCGGCCCGTCGTGAAACGGCCGGCGGATTGATCACGCTCGGCAGCGAAATCCGGCCATCCATAGCCCGACCGGGTGGCCGCACCACCATCAGGCCGGTACCGCGTTGGCTAGGCCAGGTCCGCCAGCGGCACGGTCCGCAGATCGTCCGCCGACACCGGAGCCTGCCGATCAACCATCGCCTGCAGCGCCTCTCCGTCATCCCACTGATTGACGTTCATCGCCGCCCGCACCCGGCCGCCGCGCGTCCAGAACGCGGTGAACTCGCGCGACTTGAGGTCGCCGCGCACGACCAGTTCGTCGGTGAACGGATTCGCCAGGCCGCGCACCTCCATGCCGAGGTCGTACTGGTCGGAGTAGAAGTACGGGGAGGCGGTGTACGGCTCGGCGTCGCCGATCAGGTTGCCCGCGACGTGCGCGCCTTGGTCCTTGGCGTTGGCCCAGTGCTCGACCCGCACGCGCCTGCCGTAGCGGGGGTGGAAGTGCGCGGCGACGTCGCCGACGGCGAACACGTCCGGCGCCGACGTGCGCAGGCTCGCGTCCACATCGATGCCGCTGCCCGCCACCGAGTCGGACAGCTCAAGGCCCGCCGCCTTGGCCAACTCCAGCCGCGGCGCGGCCCCCACACCGACCACCACGACATCGGCGGGCACCGCCGTGCCGTCCTTGAGGTGCACGGCGGTGACCACGCCCTCGTCGCCGGTGAACGCGTCGACCCCGACGCCCAGCCGCCAGGTCACGCCGTTGACCTCGTGCAGGTCGCGGAACACCTCGGCGACCGTGTCGCCCAGCGTCTTGTGCAGCGGCAGCGGCAGCGGCTCGATCACGGTGACGTCCGCGCCGTGCTTGCGCGCGGCCGCGGCCACCTCGCAGCCGATCCAGCCCGCCCCGACGATCACCACACGGACGCCGGGGGCCAGCGCGGCACGCAGGCTGAGGGAGTCCTCCAGCGTGCGCAGGGTGCGCAGGCCCGCCAGGTCGCCGCCGGGGATCGGCAGCGTGCGGGGCGCGGAGCCGGTGGCGAGCACGAGACGGTCGTAGCGGTGGTGCTCCCCCGCCGAGTCGACCACGGCGCGCTCACCCAGGTGCACCTCGCGGACTTCGGTATCGGTGCGAAGGTCGATCGAGTGCTCGGCGTAGAAGGTCTCGTCGTGCACCCAGTCCGGTTCGTCGGCCTCGCCGAGCAGGACCGCCTTGGACAGCGGCGGCAGCGCGTACGGGCGGTGCGGACCCTGCCCGATCAGCACGATCTCGCCGTCGAAACCCTTGTCCCGCAGGGTGCCCGCGGCGGTGCCGCCCGCCAGGCCGGTCCCCACGATGACGATCCGGTGCACAGCGCCCATGTCGACCTCCTCGTCGGGATTCGACGTTAGTCGCCGGCGCGGTCGGCTGCTTGTCAGGAAAATCTTGATAAGTCGAACCTGGCGGCGTCACGTCTCGTTACGGTCCGCGTCATCTCTATGACAGGGCGAACCGGCCGGTAACAAGCCAGCGGTCGAGAGGGTGGGCGCAGTGAGCAGCAAGGAATGGTCCGTCAGCTGTCGAGACATCGCGGGCCGCAGGCGCGATGTGACGGTTTTCGTCCGACAGGGACGGGTGGTGCTGGTCGCGCCGCCCGGCGAGACGGCGATCCTTTCCCCGCTGGATGTCGGCCGGTTAAGAGCCGCGCTGCGCGACGCTGTGGTCGACGCCTCGGCGGAAACCGCCTGACCACTGTTCCTACTCAATAGTAGGTAGTGGCAGACTTGTCGGATGGCGACATATCTCGTGACCGGTGCGACCGGGTTCCTCGGCCGCGCGCTGCTCGACCGGCTGCTGGCCCGGCCCGACTGCGACTCGGTGCACGTGCTGGTCCGCCAGCGGTCGATGGAGCGCGCGGCGGCACTGTGGGCCGGTGATGACCGGGTGGTCCCGGTGGTCGGCGACCTCGCCGAGCCAGGACTCGGCGTCGACGCGGGTCCGCTGATGGGCGCCATCGACCACGTGGTCCACCTTGGCGCCGTCTACGACCTGACCGCCTCGGAAGACGCCAACCGCACGGCCAACGTCGTCGGCACCGCGAACGTCCTCGACTTCGCCGCGGCGATCAACGCGGGCGTCCTGCACCATGTGTCGTCCATCGCCGTCGCGGGCGACTACCGCGGCGTGTTCACCGAGGCCGACTTCGACCGCGGCCAGCGCCACCGCTCGCCCTACCACGCCACGAAGTTCGAGGCCGAACGCCTGGTCCGCGGCCAGTCGCGGGTGCCGTACCGGATCTACCGCCCGGCCGCCGTCGTCGGCGACTCCCGCACCGGCGAGATGGACAAGATCGACGGCCCGTACTACTTCCTGCCCGCGCTGGCCCGCCTCGCCCGCCTGCCCGCGTCGCTGCCGCTGGTCACCCACGACCTCGGCGGGACCAACCTCGTCCCGGTCGACTACGTCGCCGACGCGATGGCCCACCTGATGCACGTCCCCGCACGCTCGGGCCAGACCTATCACCTGACCCACAACGGCAAGCAGCGCCTCACGGACGTCTACAACGCACTCGCGGCGGCGTTCGACGCACCCAAGATCGTCGCCACCGTCCCGGTCCGACTCCCGCGCGTCGAACGCCTGCCCGCCCTGCCCGCCGCGGTGCTGGCCGAACTCGGCATCCCGCCGGAGGTCGTGCCGCACCTCGACCTGCCCACGGTCTTCGACGCCACCGCGACCGAAGCGGCGCTGGCCGGATCCGGGATCAGCCTGCCGCCGCTGACCGCGTACGCGGGCGCGCTGGTCCGGTACTGGGTTGAGCACCTCGACCCTGACCGCGCCTGGGTCCACGCGAAGTCGTTGCGCGGCAAGCGAATCGTGGTGACCGGCGCGTCGTCGGGCATCGGCCGCGCGACTGCCCTGGCCGCCGCCCGCAAAGGTGCGACGGTGCTGCTGGTGGCTCGCAGACTGGACGAACTGGAGAAGGTGGCCGACCGGGTCGCCGCCGCGGGCGGGAAGGCCGAGGTCCACCCCTGCGACCTCACCGACGGCGACGCGGTCGACGCCCTGGTGAAGGACCTGGGCGTGGTCGACATGCTGGTCAACAACGCGGGCCGGTCGATCCGCCGGTCGGTGCACCTGTCGGTCGACCGGCTGCACGACTACGAGCGGACCATGGCCCTGAACTACTTCGCGCCGCTGCGGCTGACCCTGGGCCTGCTGCCAGGCATGCGCGCTCGTGGGTTCGGGCGGATCGTGAACGTGACGACCATGGGACTGCAGACCGACACCCCGCGCTTCTCGGCGTACTTGGCGTCGAAGGGCGCTCTGGAGGCGTTCGGGCGGTCGGCTGGGCGAGAGCTGCTGGCGGACGGGGTGACGGTGGTGTCGGTCCGGATGCCGCTGGTCCGCACGCCGATGATCGGGGCCACGGACGCTTACAGCCGGATGCCCGCGACCTCGCCGATGGCCGCCGCGGATCTGGTGATCAAGGGGCTGACCGGGCGGGGTGAGGTGGTTCAGCGACCGGAGGGGCTGGCGATGGAGGTGCTGCGGGTGTTTCTGCCCGGAGTGGCCCGGCAGGCATTGAACCTGGCGTATCGGGTGATGCCGGAGTCGGCGCCCGAGGCCCGGGAACGGCCGGAGGCACCCGTGTCGGCACTCGTCTCCGCCGCGATCCGCCCCCTCTGGCGCAGGCTGCGCTAAGCCAACCGTTCGTCCACCTGCGTAGCCCCACACTGCTGCGCCCGCTTGCGTAGACGCTTCATTCGCTCGGCGATCCGCTCGGAGGCAACCCCCTCCATCGCATTGATCACCTCACCAGTGATCCGGCCTGCCTGATCATGCTCACCAAGCTCAAGGAAGGCGGTGGCGATGTGAATGCGGGTCTTGACCTGCGACGTGACCCGACCTGCGGGAAGGTCGGCCACCGCGCGCTCGAGCAGGGCGATCCCTTGCTGCGGCCTGCCGATGTCGCGCAGGCACTGGCCAATATCTGAGGTGAAGTCGACTTCGCTGTAGTGGCTCAGCCAGCCCGGCTCGTCACACGGGCCTCGATCGAACGCGCGCTTCGCGGCGTCGAGCGCCACGGCAGAAGACTGCCGATCACCGAGCAGGCTGAGGCTGCGCGCCTCCACTGCGTGGAGGTATGCGGACACGGCGGGCGTAGCACGGCCACCGATCACGTGCTGCGCGGATCGCGCAAGCGAGACCGCGTGCTGCCCTGCCTGACCAGCCTCACGCTGATCCACGCTGTTGGCCCCGATGTCGATCGTCAGGACGCTCATCTCGGCGAGCACATTCGCTCCGAATGACTGATCCCCTGCTCGCATCGCCAACCCGAGTGCCTGGGCGAAGTATCGCTGGCCGAGGGCGTGGCGCCCGCTGTCGACCGTAGCGAGCCCCGCCAGGAAGGTCGCCTCGGCGAGTGCGCCTGCGAAGTCTCGCCCGACCGCCTCGCCGTAGTTGCCGTCCCGGATGGCGCGACTGTGCTGATGCACCAACTGGACCACCTGCGGCCGAACCCGACCACCACCGTGCACCCGGTGCAACCGCTCGAAGTGGCGCACCGTCGACCGCAGGATCTCCACGTCGGTCCGCCCGATGCGCCCACCTTCGGCCAGGTCCCGCGCCGGCCCGGACGTCATCGCCATCCACGCTGGCTCCGCGAACGCCGCCGCGGCGAAGGTGGACCCGAGCATGAAGTTCCGCCGACTGAGGTCCCGCCCCGACAGTTCCGCCACAGTGGCGATAGTGCCACCGAACGTCACCGCCGTGCGCAACCCGTCGAACGTGTCGCCGTCCTGCGCTCGGTCGGAGAAGCCGCAGTCGGCCACCGAGACCCGGTAGCCGAGCCGTCTGCTCAGTACCTCGGCGACCACCCTCGGCACCGGCCACCTGGGCTGACACCCGTCGAGCATGCGCCGGACCGAGGTGGTCGTCGTGCCCAGATGCACTCCTTCGGCCCGCCCGCCCGCCACGATCGCGTTGGCGAGCGCGGTATTGCTCATCTCGGCGTCGGCCATCAGCACTTGCAACGCCAGGTTTCCGTCAAGGCCGTCTCCATCGGCCTGCAGTAGTCGCACAGTCGCTCACGGTAGCCGCTCCCACCGACAATCGGGACGCCCCGAGTGCCCCCAAGGCAGAAGTGGGACCCCAGTGAGACCCCTGCCACCGCAGTGATCGGACAGCGCCGCCACCGGGACTCCCGCGCCCGCGTCCTGGCCGCTTCGCTGAAGCCACTACGACGTTCGGGAAGGACACCGATGACCAGCACTGTCCATCTGACCAACGGACGATCCCTCGTCCCCGACCGACTCTTCGCCAAGCTCGTGGCCAGACTCGTCCGCGACGGGCATCGGCAGGGCCGCGCGGAACTCATCGTCGACCAGGCGCTCGCCTTCCTTGGCGCGTGCGCTGTCAACGTGGGTGAGCCGCTGACCCCGAGCCCGCTCGTCGATGAGGGGTGGCATGCCTTCGTCCTGCACACCCGCGAGTACGCCGAGTTCTGCCGCATGATCGCGGGCCGGTTCCTGCACCACCGCCCGTCCGACGAACCCATGTTCGGCAGCCATCACCTCGAACGCTCCAAGCGGGCGATCCACCGAGCCGGATACCTCGTGCGCGACGAGCTGTGGTTGCCTTCCAGCGCCGTGTGCACCCAGTGCCACGGCGGCTGCCACGACGACCCGCCGCCCCCGCCCGCGAGTTGAGAGCCGATGAGCCGCACGCCCTGGACCGACCTGCCCGACGCCGTCCGGGCGGCGATCATCGCCGAATGCGGCGCGGTCCGCCGAGTCGACCACCCAGACGCGGGGAGCCAGTCGGACTTCACCGCCACCCTCCACACTGACGCGGAACCCGTGTTCTGCAAAGGCATCCGCACCACCACACCGCGGGCGGCCATGCACCGGCACGAGGCGGCGATCAATCCGCATCTGCCCGCGGCGGCACCCCGGTTGCGCTGGATGGTCGAGGTGTCGGGCTGGCTGGTCCTCGGCTTCGAGCACGTCCAGGGTGGACACGCCGACCTCTCCCCCGGCTCGCCGGACGTCGGCGCGGTGGCGAGGGCGGTCGCGGGGCTCGCCGTGCCCGCCCCGCCGATCGCGCCCTCGCTGGCCGGTCAGTGGAGCAGGCTCGCGGCTTGGCGGCGGCTGCGCGTCCACCAGCGGGTCCCCGATCACTTCGTCGCCTGGGAGTCCCGGGCGTTCGACCTTGTCGACGGCGACACCTTGCTCCACACCGACATCCATGCCCTCAACCTGCTGGTCGACGGGAACATCAGGGTGGTGGACTGGGCGTGGGCGCGACGCGGCGCGTCCTGGGTGGACCGTGCGTTTCTCGTCCTGCGGCTGATCGAGGCGGGTCATGCGCCCGCCGAGGCCGAGCGGCTCGCGGGGCCGCTGCCCGGACCCGGCGCGACCGCGTTCGCCGTCGCGGTGTTGGGCATCTGGACGCACCTGCGACACACAGACCCGCGCCCGCACGGACCAGCCCTGGTCGCGGCGGCGCGGGACTGGTCTGAGTACCGGCTAGGGCTTTGGTCCTAAGACCAAAGGATGAGTTCGGCGCACGCCCAAACCAGGCAGACTGGACCCGTGGAGAACACCGAGTGGCGGCTTCGGCCCCCAGCCAACCTGGTCAGCAGGCGAGCCATCCTGCACTGGACGCTGCGTGCGGCGGTCGGATGGGTCATCGTGGTCGGAGCGCAGGCCATCCACCTGCTGGTGAACACCGATTCGCCGACCTGGGTGCGGATCGCGGCGCTGGTCAGCCTCGTGGTCGCCGTCGCGCACGTCGCGGTGATGCCGCGGTGGCGGTACGCGGTGCACCGCTGGGAGACCAATCCCGACGCCGTCTACACCCGCAGCGGCTGGATCAACCAGGAGTGGCGGCTGGCGCCGGTGTCGCGGATCCAGACCGTCGACACCGCGCGGGGACCATTACAGCAGGTCCTCGACCTCGCCACCGTCACCGTGACCACGGCGTCGGCGGCGGGGCCGGTCAAGATCGAGAATCTGGACGCCTCCGTGGCCGCCCGCCTCGCCGACGAGCTCACCAGCACCACGAAGGCCACCCCGGGGGACGCGACATGACGACCCAGGCGCAGGAGTTCCCCGCGGCACCACCGGTCGTCGAGCCGAGTCACGAGTGGGGCAGGCTCGACCCGCGGATGGTCATCGTCCGACCGCTCAACGAGATGCTCGGCCTGCTGATCCCCGTGTTCGCCTTCGTGTTCCTCGGCAACGGCGAGCCGTGGCGCCTGGGGTTGAGCGGGGCTGCAGTCGGCTCGTTGTTCCTCTATGGACTGTTCGCGTGGCTCACCACGAAGTACCGGATCTCCGACACCCAGGTCGAACTCCACAAAGGACTCTTACACCGTCAGCGCCTGGCCATCCCGCGCGATCGCATCCGCACGGTCGACCTGACGTCCAAGCTCGGCCACCGTCTGTTCGGCCTGACGGCCGTGCGGGTCGGCACCGGCCAGCAGGAACGCTCCCCCGGCGAGGGGGTCGTCCTCGACGCGGTCACCGCCGCCGAGGCCGACCGGTTGCGCCAGGTCTTCCTACACCGCCGCGCGAGCACCGACACCACCGAGCCCGCCGACTTGCCCGCCGACGAGGGCACCCCCATCTCCACCCTCGACCGCCGCTGGTACCGCTACGCCCCGCTGAGCATGTCGGGCCTGGTCACGATCGGTATCGCGGTCGGCTTCGGGATGAACATCGCCAACGAGCTCGACCTGGAGTTCTCCCAGGTCGGCGTGATCCGCTCGGTCTTCACGTGGGTCACCGAATCGAGCCCGCCGGTGGTGGCGCCCGCCGTGGTGGGGGTCGTGCTGGTGGTCTCGGTGGCGCTGTCCTTCGTGACTTACCTGCTGCAGAACCACGGCTTCCACCTCAACCGCCACGCCGACGGCACCGTCCGGGTCCGGCGCGGCCTGCTCACCACCCGCTCGGTCTCGGTCGAGGAACAACGCTTACGCGGCGTCACCCTGCACGAACCCCTCTTACTGCGGGCCGGACGCGGCGGGCGGCTGACCGCCGTCACCACGGGGTTGGGCAGGACCAGCGGCAGCGGCCTGCTCCTGCCGCCCGCTCCCCGCTCCGAGGCCGACCGGGTAAGCGCCGAAGTCCTGCGCACGACGACGGCCGCCACCGCCGTCGCACTCACCCGGCACCCGGCCCGCGCGAGAACACGTCGCCTGGTGCGGGCCTTGGCACCCAACCTCGTATTAGTCGGCGCGCTCCTGCTGCTGGCTTTGTTGGCGCACTGGCCGAACTGGCCGTGGATCACCGCGGCGGGTCTGCTCCCCGTGTCCGTCCTCATCGGACTCGACCGCTACCGCAACCTCGGCCACGCCCTCACCGACCGCTACCTGGTCAGCCGGTCCGGGTCATTGGACCGCGAGACGGTCGCCTTGCAGCGCACCGGCATCATCGGCTGGAAGTTCACCCAGACGGTCTTCCAACGCCGCGCGGACCTGCTGACGGTCACCGCGATCACGGCGGCGGGCAAAGGCGGCTACCCCGTCGTCGACATCGGCGAGAGCGCCGGACTGACCTTGGCCGACACAGCGATCCCCGACCTCTTACGCCCGTTCCTGTCGAGGTCCGACCCACCTCCGCAGCCAGCTGTCCCAGCAGGAGGTAGATGAGCGCACAGTCTAAAGCCCGTCACCCGGCTCAGCCTGCTGTCCCAGCGCGGCCCCCGCGCAGCGCGGTCAGTCCGTTGCCTGTACCGGCTGGGATCGACGGTCTCCTCCGGGATAACGACGGCGCCTTCGTCCGGGATGAGGCGGAGGACGGGCACCGACCGCACCGCCATTCCACTCCGGCGAGGCCGACGTGCTGGTCCGCGGCGAGGTGTGCTCCGGTGGACGGGAGCGACCCGCCCACCGGAGCGTGCCCGCCTACAAGGTCAGCGTCCAGCTATCGATTCGTCCGGTGTCGACGGCCGCGGCGTCCTGCACCCGCAGCTTCCAGGTCCCGTTCTTGGCCTCACCGCTGAGATTCACGGTGTAGGTCTGGTTGATGTTGTCGGCGCTGCCGCCCGCCCGGTTGTGCAGCACGTAAGCGCTGCCGTCCGGGGCGATGAGGCTGACCACGAGGTCGCCGATGTAGGTGTGCACGATGTGCACCTCCACCTTCGACGCCGCCGACGCGTTCCCGGCGCAGCCGGAGACCGCGATGGAACTCTCCACCGTGGACAGGTCCGGAATCGTCACGTCAGTGCCGTTGGTGCCGCCGCACGCCGGTGTCCCACCGCCGCCGAGTGACAGCGTCCACGAGTCGATCCGGCCGGTGTCGGCCGCCGCGGCGTCCTGCACCCGCAGCTTCCAGGTCCCATTGGCCGCTTCACCGGAGAGGTTGACGGTGTAGGTCTGGTTGATGTTGTCGGCGCTGCCGCCCGCCCGGTTGTGCACCACATAGGTGCTGCCGTCCGGCGCGACCAGGGTCACCACGAGGTCGCCGATGTAGGTGTGCACGATGTGCACCTCCACCGTCGAGGTCGCCGAGGCGTTGCCGGTGCAACCCGCGATGGCGATCGAACTCTCCACTGTGGACAGGTCCGGGATCGTCACATCGGTGCCGTTGGTGCCGGAGCACCCGGGGACCGGCGCCGAGGTGATGGTCCAGCTGAACGTGGTGGTTCCGGTCCGGCTCGCCGAGTCGGTCACCGTGGCGGTCACGCTGCTGGTGCCCGCGGTGGTCGGCGTCCCGGAGATCAGGCCGGTGCTCGCGTTGATCGACAGCCCGGCGGGCAGGCCGGTCGCCGCCCAGCTGTACGGCGGTGTGCCGCCCGAGGCCGCCAGCTGCAGACTCGCGGCGGTGCCGACGACGCCGGACTGGGCGCCCGGGTTGGTCACCGACGGCGAGCCAGGGGTGCCGCCGCCGGGTGCGGTGTAGAGCAGCCGGTTCGGCGAACCGGTGCCCGGGTTGGTGATCTTGTTCGGGGTCGAGTTGTTGATCAGCGCGGTGGCCACGGCCGGGGGCAGGTCGTTGGGATGGGTGGCCAGCCACAGCGCCGCCGCGCCCGCGACGTGCGGGGCGGCCATCGAAGTGCCGCTGATCGTGTTGGTCGCGGTGTCGTTGGTGATCCACGCCGACGTGATGCCGACACCGGGGGCGAAGATGTCGGTGCAGGTGCCGAAGTTCGAGAACGACGCCCGCGCGTCATTGATGTCGGAGGCGTTCACCGTGAGGCCCTCGGCCACTCGGGCCGGGGAGGAGTTGCACGCGTTGGCGTTCGAGTTGCCCGAGGCCAGCGCGTAGGTGACACCGGAGGCGATCGAGTTGCGCACCGCGGTGTCCAGCGCCGCGTCGGCACCACCACCGAGGCTCATGTTCGCCACGGCTGGCTTCACCGCGTTCTGGGTGACCCAGTCGACGCCGTTCACCACACCGGCGGTCGTGCCGGACCCCTGACAGTTCAACACCTTCACCGCGACCAGCGCCACACCCTTGGCGACGCCGTACTGGCTGCCGCCGACCGTGCCCGCCACGTGCGTGCCGTGGCCGTGGCAGTCGGTGTTGTTGCTGTCCACCGTGTTCGTACCCCAGGTCGCGCGACCGCCGAACGTGGAGTGCGTGACGCGGATACCGGTGTCGAGGATGTAGGCGCGCACGTTGCCCGCCGTCGTGTCATAGGTGTAGCTCTGGTCCAGCGGCAGATCCCGCTGGTCGATCCGGTCCAGTCCCCACGACGGCGGATTGGGCTGGACGTCGTTGACCCGCAGGACCTGGTTCTGCTGGACGAAGGCCACCTTCGGGTCGGCGGCCAGCCTGCGCGCCTGCGTCCCCGACATGGTCGCCGCGAACCCGTTGAGCGCGTGCCGCCAGGACGCGGTTACCGTGCCGCCGTACTTGCCCGCCAAGTCGGCGGCCGCCCGCGCCGACGCCGACCGCGGCGACGCGCTGTCGTCGAGCACCACCACGTAGCTGTCCGGCACCGCCTCGGCGACCGTGTGGACCTGGCCTTCGGCGTAAGCGGGCGTCGCCAGCCCGACGAGCGTCAACAGGGCCGCTGCCCCGACGGTTCCAAGACCGGCTAATCGGCGACCAACGCGAACGTGTCCCATGTGAGGGCTCCCTTGCGAGGGCGCTCACCCCAGGCCGGTGCGAGTCGGCCCGGGGTGATCACCGTGGATGGGATGGGTTCGCGCGAACGTGAATCGAGATTCAATCAGCACCGGACGAATAAAGTGAATGAACCGGCAACCGCGAAAGCCGTTCAGCCCAACGCGGTTACCCACCGGTATCCTCACGGCGACCTGTCGTCCTCCGAACGGAGTAGCGCACGCATCCGTCGCGGCGGGGAGAAGGCGTTCCGATGACAGACCCTGACGAACACCGACCTGACCCGGCGCGTGGGAACGCAGGAAGTGGGGTCCGGCTTCCGCCACGAAACGATGTCGGCGCCGGACCAGCCTCCCGTGCGACATCACCCACTCGGCGTCTGGACCCATGCGGTGACGCGGTTTCCGGTGAGCGACAGAACAAGATCGCACTCGAGGAGTTCGTGCCGTGCGGCCAAGGCCGGGTATGAGGCGCCTTCGTGGACGAAGACGACGCTGATCCCGTCGGGTGCGTAGAAGACCAGCTTGCGGGCGATCGTCGGCCTGCCGTCGATGAACCCGACGGTGTTGTTGCCGGGTCCGTGGACGATGGTGGTCTGCGCACCGTCGCACGTTCCGGCGAGGGTGAAGGTCGCGGCGTTCCCGTTGTCGTACGGGTCAGCGGCGACCGGGGCCGCGGTCGCGAGGACCACGAGCCCGGCGGCGGCCGCCGCCACGAGCCCGCGGATCATGACGTCACCATCAGGTTCACGCTGGACGCCAGGGTGTAGTCGACACCGCTGAACTCGTCGCACAGTTCACGGCAACGCGTGAAGTACCGGCCGAACTCCGGCTGTGCCTTCCAGGCCGCGACGCTCTCGTCGCTGTCCCACGCGCCGTACGAGACGAACTCATCCGGTGCGTCGGCCGCGCGCAGCAGCAGGAACATCCGTGCGCCCGGTGCTTCGGAGTGCGCCCAGGTGGTGAATTCGGTCCAGCGAGCGATGAAGTCGTCCGCCTGGCCCGGCGACACGTGCCAGGCGCCCGAGGTGTAACGCTGTCCGTTCATGTCCGGCTCCCTTCAGGTCGGTTGGCCCGACCCTAGAAACCAGCCATTCCCTGAGCGTTCCTCAGCCGCCGGACCGCGCCGACACGGTCGAAGACCTCGATCGCGGCGTCCAACTGTCCCGGCGCGACCTGCCCGACCTGAGCTGCCTGCATGGTGGTCCGGGCGGCCCAGAACGGCATCCGGGCCCGCTCGTACAGTGCGACGCCCGCCGCGAAATGCTCCTTGGCCGCGGCCGACTCGCCCTTGGCGGCGTCGACCGCGGCCCGAGCGGTCTCGGCCATGGCCCGCCAGGCGGAACTGTCGAACATGCGGGCGACCTCTTCGGCCGCGGCCGCGTGCAAATCTGCCGCCGCGACATCGCCGAGCGCGGCACAGGTCTCGGCCGCGATCGGGTTGAGCAGTGCCGCGCAGCTGGGGCACGCACCGTGGCGCGCCGCCGCGCCGCCCGCCGAGCGAATGGCCCGAAGCGCTTCTTCGGGTTGTCCGCGCTCGACCGCGTCCAGCGCCGCGGTCGCGTACAGCCGCCCCCAGTGGTGCCGCGCGAGCGGGGACACCACGGCGATCGCCATGCCGTGCCGCAACGCCGCCGCCGCCGACTCGCTGTCGCCCCGGACCGCCGCGAGCTCGGCGAGCCGCTGCCAGGGCAGGGCGCCGGAGTTCGAGCCGAGTTCGCCATGGATCTCGGCGCTTCGGTCGAGGCACCCTTCGGCTTCGTCCCAGTTGCCGTGCAGCAGCAGGGACTCACCGAGCAGGCACCAGGCGAAAGCCTGCGCCCGCAACGCCCCCCGCTGGGTGGCGACGGTGAGGGTGCGCCGGGCGTAGTCCTCGACTCCAGCGGACAGGTCGTCCCCGTAGAGGTGGTACTGGCCGATGCAGTGGTGCAGGTCGAAGATCCGGGCCAGCGCTTGATCGTCGTCGAGTTCGAGACGCTGCAACTCGCGGTGCATGCCCTCGCGCCAGTCACCGCGGAAGTGGTGGACGATGGCCAGCGTCTCATTCACGGTGGCCACATCGTGCGCGGTGCCGTGTTCGATCGCGGCCGCCAGCGCGTCCTCGGCGGTCGCCAACGCGTTGTCGAACCGCCCGAGTTCGCACAGCCAGTTCGCCCGGACATCGAGCAGCCGCGCCCGCTCGGCCGCGTCGGCAGGCTGGGCGCTCGCGGCGCGCAGGTGACGGTTGGCCGCGCCGGGGTCATGGCACATCAGCAGCGCGCCCGCCGCCTTGCGGTGCAGCCGGGCCCGGTCCGGCGCGGCGGCCGACGCCAGCGCCGACTCATAGGCGAGCCGAGCGCCGCGCAGGTCGCCCGCTTCCGACCGGAGGTCGCCGACCTGGTGCCACAGGTCGGCGGTCAACTCCGGCGGAGTCATGCGGCCCGCCCGAATCTGCTCATAGAGCTGTTCGGTCGCGGGGCTCGGGGCCACCCCGAGGTCGCGGTCCAGCGCCGCCCGCAACGCGTCGTGCGCGGCCATCGCCACGGACCTGCGCCCGGCGAGTGCGTGCAGCCGCATCACCGCCGCCCCGGCTTCCTCATGGCTGGGTTCGTCGGCCAGAACCCGACGCAGGGCAGCGATCGCCGCGTCGACGTCGGCCCGCGCCGCCAACAGGGCGGCCCACTCGACAAGTAGCTCGTGGGCTTCGCGGCGCAAGCGGTCGGTGTGGGGTTCGGCCCACTCCTCGTAGCAGTCCTCGGGGAGCAGGTCTCCGTCGTAGAGGTCCACCGCGGCTTGGTAGGCCCCCGGCTCACCGGAGCGGCGAGCGGCGAGAATCGCCGTCTCGAACGCGGAGACGTCCACGAAGTCCGCGCGCAGGCTCAGCTGGTCCCCGATAGAGGCGACGCTGTCGACCCCCAGCACCTGTCGGACCTCGTGCAGGGCTTTGCGCAACTGGTTGGCGGCCGCGGCGACCGGCAGGCTTGGCCACAGTGCGTCGGCGAGCTGCTCGCGATGCATTCGACGACCGGGTGTCAGCGCGAGCAACTTGACGATCGCGCGCGCTTTGCGTAGCCGCCAGGCCGCCTCGGGCACCTCCTGGCCACCCACAGCCACTCGGAACCCGCCGAGAAGCCAGATGCGTAGCTCGTCCACGCGCGCCTCCGGGGAGAGACGCCTAACTGTACGACTGAGCGACCGATCACACTCGCGGTCCGCTCTGCAGGGAATGACCGCTGTGACGAGTCCGCCAGTCCTTCGTGGGCCAGATTCGGTCCCACGGTCGCGCGAGGGTGGCGCTCAGCGGGCTTTCCTGCCGACCACGACGAGATACTCGGCGGGAACGACGATCTGGGCGTCGTGTGAGGTGTTGTGGCGGGCGAAGAGTTCGACCATGTCCGCGCGCAGGTCTGGCCAGCGTCCGTCCGCGTCGGCCAGCGTTCGAGCCTGGATGACGGGGCCGAACTTGGTCGCGTAGCAGTCGACGGCGGCATCGAGCGAGTCGTGGTGGATGTCGGCGGTCTCGTGGTGGAACTCCAGGGTGATCCCGGTGCCCTCGAACAGCTCCCGCACGTGATCGTCGTCCCCCCACGCCAACGGCGGGTCGACGAACTCCGGCAGCGGCGGCAGGTAGGCGCCGACGGTGCGGAAGAAGTCACCGATCGACCCGTCCGGCGTCCATGTGCACAATCCGACGCGACCACCGGGCCGCAGGACGCGGGCGATCTCGTCGGCGACGACCTCGTGGCGGGGTGCGAACATGCAGCCGAAGGTGGACAGCACCACGTCGAACCGCTCGTCCGGCGCGGGCAGATCCTCGGCGTCGCCCTCCACCCAGTCGATGTCGAGCCCGACCGCCCGCCTGCGCGCGGTCGCGAGCATCTGCGGGGTCAGGTCCAGGCCGGTGACCCGTGCCCCGGCCCGCGCGGCGGGGATCGTGGCGTTGCCGGTGCCACACGCCACGTCGAGCACCTCGTCGCCCGCCCCGACACCCAGGCGCCGGACAAGGCGCTCCCCCACCACATACAGGCCTTCCTGACGCATCATCGCGTCGTAGTCGCCACTGGCCCAAGTGGACTTGGCGATCTCCTTGAACTCCGACAGTCGCGGCATGGCTGACCTCCTTGGTCGCGCCGCCCAGTGTCGAGTCCGGACACCTCGCCGCGCTTCGCCTGTGGAAGCCAACTCCGGTGATGACACGGCATGGCCCGAACAGGCCGGCTACAACAGACCGAGTTTGCCTGCCCGCGCGACGGCGGCCGCCCTGGTGGAGCAGTCGAGCCGGGTGTAGATGTTGGCGATATGGCGGTGCACCGTGTGCTCGCTCAGGACGAGCCTGGCTGCGATCTCCCGGTCGCCGAGCCCCTCGGCCACCAGTCGAAGGACCTGCACCTGACGTGCGCTCAGCAGCCGGTGGGTCAGACCGAGTCCATCCAGCACGGTCTCCTCGCCGCCTACCGCGCCCACTGCCCGCAGCGTGTCCAGCGCGGCCCGTGCTTCACGCCGGGCGGCGTCCTCGCGACCGAGCGCGGACAGGGACCTGGCGAGCTCCAACCGAGTCCAACCGGCCTCCACGGCGGCGCCCCCGCGCCCGAACAGGTCGACCGCGTCCTCGAAGCAGCCGCGCGCGTGGTCGTGGTCGCCCCTTGCGGCCGAGACAAGCCCCTCCGCGAAGCACACGGCGGCGCGCAGCGGCAGCGTCGGCATCGCGACAGCGCGCAGCTCCTCCAGCCGGAGCACCGCCGACACGGTGTCGCCGAGCGCGATCTCGGCGCGGATGAGCAGTTCCAGGGGCCCGACCCGACTCATCGTGGCTTCGGCGGGCAACCCGCGCAGCATCCGTTCGAGCAGATCCCTGGCCAGTGCGGCGTCACCACCGTCGAGCCTCAGCTCGGCGAGGCCGAGCCGGGCCAGCGGATGCCCGCCCGCCTGCTCGAACAGCCGTTCCGCCGCCGCCGTGCGCCCCTGCCTGCGCCGCAGGTCGCCCAGCCGAACCAACGCCTCGGCCAGCCAGAACGGCCGGTTCGCGGTCAGATCCGCCTGTGCCCCGACCAGTTCCCGCTCCGCCGCGCCCCACTCGCCGCGCCGCACAAGAATCGCCGCGTAGTGCGCACGGCACACCCCGGTGACGAACCGGGTGTCCATCCGCCTGGCGAACTCCGCCACCTTCGCACACCACTGGGCGCCGCGGTCGTAGTCGCGGACCTGCTCGCAGGCCGAGATCAACCGGCAACAGGTCCACGCGGCGGGCGCCAAGTTCTCGTACTCGCCCGCCAGCGCCGCGGCCGTCGCCTCGTCGAGGCAGCGCAGGCCCGGCTCCACCTCGCCCCGCTCGACCATCGCCAGGCCCTCAGTGGCGAGACTGAACATCTCCAGGTCCACGGCGGCATGTCGGCGCCCGACCGCCCGCGCCTCGCCCGCGAGCAGAATCGCCGTCCCCGGATCGTGTCGGTTCAGCGCCGCGTGCGCCTCGAACACGGCCAACCAGCCGTGCTCCGGCGACGGCTCCGACTCCCCCAGCAGGCTGCGAGCCCGCCCGAACCAGCCCTCGGCCACCGCGGCCGCGCCCAGGAACTCGATGTGGTCGTCGCCCAGCCACAGCGCCATCCGCGCCGCGCCCCGCAGATCGCCGGACTCGCGGTGCAGCCGATACGCCCGCTCCCGCGCGTCCAGACACGCGGCGACGTCCTCCAGCCACCAGGCGACCCAGCTGAGCCCTTCCGGCGCTTCCGGCGTCGTCGCCTCGGCCAGGGACCGCTCGAAACAAGCCCGCGCCACGGTCCACGCGCCCCGCGACAGCGCGGCTCTCCCGTCGGCCACGCCCGACCCGACCAGCGGTGACTCGGACACGAGACCACGGTACGAGACGAGCGCGGCCGGTGCCCGCCGTTCAGGCCGCGGTCCTGCCCAGGAAGGCGAGGACCCGCTCGGCGAAGACGTCCGGGATGAAGTCCATGGCCACGTGCCCCTGGCCTTCGAAGATGCTCACGCGCGCGTCGGGCAGTGCGGCGGCCACGGTCTCGTAGTCGGCCTTGATCAGGTCCGGGCTGTCGCCGCCGACCAGCAGCAGGACCGGCACGGTGATCTTCGCCGCCGCGTCAGGATGGAACAGGTTGACGGCGAACTCACGGGGAATCGTGTGCGCGGCGGCGATGCGGACCTGCCACACGGGCAGCGCGCGGTACGCGGCGAACTCGGCGTCGGGCATCCCCACGACCTCACGGAACATCAGTTCCAGCACCTTCTCGCGCTCGCCCGCCGTCAGCAGCGAGTTCATCCGCTCGATGATTCCGGGCGGGAGGACCTCGGCGTGCGGGTGCTGCTGTGGCCAGCCCTCATACAGCACCAGCCTGCCGATGTTCGAGGTCAGCGCGGCCGCGCCGAACGCGCACTCCCCGCCGTAGGAGTGGCCGAGCACGTCGACCGGGCAACCGCTGCGCTCGGCGATCGCGTCCACCACGGCGGCGACGTCCTCGAACTCGCGTGCCAGGTCATAGCCCGGGCCGTCGCCGCTGGCACCGCGGCCTCGCCGGTCCATCATGCACACCTCGGTGCCCCGCAAGTACGGCACCAGAGGGAGCCAACGGGTGTGGTCGGCGGTGGTTCCGTGCACGAGCAGCAGGGGCGCCCCCTCGCCGCTCGACCAGTAGGCGATCTCGGTGCCGTCGCGCGACACCACCAGTGTCGCCTCATCTGTGCGTGTCATGACGTCCGTCCTTTGTGTCGGGAAGTTCCAGGCTCCCTTCGCACGCCGGGGCGAACATCGGTAGACCTACCCATCCTTGTCCGCGAGCAGGTCGTGCTCCATCGCGAACAACGCCGCCGCGGCGCGGCTGGACACCCCGATCTTGGTGTAGATGTGCTGGACGTGGTGCTCGGCCGTCCGCCGCGAGATCACCAGCCGCTCGGCGATCCGGGCGTTGCCGCACCCTTCGGCGACCAGTCTCAGCACCTCCAGCTCCCGGTCGGACAGCCCCGCGGGCAGTGCCCGCCGCACGCGCCCCGGATCGTCGCCCGCCACGGCGAGCACGGCGCGCACGGCCTCGGCGTCCAACAGTCCGGCACGGGCATCGGCGATCAGTTCCACTCGCGCGCGCTCCGGCGGCAGCGCGGGGCGGTGCGGCCTGCGCTCGGTCATCGCCTGGTACGCGTCCGCCGCGGCCAGCACCCGCGCGGGCATGGCGAGGTCGGCACCCGTGCAGCCGCGGTGGTAGCCACTGCCGTCGAGCCGTTCGTGGTGCCTTCCCACGATCGGCGCCAGCGGCGCCAGCCGATCCGATCCGGCCAGGATCCGCTCGGAGTGATAGGCGTGCAGCCGGACCTGCTCACCATCGTCGCCGGTCAACCTGCCCGGCTTCTCCCAGACCGAGGTCGAGACCGCGACCCGGCCGACGTCGTGCAGCAACCCGGCCACCCGCAGATCGGCGGTCAGACCGAGCCGTTCACCCGCCCGGCCCGCCAGCGCCGCGACACCGGTCGAGTGACCGTGCAGGTACGGCGTCTTCAGGTCCGCGAGGTCGGCGAAGACCTCGGCCACCTCGGCGAGCCGCTCATCCGCCACGGAAACGACCGGTCGGGGTTCCGCGGCGAGCGCCACCGACCGCGGATCGGTTCGATTGACATCACCGAGCATGGCCGCGGCGCGGTCGGTGAAATGCGCGACCATGCCCGGATCCAGCATGCCGCCACCGCGCTTGGCGACCGCGGCGACAGCCAGGTCCACCCCACCAACCGTGTCGAACAGGACCGCGACGCCGGTCAGCCGCGCGATACGGGAGGCGACCGGGATCTCGTCCCCGCGCAAGCCGCTCGGAAACCCGGAGCCCGCCCACATCTCGTAGACGTGGTAAACCCCGCCCTGGACCTCGTCGGGCAGCCCTAGCCGCCGCGCCGCCGCCCGACCGACCTCGCACGCGGCCGTGGTGAAGTCCACCCCGAACCGACTCCCCTTCGCCAAGGTCGTCAACACCAGCCGAGCCCGCTCCAGCACGGGCTTGCCGTGGGTGAGCATGGGAAGAAATGTGGTGAACACGTCACGGGGATCAGCGTCGTCCCCCCGACCCGCGGCCACGTTCACGGCAAGCTCGTCACCGAAGAGGCTCGCGGTCTCATGGGCGTAGCCCGTGCACCCCACATGGTGCAGCAGCGCGGTGTACAGGGCCGCGCGAACCTCACCGTCGGGCAGATCCATCGACCGCGCGAGCGCCGTGGCCAGCGCACACGACCGCATCGCTTCCCCAGCGCGGAGCCCGAACCCGAGGTCGGCGAGTCGCGACAAACCCGCCAACAGATCCACCAGCCGCACCGCGACCACCACCATTCCAGACGGCGCCCCCACCATCATCACCGACGAACCCACGCCGCGCGGCACGGTCGCCACCGACACAACGACGAGATCGTGCCTGCCAGGGAAGCGGCGACGCCGAACGGATCGCCGTGGTCAAGTCCCTCGGGCCTCGACGCGTCTTCTCGGGCTCCCCTCGGGCTCGCAGGAGACCACAATGGACAGTCGACTTCACGAAGAAGATTCACCAGAAACAACAAATCCCCAGGTCAACACGAATGTCGACCAAGGGATTTGTGGTGCGCCGCCAGGGACTCGAACCCCGAACCCGCTGGTTAAGAGCCAGCTGCTCTGCCAGTTGAGCTAGCGACGCTCATCAGGACTCTGTCCTGCTGACGGGAGAAAAGTTAGCACAGGGTGTCTGCCGCAAAGAAATCGGGGGGTCAGGTCACGGGTTGACCGGACCTGGCACCGGATGGCCCTCCAGTCAGGCACACTTGTCCAGCAGGGTCGGGGTGGGCTTGAGCAGGGACGGAAGAGCGAGATGAACTGGGGTTGTCGAGCGCGGGCGGGGATCGCCATCGGGGCGGTGCTCGCGCTGGGTGGGTGCACCGCCGAGGTGGCTCAAGGGGGCGGTACGACGACGACCGCGAGTTCCAAGGTCACCGAGTCCTCCGCCGCGGCCGCGGGGCCGCTGGCGTTGGCGTTGACGCCCGCGGACAAAGCGGTGGACGTGGCACCCGGGGAGCCGCTGAGTATCGCGGCGACCGGGGGGAAAGTGACCGAGGTGCTGGTCAGCGGGGCCGACGGGAAGCCCGTCGCGGGTGCGCTCGCGGCCGACGGGGGGACGTGGAAGGCCGCTGAGGGGTTGGGGTACGGCAAGACCTACACGGCCACCGCGACGGCCACCGACCCCAAGGGAAAGACCGCGACGTCTGCGTCGACCTTCACCACGGCCAAGCCGAAGCGGCAGATCTCGGTGTCGATGAATCCGCTCGACGGGGACAAGGTCGGCGTCGGCCAGCCGCTCGCGTTCTATTTCGAATCGGCCATCGCCGATAAGGCGGCGGTGGAGAAGGCGATCCAGATCACTTCGGCGCCGGTGATCGAGGGTGCGTTCTATTGGTTCAGTGACCGTGAGGTGCATTGGCGGCCGCAGCAGTATTGGCCGACGGGGACCACCATCACCATCAACGCCGGGATCTACGGGCGGCACTTCGGCAATGGGGTCTTCGGCAAACAGGACCGCAAGGCGACGGTGACCGTCGGGGACGCGGTGGTGGCGGTGGCCGACGGGGTGACCCACCAGATGACGGTGACGGTCAATGGCACGCTCGCGCGGACCATTCCGATCTCCATGGGCAAGAAGGCGCATGAGACGCCGGTGGGCACTTATGTCGTGATGAGCGAGCACACGAACTACACGATGGACTCGTCTACGTACGGTGTTCCGGTGGATGATCCTCGGGGTTATCGGACGAAGGTGGCGGTGGCCAGCCGGATGTCCAACAGCGGGATCTTCTATCACTCGGCCCCGTGGTCGGTGCGGGATCAGGGGCAGCGCAACGTCAGCCATGGGTGCGTCAACATGTCGACGGAGAACGCTGCTTGGTTACAGAGCATCTCGGTCAAGGGTGATGTGATCACGGTTCAGAACACTGGTGGGCCGGTGCTGGAGCCTACTGACGGGCTGAGCGTTTGGCAGATTCCGTGGGAGACGTGGAAGCTGGGCGGTAAGCGTTAGAACGGGCTTGACCGTGGGGCGCCTGTTTGGGTGGTTCGCCTTGATTTGGGGCCCCTCGAAATGGGCCTGTGCGGGTCAAAAGGCGAGCTCAAGGAACCTCACCCGCACCGCGATTTTAGGCCCATTTCCCCCAAATCAAGGCGAACCACCCAAACAGGCCGTTCGATTCGGCCCCTTACGTTGGGGTGAACCGATTTCTGGCTTGTTCTCGTTCTAGCTCTTGACTACGCGGACTTCGTCTTGGCCTACGGTGACGATGTCGCCGGGGTGTACTTGCCTGCCTCGGCGGATCTCGGGTTCGCCGTTGACGGCTACCTCGTCGGCGTCCAGTAGGTCTTTGGCGTGGGTGCCGTCCTCGGCGATGCCTGCCAGCTTGAGCAGCTGGCCGAGCCTGATCATGTCGTCCCGGATCTCGATGTCCCGCATCCGTCCATCATCGCGCGGACATGGCGGTGCCCCCACCCGGGGCTGGGTGGGGGCACCTGGGGAAGCGCTTAGAGCGCGCCGGTGTACTGCTGGATCCAGCTGCGGAAGGCGACCACGTCGGTGTAGATCGACGGGGCCTGGGCGCAGACCGAGCCGCCGCCGGAGCGGCTGGTGGCGCCGATCAGTTCCCACACGCCGCCGACGGACTTGATCTCCGGGCCGCCGGAGTCGCCGTAGCAGGCGCCCGAGTTGTTGTTCGGGTTGTCGGTGCAGATCTCGATCGAGCCGCTGATGCCGCCGCACTCGTTGTCGGCCACGATCGAGGTGTCGAGCTGCTGCAGGGTGATCGGCGCGCTGCCGCCGGGGGTCGGGCGGGTCTGGCCCCAGCCGATGATGCGGGTGCGGGTGCCGACCGCACCGGACGCGGCCGAGATGCGGACCGGGGCCTGGCTGACGCTGGTGCTGAGCTGGACCAGAGCGATGTCGTACGGGCCCCGGTAGCTCGGGTGAATGATGATCCGCGACGCGCGGGCCACCGAGCCGCCGCTGGTGCGGTTGGTGGTCCCGATCCGCGCCTGGACGCTGGACGGGGACTTGCCCTGGACGCAGTGGGCCGCGGTGACGACCCAGTTGGCCTTGATCAGCGAACCACCGCAGAAGTGACCGCCACTGGTGCTCTGCAGGGAGACCATGAAGCTGTACGTCTGCGTGGCGTTGACGCCACCGACGATCATCGGGGTCATGTCCGGCCCCGGGTCCGGCGCCGCCGCGGCGGTCGCCGGGGCCGCAACCGCGGCCGCGACCGCCGCGAGTCCGACGATCAGGCTCCTGATCCTCATGTTGATCTCCTTCCACCGCCGTGCCCTCGCATGGCGGATAGAAGGAAACTAAGTGCCAACCATCAATGTGAATGGCCAACTGGGAACGTCACCAGTTACCATCAGCGACAATCGGTCACGCCTTGGGAACACGCAGGCCGGACCAGCGCCTGCCGGGATCCTGAGTGGACGATTCCGACTCAAGGCCAACACGGCACTTCATCCACGCGATCGACAGATCCTGATGCCACTGGCAGTAGTGCTTGGTGGCCCCGCCCGCCACCAGCTATGGACGCCGGGCACGGCTGGATCGCGAGAATACGCCCGGGGGCGACTCAGCTACGGACGCCGGGCATGGCTGGTTCGGGAGAGTACGCACCGTGGGGGACTCGGCTATTGGTTACAAACCACGCCCGCCACCGGCTACGGATGCGGGGCACGGCTGGATCGCGAGAGTACGCACCGTGGGCGACTCGGCTATTGGTTACACACCCCGCCCACCACCAGCTACGGACAACGGGCACGGCTGGTTCGTGAGAGTACGCACCGTGGGGGTCGCCCCCCGGTGCAATGAAAAACCCGGCCCGTCTGCGCTTTCCGCAGACAGGCCGGGCGACCGGGTGAGTGACGGGACTTGAACCCGCGGCATCCTGGACCACAACCAGGTGCTCTACCAGCTGAGCTACACCCACCATGTGCGTCGGCGAACCAACGCGTGAACATCGTAGCGTGCCACCTAGGTGGACTTGAAATCGGTTAGGACTCTGGGTCGATCAGGACCGCGTCGGCGACGGCTTTCGCCTCGTCGGAGGTGGGGCCGGGTTGGGGGACGAAGGCGGTGCCGCGGTAGTAGCGCAGCTCGCGGATCGACTCCTTGATGTCGGCGAGGGCGCGGTGGGCGAGGCCTTTGTCGGGCTGCGCGTAGTAGATGCGCGGGTACCAGCGCCTGCACAGTTCCTTGATCGACGAGACGTCGACCATCCGGTAGTGCAGGTGGTTGTCGAGTTCGGGCATGTCGCGGGCGATGAAGCCGCGGTCGGTGGCGATCGAGTTGCCGCACAGCGGGGCGGTGCGCACGTCCGGCACGTACCCGCGGATGTACTCCAGCACCTGCCGCTCGGCTTCGGCCAGGGTGAGAGTGCTGGCTCGGACCTCTTCGGTGAGTCCGGAGCGCGCGTGCATGTCGCGGACTACGTCGGGCATGCCGTCGAGGGTGGGTTCGTCGGCGTGGATGACCAGGTCCACCCCGGGGCCGAGCACGTTCAGCTGCGAGTCGGTGACCAGGGCCGCGATCTCGATGAGGGCGTCTTTGCCCAGGTCGAGGCCGGTCATCTCACAGTCGATCCACACCAGTCGATCCGTCACCAGGGGAGCTTAGGCCATGTCCTGCGGATCATGGCGGGCGCTATCCGCGCCCGCTCGGCCCCTGGGCGGGCTGCGGGAACGGCCACGGACAACCAGTACGCGACCGTCCCCGCGGCCCGCCCAGGAACCAAGCGGATCACGGATCCCACCCACCATGATCCACAGGACACGCCCTGGCCCGACACGCCGGGCGGGCCGACGAGCGCCGCTCGGGCCGGTTTCGGGTGGCGCGGTCAACTAGGCTTCCGCCTGGTTCTGACCGCTGGTGTCGAGGGAGGCCACCGTGCCCGAGCAGTCGAGTCCGGCCCAGGAGATCGCCGCGGGCTATTCCACGTCCGGCGGGGCGATCGAGCTGGGGTCGATCGTCGTGGACGGGCAGGTCGACGCCACCGCCCACGTTCGGATCCCGCTGGCGATGATGAACCGGCACGGGCTCGTCGCGGGCGCCACGGGCACCGGCAAGACCAAGACGCTGCAGGGCATCGCCGGGCAGCTGTCGAACGCGGGCGTGCCCGTGGTCATGGCCGACGTGAAGGGCGACCTGTCGGGCCTCACCCGCGGGGGCGAATCCAACGACAAGATCACCGCCCGGGCCACCGACACCGGCGACGACTGGACCCCGACCGCGTACCCGGTGCAATTCCTGTCCCTGGGCACCAGCGGCATCGGCGTGCCCGTGCGCGCGACGATCAGCGGCTTCGGGCCGATCCTGTTGTCGAAGGTGCTCGGCCTCAACGACACCCAGGAGTCGACCCTCGGCCTGATCTTCCACTGGGCCGACTCCAAGGGCCTGCCCCTGCTCGACACCAAGGACCTCCGCGCGGTCATCACGCACCTGACCAGCGACGAGGGCAAGGCCGACCTGCAGGGCATCGGCGGGGTGTCCTCGGCCACGGCGGGCGTCATCCTGCGCGCACTGTCCAACTTGGACGCCCAGGGCGGCGACGAGTTCTTCGGCGAGCCCGAGCTCGCGGTGACCGACCTGATCCGCCAGACCGACGGCAAGGGCGTCATCAGCCTGCTGGAGCTGGGCAACCTGCAGGACAAGCCCGCGCTGTTCTCCACCTTCCTGATGTGGCTGCTGGCCGAGCTGTTCGAGGAGCTGCCAGAGGAGGGCGACCTCGACGCGCCCAAGCTGGTCTTCTTCTTCGACGAGGCGCACCTGCTGTTCCACGACGCGTCCAAGGCGTTCCTCGACCGGATCGAGCAGACGGTCAAGCTGATCCGGTCCAAGGGGGTCGGGGTGTTCTTCTGCACCCAGCTGCCCACCGACGTGCCCAACGCCGTGCTCTCCCAGCTCGGCGCGCGCGTGCAGCACGCGCTGCGCGCGTTCACCCCGGACGACCAGAAGGCACTGTCGCGGACGGTCAAGACCTACCCGACCACCCCGCACTACGAGTTGGACAAGGCGCTGACATCGCTGGGTATCGGCGAGGCCATCGTGACCGTCCTCAGCGAGAGGGGCGCCCCGACGCCGGTCGCGTGGACCAGGCTGCGCGCGCCGCGGTCGCTGATGGACACCATCGGCGACGAGGCGATCAAACAGTCCTCGGCGTCGTCCGACCTGCACGGCAAGTACTCGCAGACCGTCGACCGGGAGTCGGCCTACGAGAAGATGGCGCAGAAGATGGCGCCGCCCGCGGAGCAGGCCCCCGACGAGCAGCAGGCCCCGGAGCCGCAGCGCCGCGAGCAGGAGGAAGAGGGCTTCTTCGAGAAGGTCATGGGCAACACCGCGGTCAGGTCGTTCTTCCGCTCGGCCGCGAGCGCCCTGGGCCGCGAGATCACCCGGGGCGTGTTCGGCACCCGCAAGCGCTGAGCTGTGGCGCCGCGGGCGCCGATGGATCACGCTTGAGGCATGGGTAAGGATGTCGAGTCCACGGAGTTCACCCGCGCCGACCGCCAGCGGTTCCGCCAGAAGGTCCGACGCTGCCTGGACGTGTTCGCCCAGATGCTGGCCGAGTCGCGGTTCGACGCCGACCGGCCGATGGCCGGGCTCGAGATCGAGCTGAACCTGGTCGACGACGCGGGCGATCCGTCCATGCGCAACGCCGAGGTGCTGGCCGCGATCTCGGACCCCGCGTTCCAGACCGAGCTGGGCCAGTTCAACATCGAGATCAACCTGCCGCCGCAGCCACTGCGGCCCAACGGCCTGGCCGCCTTCGAGGACATGGTCCGCGCCAACCTCAACGAGGCCGAGGCCAAGGCCAACCGGGTCAACTCGCACATCGTGATGGTCGGCATCCTGCCGACGCTGCGCGGCGTGCACGTGTCGGAGGACACGCTGTCGGCCAACCCGCGCTACAAGCTGCTCAACGAGCAGGTCTTCGCCGCCCGCGGGGAGGACCTGGAGATCAACATTGTGGGCCAGGAGCGGCTGGTCACCACGGCGGACTCGATCGCCCCGGAGAGCGCCTGCACCAGCGTGCAGTACCACCTGCAGGTCGCCCCGGAGGACTTCGCGAAATTCTGGAACGCCAGCCAGGTGGTCGCCTCGATCCAGCTGGCGCTGGGCGCCAACGCGCCGTACCTGTTCGGCAAGCAGCTGTGGGCCGAGACGCGGATCGCGCTGTTCGAGCAGGCCACCGACACCCGCCCGGACGAGCTCAAGGCCCAGGGCGTGCGGCCCCGGGTCTGGTTCGGGGACCGGTGGATCACGTCGATCTTCGACTTGTTCGAGGAGAACGTGCAGTACTACCCGGCGCTGCTGCCGTTGACCGATGACGAGGACCCGGCTGAGGTGCTCGCCCGGGGTGACACACCGGAGCTGCACGAGCTGCGGTTGCACAACGGCACGATCTACCGGTGGAACCGGCCGATCTATGACGTGGTGCATGGTCGGCCGCATCTTCGGGTGGAGAACCGGGTGCTGCCCGCTGGGCCGTCGGTGGTGGACGTGATGGCCAATGGGGCGCTGTATTTCGGGCTGGTTCGGGCATTGACGGACCAGGATCGTCCTTTGTGGACGCAGATGAGCTTCTCGGCGGCGGAGGACAACTTCCACGCCGCCGCTCGGGCGGGGATCGACGCTCGGGTGTACTGGCCTGGGGTCGGCGAGGTCCCCGCCGCCGAACTGGTGCTGCGGCGGCTGCTGCCGATGGCGCACGACGGCCTCGACGCGTGGGGCGTGTCGGCGGCTGACCGGGATCGGCTGCTCGGGGTCATCGAGCAGCGCTGCATCACCGGCCGCAACGGCGCGACGTGGCAGGTGGACACGGTGCGGGGGCTGGAGGCGAACACGTCGGTGAACCGCGAGCAGGCGTTGCGGGAGATGACCCGCCGGTATGCGAAGTTCATGCACAGCAACGAACCCGTGCATACTTGGCCGGTGTCATAGAGATCAACGAACGGGGTACTTGAATGAGTGACGACACGCTGCGCACGGTCTCCATCGAGCGCGGCGGCCTCGGCCACTACACCGCCACGAACGTTCGCGGCGGAACGCTGTCGATCGGCGAGGGCGATGGAGCGGATTTCACCCCCGTGGAGCTCTTCCTCGCCGCGATCGGCGGCTGCACGGCCGTCGACGTCGACTACATCACCAGCAGGCGCGCGGAACCGGTCACCTTCACCGTGACCGTCGCGGGCGACAAGCTGAAGGACCCGGTGATCGGGAATCACCTGGCGAACTTGAACGTCACTTTCGCGGTTCACTTCCCGGAGGGACCGGAGGGCGACACCGCGCGGGAGGCGTTGCCGCGTGCGGTGAAGCAGTCCCACGACCGGCTGTGCACAGTCAGTCGTACGGTCGAGACCGGAGCGGCGATCGAAGTCGTGATCGCGGAGTAGGACGGCTTACCCCGCGTGCCCATACCACTACGCGGTGAATAGGGGTCAGCTGACGACGGGAAGGTCGTCGTTGCGGATCAAGCCGTGGCGCAGCGCGGTCATCAGCGCCTGCGCGCGGTTGCTGGCGCCGAGCTTCTCGTAGAGGCGGGCGACGTAGGTCTTGGCCGTCGACGGGCTGACGAAGGTCGACCGGGCGATTGCCGGGACCGACAGGCCGTCGCGCAGCAGGCCGAGCACCTCGCGTTCGCGGGGGCTCAGGGCGAAGCGGGTGTCGCAGTCGCGCTTGCGGGCCAGGGCGCTCACCAGGCCGGTGGCGGTGAACGAGGTGGCGGCGACGTCGGCGTGCCGGATCGCGCCGAGGACCTCGGCCATCGGGGCGGTCTTGCCGACGAAGGCCGACACACCGGAGTCGAGCGCGCGGAAGAGCACGTTGTCCTCGCCGCACGCGGTGATGACGACGATGCCCAGGTCGGGGTACCGGTCGCGCAGTTCGCGGGCCAGGTGTAGGCCGTCGCCATCAGGGAGGTCGACGTCGATGGTGACGACGGTGGGCCGGGTCTCGGCGACGGCCGCGCGGGCTTCGGCGACAGATCCGCACTCGGCGACGACGGCGATGTCCGGATGCTGCGCGACCAGCCCGGTGAGTCCGAACCTGGTCAGCGTGTGGCCGTCCACGACGGCTAGACGTATCGACATCGTTGCTCCCATCGGCAGGCGCCCACTTTGCTCGACTGGCCGCCTTGATGCGTCAACTACCTTTCGGATGAGCGACGGTCTCAGTTACAGATCCGTACGCCATCCGCGCCGTTCGGGGTCTTAAGACCCTAGGGACCCAGTTGGCGTCACCCGATCGGCCGACAAGTGTCGGCTTGTTAGGCACGTTCTGTCACCTCTCAGCTGCGCCAGTTGTGGCCGTTCGCCCGATGCCGCCGGGACCCCGCCGCGCCGCACGCTTTCTCCACCAGCAGGTGCGGGAGGAGGTGTCGGATGGCAGGCAGCCGAGGCAAGCGCTCAGGCACGGTGGTCACCGTGTTCGCGGCCAAGGGCGGCTGCGGCAAGACGACCTTCGCCACCAACCTTGCCATCGCGCTGCACGCCAACGGCGCGCGGCGGACCTGCCTGGTCGACCTCGATCTCAACTTCGGCGACCTCGCCGCCACCCTGACGTTGCAGCCGCACCGGGCGCTGGCCGACTCGCTGCCGCTCTCGCAGCGGGCCGTGTGGTCGCACACCTCGATCGCGACCTACCGCCCCGGCCTCGACTGCGTGCTCGCCCCGGTCCGGCCCGGCGCCGCCGAGCGCATCCCGGCCACCCAGGTCCGCGCGCTGCTGACGCTGCTGCCGACGCTCTACGAGTACGTCGTCATCGACACTCCCGCGCAGCTGTCCACGCACGTCCTGGCCGCCTTCGACTACTCCCACCACCACGTGCTGCTGACCACGCCCGAGCGGCCCGCGCTGAAGAACCTGCGCAACACCCTCGACATGCTCGACCTGCTGGCCTTCGGGCAGACCTCGCGGTCGATCGTGGTCAACCGGGCCAACGGCCACGCGGGCATCACCGCCGAGGACATCGACGGCGTCGTGCGCAACCCGATCGCCGCCTATCTGCCCTCGACGTGGGAGTTGTCCGCGTCGGTCAACCGGGGGGTGCCGCTGGCCGAGTCCGCGCCGGGGCACCCGTTCAGTCTCGCCGTCCGTCGGTTCGCCGACACCCGCATCCGGGGCGGGGAGGTGGTCGCGGTCAACCAGGAGACCGGTCGGGAACCGCCTCCGGGTTGAAGTCTCTTTCCGCAGGTCACCCCCACATTTCCAATCCACAGGAGAACTCCATGAACAGCTTGCTTGAGGCCGTGCACGAGGCCCGGAAGGACCAGAAGGGCTTCACCCTGATCGAACTGCTGATGGTCATCGTCATCCTCGGCGTGCTGGCCGGGATCGTCGTCTTCGCCGTCAACGGCATCCAGGACAGAGGCAAGGCCTCCGCCTGCAAGGCCGACGTCAAGACGGTTGAAGTCGCCCTGGAGGCCTACTACGCGAAGCTGTCGAGCTACCCCCCGGCTGACGACTGGGCGGCGCTGACCACGGCGCCCAACAAGTTCCTGCACAGCCAGCCCAACAGCCCGGACTACGTCATCGCGTTCAACGGCGCGGGCCACGTGACCGCGAGCGGCGCCTGCACGCAGGTCTGATCCACCAGGGAGGGCCGCCCAGGGGGCGGCCCTCCCGCCCACCCCGACTCACCCCGGAGGTTCGCGATGCACGGCCCCGCCCTCGGCAGCCACGTCGACAAGCTGCTCGACGTCGTGTGGCAGGAAGGCGCCACCGACCTGCTGCTCACCGTGGGCCTGCCGCCGCAGATCCGGATCCACGGGTCGCTCTTCCCGGTCCCCAACCACCCGGTCCTCACCGCCGAGAACACCGAGGCCCTGCTCGCGCAATTGCTCAACGACGAGCAACGGCAGCACTGGGCCAAGACCCACGAGTACGACTTCTCCTTCAGCTGGCGCACCGACGGCCGGGTCCGCGGCAACGCCTTCACCCAGCGCGGGGACACCGCGGTCGCCCTGCGGATGATCCCGCAGGAGATCCCGACGATGGAGCTGCTTGGCCTGCCGCCGGTGCTCGGCGAGTTCGCCAAGCAGCACCAGGGGCTGGTCCTGGTGACCGGCCCGACCGGCTCCGGCAAGTCGACCACGCTGGCCGCGGTCATCGACCGGATCAACACGCAGCGCGCCTGCCACATCATCACCGTCGAAGACCCGATCGAGTACGTGCACCGGCACAAGCGCGCCGCGATCAGCCAGCGCGAGGTCGGCCACGACACCTTCTCGTTCCACACCGCCCTGCGCAGCGCGCTGCGCGAGGACCCCGACGTGCTGCTCGTCGGTGAGATGCGCGACCTGGACTCGATCCGGTTCGCGCTGACGATCGCCGAGACCGGCCACCTCGTCTTCGCCACACTGCACACCAACGACACCGCCCAGTCGCTGGCCCGCATGATCGACGTGTTCCCGTCCGAGCAGCAGACGCAGGTGCGGGTGCAGCTCGCGGCCGCGCTGACCGGGATCGTCTACCAGCGGCTCATCCCGCGCGTCGGCGGCGGGATGGTGGCCGCGTTCGAGGTGCTGGTCGCCAACTCCGCGATCCGCAACCTGGTCAAGGAAGGCAAGACCAACCAGCTGCGCAACTCGCTGGTCACCGGCAGGCGCGAGGGCATGGTCACCTTCGAGCAGTCACTGTCCCTTTTGGTCCAGTCCGGCCAGATCACGGTCGACGACGCCGCCGCCCGCAGCCTGTACCCGCACGAGATCGAGGCGCGGCCGCACGTCCGGGTGGAGGCGTCATGAAGTTCCGCGGCAACCGCCCCGAGTCCGCGGCCCCGGCCGCGCAGTCCCCCACCCCGCAGGCCGCGGCGACCGACGTGCAGGCCGAGCGGATGCGGGTGCGCGCCATCGCGCAGGAGCGTTCGCTGCAAGTGGTGGACCTTCGCGACGTGACCCCGGAGCCCGCCGCGACCGCGCTGGTCACCGAGGCCGTGGCACGCAGGCTGGTCACGGTGCAGCTCAAGAGCGACAACGGCGCGGTGTTCGCCGTGGCCGACCCGACCGACACCGTGCTGCACGAGCTGCGCGAGGCCGCGGGCGTGCCGTTCGCGGTGCGGTTGGCCACGCCGTCGGACATCCACAAGGCCATCGGCAACACCTACCGCGCGCTGACCAACATCGATGCGCGGGTCAAGGACTTCGCCGCCCGCGACATGATCAACCGCAGCGCCGCTCGCACCGACTCGGCCTCGGCCACCGACGCCGCGCCGGTGGTGCAGGTCGTGCAGCTGATCATCACCCAGGCGCTGCGCGACCGCGCGTCGGACGTGCACGTCGAGCCGCAGCCGGAGCGGATCCGGGTGCGCTACCGCATCGACGGCGCGCTGCACGACGTGCTCGACCTGCCGGAGTCGATCGGGCCCGCGGTGGTCAGCCGGATCAAGATCCTCGCCGACATGAACATCGTCGAGCGCCGCCGCCCGCAGGACGGGCAGATCAGCATGGACGTCGAGGGGCGCGCGGTCGACATCCGGGTGTCCACCACCGCGGTGGTCGGAGGCGAGAAGGTCGTGTTGCGGCTGCTGGACAAGAGCCGCCCGCTGTACCGCCTCGAACAGCTCGGCATGCCCGCCGAGATGGCCGCGCGCTACTCGGCGCTCCTGCGCTCCCCCTACGGCATGGTGATCTGCGCGGGCCCGACGGGCAGCGGCAAGACCACCACGCTCTATGGCTCGCTTGGCGAGATCAACAGCCCCGAGCGCAACATCATGACGATCGAGGACCCGGTCGAGTACACGTTCCCGTCGATCAACCAGATCCAGATCAACGAGCAGGCCGGGATCACGTTCGCGGGCGGACTGAAGTCCATCCTGCGGCAGGACCCCGACATCATCCTCGTCGGCGAGGTCCGCGACGTGGAGACCGCGCGGATCGCCGTGCAGTCGGCGTTGACCGGCCACTTCGTCCTGTCTTCGCTGCACGCCACGGACGCGGCGGCGGCGCTGCACCGGTTGCTGGACATGGGAATCGAGAACTTCCTGATCGCCTCGTCGATCACCGCGGTGCTCTCCCAGCGGCTGGTCCGCCGGGTGTGCACGTACTGCACCGAGCCGTACCAGCCGACCAAGGAGGAGTTGGTGTTCCTCGACTCGGTGGGCGGAGCGAAGCCGACGTCCGGGTTCGTCCACGGCGCAGGCTGCAACTTCTGCGCCCACACGGGCTATCTGGAGCGGATCGGCGTCTACGAGATGATGCCGGTCACCGAGCCGATCCGGGACCTGGTGCTGAGCCGGGCGTCCCATGAGGAATTCCGCAAGGTCGCCCGCTACGAGGGCATGCGGACCATGGCCGAGAGCGCGGTCCACCTGGTCGATACCGGGGTCACCACGCTGGCCGAAGTGCTGCGTTCCGTCTACGTGATCGGGAGCTGAGATGGCCAGATTCGCCTATGTGGCAACGGGTCCGGACGGCGCGGCGACCAGCGGCACCTACAAGGCCGACAGCCGGGAGCAGGCCGAACTCGCACTCTACGAACGCGAGCTGCGCGACATCCAGGTCACCGAGAAGAAGAGCTTCCTCAAGGCCGAGCTGACCGCGCCGCGGGTCAAGCGCGAAGAGGTCATGCACCTGTCGCGCCAGCTCGGCGCGTTCATCCGGGCGGGCCTGCCGCTGATCGAGGCGGTGCGGACGCTGGGGGCCGAGGCGGACAACTCGTCGGTGCGCAAGATGATGCACGAGGTCGAGGACGGGCTGCGGCGAGGGGAGAAGTTGTCGGACTGCTTCGACCGCCATCCCAAGATCTTCCCCGAGTTCTACCGCGGCATCCTGCGGTCGGCGGAGCTGAGCGGCAAGCTCGACAGCGTCCTGGACCGGCTCGCCAAGTACCTGGAACGCGATCTGGAGGCCAAGCGCAAGATCAAGTCCGCGCTGATCTACCCGGCGATGATCGCGGGCATGTCGATCGTGACCGTCGTGGTGCTGGCCAGCTTCGTGCTGCCCCGGTTCAAGGCGTTCTTCTCCAGCCTGGGCGCAGACCTGCCACTGCCGACCCGGATGCTGTTGGCGGTCACCGACTTCCTCACCAACTGGTGGTGGGCGCTGCTGGCGGGCTTCGGGTTGGTCGCGCTGATCGTGGTCGGGATCGTGCGCACGCCTCGCGGGCGGTACGCGCGGGACAAGCTGTTCCTCGCGCTGCCGGTCGTGGGCAACACGATCCAGTACGCGCTGGTCGAGCGGTTCAGCCGGATCCTGTCGTCGATGGTGAGCGCGGGCGTGTCGCTGCCCGAGGCGCTGCGGGTGGCCACGGAGTCGCTGCGGAACCGGGTGTTCGTGCGCGCGCTGACCCAGGCCGGTGAGTCCCTGTTGGAGGGTGAGGGCCTGGCCAAGCCGATCGCGGCGACCGGCCTGTTCCCGACCACGGCGAGTCAGATGATCCGGGTCGGCGAGGAGACCGGCACGCTGGACACCCAGCTGGAGGTCACCGCGCAGTACTACGAAGGCGAACTGGACTACAAGCTCAAGAAGCTGACCGCGCTGTTCGAGCCCGCGGTGATCGTGGTGATGGGCCTGGTCGTCGGGTTCGTCGCCGTGGCACTGGTGTCGGCGATGTACGGCATCTTCAACCAGGTGTCCTGACATGCGCGACGACCGGGGCGAGACCCTCATCGAGCTGCTGATCGCCGTGGTGATACTGGGGATCGGCGCGGTGGCCATCGGGGCCGGTCTGACCACCGCGGTGCTCGCGTCTGACATCCACCGCAAGCAGGCCACGGCCGGGGCCACGGTCCGCGACTACGGCGAGGCCATCCAGCACGCGGTCGCGACCGGCGGCTACGTCGCCTGCGCGGGACCGGGCGCGTACACCGCGCCATCGGGCTTCACCGCGCCGTCGGGGTTCACCGCGTCGGTGACGGCGACGAAGTACTGGAGCGGCAGCGCGTGGGTCGGCTCGTGCCCCGCGCCGGACAAGGGGCTGCAGCAGCTCTCGCTCCAGGTGGCGGGCAGCGACGGGCGGGCCACCGAGCGCGTGGTGATCGTCATCCGCAAGCCGTGCGGACTGGGGGACCCGATATGCGCGTGACCCGTGACGAGGCCGGGTTCACCCTGGTCGAGCTGCTGATGGCCATCGTCGTCCTCGCCGTGATCACCGTCCCGCTGGCCGGGATGCTCATCTCCGGGCTGCGCAACACCACCACCACGTCGAGCCGGATGGAGCTGTCGCACGACGCGCAGATCACCTCGACGTACTTCGGCCGGGACGTGGCCACCGTCGGAATCCGCGACTACGAGAGCGCGGCGGGTGCGGGCGGGGTCGCGTTCAAGCCGTCGATCCAGGAGAACGCCGCGTTCGACGCGGGCGGGTACGCGTGCGGCACGGCGTCGACCCCGGTGGCGCGGCTGCGCCTGCTCTCCGACCACTGGGACAGCTCCGGCGCCGAGCCGGTGATGACCGTCCACGTGGTCGGGTACTACCTCGAAGGCACCGAGCTGCACCGGATCAAATGCGCGGGCACCGTGACCGACATCGTCGTCGCGCACAACGTCGTCGCCGGATCGCTCGCGGTGGACTGCGGCGGCCCGTGCGGCACCGCGGCGGTGCCACAACAGGTCACCATGACGTTCACCGTGTCGAAACCCGGCGCCGATCCCTATCCGATCAGCCTCAACGGCCAGCGGAGGCAGACATGAGACGCCCCGGCGTGAACCGCGACGAGTCCGGCGCGGCGCTGATCCTGGTGCTGGTCCTGGTCACGTCCGTGTGCCTGGTGATCCTGTCGCTGCTGACGTTCTCCAGCACCAGCATCCGCACGACCGTCGAGCTGCGCGAGCAGGCGGCCACAGCGTCCACTTCGGACGCCGGGATGGCGGCGGCGATCAACACCATCCGCAACAGCACCTACAACAACTCCGCGGGCCAGAACTGCTTCGGCGGGTCGGACACGCTGGCGCTCAACGGTCTCGCGGACGCGGAGTCGGTGGCGGTGACGTGCGAGCCGGACCCGAAGAAGGTGCTCATCCACTGCCCGTCGCTGTCGGTGTGCAACCGGCCGGGCAGTGCGGTGCTCACCCTCGGCAGGTCCGGGGCCGAGGACGGCGTCCACATCGACCAGCCGGTCGGCTCGACCTTCCGGGTGCACGGCGTGGTGTTCTCCAACTCCAACATCAACGTCGTCAAGGGCAACCTGACCACCAACACCCGGGTGTACGCACGGACCTCGTGCAGCGGCACGATCATGAGCGTCCCCTCGCCCCGTCGTGCAACTACGGCAACACCGCCAACCCGCTGGGCAACGACCCGAACTACCCGGCCGCGATCTCGGCGCCGCCGGTCCACCGGTCGCTGCCCGCCTGCACCACCCAGAACACGGTGATCACCTTCAATCCCGGCTACTACGACGACGCCCACGCCCTGACGGACATGATGGCGTCGAGCAGCCCTTGCCGGGACAGCACGTGGTGGTTCAAGCCGGGGGCCTACTACTTCGACTTCCACAACACCACGAACCCGCTGCTCGACTCCGGGGGCGGCAACGTCTGGACGATCGACAACGGCACGTTGGTCGCGGGGACCCCGGTGAACGGGGCGGGCCAGGTCATCGCGTCCCCACCGGTCCCCGCCACGATCCCCGGCTCGTGCAACAACCCGATCAAGGACGCCAACGCCGTCGGCGTGCAGTTCGTCTTCGGCGGCGACAGCCAGCTGGTGGTGAAGTCCGGCCAGGCCGAGATCTGTGGCACCTACAGCACCACCAGGCCGCCCGTTGCTATCTACGGGCTCAAGTCCGGCGCCGAGTCGGACACGGTGCTGACCGGCCGCAAGCTGACCACCGTCGTCTCCCAGGGCGACTTCAACCCCACCGCGACCACGGTCAACCTCGCCGACGTCGACACGACCAACTTCGCCACCTGGAAGGCCAAGAAGAAGAACGACAACACGACGGTGTCCGTCAACGGTTTCGCGGCGCCCGCGGCCATCCCGGCGGGCTCGGTGCTGAAGTCCGCCGCCGTCAAGGTCGTCCACCGCCACACCCACCCGACGACGTTCGACGGCTTGACCGTCACCCTGACCCCGACGGGCGGCACCCCGCTCACCGGCACCAGCGTCGGCAGACTCGGCTCCCCCGCCTTCCAGACCGACTCGATCCCGATCGATGTCTCCCGCACCGGCTCGCTCGCCAGGGCGATCTACAACGGCACCTACAGCGGCGCCAGGATCGACGTGCGGGTCAACCTGTCGGAGAAGGACGACATCGAGGACATCGACGCCATCCAGCTGGACCTGACCTACACCGCGCCCGCGCTGCGGGCGGGCAGCGGGTGCGTCACCACGGGTCCGTACACCGGCAGCGGCAACGCCTCCCGCTGCGCGGTCGTCACCTCCACCGGCAGCCCGAACAACCAGTTCTACGTCCAGGGCACCACCTACACCCCGATCGCCGCCCTGGACCTCACCCTCAACAACGCCGCGGAGCAGGTGTTCCGCTTCGGGGTCGTGACCAGGACCCTGTGGGTCAAGCTGACCGGCAGCTTCTCCTACACGGGCCCGGTGATCGAGGTCCCCGACGACTCCCCCGGCTTCGTGTTCAGCGTGTACCTGAGCGTCTATGTGTGCGCGGCCCCCGGCCCCTGCTCGACCAGCGGAAACCCGTCGCTGCGGGCGAAGGTCGCCTTCGTCGACGCTGATCCGGTGACCCCGGTGGCGGGCGCCAGACAGGTGAGCGTGCTCAGCTACTCGGCTACCCGGTGACCAGGTCGAGGTACCACCCGGCGATTGGGTCGGCTACGAACACCGCAACCAGCGCACCGAGGATCATGAACGGCCCGAACGGCAGGGCGGTCTTGCGATCGCCGCGTCGGGCCACCACCACCGCGACCCCGGCGACCGCCCCGAGGAGGAACCCGCCGAACGCCCCGACCACCAGCGTCGACCAGGACAGATAGGCGAGAACGCCGCCGAGGATGCCCGACAGCCGCACGTCCCCGAACCCCATGCCCGCCGGGTAGAGCAGCACCAGCAGGAAGTAGAACGCGAACAGCGCCGCTCCCCCGATCCCCGCCCGCGCGAGCGCCCACCAGTCGCCCTGGACGGCGGAGGCGACCGTGAGAAGCGCCGCGAGGACGGGATAGGACGGCAGGATGATCTTCGAGGGCAGGGTTCGGGTGTCGAGGTCGATCAACGCCAGTGCTATCCCGATCGCCGCGAAGCAGAGAAAGGCGGGCCACAGCGCCGGAGCGAGCGTGACGGCTATGGCGAGGAAGACAAGCCCGGTCCCCATCTCGACAAGGGGATACCTGGCCGAGATGGGGGCCGCGCAGTCGGCGCAGCGTCCTTTGAGGATCAGCCAGCCCAGGACCGGGAGGTTGTGCCGGGCCCGGATCGGCTTGCCGCAGTTCGGGCACCGGGAAGGCGGCGACACCACCGACTCGCCCGCGGGGACCCGGTGGATGACGACGTTGAGGAAGGACCCGACGGCCAGGCCCAGCAGCGTGACGAAGACCAGGATGACGACGGCTCCCGCACCCAGTCTGTCCACTCCGCGAGGGTATCGACCACGATCAAGTCCCGCCCGTCGTGACGCTACTGACTCACGAGTTGCTGGACGGCCCACCCGTTGCCGTCCGGGTCGCTGAAGAACACGAACCGCCCCCACGGGAAGTCCTGGACCTCGCTCACCTCGACCCCGCTCTTCACCAGATACGCGTGGGCGACCTCGACGTCGTCGACCACGACCTGCAGACCCTGCACCGAGCCCGGCTCGGCCTCGGTGATCCCGGTGCCGATGGAGATCGAGCACGCCGACCCGCGCGGGGTGATCTGGACGAACCGCAGGTCGTCGGTCACCCGGTGGTCGTGGTCGAGGTTGAACCCGACCTGCTCGGTGTAGAACTTGATCGACCGGTCGACGTCGCTGACCGGGACCGAGATCAGTTCGAGCCTGCACTCCATGTCAGTTCCTTTCATCGAGGTAGGACCAACCTATCGAGCATTGCGGACAGATTCAGTCCGCAAGTCATACTCAGTTCGTGAAGTCGAGTGACGCCGTGGTCGCAGGGGCCGTCGCGGCCTGTCTCAGCGGCGTGCCGTCGACCGCGTGGGCCCTGCTGACCAGAGCCGACCCGCTCGAAGCCACGCTCGCCGCGGGGTCGATTCTGCTCCCGCGCGAGACTCGGCGCGGCAGATTGCTGGTGTCGGCGGCCGTCACCCACATCGGGCTGTCGCTGGGCTGGGCCCAGGTGATCGCCCGGCTGCCGCCTAGGAAGACCGTGGGCGCGCTGGCGGGGCTCGCTATCGCGGCGGTGGACCTGGGCCTGGTTGGTCGGCGGTTTCCGCGGGTCCGTGCGCTGCCGTTGGGGCCGCAGGTGGCCGACCACGTCGCCTATGGGGTCATCGTGGCGGTCGTGCTCAGATCACAGTCCCGGAAAGCTGTGCGGCAGTAAGGTTTTGGGTGTGGATGACACGGGTTGGGCGAGGGTGCGGCGGCTGCTGCGTGAGTCCGACGGTAATGAGGGTGTCGTCCGGACTGCTCGAACGGTTCGTCGGCTGGCGCCTGGGCGGTATGTGCCGCCGGTGGGCAACCAGCCGTCCGCGCGCGTGGCTCGGCTGATTGAGCAGGCGGGTGTCGACCGGCCTAGTGCGTTGCGTGAGCTTGGGCTGACTGCGGTGCAGGTGTGGCAGGCGGTTCGTGGGTCTGCGCCTGCTACTGCCGAGGTCACCATTCTGTTCACTGATCTTGTCGGGTTCTCTACCTGGGCGTTGCGGGCGGGCGATGATCAGGTGCTGCGGCTGCTTGGTGAGGTTGGGCAGGCTAGTGAGACTGTCATCGCTCGTCACGGCGGGACGGTGGTGAAGTCGCTGGGTGACGGTGTTATGGCTGTGTTCGCTGACACCGGGCGGGCGATTTCTGCTGCGTATGAGGCTTGTACTGCGGTTAGTGCGATCAGCCTTGAGGGGTATCGGCCGCAGTTGCGTACGGGTTTGCATGCGGGGCAGCCGCGTCGGGTCGGTGCGGACTATCTCGGGGTGGATGTCAATATCGCTGCCAGGGTGGCTGGGGCTGCTGGTGGGGGTGAGGTTCTGGTGTCCGGGCCCGCGCTGGCCAATGTGGACACCGACCGGTACACGGTGCGGCGCAGGCGATTCCGCGCGAAGGGTGCTCCGCGTGGGCTTGAGGTGTTCGCGGTCGTGCCGCGTTACGGCGATGATGGTGCTGTCCGGTGAGTCCGGTCGCGCTCGGGCTTGGTGCGCCGCGATTGAGTGGGCTCGTTCGGGCTTCGGAGGACGGGTCGCTCCCTCGACAATCAGCGTCTTGTCCGGAAACAGGCCTGTCAATGGCGCCTGCGGCGTCGCTGCGCGATCAGCGAAGCTGACCATTGACAGGCCTGTTTCCGGACAAGGGATTGCCAGGACGAGGGTGCAGGGGGAAGTGCAGGGACCTGCGGTCCCACAAGCAAAAGCAGAGCAAGGGCCTCTGGCGGTCAGCCTGGGCCAAGTGGCAAGTCGGGTTCGGAAGTCGGCCAGGCCGAGGGCGGGCTGTCCAGTTCCGTCCAGCTTCGTCAACCCACCCGCTAACCGCCTGACGATGGACCAAACCACCGTCAGGAGACGCCATGACAACGCTGCTGGTCATCCCCAGGTCCGCCGAGGACCTCGACACCCTGCGCGAAACCGAAACCACCGTGCTCGCCCGCTACCCCCACGCCGTCCTGGTCGACGCCACCGACGCGCAGGTCGCGGACCTGGAACAGCGCGGCCTGCAGACCGCCGAGCTGCCCGCGCAGGCCGTGCGGGCGACCGGCAACGAGTTCGACTTCGCCGACGCGCAGGCCGCCGAGGAGCGCGCGCCGACGCCGACCGATCCGGGCCGGACCGGGTACTACCTGGTCCGGCTGGCCGGTCCCGCCGCGGCGGCCTGGCTCACCTGGCTGACCCAGCACGGGGTGACCGTCCTGGACAGCCTCGAAGACCTCACCCTGCTGGTCAGCGCGCTGCCCGACGCCGCCCACCGGCTTCGGGCGCAGCCGTGGGCGGCGGGCGTGACGCCGTACCGGGCGGCGATGTGCGTCGCGCCCGCGCTGCGGGGCGGCGGCCGCAGGCTGGACCACGCCGCACTCGCCGAGCCCGGCGGCTACCGCGCGGCCCAGGTCGAGGTCGCGGTCTTCCCCGCCGAGGACCTCGCACCGGTCGTCGCCGTGGTCGAGGCCGCAGGTGGCTCCGTACTCAGCGCCGAGGCAGGGGTCGTCGTGGCCTCGGCCCCGGCCGCCGCGATCACCGAACTGGCCGAACTCCCCGGCGTGCGGTCGATCGAGCCCCACACCCGCGTGGTCGCGCACAACGACCAGGCCAGGAAAGTCATGCGGGTGCCGAGCGACAACACCTTCGACACCACCGTGCTCACCGGGTCCGGCCAGATCGTGGCCATCGCCGACTCCGGCATCGACACCGGCGTGCCCGAGACCATGCACCCCGACCTGCGCGGCCGGGTCGCGGGCATCACCAGTTGGCCGACCAAGGCCGACTACCGCAGGTTCACCACCGACGAACCCGAGCACGACGACGGTCCGGGCGACCCCGACTCCGGCCATGGCACCCACGTGGCGGGTTCCGTGCTGGGCAACGGCCGCGCGGCCAGGACCGTCGGCGGCGACACCGTGCCGTCCGGGGTCGCGCCGAAGGCCAGGGTGTTCTTCCAGTCCATTGGGCAAAAGGTGGCGTGGAAGACCGCTGAGCAGCTTGCCGCTGAGGGGATCAGGCCGTTCGAGGACGAGTGGCCGCCCAACGCGGTCGGGCTCTACGGGCTTCCCCTCAACTTGCAGCCGCTGTTCGAGCAGGCCTACCAGGCGGGCGCGCGCATCCACACCAACTCGTGGGGCTCGCCCGCGGACGGCGCGTACACCACCACCGCGCAGGTGGTCGACAAGTTCATCTGGGACCACCAGGACATGCTGATCCTGTTCTCGGCGGGCAACGCGGGCGTCGACGCCAACGGCGACGGCGTCGTCGACCAGGACACCATTTCCGCGCCGGGCACGGCGAAGAACTGCCTCACGGTCGGCGCGTCGGAGAACGTGCGGCCCGCGGGCTCCCAGCCGCCCCCCGGGCGGAACAAGCGGTGGGACGAGCTGAAGGACAAGGACGGGAACCTGCGCTACCCCGCGTTCGGCCCGGCCGGTCACCTCTCCGACAACCCTGACGGGCTGGCCGCGTTCTCCTCGCGCGGGCCCGCCGACGACCAGCGGATCAAGCCGGACGTGGTGGCGCCGGGAACGAACGTGCTCTCGACGCTGTCCACGGTCATCCCGCAGTCGATCGATCCGCTGTGGGGCAGGCTGCCCGCGGGCCATCCGCTGCGGCCGTTCTACTGCTGGAGCGGCGGGACGAGCATGTCCACGCCGCTGGTCGCGGGCGCGGTCGCGGTGGTCCGCCAGCACCTCGTGGAGCAGCGGCGCCACCACCCGTCGGCCGCCCTGCTCAAGGCGATGCTGATCCACGGCGCCACGCCGCTGCCGGGGCAGTTCCCCGGCGAGGTCTCCGGCGCCGCCGCGACGGCCGCCGGGTTCGGCCGGGTCGATGTGGCGCGCTGCCTGACCACGGTGTCGGGCAAGCCGGTCTGCTTCGCCGACTCGCCTGACGACGCCGTGCAGACCGGCGAGTTCCGCGTCCTGCGGATCGACGGAATGACGGCGGGCGAGCCGCTGCGCGTCACTCTCGTGTGGACGGACGCGCCGTCGGGTTCGGGCGGTGGCCTGGTCAACCAGCTCTACCTGCGGGTGGTCGACCCAGAGGGGAAAGCGCTCGACGGCGATGTCAGCCGGTTCCCGGACCCGGTCAACAACGTGCAGCAGGTGACCGTCCCCGACGCGCTGCCCGGGGTGTACCGGATCGCCGTGTTCGGGTTCTCGGTCATCATGCCCGCCCCTGGTGTCCCGGTGGGGCCGGTGGCGCGGCAGAACTTCGCGCTGGCGGTGTCGAACGGGACGTCCCTCACCAAGCTCCAGTGAGCCGCTGCCGGACCGCGCCGCCCTCCGGCACACCCAGCCGCTCGAACAAGTCCGCCGCCGCGAGCCACCGCTCGCGCGCGGCGGACGCGTGTCCGGCGGCGAAATCCAGTTCCGCCAGCGCCGCCAGCGCGCGGCCGTGGTCGTAGTCGTCGCCGGTCCGCACCGCCAGGTCGTGCGCTTGGCGGAGCACGTCTTTGGCCTCCCGCGCGCCGCGCAGGCGCAAGGTCTCCCCGAGTTCGACCGACGCGCCGATCTCGACGTCGATCTCGCCGACGTCGTGGGCGATCTCGATGGCCCACCGCAGCTGGTGCTCGGCGTCGGCGAGCCTGCCCAGCGCGCGCAGGGCGGCGCCGAGGCCATAGCGGCCGTCAGCCTCGCCGGTCCGGTAGCCGATCTCCAGGTAGAGCGCCAACGCCTGTTCGTGGTGCTTCACCGCGTCATCGAGCCTGCCGAGGCGGCACTCCGCCGACGCGAGGTTGGTGGTGGCCACCGCTTCACCCATCCGGTTGCCGATCACCCGGTTCAGTGCCAGCGACCGCTCGCAGTGGTCGAGAGCGTCGGCGAAGCGACCCATCCGCTCCAGCGTCGGGCCCAGATTGTTGAGGACGCGGCTCTCCCCGAGCTGGTCGCCGCACGCGCGATAGAGCAGCAGCGCGCCGCGCTGGTAGTCGAGCGCGGTCTCGTAGTCGCCGAGCTGGCGGTGGACGGTGCCGAGTCCGTAGAGCTCGGTGCCCTCGCCGGGCACGTCGCCGATGTCGCGCCGGATCGCCAGCGCGGCCGTCAGGTGTTCGCGTGCGTCGGCGTAGCGGCCCAGCCGCCATGACACCACCCCGAGACCGTGCCGCGCCCCGGCTTCCTCGGCCAGGTCACCGGTTTCCCGGCTGATGCCGAGGGCGATCTGGTGGCGTTCGGTGGCGGCCGGATAGGCGCCGACCCGCAGCAGCGCGGTGCCCAGCCGGTTCAGCGCCGCCGCCTCCCCCGCGCGGTCGCCCAGGTCGCGCGCGGCCCGCACCGCCGACTCGTGCAGCGCGAGGCCGTCACGGTAGTGCGCACGCAGGTCGAAGGGCTTGGCCAGGCATTCCGACAGGTCGAGCGCGAACCTGGGCGGCGCGACGGCGGCCACGGCGACGAGGTTCTCGTGCTCGTCGCTGAGCCAGGTATCGCGTGGATCGACGGCTCGCGCGCGGGACAGATAGTGATCGAACAACCGCTCCCGCGCCTGGGCCCGGTCGGCCCGGCCCGCGGCCTGCTCGGCGGCGTACGCGCGCAACAGGTCGTGCATCGCGAACCAGCCGGGCCGGATCTCGTCCACCAGGTGCGCTTGGGCCAGCGCCGCCAGCGACCGGCGGGCGGCGGTCTCGGCCACGCCGAAGAGCGCGGCGGCGACACTGACCTGGACCTGCTGGCCAGGGTGCAACCCAAGTAGTTGGAACGAGTCCAGGTCGGCGGGCCACAAGTGCGTGCAGGACCAGGAGAAGACCGCCCGCACGGCGGTCTCGTCGTCGTCGCCCGCGGCGAGTAGGTCGAGCCTGCCCGCCTCGTCGGCCAGTTCGGCGGTCAGCCACGACAGCGGCGCCTTCGGCCGGGCGGCGGCGAGTTCGGCGGCGATCCGGATCGCCAGCGGCAGCCGGGCGCAGCGCGCGGCCAGCGCCTCGGCTTCGCCGGGTTCGGCGTCGACCCGGTCGCCGAGGAGCCTGCGCAACAGGTCGACGGACTCCGCGACGGTCAGCACGTCCAAGTCGACCCGGACGGCACCGTGCCGCGCGACCAGCGCGGCCAGGGTGTCGCGGCTGGTCACCAGGACCTGGCAGGTCGGGGCGCCGGGCAGCAGGTCGCGCACCTGCTCGACCGAACGGGCGTTGTCCAGCACGATCAGGAGGTGTTTGCCCGCCACCGTCGTGCGGTAGAGCGCGGCCCGCTCGTCGAGTGCGTGTGGCACGGCCGACCGCGCCACCCCGAGCGCGACCAGCAGGGACTCCAGCGCGGCGGCGGGTGGGACGGGCTGGTCGGGCGAGTAGCCGCGGAGGTTCAGATAGCACTGTCCGTCCGGGAACCGCGCCGCCGCGCGGTGCGCCCAGTGCACGGCGAGGGCGGTCTTGCCCACCCCACCGGTCCCAGTCACCGCGGCGATAGTGACCGCGGGCGGCGGCGCGGCGGCCCGGTCGAGCGCGGCGAGTTGGGCGGCCCGGCCGGTGAACGCGGCGACGTCGGCGGGGAGCTGGCGGGGCGCGGAGGTCGCGGACCCCGCGGTCGGCTCGGGTGCGGGCTCGGCTTTGCTGCTCGCCGCGAGCCACCGCGCGTGGAAGGCGCCGACGTCACCGCCCAGCGCCTCCACGATCAGTTCGACCAGGCCCCAGCGCGGCACGGCTGAGCCGGAGAACGCCGCGGAGATCGTGGTGTGGCTGCACCCGACCTCCTTGGCCATGTCCCGCAGGCTCGGCCAGCCCGCGCGATGGTGCAGGTCGTGCAGGTCGTCGAAGAACACGCGGACCGGGCCTTCGGACACGCTCGGTCTGGGCAGCTCACCCATCCGTCCTCCCCTCCGGCGTCGAGGGTCCTCCCCGGGATCCGGGCTGTAAACCGGTTTGCCCTTTGGGGCGGCCGGTTCTGTTCGATTCCGTCAACCGGCTACCGACCGCGCTGAGACTGGATCCACCTGGGAGACAGGGCATCCACGAAGGGAAGCACCATGAAGCTCACCAAGATCGACGTGACCACCTCCGGTTTCAAGTCCTCTGACCTATGGTCGGGCACGCTGGCGGCGGGCGAGGTCGGCAAGCTGGTCGAGGCGCCGATCGACACGCTCAACGCCGCGGGCCTCGACCTGGCCGCCGACGCCGACGTGTCCGTCCAGTTGGACCGGTCGGCGGCCAAGGCCAAGGGCGGCGTCGGCGTGCTGGTCATCGTGCTCGAAGACGGCACCGTGATCATCATCATCGTCGCGATGTGAACCGGTCTCCTCGGCATCGCCCGTCACGGTGCCGAGGAGACCACCACCTCAGAGCAGGACCGGGACGGCGTCGGTGCCGTGCTGCACGAAACCCCTGGCGCCGTACTGGAAGGACATCGGGCGGTCCGGGTCCGAACGCAGGTTCGGGTAGGCGTCGAGCAGCGCGTCGACAGCGGCCCGGACCTCGATCTTGGCCAGCGGGGCGCCGACACAGTAGTGCGGTCCGAGTCCGAAGCCGAGATGACTGGGGGCGCGGGTGACGTCGAAGGTCTCCGGGGAGGGGAACGCCTCGGCGTCGTAGTGGGCGGCGGCGATACAGAAGTAGGTCATGCTGCCCGCTGCCATGGGGGTGCCCGCGATCTCGGTGTCGCGCAGGACCAGCCGGTAGAGCCCGGCCGACGGGTTGGCCCAGCGGAACGCCTCGTCGATCGCGCCGTCGATGAGCGACCGGTCGGCGCGGACCTGGGCCAGCGCGTCGGGGTTGAGCAGCAGCGAGCCGACGGTCGCGGTCATCATCTGGATCGTCGTCTCGAAGCCGCCCAGCAGCAGGCTGACGACCGCGGCCACACAGGACTCCAGCGAGAACTCGCCCTCGTGGGCCCGGATGATCTCGCCGAGCAGGTTGTCACTCGGCTTCGCCCGCTCCTGCTCCACCAGGGTCGCGGTGTAGTCGCTCAGTTCCTGATACGCCTGGAGACCGGGCGCGACCATCGCCTCGTCCATCGGCGAGCCCAGCCAGCTCACGATCGTGCGCACCCACTGAAGCCCTTGGTCACCGACCTCGTCGGGGATGCCCAGCAGGTCGAGGAACACCTGCATCGGGTAGCGCGCGACCGCCGCCTCGATCAGCTCGACCCGCGGCCCGGCCAGCGAGCCGAAGACCGCGGCCGCGATCGGGCGGATGCGCTCCTCGTACCGCTTGCTCGCGCCGGGGCTGAAGAACCGGTTGTGGATGCGCCGCTGCCGCACGTGCTCGGGGCCGTCGTGGGCGATCATCGACGCGGCCATGGGGCCCATGCCGTAGAACTTGGTGCTGAACGTCGTGGTGTCGCGCAGCCCCGTGGAGACATCGGCGTGCCGCAGCACCACCGGGGCGCCCATCCGCTCGTCGAACACGACCGGGTTCTCCCGACCCAGCGCCGCCAGCGTGCGCCCCAGCGTCATGGGTGAGTCCGACCGGGCCATGAACGCGCTTTCGGCGATCGTGATCATGGAAGCAGCCTCCGCGATGTGTGGTTTGACCGCTACATCGCCGAGCCCCCGGCCGGTGTGACGTCATTCCGTGACGCCGCTGTCGCCCAACGCAAGCTTACCCGCGTAAGTAAGAGTCAACTCAGGCGTGAACGGGTGGAACGCGCCCGCCCGAACGTCGCGGTAAGCCCGCTCCAGCGGGAACCGGCGGTAGAACGCGCGCCCGCCGACGACGTCCATCGCCAGGTCCACCACCTCGATCGCCGCCGTCACGGCCTGCCGCTTGGCGATCATCACGGTGTTCAGCGTCGTCGGGTCGCAGGTGTAGTCCTCGCCGAGCTCGTCGACCGCGCCCATGAGCGCCCACCACGCGACCCGGAGCCTGGTGTCCATCAGCCCGACCGCCCGCTGCACCCTGGGCAGGTTCGCCAGCGCTGTCGGTCCGCGGGTCCCGGCGGTCGCGGCGGCGACGGCGATAGCCCGCGCGCCCGCCCCGATCCCGTAGTAGGTGGCGCCCACGACCGGCGCGAAGTGCATCGCGGCGGCCGCGAGCGGCCCGCCGAACTCGCCGTACGGGCGGCGGCCGGTGATCTTGTCGGCCGGGATGACGACATCCTCGATGACGACGTCGTGGCTGGCCGTGCCGCGCATGCCGAGCGTGTCCCAGGTCTCCTCGATCCGGACGCCCTCGGCGGCGAACGGCACGCTGAAGTGGATCACCTCGGCGCCCGCGCCCTCACCGAGCACCGCGCACGTCGCCACGACAGTGGCTCCGGGCGACTGGCTGCAGAACGCCTTGCGGCCGTTGATGAGATACCCGCCGCCGACCTCGACCGCCGTGGTCGTCGGCCACAGCCAGTCGGAACCTCCGCTGGTCGCGATGACGATCCCGTCGTCGGCGATCCGGCGCAGCACGGCTTCCGCGTCCGGGGCACCCTTGCGCCGCCGATACACCTGCATCAGGGTCAGGTACTGGTGCATCGCGCAGGCCAGCGCCGTCGCGCCGTCATGCCGGGCGAGCTCGGCCTGCGCGTGGCAGACCTGCTTGAAGCTCGCGCCGAGTCCGCCCAGCTCCACGGGTACGGCCAGCGCGAGATATCCCCGGTCCCGCATGAGCGCGTACGCCTCACTGACGAACGTGGCGTCCCGATCGTGCTCGGCGGCGTGCTTCGCGGCGACCGCGCCGATCTCGGCGGCGAGTCCGACGAAGCGGGTGTCGGTGTCGGGCGGTGAATCGATGAGCGTCATGTTCAGTGCCTTTCGCTGGGTAGTGGCACTGACGGTAGGAAGGGTCCGAGCGGCCAGGTAGTGCAGAAACTGAACCGCACCCGTAACGGTCGGACCGTCCCGACCCGACTCACCTGGTGTGCGTCCCTACGCCCAGTACTGCCCGATCGTCCGAGCCGTCGAGGTCCTCGGCGACCGCTGGACGCTGCTCATCGTCCGGGAACTGCTGATCGGCAAGACCCGCTTCAACGAGATCGCCAGGGGTCTGCCCGGCCTGTCCAGGGCCCTGCTCGCCCGCCGGTTCAGACAGCTGGAGAACGCGGGCATCGTCGTGCGGACCGACACCGGCTACGAGCTGACCCACTCCGGCGAGGACCTGCGGCCGCTGGTGTTCGGCCTGGCCGACTGGGGCGCCCGGCACGCCTTCGGTGACCCGCAGCCCGAGGAGATGGACCCCGAGCTGCTGATGTGGTGGCTGCACGGCCGGGTCGACACCAGCGAGATCGCGAACCGGGCGGTCATCCAGATCCAGGTCCCCGACCGCAAGCGCGTCTTCTGGCTCGTACTCGAACCCGACGACGCCTCGGTCTGCTACACCGACCCCGGCTTCGACGTCGACGCTGTCCTGGCCTCGGACATCGCCACGCTGTACCGCGTCTGGGAGGGCGAGGTCGACCTCATGGACGCGGCCAAGGCGGGGCGGCTGACCCTGACCGGGGCCCGGTGGGTGGTGCGGGGGCTGCCGCACTGGCTCCAGCTGAGCCCCGTCGCGCCGCTTGTCAGAGCCGCGCGTGCTTGAGGACGGCTTCCGCCAGCGGACCGTGCACCGCTGAGGGCAGCGCGTGGCCCATGCCGGGGATCTCCAGCAGTTCCGCGCCCGGGATGAGCTTGGCGATGTGCTCCCCCTGCGGCGGCGGGTTCACCGGATCCTCGGGCCCTTGGACGACCAGGGTGGGGATACGCACGGTCGTCAGTTCGTCGCCACGAACGAGACCGGACGTGTCGGCGTGGGCGTGCGCGGGGAATTCGGTGTGGGTGCCCGCGTGCTCGATGATCCGCTCCTCCATCCGGCGGAACTCGGCCTCGTCGAAGGGGATCACGCCGCCGTTGAGGATCTTCCAGTGCCGGACCCGCCAGTCGATCTCGGCCGCACGGTCACGCGGCTGCCCGAGCTCCTGCCAGAGCGCCAACAACTCCGGCGACGGACCGGCCCACTCCGGGGAGTCCGCGCCGAACAGGGCGGCGGTGCAGAGCAGCGTCATGGTGCGCAGCCGGTCCGGGTGGTCCAGCAGCAGGAGCTGCCCGACGATGCCGCCCATCGACATCCCCACCACATGCGCTTTCTCGACCCCGAACCCGTCCAGCACCGCGACCGCGTCGGCGGCCAGATCAGTGATGGCGTAGGGGTTCTCGGCGAACGCGTGCGTCGACTTGCCCGTGTCCCGGTGGTCGTAACGGATCATATGGTGGGTCTCGGCAAGCAGGCCGACGAACGCGTCCGGCCAGGTGTACCCCGCTGCGTTCGCCCCCATGATCAGCAGCAGCGGCGGGTGCGCCGGGTCCCCGAGGTCGTCGGCCCAAAGCTGGACCCCGTCAGCGGCGGTGATGAATCGAGACATGATCGCAGTTTAGTGCGGTATACGGAGCACCTCGTGTTCACCAGCACGTCACCCGAAGGTGTTACGTTGCGGGCTCTTTCCGCAGCTGAAGGGTGATTCCGTGTACCTCCGTCTCGCCGCGCTCGCCACGGCGACGACCGCGTTGCTCGTCTGCGGCCCCCCGGCCCACGCCCAGCCCGCCGCCATCGAATCCCTGTCGAGCACCGTGACCGGCTGGAACACCAACCCGTCCCGGGACCTGACGATCGCCGTCCGCGTCGGCCCCGACGTCCGCACCTTCACCGCCCCGGTGACCAAAACGTCGGCCCGCGTCGCAGGCGTCCTATTCGTCGACGCGGACGGCGACAACGCACCCGACCCCGGCGAAGAACTCGCCAACACGGTCGTCCACGCGGTGAACACCAAGGTCGTCAGCGACGCCCACAACACCACCACCGACGCCTCCGGCCGCTTCGACTTCGGCAACCTGGGCACCGTCGCCTACCAGGTCATGCCCACCCGCTGGCCAGACGGCGTCACCGCCCCATACATGGAGACCAACCCGGACCAGGCGGCCAACGCCAACCTCCACCTCATGGGCGTCCGAGCAGCCCCGCCAGCCGTCGCCGCTCAGCCCGGCTTCGACATCGCCGTCTCCATCGCCCCAATCACCACCACGCCTCCCCCATCCACCACCACCCCGCCACCACCAACCACGACGTCCCCAAACCCCCGCCACGACACGTCACGCCTGCCCAACACAGGCGCAGACGTAGACTGGCTAATGATCATCGGCACAACGGCCGTAGCACTGGGCGCTGTACTCATCGCCCTAACACGCAGACGCCGCACCTAGCGCATCCTTGCGCTTGGCTTTTGCCTTAGGGACCGCAGGTCCCTGCACTTCCCCCTGCACCCTCGTCCTGGCAATCCCTTATCCGGAAACAGGGATGTCAATGGTCAGCTCGCTGATCGCGCAGCGACGCCGCAGGCGCCATTGACATCGCTGTTTCCGGATAAGACGCTGATTGACGAGGGAGCGACCCCGCCCTCCGAAGCCCGAACGAGTGCACTCATCGGCGGAGTCCAAGCCCGACCGTTGCCTAGAGCCCCGCCATCACGCCCTTCACCACAGCAACAGCTGCATCCCGAGCAGCCGGTCCAGATGCTCCAGATGCCTTAGCCTCCACCGTCACCCCCAACCAAAAATCGTTGTCCCGCACCAACGACACAACCGCCCGCCCACCAAACGAGTCAGTATCAACACAAGCCGACGCAGACGGCGCAATATCCAGCGAAGCCACCGCAGCCACATCCACAGGACACCCCTGGACCAAATAGTCCGAAGCCGCCCGACGCAGATTCTGCAAGCGGCGCCGCCATTCCTCCGCATCAACAGGCGGCCGGGCAACAGTGACAGTGGTCCGACCAGACAAGCTGTCACCGGAGCGGAACTCACACCGACGAGTCGGCCCAACGTCAGTCGCGTGAGCAACAACGGCCGCCGCATAGATCCCAGCAGGAAAAGCGAGCTTCGCGCACGCAGGAAGATCACCACCAACAGGCAACGGCGGCGAACTCTCCTGCGTCACCAAATACCCACACTCCTTGATCACAACCGCCCCAGAAACCCCCGCCCCCCGATAACCAAAACTGCCAGTCGAACCAGACACCACCCGCCACCCCCGCCCAACGATGTCCCGCTCAACCGCCGCCCTCAACTCCCCCAAATCACCACTGACCTTCCCCGCCACCACAGTCCGAGGCACATCCGGATCCGGCATGGCCAAAGTGGACTCCCCCGCCGGAACCTCAACACCAGCCTGAGGCGGAATCACCGTCGCCCGAGCGTCAACCACCCCAGAAGGCACCGGCATCCCAGCAGGCACCGCACCCCCCGCACCAGCCAACGAACTGATGCGGGCGCAGTCCGGCGAAGCCGAAGGCGAGCCGCACCCGACCGCGCCCACCAGCAAGACAGTCACGGCAACGAGACACGCGCCTTGGACTCGCAAAAGTGCTCCCCATTGATCTCAGCGAGACTGTCGAACGTGACCTCGACCGCGGACAACGTCGCCCCCGGCCGGTCCAACGACGACCGGTCGACCACCACCCGCGCGACCCCGTCACCCCCGGTCGTGCCCTGGCCTGCCAGATGGCCTTCCTCACCGTTGGCGCCCTTGGCAAGGATGTAGAAATCGAGCCGCGCACCCGCGACAGGATCGCCGCCGGAGGTGAGCTTGGCCTCGAAGGTCACCGGTCCCGATCCGACATTCGGCGGCACGACCGAGATCGCGGTGTCCGAGCAGAACGCCGAGCAGCCCGCCAGCGCGAACAGGACCAGCCCGCGGGGCACCCAAGTGAGTGCCCCGCGGCGGAGGTTCAGCATGAGCCGAGGTTCCAGTCGCTGATGTCGAGTTCGGCGTTGGGGAACGGCGAGGCGAACTTCGCCAGCAGGTCGATCAGGTAGTCCTCCACGGCGTCTCCGGGGTCGAGGAAATTGACCATCTGCTGCCCGTCGGCGGCGCGGATCACGATGCCGTTGGTACCGGTGGCCACCTTACCGGGGCGGGTCGACAGCTGCAGGCAGCCCAGATCCGCGCCGAGCGCCTTGAGTTGCAGTTTGTCGCTGATCGGGCGGAACTGCTGGTCGTAGCGGTGGAACTGGAGCACGTTGGTGTGCCCCAGGTTCAGCACCTCGTGATAGGCGTCGGGGAACGGCGACGGCCGCTCGATCTTGAAGTCGAGTGCCACGTCGCCCTTGATGTCGATCCCCGCCGCGCCGAGTTCGACGCGGTCGTAGTCGCCGCTGTCGAACGCGGGCATGAGGTAGCCGACCGCGCGCGGCACCTTGTTCTCGTCGTCGAACGGGATCTTGGCGGGCCGGATCGTCAGGTCGCCGATCCCGTGGATCTTGAACCCGAGGTCGTCGATGCGGCTGGCCCCGAACCCGTAGTGACCGCGCAGGTGGCCGGTGAAGAAGCCGCCCGCGTACTCGAACAACTCCTTGTCGACCGACTGCCGGGCCATCCCCGACACCAGCAGCCCGGTGTGGAACTCGATCAGCGGGGTGCGCGGCGTCGAGGTGAACTTCAGCGACGTGTCGTCCTGCAGCGTGATCTTGGTGTCGCCGCCGAGGTCCTGGAATCGGAAGGAGATCCCGGAGATCCCCGCCTGCACCGGGTCCACGTCGGTCATCAGCCGCGCCTCCACGGCGAACAGGCCGTCGAGGGTGCTGGCGGGCGAGCTGTAGACGAAGTTCGGCGCGGTGACGCCCGCCGCCTTCGGGGCGGTGGTGATCGAGAACTTCGCGGGCACGTCGGTGAACTTGACGATCGCCGACGCCGGGTTGTTGTCGTAGACCCCGGTCGCACGCAGCGACAGCTCGTTGATCGCCGTCGAGTTGTCGACCGACACCGTGGCGGTCTTTCCGAACTTGGCCTTCACGTGCACCTTGCCCGGCGCCGGGTCGAGCGTGGCCAGTGCCCGGGCGTTGCCGAGGACCGGCACGCCGAACGCCTCCGCGTGCACCTGGATCGAGGTGATCTTCTGCACGCCCGCGTCGTAGGCGAAGTCCAGCCCGTCGTCGACCTTGATCGGGCCGAGGGTGAACGTGATCGCCTGCGGCAGGCCCTTGAGGATGACCTTCGCCCTGGCCCTGGTGAGCGGCGCGGGCACGAACACCCGATCGTCCACATAGAACTCAAGCTGGTCCACCACCGGGGTGTACCCGCTGAACGCGAACGACTTGTCCTTGGTGTTCACCGTGATCTTGTCCGGCAGCCCGGACACGTTGATGATCGCGGTGGCACCGAAGCACTTGCCGTCCTGGCAGAACGGGCCGTCGTCACTCGCGCACCCCGCGCCCGGCGCGCACAGGTTGTCGACGGCGGAGATGCCGTTGGCGAACCTCGGCGTGCCCAGGCCGTTGAGCGCGGCCACCTTGCCCAGCCAGAGCTGGGCCTCGAGGTTGAGCTGCTTGTCGGCGGTGTAGCCGATCACGCCCTTGGCCGAGCTGATCGTCAGCTCACTCGGGATCGGCCCGAGCGTGCCGAGTGCGGCCAGCCGCACGTCGTCCGCGCCGTTCGCGGCGAGCACGACATCGGCGTCCAGGCCGATCTTCTGTGCCGCCGAGTCGAACCGGGTGGTGAAGTCGCCACCCGTGTGGGTGTACTCCGCGCGGCGGAAGCCCGACAGCGACGCGCTGGCGTCGATATCGCCGTTCGACTGCCGGTAGTGCACGGCCAGGTGCGACCCGACCGGCGCTTTCGCGGCCCCGTGGTTGGTCACCGCGAACGCCGCCGAGGCCAGTGGCGAGGAGATGGTGTTGAGCGCGTACCTGCCCTTCGCCCAGTCCGCGGTGAACTTCGCGGGGATGTTCCGCAGGTCGCCGTAGGCCGACCAGGTGCGGCCCGCGGCCGGGATGTCACGCGCGAGCGCCGTGACCGCCCGGATCGGCGCCGACATGGTGACCTCGGCGTGCTTGGCAGGCATGTCCACCAGGATGTCGGCCTCGGCGGGCACCCCGAACACACCGGTCCGCAGGTAGCCGGACCGGTCGCCGGTCACGGTCAGGGAGATCTCCTCGACCGGCGCGGAGTTGCGCATGCTGACCGACGTGCGGTCGCCCAGCGTGCCGGTCACCCGCAGTGTCGCGGGCAGCGAGTCGACGACGCCCTTGGCCCGCAGCACCGGGAACCGACTGTCCGTTGTGGACACATCAGCGTCCAGGGTCAGCTTGCCCAGCGGCGCGGACGCGGTGTAGCCGACATCGACCTTGCCGTCGCCAACACTGATCGGACCGACGGTCAGGTCGAGCGGCGAGGCCAAGCCCGCGAGCGTGGCCAGCGCCTTGAAGCTCGGCGCGCGGTCGATCAGCCCGTGCACGCCGACGTAGGCCTGCAGCGGCGCGGTCGGGCGGTAGTCGTCGAGGGTGAACGTGCGGTTCTTCATGTCGACCACGACGCTGGTCGGCAGGCCAGGCAGGTTCACCGTGCCCACGACGCCGAAGCAGCGCGCGAACGCGGTGCAGAACGGCGACTCGTCGCGCGTGCAGCCCGCGCCGTCGTCACAGCCTCGGGCAACGGCGGCGACACCGTTGTCGAACAGCGGCGCGCCCAGGCCGTTGAGCGCGGCGGCCTTGCCGAACGCGACGTTCAGCGCGAGCCCGATGTTACGGTCGGCGGCGTAGGTGATCTTGCCGTCGGCCACGTCGACCCGGATCGTGCTCGGCAGGTTGTCGATCCGTCCCGACACCGCGTAGCGGGTGTCGTCGGCGCCGAGGACCACGTCCGCGTCCACGAACACCGGCGCTCCCGCGGTGTCGACGTCAAGCCGGAACGTCTGGTTGCCTTGCTCGGTCCGGGAATACTCGATGTGCGACAGCTTCCGCACCGACACGCTCGCGTCGAGATCGCCCGTCGACTGTCGATAGTGGACAGCGGCGTGCAATCCGGTGGGCGCGGTCGTGTTCGCGTGGTTGGTCACGGCAAGCCGGACGGCCTCCAACGGCCCGCTGACGCCGCGGAACCGCAGGTTCCCGTCGGCCCAGTCGGCGTCGAACTCCTTCGGGACTCCGGTGAACTCGGCGATCGCGGTCCAGTCGCGGCCCCCGACCGGGAACCGCGCCACGGCGGTCACACCGTCCAGCACGTCGGTCAGGGTGCCCTGCAGGTGCTTGGCGGGCAGGTCGACCAGGATATCGATGCCCGTGGGCACGTTCACCGTCGCGGCGGACAGGTAGTGGTCCTCCAGCGGCCGCAGCTGCTCGACGTGGCCGGGCGCGGCGAACAGCTCGATCCGCGGGATCCGGCTGCTCGCGGTGTAGCGCAGCCGGGGCTTGTCGCCGAGGTCGTAGTTCAGCTCGACGGTGCTGGGCACAGCCAGGACCGTGCCGAACAGGGTCGGGCCGGTCCGGGTGTTGGTGTAGGCGACGTGCGCGCGGCTGATGACCGCGCTCGCCTGGTACGCGACCTTGCGCGCGGCCGTGTCCGCGTCGATGGACAGGGTCGCGGGCAGGTTGGAGATCTCCAGCCGCGCCTTGTGCACGTCATCGATGTCGCCCGCGACGATGAAAGCCTGGCCGCCCGGGTCGAACTCGGTGGCGAGGCGGGTGTGGCCGTCGAAGTAGGCGTCGACCTTCTTCATGCCAGTGATCCGCGCGCTCGCGCCGATCGCCTGGTCGCGGGTGATGACCGTGGCGTGGTCGCCGTCGAGCGGCGCGTAGGCGCCGAGGTTCTTGGCGAAGGCCACGGTGGCCGACCCGATCGCCTGGTCGCCGAGCAGGCTCACGTGGCTCGCGGCGCGGTCGACCAGCAAGTCCAGCTTGGTCGGCAGCGACCGCAGCGCGCCGCGGCCGACGATCGCGGGATCCTTGTCGTAGAAGTTCACATCTAGCGCGTCGAGCCTGCCCGAAGCGGAGTAGTTCGCGGTGATCCGGTCCGGCGCGGTCTTGAAGGTCGCCGTCCACCGCGCGGGCACCGTCTTCGCGGTCGCCTGCACGGCCCAGGTCAAGTTCTGTCCTGTATAGACAAAGTCAGCGAACAGCACGTCGGCGATGGGCGCGGAGGCGTCGTAGCGGACGGTCGTCTCACCGCCGCCGACCGGTCTGGTCAGCTCGGCGGACACGCTTCGCGGGAGGACGTCGACCTTGACCTGGTCGAACCGGTTGGCCTGAGCGGTGTTCGCCAGCACTTGCGCGTCGAGATGGGTGTCGGTGGTGCTGGTCGCGGTCACCTTGGCCGTCTGCGCGCGGTCGGCCGCGCCCATGTCGATCCGAGCGTGCGCCTCGAACAGCAGCGGCACCGGCGAGAACCGGGAACTGGCCACCGTCGGGTCATACGCCGCGCCCTGCTGGTCGTCGCGCACCGACGCCATACCGGCGGTGATCGCCATCGCGTCGCCCGCGCCCACCTGCAACAGGGAGGCCTTGATGTCGAAGACGCCGTTCGCGGCGGCCTCGAACGGGTTCAGCGTGAACACCCCGAGGGTCGCGGTGGACAGGCTCGTGCCGCGGCGGAAGCCGTCGTAGCCCAGGGACAAGCGTTTGCGGCCGGGGATGTCGTAGACCGCCCAGACGTGGCCGGGCAGGTCGCGGCCCGCGAACTCGCTGGTGGGCAGCCGCACCTCCAGCATCGCGAGGCCGACGTTGATGACCCGCAGCAGCGCCTCGGTCTTGGTCCGCAGCGCGTCGCCGAGGGTGATGAGCAGGCCTTCGAGGTTGAGCCGCTCGATCAGCAGCTCGGGGTGCAGGATCACGTTGAGCGGGTTCTTGAGCAGGTCCAACACCGCGTTGAGCCGCGACGTGGCGGCGTCGAGCTGGCGCTGCAGGTCCAGGATCTCCCGCACCGCCCCGAGGATGTCGCCCAGCGCGACCGCCGGAAGCAGGTCGGCCAGCACATCGGGGGTGCGGTCGCCGGTGACGTCGACGATCGCCGGCACGCCCAGCGGCAACGTCAGCGAACACGACACCGGCTTCGTCGCCGACTCCGAACAAACGCGATAGGTGATGCGCGGGATGCCGTCAGGCAGCTGCTGGAGCAGCGCCAACGGATCGACCGGCAGCGGCGGCGGCAGATTTCCGGAGAGCAACGCGTCGATCAGTTCCTGCAACGTGGCCCGCCTGGTCGGGTCGATCACCTGCGCCGAAGCCACCTGCGGCTGCAACGCGTTGGCATCCAGCGCGGGCTTCCCGTCGGTCCCAAGGCGCCCGGCCCGCCCCAACGTGGCCAGCGCGTCGGCGGCGGTCGCGTCGACCAGTTCCTGTCCGGGCCGCTGCGGGAGGGTGAGCTGATAGGGCGACACCGGCGGCTGCGGGGTCATCGGCCCCTTGGGCACCGGCACCGTCCCGGCAGCCGGGCTCAACCCCGGCAGGGCAGGGATGTCTTGGAGCGCCTTGGAAGTCTCGCGCTCGACCGAGACCGACCCGTCCGGCCCAGGATCAACCGGCGGCACCGGTTCGATCTGCTGAACACTCGGCGCAACGGCCGTCCGATCCTGCGCGACCAACCCGGTGGGGTGGTGCTCGGCCCCTGGATCAGGCTCCGGATCAGCGGCCGCGACACCCCCGACCCCAAGCTGCCCAACGACAACCACCGCGACAAGCGCGCGCGAAACCCACCCTCTGGTACCCATACTCCCCCGTCCCCACCGCACGGCGGGGAGCCCGACGACCGAGCCCCCGCTCACGTACGTCCGTCGAACAGCCTGTCCCCGATCCGGCGGGGGAAGCAACCCCCTATCCACCGAACGGCCGCGCGACTGGTCCGGGCGCGGCACCATGATCTGTGGGTTTCCAACCAGGACACCCCGTTTGGAGTAATCTGTTCCCAATTACCAGACATCGGGCTCGATGTGGACACCGCGCCCGTTGAGCGGCTGGGCCTGCCGAGAGTTCCCGTCGGCGAACAGCTCCTGGAACCGCGCCACCGTCGCCGCGGCGACGTGCTTCTCCCGCATCAACACCCACCGCACCCCCTCAGTGAACGGCGCCGTGGTGAGCGACCCGTCATAGCGCAGCGACGAGCGCTCGGCGGGCAGCAGCCCGTTCAAATCGATCCGCCCCACCGCCACCGCAGGCCCACACTCCGGCGCGAGGGTACGCAACACGGTGTCCACAGTGGAGCCGCCACCGCCGACCACCAGCGGAACCCCGATCACCAAGAGCTTCCCGGTCGCGTCCCGATGCACCAGATGCAACTCCATCGGTGCGGCGAGACCGCCGAACCGGTGTTCGGCCGGGGTGTGGAAATGGAACTGGACCAGGTCATACCGGACGCCCGCCAGCGCGACCCGCCCCGCGCCGGGCTCGACCATGCCCTGCTCGGTCTCCTCCTCGCCACGGACAGCGCGATCGCCGTCTCTGCTCACGTACTCAAGGGAGACATCGGTCCACCCGTAGTCGATCCGCAGTGGCGACGACGGCCAGTCCGCGCGCAGCGCGGCGGCGGTGATGTTGATCGGACTCTGCCTCGGCAGTGATTGGGCGACCGACCCACCTGCGGTCAGCACCAGACCAGGTAGAGCGAGTACGGCGGCAAGAACGAGCAAACGACGACTGATCACAGAACACCTTCCGAATACGCCATTTGGGCTAACAATCGCGCCACTCTAATGGGCACCCAATAGCGATCTTAGTCGGGTACTCCCCAACCGTCCGTGATCATGGACGAGACCGTCACCCGATCTTGGTCAAGACGCGCGTCAAGCCGAAGTCATGATCAGCCTGACGCAGTCCGCACACGGCCGAACCGTTACGGCGCGGAGCCGCGGACCAGGCGGCGCTGACACGGCGATCAGCCAGGTTCCACAGAGTGCGCCGCCGCGGCCGTTCCGCAGCGGCGGATCTTCGATGACGTGGGCGACGGCCTGCTGGATGATTCCGTTGGCCCAGCGGCGTCGTGGCGCGGGCGGGTGTGGAGATCGTCTGCCACGCGCTCGACCTGACCCTCGCACCCGACGATCTACTCGACCAGGTCAACCAGCTCACCGACGCCATCGCGGTGTGATCAGGGGAGCCGCGGCGAGGTCCGCCACAGGGAACGGCGGCGACGGGCTCGTCGAACAATCGCGCGGGCCGGTCACCGATTGCGCCAACGTCGTCGGACGCTATAGTCTGTGCTGTCTAGATAGGGAGCTGGCGATGTCAGAACACGCGCACTGGCAGGTTCAGGAGGCAAAGCAGCGCTTTAGCGAGGTGCTGCGCGCCGTCGAGCGGGAAGGGCCGCAGACGATTACCAGACATGGCGAGGACGTCGCGGTGCTGATCGACATTCGGGAGTACCGTCGCCTCAGCGGTCGGACGGGCGACTTCATCGAGCATCTGATGGCGTTCCCCAAGAGTGACGACATGGATGAAGTCGATGTCTTCGACGAGATCGAGGCCGAGCGTAAGAACGACCTGCCCCGCGCGACGGACTTCGAGATCGAACTCGGTCTGGCCGACGGGGCAGCACAGTGACCTACCTGCTCGACACGAACGTCCTCTCGGAGTGGCGCAAGGCCGAGCCCGACGCCGGAGTGGCCGACTGGTTCGCGCGCGTCCACGTCGATGACCTCTACATCAGTGTCGTCACCATCGGCGAGATCCGGCGGGGCATCTCACGGCTCCAACATCGATCGGCTCACCGCCAGGCGGCGCAGTACGAATCGTGGCTGGCGGCGACGAAAGACAAGTTCGCCGACCGCGTCATCCCGATCGACGCCGACATCGCCGAAGAGTGGGGTCACGATAGCTCGCGGCATCTGACGCCGATGGCTGATGCGTTGATCGCGGCGACCGCGCGGGTTCGGGGCTGGACTGTGGTCACCCGCAACGTCAAGGACTTCGAACCGACCGGCGTTCGCCTGCTCAACCCATTCGCCCATCCGCGTCCAGCCTAAGGTCGGCTATCAGGTCGGACAGGAAGAGTTCTTCCTCGAACTTGCGCGCACCCCGTACCAACGCCGGCCGCAGGCCGGGGTCCCAGGCCGCGGTCACCGGCGATCCCCGCAGTTCCTCACCGCCGTGTGCGCGGACCGCGAGTTCGTAGGTTCCCGCGTCGAACCGCCAAGGCCGCCACGTGATGTGACGCGACAAGGTGTTGGCGATGCTGACGCCGCCCCAGTCGAAGTCGCCGTGGTAGCCGAAGTCGGCGCCTTGGGTCGCGAGCAGGGTCAGCAGTTCCACCGCCGCGGCGGACGGTTGGCCGGCTAGACAAACCAGTGGCGGGCAGGCCGGTCCCAGTTCGTCCGCGGCGGTGGCGACGACGATGGGGTTCTCGCAGACCCACACCCGGCCTTCGCCGACGCCCAGTTGGGGGCTGCCTCGCACAAGCTGCCGCAGCGTCACCACGCACGGTTCCCCCGCAGCCCTGGCCAGGCCCAAGACCCGACCCACGAAGGACTCGCCGCTCCCTGGCAGCCCTGCGCACAGCACGGTGGACGAGAGGTCATCCCGATGGACACCGACAGCCGACCACGCGGTGCGACGTTCAGCGGCGTTGCCCGCGCCGGTCGGATTCGTGCCCGCGAGGACCCGCGCTGCCGCGAGGACGACCGTGGCCAGCGGTTGCCCATCGTCAAGGGCGTGTGCGCCACCAGCTCGATCCGCGGCGAGTCTCCCGAGGGCGATGCCCGGTGAGGGCAGCGCCTCGATGACTCGCACTGCCTTGAGCAGCAGGTCGGCGGCCTGATCGGGCTCCGGGGCGAGTCGGCGAACCAGCCCGGTTGCGGTCAACCAGTCCAGCCAGCGGTGCAGATCCGGGCGTCCGCGCACCAAGGCGTCCGCTGGGGCGAAAGCCGCCGCCCACGCGGCTCGGGCGGTGGACTGTTCGGCGGCGATGTCCCGGATGTCGCCGAGCAGGACCCGCACCGCCTGCCCAAGACCTTCAGGTGCGATGCCGCCCGTGCGCAGCAGGCCGTCCAGTTCATCAAGGGAGACCGACACGGAGGTTCCCCGACCCGCGCGACGGCCGAGCAGCAGCTCGACCGCTCGACGCTGTTCAGGGCGAGCGTTCGGGAGTGTGACCGTGCCGGTCAGCGGCGCGGTCTTCTCCAGGCGGGCGCGGACCCGGTCGACCAGCCACGCGAGGTCCGGGTTGCCCAGCAGCCGGTGCAGGCGGTCGGTATCCATCAGCCGACCAGCCACGCGAGATCCAGGCTGCCCCTGTGCAGCCGAATGGTGTCCATCAGTCGAACAGCGATCCGGTGATCGACCCGGAGCCCGGGCGCGGGAGTTTGCTGCGCTGCTTGCCATCCCAGCGCCACGGGGTGACCAGGACGGCGTCGATTCCGTCGCGGCGGGTGAGTTGGGAGATGGCGAGGCCGGGCACTTCCGGGTAACAGCCCCATTCCCGTTCGCTGGTCATCACCACGTCCAGGTCGAACGACGCGAGCAGGCCGAGGCACTTCGCGCGGGAATCGTCATCGACGCCCGCGAAGGCCTCGTCGAGCGCGATCAGCCTGGGGGCGTGGGGATTGCCCGCTGAACTGTAGAAGGACGACGCTGCCGCGAACAACGGGACCGACGCGGCGAGGACGCGTTCACCGCCCGATGCTGGGCCGGACGCGGACCGCCACTGGCCGTCCTGGAAGCGTTGGATGGCGAACTCGTGCCAGCTTCGGTAGTCCAGCGCGCGGGTGAGCTGGTCGGCCCAGCCGCCGCCGATGTCCTCGCTGTGTTCCCGGTTGATCTGCTCCTGTAGGAACCCGCCCACCAGCGCGCGGTCGGCCGGGCTCCAGGCGTCGGCGGTCTGGCGGAGCAGACGGTCGCGGACGCGGTCCAGTCCGTCCGGCGCGGACTTCGCCGACTTCCAGAGCAGCCGCAGGCGCATCCCGGTGGAGGTGGGCCTGGCCTCCAGATCGGCGTTGATACCGCTCACCTGCTGTTCGGCTCCGGCGATCAGTTCCTGGAGCGTGCCTGCGACCTCGTTGATCAGGTGGTTCTCCAGGATCTCGCGTTCCTTGGCCGACAGCAGGGTCGCGCGCTGCTCGGTCTCGGCGGCGAGGGCGTCGACCAGGGTCGGCACGTCCAGGGTGCGGCCCTGGAACCGGACGTCCACCACGATCACGCCGCTGCGCACGGTCATCCCGACGGAATGTCCTTGCCGCGAAAGGGCGTCGGTCAGCAGCTTGTGCTCGGCGGTCACCCGCTGCTGGATCAGTTCCCACGGCCGGTCGGCGTCGTCCAGCCCCTCCAAGGCGGCGTTGATGGCGCGGGCGACGGCGACGGCGGGCTTGGCGGCCCATTCGGTGTTCGGGTCCGGGGTGTCGAGATCAGGGAGCGCGGTGGCCAGCAGGCCGGTCGCGGTGAAGGCCCGGAGGTCGTCGATGGCGGTGGCACGCTCCTGCGTGGCCTCCTGGATCTCATCCGCCAACCGCTCGCGGAGTCCTTCGGCCTTGCCTTTGTCCCCAAGTGCCTGGGATTCCGACGCGCGGGCGTGCTTCTCCGTCGCCGCGGCGGCTTCGAGTGCCGCCTTGGCCGCGTTCAGCTTGCGGTAGAGATCGTCGACGCCCGCGCCCGCGGTCTCGATGAGGACGTTCAAGGTCTCGTCGGCGGCCAGCGACCGCTCCCGCGCCTCGCCTGCCTCCTCGGCGGCGACCGCCAGCTTCTCCTCGGCGGTGGCCATCTCCTCCTCGACCTCGGTCACCTCGCGTGCCGCCCGCCACGCGGCCTGGGCCGCGGGCCACAACCCGGTCAGCGCGATCCGATACTCCCCGGTCGCGGCGCGCACGTCGTCGAGCCGGGCGCGATCGGCGGGAAGGCTCACATCATCGGCGAACTCGTCGGCCCGTCGCTCGGCCACAGCCGCTTGATCCGCCGATTCCTTCGCGCGGACTGCCGCCGCGCCGAGGTTCTGATCGATGACTCGCTTGGCGGCGTGCGCGGCGGCGAGAGCGCTGTGCGCCTCGCGAAGCGGCTCGTCGGCGGGCAACCGCTTTCGCTCTTGCCGGAGGACGTCCAGCATGGCATCCAGTTCGCGCCTCGCGGCCGCCAACTCGTTGATGAGCTCCGCCAGGCGGTCGAGTTCCGAGCGTAGGAACGCGAGCCGCGCCCGGCGGGCCGCCTCGCGGGCGCCCTCGCCGAGGTAGACGGCGGAGTCCTTGTGCCAGGAACCCGCCAGCACGCCGACCTGGAACCGGCCGTCGACATCGACCCACGTGGTGCCTTCCCCGACGCCGATGGACCGCAGCACCGTGGCGACAGCCGCGTCGTCCAGCGCCGCGGCGGACTCGTCGGCTCGGTCGATCGCGGGGACCAAGAGCTGGGCCAGGCCGCCGCCCGGCGCGGGACCCGTGGGCCGAACGATTGTGTCGTCAGTGATCCTGTCCCGGAGTTCCCCGTCCGGAGTCACCCACGCGTCCAGGATGCCCGACGCCTCCAGCGCGGCCTCCAGTCCCGCCCGATCGGCGTCGCCCACACCGTCGGCGAAGTCCACCACCCTCCACAGTGGAGCGCCCGGCCTGCCCGCACGGCCGATCGGATCGCGGGTGTGGGGCGACGGCGGCGCGTCGTGCCCACCCGCGGTCAGGCGACGGACCTCGGCTCGACGTCGGCCGTCTCGCGCTTGACGGCGGCCGACTCCGCGTCGACGGATGCCTGCCGCCTGCCCAGGTCGGCCGTCGCGTCGGACACCGCTTGGTCGACCGCGGCGGTGACCGGGTTCGGTCCGGTCGCCGACTCCACCCACCCCTCAAGGTCACCGATCACGGCGTCGACGTCGGCTATCGCGAACCCGGTCGCCGCCGCCAGGTAGGCCACGCAGTCCGCCACGAGTTCCGCGCCCGCCGCGGCGACACCGCCGCGGCGTGGCCGATCCGCTCCTCGGCCTCCTGCTGTTCCCCGGTGATCCGCTCCACTTCCTGTCGCGCGGAAAGCAAGTCCGCTCGGGCTCGGTCCCGCGCGATGAGCAGCCCGTCGAGTTCGGCGACGATCCGGCGACGCTTGTCCATCAGCGCGCCCGCCGCCGCGACCGCGTCCACATACGGCGGTTCCTCTTCGCCGAACACGGACATGATCCCGGCGTGCTCGGCGCGCAGCCACGCGTCCTCCGCGCGCGAGTCCGCCGCGGAACGCGTCCTGGTGAGGGCGGCGGCATCTCCCTCGGCGTCCCGCCGGACCCGATCGAGCTTGCCGCGCTTGGCGTTCAGGCCCTCTGCGGCGGCGACCTGGTCGCGTTCGCGCGCCTGAGCGAACCGGGCGAGCCGATCGGCCTCTTCGCGCGCGTCCGCCAGCTTGCGCGCGTTGTCCATCTCGGGCTGTTCTCCAGCGCCCGGATCCGCGCGTCGACCACGGCCCGTTCCGACGCGAGTTCAGCCAGCTTGGTCTCGGCCGCGGCCAACGCGGTCACCGCCGCGTGGAACGCCGCGTCCGCCTCCGTCAGGCTCGCGCTGAGCTTCTCGTACTTGCTGTGCGCGCGCCGGGGTTGGACACTTCGGCGCTTGGCGGCCACGCTCGCGTAGCGGCGGTAGTGCCCGAGGAACGTCTCGGCGGCCGACTTCGCCTCGCTCAGGCCGAGCACCGCGTCGCGTTCCTCGTCCAGACCGCGGAAAGCGTCGGCGACGGTCGCAACCAGCGTTTGGTCCAGCGGAGGCAGCGCCTCGGTCAGCGCACGGGAAGCAGTTTCTCATCCGGCCGCTTGGTCAACTGCGGCTGGCGAAGCTGGATGAGCAGGTTGACCAATGCCTCGTACCGATGGGAACCGAGGCCGAACAGGGCCTCGTCCACGGCCCGCCGATAGTCGGTCGCCGTGTCGTAGACCGTCCCGAACCCTGCCACCGCCTCTTTGAGCCGTTCCCGCGTGAGGGCGACCTTGGTCGGGCTGACCAGCGAGAACTCCGGCCCGACGCGCTGGCTGGTGACGAAGAACCAGTGACGTGCCATGCCGCGGCCCGCGACGGCCTTGAGGCCACAGCCGATCGTGCGGTATTCCGGCGCACCATTCTCGTCCAGTCTGCGAACTCCAGCCACGTGTAGCCGAGGCGCTCGCTGTGCGGATGTCTGCCGCCGAGCAGCAGGTTCCATTCCATGCGCTTGTTGCGATCGCCGTCGGGTTCGACGCGGTGCGGGGCAAGGTCGCCGTCGAGCAGGAACGGCAGGGTCAACGCGAGGACTTGGACTTGCCTGTCCCGTTGTTGCCGCGGAACAGCAGGCGGCCGTCGTGGAAGTGGAATTCCTCGACGTCGTAGTAGAAGAGGTCGACCAAGCCGGTGCGCAGTGGCTGCCAGCGCTGGGTCCGGGGCTCCTGGGTCATCGCGCCTTTCCTGACCTGATCGTGGGGGCGTCGACGGCGTAGCGGGCGATCGCGGGCAGCGGAACGACCATCGCACCGGGCAGATCGGCGACGAGCCGCAGCGCGCGCAGCTTGCCCAGCGCCACATCGAGGAGTTCCAGTTCGGCGCCTGGCTCGGTGACGCCCTTGCGCCAGTAGTCACGTGTTGGGCGGCCAGGGTGCGGACATACCTGGCCAACGTATCGATCGACACTGGTTCCGACCGGTCGCGAGCCGCTCGGCGACGAGAAGGGTGACGTGGCCATCCGTGCGCTGCTCGGGCATCCGCACATCGGTGAGCTCGTCGTCGGCGTCGACCATGGCGACCCCTTCGGCGCGCATCTCGGCGATCAGCCCGTGGCCTCGGTGATGCGGCGGGTGATGGCGTGCCGCTGATTGACCAGGTAGGCCCGCTCGTCTGGGGTGAGTTCGTCGTAGTAGACGACCGGGTCCTCCAGCAGCCGACGGGTCAGGCGGTGCCGCAGGGCACGGGTCCTCAGCTCATCGGTGTCCGGCGCGGGCTCGTCGGTCAGTTCGGCCAGCCTGCGCTCGAAGGTGTCTGTGTCTATTGTGGACGGACCGCGCTGACCGGTGAGCAATGCGGCGAGCACTCGCCTGCGAACGTCGTAGAGGACGTCGCCGGTGTCGGACAGGTAAGCGTCCTCCTCGCCCGCGACCCGGTCGAGCACACCCCACTCCAACAGCACCGCACGACCGCGACCAGGTCGGACCGCTCGTCCCGGCGACTCAACGTGAACGAGACTCCAGCGGCGGCCAGATCCGGCTCGGCCGCCGCCGCGATGACGCCCTCCGAGCCTGCCGAGGGTGATCTGCGCGTCGGCGCGTTCCAGGATCGCCAGCGCCAGGCACAGCAGGACATACCGCCGCCTGCCGAACGCGGCTTCCCCTTGTCGTCCCGAGCGGCGTGCGTGCTGTCTGTGGTGGTCGGCGCGGTCTTGAACAGCCGCACGGACTCCGCGTCCACCTGCAGGCGCCACCCGGCCTCGCGCGCCAGCCACTCGCGCAGCTCACCCGCGTGTCCGCGCACCAGCCTGATCGCCTCGTCGTCGCGCCCCGCCACGAGCAGGGGCCGGACCAGGAGCGCGCGCAGCGCCTTGCGCCGCTGCTGGGCCGATCGCCCGCCAGCGAATCCGTCACTGTCACGCCGTCCCCCGCATGAGGTCGATGATGTCGATGACGTGCTCAGGTCCACGCAGAACACCGTCTTCGGTGTCGATGGCGACCTCGCCGCCGTCGGCGACCAGGGACAACCGGATCTCCATCGAACCGTCGCCGGTGGTCGTCTTGACCTCCGTGTCGTCCGGCGACCGCGCGGACAGCGCGTCCCCAGCAGACCCAGGAACAGCCGAAACGTTCGCGCTTCCAACACGCCAAGGTCGGACAGCAGCACCGGGCCGTCGGTGGCCAGGCGGCGTCTGGCTTCGGCCACTTCGTCGGCTTCCCGCTCGGCGTGGGCGAGCAGCAACTGGCGATGGGCGTGCCGATCAGTGATCTGGGACTGCCTGCCGCGCCGCTCGTAGGCGCCGGTCTTGCGCAGCTGGGGGCTGATCCGCACGGCGGGCGCGTCCGCCCACGGCGTCTGCGGGGTCGGCTGGTCGGCCTCCCAGGCGTCAGCGTCGCGGCCGTCACGGTGAGGTGTCGCGTGCTGGTCAGCCCGAACGCGACCCTCCACAGCCGGTGCGCCGCGGCGTCGTCGGGGGTCTTGGCGAACCATCGGGCGAGCGCACGGAAGTCGGCGGCCCGGTCCGACCTTCCGGACCGGCGCTCGTTCAGCGCGGACACCGTGTCGATGAGCTGGGTGATCGCGTTCAGCGCCGCGCCGCGGAGCAACCGGGCCTGCGAAGGTGCCGCGCGTCCGCGGACAGAACCAGTCGCGCAGTCCACGCCATCGGTTGCGCCAGCCCGCCACGGCGGCGGCCAGGACATCCGCGTAGCCGTCCTCGTCCGGAACGGCGTCCTCGGCTTCCCGACGCGGGCGACGGCCAGCAGGCGTTCGACGTCATCGGCCTCGATGCGCGCCAGCAGCCCGGCGATCTCGGCGCCGGGTCGGCCAGGTCCGCGATGAACCGCTCGACGTAGCCGATGAGCCGCTGCTTGTAGGCCACGAAGGCCGCGACGTCGCCGTCCGCGAAGTCGATCACTCGGCGCAGCGAGGCCATGAACGCCTGCGCGTTGTCGGCCAGTCCGGTGAAGCGGTCGGCGAGGGCGAGCAGCAGGAGATGCACCTTCGCCGGATCAAGGTCTTCTCCGCGAGCGACCTCCACGAGCGCGCGCAGCTGCACCGCGATGTCCGCGAGCGCGACCGACTGCAGCGACCCACGTCGGCCGATGGCCTCCTCGTAGACCGCGATCGCTTCCTCGGCGGCCTGACCGGCTCCGGTGAGCTGGTAGAGGTAGCGGGCACGGTGGAAGTCGGCGACGGTGGTCACCCGGCCGTGTCCGGGTCGGAACGCAG